>JAAEZZ010000006.1 GCA_018222605.1 Alphaproteobacteria bacterium
TATCCTACGAATTCAGAAAAGCAAAAGCCCCTGATCCGGAGGCAGATCAGGGGCTTTCAAATGTTTGAGCGGGGGAGAAGCGCTTGCCAGTCCCCTGATGCCAGGGCCTTAATTGGCCAGAGCCGTCTCGATTTCGCGAGCTGCAGCTTCGAACTGATCAACAGCCGTATCTTCCGCAAGAAGGCGCTTGGCAGCCTGTGTCGCGGCATCCGCAGCGGCGCGGCGCACTTCGTCGGTGGCCTCGGCTTCAGCGCGCGCGATGCGGGCCTCTGCCAGCGCTTCGCGGCGCGTCAGGCGGTCTGCCAGTTCCTTGCGGGCTTCTTCCATGATGCGCTTGGCGTCTTCTTTCGCCTGGGCGATCATGGCTTCTGCTTCCTTGTCAGCGTCCTGCTGGCGGCGCTCGGCCAGGGCAAGGGCTTCAGCAGCCTGCTCACGCAGATTGCGAGCTTCTTCCAGCTCGTTACGGATGTCATCCGCGCGCTTGTCCAGGCCGCTGGTGATGGCCTTGAGGGCGCCCATGCGCCAGGCAATGATCAGGAACACCGCAAAGGCCAGGAAGGCCGTGTGGGTAACCGGATCATTCAGCGAATACATCAGACCGCCGATGAAGCCGCCGCCGCCATGGCTGCTGGATGCGGCAAATGCCGGCGCAGCCACCAGTGTGGTGAGAGCGAGGGCAGGGACAACACGAAAGTTCATCTGTCTGTCTCCTACTTCAGCGACGCCGAAACGGCTTTTTTCAGATCGGCCGGAGAGGCTTTCAGGCCAAAACGGGCCGTCATGGCATCTGCCGTATCAATTGCGATCTGTTCGACATTCTGCATGGCCTTGGCGCGCATCTCTGTGATGCGGGATTCAGCAGTTTCCAGCTTTTTCTCGATTTCTGCATCGACGCGGGCGGTTTGTGCGCTCACTTCGTCATCGATCTTTTGCTTGGCTTTGGCTGCCGTTTCACGGGCCTTTGCCTTGGCCTGCGCAATGCGCAGCTCAAGGGCCTGCTGGGCTTCGGTCGCCTGCTCGTTCAGGGCAGCAGCCTGATCGAGATCCGAGGCGATGCGGTCAGACCGTTTTTCGATCGTATCCGACATCTTCGGCAGGATGAAACGCGACAGGGCGAAATAGAGAACCGCAAAGAGGATGGCCAGCCAGAACAGCTGACCCGGCATGTGCCAGGGTTCGAACGGCGGGAACGGCGGCGGTGCGTCGTCCGGCATATGCTCGGCCCCATGAGCGGCCTCTTGTGCCAGTAATGCGATCAGCATTGTCTATCCTCAGTCATACAGTCCGTTTTGACCGGGCCTGATGTGCGGTGTGCACGGGCCCGGCCAGAGAAGAGTCCGGTTGTGGTGTTAGACCACGAACAGGATCAGCACGGCGACCAGGAAGGACAGAATGCCGAGGGCTTCTGCGAGGGCCATACCGATGAAGAGGTTACCGGTCTGCTGCGGAGCAGCGGACGGGTTGCGCATGGCAGCGTCGAGGAACGAGCTGAAGATGTTGCCCACACCGATAGCGGCACCGATCATGCCGAGCGTTGCGAGGCCTGCGCCTACATATTTAAGGCCGAGAGCGATATCGCCTTCCATGGTTGTCTCCTGTTTGGAATGCAAAAGGTTTCTAATTTGCCGCCCGTGAAGCGTGTTCGCCGGGCTACGTCAAGGTTTTAGTGCGGCCCCTATGGCCGCACTGGCGAAAGTTTCCCTAGTGTGACGGGTGAAGTGCGTCGTTGAGATAAACGCAGGTCAGAATTGCGAACACATAGGCTTGCAGACCGGCCACCAGCAGCTCCAGCGCGTTGAGCGCGACGCCCATGCCGAAGGCCAGCAGGCCGACCACACCGAGCAGCACCGTGCCGGAGATGGCAGCGCCGATCAGCTGGGCGGCAAAAGTTGCAAAGAGTTTCAGCATGATGTGTCCGGCCAGCATGTTGGCGAACAGACGCAGCGCCAGGGTAACCGGGCGGGCCAGGAAGGAAATCACCTCAATCGGAACGAGGATGAAGTAGATCAGGAACGGTGCGCCCGACGGGGCGAACAGTTTGAAGAATTTCAGGCCATTCTTCCAGATACCGAACCCGATGACGATGGAGATCACCAGAATGGAAAGGGCGCCGGTGACGACCAGGTGGCTAGTCGTCGTGAAGGCATAAGGTACCATGCCGATCATGTTGGCGAAGAAGACGAAGAAGAAGAGGGTGAACACAAACGGGAAGAAGCGCAGGCCTTCCTCACCAGCGGTGGAGCGCACCATGTCTGCAACAAAGCCATAGCCGATTTCAGCCATGGACTGTGTGCGGCCCGGCACGAGCGCACGCTTGGACGCGGCGTAACCGAAGAAGGCGATGCAAAGCACAACGCCCAGCAGCATGAAGCCCGACGCGTTGGTGAAGGAAATGTCGATGCCGCCAATGTTCAGGTCCAGCCATTTGCTGACCTGGAACTGGTGGATCGGATCAATCGCGGTTTGTGTAAGAGCGAAGTTCATTCGTTCCCGGTCCCGTTTGTTGAGGTCTCAGACCCCTGTGAAGTTTCCTGCGCCCGGGCATTCAGTTCCCGATAGGCGCGCATCATCGCCCGAATACCTGCTGCGAAGCCAAAGACCCCCATAATCAACAGGCCCCAGGGCTTTGTCCCTGCGAACGCATCAATCCAGTAGCCTAACAGACCCCCGACAAAGATGCAGGCGACGAATTCCGCGCCATATCGCAGGGCGTAGGCCCCGGCTGAGAGACTCCCCTCGTCAGGTTCCAGCTTGCGCTTGGCTGCTTCCTTGGCCGCTCTGGCCGCCTGCGCCTGGGCGATACGCTCCCCCAGGTCGTCTGGACCATTACTGGACATTGTCTGCCATAGCTCCGCGCACGCGAATCCCTTCCGATGGGGTGCCCCCCGGATTTCGGCGCAAACTATGTATACGGGCCCGCCAAGTCAACCGCGATTGCAGTTTGCTACATCTTTGAAAATTATGGATTTCTATCCCCGGAGTGTGCGTTACTCCGCCGCAACGAGCTCTTCAGCGGCCTGAAGGTCCACGGAAACGAGCTTGGAGACGCCCTTTTCGCGCATGGTTACGCCGAAAAGGCGGTCCATCCGGCTCATCGTCACCGGGTTGTGGGTGATGATGACAAAGCGTGTGTCGGTGCGCTGGCGCATTTCGTTCAGCATGTTGCAGAACCGGTCCACGTTTGCGTCATCGAGGGGGGCGTCGACCTCGTCCAGCACGCAGATCGGCGCCGGGCGGGAGAGGAAGACGGCGAAGATCAGCGCCGCCGCCGTCAGGGCCTGCTCGCCGCCGGACATCAGGTTCAGCGTGCCGAGCTTCTTGCCGGGCGGCTGGGCGAAGATTTCGAGGCCGGCCTGCAGCGGATCTTCCGCATCGACGAGGCGCAGCTCTGCCTGACCCCCGCGGAACAGGGCGGTGAACAACGCCTTGAAGTGCTCGTTGACCGTCTCGAAGGCCTTCAGCAGACGCTCGCGGCCTTCGGCATTCAGGGCCTCTACGCCCTGGCGCAGCTTGGCGATGGCAGCCACCAGGTCTTCCTTCTCGGTGACCTGTGAGCCGAGGCGTTCTTCCAGCTCTGCCGCTTCTTCCTCGGCATTCATGTTGACGCCGCCCAGCTGGTCGCGGTCGCGGCGCAGGTCTTCCGCGCGGCGTTCGGCATCGCGGGGCGTGAAGTCGCCCATCGTTTCTTCGTCGAGGCCGGCTTCAGCAATTGCCAGCAGGCCTTCCGGCGTGCGCTGGAAATTGTTGCGGGCGATCTCGACCGATTCTTCGAGGCGGCTTTCGGCGTTTTCGAGCTTCACTTTCCAGCCAGCAAGATTCTCGCGCGCTTCGGAGGCGGCATTGGCAGCCTGGCGGGCGGCCTGCTCGGCCTCGCGAATCGCGGCTTCCTTCTCGGCCAGACGGTCAGCGACCTGCTTGCGCTCTGTCTCAAGTGATTCGACTTGATTACGGTGGCTGTCGATCTGGCCTGCCAGCTCTTCCGGGCGGGCCTTGGCGGCGAGCGCTTCAGAAGCCGCAGTCTTGCGGCGTTCGATCAGGCGGGCGAGCCGTTCCTCGGCGGAGGTGATGCGGGCCGTCCATGTCTTGATGTCCCGCTCCAGCCCTTCGCGGCGGGCGGCGGCCTGTTCGCGGCCACGGGTAATGTCTGTCAGGCGGCCGCGGGCTTCGATCTCTTCGGCGCGGGCCTCTGCGACCATGGTGCGGGCATCGGCAAGGCGGGTCTGAAGGGCGGCTTCGTCCTCGGCCGGCCCTTCGGGAGAGATCATGGCCAGCGTCTCATTGACGATGGCGAGGTCTGCCTCGGCGCGGGTCAGGGCTTCGCCGCTGGTGTCGCGCTTCATGGCAGCGCGTTCGGAGGCCTGCGCCTCCTGGGAGACCTTGTTGCGGGCATCGCTAAGGGCGCGTTGGGCCGGGGCAATAGCCTGGCGGCGGTCTTTCAGGGTGCGCTCGGTTGTCTCGCGACGCTCCCGCGCTGTGGTTAGTTCTGCCTCGCGGGCCTCGAAAGCCTGTTGCAGCGGGATGAGTTCCGCCTCGGCGGCCTCAAGGCGAGCCTGCTGTTCAAGGCGAGCCGCAGCGCTGACAGGCGCATCGGGCGTGCGGGTAAACCCGTCCCAGCGCCAGAGATGGCCTTCGACCGAGACAAGCCGCTGGCCGGGCTTCAGCTCCGCCATCAGGCGCTCGCCGTCAGCCTCGCCTACCACACCACACTGTGAGAGCCGTGCAGCGAGTTCGCCGGGGGCTTCGGTGACGTCCGTCAGCGGCGTTGCGCCCATTGGCAGGGACTGGTTGGCCAGCGACGCGCCGCCCCAGAACATGGCCGCGTTGCGGTCAGTCGGCGCTTCGATGTCATCGCCGAGCGCAGCGGCAACGGCTTTCTCGTAGCCATCCTTGGTGCGGATGCGTTCGACGACCGGCGGCGCTGTCGGGCCTTCGGCCTTGCGCAGCAATTTGTGGAGGCCGGCAATCTCTGCTTCCAGCGCGCGCAGCTCCTGCTGGGCGGCATCGCGCGGGGCCTGGGCAGAGGTTTCCGCCTCGCGGGCCGCGACCAGATCGGCTTCCGCGGTTTCCACCGCCTGTTCGGCATCGTGCAAAGCTGTTTCGGCCTGGTCCTGCGCATCCTTTGCCTCTTTCAGGCGGCGGACCAGCGTGACGGCATCTTCGAGACCGGACATTTCACGCCGCAGGCGCTCTATCTCAGCGGTCAGCTGCGATTTGCGGCGGTTCTGCGCGGCGGCGTTTTCTTCGGAGGCCCGGCGCTGGGCGCGGACTTCGGAGAGGCGCTCCTGCACTTCGTCGGCGGTCTTTTCGGCAGCGGCCAGACGTGTGCGGGCATTTTCAAGTGCTGTGCGCGTCTCAGCCTCAATCTCTTCATTGCGGGCTTCATCCAGCACCGGCAGAGAGGAGAGTTCGAATTTTGCGTGGGCGAGCGCGTCTTCGGCTTCCAGCCTGGTTGCCTGTTCACGCTCAATGTCTTCCATCAGGCGCGTGGCCTCAGAGTCCAGACGCTCGAACGTCTCGGCGGCGACCTTGCGCTCGGTTTCCAACTTGGCGAGGGCGATGCGGGCCTGGCCCAGTTTGGCGGCGGCAACGCTTTCGGCTTCGCGCAGCGGGTTCAGGCCCTCGCTGGCCTCGATCCGCTCGCGCTCGCGCATGGCGTCTTCGCGGGTTTTCTCTTCGACGGCACGGCGGGCCTGTTCGAGATTCTCGCGGGCCGTTTCGCAGGCGAGCTTGGCCTCGTGCCAGCGCAGATGCGCAATCAGCGCGTCGAGGGCGTGGATCTCTTCCGACAGGCGCTTGTATTTGCGAGCCTTGCTGGCCTGACGTTTCAGGCTGGCGAGCTGGCGCTCCACCTCGGCGGAGACTTCCGTCAGGCGTTCGAGATTGGTCTCGGCGCCGTTCAGTTTCAGCTCTGCTTCATGGCGGCGTGTGTTGAGGCCCGAAATGCCGGCGGCCTCTTCCAGGATGCGGCGGCGGTTTTGCGGCTTGGACCCGATCAGTTCCGAGATCTGTCCCTGACGGACGAGGGCCGGAGAGTTCGCGCCAGTCGAGGCATCGGCGAACAGCAGCTGCACATCCTTGCCGCGCACGGTTCGTCCGTTCAGCTTGTAGGTAGAGCCTGCACCGCGCTTCAGGCGGCGGATGATTTCCAGCGTGTCGGCAGAATTGAATTCCGGCGGCGCGGTGCGCTTGGAATTGTCCAGCACCAGCGTGACCTCTGCCGTCTCGCGGGCCGGACGACCGTCCGCCCCGGAGAAGATCAGGTCATCCATCTCTCCGCCGCGCATGGCGCGGGCAGAGCTGGCGCCCATGGCCCAGCGCAGCGCTTCGAGAAGGTTGGACTTACCGCAGCCATTCGGGCCGACAATACCTGTCAGCCCGGGCTCAACGGGAAAATTCTGCGGGTCAACGAATGACTTGAAGCCAGCAATACGGAGTTCAGTTATCTGCATTCCGGCTCCTTTCCCGTCTATTCGCTATCGGTCGTGTCTGTATCGCCTGATTCTGCCGGTTCCGCAGCGGCAGGTGCATCAACGCCCTTGGCTGCAAGCGCTTCATTCAGGCTCGCCTTGACGCGGTCTGCGGAATTCATCCGCTCGAATTGCTGTACCTTGCCGTCGATCACAAAGGTCGGCGTGCCTGTGACATTGTATTTCTCGGCGGTGGCATAGACGTCTGCCATCTGCGTGCGCAGGCTGGAATCATTCATGCAGGCATCGAACTGCTCTTCGGTCTCAATGCCGTGACGCTGGCCGATGGTCTGCAGGGCCGCCTTCAGAACGCCGTTGCGGGCCGCGTCCAAGATGCCGGACTGGTACTCGAACAGCTCGTCCAGAACATCGAAATACTTGTCTTCGCCAGCGCACATGGCGACCAGATAGGCCGGCACATCAGGCTGGTGCAGCGGGAATTCGCGGTAGATCAGCTTTACCTTGCCGGTGGCGATGTATTCCTCTTCGACGACAGGCAGGATGCTGTCATGCCAGTATTTACAGGCCGGGCAGGTGGGCGAGGCATATTCGATCAGTGTGACCGGCGCGTCGGGAGAGCCTTTAAGGTGTCCCAGCTCAGTGTTTACGGGCTTGCCACCGCCATTGCCTGCGGGGGGCGTGCTCTTGGCATCATTGCCACATGCGGCCAGCGCAAGCGCCGACATGGCAACAATGGCAGTGCGTCGAGAGAAGAAGTTCATGATCATAACCTTCGCGTTAAGAATTGAGTCGGTTTGGTTGCCAATTCGTTAACTGCAACCCCGTGTTCTGTTAACTATTGTGCCTGTTCCTCAGGCGTATCTGAGGCCTCGGGCATCTGTTTGTCGAGCCATGCGGCGAAGGTTTCGCCGGAGCGGAAGTCATCATCCACATATTTCTCCTCGCCATTGACGATGAGGGTGGGCGTGCCGTGAAGCTCATAGGCGTCAGCGCTTTTTTCCACCTCGATGATGTCGAGCCGGATGTTCATGTCCCTGTAGCAGTCATTGAAGGCATCCTCGCTGTCGATGCCGTAGGGTGTGCCGATCTCGACGAATTTTTCCATCGCCTTGCCCTGGCTGGCGGCGGACAGGATGTCGGACTGGTTCTCAAAGATCGTGTCGGTGATCTCGAAGAATTTGTCGTCCGGTGCGCAGCGGGCGAGCGCGACGAGGGCGACGTCGAGATCATTGCGCAGCACTTCGCGGAAGATGAAGCGCACCTTGCCGGTCTCGACATAGTCTTCTTCAATGGTCGGCTGGACCTTGTCGTGGAAGTATTTGCACCCGCCGCAGGTAAGCGAGCCATATTCGATGATGGTGACCGGGGCATCCTCGGCGCCTTTGCTGTGGCCGATACTGTAGTCTTCGGCGAGGGCCGGAGCGGCAGTCAGGCAGATGGCTGCAGTAGCTGTGACTATGGATTTCAGCATGGGCATGGGTCCTCTGCGCGGTATCTCAGAAAGGCAGCTCGCCGCCGCGTTTGGTCGGCGGAGTGGCCTCTGGTTCATCATCTTCAGCGGTTAACATGGCGGTGCCGAGCGCAACAATTGCCGCGCGCAGCTTTTCGTCCTGAATACGCGCGGCGCTGGCCTCCAGCTCCTGGCGTTCTTTCGGGGTCAACGGGCGCGTCTTGCGGCGCAGCGGTTTGACATCGCTGGACTGAAGCGCGCCCTGCACGATCTTGATCGCGGTGATGTCTCCCCCGGCGGAGACAGAAACGCGCTGGCGCAGGGTTTCGGACTGGTGCTGCACCATCGGCGCGGCTTGGGGCAGGACTTTCAGGGTCAGCACGCGGCCGGCCTTGCCGCCGCTGAGGCGTTCCGGGCGGCAATATTTGTAGAGCTGTTCGCCGGCAATTTCCCGCCAGCGCTGGCGCAGCACCTGGATGGGTGGCAGCTTCTTGGCGCCGGACTTGCGGCCGATCCGCTCTGCTGCGAGGCCGATCTGGTTCATGCCCTGATGCGCGCGGCGGGCCCGCATGTAACGCAAGCGGACCCGGGCGCGGGCTTCCTCTATGGGATCAAGACTTGATCTCGTGACCATTCCAACGAGATTGCACGGCTTGCAGGCGAGGGAAAGTCATGGGCCGATCAAAGCACGCAGATTTGAACAGCCTGCCTGACAGGTTGCTCACCTGGTATGAGCGTCATGCACGCGAACTTCCCTGGCGGATCGGCCCGGCGGACCGCGCCGTGGGAGAGCGCCCGGACCCCTACCGCGTCTGGCTGTGCGAGATCATGATGCAGCAGACGACCATTCCGCACGGCACGCCGTATTTCTTCAAATTCACTGAGCGCTGGCCGACAGTTGAAGCGCTGGCGGCGGCGAAGGATGAAGAGGTGATGAGCGCCTGGGCGGGGCTTGGCTATTATGCGAGGGCGCGCAACTTGTTGAAGTGCGCGCGGGAGGTGGCGGCGCGCGGCGGCTTTCCGGAGACAGAGGCAGAGCTGCGCAAGCTGCCGGGGATCGGGCCGTACACGGCGGGGGCGATCGCGGCGATCGCGTTCGATCAGGTGGCTGCGGCCGTGGATGGCAATGTCGACCGTGTGTTCGCGCGGCTGCTGGCGCTGAAAGGGGACTGGGCAGCCGAGAAGAAGGTGATCGCCGAGTGCGTGAGAGAGCTGGTGCCGGAGGAGCGTCCGGGCGAGTTTGCCGAGGCGCTGATGGATCTGGGCGCGACCGTATGCACGCCGACAAAGCCGAACTGCCTGATCTGTCCGCTGTCTGAGCTCTGCGCCGCGCGGGCCGAGGGCAATCCGGAGCGGTATCCGATCAAGCCGGCCAAGGCGGAGAAACCGGTGCGCCATGGCATTGCCTATGTGCTGCAGTCGAAGGGAGAGGTGCTGCTGGTGCGGCGGCCGGACAAGGGGCTGCTGGGCGGGATGCTGGCGCTGCCGACGGGTGACTGGGTGGAGGGCGACTTCCCGGAGACGCCGCCGCCTGCAAAAGCCGACTGGGAAGAAGTGGGCGAGGTGCGCCACGTGTTCACGCATTTCGCGCTGCGCTTCAAGGTGATGCGCGTGGATCTGGCCCGGCGGCCCAAGGCAGACGGCCAATGGGTGAAGCTGGACGCCGTGGAAGGCCTGCCCAGCGTCTTCGCCAAGGCGTTCAAACTGGCAGTCGCTGGAAGATAAATCCGCAAGACCGCAAGAAACGGGTCGTTTGACGCGACCCGGGCAGGCAGGACCTCCAGATCGGATCTGAGAGGTATTCCCATGATTGCACTGCTGATCTTCCTGTTTCCGCTGGCCTACAGTCCTGGACCTGGAAACATGTTCTTTGCGGCCAATGGTGCGCGCTTTGGTGTGCGCGCGACCCTGTTGGCGAGCGCAGGATACCATATCGCGACATGGATCATGACCCTCGCGATTGGTTTTGGCTTCGCGGCGACGCTGGAGCGTTTGCCGGGCATTTTTCTGGTGATCCGGTGGGCAGGATCTGTCTATGTCCTGTACCTGGCCTGGAAGCTGTTCAATGCGGGGGCCTTGGAGGACGCTGATGAAGCCCGGCCTGCCGGCTTCTGGAGCGGAGCATTGCTCTTGGTCCTCAATCCGAAAGCCTATGTGATCATCGCCTTAATATTCAGCCAATTCCTGACGGGCGGGGATCAGTCTCATCTTCTTAAGGTCTTGTGGATCACGACAGTCTTCACCCTCAATAATTTTGTCGCGTTTACAGTCTGGACCATGATTGGAGACCGCATTGCCAGGCAGTTTGCAGATGAGCGTCACGCGCGCCTGATGAACCGTGTTTTCGGTCTGATCCTCGCTGGCGTGGCGGTCTGGATGATGGTGGGGTAAGCAAATTTAGTTACCGCTAACACTGGACTTTCTGTCCGGGCTGTTGAACCTTTGCCCAAAATCAAAAAAGGGCGGAGTTTCAGATGGCATTTGGCAAATGGAGTTTCACGACTGCAGCGGCTTTGCTGTTGGCGGGCGGCGCGCTGGCAGAGGCGCCGAAGCTGGCCGATGTGTTCGGGGATCATATGGTGATCCAGCGCGATGCACCGGTGACGATTTTTGGCGAGGCCGAGCCGGGCGATATGCTGATGGTGAAGCTGGACGATGCCGCCAAGCAGGTGACGGCCGGGCGCGATGGACGCTGGTGGGCGGAGTTCCCGGCACTGGCAGGTGGCAGCGCGCACACGATCACGCTTGAGCAGAATGACGCGGTGGTCGATTCTGCGGGTGATGTGCTGGCGGGTGATGTGTTCCTGTGTTCCGGCCAGTCCAATATGGAATATCCGCTGTCGCGTGTGAACTATGGCGAGCGCGAGGTGGAGGCGGCGAGCCATGACCGTCTGCGCCTGTTGCAGGTGTCCAAAGTATTGTCCCTGACGCCGGAACGGGACTTGCCGGAGGGCGATGCCTGGGCGGTTTCTTCACCGGACTCTGCCAAAGACTTCTCAGCGCTGTGCTATTTTACCGGCCGCGATTTGATGAAGGCGCATGATGTGCCGGTCGGCCTGATCAATTCCAGCTGGGGTGGTTCCCGCATCGAGCCCTGGATTGACGGCAATCTGATGCGTGCGCAGCCGCAATATGCGGCGCAGCTGGACCTGCTGGAAACCTATCGCGATGACCCGCTGGCCGGGATGAAGGCCTATGCCGAAATGTGGCAGACCGCCTGGTTGGCTGATCCGGCCAATCAGGGTGCAAAACCCTGGGAAGATGATGCGGCAGGCATTTGGAAGTCCGTACCCGGTTCAATGTCTGACTGGCAGGCCTGGGGCGACCCGGAGCTGGAGCATCATTATGGCATGGTGTGGCACAAGGTAAGCTTCACGCTGACACGCGACCAGGCAAAACAGGATGCGACGGTGCATCTGGGCGCGATGGATGACACGGATTTCACCTGGCTGAACGGTACGCCGATTGGCTCGACTTTCAGCTGGGGTGGTAATCGCGACTATGAGGTGCCTGCCAAACTTCTGAGGCCCGGCAAGAACACCTTGTTGGTGAACGTACATAATGACTGGGCAAGCGGCGGCATGAGCGGCCCGGACGAGGCAATGAAGGTGGAGCTGGCTGATGGCTCTGCGGTTTCCCTCGCGCAGGGTTGGTCTTACCAGAAGGTGCCGTCGAGCGTAAAGGTGCCGCCGCCCGCGCCCTGGTTCACGATCAAGGGCTATACGATGACGCACAATGCCATGATTGCGCCGCTGGCGGGCATCCGTCTGAAAGGGGCAGTGTGGTATCAGGGCGAGTCCAATGCCGGAGAGGGCGAAGCCTATGAAGGACTGCTCGGCCTGCTGATGAAAGACTGGCGGCAGAAATTCGGGGCGGACCTGCCGGTAATGGTGGTGCAGTTGCCGCGCTTTGGCGCGCTGCCGGTCAAAGCTGGCGAGCCGGGCTGGGGCGTGATCCGGGAATCCATGCGCCGCGCGACCGAGGCCGATGACAAGGCTGGCCTGGTCGTGACGATTGATCTGGGCGATGCTGTAGACATTCACCCGACCAACAAGCTGGCCGTGGCAGAGCGCGCCGTGCGGCTGGCGAATGATCTGATCTATGGTGAGGCTGTGACGGGGCCATCTGGCCCTGAAGTGGCATCTGCCACACGGGATGGCGATGTGATCCGCGTGACGTTTGAGGGCGTGGAAGAGGGGCTGCAGACCATCAGTTCCGGGACGGCCTTCGGCTTTGAAGTCTGCATGGAAGACGGCATGTGCCGTTTTGCCAATGCATTCCTTGAGGGCGACGCGGCGGTGATCGAGGCAGAGGGCGAGCCGGTGACAGAGGTACGTTACTGTCAGGGCGACTCGCCGCTTTGCAATCTATTTGATGGCAATGGCTTGCCGGCCGGGCCATTCTGGGCGGCGATGGAGTAAGCCTCTTACTCCGCCGGAACCATGCCAGGCTCATCACGGCGCACAGCGCGGCTGAGCACCTGTCCATAGCCACGCGAAATGCACTGATAGCCATCATAGTAGCCGCGCGATGAGAGCAGCTGGTGCAGGCGTTTCAGCCGGTAGGGCGGGATCGAGGCGAACATGTGATGTTCCAGATGGTAGTTCACATCGTTCGGGGCGATCAGGACGCGCTGCCAGAAGGGCGCGACCGTTGTGCCGGTGTTCAGGCGCGGGTCAAGCTGGCTGCGGTCTGCTGCCGTGCCGTGCTCGCCGATCTGGCGAAGGCGGACGATGGCCGGATAGACGAACAGCTCTGCCGCCCACCACATCAGGTAAGCCCATGGAGCCCCAGCAGCCGTCAGTGTGCCGAGCAGCAGGAGGTGGAAGGTCAGCCATGGCCAGTTCCGCGACAGGCGGAAATTGCGGATCTTGCGCAAGGTATCGCGAAATCCGGTCTGGCCGGTAAAGTCACGGATGAATTTGCGGCGCAGACTGTCCTTTGAGACGGGATAATTCTTCACAAAGATGATATCCGGATCATCTGGCGTGCCGGCATATTTGTGGTGCTTCAGATGATAGGCGCGGTAAGCGGGCAGGGAGATGTTCATCGGGGCGCCCGCCAGATAATGGCCGACGAATTCGTCGACTTTCGGGCTTTTGAAGAAAGCATGGTGCGCGCAGTCATGATTGATGATGCCGAGGCCAAGCTGGCGCCCGCCCAGAATGATGATGCCTGCCAGAATGGTCAGCGGGTTCGGCCAGATGATCGCGATGGCGAAGGCGCCGATGATGAGGCCCCAATTCCAGGAAAGCGTGGCGAGCGCGCGAAGGTCTGACTTCTTGCGCAGCTCGCGAAGTTCTTCCTTGGTGACTGCCTCTGACAGTTTCATTGTCGTGGACATGCCCTTCCCTCCAATTATGTGATTTAATGGTTTATTACATAAAATATCAGTATGAGTCAATTAGTGTATTATTTTGAGCCTATGAAGCCTGAAGATGTGTCTGCGCGCGCGCTGGTGCTGTCTCTGATGAGCAGCACGGGGGCGGCCGAGTATCCTATCGGGCAGCTGATCAATGCCGCGGCGCTGTTCGGCATCGAGGCGGCAACCCTGCGTGTGGCCGTGACACGCCTGATGAAGGATAATCTGCTGGAGAGTCCTGAGCGCGGGGTCTATGCGCCGGGCCCGAAATCCCGCGCGCTGACGCGCCGTGTGCAGCAATGGCAGCATGTGGCGGGGCGTATGGTCGACTGGAATGGCGACTGGCTGGTCGCGCTGGTGCAGCATCTGGGACGCAGCGACCGCAAGCAACTGAGGGCGCGGACGCGGGCGCTGGCGCTGTCAGGCTATCAGGAGACAGATGAAGGGCTGTGGGTGCGCCCGGCCAATCTGGCGAGCGATCTGGACGACCATCGCGCGGACCTTACCGAGATTGGTGCCGATAATGAGATCATTCTGATGCGCGCCTCCGGCCTTGCAATGCAGGGCGATCAGAACTGGGCGCGGTTATGGTCGCCTGCGGATCTGTCAGAGTCCTATGCCCGCGCCGTGGAGGCGATGGAGCAGAGCCTCGCGCGTTTGCCGGGCTTGAGCGTGGAGGCGGCAGCGCAGGAGACGCTGCTGATCGGTCAGCCGGTGATCCGGGCGATCAATTTCGATCCGCTGCTGCCGCCGGAGCTGGGCGATCAGGCGGGCTTCCTGCGCATGGCGGAGAAGATGCTGGACTATAACAAGACCGGCCAGGCGTGCTGGCGGGCCTATTATGCTTCTCTAGAAGAAGCGGCGCAGGACTGAACCCCGCGCCGTTCCTGGCATTTGTGTGTGAGACCGGGCGCTAGTTGAGGCCCATTTCCTCACGATAGCGGCGGCGCAGCAGATCAATCGGCGCGAGGTTGCGCTTTGGATCTTCGAAGTGCCAATACGTCCAGCCATTACAGGCCGGGGCCTGTTGCACATGTGCGCCGAGGCGGTGGATCGAGCCGGAGACTGTGCCGGTGGTCAGCGAGCCATCGACGCGGATGCGGGCCTGATAGCGACGCTGCGGGCTGAACAGGCGGTCGCCGGGCTTAAGCCAGCCGCTTTCCAGCAGGGCACCGAACGGCACACGCGGCAGGGATTTCTTGCTCTTCTCGGTTTCCAGCACAGCGCCTTCGATCGGCTCGATGGCCTTCAGGCGGGCGCGGGAGAGGCGGACATAGGCTTCATCACGCTCAATGCCGATGAAATTGCGACCGAGGCGTTTTGCGGCGGCGGCTGTCGTGCCAGTACCGGAGAACGGGTCCAGCACCGTGTCGCCCGGATTGGTCGTGGCCAGCAGGACGCGCTGCAGCAGGGATTCCGGCTTCTGCGTCGGGTGAGCCTTCTTGCCGTCTTCATCCTTCAGGCGCTCTCCGCCCGTGCAGAGCGGGATCAACCAGTCGGAGCGCATCTGCTTGTCATCATTGAAGACTTTCAGCGCGTCATAATTGAACGTGCACTTCGACTGTTCGGACTTGCCGGCCCAGATCAGCGTCTCGTGAGCGTTCTGGAAGCGGGTGCCCTTGAAGTTCGGCATCGGGTTGGACTTCAACCAGATCACGTCATTCTGGATCCAGAAGCCCTGATCCTGAAGGATCGCGCCAACGCGGAAGATATTGTGATAAGAGCCGATCACCCAGATCGCGCCGTCATCCTTCAGAACGCGGCGGCACTCTTCCAGCCATTGATGGCAAAACAGGTCATAGGCGTCGAAGCTGTCGAACTTGTCCCAGTCATCATCCACGCCATCAACGACAGACTGGTCGGGACGGGTCAGGCCGCCGCCCAGCTGGAGGTTGTATGGCGGATCAGCAAAAACGAGATCGACCGACTTGTCGGGCAAGCGCGACAGGATATCGATACAATCGCCCTGCATGATGACGTTTTTCTGTAATTCCATTTCAGCGGCCCCGCTCAACACAAATCAAATACAAAACTGAAGAGCGAATCAGTGCCGGGCATCGGTTTCTGAAACCCTAATCGTTGCCCTGCCGAATCAGTTCCGGATTGTTGCGCATCCGAAACTATCAGGCGGGATGGCCTGTGGATAGAGCTGTGGACAAATCTGTGAACAAGGATGTGAATTCGCCCTGAATTTCAGGTGAGGCCCTTTCGGCACAGGTGAATTGACTGCTGGGTATGTCGCAAGTATCTGCGGCGGGCGATGGCGCAGAGGGATGAAGCAGGCCGGATTGAGGTGACGTGCACCCGGCGCAGCCATGTGCTATTATTTGTCCTATGAGCAAGGAAAAGAGCCCCGCGGACCCTGCCGCGCATGCAGAACGCGTGCGGTCCATTGCCCTGTCTCGCAGCGCTGCGGCGCAGTCGAGCCTGGCGGCATCCTGGGCGCGATCCATGAAAACCTATGGTCTGGAGCCCGACGCACGGAAGGTGGAGGCGCGGCTGGGGCATGCCGAATTGCAGGAGCGTCGCGATGCGCTGGGCCGCATTCTGGCAATTTCTGCCCCTGTGATGGACCGGCTTCATGCGAGCCTGGGGCTGGCGGGCTGCAGCGTGTTCCTGTCAGACACTAAGGGCGTCGTGGTGGACCACCGCACACCCGATGGCGACGATGAAGCATTCCGCTCGGCGGGCCTTCACAAGGGATGGGTCTGGTCCGAAGCGGTGCAGGGCACGAATGGCATCGGCACCTGCATTGCCGAAGAACGCGCCGTCACGATTTTCCGCGATCAGCACTTCAAGGACAGCAATACGGTGATGAGCTGTATGGGGGCGCCGGTGTTTGATGAGCATGGCAGTCTTGTTGCGGTGCTGGACGTGTCATCCTGTCGGGAAGACCTGACGCAGCCCTTTGCGACCCTGATCGCGCAGACCGTGATGGATGCTGCGCGCCAGATCGAGGCGGATCATTTCCAGACAGCCTTTGCCAGCCGGCGGATCATCCGCGGAGATGGCGACGGCCAGCGCGGCACGGTTTTGCTGGCAGTGGACGGGGATGATCTGGTTGTCGGCGCAACGCGCATGGCGCGGCACGTCTATGGCCTGACAGAGGAGGCGTTTCAGTCCCCACGCCCGGCAGGCGATGTGTTTGGCGATTCCGAGCATCGCGGGGTTGGGCTGGATAGTGCAGAGCGCCGCGAATTGAAGCGCGCCATCGCCCGCGCCAATGGTAATATGACGGCCGTCGCGCAGATGCTGGGCATCAGCCGGGCCACGCTTTACCGCCGCATGGAACGCCACGGACTGACGCGCGGCTGATTTTTGTCTCACACTGTCTCAGCACTGAGACAGTTTTACCTTCCTGTCGTTTTCGTAATGGTGACAGCGCCCGATCGCCACCGGACACTGGCTCCAAGTCTTCGCACGCATGACGAAGAATGCCAGACACCGGAGGAAATTTCAGATGGCCGACACTCAGATTCTTGATTCCACATCCATGACTGCTCCGTTCAAGGAGAAGTATGACAACTTTATCGGCGGCAAATTTGTTGCCCCGCAGAATGGCCGCTATTTCGACAATACGTCTCCCATCACAGGCAAGGTGATCTGCCAGATTGCCCGCTCCGATGCCGGAGATATCGAGCTTGCCCTCGACGCAGCCCATGCCGCAAAAGATGCTTGGGGACGCACTTCGCCGGCAGAGCGCGCCAACATTCTGAACAAGATCGCGGATGTGATGGAGGAAAACCTCGAACATCTCGCCACCTGCGAAACCTGGGACAATGGTAAGCCAATCCGCGAGACCATGGCAGCAGACCTGCCGCTGGCCGTGGACCATTTTCGCTATTTCGCTGGATGCATCCGCGCGCAGGAAGGCGGC
This sequence comes from Alphaproteobacteria bacterium, assembly GCA_018222605.1. Lineage (GTDB taxonomy): Bacteria > Pseudomonadota > Alphaproteobacteria > Caulobacterales > Hyphomonadaceae > Hyphomonas. The sequence continues at coordinate 17,118 of JAAEZZ010000006.1, forward strand.
ATTTCCGAAATCGACCATGACACGATCGCCTACCATTTCCACGAACCGCTGGGCGTGGTGGGGCAGATCATCCCCTGGAATTTCCCGCTGCTAATGGCGGTGTGGAAACTTGCACCGGCCCTGGCGGCCGGGAATTGTGTCGTGCTGAAGCCGGCAGAGCAGACGCCTGCCGCGATCATGGTGCTGGCAGAACTGATCGGTGACCTCCTCCCCGCCGGCGTTCTGAACATTGTGAACGGCTTTGGCCTGGAGGCGGGCAAGCCGCTCGCCTCCAGTAAGCGCATTGCCAAGATTGCCTTTACCGGCGAGACGACGACCGGTCGTCTGATTATGCAGTATGCGTCTGAAAACCTGATCCCCGTCACGCTGGAATTGGGCGGCAAGTCTCCGAACATCTTCTTTGAAGACGTCATGCGCGCCGATGATGATTATCTGGACAAGGCGATTGAAGGCTTTGTCATGTTCGCGCTAAACCAGGGCGAGGTTTGCACCTGTCCCTCCCGCGCGCTGATCCATGAGAAGATCTATGACCGGTTCATGGAACGTGCCCTGAAACGCGTCGAGGCGATCAAGCAGGGCAACCCCTTGGACCCGGCGACCATGATCGGCGCCCAAGCGAGCTCTGAACAGAAAGAGAAAATCCTCTCCTATTTCGATATTGGCCGTCAGGAAGGCGCCGAAGTGCTTATTGGCGGCGAGGCCGCAGAACATGGCGGAGAACTCTCCGGTGGGTTCTATGTCAAGCCGACGGTTCTGAAAGGGCACAACAAGATGCGTGTGTTCCAGGAGGAAATCTTCGGCCCGGTTGTTTCCGTTACAACGTTCAAGGACAATGATGAGGCGCTCTCCATCGCGAACGATACGCTGTATGGCCTCGGTGCCGGTGTGTGGAGCCGAGAGGCGAACACCTGCTATCGCTTTGGCCGCGCCATTCAGGCGGGACGCGTGTGGACAAATTGCTATCACGCCTATCCGGCCCATGCGGCCTTCGGCGGCTACAAACAATCCGGCATCGGACGTGAAAACCACGCCAAGATGCTGGACCATTACCAGCAGACCAAGAACATGCTGGTGTCCTACTCTCCGAAAAAGCTCGGCTTCTTCTGAGAGGTGGTGTGATGCGTGGCGGCGCCGGTTTGTGGTCCGGTGCCGCCCCGTATGCCGCTGATGGCCAGTTCTTCCCCCTCACCACCGCATTGCAAGGAAAGAGATCCCCATGACAGAGTCCACGATGAAGGCCGCAGTTGTGCGCGAATTCGGCAAGCCGCTGGTCATTGAAGAGGTGAAAACGCCGCAGCCTGGCCCCGGTGAAATTCAGGTCAAGATCGAGGCTTGCGGCGTGTGCCATACAGATTTGCACGCCGCGCATGGCGACTGGCCGGTGAAGCCTGAGCCGCCTTTCATTCCTGGCCATGAAGGCGTTGGCTATGTTTCTGGCGTGGGCGCAGGCGTGACCCATGTGAAGGAAGGTGACCGGGTGGGCGTGCCGTGGCTGTACTCCGCTTGCGGACATTGTGAGCATTGTCTTGGTGGGTGGGAGACCCTGTGCGAGAGCCAGCAGAACACCGGCTATTCGGTCAATGGCGGCTTTGCAGAATATGTGATTGCTGACCCGAACTATGTGGGCCATTTGCCCAAGGATATTTCCTTTGTGGAGATTGCGCCTGTCCTGTGCGCCGGCGTGACAGTCTATAAGGGTCTCAAGATGACGGACACCAAACCTGGCGACTGGGTGGTGATTTCCGGCGTGGGCGGCCTCGGCCATATGGCTGTGCAATATGCGAAAGCGATGGGACGGCGCGTTGCGGCAGTGGATATTGACCCGTCAAAACTGGCGCTGGCGAAGCAGCTTGGCGCGGAAGTGACCGTGAATGCCATGGAAACAGACCCGGCGAAATTCCTGCGCAAGGAAATTGGTGGCGCCCATGGCGCACTTGTGACGGCTGTGTCACCGAAGGCCTTCGAACAGGCGCTGGGCATGGTACGCCGAGGCGGGACGGTTTCCTTGAATGGTCTGCCGCCGGGGGATTTCCCGCTGCCAATCTTTGACATGGTTCTGAATGGCATCACGGTGCGTGGATCAATTGTCGGTACACGGCTGGACTTGCAGGAATCGCTGGACTTCGCGGCAGCTGGCGCGGTGCGGGCCCATACGGCGACGGCGCGCCTGGAAGAGATCAATGATGTCTTCGGCAAAATGGTGGAAGGACAGATAGATGGGCGGATCGTCCTCGACTTCGCCTGACACACCGGAGCGCGTGATCGCGACGGCCGCGGCACGCGCCTTGATTGCGGAGATCCGGCAGGAGCATCCCGACATCCTGTTTCATCAGTCGGGCGGGTGTTGTGATGGCTCCAGCCCGATGTGCTATCCGGCGGATGATTTCAGGATTGGCGACAGCGATGTGAAGCTTGGCGAGATTGACGGCGTGCCGGTGTATATTTCCGGCAGCCAGTTTGAGGCCTGGAAACACACGCAGCTGATCCTGGATGTCGTGCCGGGTCGCGGCGGCATGTTCTCTCTCGATAATGGACGTGAACGGAGGTTTTTGACGCGAGGGCGCGTATTCACCGTGCAGGAACTGGCCGCGCTGGACGAGGCGGGCTAGACATCCAGCCGCAGCTGGCCGTCGGCATCTTCCAGCGGGCGGAAAATATCTGTGCGCAGGGGTTTGCGGTTCTGGTTCATGCCCAGCTTGTGCGCCGCGCGGGCAAAGCGTTTGGAGATCAGCTCTGCCATCGGGCCGCGGCCTGTGCCGCGCTCGAACCATTTGGCGTCATAATCCTTTCCGCCCCGCATCTCGCGCAGCAGGTTGACCACCCGGGCAGCGCGATCCGGCACATGCTGGGCCAGCCATTCATGAAACAGATCCTTGATCTCATAGGGCAGGCGCAGCAGCACATAGCCCGCGCCGGTCGCACCATGATCTGCGGCGGCCTCCAGCAGGGTTTCAATCTCGTGATCGTTGAGGCCGGGAATGATGGGCGCTGTCATGACGGTGACGGGAATGCCTGCCTCCGTCAGGGCCTTGATCGTGTCGAGCCGGCGCTGGGGTGTGGCAGCGCGAGGCTCCATCTTGCGGGCCAGGGTACGGTCCAGCGTGGTGAGCGAGATGCCGACCCGCACGATGGGCGCATGGGACATGGGGGCGATCAGGTCTATATCGCGCTGGATGAGGGCTGATTTGGTCAACAGGCTAACAGGGTGACGATAGCGGGCCAGCACTTCCAGCAGGCTGCGGGTCAGGCCAAGCTCGCGCTCAATCGGCTGGTAGGCATCGGTATTTATGCCGAGTGCGATGGGGCGGGGCAGATAACCAGGCTTTGACAGCTCGCGCTTCAATAGCTCCACCGCATTGTCCTTGAAGAACAGCTTGCTCTCGAAATCGAGCCCCGGAGACAGCCCACCCCAGGCATGCGAAGGCCGGGCGAAGCAATAGATGCAGCCATGTTCGCAGCCGCGATACGGGTTTACCGAGCGGTCAAAGTGGATGTCCGGTGATTTGTTGAACGTGATGATCGTGCGGGCGGTATCTTTCATCAGTTGAGTTTCCAGCCGCCCGGCATCTTCCTCTATGGTGCCCCAACCATCGTCAAAGGCTTCGTGCGTTTCCTTTTCGAAACGGCCTGTCTGATTGGAGATTGCACCGCGGCCGCGGTGCTGAAAGCGCTCGCTGACCTGCTGCGTATCGAGCAGGGTGACGCGACCTTTGGGCTGGAGTTTCTGACCTGTCCTCATAGCGAGGAGTTCGTCACAAGAGTCGGAACAAATCAAGAACAAACAGCCAGGTCAGTCCGGATTTCCTGTGAAATCAGATACCCTTCAATTGGTCGAAATTATTGAGCACGCGCTGGACATGCTCTGGCAACTCACCCTCAAGAATGTCTGACATGTCCTCAGCTGTGGTGCGGCCGGGAGCATTGCTTTGCGGCGAGACGCGGTGCGCCATGGCCCATGTTCTGAATATGCGCTCTTTCATCTCTTCCTGCAGCACGGTGACCACGGAGACATGACGCTGATCCATGTTGATGTGCATGAAAAGCTGTTCGATCTCTTTCCGCGGACCCTCCAGGACCTGCAGGAAGTTGAGCCCGTTGAAGAGAAGTATACCGGTAATATCCCGCGCTGCATTATTGCGCTGAGCCGTGGCGATGATATTTTCAATGTCGTCAGCCGCAAGCGCGTCAGACGCGGTGCTGACATATATCAGTCGATACATGATGTGCCTGTAAATTCCTAACCTGACACCAGTTTGGACACGCCTTTGCCTGCCATGGCCATAACATAGATTAAATACAGAGTGTTCAGCAGCGAGACCAGTCTTTCCAGTCTGTTTGCTCATCAATATCCTGCAGCTGTTGCATTATTTGCACGCACCAGTTTCCAGGCAGATTTTTTTTGAGGTCTGCCATGGCGTGAGGGCCTGACCAGCGGACGTTCTGGAAGATGGCGGGCAGGCCGGGGCACTTGTTGAGGCCGAACAGCCAGAAGCCGCCATCCTCTGCCGGGCCGAACACGGCGTCGTTGCGAGCGAGGGCTCTGACGGCCTGCCGGATCAGGGCAGGGGAAATGTCTGGCGCGTCCGTGCCAATGAAAAGAACCGGCCCATTGGGCGCTTCAGAGAGGCCTTTGGCGAGTTTTTCGGTCAGCGTGCCGGGGCCTTGGTCATGCCGGGGAAGATGCGCGGGCCATAGGCCGCCGAGGCTTTCACCCAGCGCAGAATGAGGGGAGAGATAGAGATGCGTGTCGCATCCGCTGGCAAGGGCGGCGCGCATGGTTCGGGACAGGGTGAAATGCGCGATGCGGCGTGCTTCGGTAAGGCCGACCCCTGCCGCGAGGCGTGTCTTGGCGAGGCCCATGCGGGGCGGTTTGGCGTAGATCAGCAATCGCGCACGGCGCATCAGCGGTAGGCCTTTGCCAGAGTTTCCGGCTTTGCGCCTGTCAGGAAGCGCGTCAGCAGGAAGGCATTGCGCCAGGCTCGCTTGCGCCAGCCGTCGCGTTCATATTTTGCGGCGGATGTGCGGGCCTCTGCATCCAGAAAGACGAGACGAGACTTTCCGATGGTGCGCGCAATCATCACATCTTCCATCAGCGGAGCGTCCGGATAACCGCCGATCCGATCGTAAAGCTGGCGAGAGATCAGCAGGCCCTGATCACCATAGGGCAGGCCGAGCCAGCGGGCGCGGCGGTTGGCACGCTTTTCCAGCCAGCGGGCTGCACGGGCATCGGAGCGGTATTTCAGGGTGAAGGCGGCGGCCTTGTCCGGCCGTGTGTCGATATGATTGCCGACGCGTTCCGCCCAGTCCCGCGAGAGCTGTGTGTCGGCGTGGAGGAAGAGCAGCCAGTCTCCGCGCGCAGGTTTCGCCCCGGCGGCTAGCTGAGCGCCGCGCCCTTTTGCGCCCGTGATAAGCGTGGCGCCCGTATCACCAGCAATCCGGGCCGTCGCATCCTCCGAGCCGCCATCAGTGACAATCACTTCACGGATCAGCCCCAGTTCCAGCCCCGGCATCAGGCTTTGCAGGCAGCCCGGCAGGCCTTCAGCGGCGTTCAGTGTGGGGATGATGATGGATAGCGGAGCAGGCATGCGAGCGGTCTATCAGGAAGCGAAGAGAAGAGGAACAAGTCGCGGTTTTAAGCATTATTCGGGCAGACGAAAGGATTCCCTCACATGCCTACGATTTATGAAACCCTGAAGACTGATCACGACAAGCATCGCGACCTGCTTTCCCGTCTGGCTGAGACCGAAGGGGACTCGCCGGAACGCAAGAAACTCTGGAAGGAATTCTATTATGATGTCGGCGGTCATGCCGCCGCCGAAGAAGAAACCTTCTACAGCCCGCTGATGGAGACCGAAGATGGCCAGCCAAAGGGCCGCCACTCGGTTGCCGAGCACAAGGAGCTGGACGACATCATCCAGGAACTGGAAGAGATGGATATGAGTTCCCCCGGCTGGCTGACGCGCTTCAAGACGCTGCGCCATGATTATGAGCATCATATTGATGAGGAAGAGACAGAGATCTTCCCGGTCGCCCACGAAACGATCGGCGATGATGAGTCGGGCGAAATGGCCGCTGCCTTCAAAAAGCGCAAGCAGGAAGAGATGGACCTGGTCGACGAAAAGGCCGAGGCCGCTCTCGAAGAATAGGCGCTAGCCGCCCAACTCTTCCAACCGCTTTTCAACGAGCAGCAAATCCCGCCAAGCGCGGGATTTGTCTTGTGGGCGGCGCAAAAGATAGGCGGGGTGCAGGATCGGGATGAGGGGCACGCTGAAGCCGCTGGCCGTTGTGTAGACATGCTCTGTGCCGCGCAGACGCATAATGCCGTTTGAACTGTCCAGCAGATATTTGGCTGGTACGCCGCCTGCCGCTACGATCAGGGTCGGCTTTACCAATTCAATCATACGGTCCACGAAGGGATGGCAGACGGCCAGTTCCTCGTCTTCCGGATTGCGGTTTCCGGGTGGGCGCCAATAGTTCACATTCGTGATGAAGGCATTTTCGGCCCGGTCGCGATGAATGGCGGCCAGCATCTTGTCCAGCAATTGACCGGCCTTACCGACAAAGGGCAGGCCCTTGCGATCCTCTTCCGCGCCGGGGCCTTCGCCGATCACCATCAGGCTGGCGCCTGGTGTGCCATCATAGACAACGGTGTTTTCCGCGCCCTGTTTCAGCGGGCTGCCATCAAACTGTTCAATCGCGGCTTTCAATGCTTCGACCGAATCGCAGGCAGTCGCAGCCTTTTCTGCCTCTTCGACCCAATTGATCTTCTTGCGGCGAGGCCGTCGGACAGGCGCGGCCGCAGCGGCTCCGGCAGGCGGCGCAGCACGCTCTGCGACCTTCAAATAAGCCTGTACCGTGGCGTCATCGACCTCCACGCCCATGTCATCCCACCACTCGGCGAGTGCCTTAAATGCATCAATTGACGCAGGGGTTGGCATATGGACGCTCTGGACCTTCTTGATAGACGCTGTAATTGCTTAAACAAATGGGCTTAGAGCGGGCACCTTATCACCCGCAAGGAGGAGAAACCAATGGCTGATGACGCTATTGAGCGCGAGTCGATGGAATATGATCTGGTCATTGTCGGTGGCGGACCGGCTGGCCTGTCGGCAGCAATTCGCTTCAAACAACTGGCCAATGAGGCTGGCGAGGATCTCTCGGTCGTCGTGATCGAGAAGGGCGGCGAGATCGGCGCGCACATTCTTTCCGGCGTGGTGATGGACCCGGTCGGTCTGGACAAGCTGTTGCCGGGCTGGCGTGAGCGCGATGATCGCCCGCTGAAAACCGAAGTGACGGCTGACAAGTTCAAATTCCTGGGGCCGAACGGCGAGGCCGATATTTCCTGGCTGCCAATGCCGGGCTTTATGAAAAACCATGGCAACTTCACCGGCTCGCTGGCAAATGTTGCGCGCTGGCTGGGCCAGGAAGCTGAAAATCTCGGCGTGGAAGTCTTCCCGGGCTTTGCCGCATCTGATCTGGTTCTGGGTGAGAATGGCGAAGTGAAGGGCATCGTAGCCGGCGTCATGGGCATTGCAGCTGATGGCTCCCACAAGCCGGACTATGAGCCGGGCATGGAATTGCTGGGCAAGTATGTGCTGTTCGCTGAAGGCGCGCGCGGCTCTCTCACCAAGCAGCTGATTGCCAAGTTCAACCTGGATGAAGGCCGCGACCCGCAGAAATTCGGCATTGGCCTGAAAGAGCTGTGGTCTGTTCCGGAAGAGAATTTCCAGGAAGGGTATGTCCAGCACACAATGGGCTGGCCGCTGGACAATTCCACCGGCGGCGGAAGCTTCCTCTACCATTTCCGCGACAATGGCGAGCCGTTCATCTCGGTCGGCTTTGTGGTGCACCTTAACTACGCCAACCCGTACATCTCGCCGTATCAGGAATTCCAGCGCTTCAAGCACCATGACTCCGTGCTGCCGCACCTGAAGGGTGGCAAGCGCGTGGCCTATGGCGCGCGGGCGATCACCGAGGGCGGCTTCCAGTCCGTTCCGAAGCTGGCCTTCCCGGGCGGCGCGCTGATCGGGTGTGGCGCAGGCTTCGTCAACGTGCCGCGCATCAAGGGCAGCCACAACGCCATCCTGACCGGCATGATGGGCGCGGAAGCCGCGTTCGAAGCCATCAAGGAAGGCCGTCAGGGTGATGTGCTGACTTCCTATGAAGACGCTTACAAGAAGTCTTCCGTCTACAAGGAGCTGAAGCAGGTGCGGAACGTGAAGCCGCTCTGGTCGAAGCTCGGTACAGTTCTCGGCATTCCGATGGGCGGCCTGGAAATGTGGATTTCCAGCCTTTTCGGCGGTTTCTCCTTCTTCGGTACGCTGAAGCACGGCAAGACCGATGCGGCGAGCCTGAAGCCGGCGAAGAACTTCAAGCCTATCGACTATCCGAAGCCCGATGGCGTGATCAGCTTCGACAAGCTGACCAATGTGTCCTTCACCAATACTTATCACGGCGAAGACCAGCCGGTTCACCTGGTCGTGAAGGACATGGCGCTGCAGAAGGCTTCCGAGCATGATGTTTATGCGGGCCCGTCCGCGCGGTACTGCCCGGCAGGTGTGTATGAGTGGATCGAGGAGGGCGGCGAGCTGAAGTTCCAGATCAACTCCCAGAACTGCATTCACTGCAAGACCTGCGACATCAAGGATCCGAATCTGAACATTAACTGGACCGTGCCGGAAGGCGGCGGTGGGCCAGCCTATCCGAATATGTAATCTGTGAGATTACAATGACTTCAGATAAGCGCGGCAGGCCTGAAACCTGCCGCGCTTTCTCCATCTAATGCCTTGCTCTTGCCGCATGGCACTGCTTCACTCAGGTTAGTAACCGAACCCGGAGTGACTCATTCACATGCACCGCCGACTGCTCATCGCCGCTTCCGCCCTGTCCATCTCTCTGGCTTTGGGCGCCTGCGCCACGGAGCCTGCCCCTGCGCGGCCGTCCGTAGAAACCGTTCAGGCGGAATTCTCCATGCCTCTGTCTGACGCAGCGCTTGCGACTGCCGTGCTGGACGAGGCCAGAAAGCCAGTGGGCGTGGACGCTTATGACATGCCGGTCGACGCCGTGAAGGCGGGCGACATGGCGGCCTTCCTGCAGATGATCAAGGCGCTGCCGGAGGAAGACCAGAATGCCAGCCCGCTATTTGCGGCTTTCCTGGCGATTGATCGCGCGGCAGCAGGCGATACCGAGTCTGCCCGCGCCATTCTGGATGCTGCCTCAAGTGGGACGGGCGAGGAGGGCGAGACCAGCTTCTATGCCTATCTCGACGCATGGCTGCTGGCATTGGAGAACAAGCCCGATGAAGCCATTGAGCGCCATCGCATGGCGGCGTCTTCCATGCCCGGCCTGACCGGAGATCTGTCGCTGGCCGCGATGCTGGAAGCGCTGGACCGCCCGGAACAGGCGCTTGCTGTGTATGAGTATCTGACGCCCAGCAAGATTGAGGCGCCCGAGCACCAGTTTGATCCCAAGGGTCTGCTGTATGGCCATGTGAAGACGGTGATCCAGCGCCATGCGCTGTTGCTGCAGCGTCTTGGCCGTGTGGAAGAGGCGCAGGCGGTCTACAAGCAGTTGGCCGATGCTGAGCCGGAAGAGGCAATCAGCTATGCCGCAGCAATTGAAAGCCTGAAGACCGGCAAGAATCTGGACAATGACCCGCTGAATGTCCGCTCCGCCTTTACCCAGTCTCTTGCGGATGTGTCGCGCGCCCTGCAGGAGCAGCGCTATATCCGCACCATCATGATGGGCGGAAGGATTGATGGCTTTGATGACCAGCGTTCGTCCTTCGATCAGATCGCGCTGCTGGTCTATCCGGGCGACAATGATTTGCGCGCGGCCATCATCGCCGAGATGTATCAGAGCGCCCTGTATGAGGGCGTGGCCCACGTTGCGCTCAGCGCGCCAGAGCCGACGCCGACGCTGGAGATTTCTGCGGCGCAGGCGCTGATCATGCTGGGTCGCAAGAATGAAGCTCGCAAGGCGATCGATGCGGCGCTGGACCTGTCGGATGAAGATGATCGCCTTTCGACCCTGTATGGCGCGTTGCAACTGACAACGCTGCTGGAAGACGAGAAACAGTCAGTTGAACTGGTCGATGAAGTCATCGAACTGGCAGAAAACCCGGCCGAGCTGGCGGCGGCCCATGGGCTGGCAGCCGAGATCAACGGGCAGTTTGGTGACCTGGAGCAGGCCGCCATTCACGCTGAAAAGGCCCGCGAGCTGGATGACACACATGATCGCCGCATGATGCTGGCCGATGCGTTGGGCAAGGTAGACAAGATCAATGAAGCGTTGACCATTCTGAGGACAGAGCGGCTGGCCCGTCCGAACGACCCCTACACGCTGAATTCGCTCGGCTATTTCCTGATCGTAAATACTGACAAGCTGGATGAGGGGTTCAAGGTGTTGCACCGTGCCCGCGCGCTGGCAGATCGCGATCCCTATATTACGGATTCCCTCGGCTGGGCGTATTTCAAGCTGGGCCATTTGGATGAGGCGCGCAAGCTGATCGAGATGTCCCGCCAGGAATTGCAGCCGCATCGCCACTGGGAAATCGAGACGCATCTGGGTGACATCTATTGGTATCAGGGCGACAAGGACGCCGCCCGTGAAGCCTGGCAGTTCGCGCTGGATAACCATCCGCCGGCAAAGGAGCGTGCTGATCTGGAAGCGAAACTGGCCAATGGCCTGACAGAGCCTGTTCCGGAAACGCGCAAACTGCCGGATGTCTCCATGAGCGATGGCGCGATTGATCGACAGGATATCTGACGCAATTGTCAGGCAGCTGAACCCTTCCACAGGCCATAGGTGCGCCTTACTATCGCCGGAAACCAATGCGATTCCGCGAAGCGTCAGCTGACGGGAAGATTATGTCGAATTTCTCCAATCCTCATATGGAAGAGCCGGAAGGCGAAAAGCGGTTCCTGCCTGGACCGCCCTGGGTATGGACCTGGGCACGCCGCCTCATCATTCTGGGCTTTGTCCTTGGCGTCGTAGGCATGATCTGCCTGTGGCTCTATTTCGCTGCTCTTGGCCGGTCCGTGCCTTCAGTTGAAAAGCTGAAACAGTATGAGCCGCCAATTACCTCGCGAGTTCACGCTGGCGATGGAACGCTGATAGCGGAATTCGCGGACCAGCACCGGGTCTTTGTGCCTTATGAATCCATGCCGACACATGTCGTGCAGGCCTTTGTGGCGGCCGAGGACAAGAACTTTTTCACCCACAATGGTCTCGACTATGTCGGGATTGCCCGCGGTGCGGTGAACTCTGCCAAGAACAAGATCACAGGCTCTGGCGGTCTGCAGGGTGGGTCAACGATCACGCAGCAGGTGGCCAAGAACATGCTGCTGACGCGGGACCAGAACCTTCAGCGCAAGGCGAAAGAAGCCATCGTTGCGCAGCGCATGGAGAAGGAATTCACCAAGGAACAGATCCTTGAGCTGTACCTGAACGAGATCTATCTCGGCTATCGCTCCTACGGTGTCGGTTCCGCCGCGCTGAACTATTTCGACAAGTCGCTTCCGGAGCTGGACCTGTCCGAAGCGGCCATTCTGGCTTCACTGGCCAAGGCGCCTTCCGCTGTGAACCCATACAGCCGCCCGGAACGCCTGCTGGCGCGCCGCAACTATGTTCTCGGCCGGATGGTGGAGGATGGCTACATCACGAAAGAAGAAGCGGAAGAGGCGATGGCCAAACCGCTGTCTACGACGCGCCGCCTGAAAGGCCCGGAATATGCCGCGGCGACCTATTTCGTGCAGGAACTGCGCAAGGACCTGATCAAGAATTATGGCGAAGACACGCTGCAACAGGGCGGTCTGTCCATTCGTTCGACCATCGATACACGTCTGCAGCTTGCTGCGCAGGAAGCCCTGCAGAATGGCCTGATTGCCTATGATCGCCGTCATGGCTGGCGCGGGCCGGTCACGACCTTGAACCCGAAGGATGGTGATGTCCTGGAGCAGCTTAAGGCGGTTGAGCTGCCCGGCGGCTATGGCACCTGGGAAGCGGCGCTTGTCACAAGCGTTGGCTCAAATGGCGCGGAACTGACGCTGACGGACGGCGAAACCATTCCGATGCCAGCTGAAGAAGTTAAGTGGGCCGCCACCTATAAGCCGGAGGGCGAGAAAGCTGGCCTGCAGGTTGGCCATGTCATTCTGGCTGAATTCAAGCGCAAGGAAGTCGACACGTCCAAGTCCGAAAAGGCGCAAAAGCCCGCGAAAGAAGAGGGCGATCTGGCCGAGACGGCAGAAGAGGACGACATCAAGCTGGTGCCGATCGGCAATGCCATTCTGCGTCAGGTGCCGGCCGTGGATGGCGGTCTGGTCGCGCTGGACCCGCATACGGGCCGTATCCTGGCAATGCAGGGTGGCTATTCCTTCTTCAAGTCCAGCTACAACCGCGTGACACAGGCCAAGCGTCAGCCGGGCTCCAGCTTCAAGCCCTTTGTCTATGCGGCAGCGCTTGAGCGTGGCTACACGCCAGCCTCCCGTATGCTGGACGCTCCCTTTGTGGCCTTTGACGTTTCCACGAATGATTACTGGCGCCCGTCCAACTATACTGAAGGGCGCACCTACGGCATGGTGACGCTACGGATCGCGCTGGAGAAATCGCTGAACCTTGTGACGGCTCGTGTCGCGCAGGATATCGGCATGGAGGCAGTGTCAAATCTGGCCGTGCGCATGGGCGTCTATGAAGAGCTGCCACCCTATCCGGCAATGTCTTTGGGCGCGGGCGATGCCTATCTGATCGACATGGCGCGCGGCTATGCCGGGTTCGTCAATGGCGGCAAGAAGATCACGCCGACGCTGCTGGACCGTGTGCAGGATCGGCACGGGCGCACCCTGTTCCGTCATGATGAGCGTGCCTGCGATGGCTGTGAGGCCGAAGAGTGGGACGGGCAGGAACCGCCCCAGCTGGCCGAGATTGGCGAGCAGGTTCTGGACCCGATCATTGCCTATCAGGTGACGCATATGCTGGAAGGTGTTGTCGAGCGCGGTACGGGCCGCCGGGCCCTGCGCGTTGGCAAGCCGCTGGCCGGCAAGACGGGTACGACCGATGATTATCGCGATGCCGTCTTCATGGGCTTTTCCCCAGATCTGGTGGTTGGGGTGCGTATTGGCTTTGATGACAACCGGTCTCTGGGCGAAGGTGAGGCGGGCGGTTCTGTCGCGGCACCGATCTTCACCGATTTCATGGAAAAAGCTCTTGAGAAAGAGGCTGCCATTCCGTTCCGGATTCCTCCCGGCGTGCGCCTCGTCAAGATCGATGCCCGCACGGGAGACCTGCCGGGACCGGGAACGGATGTCATCATTGATGAAGCCTTCCGCCCCGGCACTGAGCCCGGCATGAATGCCTTCCGCGATACCAGCGATTGTCTGTCCATCTCCGGTACCTGTGGGAATACAGGCGGCGTTTCCACCGGCTTTGACCCTGAGCGTGACGCAGGCATTGTCGAAGAGACCAATCCGATGAGGCCCCAGGCAGAAAAGCCTGCGGATGACAGCCTGGATGGCATCTTCTGACGCACTTACGATTTTGACGCTGTGAGGTGGGCAGGTTATAGCCCGCCTCTCAGTTTTTGGACCGACACATAAGAACAAGGGGCTGATCACATGTCCGCAGAAATCAAATCGCTCATCGACCAGATCCGCCAGTCGGCCGACTTGCTACGGAGGCGTCTTTGACTGGGACGTTGCCACAAAACGTCTTGATGAGCTGACAGCTCTTTCCGAACGTCCGGACTTCTGGGACGATCCGCAGGCCGCACAAGGCATGATGCGTGAGCGCCAGCGTCTGGCTGAGGGCATTGAAACCGTTCAGTCCCTGCAACAGGAAGCCAGTGACGCAGAAGAATTGCTCGAACTCGCTGAGGGCGATGAGAGCATGATCGCCGACATTGAGGCAACCCTGCAGAAGGCCGCTGCGCGGGCAGAGAAGGCCGAGCTGGCCGCGCTGCTGTCCGGCGAAGCCGACGCAAATGATTGCTTTATCCAGATCAATGCCGGCGAAGGCGGCACGGAGAGCCAGGACTGGGCCTCCATCCTGCGGCGCATGTATGCGCGCTGGGCCGAAGCGCACGACATGAAGGTCGAGGAGATGGATGAGCGTGAGGGCGAGGAAGCGGGCATTAAGTCCGCCACCCTGCAGATCAAGGGCGAGAATGCCTATGGCTGGTTGAAGTCTGAAACCGGCGTGCACCGCCTGGTGCGGATTTCGCCCTTTGACAGTTCTGCGCGCCGTCATACCAGCTTCGCCTCTGTCAGCGTGACGCCGGTGATCGATGACAATATTGAGATCGAGATCAATCCCTCAGATGTACGTACAGATACATATCGCGCGTCTGGCGCAGGTGGTCAGCACGTCAACCGGACTGACTCCGCCGTGCGCCTAACGCACGAGCCGACCGGCATTGTGGTGCAGTGCCAGAATGACCGGTCGCAACACCGCAACCGGGATCAGGCTTGGCAAATGCTGCGCTCAAAGCTGTATGAGCTGGAATTGCAGAACCGCCGGTCTGTTGCAGATGCGCAATATGCTGAGAAGAGCGCGATTGGTTTCGGCCACCAGATCCGATCCTATGTTCTGCAGCCCTATCAGATGGTGAAAGACCTGCGGACCGAGGTGGAAACCTCTGACACTTCCGGCGTTCTGGACGGGGATATCGACCTGTTCCTCTCAGCTGCGCTGGCAGCCTCCGTAGCGAAAGGCGAGGGCGACGAGGCCTGACCTTGGGTGAGTGCGAACCGAAGTGTTGGCTGCTGCGCAATACCTGCTAGTCTTGGTTGGTAGGGAATAATCTTGAATGGATATGGTATTATCTAGGGTGTGCCTGGACGCTGTCTCCTCTTGAGTGTGAGCTGAGGCCAACATGTCCGAAAAATCGAAGGTGCGCGAAGCAGGAGATGCGGAGGCCGGGGCAGCCCGGCGCGGACGACCGCCGAGCGACAAGATCCTTGAGCGCCTGACGAGCGCCGCGCTCAAGATTATCGAGGATGAAGATGTAAGCTCTCTGACGATCGAGCGGGTCTGCAAGCTGGCCAAGGTATCACGCGCGACGTTTTACAGGCGCTGGGATTCCATAAATCCGGTTTTCACGTCCACGGTTGCCCGAATCCTGCAGGATTCCAGCCCTCCTGTGATTGAGGGCAGCAACCTCAGGGAGAATTTGGAGCGAGGCATGCGGAACCGCGCCGAGCTTCTGGCAGACAAGCGAATTGGCGGGCTTTTCCGGCATGCCTTTTCCGTTGCCGGCACGGATGAAGAGCTTCGTCACCTGATACAGGAACTGGACCGGGAGCGGAACGCGCCGCTGATAGACCTGCTGCAGCGCGCACAGGATGAGGGACGAATAGAGCCGGGCATCCGCCTCGATTTTCTGGCCCACCAGATCTTCGGGCCCATATGGCACCGCTCGCTTCTGCTGCAATTGCCATGTGATGCAGATTTCATATCCGCTGTACTAGACGGTGTTCTGAAAGACATATCTCTTGACGATTGAATAATTACGAAACAGTATTGTTTCGTAATTGCTATTGTGTCATTTTCCTGACTGAGGAATGCGGATGGACCCGCGTGTTCCAGAGGAAAGGTTATCTGTATGCAATTGTTTTCCGTTCGCCGTGTTCTGCTGAGCAGCTGTGCTTTGGTTCTGCCCTTGTCGGCACAGGCTCAAGCGCTGGCTGAGACGACACCCGCCCAGGACGCAGAGGTCAGCACCGTTGAGGCTGAACCTAAAGACGCTGACAAGGTTTATGACGCGATCGTCGTTGTGGCTCAGCGCCGCGAAGAGAATCTCCTGGATGTGCCAAGCTCGATTGCCGCTGTCGGCAGTGAGCAGCTGGAAGCGACGTCCTCTCAGCGCGTTCAGGATGTCGCCAATTATGTGCCCAATGTGGACATCGCTTCCACATCTGCACTTGGCGCGACGCTGACGATCCGCGGTGTTGGCTCCAGCAGCCGGAATATCGGCTTTGATAGCCGGGCCGGCCTATACATTGATGGTGTCTATCTTGGCCAGTCTCCTGCGCTTGATCAGGACCTTCTGGGGCTTGAGCGGGTCGAAGTACTGCGCGGCCCGCAAGGGACACTGTTCGGCAAGAACAATGATGCCGGCGCCATCAACCTGATTACCAAGCGCCCCGGAGATACGTTTACCGGGGAAGCATTCGCGCGCATTGGTAATCTGGGCCAGGAACAATATGCGTTCCGCGTCTCCGGTCCGGTAACGGAAACGGTCTCTGCCAGCCTGGCGGCCTCCAGCGTCAAGCGTGACGGCTATATCCGCAACATCACCGATGGCGCAGAGACGCCGAGCCGGGATTCGCAAAGTGTGCGTGGCCAGATCAACATTGATGATGGCGGCCCCTTCACGCTGTACCTTTCTGCCGATGCATTGTTCGCCAATGACCGGCCGAACAATGGTGATCCGCTGACGAACTCATTCGGCTCCGCGCTCGACACGGCTGCACCAGAGAGAAATGTCATCAGCTATACGTCGGGTCGTATCAAGGATGATGATCGTACGATCTGGGGTGTGTCTGCCGAGGCATCCTATGAACTGCCCAGCAACCATATCCTGAAGTCCATCACAGCCTATCGGGAAACGGAATTCAGCACGAGTTTTGACGCTGACCGCTCCGCGCTTGATCTGCTCTATGTCAATTATGAGGATAATTATCAGCAGACGTCTGAAGAACTTCAGCTGATTTCCCCGGATGATGGACGTTTCACATATCTTGTGGGTCTGTATCTCTACTCCCAGGATAGCGATACGAATCGTGACGCGTTGGGCGGCGCGCTGGGGAGCGCGCTGGGGCTGGCACCAGGAACCGGGGCGCTGAGCGGGGGTGAATTGAAAACCGAGAATGCCGCAATCTATGGCAATATTGCCTACGACATTCTGCCCAAACTGGAAGCGAGCCTTGGCCTACGCTGGTCATGGGAGAAGAAGACTGTCGATTGGTCGATTGACGGAAGCGCTGCACCAGCCTTCGGTATTGCAACAGGTACGGTCGATGAGGACCGTGTAGACCGCGACGTCTCGCCGACGCTGACTCTGACCTACCGCATCACGCCAGAGGTCAACACCTATGCCCGTTATTCGACGGGTTACAAAAGTGGCGGCTACAATCTGGATTTCATTTCTGCATCGATCTTCCCGGACGGTGTGGAATTCCGCAAGGAGACCGTCGACAATTATGAGATCGGCCTGAAGGGCGCGTTCTTCAATAATCGCGCGACGCTGAACCTTTCCGCGTTCACGGCGGATTATACCGACTATCAGGTTAATCAGTATCGTGAGCTTACCGGTGGTCAGACTGTCATTGCCATTAGTAATGCCGGGTCTGTGCGCAGTCAGGGTATTGAGGCAGAGGGCATGTTCCACGTGAATGACGATCTGCGAATTCAGGGCGGTATTGGTCTGCTCGACACGACCTTTACTGATTTCCCGGGTGGTGGTGCTGGTGGCGTGAACGTCGCCGGGAACCGCTTGCCGCGCGCGTCCAAGTTCCAGGGAACGATTGGCCTGGACTATGATCGCCAGATCAGCCAGGAGCTCAGCCTGTTTGCAGCGGCTCAGTATAGCTATCGTTCCACCTATTATGTGGAAGAGAACAATTACTCCACGCGTACGGTTGGCAGCGAAGTCATCTCCTTCGGCAAGGTGCCTGGATATGGACTTCTGGATGCCCGTGTCGGTATTGCGGGTAACAAAGGGTGGGAGCTGGCGCTCTATTCCCGCAATCTGACGGACGAGGACTATGTGGTCAGTTATGGCCGTGAATTCCTGGGGGCGCTTCTCGAATACAGAGGCGAGCCAATGAGCTGGGGGGCAGAAGCGCGCATCAGATTCTGATGCGGCTTCGGGCCTGTCCATACAATACCTGATCCCCGGAAAAGCTTAAAAGGATACCTCATGCGGATTCGACCATCTGAGTGCGGACATGCACTGTCATCTGACTTTCAGTCATCCAGTGTGTCTTCAGGACGGAAGTGTCGTTCTGTCTGGCGTTCTCTTTTACTCTTTTCCGGTGTGATCATAGCTGTGACGCAAGCTGGCGCCCAAGAGGCAAAAACTGACGCGGCTTCCGCCGAGAGTGAAATTGCCAAGGGCGCGGCTATTGCTACGGGGGTCGGCGCCAAAGTGCTGTGCTCGGGTATCTTCATATCCCGTCGCAGCCAGGAAGATGTCGTCACGAACGATATTGCACCCCTTTGGCCGCCAGCCTCGGTCATCTCCTACGAAGTCGATGCGGCAAATCATTCGGTCAAGGCGCAGGTCGGCCCTTTCCATCGAGTGGCCAGTTATGATCCTGTATCTGGATGCACGCTGGATACAGGCCCGGCTGATCCGGAGCGTATTCCTGAGCATGTGTCTCAAGCGCCAGAGATTGTCTCCGCGGATGCGGCGCTTCAAGCAGCCTTCGATGCAGCCATGGCGGATCCGGAAGGTGATCTGCGGACACGCGCGCTTGTTGTGATCCAGGATGGTCAGATTGCGGGCGAGCAATATGCAGAGGGATTCGATGCCTCCATGCCGCTGCTTGGCTGGTCCATGAGCAAGAGTGTTACGGCTGCCCTCGCGGGCCTTGTCGTCAAGGATGGTCTGCTGAAGCTGGATGCACCGCTTCCCGTTCCGGAATGGAAGGGTGATGACCCGCGCGCGGACATCACCTTGCGCAATCTGCTGCAGATGAGCAGTGGGCTGAGCTTTGTGGAAGAGTACACGCAGGACAATGACAGCGTTCGTATGCTCTTCCTGGAGCCTGACATGGCCGCCTATGCGGCCAACAAACCGCTTGAGGCAGAGCCCGGCACGGTCTGGTCTTATTCTTCTGGCACAACGAATATTGTTGCGCGCGCCCTGACGGAGACTCTGGGGGGAAGCGCGGCGACCCAGGCCTATCTGCGCGAGCGCCTGTTTGGCCCGGCTGGCATGAAGAGCGTGACTTTCGAACAAGACACGGCCGGAACACCTGTCGGCAGCTCCTATGTTTATGCAACAGGCAGGGACTGGGCGCAGTTCGGTCTTCTGTTCCTGAACCAGGGCAAGATGGACGGGCAGCAGATACTGTCTTCTGACTGGGTGGACTTTGTCCGCACCCCGGCCCCCGCCAATGCGCAGGGTATTTACGGGGGCAGCTTCTGGCTGAATGGCAAGGCAGAGGAGGGAGACGGTCGCTATCTGCCGGATCTTCCAGAAGATGCCTACTTCGCGATGGGCCATAACGGCCAAATTGTTGGTATTTTCCCATCGCAGAATGTCGTGATCGTCAGGCTCGGCTGGACGACGGGAGAGAAGAAGTTCGATGCGAACACACATTTCAGCGCGATCCTGAAAGCTCTCGCCGAGGCGCCGACCGCGAAGCAGTAGCTTTTAACGTTTCGCCGTTGCGGTGTTAAATGTAACGCGGCGCAGCCATAGTGCTTGAGACTTTCCTTGCCAGTGTGTGGCCATTGCCGCGCGCTGGCAGTTTTTTATGTGTTCCCGTGATCCCTCTGTTTATCACATATATGCATTTGCAAATCATTCGCATTGTCGTGTAAGGAGTTCCTTGTGTGTAATGAAATCTGCGCTGGCGACGGATTTCGATGACGCGCCCGTTCAAGGGTAGAAGACAAAACAGGGGCAAATGATGCGACGCGTATTTTTCTGGACGCACTTTGTAATGGGTGCGCTCGCAGGAGTTTTCATCCTTCTGATGTCGGTTACCGGTGTCTTGCTGACCTATGAGCGTCAGATGATACGCGCTGCAGAGAATGCGGCGGTGGTCGCGCCAGAGGAAGCTGACCCTATGACGGTCGACGCCCTGGCTGAAGCCAGTATCGCGATGGGAGCCGAGCCCGGTCATGCCCTGGTCATTCCCAAAGACCGTACCGACGCGGTGACCCTGTCAAAGGGACGCCGCGACAATACCTTGTTGAACCCATACACTGCGGAGGCCATGCCGGAGGCGGGCGAGAAGACCAAAGCCTTCTTCGGACGGGTGATGCGTATTCACCGCTGGCTGTCTTTCTCTGGCGGACGCAGCGAATTGGGCGCGGCGATCAATGGCGCAGCCAATCTTGTGTTTGCCGGCCTGTTGATCACGGGTGCCATTCTATGGTGGCCGAGGACTTGGAAGTGGGCCTTCGTCAAGACACAGCTCTTCTTCCGCAAGGGTCTGCGGACCGCGCAGGCGCGGGACTATAATTGGCACCATGTGCTAGCGGCCTGGTCTTTATTGCCGCTGATTGCCATTGTCGTGTCTGGCGCTGTCTTCTCCTATGGCTGGGCCAACAATCTGGTCTATGCTGCCTTTGGCGAGAGCGCGGGCAGAAATGGTCCGCCAGCTGCGGCAGAGCAGGAAATACAGCCCTCGGAGATGCCGGCAGATTTCAAGGCCGCGTCACTTGAAACCCTGTTGGGACAAGCGACCGCTGATTACAAAAACTGGAAACGTGTCTCGATCACCTTGCCTGAGCCAATGGCTGAAACGGTTACAATGACCGTCGATATGGGCAATGGCGCGCAAGCGGGCAAGAAGCGGACCCTGACCCTTGCGCAAGATGGATCGGGTGTCATTGGTTCGCCTGTTGGTGATGATGCCACTCCCGCACGCAAGGCGCGGATCTTCCTGCGCTTCATCCATACAGGCGAAGTCTATGGATGGATCGGGCAGACGATTGCTGGCCTAGCCTCTCTCGCCGGTGCTATCCTAGTTTACACAGGTATCTCACTCGGCTTCCGGCGTCTCATCCGGATGCGCAAGCAGGCGAAAGCAAAACGCGCCTAGGCACTCACTAGTCAGGCGAAGAGGTCGCCTGTCTCTGTGTCGCGCTCCGGTGTCATGTCTTCACCCCTGTAAAAGCATGGGTGCTTGATGCGGCTGAAATTCTTGTGGCGCTCATAATGTACCCAGCCGCCATTTGGCATGCGCTGGCTCAATATGGGCGCGTCACAAACCGGGCAGGCGGAATGAAAGGATTTCTCCGGTCCGGCAGAGTCGCTGCGCTCCACAGGTACCCAGGAGGAAGCCACCTGAACAACCTGGCCGGAAGGTAGTTTGCGTGCGTGCGCACGCCTGCGAACCCATTTTATGGACATGGGACTCTCCATTTCTGTCCATGGAGAAGACTTTGCCGATTCGGTTAAGCGAAGGTGGCTAAGGGTTCCGTGGATATGGAGGCGCATGTCACAGAACTTTATCAAAGCCGACACTAAACCGTGCTCAATCCGGAATATCGCTGCGCCTGTAACAAAGGGGTGCTGGCCGTGTCTGGTGATTTTCAACTGGTTTATTCCCTTGAAATCAAGGTTCTGGATCTTGAGAAAAAGGTATCTGACCTTGAACGGGACATAGCCAACCTGCGTGACCAGATTCGGAATGTCGAAGAGGAAGCTCCGCTGAACTTGCCGGAGGAAATCATCGAGAAGATCCGTGAAGGTGAGAATGCCGTCAGGGCTGTGCGCCAGTTCCGCCTGATGACCCAGAAGGATCTGAGTGACATTTGCGGCATCCGACCGAATCACATCTCGGCCATAGAACGCGGTATGTCCTATGGTCTGAAAACAGCCAAACGCCTGGCTGAAGCGCTGGACGTTCCTGTCGATCTGTTGACGTGAGGCATTATGAGTAAAGAGATTCTTCTAGGCGCATTCCTGGCGGCTCTGACCGTCACGTCATGTTCCGGCCAGCAAAGCGATGACCCGCGGCCTGTCTTCCCGGAGGCGGAAGCCCCCACCCAGTTCACACGGGCCTATTCTCTGACAGAAAGTGCGGATGGGCAGGTGCGCGTCTTCGCCAAGGAAGATGGCGATGAGACATGGCTGTATGAAGTGCGGCGCGAGGGAAAGAGCTGGAGCAAGCCACAGCGTATGGAGCTACCAGCGCGTAAGATGCTGACCGGACCAAGTTTCAGTGCAGCCGATGGCGCGCTGTATTATGCAAGCGATGAAGAGCTGCCTGAAATGCCGGGCCGCAAGGATTTGAACCTTTGGTACGTACCGCTTGAAGATGGCGTGTGGGGCACGCCGAAGCCTGTGCCGGGGGACGTGAATACAGGCGCGAATGAAACCATGGCGGCCATTTCCGCCAATGGCCTGATGGTGTTCGTCAGCAATCACAGCCAGCTTGGGGGTGGCGGCTATGAGATGGCAGAGGCACGTCAGGATCAGAACGGCAATTGGGTGATGCAGCGCCCGCTGGATGAGTTGAATGATATTCGTACGAATGACCACGTCGCGTTGACGGCGGATGGGAAGCGGTTGTTCTTTTATTCTCATCGATCTCCCAAACTGGGCGTTGTCGATATCTGGACCTCACAGAAACTGGATGATGGCTCCTGGGGCGAGCCTGTGAACCCAGGAGAGCCACTGAACACCTCTGGAATAGATTTTGGAGCAGGCCTATCGGCAGATGGCGAAACCTTGTTCTTTTCCCGTGACGGCGCGCTTTATGAGATGCCCTTCAAGGCGCTGCATCTCACTCAACCTTGATCTGCTGCACTCGGATTTATTAACGGGCGACCGCGTATCTGCTTGTCCTGATAACCTCCGGAAACCTCATTGTTTCTGGAGGTAAGTCCGTCTTCGGATCTTCATATATACATGACTTCGGATCATTTGTGACGTTTGCGTGACGCGAAGGCGGTGAGCCGTCTAGTGACCGTCATAAAAACTTTGCGGAACTGTTCAGAAAGCGTCGTTGGTCGCTGCCATAAGCCCGCTCGGGTGAGGTGTACGGGAGAATCGTTAACTGCTCACCTGACAACGGATTTTTGCTGAGACCGGGCGCTCTTGAACGGGGCCTTGAAGGGGTTAAGAATGAAACTTGGGAAGACTTTGAAGCTGGCGACCATGGCGAGCATTGCGGTGCTCACACTCGCTGCGTGTTCTGATACGACGATCTCATCACCGGGCACGTCCAATCCGCCGGCTAGCCCTCCGCCGCCACCTCCTCCTCCGCCTGCCGCTGCAACGATTGACCTGGTTCCGACTGCAGGTTGCCCGACAGGAACGACAGAAACATCTCTTGTTGAGATTACTGCCGATGGCTTTGCCGATGTCGACGTCTGTGTCCTCGGCTCTGATGCGCAAGGCGGCACAGTCATTACCGCTGACTTGAACATTCCTGCCGACACCACGATCGCGATCCAGGGACCTGTCTTCATTGGGGAAGACAACAAGAATGGCGCAGGCACAGCAGTTACCCTTACTGTTGGTGCAGGGGTTCGCTTCTTTGGCGCGTCTGTTGACGGCGCAGCGAGCGGCACCGATGATTATCTGGTCGTTTCGCGTGGCTCCAAGATCGAAGCTGTAGGGACGGCTGCCAAGCCAGTTCGGTTCACAGCGCGCGCAGCCATCAATGACGAAGAGACCGGCTCCAACCTGATTGATCTTGGAACGAACGCCCAATGGGGCGGTCTGGTTATCAATGGTTTTGCTCCCATCAACCACTGTAACCTGACAACAGTATCCGGCGGCGATGCCGATTGCGAAAAGTCTGGCGAAGGATCTTCCGGTCTGTTCGGCGGCAATGTCGCAGATGATGATTCCGGCACGCTGAATTATGTCATCGTGGAGTATGCAGGCTCTCGCGTTACGAACACGGACGAATTGAATGGCATTGCCTTTCAGGGCGTGGGCTCAGGTACCAGCGTTGACTACGTACAGGTACACAACAATCTGGATGACGGCATCGAATGGTTCGGCGGCACAGTCAGTGCCAAGCATATTGTGATCACGGGCGCAGGCGACGACTCCCTTGACTGGACAGATGGCTGGACCGGCAAGCTGCAATTTGCCGCTGTTCGCTCTCTGGTGCCATCCTCTGATGACCCGCGCGGGATTGAAGCTGATAACCGTGACAAGCAGAATGAGCTGACGCCATTCTCCAGCCCAAGCGTTTCCAACTTCACGCTCGTAGGCTCTGATGGCAACCAGCAAGGTATTCTTCTGCGCCGCGGCACGAAGGGCACGATCGTGAACGGTATCGTGACTGGCTATGCCACGGGCATCGACGTGGATGATCCGCAAACCTTCACCAACTTTGATGATGGCGATCTGGTCATTCAGTCCTTGCTGCTGGATACGGCTCAGAACTTCGCAACGGATTCAGATGGTGTCCCGACATTCCCGGCATCGGATAACATCCGCACAGGAACCAACAGTCTTGTTGAAAACTTCTTCCCAGGCCAGCAGGAGTTGAGCGTTCCCGTATCTGCCGCCCTGGCTGGCGATAGCTTCTTCGCCACAACCGACTATATCGGTGCTTTCGGACCGTCTGAAAGCGTGTCAAGCAACTGGGCCAGCTTCGCTCTACCAGGTACGCTGTTTGATGCGACTGCAGCGGAATGTCCGACCGGTACGACCGAGAACGGTACTCTGGATGGCAAAAAACTTTGCGAAATCAGCGGTGCTTCGGAAATTACCTCGGATCTGCGCCTTACAGATGGTGACCAGCTGATTTATGAATTGCTGGGCAAGGTTTCCATCGGCAAGGATCAAGGTGCCGATCCAGCCAATCCTATCGCAGGCTCAGCGTCTGCGACCTTGACGATTGACGCAGGCGTGACGATCGTTGCGGCTGGTGTGGATGACTATATCGTCATTGCTCGTGGTTCCCGCATTCTCTCGAACGGTACGGCTTCCAAGCCGGTCGTGTTCACAGCAAAGGATGTTGTGAACGGTACAACGACAAACCTGGATCAGGATACCAAAGGTCTTTGGGGTGGTCTTGTCATCAATGGACGGGGCCCAATCAATGATTGTAACGACACGACTGCCACAGGTGGTACAGTCGGTTGTCAGAAGATTGGCGAGGGTGACTCCGGTTTCTTCGGCGGCGCAACGGCTGATGATGACTCGGGTCAACTGTTCTACACCCGCGTTCAGTATGCCGGTACACGTGTGACCAATACGGACGAACTAAACGGTATTGCCTTCCAAGGTGTCGGGTCCGGTACGGAAGTTGATTATGTTCAGGTTTATAACAACCTGGACGATTGCTTTGAGTTCTTCGGTGGCGCCGTTAACGCGAAGCACCTTGTCGCAACAGGTTGCGGTGACGACAGCTTCGACTGGACGGATGGATGGATCGGTTCCTTGCAGTATGGCATCGTATATGGCGGTGCCGGCTCTGTTTCGGATGATCCTCGCGGTATCGAAGGCGACAACCGCGATAAAGACAACACCAAAACTCCTTTCTCGACGCCACGCCTCTCCAATTTCACTGTGATTTCGAGTGGAGATGCAAATGCTGATACCGGGGTTCTGCTGCGTCGTGGCATGAAAGGTACGATCGTCAATGGTATCGTGATCGGTTGGCCCGATGCCGGCCTGGATGTCGATGATGCTGACACGAAAGCCTTTTTCGATAATGGTGACCTGGTGATCGGTTCGCTCTTCCTTTCCGGTAACGGGGAGGCTGTTGAGAGCGGCGATGGTGCAGACGATGTGACCTTTACGGCCGCTGACAATGTCGTGGAGAATGGAACCAGCACGATGTCTGGCTTTACATTCCGCGCGGGTCGGCCTGGCGTTGTTCCGGGGGCCAATGAAAATGCAGTTACTGTCTATGACGTGACAGGCATCGGCCAACTCGAACCGACGACCTATATTGGCGCCGTGAAAGATGCGGATGACAAATGGTTCCTTGGCTGGACCATTAATCAGGAAGGTCAGCTGACGTCTGCCAACTAAGTCCGCCTTGAACCTGAGAGTGGGGCGGCAGATTCTGCTGCCCCACTTCATCGTTCAGCTCAAAGACATTCAGGCGGAATGGAATATTTTTCCGCCAATAACAGGAAACTCACAAATGAAATCCCTCCTGTCTGTCCGCTCTGTGCTTCTGACCGGTGCTTGCCTTGTCTGGCTCTCTCCGGCTCTTGCGCAAGACGATTCCCAATCTTCCGACCCGATCGCGGTTGAGGAAAGTGAAGCCCGTCAGGAAACGGTCGTGGTTCGCGGCATGTTCATTCCTGATGAAAAACGTTCGACTTCTGAAGTTTCGAGTCTGATCGACTCTGGTGACTTTTCACTACAGGGCGATGGAGACGCGGCCGCCGCGCTTGCCCGCGTTGCGGGTATCGCAACAGCTGAAGATGAGTTCATCTATGTTCGGGGTCTGAACGAGCGTTATTCCACGGCCTTGCTGAATGGCTCGCCTCTGCCCAGCCCTGCGCCTCTGCGCCGCGTCGTTCCTTTGAACCTGTTTCCAACATCCGCTCTGCAAAGCGTGCTTGTGCAGAAGACATATTCTCCAAACCTTCCTGGCGAGTTCGGAGGGGGGCTGGTCGATCTGCGGACGAAAACCGTTCCTGATGAGGGTTTCTTCACCATTGGGACTAAGGCCGGATACGATTCCGACATCAGTCTTGAAGACGGTCTGCTGTATGATGGGTCGGATACGGACATATTCGGTATAGACGACGGCACGCGTGATCGGCCCTCTTTGGCCAATGGACTGGATAATGAGTTTGGTCGCCAATTGACTGATAATTCCTCCCTCCTCGTCATGCAGAAGGGAGAGGTGGCGCCGAATTTCAGTTTTGACCTTTCGGGCGGCAACAGCTTCGACGTGTCTCCCGACATCGTTATGGGCTTCATCGGCGCTGCCGGCTACAGCAATTCCTGGAAAAGCAAGATAGGTCAGCGCGGCTTCGGGACTCTTGAAGGAGACGGCCTTGGTGTTGCCTATAATCAGCAACGCCAAAGCACTGAAAACACGATTGAAGCGAATGGACTGGCGACAGTCGGCTTCAAGCTGTTCTCTGATCATGAAATCAAGTTTACTGGTCTGGTCACGCGCTCTACGGAAAAGAAAGCCCGTATTCTTACGGGTGAAAACAATGAATCCGTTAATCAGCGTGTCGATGCCCTGGAATGGTTCGAGCACCAACTTTGGTCCACACAAGTTCAGGGCGTGCATTTCTTTCCGCAGCTGATGGACCTGAAGCTGGAATGGCGTGGATCTTATTCCGAGGCGCTTCGGGATGCGCCTTATCAGCTGTCAAATATTTACAACATCAATGATGCGGGCGTGCCAGTTCTGTCCGTCAGCCCTGCGGCAAACCGTTTGCAGTTCAGCCGCGTTGACGACGATACGACGGATTTCGGGTTTGATGGGACCTTGCCCCTTAGCAGAAGCGGCACGTGCACGTATTTCTGCGAAGCCGATTTGAAGTTTGGCTATAGCTATGTTGAAAATGATCGCTCGGCGACGTCGATCATTTACGACATCAATGGTGTTCAGAACGCTGACCGCACAAACCGTCTGGATTATATATATGACTATCTGTTCCAGACGGGACTGGGCCAGATTACGGAAGTGGCCGGCGAGCAGTTCCCACAATACTATGTGGCAACTTTGGAAATCGATGCGGCCTATGCGGGTATTGACGCGCAGCTTACACCGTACATCCGTGCGGCCTTGGGTGTGCGCTATGAAGATGCCATTCAGGCTGTGGACACGCAGGACATCAGTGGTGACCTGACGGGGAATGTTGTTGAAGGTGTGATTGACCAGTCTGACTGGTTGCCAGCCGCTACAATCACTTGGAACCCGATTGAGGACCTTCAGGTGCGTGCTGGTTATTCGGAAACCCTGACACGGCCGCAATTCCGTGAATTGGCTCCGGCTGTTTTTGTGAATACCGAAACAGATGCCAACTTTTTCGGGAACCCCTATCTCGTTAATGCCTCGATCAAGAATTATGACTTGCGCGGTGAATATTACTTTGGTCGCGACCAGTTCGTGACATTGGGACTGTTCTATAAGGATCTGGACAAGCCCATCGAGGAAATTCTGGAGCCTGCAGAAACGATCCAGACCACTTTTATTAACGTTCCGTCAGCAGAGCTATACGGCTTCGAGGTAGAGTATGAGCAGATCCTGCCTGTTCGTGAATGGCTCAATTGGAAGTTTTTCGAAGAGCGGGACTTCCAGATCAAGACCAATTACACATGGTCGGATTCCGAAATTCATGCGGATGGGGATGTTGCCTTCAATATTGGCACAAACCTGAACCCGGTGCGCGGCACTATTCCGGCTGCAGGACGGATCAATGATGGCCGGCGGATGCAAGGGCAGTCTGAACATCTCTTCAACATGCAACTTGGTTTGCTGAATGAGAGCGCGCAGTCTGAGATAAACATTCTTGTGAATTATGTCAGTGAACGCATTCGTTCCGGGGAGCTGTCAAACCTGCCTGCCATTATGGAGCAGCCGCCAACCACGGTTGACCTTGTCTGGAACAAGACGTTTGAGGCAGGCACGGGGGAATATCAATTCTCCCTGAATATGCAGAACATTTTTCAGGAAGGATATGAAGCCTATCAGAAGCGCGGTGGTGATCGTGTGTATGTCGATACGTACGGACAGGGCATGATCGTCAGCGTCGGACTGAAGCGCATGTTCTAGGCTTCAGTTCGTGCTGAAGTGACAAAAGTCTTGCTGGTCCGCAGCGTAAATACGTTGCGGACCAGTCGGTGTTAAAAGTATCCTCTCAGAAGAGGGGGAGCAGTTTGGATGAACGTTTTGAAAGCCTGAAAGGGATGGCCCGCCGCGCCGCAGGGCCTGCCTTGCGTATGGCCGAAACGGGCCTGGTTGTGGCGTTTGGCTTGGTCTGTGCCAGATTGGTCTGGCTGGTGGTTGACCCTGGTGGTGCCGTGTCACCGGACATCCCTGTGCGAGCAACCTCTGCGCCTGCAGGAGCAACGGCCGTGTCAGTTGATGCGGATACATCTCGCCTCATGCGGGAAAATCCGTTCGGGGCAGGGCCTGCGGTAATTGCTGATGTTCCGGATGCACCTGAGACGAGCCTGAATCTCAAACTTCGCGGTGTGCGTGCCTCAACTCAGGAAGATGACGGGATCGCGCTTATCACCACGCCGGACAACCGTACCTCCGCTTACGTGCCAGGCGAGGCCATTCTTGATGGTGTTGTGCTGTACCGGATCTATGGAGACCGGGTTACCCTTCGCAAGGGCGGGCAGGTTGAAACCCTGATGATGGTCGGCGGCGCGGGGCTTTTGTCTGTTCTGACTGTTCCGGGCGAAGAGGCGCCTGCGGTTGCCAGGGCAACAGGCGGTGCATCCGCTCAAATTGCCCGGGCTGATCTGATTTCAAATCTGACCATCGATCCGGTGCATCGCGAAGGAGACTTCATTGGCTATCGCATCGGTTCGCGCGGCGACTCCAGTGCGCTGACTTCGGCTGGCTTGCAGCCGGGGGATATCGTTGTCGGAATGGATGGTGGCTCGATCACCAGCATGCCCCCGGCGGAACTCGCCAAGAAATTTTCCCAGCCGGAGGCTCTTCGCCTTCGCATCGACCGCGATGGTCGCATTGTTGAACAAACGCTCGTGCCTGAGGAGGCTCGATAAGCCATGAAACTGAAGACATTTCTTTCGGCGACAGCCCTGCTGACGGCAGTCCCATCTGCCTTCGCACTGGCCAATGAAACGCCTGCGGATAATGCGCGGCATATCCTGAATTTTGAGGATGTGGAGCTGTCTGCCCTGATTGCGGATGTTTCAACGGTGACAGGCTACACGTTTGTTGTGCATCCCGATGCCCGGACAAAGCGGATTACGGTTTCATCGACATCGCCGCTGACACGGGAGCAAGTGTTTGATGTTTTCCTGTCTGCATTGCGGGTGCATGGATTTACGGCCATACCGGCAGGCAAGGCAACGTACCGTATCGTGCCGGAGCAGAGCGCCGTTGGCGAGGCAGGTATGGGAGCCTATGGCTCCAATGCCTTCACGACAGAGATCTTTACGCTGAGCCATGTGAATGCGCTGGAAGCGGCCAAGATGCTGAAGCCCGTAATTGACGAGCAAGGCCAGGTGATTGCTAACAGCCAGTCCAACACTTTGGTGGTTGTGGATTATGCCTCCAATCTGCCGCGCCTGCGGCAAATGGTTGCGACTTTTGACAAAGACCCTTTTGTCACCGAAACGGTCAGCCTAAAGAATATTGCGGCCAGCGAACTTGCAGGCATTCTTACCACGCTGAATACTGCAAATGGAGAAGATGCCTACAAGAGCAATTTCAAGGCGGTTGCTTCCGAGGCGGGGAATTCCATCGTGCTGTATGGCTCAGAGGCTGCGGTCGAGCGGGCGCGGCGGGTTAGTGAGCAACTTGATAGCGCAGACCGTATTCAGGATACGCTTCGAGTCATTCCGCTGAACAATGCCGATGCTTCGGAGATCGTGCCGATACTGCAAGAGGTCGCAGCGGCGATGGATGCGCGCCGTGGTTTCACAGACAGTTCCGTTCCCGGAACGACAATCGCGCATCACGACTCCACAAATTCTCTGGTGATCAGCGCACCTCCCGAAACACTGGTTAGTCTGGAACGGGTGATCAATGATCTTGATCGCCGACGTGCGCAGGTTCTGGTTGAGGCCATTATCGTTGAGATGTCCGATGACACTGCGCGCGAACTGGGCCTTCAATTTCTTTTGTCGAGCACAGAGAATAGTACCGTGCCGTTTGCCTCGACGAATTTCTCCCGTTCGGCGCCAAACCTGCTGGCGCTTGCAGGGGCGCTTAGCAAGGACACTCCCTTTTCGGATGGCGGTGATGATGCTTCCAAAAACCCGTTTACGCAGGCGGCCATTAACTCGTTACTTGGACTGACGGGCCTCAGCGTTGGTGTTGGCGGACAGGATGGAGATACGCTCTTCGGTGCTGTGTTGACGGCTGTTGAAGCGGATACCAATTCCCGCATCCTCTCCAAACCGTTCAACATGACGCTGGACAATGGAACCTCCAGCCTTCTTGTCGGCCAGAATGTTCCGATCACGACGGGTTCAGTTCTCGCCGATAACAACACCAACCCTTTTACTACGGTTGAACGGAAAGATGTTGGTGTCGGGTTGACCGTAACCCCTCGTATTTCCAATGACGGCACGATTCGCCTGAATATTGAACAAACGGTCTCGGCCATTGCCGGGGTTGTGGGCGATGCTACAACAGACCTGATCTTCAATACCCGGAACATTACAACCAGCGTGATCGCGGATGATGGTGAGATTATCGTTCTTGGGGGACTGATCGAGCAATCCGAGACGCTCAAGAATGAGAAGGTTCCTTTGCTGGGTGATGTGCCCGTCGCCGGACGATTATTCCGCTCTGAAGGCAAAGGGCAAGTGCGCACCAATCTGATGGTCTTCATCCGGCCGACCATTGTGCGCGACCGGGATGATGCTCGTGTCGCAACGGAGCGATCCTATCAGTACATCCGTGCTGAAGAACTCTGGAACGGTGCTGACAGCAGCATCACGATTGATAAATTCGTGAACCAGGTCTTAGGGAGCCCGCCGCCGCAATGATGGACCGCGCTGCACTTTCCCAGTTCACATATGCGTTCGCCAAGGAGAAGGGCCTCGTTGTCCTGTCCGGGCGGGATGCGCTGACTGTAGGTGTGAGGCAAGGGGCCGATCCTCTCAGCCTTGTGGAGGCAAGGCGGGCCCTAGGCTCTGTGTTTGCGCTGGAATCCTTGGACAAGGACGCATATGACCGCGTCCTTGCAGAGGCCTTCGCGCAGGGGCCTATGGCGGATGGGGATATTGATGCGGCTGTGGAAAGCCGGGGAGGGCTGGAAGGCCTGATCGATGATATTCCGAAGGCGGCGGATTTGCTGGAAGGTCAGGATGACGCTCCCGTTATCCGTCTGATCAATGGCTTGATCCATGAGGCGATCAAGCGCCGGGCGTCCGACATTCACATTGATCCATTTGAGAGCGATCTCTCCATTCGCTACAGGATCGATGGGGATCTGGTGGAGGTGCTTACGCCGCCCCGGAAACTGGCAGCGGCGATTGTTTCTCGCATCAAGGTCATGGCGCGACTCGACATTGCGGAAAAGCGCCTGCCACAGGATGGGCGTATCTCACTTTCTGTGGGCGGACGGTCTATCGATGTCCGCGTGGCCACACTTCCGACGCGCTATGGGGAGCGTGTCGTGTTGCGCCTGCTCGACACAAAGAACGCCCTTGTGGGCTTACCGGAACTGGGCATGGATGAGGACACATATGCCCGCTTTACGGATGCGCTGGGCCAGCCCAATGGCGTTATTCTGGTTACCGGGCCGGTCGGCTCAGGCAAGACAACAACGCTCTACGCATCCCTTTCCCGCCTCAACAACGGCCGGGAGAATATCATGACGCTGGAAGACCCTGTTGAGTACGGTCTGCCGGGCATCAGCCAGACGCAGATGGATCACAAGGTCGGGCTGACATTCGCGGCGACACTTCGCTCTATCCTGCGACAGGATCCGAACATCGTGATGGTGGGTGAGATCAGGGATTCTGAAACAGCGGAAGTTGCCTTTGAGTTTGCATCGACAGGGCGGCTTGCGCTTTCCACGCTGCACACCAACAGCGCGGCTGGAGCCATCACACGCCTGCGCGATATGGGCGTTGAAGCCTATCTGCTGGCCTCAACCCTGAGAGCGGTGATGGCCCAGCGCCTCGTGCGCCGCTTGTGTCCATCCTGCAAGATAGAACGCACGGCAACGGCTGTGGAGCTGGAAGGCCTGGGGTTCGATCCTCAGCAGGAGATGATGGTGGCGGAGCCTCAAGGCTGCTTCTCTTGCGGCAATACCGGGTTTGACGGGCGTATCGGGATTTATGAGTTACTTGTCGTCGACCAGCAGATCCGTCAGCTGCTGGGCGAAGAGGCCAGCGAAGACAAGATCGAGCGCGCCGCCTTTGCCAAGCATGACCAGTTGCTGGACAATGCCCGGCGCTATGTCGTTTCCGGCGAGACCAGCCCCGCTGAGGTTCTGCGTGTCTGTCGCAGGGAGGCGCGCGATGCCCGCATTTGAGTATGTGGCTGTCGATGGTGAGGGGCGACGGCAAAAAGGGATTATCTCTGCTGACAGTCCCAGGTCTGCACGCAAGGAGCTGCGCCTGCGTGAGTTGATGGCGCTGGATGTGACGCCGGTCAGCGAGCAGCGCGCCCATGCGAGCCTGATTGGTGGTCGTATCAGCGAGAAGCAACGTGTTCTTTTGGTGCGGCAACTATCTGTTCTGTTGCAGTCTGGCTTGCCGGTTGAGCAGGCACTGGCTGCGGCGGCAGAAGATGCCGGCACGCCTCAGGTTCAGCGTGTGTTGCATGCCGTGAAAACTGAAGTGACGGAAGGTGCCCGTCTGGCGGACGCGATGAATGTGGCCCCCAAGGCCTTTCCTGTACTGCTGCGTTCGGTCATCTCGGCCGGTGAACTCTCTGGACATCTTGGCGACGTCATGGAGCGGTTGGCTACTTATCTGGAGCGTAGTCATCAGTTGCGCCAAAAAGTACAGGCAGCCCTTATCTACCCGGCAGTTTTGGGCATCATGGCCCTGGGTATGATCATTGCCATGATGCTTTTTGTCGTGCCGCGCCTTGTGGAGCAGTTTGATCTCTTTGATGCAGACTTGCCGCTGATCACGCGCATGGTGATTGGAGTATCCAACGCGCTGCAGGCATATGGCTTGCTGATCGTTCTGGCTCTGGCCACGATTATATTTGCTACAATTCGTATGATGAAGTTGCCTTCTATCCGGCAAATGCTCGACCGCTTCAGCCTGAGGCTGCCTGTCATTGGTGAACTGAACCGCACTGTCTGTGCGGGCCGCTTCGCGCGTGTCTTCGCGACTCTCTCCGGGTCTGGCGCCACAGTGCTGGAAGCGCTGAGTGGCGCGAAGGGGGCAGCGGGCAATCTGGTTTTTGCTGAGGCAGCAGACGTCATTGCAGAGCGTGTCCGGGAGGGGGGCTCTTTTGCCGGGGCGCTTAAGGCGACTGGCGTGTTCCCACCCATGATGGTGCACATGGTCTCTAGCGGGGAAGCGGGGCGCGATATCCCAGGTATGATGACACGCGCGGCGGATTATCTGGACAATGAATTCGAAACAGGTTCTGCGACGCTTCTCTCGCTTCTGGAGCCGCTCATCATCATCGTTCTCGGCGGTATTGTCGGCCTGATCGTGTTGTCGATCATGCTGCCGATCCTGCAGCTGAATACACTTGCCATAGGATAAGGAGGAGGGGCTCATGAGAAAGCCGGTATCAACGGATAGCGAAGCAAAACGCCTCAAGGAGGCAGGCTTTTCATTGGTCGAGCTGATGGTCGTGGTGTTCATTATGGGGCTGCTTGCCACCCTGATCGTTATCAATGTGGCGCCCGCGACGGACCAGTCCCGCATTGGTAAGGCACATTCCGATATCGCTGCGCTGGAGAGCGCCCTCGATATGTACAATCTGGACATGTACGGATATCCGTCGACTGAGCAAGGACTTGCCGTTTTGACACAGGCCCCGACAGGCGCACAGTCTGCGCAGTATCGTCCGGGTGGCTACATCAAGCGCATGCGGACAGATCCCTGGGGGCAGCCTTATCAATATGTCATTCCGGGCACGCGTTCTGGCGGGGCGTATGACGTCTATTCGGTCGGGCCGGATGGTCAGGCGGACACGCAGGACGATATCGGAAACTGGGATACGCCAGCCTGATGCTACGCTCATCCTCTTCCAATTCTGGCATGTCTCTGGTGGAAGTGCTTGTGGCACTGGCCATTCTTGCGCTCGCGAGTACGGCAATCGTTATGACCATGCCCCAGCGTGAGACGCGCCTGGACCGCGAGGTCAGCCGGCTGGAAGGGATAATTGAGCGCCTGTCAGATGAGGCAATCGCCTCCGGAGAGGTGCGCGGACTACGCATTGCGGAAGATGGATATCTCATGGAAGTCTGGCGTGGCGGTCGCTGGCAAGCCCTGCAAGGCGCTTACGAATTGCCAAAGCCGGTCGAGTTGAAACTGCAGCAGCCAGCTGCGCAGCAACCGACCAAGGTGTGGCCAGATATCATTGCAGACGAGACCGGCTTTGTTACGGCTACGCAGCTTTTGATTCAGGATGGCACGAAGAGGCGTGTACTGATTACAGATGCTTCCGGTGCGATCACGGTGGAGAGCTGAGATGATGTCAACGCGTACCCAACAAGGCTTTACGCTGGTGGAGGTTCTGGTGGCGCTTGGAGTATTCAGTATTGCTGCCATGGCTCTGGCGCATCTTGGCAATGAAAGCCTGATGGGCGCGCGG
This sequence comes from Alphaproteobacteria bacterium, assembly GCA_018222605.1. Lineage (GTDB taxonomy): Bacteria > Pseudomonadota > Alphaproteobacteria > Caulobacterales > Hyphomonadaceae > Hyphomonas. The sequence continues at coordinate 52,187 of JAAEZZ010000006.1, forward strand.
CAGGTGTCGCAGCGCTTTCTGGCATCGGTGGAAGCAGACAATGTCATGGCCGAGACGCTTGTGCGGCCAGATGCCGTGGCTCCCGGCATTGAGACAGGCCGCACTGTTCAGCGGGGACGGGAGTTTGACTGGAATCGTACGATCGTTTCGACAGGCCGGGACTCTTTATTCGCAGTGACCGTTCTGGTCAGCGATGTACAAACGGGTCAGCAACTCGTGTCACGGCAGACTCTGATCCGAAAGCCCGTGAAAGGGCAGGCAGAGGAGCCGGAAGAATGAAGCGTTCCGGCGGGTTCACCCTGATCGAAATGCTGGTTGCCCTGGCGGTGAGTTCGCTCCTTCTGGTTGCGGGCTCAACGCTGCTGATACAGACCCTGCGCGCAGGGGATGTGGTCGAGAGGCATACGGGTGATGTACGCGCGCTGGATGTTGCACATAGTCTGCTTCGGGATGATCTGGCCGGGGCCACGCTGCGTAAGACACGCGCCCCGAATGGTCTTGATGCGCCGCAGGCATTCACCGGCGGGCAATCCCTCTCGCAACCTTTGTTAGCTTTCACTCGTAATGGCTGGCTGAACCCTGCTGCAGCAGACGCCCGGGGCGATTTGCAAAGAGTCGAGTATTTTGTGCAGGAAGGAAGATTGCTGCGCCGTGCCTGGTTGAGACCGGATCCGGTGCGCGAAACACCCTATGCCGAAAGGGTCATCGCGGATGGCATTGACAGTATCGGGCTGCGTTTCTTCGCAGGCCATAGCTGGCAGCTGAACTGGTCTGGCCAGGCTGAAAGCTTGCCGGAATTGGTAGAGATGACCTTCGTTTACGGTGAAGGGGATGAGCTGCGCCAAGTGTTTCTGGTGGGGGGCAATGGATGAGGCCGTCTCGTGTGTCCCGTGAGCGTGGCGCGACGCTGCTGAGTGTCTTGCTGATGATCGCGCTGATGTCCGCGGCCGCTTTGGCCGCGACAGATGCTCTTGCGCGATCTGTATCCGTGTCACGCACGTCGGGCTATCGTGCAGATGGCTTCTGGGCGGCGCGGGGGGCTCTTGCTGCAGGTGAGCAGGTCGTCAACGAAGTGCTTGCGCAGGTGCAGGGAAGTCTCACTGCAGATTCCAGCGTGCTGATGGAACCTATGACATTCCCATATGAGCGGGCGAGTATTACGATCTCTCTGAAGGACGCTTCAAATTGCTTCAACCTGAACTCCATTCAAGGGGATGAGGGGGAAGCAAGCAATGCGAACGCGCCGCTCAGGAATTTGCGCACGCTCTACGAAGAGGCTGGATTCTATGGAAATGAGGCGCGGCAACTTTCCGAAAGCCTGGCAGACTGGATAGATGCGGATACTAGTACGCGCCCATCCGGGGCTGAGGACCCGATCTATCGGTCGCGTGCCATTCCGCACCGCACCGCTGGCCAAAAATTATTGTCGGTTGGAGAGGTTCGGGCAGTTGAGGGCTATACATCCGAAGTCATGGCACGGCTTGACGGACTTGTCTGTATACGTCGGCCTGAAGACGAAACGCGCCTGAATATCAATACTCTAACGCTTCCACAGGCGCCTCTTCTGTCTGCCCTGTTCTCCTATGAATTGTCTGTCACGGATGCGGAGCGGATTATTTCCTCTCGTCCTGAGGGCGGTTGGGTGAGCGTCGAGGAGTTTCTCTCTTTGCCTGATATACTGAAGATCGCCCCCGAAATGCGGTCGGATAACGTCCTGTCCACAACGGCTAATCATATCGAGGCGGACATATTGATTTCATCTGCTGCGGGCTCGATGCGCATGGTTGCGCTCTATGGCCGGGTGGCAGATGGTTCATTCGTTCTCAAGGGCTCACACAGGAGATCCAGTTGATGCGCCCGTATTATTATTCAGAGGTCCCTGCGGTGGGAGAGGCTTGGCGATTTGCGCGGCCTGGTCCCTCGGGAATGGACCTTTTGCCGGAAGGAGAGATTCCCCCGACAGGAAGTGAGCTGGTCGTATTTGTTCCGGGAACTGAAGTAACGGCGCATCACGTGAAGATCGCTGCGCGCCGACCTGCTGAGCTTGCAAGGCTCGCCGCCTTCGCGGTCGAGGATGAGCTGTCTGTGCCCGTGGAAAGTATTCACGCGGCGGTATCACCGGGAATGACCGACACGAGTGTTCGTCAGGTCTATGCTGTGAGCGCTGACCAGATGGAGCGCTGGCTGGAGCAGATTGCTTCACTGGGCTTTGAGACGGCGCGCCTCGTTCCAGATCTCTCCGTAATTCCTGCCGGCGCTTTTGTGGATGTTGGCGATCGTCTGCTGTTCGCGACTGGCGAGCATGCTATGGCCATCGATGCGGCTTGGCCGTCTGACGTCATGGCTGCGCTGCTCAAGCAAGCCGGGATTGATCAGGAGGCCCAGCGCGTTGATGGTCTCCTGCAGCTGGCTGAGTGGGCTGAGCAGTGCGGCAAGCTGACAGATATTCGACAGGGACGCTTCGCAAATGCCAGGGAAGCGGCCTTGCCACTCAAGCAGTTCAGGCCTCTTGCGGTGATGGCGGCTGCTGTGGTTGCCGCCTGGGGCGCGTCCCTGGCGCTCTCGACGCATTCCATGCAGAATTTGACAGAAATTTTGAAGGCGCAGGCCAAGGCAGATTACGCTGAGGCCTATCCCGGAAGCCCCGTGCCATCAAACCCCGCTACGGCTTTGCGCAGCTCGCAAGGCGAAGGAATTGGAAGGCGCGTCCCGACTTTTATGGATGCTAGCGCTGTTCTGTATGGCGCAGTCGAGGCCACGCCAGGGGCAAGTCTGATCAGTATGCGGTATGACCGCATGGCCGGTGAACTGAGAGCGACATTGACCTACCCCGCCTTTGGGGCTGACCTTGATGTCAAGAAAGCGATGGAGGCTGTCGGGCTAAGTGTCGATTTGGGCGATACGCGGCTTGAGGATGGCCGTGTTGTGGGGGATCTTGTTATTGGGGCGCAGTCATGAGCGAACTGTGGACAGAGCGGACAGATCGCGAGCGGGCGCTCATACTTTCGGCCGTGGTCCTGTTGGGGCTCATGATTTTTCAATTGGTCTTCATCTCGCCTCTACATGCATCCCATGCACAAGCAAAAGCTGACCTTGAAGTCGCCTCCCGGCAATTGGATGTGGTGAATGCCGAACTGGCCTCTACCTGGATGCAAGAACCTGCCTCCGGAGCGTCTGCCATTGTCGGCGGGGAACAATTGCGCAAGGGTCTGCTGCAACTTGCCAACACAAGAGGGCTGAAAGTCTCACGTCTCCAGACAGGTGAGAATGGCCGTTTGACGCTGCAGTTTGAAAGTGCGCCTCCGACATTAGTCTATGCGTGGCTGGCAGAGGCGGGCAAGGCATATGGCGCAGAACCGGAGCGTGCCTCTCTGTTTGCAGATGAGGCTGGTACAGTCCGCGCCAGCTTTGAGTTTTCGGGAGCGCCGTCATGATGCGCCTGCGGACTTTCCAAGCAGTCGTTTTCTCGCTTTGCCTTTTGGGTGGACTTGTGGCTTTTGCGCCGCTCTCCTTTGCCATGCGTCAGTCCGGACTGACGGGGCAGGGCATCGGCTGGCAACAGGCGCGGGGATCAATCTGGAGCGGACAGGTGACCGGCATTGTCTGGAAGGGGCAACCAGTTGGCGCGGTCGATCTGCAGGCCCGGCCTGGTCGGATATTTAGCGGTATCCCCATGCATGAGGCCCGCTGGTCTGGACCGGCGGGGCAGGGGCAGGCGCTCGTCGGCATGAAGGGACGGGCACTGAATGCCCGTGATGTTTCGGCAAGCCTGTATCTGGATCATCTTAAAGGGATTGATCCATCGCTCTCGAACCTTGGCAGCACAGTCAGGCTGTCGAACGCCCACTTGGTCATGGAAGGCGAGCGCTGTAAGGCTGCGTCAGGGACCATCACGACCAATCTCGCAAGACTGGCCGCTGTGACATACGACCGGGACTGGCCCATCTTGTCCGGCTCAATATCGTGTGAGCAAGGCGAGTTGGGCGCCAATATGATCGGACAGGCAGATGATGGCACGGTCATTTCCTTTCAGGGGAAGCTCTTGACCGGGCTCCGGCTGGAAATCGAGACATTGGATGAGGATTTGCGCGGCGCCTTGAAGCTTGCTGGTTTTAAGGCCGAGGGAACCAAATTGGTCTATGCTCGGCAGGCGGAGCGGCAGGAGAGACTTCAATGAAACGGAAACTTACCCTGCTAGGGGCCTGTCTGCTTCTGGTTGCGGCTTGCAGTTCGGTGCCGCAGCAGAAGGTATCTGTTGCGCCAGCGCCTGAAGCTCCTGAACCGGGTAACTTGCCGCCACAAACCCTGGAACCCAGTGAGTGCGGCCTGTTCTTGTGGACGCAAGGCACACCGCGGCGCTTTATTTTCTTTTCCCGCGCGGCAAGTGGACATGCGACTGCGATGCTGGAAGCAGGAAAGCAGAACGAACTTACGCTTGCGGCTCAACGCGGTGACCTGTTTGGTCAGTTCATGACGGAAATGGACTATGCCATGTCGGGAGGCGGTGCCGTCTTTCTGCACCTGACACCAGGCGAGTCGGTTGAAGGCGGACAAAAAATCTCTTCAGGCCGTATCGAGTTACTGGATGCTGGAGGTTGGTCCACGATTATTCCGGTCGTCGGGTTGCGCGCATGCCAGCCGGATCCTGAATGATTACAGCGCATAATGTCTTGTTTTCCAAAAATACATACAAAACAAGTACATAAAACTGTAGTTACTTGACGCAAAACTGTCACACAAAGTACTGTGACAGTTATGTTGCAGATAAATTACAAATATATGTCAATCTCGGCTCTGGCGCTCGCGGCGCTGGGACTGACGGCCTACGCAGACTCCTCATGTGACCTCACCAACGGCTTGTCAGCCCAACCTGCTGCATTCCAGCAGGAAACCGAAGCTTGCTTTGAGGGATTGAACGGCGTCAAGTCTGACACCCTCATGCAGACTGAGCTGCGACGTCTAACGGAAGAGGCGCGGAGTGATCGTGGCAATAAAGACCTTGCCAACCTTGTGTCACTGAGTGAGGCAGCGCGAATTCACGGCTATGATATGGCCGTGCGTGATTATGTTGCGCACGATGATCCCGAAGGCCGCAGCCATCTTGATCGTGTTCGCCTGCTCGACCGGCGCGTGCTGATCGGCGCATTTGGGGCCAACATGGCTGTTGTTGACGAGAATGCGACCGCCGAAGAGGCATTTGCTGCACTGATGGCAGACCCGGCCAATGTCGCCAATCTCAACCGCTCGGCCTTCGACCATATGGGTATTGCAGCCATCAGGGCTGATGGCCGCATTTACCTGATCCAGCTGTTCGCGCGTGTGGAAGGCCAGCTTGAGGCGCCTCTGCCGGCGAATATGTCTCAGCGTACGGACCTCAAGGCAGTCTTCGCGGAATCCCGCGCAGAGCCTGTCGGCTGGTCCGTCGTATCGGCGAATGGCGATGTCCTTGCGAAAGGGATTGGAGACACGGCGCCTGCTTCGCCCCTGAAAGGCCAGTCGGGTTATCTCAATATCGATATGGCGCTGGGCAAGGATCTTTACACGCTGAAAGGCCCCGCTGTTTCCCTTTTCTAGGCTGCGTCCCCTTTTGGCCCGGAAGCATAGGTCGGCTCTGCAGAGAGCCGACCTTTTCGTGCGCCATTGCGTCCAAAGAGCTTAGCACGTTATGTGGTCGTGGTCTGCCTACTTCACAAAGGCCTGAGAAGAGTTCCATGCGATTCAGAGCCCTCGTTACTTCCTTTTATCTGCTCTGTGTTTTCTCAGGGGCAGGCTCGGCGCATGGCGATGCGCGCAGGGTATGCGAGGCGCCAAGCGGGCCAATGATCCAGGACCTGCCGGCAGGCCGCTTCATGATGGGTAGTGAAGACTTTTATGCAGAAGAAGGCCCGGTTAATGAGATTACTTTGAAGGCGTTCCGCCTGGATGCCTTCGAGGTAACCAATGAGCGTTTTGCTGAATTTGTGGAAGCAACGGGCTATGTCACGGTGGCAGAGCGCCAACCTGATCCGAAGCTTCATCCTGATATTCCGCAGGAGATGCTGGCGCCCGGTTCGGCAGTATTTGTTCCGCCCTCTGTCAAATCGGCGAATTGGTGGCATTTCATTCCGGACGCATCCTGGCGGCATCCCGAGGGACCTCAAACCTCACTGGAGGGGAGGTGGCAGCATCCCGTTGTACATATCGCCTATGAAGACGCTGTTGCCTTTGCCAAATGGGCGGGCGGGCGTCTGCCGAGTGAAGCCGAATGGGAGTATGCGGCGCGTGGTGGCCTGGATAGGGCCACCTATAGTTGGGGCGAGACACCCCCGAATGATGAGCCTTATCGGGCCAATACGTGGCAGGGGCCATTCCCGCTCATCAATACAGGCGGCGACGGGTTTGTCAGAACATCTCCGGCAGGTTGCTATGAGGCAAACGGGTATGGTCTATACGATATGACAGGCAATGCCTGGGAATGGGTAGCCGACACGAACCTCGAGAAAAATCAGGGCCTGCTCAAAGGCGGCTCTTTCCTCTGCGCGGAGAACTACTGCCGACGCTACCGCCCCGCTGCGCGCCATCCACAGGAGCTGGATTTCTCAGCCAGCCATATAGGCTTCCGCGTAGCATATGATGTGAAGTGACCTGGAGCGGGTGAAGGGAATCGAACCCTCGTCGTCAGCTTGGGAAGGTGATGACATTTCAATGAAATCAATGCGTCGATGGAAAAAAACTGACCGGAAAACCTCAATAAGTACGTGAAGGACGGGCTCGCTGGAAAAAACTTTTCAGCCTGCTTTTGCCTCCATTTCAGCCAGCATGTCCGCATTGACGTAGATCCCACGCATCCGCGCACCCTGGCCAGGCGCCCACCCCATGTAGCGTTCGGCCTGTTCGTCGGAGCAGCCGTTAAGAAAGTGCAGCGTGGCGCGGGTTCCCCGGATGTCATGCAAGTGCAGATCCTTGGCCAGACCGTGCTTCCTCAGTTTCGGCATGATGCCGTTGTTCATGGAGTTGGCGCTTTTGAACGGCCGGCCCTTCTCTGTGGTCAGAACCGTGGTGGCATTGCGCGGGCACTCGTTCAGCAGTTCCCGGAGCTCAGGCGTCAGAGGGATGCGCGCATATAGCGGCTTTTTGGACGGGTCTTTCTTAACGCTCTTGTTCGTGCGCCGCTTGATATACCCCTTGTCCCACAAAATTTCGTTCCAGCGCAGCTGAGCGGCATCAGCGGGGCGCAGGCCGGTCAGCCACAGGAGGCGCAGGGCTCGTTCGCAGGATGGCGTCAGCACCGCTCTGGCGGCGATATACGTTTCCTCCGGCCATGTGATCTCCGCGCGCGCGCCAATCTCTGACAGACGGGAAATGCCAGCCGCCGGATTGATCTGCATGTCCTCCCGGTCTTTCCCGAAGTTGAACAGGCCCACCAGGGTGGTCAGGGCCTTGTCGGCCTTGTTTGGTGTCGACGCCATGGACTTGTGCCACTTCTTGATCCGAGCCTTTGCGCCAGTCTTCTGGATGGCCGCGAGGCTGGTGGTTCCGAATACACGCTGGATCTCGTTCAGGTGCGATAGGTAGAGTTTCTGTGTGCTGTCTGCCATCGTTGGCAAGTGTTCGCGCTTGTAGTCCGCGATCAGGGCGGCGATGAAGCCCGGCGCCGGCCGAGAACTGGTGAACAAGGCAAGCCTTCCAGCGATCCGCCCGGCGATTTTCGGGTCTTCGAGTTGCTTCAGTGCTTCTGCTTTGTTCGCGCAGCCCTCGATCTTGCCGACCCGCGGCGCCCCCTTGCCCTTGTAAGCGTACAGGTAGAGCGTGCTGGTGGCGGGTGACCAGACCTTATGCATCCCCGGAAAATCCAATCGCCGCGTCGATGTCCGCGAAATCTGCTTCCTCGTCATTGTCGTTCTCCCCACCCGCAGGCGAGCCAGAACGAACGATACCAGCCAATTCGTCAAGTCTCTGGCGGATCGCTGGAATGTAGAAAACCATCCCGCGGCCGACACCTGAAACGGGATTAATGCCGAAATCGCGCGGATCTTTGCCGGCGAGCATGGTCTTGGCATCTTCGAGGCTGACACAGAGGACGGGTAGGGCTGTCATACGAAATGCGCCCCATCGATCGCGTCCAGAGCAGCATCTGCGAGCGCGCGGTCAAAACGGTCGGCAAGGCTCACGGGAATGCGGTTCGCGCACGCAGCCTCGTGATAAGAGCGCGTGACAGCCCTGAGGCGCTTGCGAGCGCGCTTGCCCACCAGCGGCCAGTGGCGCGAGCAGAACCACCAGTAATAGCGGTTCCGGGCCTTGCAGTTGCAGAAGGGGAGCGCGCAGGGGGTCATTTCACCCATCCCATTTGCCGAATGTAGGTTTCCGGGTCAGCGCCGTGATCAATACCGGCACACAATTCATTCCGGGCCAAAGGAAGAAGCTTCTCCACCGGGTCACAGCCATCGTCATCAGCTGTGATGGCCGATGGCCAAAGCTTCACGACCCCCGCCTCGTTCTGCAGCCGAAGGTGCTCCTGTTCATCTTGATCAATGTAGACCAGCCACTTCCGGCCGCTGCGGCCTATGACGGTTCCCATAACCCCGTCGACGTCTGAAGGATGATATCCATCATCATAGTCTCCAGCATATTTGAGGTAGACGGATACGCGCTGACCGGGTGTGAACAGGTTGCGATAGTCTGGGCACCGAATTCGGACGGCCGTTACTGGCGCGCCGCGCATCTGTTTCTGAACAGCCTCTTTCCGCGCGCATGGGTTCATGGGGCATTGGGTGCAAGGGGTGTAGCTAGCCATTCGTCTTCTCCCGTTTCTGCTGCTCTTTCACCCACCTCCGAACGTCCGTGTAGGTGGTATTTTTCAGGATTGCGTAAGCCTGCCGGCACTGCTCAATGCTGAACATGCCAGTGTGGCAGTCATCCTCTGAAATCCCCATTTCGGCGGCCAGGTATCGATACACGCGGCGTCGCATCATGGACCGCAATTGATGCGGCTCCAGCTTGCCCTTGCCTTTGTACTGATCCGGTATTGTTCTCCACAGTGGGTCCAGAACCCGGTGAACATAGGAGCGTGCATTCCGGGTTTCCGGTCCAGCGGTTGATCCAAGCGGGTCTTGCGTGCCGGGATGGCATCCGCAGTACGCCCCGCACGGACAAAGCCAGATTGGCTTGTCAGCAAGGTCTGGGCGGTGCGGATAGATAACAGCCCCGGTCACTAGGTCTGGAGTATTGCAGCCGCAATCTGTGCAGGGCAGGTGATCAGTCATCGCCCATCTCCTTCAGGGCATCGACATTCGCGCGGATCACCTCGAACTGGATCGCCACCACCATCGGATTGTCCGCCCACGTTTCGCCGGGCTTGGTGTAGAGCGTGTCCCAGAGGGCGTGAAACCAATCGCGGTCGCTTTCGCCGCACATCGGTTCAGAGCATTCATAACCGCCGTCCGGCCCGCTGTTCACCCATCCGCAGCCACCGCACATTTGGCACTCTGGCCTGCCTTCCGCGTAAGCGTCTTCATTGCTGATCCGCTGTATCGGATCGAAGAACACGCGATTGACGCGCAGGGTGAGGCGGGATGCCCAGCGGGGCATGTGGATTGAGGGGCGCCAACCGGACGCTGGCGGTGAACGATCCCAGCCCGATCTGTGGATGACGCTATCGCCTCCACTCGGATGCTTCATGCAATCGCTCTCCGGGTAGGCGTTCCTGCCGCAATAGGCGAACGCCTCCCGCACATAGAGCAGGTCCCCCACCTCGGTCTTCGACAACGGGCAGGGCGTGATGCGGCGGGTCTGGGTTTTCGTGCCGGCAAGCAGCGCACGGACCATCGGGCCGCTGAAGATAATGGGTCTAATGGTCACGACTCCCTCCCTTCCAGCATGGCGAGGACACGGTCTGTCAACTTGCGCGCCAGCTCATCTTCATAAGCGCTTGCAAGTTCATACCGTTCTGCCTCCACAATTTTGCGCATTATACTGAAATTCATGGTCACACCTGATCGGATGGCAGACCACAAAGCCCCCTCATTTGCATCCACTGCCGGAGCGGGTGGGACAGGGATTGGCAGGGCTGAACCTGTGGGCTTTCGAGCCTGTTTTTCGCGGATTTGGTTTACTATTCCCCATATGCGATTCAGCTCGACGTCGCCCGCCTCATGCATATCGATGTTGTTGGCTAGGCAGAGCGCAGCCAATGTGATCATCACACCGCCAACCTCTTGGGCTGTTTCTCCTTTTGGGCGTTCATAAACATAATCCAGCAGCGATAAAACGCGCTCTCTGGGATAGTCACATGACTGAACAAGCTCTAGGGCCTCTTCAATAAAACGGTCATTTCTCTCCAGTCTGTCTGCAGATATTACCGGGCCGAAACATGCGTCCATCCATGGCTTGACGCGATCCTGGAGGTTTTTTGTGTCCAATGCGGGGGCGGTGGACATCGTATTGATGGCGGCGTTGGCCTCGATGATCAGGGATTCATATACGTGGTGCTGCCCCTCGCTGTTAAGTTCATCGAACTCGTAACAGTTCTTCATACCTGCAGTGCGAGCCGCGTAGATCGCCCGCGCCACCCGCTCCACCATATCGCTGTTATCGGTCATGCTGTTTCTCCCAAAGCGGTAATGTATCGGGTGGAACTTGCCTCTGCACGCGTCCGCCCGGCCATGAAATCATCCACGGCAATGCTGGCATTATCTGTTCATGTGGATACTTGCGGCTTGTGGACTCCCAATCAAACCACCCCAGCTGGCCCTTGCAGGGTTTTGGCTCGCAGGGTTCTGGATTTTCCAACACAAGGCCGCGAGGGCCAAAGAACCATTGGCTGGTTCGTTCACTGACCACATCCACAAGTCTAACCGACCCGATTACCGCCCCCCTGATCAATTCATCTGGACGAGGGCATTCGACACCAATTGTAGACATGTATTCTGCAGCGCTTTCGTATTCCGCGCGCGTCATTCCCCTCGCTGCGTGTATGACAATTCTGGAACCAAGCAGGAAGTGCGTCCCTATCGGGGCTTTGGTGCGGTTTTCAACATCCTTGCCGCCGTAAATGATTGCCCATGCCCACGGCTGGCGGACAGACAGAGTTCGAGCGCTCATCCCTCGCCCCCTCCCTGCTTGGAGAGGGCGGCGTTGGCGCAACCTACTAGCTCATCAATGCACTGACGCGTGGCGGAAGAGCCGGAAGTCAGCCCAAAATTATCATGCGAGGCTATTTCACCTAAAGCAGCCCTCAGCCTCTCGATCTCCGCCTGCATTGCTGCGCGCTCGGAAAGAATGGAGGGGAGCCCAGACCGTGCCCAATCAAGCACTAATTCGTCCGCATGATTCATACAGCTTGAGCAGGTGTCCTCCGGTTCAGAGCGGGCTACTTCGGAACCCCCGCACCGCGCGCAAACAAGCCAACCAAGGTTGGACGTATCATCTGGGTCAGGCACAAACGCCGTTGGTGTATACGCCTCAGTCAGCTTTTTACTTAGCTCTTCCAGCTTCTCCCAATCAACTGTCACTGTGGGGTCACTCATTCGCCTGGTCCTTTCCATACAATGCCTTCATGACTACACGGTGCGCCTTGGCGCGCTTTTCGTAGAGTTCTCTGGTGATATATCCATATGTGCCGTGCTCGCCGCCGCAGACTGGGCACGGCACATATTGGCAGCCACATAGGCACATATCGCCGCCGCAATGACAGTTGACTTCTCCGTGTCCGTCGCACCGATCACAAATAACCATGTCCTCGTCAAAGTGCGGGTCCTCATCACGGATGAAGTCGTCAGACATTTCACCGCTCCCCCAAATAGTGACGGACGGTGTGCGAAGTATCCTCATCCCATGCGGGTGAGCCATCCGGCGCCGGGCCTTGGCTGTTCATCCACTCCAGGTAAGAGCGGGGAACATCAGCCCAGGGAGTGCCGTTGTGCTTCCCGAACGTGCAGACCCGAAGCAGGCGCGGCCGTGAGGAAACCTCAAGCATGCGCTCTATGGTCCAGCCGCGGCTTCTGAGGTCATCGAGAATGCCGAGCGTGGTGTAGCAATCATAGAGCGCGCGGTGCGCGTGGCCTGTTCCCTCTGGCGGGCGCGGTGTGCCCAGCCAATAAGACAGCGCCTGATTGCCATATGACGGCGCATCGTGAAATTCTTCGTACGCGCACTTCATCGTGCATATCCACTTGTCGCCAAGCTGGCCGACGAACTTCCTGTCAAAGCCTGCATTGTGAGCCACATAGACATCTGCCCCTCGGAACAGGTGTAATGCGTCGTCAAAGGATGGCGCGTTTCGTACATCCGCATCTGTGATGTGGTGGATTGCCGAGGCAGTTGCCGGGATCGGAATTCCAGGGTGGACAAGCGTCTGTATAGGGGAGCCCATTTTAAAGCGCGTCATGCCAGGATGCTGCTCCAGTGGAATAGCGGCGATCTCAACCACCTTGGCATTGGCTTCAACGCCTGTAGTTTCCGTGTCGATGACTGATAGTTTCACCATGATCACACCTCCTCATCTGCGGCAGGCGAATTCATTGCGTCACTGATGATCTGTTTGGCCTCGTCGGAGATACGAGCAGCCTGGTCCATCTGCCGGTCGAACTTGCCGCCGATGTTCAGATCCCCACGCTCTGCCTTGGTGAGCGACCTATACCAGGCGGCCCATGACTGGGCGTAAGCCTCGGCGCCCTCAGCGGTCGGGATCACACTGGTGGGCGGCTCCTTCACCTCCGGCGAGGTGGCAGCATCAAGTGCATCCTCGACAGCTTTGGCCGCGCTGGTCTGACCGGATGGGGCAGGCTTCTTCAGCTTCGCGCCGTTGGCGTCCGTGGCAGGCTCGCCGCCGAGCAGGTCACCTTGCGGTGCTGGGGCCTCCGGTTCGGCCTTTCTCCCACTCTCCAATTCTTCACGGTAAGCACGGAGAACCTGATCCTCGGTCATATCGGTTGAATCGTCCTGATCGGTCACCGATGCCGGGCGGGCTTTTTCACAAGTGCCGGCGTCTGAACCCTCCTCGAACTCCGCATCCTGAGGCTCTGGTTCATCCGGGACCGGATCGTCCGCCCTCGCCTTTGCCGCCTCCGCGCGCTCCTGGCTGGACCGCTCGATGGAGGCGGAAAGTTTGGCGGCGGGATCGTCGGACTTCGCAGGCGTGACATTGACCACTCCACGCTCGAACTCATCGACGTCATAAATTCCCATAAGCAGGTCCGGCGCGTGACGGCGGCACCATGCACGCGACCCGTAATAGCCGATTTGCATCTGAGGGTCGGTTTTCCAGAGCGGGGAGTTCTGAGGCTTGATGTCCCGCTTAAGCGGGGTCTCAAGTTCCAGGACTTCCGGCTCGCCCTTGATGCGACCCGTTACGGTGACTTTCAGATTGTCACCCTCGCCCTCGAAGCGGTACTTCAGGCGACCCTCCAGATACCCTGTGGCGTAGATCATCGCGTTGATGGCCTGCGATTCATAGGCAATGTTGTCGTTTACAAGGTAGGCTTTCGCAGCCAGAGCGAACGGGGCGATGCCGAACCGACTGGCGGTTTCGATGATACCGAGACAGGCGCCCACGTTACCGCGCAGGGGTGCACGGATCATGCTGCCGGAGCCAGCCATAGCGGCGGCATACTCCATGACCTGACCCATGTTCGCGAAGGCGGGAAGGTGTCCCCGGCCATGCGCGACAACCGCGATCTCGCTGCCTCTTTGTTTTGCCTCACTCAGGGTGCGGGGAACATTCGTCGTTTGATTTCCATCTGCCATGTTGGCCTCCTAGAATTTGAATGAAACGTGGGGGACGTTGCCGGCGAGGATCGCGGTCACGATGTCTGCGGCGGCGGCCTCGCTGATCATGCCGTGCTTGGAGATCGCGGCAGCAGCCTCAGCCTGAACCCGCTCGCGGTGTTCGGCATCAGCCTTGCGCTGTTCCTCAGCGGCTTTTTCAGCGGCCTCCGCATCGCGCTGGGCCTGCAGCTGGCGCTCGGCCTCAGCGGCGCGGTCACGTTCAGCTTTCAGAGCGGCTGCAGCCTCGGCATCCTTCTGGCGCTGGCGCTCCTCGGCTTCCTCACGGGCCTTTTGCTCGGCATCGCGCGCGGCTTTTTCCTCGGCGGCCTTGATGCGTTCGGCCTCGGCGGCTTTCCGGCGTTCCTCGGCTTCAGCGGCCTCCTTCCGGCGCTGCGCCTCGGCCTCGCGTTCTTCGCGTTCTGCCTTTTCGCGGCGCAGCTTTTCCAGTTCGGCGCGCTCAGCCTCGGCCTTGCGCGCGGCCTCCAAAGAGGTTTCGGAATCGGCAATGCGTTGGTTCAGCGCAGCCTGCGCATCGGCAAGTTCGCCGCGGAACACGTCCGGATCCAGTTCAATGGCGCGCAGCTCGGACAGGTCGGACTCAATCGCGGCCATGGTGTTATCTGGGCGTTGCGCCAGCCGGTCATGAAATTGGTCAACGCGCATCTTGCGCGCGTTCTCGGCCGCCTCCCATTCATCCAGCGGCTTGCGGGCCAGGTCGATGACCGCATCCAGTGTGTCTTTCACTTCGTTTCGGATACCGTTGACCTTCTTGACGGCCTCCCGGTGTTCCTCGGTCAGTGCCAGTCCGGCCTTGTCGATAGATGCTTTCAGCTTGCGGATGTTATGCGCTCGGCTGGCGATATCGTGACGGCCAACATTGGTTTCGAGGTTCACATCAGCGGCGTCGATCTCTTCCTGAAGTTCGCAGACCAGCTGCTTCAGCATATCCGGTTCATCGAAGATGGCGGCGGGATTCTCGCGCAGGATTTCTCCCACGGCGGCTGAGTTGTGACCGATGGTTGCCTCGGCGGGAGCTGGGGGGGCTTGAACGTCTGTCATGATAGATTCCTTTCGGGTGGGGGCGGTGATCAGGCGGGGACAAGTTCGGGGGCGCGCTTGGCCATTTCGGCCAGTGGCTCGACGCGCGGCAGGATCTCGTCGTGCTCTTCGAGCCGTTTGCGCGCGTAGGCTGGTAGTCCGCAGGCGACAGGCCCTTCGTGATAGGACGGCCAGTCATGGGCTTCGAGGCAGCGGGCAAGGCGGTCGAGAGCGAAACGGTTCAAGCGAGCGCCCCACTCGATATCGATGTCGTAAAGCGGTGCCACCGTGACCGTGTAGGGCCGTTTCTTCTCCTGCAGGACGAGGGAGAAACTCTCCATTACCCGTCCACAGACTTTCGCCATGCCCTCGGCCATCAGCGCCAGCTGGCAGTGATAGCCATACTTGTCGATAGCCCGCTCAATGTCCGATTTCTCGGCGCTTTCGGTGGTCTTGTAATCGGCCAAAATCGTGTCGTTCGGGATCATGTCCGGGCGGCTCTTGATCCAGATCCCGGTGGCTTCATCTTTCCAGATCAGCGACGCTTCGATGATGCCGCCTGAAAGTGCGAGGTCCATGAGCGGCTCCCGCGCAAGGCGCTCGGCCATGCCCTGGATGTCCGCAACCTCCTTTTCCTTGAAGACGGTCAGGCCATCAGCCTCCTGCGCGGCCTTCCACTCTTTGGCTTCCTTCGTGCGGAAATCGTCATAGGGCGAAATCACGATGTCGGACGGCCAGCGTTTCTCCACGCATAGCACGTGCGCCATGCGGCCGAAGCGCATTGCATTGGTCTCTGGTTCCGGCTCGCCGTTTGGGTTCAGGGGAGAAGAGTCCCAGAACTTCTCCGGGCAGGCTTCTATCTTACGCAAGCCGGTGTTGCTGATGGATGGGCCATCGAACAGATCGGCCCTGCCGTGGTAGTCCTGAATCGGAATATTTAGATAGATGCCGGGCTTTTTGATGGTCCCACCATCGTACTCGATGACGTCGATACTCATGATTGCTTTACCTCAACTGAGATTTGCTGTTCGCGCTCAGCCAGACGCTTCAGCGCATTAGATGCAGCGCCACGGGTCTGTCGCAGGAAGTCGACGTTGAACTCGATGGCCTTTGCCATCTGGACAAGCGCTGTCTCGACCCGGGAATCCCTGTCAGGATCACCAGAGGCCGGGCTGTTCAGTTCCTCAATCGCGCTGGTGAGATGATTGTGTGCGGCGGTAAGCCCGCGCTGCGCGTCCAGCAGGGTCAGGGTCATTCCCTGATCGGATTTCCAGTCGATACTCATGATGCTTTCCCTTGTTTCTTCAGCCACTCTGCGTGGTGTTGAGGCTCAAGCTGCTCCATGATGGACTGGCATAGCGCCCACTCCATGGGGTCAGTCTGTCCCAGCTCGTGCGCTTCGCGCATCTTCTCGTAGTGCGCCCGGTAGCCTGATTGAGAGTGGCGGGCCTTTTCCTGCTCGCCGCCCAGCATCATATCTGCGTATTCACCCATCAGCCGAACCTCCGCAGGGAGACGGCCCGGCGCTGCATGCGGCGCAGTTTCGTCATCGCATGCGCACGCGCGGCAGGGTTGGAGAACTTGGCGGCAACGATGGTCTGCGATGCCTCACGGATCAGGTTGCGTTCGCGCTCGTCGCCCTTGCTGGCGAGCTGATCGGTGAACGAGAGCCCGGTGATGTTCGTGTTCGGATTAGTCATTTTCAAAGTCCTCCATGGTAGTGGCAAGGATGAATTCCTCGGTCAGGGTTTCGGGAAGGGGGTCACCCATTGCGCGGTCACAGATCGCGCGCGCCTCAGCAGCGCCGGGAAGGCCATCCAGAATGTGGTCGATGGCGTGACCGGCGACGGCGCGGAGTTGCTCACGGGCACGGGCGGTATTGGCCTCTTCGATGCGCGCGCGGCGCTCTGCGGTGAAGTCGATGGTGAAAGCGGTCATGCCACCACCTCGCTGGTGCGGCTGAAGCGCAGCATTACCGGACAAGTGGCGCCCTCAATCGGGAGTGAGCCAATGCGTTCCAGAACGCGGCCCTTGAACAGCGTCACATAGCCATCGACCAGCGACAGCGGATAGGCCGGGGCGGTGTAATTGTGGGCGCGGCGTGTGCGGGTGACGATGCAAACGCGCCAGTCCTTGCGCGGGCCAAGGCGCTGCAGGAACACGTCACCGACTTCCGCCCGGTTACGCATGCGGCGCTCGCACAGGCGGTAATCTTTGAGGTGGTTCACCCACGCACCGACTTGATCTTCGTGGTTCTGGAGGAATTCAGAGCGCTCGGTCGAGACGCCAAGACGCTGGAGGAACGCGGTCAGGAACTCGGCACTGCCGATGAACCGGCGGCCAACCAGTGCCAGCGCTGCGGCCTCTGCGGTCGGGGTTGATGGGGTGTTGGTCAGCATGTCTTGCCTCCTGTCGATGGGAGGAACTTAAGTCAGACTAAAATTTAAGGCAAGCTAAAATTTAAGCTCAGGCAAAAAATGTTCTGACTTCACCCGCGCTCGCAATATGAGCGCCTTGCCAAGCAGGGGCTACTGGGCTTCAGTGCGTCTTCAATCTTGAGAGGACAATGAAAATGAAAATACGAGCGGCATTGGCTACGATGGTAGTCTTGGCGGGGTGCCAGACAGCAACAGTCCACAACTCAAACCGCTTCAGCACAGATGTTCAGGCCTACGAGTTTAACAGCGTGGCTTCGCAATTCATGGCACGGCCTACATTCGCTTATTTGTCTCAGGATAAACAAACTCTGATTCTGGAGATCGACATCTATGGCCGCCGGGTGACTGAATACGGAAGCTTCGAGACATCGGCAATTTCATTCCAGAGAGAAGGTGTTCCGGAATATCTGGCCGCAATCGACAAGTTCCAAGAGTGGGAAGCTGTTGCAGCAGCTGATGGCGATATGTTCACCAAGGAAATAGCAAAGGTGAAGGGTGTCCAATCCAGCCTTAAATTCGCTTTTCACTCTGGGAATGAGCGTAATCATTATCTTATGCTGTCCACCTGCGCAGTTGGCATTTGCATAGATGAGTGGGCTGTCTATTTGCCAGCGTCTGAAGTTGCGGATCTGAAAATGCTACTCAAGGACTTTGCTGCCGGAAACATTGGGCCGGATCAGACAATCGACCAGAAGTACAACTAGTCGCCAACAGCAGCCTTGAGCATCGCCAGAATGGTTGGGCGATTTTGGTCGTTGATCTTTCCCAGAAGGTCGATGACCTCGCCATCCATATCTGGATTGTTCCCGACAAGCATCGAAACCGATACATTTAGAGCTTCAGCGAAGGCGTAAAGCTGCTCAAGAGTGGGCGATTGCACCCCTCGCTCGATATTGCTAACGGTCACATGTGACATCAAGGGTTCGCCTGGCTCGCTTTCCATTCGCTCAGCCAATTGCCCCTGGGTGAGGCCGCGCTTTTTGCGCCACTCTTTGATGTAGTGCTTTTGCATCGTGCTTAAATTTACCTCAACACTCTGCATCTGTATTCTGGCCCTGCCTTAAATTTTCGCTTGCCTTAAATTTTAGCCTGACTTAAACCGTGTTCTATGGAACACCCACTCAGGACATGGCTGAAAGCCAAAGGCAAAAGCGTAATGGCCTTCTGTGAAGGTCAGCCCTTCTCCTATCCGACCGTCTACAAGCTCCTCAAAGGTGAGGGAACTTTCCAGTCAGACACGCTGATTGATGTTGCCCGGGCCACAAATGACGAGGTGCCTGTCAGCACCTTGATTGAGGCGCTCCGAGATCGTCGAGCGAATAAAGCTACAGCGGAGCCAGCCCAATGACTCCGGCTGACCGCATCCATTGTTCGTGCGCCTCCTGCGCACCTTCGAAAACGGCCTCAGCATCCGTCCCCCCTTATGCTGCGCGCCGGAGCAGGGCGGGCATTGCGACCCCCACCCAGCCTGTCCGCTCTGCTCAGTCGTTCCAGCTGCTCGGCAAGGTCCATTTTGCGCCGAGCACTGACGATGAGGAACGAGGCCGCCTCCAGCAAGTGGTCAACCTCGTTCCTAAGTTCTTCGGTTCTGTTGTGTTGCATCTATTACGCAAGGCCTCCTTTCCAGACCGGATATGGAGGAAGTGAAGCATGCAAATCGAGGACAGAAATCCCCATAAATTGCCGCTTGGTCGGCGCATTCAGGATTACCTCAAAGACAAGTTCGGCAGGGACGCGGCCAAGCAAGCGGCAGCCCTGGCGAATGTAGACGTTCGCACCGCACGCGGATGGCTTGAAGAGGGCAGGGAGCCGAAAGGTGATGCCCTGCTGGCAATAATAACAGACATGGGCCGCGATGGCCTTCTGGCGATCTTTTCGCCGGAAGTTGAAAGCCATGAGGCACGACTCCGGAGGAAGATTGATGAACACGGGCAAGAGATTGCGCGCCTTCGGGCGTGCCTTGGAAAGGGCGGGACTCCGCCTGCAAATCAAAACGCTCGAGTTCCGTGTCCGCTTCCGGAAATGGCGTGCGCAAATGGATCTGATCATCGGTGACGAGATGATCCGCTATGGCCGGGAAACGGGCCATGCGGGACTCGTCTTCGCCGGCCACGCAACCTGCGACCGCGCGATGATGGTCCTCAACGAAATCGAGACCGGCGAACGGCAGGCGCCGCGTCCCGTCAGCTATTGGCAAGATCGATAGCCCCCACTCCCTGCCAAGGAAAGGACCACCCGCATGGCGAAAGATGCGAAAGACAAAAGCAGTGATGCGCCGACTGTTTTCACGCCGGCCACCAAGTCGGATTTGCGGACCGCTCTCGATAATTACGAGGCGATCAACACTGAAAAGAGTGATAAGGCCGACGCTCAGAAAACCCTTCTGGAGCGGTTCAATGAGCAGCACTCATTGCCGCCATGGATTTTCAAGATTGTCCGCAAGTTCGACAAGCTTGAACAGGATGACAGCGCAGAATCTGCCCGCTCCAAACGCGCGCTGATCCACGCGCTGGAACAGCTCGGCATCGGTCGTCAGACCGATATCGAGGACTTCACCAGCGGTCCGGCTAATGATCCGGACGGTGACGGCGGCGCATCCGCGGTCAGTGATGAAGAGTGGGATGATGCTGATCCGAACAAAGATCAGGACGCGGCATGATCTTGGCAATCGATCCGTCCGTTTCGAGAACGGGTTGGTGCAAAGGCCACCCCGGCGGCCCCGTGCAAACGGGATCGCTGGGGCTTGGCTCCTTCGGTAAAGAACTCGGCCCCACCCTGAACGCCTTGGAGCAATGGCTCGAAGGCGCTCTGGATGGCGTCGACATCGTTTTCTACGAACAGCCTATCCAGTTCGGAAAGCAGTCGTTTGACAGCCGACGCAAGTTGTATGCGCTCGGCTCCCTGATTGAACTGGTGTGTTATCGCCGCCGCATCCAGGTGCGTGAAGTCAACAACCAGACCTGCAAGGCGCTTTGCTACGGCAGCGCCAAGATGAAATCCGCCGAGGTGAAGGAGCGAGGCGTCGGCCTTGCCAAAGCCTGGGGGTTCGAACCCGCAAACCATGACCAGGCTGATGCCTGCGCAGTGTTCCTCGTGGGCACCAAGCTGTGGTTTCCGGAAGACTTCAAGACATGGGTGGATCGCAAGGCCGCGAACGCCCGCAAGACTGGGGAATTGCTCCTATGACCAACGATCAAAACGATCAAGAGGGGGCTACCCTTCGAACCACCACGCCGGGCAATGGACTGGTCAATGGGCATCCTGCCGAAGCCGGGGAGTTGGTAGGTTCCCCAGCCGAGGTTAAATCCGCGCCCCCTCCACCTGAGAGAGAGCCGACAAAGCTCGATGATGGTGCATTCGAAGCGGTCAAGGATGCCAACCCGCGCACTGTTTTTGGCGGTCTTCGTCCGCTGTCATACGACCTGATTATGGCGGACCCGCCATGGAAATTTAAGGCTTGGTCAGACAATGGCGACAAGTCAAAGGCCGCGGTTGGTCATTATGACTGCATGGATCTAGATGAGATCAAATCCCTGCCGGTTTCGACCCTCGGTCGCGGCGACTGCATCCTCTGGCTTTGGGCAACGCACCCAATGCACGAACACGCCTATGAGGTTGTCCGCGCGTGGGGGTTTAATACCGTCACTGGCGGCGTGTGGGTGAAGCGTACAAAAAACGGCAGGCTCGGTTTCGGAACGGGCTACCGCCTGCGCTCTGCTTCTGAGCCATTTATTATCGCGACCCTCGGGAACCCTGAAACCGTGAGGGATATTCGCACGGTTGTCGAAACCTTCGGAGAGGTTGTCGATGGGCCGCTTCGGGAGCATTCCCGCAAGCCGGATGAGGCCTATGAAACCGCCGAGCGTATGTTCCCTCGCGCCCTTCGATTCCTGGATCTCTTCAGCAGACAGAGCCGCCCCGGTTGGGACGCATGGGGCTTTGAAGCGGGCAAGTTCGATACCCAGCAGGCTGAGCATACCTTCGAGAACGCTGGGGATGTGGCCGCGCGGGTTGTTGCCAAAGCAGCGCGGGGAGTGGCTGATGTCTGAACCATTGCGCGTTCTGGTCGCCTGTGAATTTTCCGGTGTGGTTCGCCGTGCATTCAATGCTGTGGGCGCGGATGCCTGGTCATGCGATCTGTTACCAGCCGAGGATGGCTCAAATCGTCACTATCAGTGCGATGTCAGGGACATCCTAGATCATGGTTGGGACCTGCTGATGGTGGCCCATCCTCCGTGTACAAGGCTGTGCAACAGCGGCGTCCGGTGGCTGCACAAGCCGCCTGTTGGCCGGTCCCTTGGTGATCTATGGAGCGAGCTGGACGAAGGCGCCGCGCTGTTCTCTGAACTGTGGAACGCGCCGATCGACAGGATCGCCATCGAAAACCCGGTCATGCACCGCCACGCGAAAGCGCGCATCCGCAATTTCGTTCCGGCGGCGCAAACGATTCAGCCTTGGCAGTTCGGGCATGGCGAAACGAAAGCAACCTGCCTTTGGCTGAAAAACCTGCCGCCGCTGACGCCTACAGATATTGTCGACGGCCGGGAGCAGCGCGTGTTCAAGATGCCGCCTGGACCGGATCGATGGAAAGAACGTTCCCGCACGTTCAGCGGCATTGCTACCGCCATGGCCGATCAGTGGGGTCGTAACTCCCCACCGTCCGCGCCCGCTTACGGTGGCGCATGATGAGCGATCGCAAGAGCATGCAGGATATCCATTTCCCGGATCGCCAGGCTAAGGCTGAACCGCCGCACAATCTTGCGGCCGAGGCTGCAGTGCTGGGCGCCATCATGTTTGACAACAATGCGTTTCAGCGCACGCAGGAAATCCTGCGCCATGATGATTTCTACACCGAGGCGCATCAGGAACTCTATCATGCTCTTGAGTCCCGGATCATGGCTGGTGGTATCGCTGATGGCGTGACCATGCGCGAGCATTTCGAGACCACCGGCAATCTGTCCCAAATCGGTGGCACCAAATACCTTGAACAGCTCCTGGAATCCGCCGCGTTCGGTCCGGAGATTGACGATTACGCCCGCATGATCCGGCACAGCGCCGCCCGGCGGGCCATCATCGAGGCTGGCGATTTCCTGCGCGCTTGTGCCGAGAGCCCGGAGGAATCCGGTCAGATCACGCACTTGCTGGAGACCGCCCGCGAAAAGCTGCAATCGGTCGAAGACATGCGCTTGCGAGGATCGCGCTGGGAGAGCGCCCAATCGTCCACACAGCGCACCTTCGCGCAAATGGAGCACATGGTCCGCCATGGAAAGCCTGGCGAGGTTCAGGGTCTGAAAACCGGCATCCCTGACCTGGATCAGAAACTGCAGGGGCTGGTTCATAGCCGCCTGATCATCATGGGCGGCCGGCCTGGCATGGGTAAGTCTGGGGCGGCGGCGAATATTGCCACCTATGTGGCCATGACCCCACACGGCCAGCCGGACGCGCTTGGGCCTGATACGCATGTGGTCGGCTTCTTCTCTCTGGAAATGTCCAAGGAAGACTATGACCGGCGTACAGCATCATCATTGGCGCACAAGAAGAAATTCGGTCGCGTCGAGTATCAGGATATCGGCCAGGGAAAGCTGGGGCAATCTCAGCTGGCGATATTGGGGCAGGGCGGGCGCCTCGTTCCTGAAACACTGTTCATCGATGACACGCCGTTCCTGAGTGCTTCTGACATTGCTGTCAGATCCCGCGCGCTGAAGCGGTCTGCCGGCCGTCTGGACCTGATCGTGATCGATTACCTGCAGATCATGAACTTCAATATCGGGCGGAACGAAAACCTGTCAGCCGCCATCGGTCGAACCACAAGCGCGCTCAAACAGATGGCCAAGGAATTGCGTGTTCCGGTCATCGCGCTTTCGCAGCTGTCACGGCAGGTGGAGCAGCGGGACAACAAGCGCCCGATGATTTCTGACCTGCGCGAATCCGGTGCCGTCGAACAGGATGCGGATCAGATCATCTTCCCATTCCGGCCAGAATATTATCTGAACAAGGATGAACCACCCCACGGCCCGAAAGACTCGAAAGAGGAACTGCGCTGGATGGAATGGTGGGCCTCATCATCCGCCTCCAAGGGCGTGATGGAATTCAATGTCGCCAAGAACCGTCATGGTGCCGAGGGGCGTGTCCTGGCGCATTACGACGCCGGCACGGATGCGCTGGTGCCGAACAAATCTGATCTCGAAATCAAGGAAGGAATGCTCTGATGTCTCAATCGAGATTCGCAATCGTCCCTACAGCGGCAATAATGGATACGTCTCTGACGGATACCCAGATGCGCGTTCTGATGGTCCTGGCGACGTTTTCAGACCGGGACAACAAGTCTTTTCCCAAACAAACGACCATCGCTGAAGCATGCAATATGGTCAGGGAAACAGTAAATCGGGCACTGAAGGTTCTGGCCGGAAAGGGCTATGTCAGGGTCGTTCAGAGGTGGCGCGAAGATGGCAGTCAGATGTCCAACGCCTACACCGTTTTACTGGATAGCGATGTGACGCTGGAATCACAGGGGTGTGACGCTGGAATCACAGGGGGTGTGACGCCTGGGGATCACACCGGGTGTGATCGTAAGGGATCACACCAAGAAGACACCCAATTAAACACACCCAATGAAGCACAGCGCGTGCGCGAGGTGTTCGAATTCTACAATCAGACAGCTGAACGAGTTGGGTGGGTTGTCCACTCCAAACTGACAGATGCCCTCCGCAAGCCGTTGAATGCCCGCATCGAGGATTACGGTGCGGATCGGGTAAAACAATTCATCGAAGCGCTGACGGAGCTGGAATGGACGTACAGGGGGTTTCGGGACAAACCGGACTTCCGCGCCAGCCTGACCTACATCACCAGGCCCCGTACGTTCGCTGAGCATTTTGACAAGCTGGTGACCAGCAAGCCCAAGCCTGACCTGCTGAGCGGCGTCGATGAGGTGGACCGTCAATGGCCGCTGGATCTCGAGGGGGCGTTCAATGCGCTGGAACGCGAGTTGATCAACGGCGCGACGAGGCCGGACTGGATCGGCGGCCGCTATGGCTACCCGATTGACCCGCGCTGTCCTGATGCCGAGTATCCCGCGGGCCTCTATGCGCTGTTCCCGAAAATCCAAAAGCGGGATGCAGTATCGTGACGGCCCCGCAAATCCACCATTTCGTAAAATACCCGGCCTGGCTTCGGCTGGCCCTGACTGTCGGCCTGTCCGCAGCGCTCTGGACCGGGATCATTCTAGCCATGGGAGTGCTGTGATGTTTCAGATCGGACAGGAGGTTGCGTGCGTGATCGATGGATGGCCGGGACGTTGGCGGCTTTACGCCAAGACGTTTCCACTGGTCAAAGGCCGGGTTTACGAGGTCGAAGGCGTCGTTGCCGACGGCGCAATCCTTCCATGTGGCACTGAGATCTCGGGCAATTGCATCGGGATAGGAATCGTCAACGAGCACCTAAAGATTATGGTTGAGATGATCGGTCTGGAGCTGTCCACCTACGATCTCTGGCCCACGGACTGGTTCCGCGCTGTCCAGCGCAACGTTGAGAGCGTCGAGCAGGCCATGACAATCTTCCGCAAAATGACAGAAACCACAAAAACACCGGAGGTGATCGGAGCATGAGTTGGACACAGCCTGAAGTCGACCTGATTAAAGCCGAATGGGCCAAAGGGGAGTCCGCCAGTGACGTCACCCGAACGCTCAACAGAAAGTTCGGTACACGGCGCTCGCGCAATGCCACGCTTGGGAAGCTGAAACGGCTCGGTCTGCTCGGTCGATCAGCGCCCGCGCGTCCGGTTCTGCCAAAGCACGACCGGCGCCGTGATAGTGACCCGAAGGAGCCAAAGCCCTGCAGCCAAAAGACCAATAAGGATCTGGTGCGCAGGCTGGAATCCAAGGTGAAACCGAAGCCTGCGCCGGCAAAGAAGCCAGAGCCGGAAATGTGGGAGCCGGAGGGCGCGTTCCACTTACTCGACCTGAACAAGCATCAGTGCCGGTGGCCAGTAACCGAGGGCGATGACCACCGCTTCTGCGGCCGCACGCAAACCTCCGGTTCATCCTACTGCCGCGAACACCTGAAGCGGAGCATTTCACCGATGTCTGCAGCGACCCTGCAGCGTGCGCCCGTCAGCATGAAGAAGGCCATGTCATGAAGAAGCCAGCCCCTGTGGATGTGAGAAGCCGCAAGGCGATGATCCAGCGCGAGGAAAGGCTCGCCTTCAAGATCAAGGCCTTCTGGAATGCGCGAAATTACGAGGTCACGACCCGGATTGAAGACGACGGTTTCAGCAACAAGGGCGGGCAAGCCTTGGTTATGGTCCGGTCCGATATGATCAACGGTCTTCCGGTCAGGCGGGTCAGCCGGAGGGGTCGGAAATGATTGCTGATGAATTGAAACCTCTGGCAGCGTCGTGGCTCCGCGCGCGGTTCCCGAAGGCACACATCACTTATGAACTCAGCCTGGCCGAATATGGTGGCGCTCTGATCGACGTGGGCGCGATCTGCGATGACCAGATTGTGGGAGTGGAAATCAAGGGGGATGGCGATTCCGCTTCCCGCCTGAAACTGCAAGGGCAGATGTACTCTCGGGTGTGCCGGTCGGTTTACCTGTTGCCAAGTCCCGACCTGCTGAAATCCTGTAGGAAACACAAACCACCTGAATGGCGTTTGCTTGTACCGCCGGGCGGTGATCTGGAGGTGCATTCTAGCCGTCGGTTATGTCCGGCCTCGGGGATTTCGTGGGGCTCCACCTACGGATCAGCAGAACCAAAACGTGGCGAGGGATATGGACTCTCCCCGGCCGCCTTGGCTGCAATGGTTTGGACGACCGAGTACGACGTATTCCGCTTTCACGTACAGGAAAAGCATTTCACCGCGCTCCCTAGCCGCAAGGCGGACTTCATCCGGTTCGTGGCTGATCGCTATCCGCTGCCAGTAATCGAGGCCGCAGTTAGCGCCACGCTGCGTGAGCGTTCTTGGAGCGATCTCAAAGAAATCCAATACCCGGAGGTAACAAACTGATGGCCACCAAACCCCGCCGGCGTGGCGGCCGAAAGCGTCGGCAGGACGTCAAACGCCAACCCAGCGGCCAGATCCGCAAGAGCGTCTATGCCGAGCGAGTGAAGCCCACCAAGGAAATGCAGGCCCGGCGTGCTAAGCTTCTCGGGGACAAGAACGCGACAGGCGAGATCGATTGTGCGCTGGATGTGATCGCCAGCCCGAAACACCGCTTGATCACCCCCAAGCAGGCCGAGGCCGGGCGGCGCTATGCGGTCGCGCGGGTGAGGTTGCTGAAAACCCTGGGCACCAGCCCGGACCCGACGACACCCCGGCTGTCTGAGTGGATCGATAACGGACAATCCGTGGCGGATGGTTCTGATGATGGCAAGGCGGCTTTCAACTGGCGCAAGGCCAGCATGTGCATTCACGATTGCGGCGGTGATGTCCGCACCGTCATCGATCTGGTGTGTCTGGAAAACCAGCTGCCGAGGAAAGATCAGGTGACGAAACTCCGCATCGGCCTGGATGCGCTCGTAATGCTATGGAGGATCTGATGCACACAGCAATTCGGGACAATTGGGCGATCCCAGACGAGGCCGTGAGAGGTGCGGAGTTCGTTCTCACCCGAAGCATGGGCGATCATCAGCTGTTCAGCATTCGCGGCATCGTCGACGGCCGCGCGGTCTGCCGGCACTGGAATGCCACGCACAGCCGCTGGGAATACGAGACTTTCGGGCCAGCCTGGTTCCGGGGGAAGGTCAACCACATCGAATGGAGGCAGGCGGCATAGGTAGTGTCTCGCTCGCCTGACAGGCACACCATCTGGACGCTATCGCTTGACAGGTGAAAAGAAGCACCTCATAGGCGAGTCAAATGCAAATTCGAAAATACCGCCTGCAGCCTACCGGCTCGCGGGCGTTTTTCGTTTCAGCGGGAGGTCGGCATGGGCGAGGCAGTTGGTTCCAAGCTCTACGGTCTCACGGCTCCTGACCGGCAGATACTGCTGTTCTATTGCCCCGGCTGTAAGCGCACGCATCCCTACCATGTCGGCAACAAGACCGGGCCAAGCTGGAACTGGAACGGAGACGGTGACAAGCCGACCTTCACGCCCAGCCTGCTGGTCTATGCCAGCGAGACAACACCCCGCTGTCACCTGTTCCTGACCGATGGTGTCATCCGGTACTGCGGTGACAGCGAGCATGATCTCGCGGGCCAGTCAGTCCCGTGTCCGGATTTCCAGCACGATTCTGACTAATCCAATTCAGCGGCGGTAGCTCAGCGGTCAGAGCGTCCGGCTCATAATCGGAAGGCCATGGGTTCAAATCCCATCCCCGCTCCCAAATCTGCGGCGCTCTTGAGCGATCATCAGCCCGTGATGGAGTGATGCCACGGCCCCCAACCAACCAAAAGGGGATCGGGCATCGGACTGAGAAGGGTCGGGCGACGGCCACCGCCCCTGCGCCATCCCGTATCCAGCATTTGAAGGCTGGTTGGGACTAAGCGGGGAATAAGCGAATCCTTGCCTCGGTAAATCACTCCCCGCAGATCACTTTCCGAGAGGTGCTCTCACAGACCTCCGAACGGCCCAAAGAGAGCGTAAGCCGTTCACCTCGAAAGCATTTCCATGGCCAGCGAAATATCCTTACGCCTGTCCATTGACGGGCCATCCCTCAGAGCCGCCCGTAGCGACATGGAGCGCCATTTCCTGAAGTACGGATGCCCGCCGCAACCCCATCTCAAGAAAGAAGCAGAGGCTGATATGGCCCGCATTATGGATAACATGAAGGCATGCTTTTTCCTCGAGCGCCAATAGCAATAACCAGTTCACCGCCTGGCCATCTGCTGGGTTTGTTTCCTCCTGTTTGCGCTCCCGGCGCTCGCGTGGTGGTCAGGCGGTGATCCATTCCACAAGCCCCCAATCCAGTGAGTTCGATATGTCCGAGAAAGAAGGCATCAACCTCGGCGGCAGGCCGCGCATGTATGAAGACAGCGAGACGTTCGCTGCTGATGCGGAGGCATACTTCGACAAGTGCGAAGCTGATGACCGCATTCCAACCATCGCTGGTCTGGCCTACCACCTCGGTTTCGCCTCCCGCCAAAGCCTCTATGACTATGCTGAAGACACCCGGTTTTCTGACACCATATCGCGCGTGCGCCTGCTGATTGAGGCTGACCGCTCCGAAAGGCTGGTTTCCAAGGACAAGTACACGCCTGGCCTGCCGATGGACTTGGCCAGCAATCATGGCTGGTACACTGCCAAGAACGCGAATGAGCACACCGGCAAGAATGGCCGGCCGATCGAGACCGTTGACCTGTCCAAGCTCAATGACGAACAGCTGGAAACATATGGTCGCCTCTGCATGATCATTGAGGGGCAGGAGCCCGACGCGGGGCAGTTCGGTGACGACGAAGGCGAGTGAGGCGCCGCGCCTTCCTCTCAGTCTGGAAGCCTATAAACGCGAGGTTGCGCGGCGTAAGCAGCAGGAGGCGGAAAGTGACGCGGATGCAATCCGCAAGCGCTGCAGATCCTTCGCCGGCTTTGTCAAAGAGGCATGGCCGATCATCGAACCTGGAACCACCTTGCGGTGGAACTGGCACATGCAGGCGATCTGCGACCATCTGGAGGCGATTACCTTTAAGCGGATGGCGCCCTGGCTGATCATCAACGTGCCGCCGGGATCGTCGAAATCCACCATCGTGTCCGTGCTGTGGCAGGCATGGGAGTGGGGGCCGTGCGGGCTCCGTCACAACAAATTCGTGTCGACGTCCTTTGAGGAGGGCAACGTCAAGCGGGATACGCGGAAAACCCGTAACCTGATCGTGTCGGAGTGGTTCAAGACCCTCTGGCCTGAAGTCAGCCTGACCCGTACCGCAGAACTCTCATTCGAGAACGACGCGACCGGCACGCGCGAGGGTGTGACATTCGCGGCCGTGACAGGTAAGCGCGGCGACCGTCTGGTGGTCGATGACCCGCACAGCATCCGGGGCGCGGAATCCGAGGCCGAACGCTCACGGGCCTGCCGGGAATTCCTTGAAGGCGGCCTGAACCGGACCAACGATGCGGAAAACTCCGCAATCGTCATTGTCATGCAGCGCCTGCACGAGAATGACCTGACCGGCACACTGATCGCCCATGATTTGGGCTTCATCCACCTGTTCATTCCAATGGAATTCGAGCCGGAGCGCCGGTTCGTGACCCCGATTGGCTGGACCGACCCCCGAACCGAAGACGGGGAATTGATGGACCCGGTGCGGTTCCCGCGCACAGCCGTCGAGAAATTCAAGAAAGCCGGTGCCTATAGCTGGGCTGGCCAGTACCAACAGCGCCCCAGCCCGCGTGGCGGCGGCATGTTCAAGCGCGAATGGTTTGAGATCATCCCAGCCGCGCCAGCCAACTGCATCTGGGTGCGTGGCTGGGACTTGGCGGCCACAAAGTCGACCAAGGCTGCCTATACGGCGGGCGTCTTGATGGGAAGAACACCAACCGGCGAGTACATCATAGCGGACGTTCGGCGCATTCAGGGCTCATCTGCTGAGGTAGAGCGACTGCTCGTCAACACAGCAACTCAGGACGGAACCGAAGTCAAAGGTTCCATCCCGCAAGACCCTGGCCAAGCTGGGAAGGCTCAAATCCAATACCTGATTAAGCAACTGGCTGGATACACATACACATCAAGCACAGAGACCGGCGACAAGGAAACACGCGCGGAACCACTGGCTGCGCAGGCCGAGGTCGGCAACGTCAAGATCGTCAAGGGCACCTGGAATGAAGCCTTCCTTTCTGAACTCGAGGGGTTTCCGACGGGCACCTTCAAGGATCAGGTCGACGCCGCTGGCAGGGCCTTCAATGAACTCGTCATTGTCCGCGAATACGCCGGCATGCTGCTATCAAAACGGAAGCGCTCATGACCCGACTATCCTCTCTCGTGAACGCAGCAGAGCGTAGGCTTGCCGCGATCTTCCCCGGCTACTTCGAGGGCGCCAAGCACGATCACTATCAGGATTTCGGCTATCCGAAGACGATCACCTTTCCGATGCTGCACAGCATGTACTGCCGCAACAGCATCGCCCGCGCGGCTGTGGACAGCACGGTGGAGAAGGTATGGGAGACACACCCGCAATTGCTGGAAAGCGACTCCAGCAAGGAGGAAACGAACCTCGAATCCGAAATCCGTCAGCGCTTCCGCGACCTGCGCTTCTGGCAGAAGATCATGGATGCGGATACCAAGTCGCTGGTTGGTGCCTATTCCGGCGTGATCCTGCGCCTGGCTGATGGCAAGCGCTTTCGTGAGCCCGTCGATACAGTGCCCGGCGGTCTGGATGGGTTGGTCGAGATTATCCCGGCATGGGAAGGCCAGCTGACCGTCTCCGCTTGGGACACGGATGAACTCTCTGAGACCTATGGCCAGCCGACCATGTTCCAGTTCAACGAGTCATCAATCGGCAACACCAACACACAGCAGCCGCGCCAGTTCGAGGTGCATCCGGATCGCGTGATCGTCTGGTCTAAGGATGGCACCGTCCACAACAGATCGTTTCTCGAACCCGGTTACAACGACCTGATGACGCTGGAGAAGGTCATCGGCGCCGGGGGCGAAGGCTTCTGGAAGAACGCCAAGCGCGATCCCATCATCAATGTTGAGCCTGACTTCAAAGTCGCCAACATGGCCAAGGCCATGGGCGTCCCTGAAGATGAACTGCTGGAACTGATGAATGACCAGGTGGATGACTGGCAGAAGGGCTTCGACAAGCTGCTAATGCTGCAGGGCATGAAGGCCGAGACGCTTTCGGTAACCCTGCCCAGCCCGGAACACTTCATTGCTGGCCCGCTGCAAACCTTTGCTGCCTCAATCCGCATGCCCATGAAGATCCTCGTCGGCACCCAGACCGGAGAGCGCGCCAGCACCGAGGATGCCAAACAGTGGAGCAAGACCTGTATGTCCCACCGGGAAAACCGAGTGATCCCAAACATCATGGACGTCATCAACCGCCTGGAGCAGTTCGGCATCCTGCCAGAGCGTGACTGGAACCTCGACTGGGACAGTCTCACTGACTCCAGCGAGGACGAGAAGATGGGGCTGGCCTCGAAGATGTCAGAGATCAATTCCAAGATGGAGCGCTCGGGCGAGATCGTTTTCACGCATGACGAGATCCGCGAAGTCACTGGCCGTGACCCGCTCAGCGATGCGGACAAGTACCGCGAAGAAGACGAGCCGGACGAAGAGGACGAGGCTGCAGCGCTGGGCCTTGTGCCGGAAGATATCGAAGCCGCGGCCTGACCAGCCTCACCAAGTATCAAACGCAGCAGGCGGCCCATGTGGGCGCCTTTTTCATATGGAGCATCCGATGCCCAAGCTATTTCCTGCTTTCCTCATCAACCGCAGTGCCAAGGATGAGCGGGTAGCTGTCCATGTCCGCTGCAACCTCGCCGGCAAGATCAAGCGCGAGATGCGCGATGGACGCGAAACCATCATACTGCCCAGCTATGCGGCCAAGGCTGACACCGTGCTCAATGGCACGCTTTATCCGCGTGAAGAACTGCAGAAGTCATATTCCGGCCTGAACCGGACGCCAGCGCCGCTTGGTCACCCGCTGATCAATGGCAATTTCGTCGCCGCACTCGACCCAGAGGCGCTGGCCCGCAACTACGTCTTCGCCTGGAACGAGAACCCCCGCTGGGATGGCGAGCGCATTGCTCTGGATGTGGTCATCGATGTCGCCCGCGCCAAGGAAAGCGAAGGCGGCAAGCAGGTCCTGAACGCGATCGATGAGGGCAAGCCGATCAGCACCTCCACCGGCCTGCTCTGCATGCTGGAATATGTCGAGGGCGCTGAACACGACTCCATCGCGCGCGAGATCGTCTGGGATCATGTGGCGATCCTGCTGGATGAGGAGCCAGCCATCAGCACCGACCAGGGCGTCGGGATCTTCGTGAATTCGTCTCGCCAGACCGGCAAGACCACTAAACTAAAGGTCATCAACTCCACCATTGAGGAGGAGTTCGACCGAGAAATCGAATGGGCGGCAGAGAGCATCTGGCGCGCAGTCGAACGACGCGAAGAGCGGGAAGATGACCGACCCGCTGTTGAGCGTATCAAGTCCGCTATCATGAAGGCACTTGGCCTCGAGCGGGAACCCTCTGCAAATCGAAAGGAAGCAGATATGTCGAAAGAGCAAATCGACGCGCTTTCCGCGAAGGTTGACGCCCTCTCGGAGTCGATCACGCCGGAAGCCCTGGGCAAGACCATCGGTGACGTGGTGGCCAATGCCATCAAGCCGCTGACGGACAATCTGAACGAGCTTCAGAATGCCCAAAAGGCCAAAGACGACGCCGAACTGGCAACGCTTCGTGAGAAGATCGTCAAGGCCAATATCATGGACGAGGACGCCGCTGGTGAGCTGACGCTCAACGCTGCGCGCGCTCTCGCCAAGAAGGCCGAGCCGAAGAAGGCTGCGGGCCTCAACAGCAAGTTCGACGGCGCCGGCGATGAAGCCGACCAGTGGGACGGCTACACCCTCAATCAGCACGTGAAGACGGAGGTTTAATCCAATGGCTGGAAACGTGATCTATCGCGGCCCGATCAAGGACGAGCCTGAAACCGTCTCCGACAAGACGGTTGCCGGCGCATACCTTCCGGGCATTCTCGTCACCGAGTCAGCTTCTGCGCTGACGGTGGCGACCGGAGCCAACATCGAGGACGATCTGCTCGTTCTCTCCAATCGCCGCTTCTATGGCCAGGACGTGGCGACCGCTTACGCCTCTGGTGATACCGGCGTCGCCTATCGTCCGCGTCCGGGCGAAATCTACCAGGTCCGCGTTGCGGCAACCACTTACGCCAAGGGTGACCCGCTCACCGTCGGCGCCAGTGGCTACCTGGAAGACGCTGCGGCTGGCGAACGTGTTCTCGCACACTTCGAGGATACGCCGGGCGCATTCTCCGCAGGCGACTTGGCTGATGTCCGTATCGCCAACAGCTTCAACATCGCAGCGGCATAAGGAGCCCTACCATGCGCGTTTATAACTCCCGCAATCCTTCCGGGGCTGATACCGGCATCGATATTCCTGATCGCATGCCGATTGCCTCGCAGGAGCAAAACAACTGGCTGCTCAATCGCCGCCGCCAGGTCGATGCTCACGAGCTGAACTTCCTCGGCAATGCCAGCCCGCTTCCCCGCGATGTGTGGGGTGAATGGGATCGTGAGGGCATCGAGGTCCAGCGTGAAGTGCTGGCCGTCTTCGGTGACCTTGCGGCCGCTGTGGGTACGCCCATGCCGATTGGCAAGCTGATCCACTACTTCCAGCAGATCAGTGATTCCGGCGAGGCACACGTCTCTCTGGATGGCCGCTCGAAAGGCCGCACCGATCAGCAGGTCATCAGCTATCAGGGTACGCCGCTGCCGATCATCGACAGCCCGTTCTCCTATGGCTGGCGCCAGATGGAAGCTGCCCGTACCGAAGGCTATCAGCTGGATGCTGCCGGCCGTCGCAACGCTGACTTCAAGGTGGCGAAGAAGCTGGAGAGCATCGCTATCGTCGGTGACACCTCCATCGTGGTGGACGGCAAGCCGCTCTATGGCCTGACCACCCACCCGAAGCGCAATACGCGATCCACCACGAATGACCTGAGCGCTTGCACGGGTCCGGAGTGGACGGCTGACGTGAATGCGACGATCAAGCTGCTGCATGCGGACAATTTCCGCGTTCCGGCGACCCTCTATGTCAACTGGGATGACTGGTTCTATGCCACCCAGACCGACTATTCCACGCAATACCCGAACAAGACCATTGCCCAGCGTATCCTGGAGAATGGCGGCGTTCGTGAGGTGATCCCGGCATCTGATGTGCCGGCGGATACCATCATTGCCGTGGTCAAGGATCGCCGCAGCATCCAGGTGCTGAACGGCATGCCGATGAACTCCCGCCAACAGTTCCGGGCCAACCCGGAAGACGATTACAATTTCCTCGTCATGGCGGCGCAGGCCGTCGAGATCAAGTTCGATGCCGAAGACAATTGCGGCATCGCACACTCCTCGTAAGTGAACCGGGCGGCGGGGCTCCGGCCTCGCCGCTTCTCCCCCAAGGAACCCACATCATGCAATACGAAATCACTCAGCCTGGCGTCTATGACGGCAAGGGCAAGCCCGTGAAGGTTGGCACTGTATTTGACATCAATGGCGACACCGTTCCGGCATGGCTCGTGAACAAGGGCCGCCGTCTCGGTGGTGACACCGAAGGCAAGACGCCGATCACAAATCCGAAGAAGGATGCGCGTTCTGCCGAAGCGAAGGCGAAGGCTGAAGCTGAGGAAAAGGCTCGCCTCGAAGCCGAAGCGAAGGCGAAGGCTGGCAACACCAAGCCCTCTGCACAGGAGCGTCAGCAGCGCCTGCGCGAACTGGTTGGCGAGATGAAGCCTGAAGCCTTCACCGCTGACGGCTCGCCTGACGTCAAGGTGCTCAACGGCATGCTGAACGAAGGCGAAGTTGCCTTCACCGCCGAAGAACGTGACCAACTGTGGCCTGGCATCAAGGGCGAATTCACCCCGCCTGCCACCGGCAAGTAACCGGATTGCCGCCCTGTCCACGATGGGGCGGCGCTCACCCCCAGCCAGGATGATCAGACATGCCATACGGAACGCTGGCCGGTTTCCGGTCATACTGGACAGATCGCGGCAATAGCGCGCCATCGGATGCAGAGGATGCCGATGCCAATGCGGCGCTCGTTCGCGCCTCCGATCACATCAAGTACAGGTATGTGGCCAACCTGATCAAAGGCTATGACGAAACCCTCGATGTGGTGGAGTACGCGACATATGAGGCTGCGCTGCTCGAACTCACCACTGTGGGCTTCTTCTCCAAGACATACACGCCATCTGAGCAAAAGGTGCTGACCGGCGTAGACAAGATCAGGTGGACCGTCACCGGCGATGCCAGCAACAAGTATGCGCAGGCGCCTGTGTCCACCCTCATCGAGGCCATGTTCGAGCCCTATGCGCGCGACCTGAATGACGCGCAGTTCCGGTTCATGTCGATTGGTCCGGGAACACTCTGATGGCCGAGGATTGGGCCAGCATCGCCGCTGAGGTCGAGGACGCCATCCGCTCGATATCGGACACCAGCCAGCCAAACGGCTTTCCCGCCACCATCCGCAAGGCAGGGACAACCGCCGGCGCGAACCCATGGGATCCGGCTACGGGCACGCCAACCTATCACACGGTCTGGATCGTCGATGGTGATCGCGTCATCCGTGATGAGACGGGCACGCGCATTGAGCGCATTGAACGGACGCTGATGGTCTCGGCCACCGGCACCGCCATCGAAGACGAAGACGTGATCGCTGTGGGAATCGCCGCCGAGGATGCGAGCGAGGCAACACAGTGGGAGACTATTAAGGAAGTCCGCCCCGTCGCGCCTGCTGGCGTGGTGGTTTACTACAGCCTGGTCATCGACGGTGCACCGGGCAAGCTCTCAACCTGAAGGAAGCCCCCATGAAATACACCGTTCAGAAAGCCAACCAGTTCTTCAAGGGCGACAAGCCAATCCCGGTCGGGGGCGAAATCGAGCTGGGGGACAATGTGCTGACCCGCAAGTTCATCGAGCGCGGTCATGTGAAGGCGCCTGCTGCGAGCGGCGGTTTTGTCCCCAAATTGGATACCTTCCTGATGGGGGAGAAGGGACCCGAGCCAATCGCCCCCGCGTCCAGCGATGGTGACGCTGACTAGATGCCCCGCAACATCCCGGATTTCGACCAGCTGACTGAGCTGTGGGAACCGCGCCTGCGCGATGCCTTTCTCGAAAGCATCGACGGCGTGACAGACCGGGTGACGCTAAAGCAGATCACGGCCCTGCTCGAACGCGGGGACATTGAGGGCCTGCTTGATTACCTCCGCATCAACCGGCTGAGCTTCCAAGGCTTCGAGATCGCCATGCGCGATATGTACGAGGCCGGGGGCATGCGGTTCGGCTCGTCACTGCCGACACTGGCGCAATTCGTGTTCGACGTCCGCAATCCGCAGGCTGAGGCGTGGATACGCGACAGGTCATCCAATCTTGTCACTGAGATCGTGGAGGATCAGCGCAACATGATCCGGGGCCATCTGGTCGAGGGCCTGGCACGGGGCGACAATCCCCGCACCACCGCAATCGAACTGGTGGGGCGCATCGATCGTGCGACTGGCAAGCGCTCTGGCGGGATTATCGGCCTCACACAGCAGCAGGAAGCGTGGCAGCGCGCCTATGCTGTTGAGCTGGCCTCTGATGACCCGGCTATCCTCCGCAAGGCCTTAGATCGCAAACTGAGGGACAAGCGCTTCGATCGCGCCATCCAGAAGGCCATCAGGACAGGCAAGCCCATCCCCGCCGAGACCCGCCGCAAGATGACCCGTGCCTATCGGAATCGGATGCTGAAGTATCGGGCGGACGTCATCGCCAGGACAGAGACGCTGCAATCTCTGGCAGGCTCTCAATACGAAACCTACAGGCAGGCCATCGACGCCGGCGAACTTCGCGCCGATCAGGTCACCAAGATATGGAAAAGCGCCAGTGACGAGCGTGTCCGCTTCTCCCATGCTGTCCTGCACAACGACAAGGCGCTGTTCAATCAGCCATTCATTTCGCCGCTTGGTAATGCCTTGCGCTTTCCCGGCGACCGCTCGCTGGGCGCAACCGCGGCGGATACAATCCAGTGCCGCTGCACACTGAACTACCGGGTGGCATTTGAGTGATGGGCCAGTTCGTGGATGCCGTTCTCGAATTCAATGACAAGGCGCTTGATCGCGCTGACCTGGTGCTGAAATACGCCTCGCAGGATCTGTCAGAGGACGTGACCCGGCCGATCTATGAAGGCGGACGCATGCGGGTTGATACCGGATTTCTCCGGGCGTCCTTCCGCGCCACGTTGGATGTTCCGATCCTGACCGCAATCGAAAAGCCGGATGGGGAATATTTCGCCTTTGATAGCGCCGCTATCGGCCTGACGATCAACCGAATGACCATGGGGCAAACGCTCTATCTGACGTTCACTGCCAACTATGCGCGCCATCGTGAGTATGGCGCCAGGGGGCAGGCACCTGATGCCTTCGTCCGCACATACACGGCCGACTGGCAGGGATACGTCAATCGCGCTGCGGAATTGGTGAAGAAGATGGATCAATAGCGGTCTGGCCGTCTTCGGTCATTTCGAAGCCAAGGATCATATAGGCCAGCGTCATGCGCGCTGTCTGCAATGCCGTGTCGGCTGACGTCGATGCGCCACGTTCCACTCCGAGTACATCATGCGCGGCTCTCAGACGCCGCAGGGTTTCAGCACTATCCAGAGGGTCAGCCATGGCAACCGATCACGAGGAATCGGTGAGAGCGGCTTTGTTCGATCATCTCACGGCCCTGACTACGACACCGGCCACAGAGATCGCGTGGCCCAATATCAGCTTCGACCCGGCCACTTACCCATATCTGCGGGTGAATGTCATCCCGACACGGCCCGGAATGATGACCGAGGACGGCACACGCAAGCCACACCGGGGCATCCTTCAGGTCGATGTCGTGAACAAGAGAGGCGGCGGCTATCCGTCCGGCCTGGTCGACCAGCTCTGCCAGCACTTCCGGCAGGGCGTCCAAATCTTCGGCTCAGCTGGACGGTTCGTCCACATTACCGAGCCGCCATACCCCACGGCCCCGTTCGACGACGAGACCGAGACCATCGTGCCGGTGCAAGTCCGGTACACCTCCTCATCAACTGTCAGCTCATCGTAAAGGAGACATTCCATGTCTGACGGACGTACAAACATTGCTTCCAAGCTCTATATCTGCGCGACCCCGCAGGACGGCAACCTGACCAAGACGGAGTATGAGGCCCTGACCTGGGTTCTGATCACCGGCCTTGGCAAGTGCGGTGAATTCGGCACCGACGAGAACATCAGCGAGTATCAGCTGGAAGACGGCAACACACTGAAGGCCAAAGGCTTCATGAACATGAAGAACGTCGATGTCGAGTTCGTGCCCAACTATGATGATGCTGGCCAGGATGCCCTGCGCGCCGCTGGCGACACCTACACCTCCTATGCCTTCAAGCGCGAGAAGAACGACAAACCGGATGCTGGCGGCACCAATTCGATCTTCTACGCCATCGGTAAGGTAAAGAAAATCACGCCTGTGGACGGCACCGGAGATGACTTCATCCGCCATATGACGACGATCGCGCAGGAATATGCGCCTGTGTTCGTCGAGCCGACTGCCGGCGTATAAGGGGTAGGTCATGGATATTTCAGTCATTGATCCCCACACCTCTGTTCTACATCTCAAGCTGCCGGGCACGTCCGAAAAGATCGGGCTCGCGCTTGAGCTGCAGAGCCTCACCAGCGACGACTGCCAGAAGGTAGTCGAAGAGAACCAAATCGCCTACGCCGAGGCGCGTGAAAAGCATGGCGAAATCCCCAAGGAAGTCTTCGAGCAAGGCGGGCTGAAACTCTACGCCGCAACCATTGTCGGATGGACATGGGAGAAGGATGCCGGTTGGGGCGGCGAGCAGCTGAAGTTCACCAAGGCCAACGTCATGAAGGTTCTGGGTAAGGACTTCATCCTGCGCCAGGTCACTGAAGCGGCGAACGAGCAAAAGCGTTTTTTCGCCAAGTATGCGAAGGGCTCGTAAAGCACCTTCGCAACCGGGTCCGTTATCACACTCCCGGCTATGACGGTAAGACACGCGCGACCATCCACCGTGAATTCAGCCAGCCGGTTCCGTATGTGGCCAAGCCGAAAGGCGGCGATCACCTGCTGAGCTGGTTCTATCAGCTGAGTGACACCCGGTCCTATTCGGACGGGGTGCCCCAGCCGATCACATTCACCGAAATCGAGGCATGGTCGCGGCTTTCGCGGACACGCCTCAAACCTCACCACATCGAAGCACTGACGATGCTGGATGCTGCCTATCGGTCGGAGATGGCCGAGGCGATTACCTATTCAAACGAACGTTGCAGACGGGAGCAGGGCAGGAAATGACCGATATCGCCACGCTCGGAATTGCTGTTACCTCGGACGCCAAAGGTGCGGCGGCGGACCTGGACAAGCTTGCAGGATCCGCTGGCGCAGCCGAGGGCGCGACCGAAAGCCTTGCGGAGTCCGCAGGCCGAGCCGCCGCGGCTGAGGGAAATCTCGGCAGCAAAGCCAGTATGGCTTCCTCGGCAGTCAATGCGAACACGACAGCGGTGAAGACGAACACAGCCGCCTTGCATGCGCAGGCCGCAGCTGCTCGATCCGTTGCTGGTCGCCAGCAGCAGATGATGTATCAGTCCAACGACATCTTCATGATGCTGGCATCCGGTCAGGCTGTGCACATGATCGCCATTCAGCAGGGCTCCCAGCTGGCGCAGGTCTATGCTGGACCGGGCGGCCTCAACAATGCGTTCAAGGACTTCACGAAGCTGATGGGCGGGGTCATCCGCACCATGATCCGGTTCGCGGGCCCAATGGCAGCTGGTGGCCTTGCCGTTGCCGGTCTCGTGGCAATCGTCCAGAGCTTGCGCCATGACACACAGGAAATGGACGATGCCTTCAAGGCGCTCGATGATACGATGGAGGACAGCGCGGACGTCCTTCAGGACACAGCCGAATATGCGCTGAAGATCGATTTGGCCCGCATCGGCCGCCAAGCAGACGAAAGCGTTGACCCGGTTCACCAGTTCGCCAATGAGCTGACCGGAGTCGCCGCTGCATTGAACGATGTGACCGTGGCTCGCTACATTAATCAGGTTGGCGACCTGATGGGCCAAATCGAGGAAGCGCGCACGCAGATTGAGTTGATCGAAGGGCTGCGGATGCAGGAACGCGCGTCTCCGTCTGATGCCTTCTCTGCGACAGGACCACTGCAATTCTATACGAACCTGACTGCGGAACAAGAAAAGCAGTTGGCGAACGCGCGCATTCAGCTGTCTGCCCTGGAGCGCCGTTTCCAGTCCATGGGTGGGGTTTTGTCCGAGGGTGAGTCCAAGGACATCTTTGAAGCCATGATCAGTGGAGATCTGACAACCGCTGCTGAGAAATACCGCGATGCCTTGAAAGGCACGCTCGAAGACAGCAAGGACATGACTTCCGAGCTGAACAAGCAGCAGGCTGCCCTTGATAGACTAGCCAGCCTTGCCGAAAAGCAGCGTGAGTCCACAATTAAGCAGCGTGGCGACGAAATTGAGCTGATCAATTATCGCCGGGATCAGGAGATACAGGCGATCAATGACGCCGCTGCCGAGGCCATCAGGCTCGGAAATAATCAGGCGAATGTCGAGGAGACGCGTAATCAAGCCATCGCGGACGCCCGCATGGCTGCAGAGCAGGCAATCGCCAATTATCGCGCCGACCAGCATGACAAAACCGTCTCGGAGCTTGAGAGAGACGTTGACCGACTCCTGAGGGACATGGAACGCACCATCTCCCAGCGTGATCGCATGGCTGCACGCGGAACCGACTTCGACCGCTCTTTCGTGACGTCCACGCCAGAGAGTGAATTGGAGTGGTGGCGGCAGGACGCCATGGGCGAGGCGCAATACATTCGAGATGAGGAGCTGAGGCTCTATCAGGGCAATCAGGAAGAGCAGCTCCGCATAAAACAGGAATACTTGAATCGGGAATCCGAGATTGAGCGCGTTGCAGCATTGGAGCGCCGCCGTATCCGTGAGGAACAATATGCGAACTCAACCGGGCTCGCCTCAAACTTTTTCGACGCGCTTGGTCAGCTGTCACAGAACTACACTGACGGTCAGTCAGATGCCGCCGAGACACTATTCGCTATCAGCAAAGGCCTGAACCTTGCGCAGGTGACGATGAACGCCTTCACGGCATATTCGACCGCATGGGCTGACCCGACGCAGACATACTTCCAGAAAGTGTTCACCAGCGTGCAGGCGATGACCAGCGTGCTGACCGCGCTGGCCAGCCTGCGCAATGTCCAGCTCAGTGGCGCCCGCGAAATGGGCGGTCCCGTCTATCAGGGCGGCACCTATCTCGTCGGGGAGCGGGGCCCGGAACTGTTCACGCCAGGATCGTCAGGTCAGATCACCTCGAATGCCAATCTGCAAAAGGCGATGGGCGACTCAGCCAATGACAATAGTGCATCTGGAACCCTTCGTCTGATCGTGCCAGAAGGCTGGCAGGTCCAGATGGATGAGCAGGCAAGACGGCTGGTTCAGGTTGAAAGAGCCGCAGCGGACGCGCCAGAACGTGCAGCCGGGGCAGTGGCTCGTGACATAGCCCAAGGCGGCGGAACCGTCTCAGGCGTCATTGAGAGCAAGTATGGGCTTAATCGGGCGGCGGGTGCGTAATGGTCGACAGCTCAGCGCGCCTGCAGAAATACTATGCCTCAGCACCAGCGGGCGAGATCGCGCGGGAGGGGCTGAGCCTCTTTCACTCGGCGTTCTCCCAGACTTGGCACTTCACCAACTTTCCGGTTGAGTTCAGCGCCAATGTCCGAGGCGGAAGTGTTGACTTCCTGACGCATCCCTTCCGGTTCCGTGAGCCTGACTCCTCGACCACAGGGAAAATCGAAGTGCTGGTCGATATCTTCAATTCAGGCCCAGACTTTATTGCGGAGCTGCAGGCCGCCGCTGCGGATGCCTCCGACCGAATTGAGATGGAATATAACGTCTATCTCGAAGCTGGAGCAGGCGCTGAGCGCACAATCCTGCTGGACGTGCAGGCCGTCTCTCCCTCCCAGAGCAGCGGCAGCGCCACGATCCGTGCGGTTGGGGCCAATGTCCTGAACAGCCAGTATCCCCGCAAATACTATCGGACGAGCAAATTTCCGGGATTGCGGCGATGACCGGGGATGAAGTGATCAACGCAATGCTGGCGACTTCATATGAGCGCGGAGGACGTGGCCCGGATACATGGGACTGCTGGGGCCTGGTCTGCGAGGTGAGTCGGCTCATGGATTGGCCTGTTCCATATGATCCGCTCGCGCATTCGGAAGATGTGCGCGAAATGCTGCGGATATTCCGGGAGCATGTTCTTGATGAGGACTGGAAGCTGACAGACCGGCAGGATGGCGCGGTTGCCTTCTTTGGCAAGTTCGAAGCAGCCCGACACGCGGGAATAGTCATTAATAGCGGCGTCCTACACACCCGCGAGGACACGGGACCGCAATGGATCGCGCCGGAAGACCTTGGTGGATATAGAATTGAGTATGCTCTATGGGACAGGTAACCATCCTGCACAGCCTAACAGACCCTAATGCGCGTGAGGTCATCGAATGGTCAGGCCCTTATATCGACTTTCTTGAGCAGCGGTTCCCTGACGGGTTCAGCCAACCGCACAAGACCGTGGACATGGCCACGGGCGAGGAGGTCTGGGGCGAGGATGCCTTGCAGCCTGTTGGTGAGCGGTCGCTTGCGCTTGCCTTCAGTCCCGGCGGGCTCGACCCGATCACGGCGGCCGTGATCATTGTTGCTTCGGTCGCAATCTCACTCGCGGTCACGTTCCTGCTCACACCAAAGGCGCCCAACCAGAACGGCGAGCAAGGGGCCGCAGGAACAGCCTATAGTGTCACGGCGCAAGCAAATCAGGCGAGGCTTGGCGCACCCATCCCGGAGCAATTTGGGCAATGGGAGCGCACGCCGGAATACGCCAGCCAGAGCTACCGACTGTTTGCCGGTGATGAAGAGATCAGATATTTTCTGCTTTGCCTTGGCGCAGGAGACCATCAGTTTGATGCGGCCAGGATTGGCGACACGCCCATTTCTGATTTGCCTGCCGGGATCGTGGAATACGAGATCTACAGGCCGGCCGACCACACTTCCACGCTTGGCGTCATAGAGGCAGACTTCGGCATCCATGAAAATGTTGAAACAAGCGGTGAAGTTGACAGCCAGGCTGTAGAACAGGGCGTCAATTATTCCGACACTTCGATTGGCAGCTGTATTTCTGGCGGGAATGCCCTGCTTTTGGATAATCAGGTCCCGACCTCACTTGCGGCGGCTGGCGCAGACCTCATCATTACGGCACCAGCAGAGATTGCCGGAACATACACGGTCGAGAGTATTGAAACCGGGTTTATCCAGATCGTTGAAACTTTCCCTGAGGCGGTCACAGGGGAAAGCATTACCTTCAGAATACAGTCTTCTGTCAGCATTACCGTCGGGCCTTTTGTCGCCAATCGATCTGGCACCACAACCCAGAAGCTTGAGCTGGACTTTGAGTTTCCAAATGGCCTCTATAGGCTAAAGGATGACGGCAACTTTCAGGATCTGACAATCACAATCCGGGCCACTGTTCAGGAGATTGACGACAACGGCGTAGATGTCGGGTCTGCGACAAACCATAATTTTACGATCAGTGCCGCCACAAACAATCCGATCCGCAGGTCTTACATCATCAGTAAGGCAGCCGGTCGCTATAAGGTGTCAGTTCAGCGAACAGACACCGGAGAGATTAGGGCGCGGGATTCCCAGCGCACAGCATGGACCGGACTGAAAGCCTATTTGGATTACGACAACACAGCGCCCCGGTATGGCGACGTCACGCTGGTGGCCATGAAAATTACCGGCTCCCAGGGCATCTCCAACGCTTCTCAAAGCCGCATCTTCGTCAAATCCACGCGCATCATCAACCAGCTCGGGACAAGCACGCCGGTCGCCGGGGGGAACCTGGCTGATGTCATGAGTCACATCTATGTCAATCAGGTTGGCCGGCCCGCCTCCGAGATGGACAGCACCGCCTTTTCAACATTCCGGACGGCGCAGGCG
The DNA here is from genome assembly GCA_018222605.1 of Alphaproteobacteria bacterium. Taxonomy (GTDB): domain Bacteria; phylum Pseudomonadota; class Alphaproteobacteria; order Caulobacterales; family Hyphomonadaceae; genus Hyphomonas. The sequence continues at coordinate 96,110 of JAAEZZ010000006.1, forward strand.
TCACGATCTGGTTTTAACGGCGTGTTCGACACCGTAGGAACCGTCTGGAGCGCGCTGGAAACCGTTGCCTCGCTTGGTCGGGCGAGGCCCTACCCGAAGGGCATGACGCTTTCCCTCGTCACTGACGGCGTGAAAACTCGATCCTCTCTGGTCGCGCCCCACAATACACTGAAGGGCGGCGTGACGGTCCAGTACAACTGGATCGACCCCGGCGGCAATGATGGCGTGGTAATCGAGTATTTCGACGGTGATACATATGAGCGCAAGACCACCAGCTGGCCACTTTCAGAGGATGATCTGATCAACCCCAAGCAGCAGAGGGCACTAGGGCTCACGGATGGCGACGAGGCCCTGTCCATGGCTAAATATATTTGGCGTCAGCTGGTGCAGCGCAATGTCGAGTTCAGCTGGCGTATGGAGCTGGATGGGCGGAACTTCAAACCATATGACCGGGTGGGGCTTGTCGTGCCTGACTTCAATTGGGCCCAGGCGGCCTTTGTGACAAACGTCAGCGGAAATTCCATCACTCTGGACAAGGTGGCACCATCCGGTGCGTTGTCGGTAATACTGCGGGATCAGGACGGCACAGCAAGCGATGTGCTTGCAGCCACTGGAGATGGGACAAATACGATTGTCCTGGATGATCAGCCCCCGTTCACGCTCGAATATGACGGGACACAGGTTTCCACGATCTGCGCGTTTTCCCTGACGGCCGACTTCACGGTTCAGGATGTTCTAATTCAGAAAGCGGTTCCCTCCGGCAACAGCACCTCTGTTGAGGCGGTGAATTACGACGCAACCATTTTCGACGGACTGGTGTGATATGGCGAACCTCTACACATGGCCAACTGCATTCCCGGCGCCGACACTTTCATCTGCGGGCGCTTCGATTGATTTCGGATATGAGAACAGCGAAATGCAGAACGGCGTTCTGAGGCAGCGCGTGACATACGAGAACCTGCCCGGACGCAGGTCCGTGGAGCTTCCACTTGATACCGTGGATGCTGCTCGCCTGATAGCGTTCCTCCGAGGCCTTCGAGGCGCAAGTTTTGACATGCCGATCAGTCTCCCCGGAGATCCAGAGAATGCCCGCCCTACGGCATCTGTGCGCTTTATCGGCAACATGCAGTCAAAGCCCACGGATGCCCGCAATGGTCTCTATAGCTTTGACATCTTCGTGGAGGCTCTGCCCGAGAGCCCGCCATACGATTATTTCGAGTATTACGATGTGCTGGGCGCAGACCTTGATGCTTACTGGCAGGCGCTGGAAAACTTTGTGAACAACTGGGGCATTTAGCCCCCGAAATTATCCCCCCCAAAGTATAGGAGAGGCCAATGGCTGACCTGAGCGGATTCAATCCGACGCAGAAGATTGCGCGCGGCGAACTAAATGAGCAGGCGCGCGAAGACTGGGTAAACAACCCATCCGGAACGGTAACGACCCCTGCTGGAACCATCCTGAAAACGCTCGGGCAAGTCGTGAGTGACGCCGAGGATGCTGTCGCTGATGTACTTTCATCTGCCGGTGTTATTCGCATCGGCACATATGCGGAAATGAAGGCCCTGTCTTCTGTCGAGGCGGCAGCTCTTGGCGCATTCGGAACGACGAACCGGGGCGGCAGCGACTTTGTCTGGGATGCATCCGACCTCTCTACAGAGGTGGCAAATGACCCTGCGGGCGGGATGGTGGTCCCGCTCACAGGGGAGGATGGATCAAACGGTGCATTTCGGCGCGTAACGGGCGGCTCTACCATCTTCAATGCAGTCTGGTTCAATGCCGTCGGAGATGATTCAACGGACAATTCTTCCGTCTACAATGACATGAAAACCTATATCGCCAGCCTTGCCGGAGGCGGCGATATGTACTGGCCTGCCGGAACATACCAGTTCAGCGATGAACTGGTTCATGATGTGATCGGCATGGTTATTCGCGGTGATGGACTGATTTCCGACGGAAATATCATCACTAGCGGCAAAACAATCTTCAAGCCGATGAAAACAACAGGGGCGGGCATCCGGGTAAAGGTAGACCGCTGGGGGCTTCAGGGGTTTTTCATGGGGGCTGGTGCCGCTCGCCAGGCCGCCCTTCGTATCAGCAAGGACAACTATGCCAGCGAGGGCTTGACGCGCGATGACCAGAACTACGGTATCTGGATTGAGCCCGATGATGTCGCCTCATCTGACGAGGTGGGCAACTTCTATTGTGATCGGGTCTGGGTTTCTGACCAGCCAAATGCTGGATGGGCCATAGCTGGGAAAACATATGTTTCGTACATGAACATGTGTGGCGGACGTAACAACGGTGACCATGGATTTGCTTGCGGGAAGGGAACATACACCGGAAGGACAAACCTTGAAAGCACAGGCATTATTCTAGCAACAAACTGTGAAGGCTATCAGAACGATGGGCATGGAATCGCGCAGGGCCATCCGGAGGATGTCTCCGGACCTTCCGGCCTACGTATGATTTTGAACAACTGCGATTTTTACACAAATGGACAGAATGGCGCCCGCCTTTATGAGCCATATGACAGCTACTATGTCGCAGACAATTCAAAGATCGAATACTCTGCGTTCAACGGCAACAACTTGCGCGGCGGGGTCTATGTCGCAGGGCAAAACATCGAAATCACAAACAACCGCTATCTGGATATTTCACCATCCTATAGGCCCGTGCAGGTTGATGGCACGCATGGAACTGGCACCCCCAGAACCACCTACGGAGTGAAGCTCTGGGGTGGCTATGTCACCAGTTCCGGGATTTGCGATTATTTCGTGGGAACGGTGAATTCACCGAAAAACGTCCAGGTCGAAATCGATGTGCTTGTGGGCAGCTTTGCTGAGGCCGCACCACCGGATGTAATGATCCGCCGCAAGAGAAATGCGCTCCTTTGGAATTTGGACTTGACGCAGACCGGCGATGTCACGCGGACTGGGAACACGACACAGACGGGCGGCTTTACCATTGCCGAAGGCGTGATGACCCTGAACCGCACCAACAATGTGCCGTTGATTGTGAACAGAAACGGCACGAGCGGTGATATGCTGCTGTGGCGAAAGGATGGTGCCACAGTTGGATCTGTTTCTGAAAGCGGCGGCAATGTCGCGTATGGCACGTTCACGGGCATTCACTGGACGCAGCTGCTGGGCCAGGTGGCAATACCGGACATCAAACCCGGCACGATCATCTCGACCATCAATGCGATGTGTTCCTGGAAATGGGACATAACGCGAGTCTGCGTAAAGCCTGCGCGCGTGCTGGCTGTGCCGGCCGACCAGGAAGACAATGGCGCCTCTGCGGAACATGATATTGATGTTCTGACAGAAGTACAGATCGGTGATGAATTTGTAGATGCTGAAGGCTTTTTCTGGCGCGTCATACATGTAAGCGAGCCTGCGAGAACGGAAGACCATATGGCTTGGTACTCAGGCGAACTGGGTGACGGCGATATCTGGATCGATGATGACGGCCGGGAACATCTGATCATGGAAGAGGAAAACAAGACCCTCGCCATGTCGGAGATCAGTTCGACGCCGGGCGACAAAGCCGTCTATGGCGTATTCTTCAGCCACTCAAACGACAATGGCGAGCCGGATTTCAACGTGGCGTCGGTCGGCGAGTATTTCATACGGATCGCGGCTGGCGAAACGGTAGAGCCGGGCGACCTGATCGACAGCAATGGTGATGGCTGCGGACGTGTTCAGGCTGACGATATTATGAGATCCAGCACGGTTGCAAAGGTGACCGCTGCCATCCCGGTTGAGACGTATGAGGATGGCAGCTATCTGGTGCCGTGCACGCTTCACTGTGGCTGAGGCTCAATCCAGACGCCGGGCGAAAAAGTGGGCGGTGGAGTGTGACTCCTTCCCACCCACGTCCCTGATGGAAGGGTAACCTTTACGCCGTCAAAGACTGGCATTGACTGCAATATGTACCGCCCATCAAACCCATCAGAGCAGACAAACTCACAGTCCTTGACCGTGATTTTTTTGGTCGCCCCGAACTTAATCGTCTCTGAAATCAAAAACCTGCCGCCGATCAGGAAGTTTTGCCGGTGAAGAACATTTCCGCGCGCAACCTTAAATCGATCATGGTTGAAAAACGCTTGCAGCGCCTCCGTATCGTCATGCACACCATCTCCGTACAGGACCGGCACCTGCTTCAGGTTGACCGGAACGGCGGCGGCAATAACGGTTGCGCCTGCGCCAAAGAAGAATGATCGTCTGTTCAGTTCCATCATGTAAGTTCCTTCTTCTGAATATAAAAACTGCGTGAAGAGAGGACATGAATGGCGACACGGACCCCATCTTTATAGAAAGAAACGCCGTGCGGAGATTCTGGCGGGCTGGAGACCTTGCACTCTGTGTCGGGGTCACCGACAAAGTCCCGGTATTCGGACTCACTAACCTTTGTCAGCCATGGCTCGATCGTTATCTGCGTCTCATCAACCGGGTTCTCAATGACTTTCTGTTTGCCCAGCTGAACATCGCGGACAAGAGTATATCCGCGCTGTTCGAGCCTTTTTAAGGTAAGCCCAAGCTCCTCATCCGTTATTGCCCCATCCGGATATTTCCAATCAGTGACCTCTCGAAAAGCCTCTGTCAGTGCTTGAAGTGGGGTCATCAATGAGTCTCCTGCATTATCTTGCCGCGGCTGACCTCAGCGTGGCCTCCCACTCGGCATCAGTTCGGTGACGGATAGTAGCCCGCTCCGGGCCTTTCCCTTCGGGGCTGGGGGTCTGGCTCCAATAAGCGATGAGATGTCCAGCATGGCTGCGAATACGAACGTGGCCTGAGCAAGAAAGGTGGTGTAGATAGTATTCACCCTCAAATTCTGGCGCACAGATGAACGCGCTGTTCTGTACCACGACATCAGACCCACCGCCTTCCAGCCCTTTCGACAGCAAGAACTCGCCTTGCGATACATATATCTGGTGGTGCAGCACGCCCTCATATCCACCAGCAATCCGAAAAGGCTCCCCGCTCAGAAATGCTTGTAAGGCCTCTGTGTCGTCATGCACGCCATCGGCATACAAAATCGGTGCTGGACCAGTGTAGTCTGGGATTGGCGTTGCGACCACGAACGGACCACATTCGAAGTCAAATATTTGTGGGGTCGGTTTCATCAGATAAAGGTCTCCTGCGCCTCTTTCATGGCCACTGGTATACCACGGTCCGCGACAAAATAAGCATTGTTAGTTGTCGTCTTCGGCCCGGCCTTGTTGACCTGCGGGTGATCTATCGCGCGCGGGTTCTTCAGTCCGGCCCAGGCCATCATCTTCAGAAATAGCGGACGCGTGGCGTGCCAGCCGATCAGCGGTTGGCCATTCAGGTATTGAGGCGTGATATCCGACCGGTTCTGCAGGATGTCCTGATCGCCTTCAATGCATTGGGTGGAGACGACGAAATGATCTGCATCAAACTGTCCAACATAGTCGAGGACGAGTTGTGGGTAGCGAAAATGGTAGGCCAGGCCGAGGAACAGCAAGACATCTAGCTTGCCGGTTTTTTCTGGGTCGAGGTCAAACAGCGCGTGCGGCTGTATGATCAGCCGATCATGAGGGATCCCCAGCTGGTCACGCAGCCATTCGATTTTCTGCCGGTAGGGCTCATAGGGTTCTGACGCAATAACGGTTGCGCCGCGCCGGACCAGTTCTACCGAGAGGCCGCCGCAATTGGCCCCGATATCGAGCACGCGTTTGCCATCCCAGAAGCCCGGCTCAAAGCCAGCGTCAAGAACCTTGGCGATGTCCCAGCTATGCCAAATGCCGGGAGTGAATGCTTTCGGACCGAGGTGGCAACGTTGCTGCCATTGAGGAATGGCAGCTGCAGCGGCAGCTGCTTCGGCGGCCTCTCTCTCAGAAAGTAAGAATTGCATATCTTTGCCTCCATAAGTTGCAGCTCCTTTGCGGTATATTCGGCCATCGCGCAATAGGTGCATATTTCGCACATGCTGAAGATGCAGACGCCAACTCACAACTACTCGAGCAGCGGCCCAAGTGGCCGTTTTTTTATGCCTGACACACAAAGGAGACCCCAATGTCAGACGACAAGACCAACAAGGATGTGCTGGTGAACCTGGCACTCGAGGGCATGATGCCCCTCATGATCCAGAAGCTGCGCAACAGCGATCAGTATGGCGACATCATCAAGGCCATCGGTGAGGCCCGTGTACTGGCGAAGGAAACCCGTCAGAAAGCGCGTGAGCGCATTCAGGAAATTACCACGGAGACGCTTAACCGCATCGAAGAGGTGGACGACCTGATTGATGCCAAGCTGGCGGAACTTGAAACGCTGGCGGCTGACTTCATGACCGAGCACGGCCTTTCCAGCGTTCTGGAAGATATCCGGGCCGCCGAGCCAGCCCCGGCCACCGAGGCCTTTCCGGTGGTGCAGGAAAGCGCGGACTGAGGCCATGCCGTTCAAGCCAACACAAGTTCGGCCCGTCTCTGCTGAGGTTCGGGCCGGGCTTGTGCTTTCCGAAAGCGATGTGCGCAAGACCGGCGCGACCCGCCAGGGCCGGCCGGAATACGAAATCATGCGGAAACTATGGTTCCGGGGTTTCGAAGTCCCGGCGGGGTTCGTCTTTGACGTTCACTCGCTGCCAAGGTTGCTGCGTCCGTGGCAGCCCAAGAGTCCGGCGTGGTGGGGACCAGCGGCCCTGCATGACTGGGCGCTGGAAAGCGGCCTGATCTCGATCAAGGAAGCCAACCAACTCTATCGCTGCGCCATGGAGGATTTGGGCGTTCGGTGGATTCATCGGACCGTGGCTTTCGTGGGCGTAGAATTTGCCCGCTACTGCTTCCCCGATCGCATCACCTGCATCGATCCCGACAACGCCCCGCTGGTCGAGGCGGTTTCCGGGCGGGAAATGGTGTTCAAGGAAGACATGCCCGGGATCCGCAAGGCGGTCTTTATGGCCGCAAAGGCCGCCGCCCGGGGATACCTGGCCACGAAAGGAGTGACGCTGCCATGACCATCGCGCTCTATTCCGAAAACTTCCTGATGTCATTCGCAGAAACGATGGCCCACGAAGGCGGTTATGTAAACCATCCAGACGATCCTGGCGGAATGACCTTCTCCGGCATCACCCGGAAGGCCTGGGCGGCCTACAAGGGCGTTCCAATGTCCAGCATCACCGAGCAGGACATGCGGAGCATTCCGCTGGCTGATCGTCAGCAGTTCTATCACGAACTGTACTGGTGTTCGGTTGGCGCTGATGACCTTCCCGGCGGTCTGGATTTCGTCGTCTGGGATATCAGCGTGAACAGCGGGCCGAAGCGCGCGGTGAAGATGCTGCAAAAGGCCGTCAACAAGCTGGGCCGCGTCCGGGTCCGGGTGGATGGCATCATCGGGCCGAAGACACTGAGCGCGGCCCGCTATGCGAACGTGTTCGACCTGATTGATGAGGTCGGCAACACGCGGCTCTGGTTCTATCTCAGCCTCTCCACGTTCAAGGCCTTCGGCGGGGGCTGGATGAAGCGCCTCGTGAAGGTGACCAGTTTCGGCACGGCGATGGCGCTGGGTCGAGCAAAGGCGGTGATCATGTCCCGCCAGACCTATCGAGGCGGCGCGTAGTGAAGCCCCTCTGTAGGGCCGCCATCGCCGTGGCCCTGCTTCTTACCCCCATCCTCATTCTGACGGTGTGGTTCGGCCTCGTAATGGCTGAGCACGCTGTCTGGCGTTACGGCGCCCACTGACAGTCAATGAAAGGACTGAACCCATGAAATATGTGAAAACCCTCATAATCGGCTTTGCGGCCATGTTGTCGTTTTCCATGCTTTCGGCATGTGAGAGCTTCAGCGGCTTGACTGCTGTTCAGGAGCGCGAGGCCACGCCCCGTGCAGCCGCCCTGATGATGCAGGCGGATATCGAGCCTGCTGTGAAAGGCATGGCTGACGCCTGCGAGGCGGGCCTTCTGGATACGGACACGACCACGCTGATCGTCAAATATGCGGACCCGATCCGCACAGCGATTGGTGCCTATGCGTCCAGCGCCCGCCCGTGCATCGTGATCGATGGCAAGCTGGTCACCGATCCGGAAGCCAGCGGCACCTGCTATCGGGGATCTGTTCAGCAGGCGTCCTCGGCGGTGCCATCTGTATTGAAGGAAGTCGGCCTCGCGGTCGGTGGTGAAATCGGCAAGAGGGCCTTCTTGGCTGGGGTGCTGGCCACCAGCTTTGTCACCCGCGGAGATGCCACATCCGTGGACGGCTTCGACACCGAGACCGTCGATTACTCCCTGAAAGCGTTCGATGACACCTGGGCGTCTGTCCAGGCGGACGCTGACCGGCTGCAAGCCTGTGCGGCTGCGGGGTAATCTGACGTGAGAGCGCGGCCGGGTGAACAGCTTGGGGGCTTGGTCGCCCGGCCGTGCTCGTTTCAATTCATTGCAGGGGTGACCAATGCCACCTTACAAATTCGCAGTTTATGGGTCCGAGGTGTTTCTGGGCATCGTTGCGGGCGCAGGAAGTGCGGCTGCAAATGCTGCCGGTGGTCACACCTTCAACAGCCTGATCATTGCCGCCGCATGCGCTGGTTCCGCATCCGCGATCGCCTTCAATGCGTTCAACAGCGCAGAGAAGGAGGTCGACACGATTGTTCGCAGGGTGACGAAATCATTCATCCTGTTCCTGATTGGTGTTTGCTTTGGCCTGTTCATGAACACATCAATCGCCGGCATCCTTCCCGGTGTGGATATGATCGGTGGCACATATTTGGGCGGACTGACGGGATATGGCCTGGTCGCCATATTGCTGAGTTCGCGAATGCGGGAAGGTATTTCCGACACCATCTTCGCCGTCCTGCGTTTGGTTACAAAGGAAAAGGATAAATGACCGTCGCAGATCTGATCAATTCCCACGAAAGCCCCATCATCGTGCTGGCCTGCTTTGCGCAGGTGATGTTTGCGTTCTTCGTATTGGTTGCCACGGCCGAACAGCCGGTGATGACGCCAAGCCTTCCCTGGGTAAAAGCGGGTCACAGGCACTGGCAGAACATCCTGCGCTTCCTGATCTGCCTCGGATGGATCGGAGTCATTTTCGGGGCCACGCTCTCGGCCAGCGGCGTCTTTATGGATCTGACAGGCCGGTCATCCCATATGATCAGTCAGGCGCAGAATGATTTCGGTGTACTGGTTTCACGGCTGTCTGGCGCGGTGATCATCCCACACGCGGCCTACGTCTCATGGAAGTTTGTCGTCCTGTGGGTTCAGTGCGAGCGCAAAAGGCGGCGAAACCTCGAATAATGCGCCCATCGCCGCCTCACTGGTGGCCAACATATCAAACGCTCCCCCTGGCCGTGTGGCTGGGGGGAGTTTTTGCGTTTCTGAGTACAAAAAAAGCCCCCGCGTCCGGAGACAACGGGGGCAAGTTCACGCTTAAGCTCTCATCGGGATGACGTTGTCGTCATTATCATCCAGTTCAGCTAGTCTGCGCTCAAACTCGACAATGGCTTTTCTGTCCCGGATCTTCTGCTGGCGTTTTTCCGCGCGACGTTGCGGCCATGTCTTGCCCTTCGTTGAGGGGCTGGCCAGCGCATATAGGCCACCAATCTTGACTACCTCGAACAGTGCTAGCAGCACGTACATGATGCCTTTGTGCGGAGGCTTGGCCTTCAGCGCAAGCATTGCCTGATAATCCGCAGTTTTCTGGCGTGACTCATACTGGGCGCGGGCGGTGTCATCGGTATCGTTTTCAACAAATATCGCCTGATATTTGTCAGCGATTTTTTGCGACGTGTCCGCCACCTTCTGTTGCACTTGGTAAGCGTGTTCGGCTTCGAGATAGAGCGATGTGAATGCCTTGTGGCCACTCAGCACGCACCCGGTGATGGCCAGGGCCAGGATGACAGCGCCAAGGCGAGCCTTCCAATACCGGTAGTTCTCATAGTCGGCCACGATATGGCGCAAGGCGGTGGCGGCGATGAATTCGCCGCAGGCAATCATCACACCGAATACGATGGATGTGATCCAATTGGGGAACATCATCGTGCCGCCCCATGTATTCAGGGAAGCCGATGCAAAACATGCGGCAACCACGGCCACGGCAGTGAACCGGCGGCCTAAGAAGTCTTTGAGAAAGCGTGGTTCGGTTGTAGTGTCTGACATTGGATAGCTCCGATATAGCTATGCGCCTTGTGGCGCGGTGTCCGGGTGTTAGTGGCACCCGGCGCCCCTCACCGGGACGGGAGAAGACGCTGAGCGCCCTGTCCGGTCCCGATTGTCACGATGATGGAGCCTGAAGAACGCAGCCGGCGGGTCCGGTAATTCTGCCATGCGATATTCTGGTTGCCCGTATTCCTGTTTCCCGTCCGGAGACTTGTTGCTGGCTTGGCGGTTTCTGGTGCTCGTGTTCTGCTGCTGCCGTATGCGTTGGCTGCGCTCGTCGGGCTCCATCATCTTCCACATTGTCAAACAGCTGAGAGTGTCCTCTCACCCCGAAACCCCGCCAGCTTGGGGCTGGTCGGGGCGGGGTACTTCCGGGCCGGTCTGGCCTAGCTGGTTCTGAAGCACTTCCGGCCGAAGTAAGGGTTGGTCTGTTGTTCCGGCTCTTGCTGTTCAGTCTCTTTTTGATCGGTCATCATCTTCTCCTCTTTCCGATAACTACAATGTAGTGCATAATGGATTACAATGCAATACCGTGTATTGCATTTTCTGCAAAAGGAGATACATTTTTTTCATGGCAAATGACACGACACCGAAATCATTCAGGTTTTCCGAAGAGGAAATGGCGCTTTTGGAACAGGCCAAGGCGAAGCACGGCAGTTACAAGGCCGCGATCATGGCCGGTTTGGCCTGTGATATGGGTGACGGTGAGACAGACTGGCCGGCCGAGCTGAGGCGCTTGGCGTCCAAGCTAGAAACCCGTGAACTGTAGTATCTATCGAAATCAGACTTCCGGCCTGAACAACTCGGCAACCGATTGGAAAAAACGCTGGAAAAAATGCGGTTGATCAGGGCGGTCCAGGAATCGCTGAACCTGTAATGACTGCTGGTGGAGCGGGTGAAGGGAATCGAACCCTCGTCGTCAGCTTGGGAAGCTGCTGCTCTACCATTGAGCTACACCCGCTACGCAGATGTATTTGAGATGGAATCTGCCGCCGCGCAAGAGAAAAGGCAGCGGCAGATGCCTGGAGACTATTCGAGTGTGACCACGATCACAGAGCGTGGAGGAGCGGACAGGATCAAATCGTCTCCACTCCCTTCTGTGCGGTAGGGCACAGGATGGACGCGGTTCGGTTCTTCGAACGTGTTGTGCGCATCCATGGTTTCGCCTTGGAGGATACGACCTGTAGCCGTGGAAGCACCGAAGGCGCTCGTATCCACCAGATGATTTTCTTTTGCGGATGCATTCACAATAGCTAGGACCGTCTTGCCGTCTGCGGTGCGGGCCGCGCTGACGCTGATCGCGGGGACTGTGACATCATCATAGGTATAATCCGGTGACTGAATATCCAGGTCTAGCGCTTCGGCGCCCATAAAAGGCTTATACATTTCGAACACATGATAGGTGGGCGTAAGCACTATATCCGGGCCGTCTGTCAGGATCATGGCCTGCAGCACGTTCACCATCTGGGCGATGTTCGTCATCTTCACGACATCAGAATTCTTGTGGAAGATGTTGAGGTTCAGGCCAGCGACGACCGCATCGCGGATACTGCCCTGCTGGTAGAGCGCAGGAGGGTTCGCATTCTCGTCCTGGTCCACCCACATGCCCCATTCATCGACATAGAGACCGAACTCATCGGCGGGTAGCTCATGCTTCTCAAAGATGGCTTTCTGGTCCGCGATGACATCGGCCATGCGCAATGTACGCTTCATGGTCGAGGCCCACTCGGCTTCCGGGAAGCCAGTGGCTGGTCCTTTCTTGCCCCAGTCGCCCGTCGGCAGGGTGTAGACGTGGAGGGAGATGCCTTCGGCCAGATCATCAATATAAGGATGCTGCAAAATAGTATCAGCATATTCCGGATTGCCATCATGCGCGCCAGAGATGACCCGGACGGGTTGCTCTCCGGCAGTTTTCGCGAAGCTGGCGTATTGCGAATAAAGATCGGCATAGGTCTCGGCGGTGAAGTGGCCGCCACAGCCCCAGGTTTCGTTGCCGATGGATAGATAATCGACCTTCCAAGGCGTCGGGCGGCCATTTTCCTCACGCTCTGCTGCGCGGTCGCCGGTCTCGGCGGTGATGTATTCCAGCCAGTCGGCAGCCTCTTTTGCGGTGCCCGTGCCGAGGTTGAGATTGAGATAGGTCTTCGCGCCAAGGCGTTCAGCGAAATTGAAGAATTCATGTGTTCCGAAGGCATTCGTCTCAGCTGTTCCGCCCCACACCATGTTCACGCGCAGGGGGCGTTGGGCTTGTGGGCCAATCCCGTCACGCCAGTGGTAGAGATCCGCGAAGCATCCGCCAGGCCAGCGCACAACTGGCACTTCCAGCGCTTTCAGGGCATCAAAGACATCGTTCCGGATGCCGTCAGTATTGGGGATGTCGCTATCTTCACCTACCCAGATGCCGCCATATGGCTGGGTACCGACATGTTCCAGAAACTGGCCGTAGATTTCCGGAGCAATCGTGTGCGTGGGGGCGTCAGCATGCACCTCGATGCGTGCCTGCGCTATTGCTGGCTCTGCGCTGAGCATCAGACCGGCGCTTATCAGGCCGGCCGCTATACGGATTTTCATGAGTGCCTCCCTTTGGGTTTAGTTTATTTTAGCGCTAACATTCGGATGCTCCGGCCCCTCAAGTCAAGCTGCAATCCTTTTTGCAGCAACGTCATGGCGGCACTGGCTAAGCGCGCCTGTTGAAGGTAGAAGGCGGCCATGAACGGATTTCTCGCAGTCGCAGCTGGCGGCGCCTTGGGCGCGGCTCTCCGGCATGGTGTCGGCCTAATGGCTGTGCGCCACCTTCCGTCTGGCTGGCCGCATGGCACATTCTTCGTGAATATTGCAGGCAGCATGCTGATGGGATTGCTGATTGGCTGGCTTGCGCTGCGTAGTCAGGGTGAGCCGCAGGCGATGCGTCTGTTTCTGGCCACGGGCCTTCTCGGTGGGTTCACCACATTTTCGGCATTCTCGCTGGAAGTGGCGAATTTCATCCGGAGCGGCGATGTGACCAAGGCGGCGCTTTACGCTGTCCTGTCGGTTAGCCTTGGCCTGTTGGCATTGTTTATTGGGCTCTGGATTGCCCGGAAAGTGTTCGTATGAGCGGCCAGATTGTCACCGAAACGGTTTCCGAAAAGGAAGCAGACACACGTCTTGACCGGTGGGTGAAGCGACGCGTGCAGGTCTCCCAGGGGCAGATCGAGAAAATGCTCCGCACGGGGCAAATTCGCGTTGATGGCTCACGCGCCAAGGCCAATACGCGCCTCCAGGCTGGCCAGCAGGTACGTTTGCCCATTCTGGATACGGAAGCCTCCCGTCCGGCGCAGAAAAAGGCTGACCGGGTTTCTCAGGAAGACCGGGAGTTCATCCGCGATCTCATCCTGTATGAAGATGATGAGATGATTGCCATCAACAAGCCTGCGGGTATCGCTGTGCAGGGTGGCTCCGGACAGGGGCGTCACATTGATGGTATGCTTGCGGCTTTGGGGGATGGTGAGCATCGCCCGGTTCTCGTGCACCGGCTCGACAAGGATACGAGCGGCGTGCTGCTGCTCGCCAAATATCCGAAGGCTGCTGCTCAGCTGTCTGAGAAGTTTCGCAGCCGTGACATGAACAAGGTTTACTGGGCCGTCACCGTAGGTGTACCCAACCCACCCTTTGGCCAGATCCGTTGCTGGATGGTGAAGGGCATTGAAGACGAGAATGAAGAGGGCGGTTACCGCATCATCAATCCCAAGGCGCGCGGTCGCCGCGATGCGGATCGCGAGCGAATGTTCCGCTCTGCACAAGGCGTTGAAGGCGCACGCCATTCGATCACGGATTATGCTGTGGTTTCGACCGCCGGGCAGAAAGCAGCCTGGGTCGCCATGAAGCCTGAGACCGGCCGCATGCATCAGCTACGCTTCCACATGCTGGAAATGCAGACCTCCATTCTGGGCGACTTCAAATACCAGTGCCGCCGCGAAGTGCCGCAAGGGCTGGCGCCCGGTCTGCATCTTCACGCGCGCGCGCTGGTTATCCCGCGCCAGAACGCAAAGCCGATCAAGATCGTTGCGCCGCTGCCGCCGCACATGAAGCAGACCTTTGAGGCGTTGGGGTTTCTTGAACAGGAAGCGGGCAAGGACCCGATGGCGCCATTCGTCTGATGTCGGGACTGAAGCTTGCCATCTGGGACGTGGACGGAACACTCGTCGACAGTCGTGAAACCATTCACAATATCATGGTGGAAGCCTTTGGCCTGTCTGGTCTCACGCCGCCTGAATATGATGCTACGCGCCGCATTGTAGGCTTAAGTCTGCATGAGGCGTGCGCCCAATTGGCGCCGGCTGCCAGTGCTGATGACATTGAGAAACTCGTTACTGACTATCGCAACTCATGGGTGCGGGCACGAAGTCAGCCGGGCTTTTCACAGCCTCTTTATGATGGCGCGCTGGAGACTCTTGAAGCCCTGCGGGCTGAAGGCTGGCTGATCGCTATGGCCACTGGCAAGACGCGCCGGGGAATTGCCAGCCTGTTTGAGCTTCATCAGTTGGAGCACTTCTTCGATACCATATGGTGCGCTGATGATGGCCCCGGCAAGCCGAACCCCTATATGGTGGAGCAGGCCATGGGCGCTCTTGGCGCTGCGCCTCACGAGAGCCTCATGATCGGCGATGCCATTCACGACATTTCCATGGGACGGGCCGCAGGTGTCTATACCCATGGTGTTAGCTGGGGCTTTGGCGCAGCACACGAACTGAAAGAAGCAGGCGCGCATGAAGTGCACCATGATTTCAGTACGCTGCGTAACAGCCTGATAGCCTTTGATCCAAAGCCCCGGCCCTAGTTTGGTTTTGACATGCCTTCAGGGGCAACGTCTTCAAATGAGCCCTGACCAATCATCAGTTTCACATCGTCAAAATAGGCGACCGTGTTTTCGTGCGCGTTTTCCCCACTGATCGCATAGACACCGAACTTCCAATAAGGACCTTCCTTGTCATTATAGCCAACAACAATATTGTTCTGCACGGTGTGAGTATCGTCCACCCAGACCTCCACTTTTCCCTCGCCTTTTGTGTTGTAGACATCGTGGATAACCAGATTATGCCACTTTCCACGTTCGGCAGGGGCCAGCGGGATCGTCATGCCAGGATTGGTATAGGTGGAGCGTTCGGATTCTCCAGGTGTGATGACCTTGTTGTCGCCGACAATCAGCAAAACAAATTGTCCGTCCTCGACCGTGATTGCCACAGGAGGGTGGCGCCAGCTCTCGCCCTTGGCAAAGTCAGGCTGCCCATGGGTTTGAGCAATCATCAGGCGGCGGCCTTCATCGCTTTCTTCTGTCTCATCCAGATAAAAGCGAAACCCAACCCAGTCCTGCCGGTTTTGTTTATAGCCAGGCACGCGGTCATACCAGGCAGACATCAACTCTGCGCTCTTGGTCGGGCGCGTACCATCCATGTCTTCCTTGCGATGCTCGAAACGAAGTGTGCCCTTCGTACCGTCAGGCGCGTCGGCGATCGAGCAGGCATAGTCGAACGCGCACTCCCGCAGCCATGAGTCTGGAGTGTCATAGACGGCAGGGCCGGGTTTCTCGCATGCTGTGACAGAAAGTGCAGAGAGTGCGCAGGCGATTAGGGTATGTATAGTCCGCATGGAGCAGGCTCTTTTCGTTTCGAGACAGGGGCGTTAATTCAAGCAGTAAATGTGCCATGTTTTCATGAAAATCAGAAAGGCGTTTCGCCTAAGTGCTATTCAGATGTGGGAAGTGGACAGCATATCTGCCCTTGGAAAGGCACCTATCAGAGCGTACATGCGCGGCCATGACTGACGAAATTCCAAAGCCTAAGCGCTTCTACAAAACTGCTCGCCCCGAGCAGATGCCCGGGGGCTGGACGATCCAGCTGGACGAGCGCGCGATCAAGACGCCCGCGCGTGCGGCTATGCTGCTGCCGACTGAAAAACTGGCAAAGGCCGTCGCTGCGGAGTGGAACGCGCAGGAAGAACAAATCGATCTTTTGTCCATGCACCTGACGCGTCTCGCCAATGTCGCGATCGATCGCACGCCTGAGGTTCGCTATGAGATGGCAGACGAGTTGGCGAGATACTGCGAAACAGACCTGATCTGCCATATCGCCGAAGACGATGAGGAACTGGCTGAGCGCGAAGAGGCACATTGGGCGCCGATACGGGCATGGGCCGGACAGGCGCTGGATGTCATTCTGGTGCCGGTAGAAGGTATCATCGCCTCACCGCAGCCGGATGCCTCGCTGGAGGCTGCGCGCACCTATGCGCTCTCTCTGGATGATTTTGCTCTGACAGGTCTCGTCTATGCCTGCGGTCTCTATGGCTCTGCCGTGCTGGCGATGGCTGTTGTTGAAGGAGAGCTGTCCGCGACAGACGCCTTTGAAATCTCCCGCATTGATGAAGCCTGGCAGGCCGCGCGATGGGGCGAGGACGATGAGGCAAAGGCTGCAGCCGCTCTGAGACGTATTGAAGCCAAGGCTCTGGATACCTGGTTGTCTGGCCTGAGCTGACTCTTGCTTGCGACGTCGATCACCTGAATTCCTGATGAACCGGGGTAAAACCGGCGATGAATGCGCTGGTCAGACCCCGTTCCATTATGTCGTGTTTTGCTGCACGCATGATGAAACGCATCATGAATATCCGAGTGGCTGCCGTTGCCCTTGCTGCGTCAGCACTCACCGTCGCCTCGGCAATGGCCGATCCGGTCGCCAAGATTGACACTCGTCGTGGCGCAAATACAGGTCTGGTGATTCAGGTCGATCACAATGATCACGGCTATCGCGGTCGCCCCAAGGGAGGTTATCGCCTGAATGAGTGGGGTCAGACCCGCTTTGAGGAACGTCGGCTGCGCCGCGATGCTGTTCGTACTTGCCGGGCCGAAATCAATCGTGCCGCATGGCGCACAGGCTATCGCGATGTCGATTTTGATGATGACCGGCGCGTCCGCCAGATTGGACCCTATGGCTTCCGCATCCGGTTTGATGATGTGGAGTTCGAAGGGCGGCGCCGGGACCGCGAAAGAGATGTCACCTGTGTGGTTCGCCGCGGACATGTGACCCAGCTTGAAGGTATTCCGGATAGAGGACGATACGGTCACGGTCGCAGATATTAGGGCATCTGCCCTTGCGTAACTCTTGTGACCAGCCAGCCAGAATGGCGGCGTCTGCACAGTGCCTCAGGTTTTACACCTGGGGCACTGTTGTTTGAAAAGGCCTAACGACGCACTTGCGTTTGCTGTTCTGCTGTATAAGCACGTCTGAAACAAAGAGTAACAGACGGCTGGGAGAGGCCCATGAAGGACGTAATCGAAGCGCTGGAAGCAAAACGTGAGCAGGCCCGCCTGGGTGGTGGCGAAGCCAGAATCGAGAAGCAGCATGCCAAGGGCAAGCTGACAGCTCGGGAGCGGATAGGCGTTCTTCTGGATGAAGGCAGCTTCGAAGAGTACGACATGTTTGTGGAGCACCAATGCTCCGATTTCGGCATGGAAGAGCAGAAGATTCCTGGCGATGGTGTCGTCACAGGGCAGGGCATGGTCAATGGCCGTCTCGTCTATGTCTTCTCAAAGGACTTTACCGTTTTCGGCGGATCTCTTTCCAAGGCCCACGCCGCGAAGATTGTGAAGGTACAGCAGGCAGCCGCCCGTAACGGTGCGCCCGTGATCGGCATTTTCGATGCTGGCGGCGCACGCATTCAGGAGGGCGTCGATTCGCTCGCTGGCTATGCAGACATCTTCATGGAGAACGTGCTGTCGTCCGGCGTGATTCCTCAGATTTCCGTCATCATGGGCCCTTGCGCAGGCGGCGACGTTTACTCTCCCGCGCTGACCGACTTCATCTTCATGGTAAAGGACACGTCCTACATGTACGTTACCGGTCCGGACGTTGTGAAAACCGTGACCAATGAAGACGTCTCCCATGAGGACCTCGGCGGTGCCCGCGTTCATGCGGCGAAATCCGGTGTCGTGGATGGCGCATTCGAGAACGACATCGAGGCGCTGGTTCAGATGCGCCGTCTGATCGACTTCCTGCCAGGGTCTAACCGCGAAGACCCGCCGGTCCGTACGGTCTATGATTCTGCGGAGCGGGTTGAGGACAGCCTCGACACGCTGATCCCGCCGAACCCGAACACACCTTACGACATGAAAGAGCTGATCGAGAAGGTTGCCGATGAAGGCGACTTCTTTGAAATCAGCCCGAATTTCGGGGCGAATATTATCTGCGGCTTCGGGCGTATTGAAGGCTCGACCGTTGGCTTTGTGGCTAACCAGCCGATGACGCTGGCCGGTGTTCTGGATATTGATGCCTCCCGCAAGGCCGCTCGGTTTGTGCGTTTCTGCGACTGCTTCAATATCCCGGTTGTGACCTTTGTGGACGTCCCGGGCTTTATGCCGGGCACGAAGCAGGAATATGGCGGCCTCATCAAGCATGGCGCGAAGCTTCTGTTCGCCTATGCCGAGGCAACTGTGCCCAAGGTAACGGTCATCACGCGCAAAGCCTATGGCGGCGCCTATGACGTGATGAGCTCCAAGCATCTGCGCGGCGATGTGAACTATGCTTGGCCGACAGCAGAGATCGCCGTGATGGGCGCGAAAGGCGCTGTTGAGATCATCTTCCGCAAGGACCTTGGGGACGATGAGAAAATCGCCGCGCATACGAAAATGTATGAAGACAATTTCGCGAACCCTTATGTCGCTGCGCGCAAGGGTTATATCGACGATATCATCATGCCGCACTCAACGCGCCGCCGTGTTGCCAAGGCGCTGCGTACTCTCCGTACCAAGCAGCTGGAAAATCCTTGGAAGAAACACGACAACATTCCGCTCTAGGATACGAAGCCCGGAGTTTGAGATCTTTTCTGCCCGAGGGCCAGATAGCCACTATGCTGGCCCTCGGCGTGTTTGATTACGTATACAAATCTTAGATGCAGAAGATTTGGTGCGCGCTCTTATCCGTAAGGATACCTGCTGATGGGCAGCATCAGGTCGGTTATGGAAAACTACCCGGAATTTTCCGGGAAAGCTGTCCGGTTTAAAGATGCAGGTAAGTGATATGCGTTGTGCCTTGGGGCGACCCTATCAGGTTTTTTCGGCGGGTAAGTGCTCGCTGGAATACATGGTGTGCGGGTCCGATGGGCTTGTACCACTCGTCCTTATCCATTCCGTGGAATATCCTGGCTGGCCGCCTCAGGACTTCTGTGAAGAAGCAGAGGCTGCAGGCTTTCAGGTTATTGCTGTCCGGCGCCCGGGATTTGGCAACAATCCAGCCCTTCCATGCATGAGCGGCCAGGCGGATCTGATCGCAAATTTTCTTCGTGCGAATGAGATCAAGGGCGCCGTCATCGTGATGTCTGGTACCGGATGCCCGATTGGTTACAAGCTGGTCAAGTTTCAGGATCTGGCGATCCGGAAGTCAATCTTTGTCAATTGCTGTTTCAATTACGACCAGATCGCCCAATTCCAGCCTGAGTGGTACAGCAAGATCATTCAGCAGACGCTGAAGAGTGTCTCCGGCGCCAGATTGTCCCTAATGGCACTCAAAAGCTCCTGGGGCATTTTCGGCCGCGCCTGGGTGCATGAAACTGCTTTGGCGAAAAGCAAGGGAGACATCTCCTTTCTGCGCGAAAATCCTGAGCTTGTGTCCGAGGCGATTGATAATCTTCTTGCGCGGCTGGATGTCCACACATTCCATACGGAAATCTCATCTTCGGTCAGAACAGACTCTTCCTTGACCGATGGCTATTTCGAGGACGTACCGGCGCTTGTCATGTCTGGCAGTGAGACCACGGGGACATGGCAAAAAGGGGTAGAGGCCGAGGCTGCGCGTCTCGGGCTACCTGCAGTTACCTATCTGCCTTCTGGAGACTTTCTGGCGGCCTATCAGTCGCCTGGAGAGTTTTTTGTCTCGCTGCAAAAGCAGATGTGAACAAGGCTACCCAAGTTAGAATTGGCTCACCTGAGGCGGTCGGCTCAATCAGAACAATTTGAGTTTCAGACGGTTGCGGAATGACCGTACAGCGCGACTGAAAATTCCCGGTACAGCGGGAGAGGTTTTCGCTGCGTCATGTCAATATCTCCGGCATTCTGTAGTAACTATTAGAGGTATTGAATTGCCAGTTTGCAGATAAATTTACAAAGGAGTAACGGAGCTTCCTCTACCTATGACCCTAGGATATATACGTATGGCTTTTTCAAGCTGTCGGGGAAACAGTGTCAGAGTGTGGTTTAGGTTTGGTTTTAAGGTGGCGTAGCCTGTCCAGGGCCCGTTCAGAAGGGCTTCGAGCTTGAGAAACAAGGCCGTGGGAACCTTTGGTTCATTTTGGGGTTGGAACTAGGTTATCTGTCCTGTTCTGGTTAAGGGGGGCTGAATGCTCTCAGATCTGATATCTTCTGAATTACCGTATCTACGCCGTTATGCGCGGGGGCTTATGGGTCAGCAAACCGAGGGTGACGCTGCCGTTGAGGACATGATCGAGTCCTTGATCTTCCGCATTTCTGTTGCGCCTGAGATAAAATTCAACAGGGCTGACCTGTTTGCCGAGCTCGACAAAACGGCTCGCAAGCGCATCGCGTCCTTGTCTGATGACAGCGGCATCGCACGCATTCTGAATGCCATGTCGACGGAAGAGCGTCGTACCCTTCTGCTGACCATTGTTGAAGGTTTCACAATTGTGGAAACTTCCAAGATCCTTGGCATGACCATCGAAAAGGTAGAGGAGACGCTCAAGACAGCGGAGACCACGATTACGCACGCTGTTTCGACGCCTGTGCTGATCATCGAGGATGAGACGCTGATCTCTTACCAGCTTTCCCAGATCGTGCGTGAGGCGGGGCATACGATTGCGGCTGTTGCGACCACGCAGGGCGAAGCCGTGGAATTTGCGCGCACTGGCAATTTCGGCCTGATCCTTTCGGATATTCGGCTGGCAGATGGTTCGACCGGTATTGATGCCGTCTCGGATATTGAAGGCTTCATGGATGACGCCGTGCCTGTGGTCTACATCACGGCTTATCCGGAAATGCTGTTGCAGGGTGGAGTAGGCGAACCAGCCTACCTGATCCCCAAACCGTTCGATCCGTTTCACGTTCGCACGGTGATTGATCAGGCTGTCTTGTCCGCCTACCTCGCAGATACGCGCAAGGCCGCTTAGGGCCTTGTTCCTTAGAAAGAGACCTTGATGCCGGCGCGGATGTTCTGTCCCGGTGCCGGGACCGTTTCTTTCAGCACGGATGTTGAGTAGCGAACCTCTTCATC
The DNA here is from genome assembly GCA_018222605.1 of Alphaproteobacteria bacterium. Lineage (GTDB taxonomy): Bacteria > Pseudomonadota > Alphaproteobacteria > Caulobacterales > Hyphomonadaceae > Hyphomonas. The sequence goes on from JAAEZZ010000006.1 coordinate 117,464, forward strand.
CGTCAGATTGCGTCCTTCGACGAACAATTGCGTGCCTTCCTTGCCAAAGCCCAGTGCGGAGAGCTTGAAAGCAGCTCGCGCTCCGAAGGTCGTATAGCCATCGGTCGGCAGGCTGCCTGCACCGGGATCATCCTGATCTGCCGCAATCGTCATATTGGCTTGCACGGACCAGAGCTTCCAGTCGGCTTGTAGAGAACTGTGGAATGTCACAGGCGGCAGATAAGGGATGTTTCCGCCGTCATCCAGTTCGCCATTGACAAAATCAATACTGGCGTTTGCTATCCAGTCAGCTGACAGGGCGCTTTGGGGGATCCGGGCTTCGCCATAGATTTCACCCCCGAAGAATTCCGCGTCTTGTTGACTGAACAGATACACCGGCACGCCGTCCACTTCATCTGTCAGCACACCTTCATTCAGGGTTGAGCCTGGTGTCAGATAGATGAAGCCGTCAAAATCTGTCAGGAACAAGTTGCCGCCCGCGCTGAGCCAGTCATTTTCCCAGCGCACGGTGGCTTCGAGGTTCGTACCTTTTTCCTTGTTGAGTGACGTGTTGCCAACTTCGTATTGGCGGGTGGCAAGGTGGGCGCCATCCGCGAAGAGTTCGCTCTCATTCGGGGCACGTTCCGTGTAGGAGAGCTGCACACCTGTAAACCAGCTCGTTCCCCAGTGCGCATGTGCACCCAGTGAACCGCTCACGAGATTGAAGTCGACCTTTCCGGCGACGGAGTTGTCGAGTTCGACATCATCGAAGCGAAGTCCGCCCTCAATACCCGCGCCATCCTCTAGTTCGTAAGTCTCATAGACAAAGACACCCAGATTCTTGGTCTTGGTCGGCGTGATGAAAGCTTCATCGCCAAAGGCGCCGATTTCCTTGTCGAGATATTGAAGCCCGAATGCACCTTCGATATTGCCGATCAAATTGCCGACCTCGATCCGGGCTTCCGTGCCGTCTGTATCATAGCGGGTGCCAGGCTCGCCTGGGGCCTCGAATTCCGTGTGAGTGTAGTCAGCAACGGAAAGGTTGGCTGCGACATCCTTGAGAATGCCGTAGTCCAGATTCATGCCACCGCGCAAATCGTAGCGGGTCTGCTCCAGATCGATGAAAGGCGACTCTTCTTCATGGTCGGCTTCTTCTTCGCCGTCATGACCTTCTTCTCCGTGTTCATGTCCCGGCAGGCCATATTCAGATGTCTGATGTCTGACGCCAAAGCCCAGAAAGCCGTTGTCGCCTACCCAGGAAAGTCCACCGGCAAATGTACCTGTTTGCAGAAAGGAATTTTCAAGCGTGCCATAGGCCTCTTCATGTTCGTGCTCATGGTCATGATCTTCTTCGCCTTCCTCATGCTGTTCGGAAGCTCTGAGGCGAGAAGATTCGGCAAATCCCGGAATATCGTAATTCCCGAAGTCGCGAGCCGAGGCGGACAGTGTGAGTACGAACGGGCCCGTCGTGTAGCGTACCTTGCCAGCGGTCTCTGTGCCATCATTGACACTATTGGTGGCCGCAAGGCCGTCAAAGCTGAGGGGCTCGTCTGGAAGTTTCTCGACAATCAGGCCGTCAATGACGTTAACCACGCCGCCAATGGCCTGGCCGCCATAGGCGAGAGCCGCCGGACCGCGAAGGATTTCGACCTTTTCGGCGTCGATGCCATCAGCTGCAGCCTGATGGTCCGGGGAGGCCGCAGAGACGTCGATCACGCCAATGCCATTGGTAAGTACCAGGACGCGTTCTGCGCCAAGTCCGCGCAGAACCGGACGGCTCGCGCCCTGTCCGAAGAAAGTCGTGGAGACGCCAGGCTCAGAGGCCAGCGTGTCCCCCAGTGTGCCGGAGAGTTTTTGAACCAACTCGTCACGATTGATGGAGCTGGCATTGCCGATCATCTCGTCGGTGTCACGTTGCGGGCCGACGCCGGTCACGATGATCGTATCCAGGGTTTCAGGGGCGTCTTGAGCAAAAGCAAGCGGGCTCACGCCCAGCAGAAGGGTTGCCGCAAGCACGCGGCGGGTATTGGAGGATTTCATTTTGGATGTTTCCTTACAAACAATAGGCAGGGCTGCCCGTAGGCAGCGAATTCAGAGCTTATTGTTGGAGGGAGGGCGGACTTCGTGGGGGAGGTGCGCGACCCGGCGGACGGCTCCAGCGGGGCGCTTCAATATAGAAAGACGTTTCGGCAATTTCCGGTGCCGGCAAGGCAGGCGGCAGTGTATCGAAGGTCGGCAGTATCGCTTGATCCTGCGCGACGACCTTCAGCTGACAGGTAACGCCATAATGCTTATGTGGTTGGTCAGCATGCGCCGCCGAATGCCCAAGCGCCAGCGCCTGTACGAAGATGTACAGCGCAGCCAGAAAGGACAGGCGGTGTGTGTTGAGACGCCGTTTGCTCATTGTTACTCAGTTACACCCAGTTGCGGCATTCGCAAGCACTCCAACAGCTAAAAAACATTACGAAACGCACCTGCAGCTCCAGCTTTCAGGGTTTGGTAACCAAGGAGTCGCATCTTGGTGAAGGTTAATAAAAAGCCTTGCGCTGTTAAGAGGATGTAGCATGTCGAAGAAAGCTGTGCGCTGGGGCGCAGACGTTGGATGCCAGACGAAAGTTAAGCCGCTGGAGATTCGCAACGACCTTTCCGACCATGGTTTGAAGGGTAAACGCGCTCAAGGACAATTGGGTCTGAACCGTCAATTGACAAAGATGGCGGCCAAAAAGGATGCTCGGGATGGACTGCCTGTCTCTGAAGCAATCACTCAGGATCAATGGAGTGAATGCGAGCAGCAGATTGCCGAGCGCGCCGAGGATGTGCGCCGGGGCCTTGGCACATGGCTCACCACGACGGCGGCGACCGTCCGTAACTATATCAATGATTACACGCCAGTAGATATTTATCCGGATCAGCTACGCGAAGCGATCAAGTCTGAAGAGAACGAATATCGCCATTACGAGTTGGATGATGTGCACGATGCGAAGGAAACGCATACGGCGGCGATTATCGAACTCCAGCAGTTCCGCGCCCGTCATGGCGACCGCATTGGGGACCGCACGCCGGACATCAAGAAGAATGTCGAGCAGGCGATTGCGATCCTGATTTTCATCATGGTGCTTGAAGGTGGCTTCAATGCACTGTTGTTCAAGGATGCTCAGGCGAATGGCCTGATGGGCGGCCTGATGATTGCCTTCGGCGTTTCGGCGGTGAACGTGATGTTTGGCGTGATCGGAGGCTTCTTCGGTCTTCGTTATCTGAACCATCCTGCACTGCCAGCGAAGATCCTCGGTGGCACAGTGGCGATGCTATGTATTCTGTGTGGTATCTTCCTGAACTTCTTTGTCGCGCATTTCCGCGATGCTGTTGAGCTGGGCCTGATGGCTGCAGCGGAAGCCGGCACGCTGGGCAGTTTCTCCATGTTCTCGATTGCTCCGGGCGAAGTGCTGAATTCCATGTTCCCGAACATCTTTGGCCTTGAGAGCTTTCTGGCTCTTGGTCTGCTCTTCATGGGACTCGCAGTCTTCGGGCTTGCGATCTATGAGGGCTATGACCGCATTTCGGACCGCTATCCGGGCTATGGCCGCGTATGGCGGAAAGAGCGCCGCGCTTATGAACGTCGTCAGGAAGTGCGTAATGGCGTGCGGGACGATCTGTCGGAATACTTCTCCAATTGCCGCCTCTGGTTCGAAACTCAGCAATCGCGTCATGTCGCGGCCAAGCGTGAGATCGAGAAGGCGATGAACCTTCTGGAAACACGCCGCGACTTTGCGGCTGCGATTGCTGCCCGCGCTGCAGATCAGGAGCGCAGCCTGAAGGTAGCCTATCGCCAGGCGCACCGCCGCGCACGTAATGCCAATCGTGACCGTCTGGGTGATCAGGCACCGTGCCCGGCCTATTTCGACGAGATCGTGACGCCGCAGCTCCCGCCTTTCGACTTCTCCAAGGAGCGTGACCAGGCAAACAATGCGATTTCGGCTCTCGATCAAAACATCAAGGCCTTGAACCTGACGCGCGAATGGCTGGAGCAGCACATTCAGGAAGTCCAGAAAGGTCTGTCCTCCATCGAGAAGAAAGTTGCTGACGAACTTGGCAAAGTGCGCGATGCCAAAGGCGCAACGCATGTGCCGGTCGATCAGGCCCGGCGCGCGTAGAGGGAGACTGTAAGGCATGGCACGTCGCAGAAGTGACAGGGGCCCATGGTTCTGGCGCGGCATGATCGCGCTGATGCTGGGAGGAGTCTTCGGACTGTTCGCAATCGTTGCGTTCAATCAGCCACCCAGTGTGATGGCAGACACACAGTGCCGGATGGATCGAAACGACCCGGCGCATACTATCATCCTTGTCGACCAGTCTGACCCGTTCAATCCCAATGATCTGGACTGGGTCTATGAGTTTGTCGACGCAGAGGCACGCAGCCTGCCGAAATATGGCCGCCTGACGGTCATGACCCCCAATGCCGAAAGCCCTTACGATCCGAAAGTTGTTTATGTGGCCTGCTCCCCGGGAAGTGCTGCAGATGCCAATCCGCTGTTCCAGAATCCGAAAATGATCGAACAGACTTGGCAGAATGACTTCTACAAACCGCTGATTGCCAAGGTAGAAGAGACGCTTCTCGACAAGCGCCAGCCCAGCTCCCCCTTGTCGGAAGCTATCTATTCCATCGCAGACCGTGCCGATTTCCAGCAAGGTGAGGGCCATCGCCGTGTCGTACTGGTATCGGACTTGATGCAGCATTCCGACGGCTTCAGCTTTTACAAGACAGGTGCGGATTATGACGCCTATCTCAACTCAAAGCTGGCAGACACAAAGCCCCATATGGAAGGCGTCGAGGTCGTGGCCCGCGTGGTCCCGCGCCAGATTTACGACCTGCCAATCTCTGACGTGAAGTCGTTCTGGCGGGCATATTTCACCGAAGCCGGCGCCGAATATGGATCTGTAAACTAAGCCCTCCGCTTTCCGCCATTCCTGCGGCGCGTAAATGTCTGGCCTCATAATTGCATCTTCTAGCAGCAGAATTCGTGCAATTTTAGGACGGACATCATGTTTACTTACTGCAGAACCGGCCTGACGGCCCTCGCTTCAGCGGTTTTGCTTGCCGCTTGTTCAACAACAGATACTGCTGACTCAATGGCAGGCGCATCCAGAAATGCTGCAACGCCGCTGGTGAAAACGCGTCAGCAAGAATATCTGGAAGCCTTCAACGTACCACGCGGCAATGTCCGTGCGACGCAGACAGGTATTCGTCCTGGCTACAATTTTGTCGGTATTGCCGAAACGGACATCACATATCCGCTGCCATGGGAGATCATGGCCAAGGATGGCACAGTGGTCGCCAGCGGGATGACGGTGCCTTACGGCCTTCATGAAGGTTCTGGCGAGCCTATTCACTTGATCATTGCGAAGAACTTGACCACGCGCGGTAAGGGCCTTGTGCTGGAGGTCAAGAATGTCGGTGAGAGCCACCCGTTTGATGTGTCTGAAGATGTCTTCCGTGATCTAAAATACGACACGCTGAGCTATTTCTATCACAACCGTGCCGGCATGCCGATCGAAGCGAAATATGCTGGCGGAGAGCAATGGAGTCGTCCTGCCGGGCATCAAGATGAAATGTTGACCTGTTTCAACGGTATCGACAAGGCTGGCATCAAGTGGCCCGGATGCCAGTACAGGCTGGACGTTACCGGGGGTTGGTATGATGCGGGCGACCACGGCAAATATGTTGTTGATGGCGGCATCAGTGTGTGGACCCTGCTCGATGCGTATGAACGCGGCACCAAAGGTTTTGCCGATGGCGAGGTGAACATCCCCGAAGCTGGCAATGGCGAAAACGATTTGCTGGATGAAGCCCGCTACAATCTTGATTTCATGCTGAGCATGCAGGCGCCTGGAAATGCGCACGCAGCTGTCCTGCTGGGCAATGTCGGCGGAGACCTGTCGAATGCCAAGCCGGAAGTGATCGATGTATCAGGCATGGTACATCACAAGGCAGGTGACACATCCTGGGCTTCCTTCCCCTTGGCGCCGCATCTGAATACAAAATCGCGTGCCCTGTTCCCGCCCTCCACGGCGGCGACCTTGCACCTGGCGGCTGTTGGCGCACAATGCGCCCGCGTGTTTCGCGGCATTGATGATGCCTATGCTAACAAGTGCCTGGAAGCATCCGAGCGCGCCTATGCGGCGGCCAAGCGTGTACCGGACGCCTACGCTCATGACAATTTCCAAGGGACTGGCCCGTTTGCATCCAACGATCTGCGCGGCGAGTTCTACTGGGCTGCTGCCGAGCTCTACGTCACGACGGGAGACGCCGGGTATCTGGCGGATGTGAAGGACTATCAGGACAAGCTGGACAACTGGCCGCTGAGCAGCCGTGAAGAGATCAACTGGCATGAGACAGAGGGGCTCGGCATCATTACGCTGGCCCGGTTTTCACCTGATGCCGAGATGAAGGCGCAAGCGATTGAAGGCCTGAAGGCGACTGCCGATGGTTATGTCAGCCAGATCATTCATGAGGGCTATCAGATACCAATGAACCGCGGCGTCTGGTCGTGGGGCTCCATCGGCACACTAGCCAATCGCGGTCTTCTGCTGGGCACAGCATATGATCTGACAGGCGATACCCGCTACCGTAATGCGGCGCTGGACCTGCTGGACTATATCCTTGGCCGCAACCCGCGCGACATTTCCTATGTCTCCGGCCATGGCGAGAATGCCGTGAAGGCATTGCACCACCGCTTCTGGGCGGGGGCATATTATCCGGGGTACCCGTTGCCACCCGTTGGCGTTGTCTCCGGTGGCCCGAACAACACCAATCCGACCGGGCCTGTCTCGCGCGCCATTATCGAGCAATGTCATGCACAGACCTGCTTTGCAGATCACAATGATGCGTATGAGCTGAACGGCGTTGGCATCAACATTCAGGCGGCAACCTTCTGGCTGGCGGCGTGGGCGGATGATATCGACCGTGCGAGCTAAACTGTGATGGTAGAACTAGTCCTCAAAAGTGCCGATGACCGGCACATGGTCTGAGGGCTTTTCCATCTCACGGGCCTTGCGATAGATCTCGACGGACTGGAGACGGTCCGAGGCCTGCGGCGAGCAGAGCAGATGATCGATCCGGATGCCATGATCTTTCTTGAAGGCGCCGCCCTGATAGTCCCAGAACGTATACTGATGGGCGCGCCCATCGGTCAGTTCAAAGGCGTCAGCCAGACCAAGATATTTGAGCTTGCGGAATTCGGCGCGCGTTGAGGGCAGGGCCAGGGCGTCATCCTGCCAGACCGTCTCGTCCCAGCAATCAACCGGCGTTGGAATGCAGTTATAGTCACCGCACAGCACAAAGGCCTCATCCTGTTTCAGCAGGTTCCGGGCATGACGCTCAAGCGCGTCCATCCATTCCATCTTGTAGTCATACTTCACGCCAGGGGCCGGATTGCCGTTCGGCAGATACAGCCCGCCGACGCGAATCGGCGACTCCGCCAGAACCAGCGCCTCAATATAACGGGCCTGGTCATCCTCCAGGGTCGGGAGGCCCTTGGTTACATCCTCAATCTCATGCCGGGAGAGGAGCGCGACGCCATTATAGCTCTTCTGTCCCAGAACGGCACAATTCCAGCCCTGTTCCTCAATTTCCAGGTAGGGAAAGGCGTCCGTCTCACATTTGATTTCCTGCAGGCAGACAACATCACAGTCTATTGACTGTAATACCTCCAGCACTGTGGGGAGACGGGCCTTGATCGAGTTGACATTCCAGGTGGCGATACGCATGAGGTCTCTATTAGCAGCTTCGCCCCATTGTTCCAGCGGGCAGTGCTGCCTATAATTGGGTAATTCCTCAAGGAGAACCGCATGTCACCGAGTTGGATTCAATTACTGATCGTCGTGGTCGTCGCGCTGCTCCTGTTTGGGGGCCGTGGCCGCATTTCCTCGATCATGGGCGACATGGCGAAAGGCATTGGCGCTTTTCGTAAGGGCCTGAAAGATGAGGAAGAGACCAAATCCGTCGAGAAAGACGAAACTATGGTCAACGTCACCCCTCAGAAAGACGAGACGAAGGCCTCGTCATAATCCGCCGAGTGGAGGGCGCATAGAATGCTGCCCGGAATCGGGTTTTCCGAACTCCTTTTGCTGGGGCTTGCGGCGCTGATTATTGTCGGCCCGAAAGACCTGCCATTGATGATGCGCCGTGTCGGACAGTTTGTTGGCAAGGGCCGCGCCATGGCGCGTGAGTTTCAGGCCGCCTTCGAAGACATCGCCCGGCAGAGCGAACTGGACGAGCTGCGCAAGGAAATCGAAAGCCTGAAGCGCGACAATGCCATGCAGGATGCGGCGGCTGATCTCGCTGCCGTCGAGGCTGACATCAATTCCGCCGTCATGGCACAGCACCCCCAGGCTGAAGCGCCCTCAAAGCCCCAGCCAACTGAGCCAATCGAGCCAACTGAGGTGCCGGATGACGCCCAATTGACCGGCGCGCCGGACGCCCCCGACAGCACTGACATCAAGAAAACCGGGGATGACGCCGCGTGAGTACAGTGCCCCCCAAAGACGAGCAGCCCAATTTTACGGATGACGAAGTTGAGGCGAGCCGCGCGCCGCTGCTTGAGCATCTGACAGAGCTGCGCTCGCGCCTCATCAAGTCGATCATCGCGCTAAGTGTTGCCTCCATTGTTTGTTTCTTCTTTGCTGAACACATTTACGACTTCCTGCTCGCGCCCTTCGCGCGCATGGCAGAGGGCATTCGCGGCACGCAGCTGGAGTTGATCTTCACTGGCCCGATGGAATTCTTCTTTGCCAAGCTGAAGCTGGCCGTGTTTGCCGGTATCTTCCTGTCCTTCCCGGTCATGGCCTGGCAGGTCTACCGCTTTGTGGCGCCGGGGCTCTACAAGGAAGAGCGGGGCGCGTTCTGGCCGTATCTTGTCTTCGCGCCGCTTCTGTTCGTGCTGGGCGCGACGTTTGTTTACTTCCTGATGCTGCCCATGCTGGCGCGCTTTGCCGTGTCTCAGGAGCAGATCGAGAGCAGCGTGGCGACGATCAAACTGTTGCCGCGTGTCTCGGAATATCTCTCTCTGGTGATGGCGCTGATGCTGGCCTTTGGCCTGTCCTTCCAGCTGCCGGTGATTCTCAGCCTGCTGGGGCGGATCGGCATTGTCTCATCAGAGGCCCTCGCCAAGGGCCGGAAATATGCCATCGTCGCCATCCTGGCCTTTGCGGCCTTCTTCACCCCGCCGGATGTAATCTCCCAGGTTCTGCTGACCGTGCCGGTGCTGTTCCTGTATGAAGTCTCCATCTGGTGCGTGAAGCTGATTGAGAAGAAGCAGGCCGAGCAGGATGCCGAAGCTGAGGCAGAGTCCTGATCCAGGCCTTGTAAGCACTTCCCCCGGTTGCAGCTTTGCCCGCTGCGGATTACAGCAGTGACCGACTGATCAGACAGGAAACACCCCATGTTCGATATCCGTGCCATCCGTGAAAATCCCGACGCATTCCGCGCCGCCTGGAACCGGAAGAAGCCGGGCCTGGGCGACTCCGTAGACGAGATCCTTGCGCATGACGCCGCCGTCCGCACGGCAGTGACCGACAAGCAGGAAGCCGAAAAGGCTCGCAACGAAACCTCCAAGCTGATCGGAAAGGCGAAAGCCTCTGGCGATGAGGCGGAGTTTGAACGCCTGCGCAAGGTGGTGGCCGATGCCAAGGAAACCATCGAAGCGGCTGGAGAGCAGGAAGAGGCTGCACGCCAGCTGCTGGACGATCTGCTCTATGGCCTGCCGAACATCCCGCTGGACGAAGTGCCGGACGGCCAGGACGAAGACGGCAATGTCGAGCAAAGCCGCTGGGGCGAGCCGAAAGCCTATGATTTCGAAGTGAAAGACCATGCCGACCTCGGCGAGGCGCTCGGCATGATGGATTTCGAGACGGCGGCGAAGATGAGCGGTGCGCGCTTTGTGCTGCTCTCCGGCAAACTCGCCCGTCTGGAACGCGCGCTCGCTGCCTTCATGCTGGATGTGCAGACGGAAGAACATGGGTACACGGAATGCTCTCCGCCACTGCTGGTGAAGGACCAAGCGCTGGTCGGCACAGGGCAATTGCCGAAGTTCGAGGAAGATCTCTTCAAAACCTCAGCAATAACCCGACTAGGATTGGAACAATACGCTATAGAAAGTGCGAATGAAGTTGCGGATTCTATGGAAGCTGAAGTCGCGTCGGGAAAGATACCCGAAGGTGTCAATGAAAAAGAATATCTTGCAGGATGGCGTGCGGGACGAGAAGACTTTGTAGAGAGGCAGGCGCAGGCATACCTGCAAGGTTTGAAAGAGCTATTTGGAAGTTCTCATTTCCTGATCCCCACCGCTGAGGTCCCTCTCACAAACATCGTCCGTGAAAGTATCATTGAGGCTGACTATCTGCCGCGCCGCTATACCGCGCACACGCCATGCTTCCGCTCAGAAGCGGGCAGTGCGGGGCGTGACACGAAGGGCATGATCCGCCTGCACCAGTTCAACAAGGTAGAGCTTGTGTCCGTGGTTGCGAACCTGGAAGATGGCCTGCAGGAGCTGGAACGGATGACAGGCTGCGCCGAGGAAATCCTGAAGCGCCTGGACCTGCCGTTCCGCCGCATGCTGCTCTGTGCCGGCGATATGGGGGCAGGGGCACGCAAGACCTATGACCTCGAAGTGTGGCTGCCGAGTCAGGACACCTATCGCGAGATTAGCTCTTGTTCCTACTGCGGAGACTATCAGGCCCGCCGCATGAATGCGCGCTATCGCCCGGAAGCCGGCGCGAAACCTGAATTCGTCCATACACTGAACGGTTCCGGCCTCGCTGTCGGCCGCACATTGGTGGCCATTTTGGAAAACTACCAGAACGCCGACGGCTCCATCACCGTACCGAAAGCCCTGCGCGGCTACATGAACGGCCTTGAGGTGATTTCGGCTTAAGGCCCCCTCCGCCCTTCGGGCACCTCCCCCGCAGGCGGGGGAGGATTGCATGCCGCGCATATACTCTTATCCTCCCCCGTTCACGGGGGAGGTGGCCCGCTTCGCGGGTCGGAGGGGGCACATGCGAGAGGAAGAGAAACATACTATCCGGCATGCGAGACGCCTTCGTCGCACTATGACACGTGCGGAGGTGATCCTGTGGCAAAGCCTTCGCAAACGGCAATTGGCCGGTTATCGATTCCGCCGTCAGGTGCCCATTGGGCCATATGTGACTGACTTTGCCTGCCTTGATCCAAGGCTGGTGATAGAGGTGGATGGTGCCACGCATTCTGAAGAAGACGAAGTGGCTTATGACGAAAGGCGAACGCGTTTCCTTCAGCAGAAGGGGTGGCATGTATACCGTGTCTGGAATACGGACATATACGAAAATCTCGGTGGTGTGTTGGACGCCATTCTCCACCAGTTGAGATTTGCCAAGAGTGGCTGAGTTGGAAGGGGAACACGATGAAAATTCTGCTGACCAATGATGATGGCATCAACGCGCCGGGCCTGGCTGTGCTGGAAGAGATCGCGCGGGAGATTTCGGATGATATCTGGATCGCTGCGCCGGAAGAGGAACAGTCCGGCAAGGGCCGTGCCATCTCGCTGACGCATCCGGTGCGCACGCGCAAGGTGGGCGACAAGGCCTGGGCCGTGGCGGGCACACCGTCTGACTGCGTGCTGCTGGCAACGCATAATCTGATGCCTGAGAAGCCTGACCTTGTGCTCTCCGGCGTCAATCGCGGCCAGAACATTGCCGAGGACACAAGCTTTTCCGGCACCATCGCCGGCGCCATGTTCGGCATGCAGATGGGCATTCCGTCGATTGCGCTCAGCCAGGCGCAGAGCTTTCGCGAGCGCGGCTCTCTGCCTTGGGATACAGCCCGCAAATGGGGCAGCAAGGCGCTGAAGCCGCTGATCGAAACCGGCTGGCCGGGCGATGTCGTCATGAATGTGAACTTCCCGGATGTGGACCCTGACGATGTCAAAGGCATCCAGGTGACTCGTCAGGGCTTCCGGGATGAATCCATCATCCATACCGACCGGCGCGAAGACCTGCGCGGCAATGATTATTACTGGATCGGGTATCGCGGCAAACGCTCCAAACCTGCTGAGGGCACTGATCTGCGCGCGATTTATGATGGCTATGTCTCCATTTCTCCGCTTCATGTGGACTTGACGCATGAAGTGTTCCTCAGGACGCTGCGGGAGATATGGAAGAGCTGATCGCCGACCCGTTCCGTGCTGCCCGCCTTGTCCTGCGCCTGCGCCAGGAGGGGGTGACCGATGATGCGGTGCTGAAGGCGATGGAGACCATTGATCGCGGGGCTTTTGTCGAGGGGGAGGAGCTGAAAAAGCTCGCCTTTGATGATTGCGTGCTGCCGATCCCTTGCGGGCAGACAATTCCGCGCCCTGCCGTGACTGGGCAGCTGTTGCAGGCCATGGGGCTTGGCCCGTCGCGGCTGGCGCGAATCCTTCTGATCGGCATGGGCTCTGGATATACGGCGGCATTGGCCGGGCAGCTTGGCTCTGATGTCTTCGCCGTTGAGCGCTATGACCGCCTGACGGAAGCCGCACGTCAGCGCATTGTGAGGCTGGGCCTTAGTAATGTGGCCGTGCGTCATGGGGACGGCATGCTCGGCTGGGCAGAGCGTGGGCCGTATGACCGCATCCTTCTGACAGGGCAGGTGGATGAGGTGCCGGACGTGCTACTCTCACAGCTCGCCAAGGACGGTCTGCTGCTGGCGCCCATGCTGCACGAAGGCAGACAACGGATCGCGCGGATGAATGCGGAGCGCAAGACAGAGTGGATCGGTCTGTCTTTCCCGCTTCCAGCGCTCGCAGAGGGCAAATCCCGCGTCCTTTAAGTGTATTTGCGCATCTGCAGGCCTTGTTTGCCAATACAGGCGGCCACAGCTATAGGGGCAGGAAATTCTCAGGGGTTCACGGGAGACATATCATGCTGAACAGACTTGCCGCACTGACAATCGGGGCCGCCGCCCTTGGCCTTCCCGCATTGGCGCAAGCCGCTCCATCCGAATCCGGTCCAAGCATTATCAGCCAGATCCTGCTGTTTCTGCCGCTGATCCTGATCTTCTACTTTCTGCTGATGCGTCCTCAGCAGCAGCGTGCCAAAAAGCACAAGGCCATGATCGAGGGCCTCAAGCGCGGCGACACGGTCATCACGTCCGGCGGCCTGATCGGCAAGGTGACCAAGGCGGGTGACACGGAAATCACCGTTGAGCTGGGTGACAATATGCGCGTCCAGATGATCAAGGCGATGGTCATCGAAGTGCGCGGCAAGAATGATCCTGTCCCTGCCAACGATTAAGGGCCTTTAGGGCCGGCTGCCGGCCCGCCCCACGATAAGGAATCCCCAATGCTTCAGTTTCCACCCTGGAAGGTTGCGCTCATCCTGTTGGCTCTGGCGTGGGGCGTCGTCATGGCGCTGCCTAACGTCGTGAACATGGAGAATGCGCCTGGTTTCATCCCGAAGAAGGGCGTGAATCTGGGCCTGGACCTTCAGGGCGGTGTCTATCTTATGATGGAGATCGATCCTGACGAGGTGATTGCGAACCGTCTGGAAGTGTTTGCAGGCGATGTACGCGGTGCGCTCAGCAATGTATCGCCGTCTGAACGCATCGGCCACCTGCCGGAAGTGAAGGGTCGCGAGCTTGAGATCAAGCTGACCCGCCCGGATGCAGATGGTAATTTCCCGCTTGATGAGGCCCTGCGCCGTATCCGCAAGCTGAATGGCAGTGTGGAAGGTGCCATTGGCGGTGCCAAGACCTATGAGATCGAGCCACGCGGGACTGACACGATCATCGTCAGCGTGCCGCAGACGTCTGAAGAGGCCCTGATGAAGGATGCGCTCGGCAAGACGATGACCATCGTCCGCCGCCGGGTGGACCCGGACGGGGTGTCCGAGATTTCCATCACGCCTCAGGGTAACAGCCGCATCATTCTGGAAGCGCCGGGCGAGCCTGATCCGCAACGCCTGAAAGATTTGCTGAGCCGCGACGGCAAGATGACGTTCAACCTGGTCGACAACAGCCCGTCTGCAATCACCGCTGCGCAGAGCGGCGTGGTGAAGCCCGGCTATCGTCTGCTGGAAGGTCCAACTACGGGACCGCTACTTGTTCGAAATATTCCGGAAGTTGTCGGTTCTGACATCGCCAATGCTGCGCAAGGGTTTGATGAGGCGAACCGCCCGCAAATCAACTTTCGTCTCAACAGCAATGGCTCACGCAAATTCTACAACACGACCCGTTCCAATTCCGGCAAGCTGTTCGCTATTGTTCTGGATGATGTGATCATGTCCGCGCCGCGGATCAATGAACCAATCCCGGGCGGCAGTGTTCGCATTACGGGTGATTTTACACAGGAAGAAGCCCAGGACCTTGCGGCGATTATCGAAGCTGGCGAGATGCCGGCAAAGGTCCAGTTTCTGGATCAGCGTACTGTCAGCCCGACCCTTGGACATGACTCCATTCGGGCGGGTACGCGCGCTTCCATCATCGGGCTCGCACTGGTCGCCATCTTTATGATCGTAGCCTATGGTCTGATGGGCGGTCTGGCTGTGGCCTCGCTGGCTGCAAACATCGTGTTGATCCTGGGGGCTCTCTCTGGGCTTGGCGCGACGCTGACCCTGCCAGGTATCGCAGGTATCATCCTGACCATCGGTATGGCTGTGGATGCCAACGTGCTGGTGTTTGAACGTATCCGCGAAGAACAGCGGGCAGGGCGTTCGCCGATGACTGCTGTGCAGGCGGGTTATGAGCGCGCGCTCTCAACCATTCTGGACGCCAACATCACCACGCTGATTGCGGCTGTGATCCTTTACCTGTTGGGCTCTGGCCCCGTGAAAGGCTTCGCCGTCACGCTGGCAATTGGTATTGTGACCTCCGTCTTCACGGCCTTTGTCGTGACGCGCTGGTTCACTGTCATGTGGCTGAAAACCTTCCGCCCCAAGAAGCTCGCAGTCTAGGCCTGCAGGAGATACATCATGCTACTCAAATACTGGCCTGAAGAGACAAAGCTGAAGTTCATGAATTTGCGCCTGATTGGCGCCATGGTTTCAGCCTTGATGATTGCGGCTTCCGTCTTCTTCCTCGGCACGCGAGGCCTCAATTTCGGGGTCGACTTTGCCGGCGGTACGGTGATGGAGCTGGAGCAGACGGATACAATCACGGTTGAGGCTGTCCGCGCAGCCATGCCGCTCAGTGCTGAAGTGAACAGCGCAGTCGGCACCGATGCCCGCAGCATCGTCGTTGTGAAGTTCGGTGAGGCAGATGCTGCAGAATTGGGGGAGGCGTTCCAGGCGCTCTCGCCTGCCGATCAGGCTGAACGCGCCACAGGCGCGACCAATGAACTCGTGGTCCGTGTGCTGAAAGATAAGCTGAATATCGCGGACGATCAGTTTCTTCGGAATGATTCCGTGGGGCCGAAAGTCTCCAGTGAACTCTTCCGGGATGGTATTACCGCGCTTGTCGTCGCGCTGGCCTTGATGCTGGCCTATATCTGGTTCCGCTTTGAGTGGCAGTTCTCCGTTGGTGCTGTAGCGGCCCTGGCGCACGATGTCATCATCACGCTGGGCGTGTTCGCGTTGATGCAGCTGGAGTTCAACCTGACAACCATCGCAGCTCTGCTGACGATCATTGGTTACTCAATGAACGATACGGTTGTTGTATTTGACCGGGTGCGGGAAGAAAAGCGCAAGTACAAGAAGATGCCGGATCGTCAGGTGATTGACCTGGCCCTGAACAGCACGCTGTCTCGTACTTTGTTGACCTCCGGCACGACGCTTTTGGCGCTGTTGGCGATCTTCTTCCTGGGCGGCCCCGTTCTGCGCGGGATGAGCTTCGCGCTGATCTGGGGTATTCTGATCGGGACGTACTCATCCATCTTCATCGCCTCCAGCATCGTTTTGGCGCTGGGTATGGATCTGAACAAGAAGCCGGTCGAAGACGTGCAAGGCTTCCAGGGCGCGCCGTAGGTTTCAACGGCGCGTTCCCTTTATTCGCCTAATACGATGTGACGCTGCAGAAGGGCATCAATGGCTTCCTTCGGCGTGTCGCAATGTACCAGCGATGTGCGGAAGTTCTCAGGCGTGAACTTGCCGTCGATGATGTGGTCCATCAGTTCGAAGAAGGGCGACCAGAAGCCATCCTCGTCCAGGAAGGCCATTGGCTTTGCGTGCAGGCCGAGGCGAGCCCATGACAGGATCTCGACTGCTTCTTCCAGTGTGCCGATACCGCCCGGTAGAACAATGAAGGCATCCGACTCGTCAAACATCATCTGTTTCCGGATGTGCATGTTCTCTACGATGCGGTGCTCCACCTCATCGTAGATCATTTCCTTGTCGAGCAGGAAGCGGGGCATGATGCCCAGTACATCGCCAGCAGATTCGTGAGCTGCGCGCGCGCAGGCGCCCATAAGGCCAACGCCGCCGCCGCCATAGACCAGACGCAAATCATGCTCTGCGAGCTCGCGGCCCAATTCCTCGGCTAATCTGAGATAGCCTGGCTGAACCGCATCAGAGGCACCGCAATACACGCAGACCGACTTGATTTTGCTCATTCGAAAAACGCCTTTCTACTGGGTGGGCTAGCCGGTATATGGGGCCTGCAACGCAACCGCCAGTGACATTTTCACGGTGCTTTGCTGTCTCTGACAACATCCAGGGTTTGCTGTCTGGATGTTTTGTTACCATATGCGGGCGATGACGAATCCACATCAAGCCCCGGCGGACCATGACAAGATCGAGAGCGCCGATGGCGGGCTTGGCGGGTCCATCCTTCGAATTCTGAAACTGCTCAGCCGGCCCGAATTGTCGAAATGGCGCCTCGTGATGGTGCTGGCTGTGCTGCTGACGCTCGGTGCGTCGGTGCTGGAAGTCGTTTCCCCCTTGCTGTTGGGGCACGCGATCAACCGCGCGGTCCCTGAAGGCGGTGAGGCAGCAGCTTTTGGCGCGGCGGCCATGTGGCTGACCCTTGGTATCAGCATTCGCTTTCTGGCTGCGGCCATGCCGCAGATACGGGACTGGCTGTTCTCACCCGTCAGCCAGGATGCGCAGCGCATCGCCAGCGTGGATGCTTTCGGTCACGCGCAGTCACTGTCCCTGAACTTCCACCAGACACGCCGGACGGGCGCCCTCAACCGGATTATTGAGCGTGGCGCGAATGCCATCGACTATCTGATCCGGTTCCTGGCGTTCAATATCGGGCCGACCTTCGTTCGGCTGATCCTGGCCTCAATTGCGTTGGGTGTAGCCTATGACTACAGGCTCTCTCTGATCGCGATTGTCACAATCATCATCTACGTCATTGCGACCGTCGTGATCACGGAGTGGCGAGTGCGTCAGCGCCGTAGAATGAATGAAGCAGATACACATTTCCGTGCGACAGCTGTCGATATCCTGACCAATTTCGAAACCGTGAAGGCCTTCGCCGCAGAGCGCCGCGAGACAGGCCGCTTCAATGATGCAATGCGCACCTACAATCATCGCTATGTCGATGCTGTGCGCTCCATGTACATCCTGAACGCGACACAGGCCCTGATCATGAATGGAGGCTTGCTGGCGGTCCTCGTGCTGTCTGCGTTCAATGTCATTCAGGGTACGATGAAGGTGGGTGATCTCACCGCCGTCATGCTGATGCTGCTGTCGCTCTACGCGCCTCTGAACATTCTCGGCTGGGCTTGGCGGGAGATCAAGCAGGGCGCCGTGGATCTGGAAAAGCTCTACGGCCTGCTTTCCATGAAGACCGAAGTGGCAGACGCTCCCGATGCGCATGAGCTGAGCAAGCCATCGGGCCATGTCGAGTTTCAGAATGTCGGCTTCAATCATGAAGGTCGCGCTGTTGGCGTTCGTGACATCAGTTTTGACCTGCTACCCGGCCGGAAGATTGCCTTTGTCGGCACCTCTGGCGCGGGAAAGTCCACGCTGCTGAAACTATTGTTCCGGTTCTATGACGTGGATAGCGGCAGGGTTTTAGTGGATGGTCAGGATGTGCGGACGGTAACACAGGAATCCCTGCGCAAGGCGCTTGGGCTCGTGCCTCAGGATGTTGTGTTGTTCAACGACACGATCCGCTCAAACATTGCCTATGCAAGGCCAGAAGCTACGGATGAGGAACTCCGGGATGCCGCGCGCCGCGCGCAGTTGCTGGACTTCATCGAATCGCTGCCAGAAGCGTGGAACACGCGCGTCGGCGAACGGGGCCTGAAGCTTTCAGGCGGTGAGAAGCAGCGCGTTGGCATTGCCCGCGTAATTCTGGCAGACCCTGCGATTCTGGTTCTTGATGAAGCTACGTCTGCGCTCGACAGTGCAACGGAGGCGGCAGTTCAGGATGCGCTCGACGAGGCTGCAGAAGGCCGTACGACGCTGATGGTGGCCCATCGTCTGTCTACCGTGAAATCGGCCGATGAGATTATCGTTCTTGAGGCAGGCCGTGTGATTGAACGCGGTACACATGCGGAGCTGCTGTCAAAAGGCGGCAAATATGCTGATATGTGGGAAAGACAGGCAAAGAGCGCCGAGATAGCGCTGGATGAAGTTTAACAGGAAGGCCCGCCCGGCATGAGCGAAGACCTTGAACGCAAATCCACCCCCTGGCTGACAGCTGGCTTCGACTGGGAAGGTGTGGCGGCGGCTTTGGCAGCGCTGTTGATCGGCATGCTGCTTGGCGCGTTCTGGTCAGTCCTGTTCTGGATTTGCTTTGCAGTCATGATTGCGGCGCTTCTCTCCGGGCGCTGGTCCAAACGTGCCGTTCCGGATCTTGCCAATGGAATCATCGCGCCGTGTGACGGGCTTGTCGTATCGGTTTCGCGTGAAGATCTGCCGAGCGAACTGCGTATGACGGAAAAGCCGACCATGCGGATCCGCATTTCTTCATCTCCTGCTGCAACCAATCGCCTCTATGCGCCAATTGCGGGCAGCGTGGAGAGCCTGATTGTTGAAACGGGGGATCGTTCTGTGCCGCTCGCCATGCGGCCTGAAGATGATGGTCTTGCGGTTTCCTATCTGACTTTTGAGAGCCAGGGCCATCAGGTGGGTGTGCGGCTTGCCTCTGGCGGGCTTGGGCCGCGGCAGGAAATCGAAGTTGAGGCGGGAGATATTCTGCGCCTGGGCCGTGTCTTCGGCAAACGACGACTCGGCGGCTGGTGCGATATCTATGTTCCGGCAAATACAGGCCAGCTGATCTGGCCGGGACAGACCCTTGTCGGCGGCGAAACCGTTCTCGGGCGTCTAAAATCATCCAGTGATCCGGATCTCTTTGAAGACATGCTGGGTGTGGAAGAGCCTGACGAAATCGAGGAAGAGATCGTCGACGAGTTGGAAGACGACGAGGATGACTATCCCGAGCCTGACGAGGCAGACACGCCGGAAGATCCGGCCGTCATGTTTGCGCGCCTGCGGGAAGCGGCAAAGAATAAACCTGCAGGGGATTAGTCCTCGTCTTTCGGCGCGTTGCGGTTCATCCAGGCAAAGATCGGCTTGAAAGGTATGATCCAGCCGATCCCGCCCACGACATAGAACAGCACAATTGCCCATTTGGGCCATCCGGAGACCATGGGGCCAACCGTTCCGATCATGATGATCCAGCACATCATAAAGGCCAGCAGGATCAGGGTCGCGACGATTTTCCGGTTTTCATAGCTCATTCCAACTGCCTTTCAGCTGCGCATGCGACGTCTCCGCCTCTTGCGCCCGCAACAGCTTGGATCATGTATCGCGCATGAGTGAAACGTCAAAGATCAGCCCGTCCGCCGTCTGGATCCGCCGCTGGCTCGTCCTGATGGGCCTGATGGTCTACGCCATGATTCTGATCGGTGGGGCCACGCGCCTGACCGATTCCGGTCTCTCCATTACAGAGTGGAACCCCGTGAGCGGGGCCTTGCCGCCTCTGTCAGAGCATGCCTGGCAGGTGGAGTTTGCGAAGTATCGCGAGACCTCTGAATACCAATTGGTCAACAAGGGCATGTCCCTGGCCGAGTTCCAGCAGATTTTCTGGTGGGAATGGGGGCATCGCTTTTTCGGGCGCATGATTGGTCTGGTGGCTGTTCTGGGGCTGGTGGTGTTTGCTGTCCGCAAATGGCTGACACCACGCCTGACAGGGCAGATTGTCGTGCTGATTGCGCTCGGCGGCTTGCAGGGCGCGATTGGCTGGTGGATGGTCGCCAGCGGCATTGGTGAGACCACACGCGTGGATGTGGCGCCTTACCGCCTCATGACGCATTTTACGCTGGCATTGCTGATCATTGCCTATATCGCATGGCTCTGGCTGAGCCTTGGGGACAAGCTACGCCCCCGCAAGTCATCGCGGGCAAAGGCTGTGGCGGTGTTTCTGCTAGTCGCGATCTTCCTGCAGATGGCGGCAGGCGCGCTTGTCGCGGGTCTGGATGCTGGCCGATCCTATAATGACTGGCCGCTGATGGCGGGGGAATTCGTGCCATCCCATTATATTGAGCAGGACCTCGGCATACGCAGCCTGTTTGAGGGCCGCGCGGCGACTCAGTTCAATCACCGTATCCTGGCTTATCTGATCTGGGCAGGAAGCCTGACGGCAGCATGGGTGTACCGGAAATCCGCGCTGAAGAACGCCTTCTTCATTCTGGCGGGTCTGGTCAGTCTTCAGGCACTCTGGGGGATCATGACGCTGGTGCATGCCGCCCCGATGAACCTGGCACTGATCCATCAGGGTATTGGCGTGATTGTGACCCTCGCGGCTGTACGCCTTGTCTGGCTGTCGCGAGGGCCGTCAGATTATCGGGAGCCCGCCAGCGTCAGCTGACTCGGGTCAACGAATACGGCCTGGTATTTACCGGGCTCGGTTTCACCTGCCAGAACAATGACGCCGCCAGGATAGCCGCCTGCCATCATGATGCCCTTGGCGGCCAGCGCATCTGGCTGATCCGGGGCCACGACGGTGATGCCGTCGCGGATATCAATGTCTGTGCTTGTCATGCCAAGATCGGTCGACACGCGGAGGCCGCTGCCTTCCTCAATGGATAGCAGGGCATCAAAATCACCACGGTTCAGGGAGGCGGCGCTTGTGGCGCGGGGCGAGGCGACAAGTGTGTCGCTGGTATAGGCGCAGGATTTGATCGGGAAATCAGTGAAAGTTGATTCGCCGCTATCCCAAGTGAACTCGCCATCTTCCTCATTGATGATTCCCGTCTGCAGGACGCGATCATTCGTGGTGGTCCAGTAGGCGAGGCGCATCAGACCGCCGGTTTTCATCTCTCCGGTGCAAACACCGGCGATGGAGTGGGTATCCTGGACGGGCATATCGACCTGGGCCGGGGCAAGCAGGCCTTCGCCATAGATATAGGCCTTAAGTTCACCTTCGCGGGTGATTCCCGGGAAAATCGTGACACTGCTGCCATTGATCGTGACATTGTGTCCGCCGCCGAGGGATCTCAGGCGAAAATTCGCTGGTTCGCCAACGATTTCGCCTTCCAGATTGATTAGTTGCAGGCCGCCGCGCTCATAGGCGACTGCCAGAAGGCCGCCCATACCGCCAGATAGTGCGATGGAAGCGACTTTGCCCTCCAATGGGCGTGTGGACCATACTGCAGGCAATTCTACGCCCGCAGCGATTTCAGGGGTTTTGGGCGCTTCCTCCGGGGCTTCGGCTTTCTTCGAGCAGCCAACTGCTGTAAAAAGCAGGGCAAGGCCAAGCCCTGCGTTGACAACCGGGGAAGTGGCGACTAAACGCCAGCGCTTGAATTGCATTCCATGAACTCCGAAAGCGAGAGGCTCTAAGTAGAGCGATGAAAACCTATAACGCACCAGCAGACGTAGAGCATAACTGGGTCGTGATCGACGCAACCGATGTTGTCGTCGGACGCCTTGCTTCATATGTTGCCAAGCGCCTGCGCGGCAAGCACCGCGCTGATTTTACCCCACACATCGATACAGGCGATCATGTCGTCATTATCAATGCTGACAAGGTGAAATTCACGGGCCGTAAAATGACGGACAAAGTGTACTACCGCCACACCGGATATCCGGGTGGCATCAAGTCCACGACGCCGGAAAAAATCCTCGGCGGCCGTTTCCCTGAGCGTGCGATTGAACTCGCCGTGAAGCGCATGATGCCGAAAGAAAGCCCGCTGGCCCGCAAGCAGTTCGGTAAACTGCATGTTTATGGCGGCGCTGAGCACCCACATGAGGCCCAGAAGCCCGATACTGTCGACTTCAAGGCCATGAACCGCAAGAACGTTAAGGTCGCCTGATTATCATGACTGACACAGCAAACTCCCTCCAGGACCTCGGCGCCATGTCTGGCGCACCGGAAGCCGAAGCTCCGGCTGCACCGGTTGAGCCGAAAATCGACGCGCAAGGCCGCGCTTACGGCACTGGACGCCGTAAGGAAGCTGTTGCCCGCGTCTGGATCAAGCCGGGCTCCGGCAAGATCACGATCAATGGCCGCGATCAGGAACAATACTTTGCGCGCCCCGTGCTGCGCATGGTGATCGCCCAGCCGCTGGTCGAAGCAGGCCGCGAAGGCGAGTTTGATATTGTCGCAACCGTGAAAGGCTCTGGCCTATCCGGTCAGGCTGGCGCTGTGCGTCATGGTCTGTCCCGTGCACTCGTCAACTACGAGCCGGGCCTGCGTTCTGTGCTCAAGCCGTTCGGCTTCATGACCCGCGACCCGCGCGTTGTTGAGCGTAAGAAGTATGGTAAGGCGAAAGCCCGCCGTAGCTTCCAGTTCTCGAAGCGCTAGGCCGCAAAAAAGATTACGATTTTTCTGGCGGGCGCTTCGGTGACGAGGCGCCCGTTTTGTTTTGCGCAGCAGTGGGAATACGCGCATGCTCCCTAAAGTATTTATTGATGGCGAAGCTGGCACGACCGGACTTCAGATAGCAGAGCGTCTGCGCGCTCGGAACGATCTTGAGCTGATCTCGATCGATCCGGCCAAGCGCAAGGACAATGATGAGCGTGCGCGGCTTATGAACATGTCAGACGCCGTGATTCTCTGCCTGCCGGATGAGGCCGCGCGTCTGGGCGTTTCCCTTGTGAGCAGCCCGAACACCGTCATCATCGATGCCTCCACGGCCCACCGGGTGAACAATAGTTGGACGTATGGCTTCCCCGAGATGGACAAGAATCAGCGCGCAGCCATCCGGGCCTCGCGGCGAATTTCCAATCCGGGCTGCTATCCCACCGGCGTGATCGCGCTACTTCGGCCTTTGGTCTCGAAATGGCTTCTGCCAACCTCCTGGCCGATCGTGGTGTCTGCCGTGTCCGGCTATTCCGGTGGCGGCAAGGCCATGATTGCGGAATTCGAGGATGCCGGATCTGAGACATATACGGATGAGAATTTCCGCATCTACGGCCTAACACAAAAGCACAAGCATCCTCCGGAAATGCGCAAATATTCCCGGCTTGAAAACCTGCCTGTGTTCATGCCGTCTGTCGGTCGCTTTGCGCAGGGCATGATCATCGAGATTGGCCTTCCGATGTGGGCCATTCCGGGCAAGCCAAATCGCGCACAGCTTCAGGCTGCGCTGGCGGCGGCATATGAGGGTGAGCGTTTCGTGAAGGTTGCGACCCTGGCGGAATGTGACGCCATGAAGGGTCTTGAGCCGGAAGCCTGCAATGGCACCAACCGGCTGGAGTTGTTCGTCTTTGGATCGGATGAGGAAGTCCGTCTCGTGGCGCGGCTCGACAATCTCGGCAAGGGCGCATCAGGGGCTGCCGTACAGAATCTCAACATCGCGCTCGGCTATGACGAGGATGCTGGCCTCATCGCCTAGAAGAGGGCTTAGTCCAGTGGAAGCTTGATGTCTTCCAGGCGCACCTTCGCATAGGTGCCTGGCGCGGCACCGAGGCCCATATCCTTGGGCTGTTTGGCATTGACCTTGCGGCCAGATTTCGGCCGCAGCCATTCCCACCATGTTGGCCACCAGGAGCCTTTGTGCTCCTCAGCACCTTCCATCCATTCTGCGCCGGTTTCAGGGAGTGCGCCCTGATTGGTCCAGTGGCAGTACTTCTGTGCATCGGGATGGTTCACCACGCCGGCGATATGGCCGGATGCCGCCAGAATGAAATCCGTTTTGCCGCCAAACACCTTTGCTGTGCGATAGACGCTCTCCATGGGGCAGATGTGATCATCGCGGCTGGCCTGCACCATGACCGGTATCTTCACATTTTTCAGGTCGACCTTCTCGCCCAGTACCTTGAACTTGCCGCGGGCCAGCTTGTTCTTGGCGTAGCAGTCCTTGAGGTATTTCTTGTGCACCTTGCCGGGAATGTTGGTCTGGTCGGAGTTCCAGTAGAGCAGGTCGAACGGGCGAGGCTCCTTGCCCAGCATGTATTGGTCAATGACATAGCGCCAGACCAGATCGTTCGGGCGCAGCCAGTTGAAGGTCTCATACATCATCGTGCCAGGCATCACGCCGCCATGCTCATCAATGATGGAGCCAAGATAGGCCCGGCCGCTTTCGTCGGTAAATACTTTCAGGTCGCCTGCCAGCGCGAAGTCTGACTGCGAGGCAAAGAAGGTGGTCGATTTGATGCGGTCATCGCCCTGCGCTGCCATATGGCCAAGCGCGGAAGAGAGCAGGGTACCGCCGATACAATAGCCTACCGTGTTAAGGGACTTTTGGCCTGTCGCCTGAAGCGTCGCTTCAACGGCAGCATAGATGCCGTTCTTTACGTAATCGTCCCAGCTGTAGTCCTTCGTCACTTTGTCGGCAGAGCGCCAGGAGACAACGAAGACGGACAGCCCGCGATCCAGCAGCCAGCGGATCATAGAGTTCTCCTCGCGCAGGTCGAGGATGTAGAATTTGTTGATCCATGGCGGGAAGATCAGCAGCGGGCGGGCATAGGTCTGCTCTCCCGGTGGCGTATAGTGAATCAGCTCGATCAAATCATTGCGGAAGACAACTTGCCCCGGCGCCGTGGCGACGTTCTCGCCAAGCTGGAACTGGCTCTCATCAGTCTGGGTGATGTAGAGCTTGCCGCCGCCTTTCTTCACATCGGCGCGGGCGAGCCGGATGCCCTCCAGCACACTTGCGCCGCCACTCTGGATGAACTCGCGCATGGCCTGCGGGTTGCTGCCCAGGAAATTCGTGGGAGAGAGGCTGTCGGCCAACTGCTGGCTGAAAAATTTGGTGCGGAAATGCAGATTGTCCGGCATCTCGTCCTGAACATGATCTGCGAGGCCCATCAGCCATTTGGCATTCACTTCATAGGCCTTGCGCATGAATCGGAAGCCAAGATTGTTCTGCCATTCCGGATCAGAGAAGCGCCGGTCGCGATCTTTGGCGTGTGCACCCGAAATGCCCTCGACAGCCATCTCCTGCCACAGCTGCATCCAGCCCTGCATCAGTTCCATATTGGCGTTCATGATGGCACTTGGCTTCTGGCTGAAAGCCAGGCCCAAGGCCCTGAATGCTTCGCCGACACCCATCGGGTCGCCGCTGGTGACGGTACCCAAAGGACCATTTCCTGTCAGGACATCTAGAAAAAGTGCTTGGGACTCTGTATTGGCCAGAGCCAGTGTGGTCAGCAGGGACTGCATCTCCAGTGGATTCTGGTGTGACAGAAGCTCAGCCAGTGATGGCTGAGTACCTTTGTTGTCCTTGCGGTCCGCCATTCGTCCCAATGTCGCCTTGTTTGATTGCCTCTAAGTATCGTACCGAATGATTGTGATTTAATGAGTTTAACCATGAAAAACACGGCGATTCCCCTTATTGGTGTGTCATGTTTGCTTTTGGCTGGCTGCACAGGCTCGGTCGGCAAAGTGCGCACAGCCATAAACCAGGCGCCTGATTGGTACGATCAGCGGCGTGTAGAGATTCGTGGCGAGGGATATCCACATATCATTGATGTGCCCGAGATCGAGAAGGGTGAAGAGCCCGGCCAGACCCTTGAAGCCTCCAAGGCGCGCAGCGATGTGCTGCGAGCGGATTTTGAAGCGAACGCGCGAGCGGTACCGCCCGCAGACGTCGCTGCTGAGATTGCCTCCCTTCGGGAAACAATCCAGCGCGGGTTTGCGGGCTTCCAGGCTGAAGCTGACTTCCTGACGGAAGAAGAAATTGAAGCCATCCGATCCGCTTTTGATGTTCCACGAGTTACGAAGGGCCTGAAGGCCGCAAGCAGATGAATACAGATTTCCACAAGATACGCCGACTTCCGCCTTATGTCTTTGAACAAGTAAACCGCCAAAAGGCGGCTCTGCGGGCGCAAGGCGCAGACATTATCGACCTTGGCATGGGTAATCCCGACCTGCCGACCCCGAGCCATATCGTTGATAAGCTGTGTGAAACAGCGCGCCGGCCGGATGTGAATGGCTATTCCGCGTCCCGCGGGATCAAGGGCCTGCGCCGTGCGGTGACAGACTACTACAAGCGCCGCTTTGATGTGACGCTGGACAAGGACCGTGAGGTTATTGTCACGCTGGGTTCCAAGGAAGGCTTCGCCAATCTGGCCCAAGCGATTTCCGCGCCGGGCGATGTTATTTTGTCGCCCGACCCATCCTATCCATTGCACTCCTTCGGTTTCATCATTGCCGGGGCGTCCATTCGCGGTGTTCCGGCCCATACGCCGGAGCAATATTTGTCCAATTTGGGCAAGGCTGTGCGCTATTGCGTGCCGCCGCCAACAGCCATGGTGCTATGCTTTCCGTCGAACCCCACGGCGGAAGTCTGCGATCTGGATTTCTACAAGGAAGCCGTGAAGTTTGCGCGCAAGCATGATCTGATCGTCTTGTCGGACCTTGCCTATAACGAGATCTATTTCGAAGAGCCGACGCCCTCCATCCTTCAGGTGGATGGCGCGAAGGATATCGCGGTGGAGTTCACCACCATGTCCAAGACCTATTCGATGGCGGGCTGGCGGATCGGCTTCGTGGCCGGCAATGAAAAGCTGGTCGGCGCACTGGCTCGCGTGAAATCCTATCTGGATTATGGCGCTTACACGCCCATCCAGGTGGCCGCGACGGCTGCGCTGGATGGCCCGCAGGACTGCGTTGAGGAAACGCGTCAGATCTATCGCACGCGCCGGGATGTTCTGGTTGAGAGTTTCACCCGCGCAGGCTGGGCTGTGCCGAGCCCGAAAGCGTCCATGTTTGCCTGGGCCCCGATCCCGGAGCCGCTGCGCGAGATGGGTAGCCTGGAATTCTCTCTGCAGCTGATCAATGAGGCCCATGTCGCGGTTGCACCAGGGGCTGGCTTTGGTGAGCAAGGAGACGGCCATGTCCGGATCGCGCTGGTGGAGAATGAACAACGTATCCGCCAGGCTGCACGGAACATCCGCAAGTTCCTTCAGGCCCGTGGTGTGCAGGATATTTCCCCGGCTGCGGCGGAATAACACCCACCCTCGACGCCTGCCACCAAACCCGCTATGCGCTGCCCTGACTGAACACTAAGCAGAAGGGGCACCAAGTGGCGCCATTACGGATAGGTATCGCAGGGCTCGGCCATGTCGGCTGTGGTCTCATTGAACTGGTTGAACGGCAGGATCGCCTGCGGATTCCGGGTCAGATTGAGATTACAGGCGTCAGCGCGCGCAGCCAATCGCGAAACCGTCCGGTCGATACCAGCAAGTATCGCTGGTTCGATGATGCCGCCACCTTGGCCGAAGACCCGGATGTCGATGTCTTTGTCGAGCTTATCGGCGGGTCTGATGGGCCGGCTAAGTTCGCAGTTGAAGAGGCGTTGAAGGCAGGCAAGCCGGTGATCACGGCCAACAAGGCCCTGATTGCCAAGCATGGCATGGCGCTCGCCAAGCTGGCTGAGGAGAAGCAGGTTGACCTGCTCTTCGAGGCGGCTGTGGCGGGCGGCATCCCGGTCGTGCGCGTCCTGCGCGACAGCCTGGCCGGCGTCGAGATCAAGCGCGTGTCGGGCATTCTGAACGGTACATGCAACTTCCTCACAACGACAATGCTGGAAACCGGCCGGTCGTATGATGACGTACTGGCCGAAGCCCAGAAGCTTGGCTACGCTGAAGCGGACCCGACGTTGGACGTGTCCGGCATGGACGCTGCCCACAAGGCAGCGATCCTGTCGGCCATCGCCTTTTCCGCTGATCTGGACTTCTCGAAAGTGAAGGTCTCCGGGGTCGATACGATCGAGCTTCAGGATCTGCGTTTGGCTGATCGCCTGGGCCTGCGGATCAAGCTGATTGCCGAGGGCGTGCTGACCGATGACGGGGTTGTGTGCCGGGTTGAGCCAATGGCGCTGCCGGTTTCGCATCCCTTGGCGCGCATCGACGGCTCCCTGAACACGGTTCGCATTGAGGGCGACCCGGTGGGCGCGGTGACGCTGACGGGGCCCGGCGCGGGCGCTGGTCCGACGGCGAGCGCGGTGATGGGCGATGTCGCAAAGATGTTCCGCCCGGCCATCCGTCCGGCCTTTGGCCGTGCAGAACACCATATGGCCCGCCCATTTACCGAAGGGCGCGGGGACGAAGTCTCTGCCTTCTTCCTGAGCATGAGGCTGGCTGACAAGCCGGGTGCATTGGCAGCCCTGTCGGAATCGCTGGCAGCGGAAGGCGTCTCTGTCGACAAGATCCTCCAGGACTCTGCAGATGAAAGCGGAGCGAGCCCGGTCGCCATTGTTACGCACAGATGTGCGCGGTCAAACATGCAGGCAGCCTTGGCCCGACTGCAAAAATTTGCAATTCCTGTCGACCCGCCGCGCCTTATTCGCATAGAAGCGGCAAGCTAATTGCTTTAGCCACACGCATAGCCAACTGATTTTTGCGTTCGGAGACAATAATATCCATGAAAAATAATGTTCTGACGCCCAGCCTCGCGGACTCTATGGTTCGCGTGACCGAAATTGCTGCCATTGCTGCAGCCAGCCTGGTGGGACGGGGCGATGAGAAGAAAGCGGATGCGGCGGCGGTCGATGCCATGCGCAGCGCTTTCAACGAAGTTGAGTTCCAGGGCCGCGTGGTCATTGGTGAAGGCGAGCGTGACGAAGCGCCAATGCTGTATATCGGCGAGGAAGTCGGCACGGGCAAAGGTCCTGAGATCGACATCGCCCTCGATCCGCTGGAAGGCACCACGCTGACCGCCAAGGCCATGGCAAACGCCCTCGCCGTACTGGCAATCGCTCCGCGCGGCGGCCTGCTGCATGCGCCGGACACCTATATGGACAAGATTGCGGTTGGCCCTGGTTATCCGGAAGGCATTATCAGCCTTGATGCAACGCCGGCTGAAAACATTACAGCACTGGCCAAGCACAAGGGTGTGGATGTCAGCGAGATGACCGCCTGCGTGCTGGATCGCCCGCGCCATGAGGGAATCGTTGAGAGTCTGCGCTCTGTCGGTGCGCGCATCGCGCTGATTACCGATGGGGATGTGGCAGGCGTGATCGCGACGACCAACCCGCATACCGGCATTGATCTCTATGTCGGTCAGGGCGGTGCCCCTGAAGGCGTTCTTGCTGCTGCAGCGCTCAAATGTGTCGGCGGCCAGATGTTCGGCCGTCTCGTCTTCCGCAATGAAGACGAGAAGAAGCGCGCCGAACGCGTTGGCATCACAGATTTCGGTCGCACCTATGCGCTGAACGAGCTGGCCTCTGGCGAGACCGTGTTCTGCGCCACAGGGGTCACCGATGGCTCCATGCTAACCGGTGTGAAGTCCAAGGGCGGCCGTGTGCATACTCACACGCTGGTCATGACTTCTTCAGATGGCATGGTGCGCTATGTGCGCTCTGATCGGCGCGCCTGATCCATCTGATTCCAGTTACACGCCATATGCGTTAGAGTCTCCGGGAAGCGATTCCCGGAGACTGCATGGCTGATCCTGCCTTAAAGCAAGACAATACACTGTTTGACGTCCAGAGGTCCGCCACGGGCCGGTTCTGGACCCTGGCAGATGTCGATGAGGCACTTGTGCGGCGTCTGGCGCCCAGCGTAGGCGGTTCTGACCTGCTCGCGCGTCTGCTGGCTGGCCGGGATGTCAGTCCCGAACAGGCAGCAGGGTATCTCTCGCCCACATTGCGCGACACCTTTCCCGACCCCTCCAGTTTCGTAGACATGGACAAGGCCGCAGAGATCGTCATGGACGCGATCCTGGCAAAGAAGCGCGTCACTGTCTTTGCTGACTATGATGTCGATGGCGGTACCAGCTCCGCCACGCTGGCGCGCTATTTCCGTGCCTGGGGGCAGGATCTCGGGCTTTATGTGCCGGACAGGCTGGAAGAAGGCTATGGCCCCTCACCGGAGGCCTTCCGTCATCTGAAGGACAAGGGCGCAGAACTCGTGATCACGGTGGATTGCGGTGCGGCGGCTACGGCAGCGCTGGAAGAGGCAGAGCGTATCGGCCTGCCGGTCGTCGTGATCGACCACCATTTGATGGCAGGCCATAACCCGCCTGCGGCAGCGCTCGTCAATCCGAACCGGCCGGACGATACGTCCGGCTGCGGGCATCTCGCCGCTGCAGGTGTTGTCTTCGTCTTTGTGGCGGCCCTGAACCGTCTGGCCAGAGAGCGCGGCATTGCGCCGCCAGAGGGCCTGCCGGATATCATGGCGTTCCTGGACCTCGCTGCCCTTGGCACGCTGTGTGACATGTCTCCGCTGCGCGGCGTGAATCGGGCTTTTGTGAAGCAGGGCCTCACCATCCTGTCGCGTGGACAGAATGAAGGCCTGCGCGCCCTGGCCGAGGTGTCCGGCATCAGCAAGGTGGACAGTGTCTATCACGCGACCTTCATGCTGGGGCCGCGCCTCAATGCCGGTGGCCGTGTTGGCGATCCGTGGATTGCTGCAAAACTTCTGGCTACGGATGACCGGGCTGAGGCTATCGCTCTCGCCGAGCGGCTGCATGCCCTCAATGATGAGCGCAAAGCTGTCGAGGCCGCCATTCTTGACCAAGCCACTGCGCAGGCCGAGCAGGCGCTGGCGCGCAAGCCTGATCGCGGGATCATCATTGCGGGCGGCGAGGGGTGGCACCCCGGCGTGATCGGCATTGTTGCCGGGCGTCTGAAGGAGCGCTTCCATCTGCCCAGTATTGTGATCGGCTGGGGGCAGGGGCTCGGACCGGTCGCCAAAGGATCTGGACGATCCGTAACCGGAGTAAATATAGGTGATGCGATTTCCGCTGCAGCGCGCGAGGGCGTTATTCTCTCGGGCGGCGGACACGCCATGGCAGGCGGCCTCAGCCTGGAGCCGGAGCAGATACCGGCCTTTGACGAATGGATGGTCAGCCACATGGCGCAATTCACGGCGGAGCGCGCCGCTGCGCTGGAGCTGGCCGTAGACGCCATTCTGGCGCCGGGCGCTGCCTCACCGGCGCTGGTCGATCAGATCGCGGGAATCGGTCCGTTTGGCGTTGGCTCGCCTGAGCCTGTCTTTGCCATGCAGTCCGTGCATGTCACGGGCGTGCGCCAGGTCGGTGCCAACCATTTGAAATTCGTCGCAGAAGATTCCAGCGGACGCCTCGACTGCATCGCCTGGCGCAGCGCAGACCAGCCTCTGGGAGAGGTTATCCGTCCAAATTCAAGGCTCCACATTGTCGGTCGCCTCAAAGCGGATGAGTGGAATGGCCGGCGCCGGGTGCAGCTGGATGTCAGCGACGCAGCGGCCGACTGAATAAAGTGCAGAAAGATGTACGAATAGCGCTTTACGAGCCGGAACTGAGCCGCTATATCGCCGGTCTTCGAGCCGGTGCGGTCCCTTCGTCTATCGGTTAGGACGCCAGGTTTTCAACCTGGAAAGAGGGGTTCGATTCCCCTAGGGACTGCCACGGCACGCTTTTCGTTAAAAGACAACGTGTTATGAGATATATTATCTCTGTTTTTCAACACAATTTAGTGCCGTTAAAACGCATCTCCCCGGGGGCCTTTTGACCGCCGGAAAGGTTGAATATGCGTGCGAGAAGATATCGTTCTATGGGCTATGTTTATAAGAGGTCCAATGGCTTCTTTGAGATCAGGTATCCGATCTCTTCTGATGTCGTGAGCTACTTTCCAAAGCCCAATGGAAAGAGTTTTAAAACTCACACAATCAAGTCACTTGGGACACGCGATCAGCAGGAAACCAACAAGGTGGTCATTGATTGCGCCAGGGAGATTGAGGGGACGTTTTCTTTCCTGAGAGACGGTTCGATCTCCTTTAGCAAACGCAGAACGTCCTTTATCAGAATACCGCGTCTGAGACATCGCCAATCCCTCCCGAACCGCCAAAACCACTAAGCTCAACTTGGCCCAGTTTTAAAGGGGAAGGACACGGGCTTTGAGCATAAGAACGAAAGGATAACTAAGGGAAAAGATTTTTCTAGAGTACCATGGTCTAATGAATTCGACACGGATGGGTTTGTCGGGTTTCAAAGAGAGTTAGCCGTTATATTTGGTGTTAATTGGCAAATAGGCTTTGTGGTTCCATCCGATGGTTCGTGTGCTAATTAGAACTCAGTACAGAGAGGGGTTATTTCTTTTTCATTGTTTAGGTATCCGGCGATGGTTCTTACATTAGTAATCTTAGCGCTAACGACGTCGGTCTTAGTGGGTTCTATATATGGGTGGAGCGCAAGCGGTACTATGGAGGCATTCTTGGCGGGGTATGTCGTGACCGCACTTTGGTGGATAATGTTTGCATCCTATAGTTTAGGGAATATTCAGCCTAATATAAATATTCCAATTCTCACCAGTGGGTTTGTGCTTGCTTCATCAGCATCATGCTTACTTTATGTTTTACTAAAGAATCCCTTGGGAGATATTCCACTGCGCATGTACGGGATAGGAGTAACAGTGTTGGTTGCTTGTGTTTTTTCTTTTGCCGCCTTAATGGCCGATAAAGTATCAGACACCGTATTTAGCAGACTGATAAAGTGGTATTGTATAATTGGCTGGCCCTTTTTTGGGTTTGCAGTTTTTAAGGAATTACAAAATGCCGTCGAGGCGAACACCAAAGTAAATGATGTTTAGACGGCTGATTTTGGTGATTAGCTTGTTGAATTGGTAATCATCTCAAAAAAAAGCAATTTGCGAATTGGACTTCTCCAGTCCCCACTATTATGGAGACGACTGTCCAGTACCCTTTTATGGGCTCAGGTCAGAGTGACTGCCATTTTCTTCCCACATTGCCGCACTATGGCTGGGCATGGCTATGGAAATCTCATGACAGATGTGAAGATCGCGTGACAAGCGCGTTAACACATTCTAGGTTTCGTGATTGGGGAATATGGGTTGATGACAAGAATTGCCGCCAAACCAGAATCTGACGCGTCACCGGAAGACGACGCTGTGCGTGTAATCGGCCGCGTCAAATGGTTCGACACGGTGAAAGGCTATGGATTCATAGTCGCTGAGTCGACTTCGGACGCAAGCTTGTCCGGCGATGTGATGCTCCACGTTTCCTGTCTGCGCAATTATGGCGAATCCTATGCCGATGAAGGCGCGCGGATCGTATGCGATGCTGTGCGTGGCGAGCGGGGCTGGCAGACGGCCAACATCATTGAAATGGAACGTCCTCGCGCGGTTGTGGCCAAGGAAAAGGGCATTGTCCGCGAATATGTGGATGTCACCCTGAAATGGTTCAATCGCACACGCGGCTACGGCTTCGTGCAGAAGGATGGCGTTGAGGAAGACATCTTCGTTCACGCCGTTGTGCTGCGCAAAGCGGGCTATGAAGAGATTGAGCCTGGCACACGCCTTGAGGTAACCCTCGAGAATGGTGCCAAGGGCGAGCATGTGAGCTACATTAAGCCTCGGTGAGATACAGCCAAGATCGCTTGCGGCAGGGCAGGCGCCCGGCTAAACCATTCCGCATGATACGCTTTCTTACCTCTGCGATAGCATCGCTGTTTCTGCTTCTGCCTGCGGCGTATGCCCAGCTTGAAACAGGTCCTCTGAAAATTGTGTCCGGTGACACTGTGCACGCATTCACCGTTGAACTGGCGAATGATCCTGAAGAGGTTCAGATGGGCCTGATGAATCGCGAAGAGATGGCGCCGGATGCTGGCATGATCTTCGATTTCGGTGCCCCGCGCGAAGCCAATATGTGGATGAAGAATACGCTGATCCCGCTGGACATGCTGTTCCTGGATACCGACGGCACCATCCTGGCGATTGCCCGCAACGCAGTGCCGGGCTCCCTGCGCCGCATCAATCCGGGCGTGCCGGTCAAAGGCGTTCTGGAACTGAATGGTGGACGCGCGGCAGAACTCGGCATCGAGCCGGGTGATGTGGTCGAGCACAAGATTTTCGGAAATCTGGGTGAGTGACGCCAACGCGCCACTGACACCTCCGCCGCCGGGATTTGCACCAACGCCGTCCCGCGGAAAATTCACTCTGCACAATGGTCCGACCTTCCGGGCCAGTGCCCCCGGAGATTTGCGTACAGGTCTCTGGGTGCTGGACCGTCACTGCAACGGTATGGGCTTTCTGCATGGCGGAATGACCTGCTCCTTCGCCGACAGCGCCCTGGCCTGGGCTGTCTGGAGCGAAACGGGCAAGATGTCCGTTACGATCAAGCTCAACATGGAATTCATGGATATTGTCAAAGAGGGCTGCTGGCTTGAAGCCCACCCTCATGTTACCCTCGTCGACGGCGATCTTGTTCATGTCAGTGCGCGCCTGATGAAAGATGATGGGGGCATAGCCGCGCGGGCTGATGCGATATTCCGGACCCTGCGCCGCAAGGCGTAACAGAGACCTGTAGCTGCGTCAGACCATCGCGCGGCAGGACGTCCGGTGTAACGCTTTCTTTAAGTATATTATTAAGATTGCATATAACCATCCGGAGCCAGCCTCATGGAATTTGATGCACTTCTACTATCGCGGCTACAATTTGCGTTCGTCGTCGCGTTTCACATTCTTTTCCCCGCTTTCACAATTGGTCTCGCTGCCTTCCTGGCAGTCTGCGAGGGCCTGTGGCTGAAAACGGGCAAGGAAGTTTTTAAACGCCTCTACCTGCATTGGGTGAAGATCTTCGCGCTGGCCTTTGCGATGGGCGTCGTTTCCGGCGTCGTGATGAGCTACCAGTTCGGCACGAACTGGAGTGTATTCTCCGAGATCACCGGCAGTGTCATGGGGCCCATGCTGGCCTATGAAGTGCTGACAGCCTTCTTCCTGGAAGCGACATTCCTGGGGGTCATGCTGTTCGGTTGGCAGAAGGTGGGGCGCAAGTTGCACTTTGTGGCAACCTGCGCCGTGGCCATCGGCACGACCATCTCTGCCTTCTGGATTCTGGCTGCGAACAGCTGGATGCAAACACCTGCGGGCTTCGCGATTGATCCCGAGACAGGCAATTTCTACGCAACCAGCTTTGTGGAAGCGATCTTCAACCCCAGCCTTCCGAGCCGCATGGCACACATGCTGCTGGCGGCCTATACAACAACTGCTGCGGTCGTCATGGCTGCCGGTGCCTATCAGGTTTTGAAGGGCCGCATCACAGAGCCGACCAAATGGCAGTTGCGCATGGCAGGCGGCACGCTGGCCGTTCTGATGCCACTACAAATTCTTGCTGGCCACTGGTCCGGTGAGGTCGCGCATGAGCATCAGCCTGCAAAAATTGCAGTTGTCGAAGGCTGGTGTGAAACCAGCGAAGTTCAGGGCACAATGGTGCTCGCCTGGCCGGATGATTCCGAATGCGGCCATACAGGCATCACCATTCCGAATACCAGCCCACTCCTGTTCCCGAGTGTGCCGAAAGGTGAAGAGCTGAAAGGCATGGACAGCTTCGCGCGGGAAGATCGCCCGCCGATGTGGCTGATCTTTTATTCCTTCCGCATCATGGTCGGCGCTGGCCTTGGCATGCTGGCCATTGGCCTGTGGGCATGCTTCCTGTGGTGGCGCGGCAAGCTGGACAAGCCAGGCCTGTTCCACATGGCGGCTGTTCCGGCCGGGGCCTTTGGTTTCCTGGCGGTCGTAACCGGCTGGATCACGGCAGAGGTTGGGCGCCAGCCATACACCGTGTACGGACACTTGCGCACGGTGGACAGCCTCTCTCCGGTCACGGCCGGGCAGGTGGCGACCTCGCTGCTTGTCTTCATGATTGTCTACGCCATCATCTTCACAGCTGGCGTTGTCTATATGGCGCGTATCGCAACGCGTGGCTTTGATGACAAGCCGACGGATCCCGCTGGGCGCGAGCGCCGACCACCCGGTTCGCCACTCGGCTCTGTCGATGACAAAGCTGAGGAAGCCGACGACATCGTGGCTACGGAATAGGAGGTTCCCATGGATATTGATCTACCCCTCATCTGGGCTCTCATCCTCGCCATTGGTGTCATGATGTATGTGCTGCTCGACGGTTTTGATCTCGGCGTCGGCATATTCACCGCCATCGCCAAGGATGAAGAAGAACGCAACATGATGACCGCCACGGTCGAGCCGGTCTGGGATGGCAACGAGACCTGGTTGATCATTGGCGGCGGCGGCCTGTTCGCGGCTTTCCCGACAGCCTACGCCATCATCATGCCTGCCTTTTACCTGCCGGTCCTGATCATGCTGGCTGCATTGATCTTTCGCGGCGTGGCGTTTGAGTTTCGTCACAAGGCGGTGCGCAAACCAACACGCCTGTTCTGGAATGGTGCTTTCTATGGCGGTTCGTTCACAGCAGCTCTGGCCCAAGGCATCATGCTGGGCGGAATGGTGCAAGGTGTCCGGGTTGAAGGCGGCGCCTTTGCAGGCGGTACATTTGACTGGCTTACCCCGTTCACGCTACTGACCGGTATTTCCGTTGTCATCGGCTATATGTTGCTGGGGGCGTGCTGGCTCGTTCTGAAGACAGAGAACGAGTTGCACATGAAGGCCCGCAAATGGGCGCGAATGGCACTGATCGGCGTGGCCATCTGTTTCCTGGCAGTCAGCTTCGCGACCCTGTCGCTTGACCCGTCCATTGGGGATCGCTGGGGCTTCAGCATGAGCCATATTGACCCTGCGCGCTTCCTGCCGCTGGCGCCTGTGCCGCTTGCCGGTATGGCTTTGTGCCTCTGGCTGTGGCGGGATCTTTCCATGAAGCCGGGCGCGCTCGGCTCTGCGCCTGACTGGCGGCCTTATCTGCTGGCCGTGGGTATCTTCCTCAGTGG
The DNA here is from genome assembly GCA_018222605.1 of Alphaproteobacteria bacterium. GTDB lineage: Bacteria > Pseudomonadota > Alphaproteobacteria > Caulobacterales > Hyphomonadaceae > Hyphomonas. The sequence continues at coordinate 154,401 of JAAEZZ010000006.1, forward strand.
CTACATCGGCCTGGGTGTCAGCCTGTTTCCCTTCATCGTGCCATACGAGGTGTCTGTGTGGGAGGCTGCTGCGGCGGACAATGCCTTGATGCTGATGCTGGTCGGCGCCGTGATCATGTTGCCGATCATCTTGACGTACACGGCCTATGTCTACAGCCTGTTCTGGGGCAAGGTGAAACCGGGAGACGGATACCATGCGTCTTGAACCGGTTCAGCCCGGGGATGACAAAGAGGAGCCACTTGGCAAGCGGCTCCTCTGGTTCTTCGGTATAGCTTTCGTGTCCATGCTGGTCGTGGCGGCGGTTGCCTACACGCTGCGCGGTTTCCTGCTCATTGGCTGATGCCCAATTGCTGCAGAGCGTACGCCTTGATGGATTTGTAGTCTGCCTTACCATTTGGCGCGCGGCCAAGGTCCGTCTTGAACAGGATGGATTTCGGCGCCTTGTAGCGCGCGATGCGGCTCTGCACGAAGCTGCGCAATTCGTCTTCGCTGACATCACTGTCGGTTGAGACAATTGCTGTCACCGCGCTGCCCCATTTGTCGTCGGGTACACCCACGACCAGCGCGTCTTTGACGGCGGCATGTTCCTTCAAAGCCTCTTCCACCTCTTCAGGGTAGACTTTTTCGCCGGCCGTATTGATGCAATTGGACCCTCGCCCCAGTAGGGTAATCGTGCCGTCTTCCTCGACCGTGCACCAGTCGCCCGGAATGGCGTATCGCATGCCATTGATGGTCCTGAAGGTCTTGGCGGACTTTTCCTCATCCTTGTAATAGCCAAGGGGGACAGCGCCGCCCCGTGCGATGAAGCCGGGTTCTCCGCTGCCGGGTGTCACTTCCCGGTCATCCTCCGTGAAGACTTTGCATTTCGGCCCGATCTCGAACTTTGAGGTCTTTGTGCCGCCTTCCAGCGTGGTCGTGGACGAGCCAAAGCCTACGGCTTCTGACGCGCCGAAGCTGTCCATCATGGCGGCTTGCGGCATGTGACGCAGCAGGCCCTGTTTCACTTCCGCACTCCACATTACGCCGGAGGAGACAATGCTCTGTACAGAGCTGACATCCCAGCGACCGGGGTTTTCATCCAGAGCCTTCAGCATCGGTTTGCCGAACGCGTCGCCGACAATGGCCATGCTGGTTACACCGTGTGCGGAGACAGTGTCCCACAGGTTTTCAGGATCAAATCCGGTATTCTGCTCCAGCGTGATGATTGCGCCGCCGCCCAGAATGGCGCCCATGGCCGTGAACAGCCCCGTGCCGTGCATCAGCGGGCAGGCCGGCACTTGGCGTGCCGTTTTTCCCAACAATTGCACGGCCGGTAGGAATTCCTCCATGGTGGAAGGATAGGGCAGGCCGGCTTGCTCAGCGCCCTCTTTTGCGGCCTGCCGCCAGATGCGTTGTGACCACATCACGCCTTTGGGCATGCCGGTTGTCCCACCCGTATAAAGGAAGAGGAGATCATCCGGGGACCGCTCAATGCCGAGTGGAGACGGATCGCCCTCAGTTGCCAGCTTATCATAGCTGTGGGCCCAGATCGGCACCTGTCCGCCGCCGATCTGTACCCAGATTTTAACGTCCGGTAGCCGCCCCCGCACAAGTTCCACCTGATCCATGAACTGGACATCGTAAAACACGACCGTCGCATCGGAATTATCGAAGATGTAGAACAGCTCATCCGCCAGGTAGCGGTAGTTGACATTCACATGCGTCAGCCGTGCCTTGAAGCAGGCGACCAGGGCTTCGGTATATTCCGTCTGATTGCGCAGATAGAAACCGGCCTTGTCGCCCGTTTTGGCCCCAAGCTCGCGCAGGTTTCGCGCCAGCCGGTTAGAGCGGGCTGTCAGCTCTGGCCAGTATATCTGCCGGTCGCCATGTGCAAGAGCCAGATCGTCCGGGCCCAGCATCTGCCCGATCGCGTCCAGCATATCGCCAAAGTTCATCTCTGAGGATGTCGTCACGTCGCTTCTCTCCCATTATATTTTGGTAGAGACTAAGCGGTTGCCGTAGCGGTAGAGAAGCTGAAATCATGACGCCCGCACCGAGGGGGGCGGGTAGCCGGTAGTAAGCCACAAAAAAAGAGGCAGCACCGAAGTGCTGCCTCTCTGAGACTTTGCGTCTGGGGAGAGAGCTTAGAAGCCCATGCCACCCATACCGCCCATGCCACCCATGTCGGGCATACCGCCGCCACCAGCGGACTCTTTCTTCGGTGCTTCGGAGATAGAGGCTTCGGTGGTGATGAGCAGGCCGGCAACGGAAGCCGCGTTCTGCAGGGCAGAACGGACAACTTTCACCGGATCGATCACACCCATGGCGACTAGGTCACCATATTCTTCGGTTTGAGCGTTGAAGCCATGCGAGCGGCTCTTGGTTTGCAGGATCGTGTTGACGACCACAGAACCTTCAACGCCAGCGTTCTCGGCGATTTGACGAACCGGAGCTTCGAGCGCCTTGCGGACGATGTCGATGCCGGCTCTTTCGTCGTCATTCTCACCCGTAACGTCGATGTTCTTGGACGCGCGGAGCAGGGCTGTACCACCCCCTGGGACGATGCCTTCTTCAACAGCAGCGCGGGTAGCGTTCAGGGCGTCGTCGACGCGGTCCTTACGCTCTTTCACTTCGACTTCGGTTGCACCGCCGACTTTGATCACGGCAACACCGCCAGCCAGTTTGGCCAGACGCTCTTGCAGTTTTTCTTTGTCGTAGTCGGAGGTCGTGTCTTCGATCTGTCTGCGGATCTGGCTGACACGGGCTTCGATGTCTTTCTTCTTGCCAGCGCCATCAACGATGGTGGTGTCGTCTTTGGTGATGCTGACGCGCTTTGCCGTGCCCAGCATGTCCATGGAGACATTCTCGAGCTTGATGCCGAGGTCTTCAGAGATCACTTGGCCGCCTGTCAGGACAGCGATGTCCTGCAGCATGGCCTTGCGGCGGTCGCCGAAGCCAGGGGCTTTCACAGCAGCGATTTTCAGGCCGCCGCGCAGCTTGTTCACGACCAGCGTAGCCAGGGCTTCACCATCAACGTCTTCAGCGATGATCAGCAGCGGCTTCTGGGATTGAACAACCTGCTCCAAAATCGGCAGCAGCGGCTGCAGGCTGGAGAGTTTGGACTCGTGAAGCAGAATGAGCGCGTCGTCGAGTTCAGCGATCATCTTGTCCGGGTTGGTGATGAAGTAGGGAGACAGGTAGCCGCGGTCGAACTGCATGCCTTCCACAACGTCCAGCTCTGTTTCGAGGGACTTGGCTTCTTCAACCGTGATGACGCCTTCATTGCCGACTTTCGCCATGGCTTCAGCGATCATGGAGCCAACTTCGGTGTCGCCGTTAGCGGAGATCGTGCCGACCTGGGCGATCTCGTCATTGGACTTCACTTTTTTGGAGTGGTGAGCGAGGTCTTTGACGACTTCAGCAGCTGCCTTGTCGATACCGCGCTTCAGGTCCATCGGGTTCATGCCGGCAGCAACGCGCTTCATGCCTTCGCGAACGATGGCCTGAGCGAGAACTGTTGCCGTCGTGGTGCCGTCGCCGGCCACGTCATTGGCCTTTGAAGCGACTTCGCGCAGCATTTGTGCGCCCATGTTCTCCAGCTTGTCTTCAAGCTCGATTTCTTTTGCAACGGTGACGCCGTCCTTCGTGGTGCGCGGGGCGCCGAAGGATTTTTCGATGACAACGTTACGGCCTTTCGGGCCGAGGGTGACTTTCACGGCGTTGGCAAGAATATCGACGCCCTTCAGCATCTTCTCGCGGGCGTCTGCGCCGAAAACTACGTGTTTGGCTGACATGTTGGATTACCTCTTTTGAGTATATCTGTCTGATCGAAAACGATGGAGTGGAGGCGCTTAGCTCTCCAGAACACCCATGATGTCGCTCTCTTTCATGATGAGCAGTTCTTCGCCGTCGACGGTCACTTCCGTGCCGGACCATTTGCCGAAGAGCACGCGGTCGCCTTTTTTGACGTCGAGCGGAATGCGCTCATTGTCGTCACCGATGGCGCCAGCGCCGACAGCAACGATTTCGCCTTCCTGCGGCTTTTCCTTGGCGGAGTCGGGAATGATGATCCCGCCCTTGGTTTTCTCTTCTTCCTTGACGCGGCGCACGACGACACGGTCGTGCAGGGGACGAAGTTTCATTGGTTTTGCCCTCTTGTCCTAATTGACGAGTTCTCTTGAATGTCTAGTCGTCAGCGCGCCGCCCAGGGGTTTAGCACTCGCCTGTGCTGACTGCTAACGGTGTTGCGGAGTTAAGGTCGCTACCTGTCAGCGTCAACAGGGAAGTTGCGAAATTTCTTCGAGTTAATCCGGAATGGACACACCGTTTTTCTGGCGATGGCGATTAAGCATGCCACTGGCAGACGCTGGCCAGGTTCTGCCCATGGCGGGCGCGGAAACTGTGCGACAGCTATCATTCCTGCAGCATGATGTACATGCGCCTCAGCGTGACGTTTCCAAAAGGTGAACGCCGGTTGCGGAAAGTTTTGTATCGGATTGACGATAAAATATTCTTCTTGTGGGAAAAGGACGCTCCAGGATGGGAGAGTGAAGGTGTCAGATCGAACCAAAGATGTAATCGAGTCTCTGACGTTTTTCGCATTTGTAGCGATTACGGCACTCTGCTTGTCATTTACGTTTTCAATTATTGTGTATTCTCTCGGGCTGCCAGCGGACCCTGAGAACTTTATTGTCGCCAACCTGTTCATCGCGACCTGTGTCGCTGTGCCGACAGGTGCCATTGCCGCTCAGCACGAGTTTCGGATGCGTATTTATCAGCGCACCCTGGAGGACATTGCTTCCACCGATCCGCTGACAGGCCTGCTGAACCGGAAGTTCTTCCGACAGTTCGCTGTCGAGGAGCTGGCCCGCATGAAGCGCACAGAGGTGACGTCCGCCATCGCACTGTTTGACCTGGACTACTTCAAGGCTGTCAACGACCGCTACGGTCACGGCGGCGGCGATGTTGTACTGCGCGAGATTGCAGCTGTGGCCTATTCCGAGTTGCGTGGACCGTTCGACCGTCTTGGCCGCTGGGGTGGTGAGGAATTCGTCATCATGCTCAGCAATGTCGAGATCGAGCAGGCCCAGAGCGTCTGTGAGCGTGTGCGGGCATCAATCGAGCGGCACATGATCTTTCTGGATGGCCAGCCGGTTAACGTGACGGCCAGCTTTGGTCTGGCGCTTCTTCCGCCGGGCGCTGACTTCGACAAGGTTCTTGAACAAGCTGACCACGCTCTATACGATTCCAAGGCTAAGGGACGTAACTGCGTGTCCGTTCTGGGAAGAGCCCAACGGGTTGCGGCCTGATGCGTCTGCCCTGACGGGCGGAGCATGGGGGGATCATTGAAGCATGTCAGCACTACCGGAAACGGATTCCGGCGCCTCCGCGAGTGTGCCGGAACTGGCTGCAATTGCTGCTAGCAGACCGGAATTCGAACAGGCCCCGCGTATCTGGTCCGAAGTTCTCGTGCCCGAGCTTGCCCGCCGTGAATTAGATCGCAGGGCATCTATCAACCGGGCTGTACGCAACAGTGTGATCGCGGCCCTTGGGGTGCTGGTCATCTTCATCGCCTTGCACATTGCGGGGATAATGGACGGGCTGGCGTTCAATTTCCCCTTGATGTTCTTTTCAATGTTTGTGGCAGTGGCGCTGTTTGCAGGTATCGCTTGGGCGCGTGTCTTCAATATGAAGTCCCAGACCAAGCAATTGATCCTCTCTGCAGCCTGTACGCCGCTGGGATTCAAATATGACACGCTCCACCCCAATCTGGAGGGAGTTGAAGACTTCAAATCTCTTGGCGGCCGCCTGTCGGACTGGATGAAGTATCATAATTCCGGGGGCGGCCCGAAAGTTCAAACACCTTTCGGGGAGTTTGAGGCGTTAAATGGAGACAGGGCGCCGACACCAGCCTATGAGATTTTGAAAGCGGCTGGTTTGTTTCGGGGGCACTCCAAAAGTCGCTTTGAAGATCTGATTACGGGGGAGCGCGCCGGCGCGAAATTCGCCCTGGTCGAGGCAACCCTGGCGACGAGCGGCAAGAACAGTACGACTGTGTTCAAGGGCATTCTGGTGCATATCGAGTATCCCGAGCGCTTTCTCGGTCGTACCTTGATGGCCCGGTCCGGCTGGTGGAAGCGTGGCCGCAATGCTGCCGGCCTCAAGAAGGTTGACCTTGTCTCGAAGGAACTTCAGCGCGCCTTTACGGTTTATTCGACCGATCAGGTAGAGGCGCGTGCCTTGCTGTCGCCTGACAGGATGGAGCGTCTCATCGCCCTTGAACGCCACTTCTCAGGCGGCAAGCTGCGCGGTGTGTTCGAGGATGGCCATATGAGCCTCGCCCTGGAGGCTGGCGACCAGTTTGAAGCAGGCTCCATCTTCAAGCCGCTTGTCGATGCAAGCCGGTTCACCTCCGCGCTGACAGAGCTTGGGCTTGTGTGTGATTTGATTGACGGTTTCCTGACCCGCGACTGGGTGAAGGGACGGCTCTGAGAGGCCGTCTTATCGTGTGTCGTATTTGTCGGCCTTGCGATCGCCCAGCAGCATGCGCTGTTCCAAACGTCGGCGCAGGGAGGCGTAATAGGCTTCCAGAAAAGCGATGTCGGTTTCTCCTGGCTGGGGCTGCCAGCCGATCTTTGTACGGATACGCAGTGCGACTTGGGATTTCACCTCTTCAGTTGAGTTTCTCAGCACATCTTCCAGAACATGAAGCTCGTGAATGCCATAGGCATCGGCTTGTTCCGGCGTGAACGCAAACCTTCCCGGCAGCGCCTGACTGGCCGCAGAGGAGGAGATATCGCCCATCAGCTTGGTCTTGGGCGAGTGGATCACCCAGGTTCCGGCGATCAGGTCTCCGACCCGCATCTTGTCCTTGTTGAAGACAGGGAAGAACAGGAAGATCCCGGACCAGACGAGGCCCAGAAGGGCGATCCAGCCCGAAACGCCTGTGCCGCCCATCATCAGAAACTGAAAGGGCAAGCCGACTTCGATCTCACGGATGAAGTTCCGCGCGAGGACGGAATTGGCGGTCAGCCTGCCGCCATTGCGGGCCGCTACGCGTATGCCAAGCGCGCGTTTGCCCGGCGTGGCGGATTTCGGCCCCAGCTCAAAGAAGATGTAATAGAAGTTCCGAACGAAAAAGAAGAAGACCAGCCAGACGGCAAACGCGACATTCGCGCTGCCGCTTCCCATGGCGCGCATCGCATAGCTTAGCCCGATCGATGTGGCGATCACGATGGCCCACTGGATGGCCACATCGATCAGGAAGGCCCCCGCGCGTTCGGCGGCGGTAGACAGTTTCAGATGAATGACCGCGCCTTCCGGCGTCACCAGCTCGCGGGCCAGCTTGGACTGGCGCTGGGTTTCCAGCATGCGCGCGCGGCGGCGCTGGTCGGCTTCGATCTGAAGGCGGCTCAGAGTCTGCGGGGCGTGAGGGACTGTTGCGTTCATGGCTTCGCCTCGTCCCGGCGCGGCAGGTAGAAATAAGCTAACCACAGAAACATCATTCCGATGGCAATCGCATAGCGGATCACATCACTATTGATCATCTGACGACCGAAGCCTTCCAGTATGGCGGCCACGATCAGCATTATGACGCAGCCCATAGCAATCGTCGCGGCCTTCTGCCCGGCATGGCGCGCAGAGGCGAGCCGGGTCATCCGTCCTGGAAAGGCGACCGCCCCGCCGATCACAAACCCTGCCGCGCCTGCCAGAATGATCGCGAACAGTTCCGTCGTCCCATGGATCATCAGCCAGCCGGTGAATTCATAACCGAGGCCCTTGCTCCAGAAGACGGCATACATCGATCCCAGATGGACGCCATTATAGATCAATAGCCAGGCTGTCGGGATGCCGAAGGCAAAGCCAAGGGCGAAAGCGAACAGGGCGATCTGGGCATTGTTGTTGAACAGGAAGCTCGCAAACGAACTCAGTTGACCGTCTCCGGTCGTTGTCGGGTCGTGATAAATTGTGGAGCGCAAATAATCCACTGTCGCGTCGGGATTGCGCCCTTCCCAGAAACTGTTGCCATGGAAGGTCCAGAACCAGTCCATGTCCTGCATGCAAAGGAAGAAGGCCAGCGCGCCGCCTCCGAACAGAAACAAAGTTGCCAGAAGCGTCGGCCCGATCGCTGCGGAGACACAGGCCGGCCAGTCCCTGCGCAGGAAGTCCATGATCCGCTCGCCTATCGACGCGCGGGTGCCATAGACGAAGAAATAGGCCCGTGTGCATAGGCTTTCGAGATAGGCTACGACGTTCTGGTCAAGAGAAATGGAACGTGCCACTGAAAGCGATGATACCGCCTGCCGGTAGAGTCGCGGCAGGGCCATCATGTCTTCATCGCTCAATGCCTTCACGCCATTATTCTCGGCGCGAGTCAGGATCAAGTCCAGCTTTCGCCAGTCGGACTCGCGCTCTTCGCGGAAGCGATAGGATTTGAGAAGGTCGCTCACAGCATGTCCCTCTGCTTGATCTGGATGTAGCGCGAGATCAGCTCCGCCCCGAACTCTTCCGGCCGCGTTTCGATCACCTGCACGCCCATGCGCTGCAGTCGGCGCAGTACGATATCGCGCTCTGCCATCAGTGTGTCTGCGATCACGGCGCGGCTGACATCCTCGGTCGTGAGGGGCTGGGCGTCGACCATGCCGGCCAGGGCCTCATCCTCAAACGTGGCAAACAGAACCAGATGGCGGTCTGTCAGGCGTTTGACATTTTCCAGCATCAGTTCCGCAGAGATCGTGTCCACGAAATCCGAAAAGATGATGATCAGGCTGCGTCGCTCCAGTCGGCTGGAGAGGTTTGACAGGGCAAGGGTGAAGTTTGCCTCTTCCGAGGAATAGTCGAGTTCTGCCGCCAGGCTCTGCGCTTTGGTGAAAGCGCGCCGTCCCGCCAGGAAGCCGCTCATCAGGCCAGGGCGTTCATCAAACCCGTAGATCATCGTCCGGTCGCCATTGCGTAGCGACACAAAGCTGAGCAGCAGACCGGCATTGATTGCCCGGTCAATCTTCGGCACCCCGCCCAGCGGCTCGCTCATCAGGCGGCCCGTGTCGAAGGCGAAGACAATATTGTGGTTGCGCTCTGTCCGGAACTCCTTGGCCAGCAGATGCCGGTGGCGGGCTGAATGTTTCCAGTCGATGGCGCGCCGGTCCATGCCGGTTGTGAATTCACGCAAGGCGTCAAACTCGCTGCCATCGCCGCGATCAATCTGCATCTTGATGCCGAACTCCGCGTCCCGCGAATACAGCCGAATGGCTTCATCCTTCACCCAGCGGATATTGGGTGTGACCGGGATGTCCTTATTCAGCTCCATCACGTGCCGCTTCTGCACCAAGCCCAGCGGCCCCTGCCATCGGCTCCACAGCTTCACCAGCTGCGCCATGCCGCGCCGCAGGGGCGTCAGCTCAAAGGCATAATTCCGCTCACGGTCATTCCAGCCGCGCAGGCCCTTGGCCGGCAAGTCCTCCAGATGCTCGTTCACTTCAAGCAGGATCTCGATCCGCCGGGGCAGCGCCCCTGAGGAGAATTCCATTGTCAGGTTCACAGGGTCAGTTCCGCCGACATAGAGCAGGGGCGGTGCATCCACCTTCACCTGATAGGCGCGCAGTCTGGCCCCCACCATGGCGTCCAGCAAGATCAGGCCGCCAATGGCACCAATCCACCCGGCGCAGACTGTCCACAATTCCGGACGCATCAGCGCGATCAGCACCATCAGAGGCACGCCGAGCAGCATCAGGAAAATGGCGCGGGGGGTTGGAGAAATCACCGGGGCGCAGCCGTCTGTTCGATGATGGACGCAAGCGTTTCGTCGGTTGTCTTGCCTTCAATCTCCGCGCCGGGCGACAGCAGAACGCGGTGACGCAGCGCAGGCAGGGCCAGCAGCTTCACATCATCCGGAATGACAAAGTCCCGTCCGTCCAGCGCCGCGCGGGCTCTGGCTGCGGTCGCAAGCGCTGCTGCCGCACGCGGGGAGGCGCCGGTTTCCAGGGCGGGCGATGTCCGCGTCGCGCGGATGATGTCCACGATATAGGCGATGATGTCGTCCTGTAGGCGCGCTTCAGCCACAGACGCCACGGCCTCCGCAAGCTCCTCGGCTGAGACGACAGGTTCCACGCCGAAGCCTTGCGCAGTCTTCATGCCGGTGCGCGTACCATGCTGGGCGACAATGGCCAGCTCTTCCTCCCGGCTTGGATAATCCAGCGTATGCTTGAACAGGAAACGGTCGAGCTGCGCTTCGGGTAGGGGATAGGTGCCCTGTTGCTCGATCGGGTTCTGCGTCGCGATGACGGTGAAGCGGTCGTTCAGGCTGTACGTGTCGCCGTCAATCGTCACCTTGCGCTCCTGCATCGCTTCCAGCAGGGCGGCCTGTGTCTTGGGCGGCGTCCGGTTGATCTCGTCCGCCAGCAGCAGGTCTGTAAAGATCGGCCCCTTGGTGAGGCTGAACTCGTTTGTCTGGAAGTTGAACAAATTCGTACCCAGAACATCTCCGGGCATCAGGTCCGGGGTGAACTGAATGCGGCCAAAGCCGAGAGAGATAGAGCGGGCAAAGCATTGTGCCAGCAGTGTCTTTGCCGTTCCGGGCGGGCCCTCCAGCAGAACGTGACCGGAAGAAAACAGGGCGGTCAAGAGAATATCGACGGTGCTGTCCTGGCCCACAACGGCCTTGCGCACCTCGCCGCGAATTCTGTCCGCCAGCGCCTTGATGTCATTTACGTTCATTCACGGATCTCCCAATAATCCCCTTGCGCCAGCGATACAGGTCGCGAGCCTTGTTCATGAGGTCTTCCCGGTTTGCAGCAGGTGCGCGCAGTCCGGCTTCCATTTCAGAAAAGCACTTTCCGGTCTTTTCATCCGGGCCAAGACGATCAAACAGGGCGGTCAGTTGCGCTTCGGTCAGTGTCTTCGGGGCGCCTATGTCGCGCGCCACGCGGCGGCGGATCATGTGCAAATATCCAGGTGCCATACGGCTTTCCCGGCGCGCCATGGTGACGAGACCTGCGGAATTGTCCGCTAGTGCCTGTTTTCCCAGAGCGATGGCGCGGCCTTCCCGGGCTGGTGGACCAAAGCGGACCAGCGCCGCCCAGCCGAGCAGCAGCGCGCTGGCCAAAGCGGCAAGCGTCGCGCCAATGAATGGAATGTCGAACACCATCTGCATGAGGTTTTCAGACCGGACAAAGCCATGCAGCGTTGCGTCAAAAATGATCGGCTCGGCATAGTCATAGCGTAGATAGTCGATCATCTGCACAGCAAAGCGCGCATTGGCGATGTTGGACAGGCCAAATGTGTTGATCATGTCCGGATCGCTGAGGATATAGATTGGCTGATCCGGCACCTTTGAGAGCAGGTATCCTCCCCCAAAGTTCGCAATCGGCACAAGGCTATCGCTGCGCAAGACCTGCATCTTTTTGTCCGGTTTCAGGGCCATCTTGCCGAACGGTGTCTCGGTTTCCCATGGCACATCAATTCGGTCGACCTCTGCATCGATGGAAAGATCCGACAAAAGATCATTCACGGATGCCGTGCGCGTAAGTTTGACATCCCTTTGCCATTTCGGATTCATAGGGTCCGGTTGTCCAGTCCATTTGGGCAGGACAAGCAGAGTGGTCCGTCCTGGCTCATAGGCTTGCAGTTCTTCTGACATGCCCCGGTCGGCAAGTGTCAGCACAAGCAGGCCCCAGTCCGATTCTTTCAGGGTTCGTTCGGAGCGGGAGATTTCGACCGGATAATTCTGGGACTCCAGCAACTGGACAAAGCCATTATATCCCAGCGCCGAGGTGGAGAACGGATGATCACCCGCCCTGTTTTTGTCACGCAGTTCGGGCGACCAACTGGCCAGCACCATGATGCCGCCAAAGGACAGGATCGCAATCGCCAGAAGAATGCCAACGACACGCGCGGAAAAGGGAGACTCTGTCTGGGCGTCCCGGCTCATGACCATTCCCCGCCAAAGGCAAAATCCTCATATGAGGCGCGGGCCGTTTTCCAGTTGGCCTCATCCACGTCGCGGCCGCCGAAGAAGCTGTGCTCTACGATCCGGATGATCGGGTTCAGTGCGGCACGGACACGGTCTGGCAGGTAGCGCAGGCTGCCGATTTCCCGTGCGGTCAGAGAGCGTGGCACGCCGCCTTCCAGACGGGTCTGGATGTCTTCGATGGAGCGGAACAACAGAAGGTGTACGGCCTCGGCAAACTTGCCCTGTCTTGCCAGGGCGTCCGCCTCTTCCAGAAGGGTGCGCGCGACAGCAGCTTCCGGTCGGTAGTCCGGAATAATATCATCGCCATCCTTGTCTTTCTTGCTGCCATCACTGCCAAAGCGCACCCGCAGCGCTTCCCCGAACAGGAAATAGAGAACCCCGCCTATGATGGCGATGATGACCGCCCAGAACAGAATTTGAAACAATGGGCCCAGAATGTTTAGAAACTCGAATAGCGCCCGCAGCCAATCAGGAGGCGGTTTCATGTCCGGCGGCTCGACTGGTTCGGCCTCTGGCCGCTCCAGCTGCATGTCTCCATTCCGCAGGAAGTCCCGATGAGCACGGTCCAGCGCGTTTAGGTCTGTTGCCAGCGGTTCATTGGCGTCGTCATCATCCGTTGCAGGGGCGTAGACCGGATCATCATGCAGGCCTTGCGACGCCCCCTGCTGAGCCGCAACAGGCCAGCCCATGGCTGCCGTGATCAGCAATGCGGCGCAAAGGCGTCCGGTCAGACTCAAACAAATTCTCCCCACATGGTGGCGGCACCTACCGCCCTGACTCTTCCTGACTATTTCAGAGGTTGCAGACAGCTTCAACGGCCTATTGCTTAACGGGTCTGGGATGCCGATATAGCGCCCTTAAGGCAGAGATGAGGCAGGATATGGACAAGGCAGAACTCTACAGGGATCTCAAGGCGGAAATCGATGCGGTCGTGGCGGGCGAAACCTCGATCACGGCGCGATATGCCACAGCCGCCTGTATCCTCGCGCAGGCCTTCAGGCCCCGCTTTTTCTGGACAGGTTTCTATGTCGTGGACCCGCTGAAAGAACGTGAATTGGTCGTTGGCCCCTATCAGGGAACCCTCGGCTGCCTGCGTATTCCATTTGGCAAAGGCGTCTGCGGCCATGTCGCCGCTAAGCAGGAGCCAATCATCGTGCCGGATGTGCACGCTTTCTCTGGCCACATTGCCTGTGACTCTGCGACCAATTCCGAAATTGTCGTGCCGGTATTCGATGGCGAGGGCCGATTGGCGGCTGTCCTCGACATCGACTCAACAGAGCACGATGCTTTCGACGAGATCGACCGTGACGGTCTAGTTGCTATCTGTCAGGGGCTCCTCACCGCCTGATGCGTCCGGGGCGGATAGGCCAGAGGTCTCATCCGCCATCAGCGGCAGGTCGGTTCCTGCAATCAGGTCCAGACGGTCATTCAGGGTCTCTTCCAGAATGTCCAGCTTGCGGGCACGCAGGCCGGATATGCGCTTGATCTCATGGTTCAGCTCAAGCCAGACGTCGCGATCCGGATCATATTGCGGCCAGTCCGGCACGCCTTTGCCGTTAGGATCGCCCGTCTTGGCAAAATTGGTCCAGTAGGTCTGCATCGCCTCTGTTAGCGGCATATCATCATCATTGGCGGGCAGGATGCCGCCATGACTGCCGAACACGAAGGGAATCTCCGCCGCATGATGGGCGCCCAGTGTCTGGCGTTTGCTCGGCGGCGTGCGCGTGAATTGGTAGACCCAGGTCGGCTGGCCTGCCTCAGTATTATGGCGGGCCATAAAGCGCGTATGTACGCCGAACAGATCATCGCCCAGCATGTCGGTTGCGCCCTTGTCCCATGTGGCCAGGCTGGTCATCCCGTACAGGGCTTGCAGAGCCTTGGCCGAGTTTTGTCCGAACACGCTCGCCAGCGCCGCTTCGCGCTCTTCCAGACTGCCTGTAATGTTTGGCCGCAGGATGGTGGGGGATTTGAAGGCATCGTAGAACAGCGTCGCTTCGTCTGCATTATAGCCGACCAGCACAGGCACATTATTGATCCTGTCCTCCCGGATCGCCTCTCCAATCGCTTCCGGTAGGATCTGGCCATCCACATTCGGCAGGAAATAGGCCGCGAGATCCGGTCGGCTATCGATGCGGGAGACAATCGCGCCTGACGGAATGGCGCGCAGCGTGTCTGCGGTTGCAGCATTGTCGACCAGGGTGGACAGGAATTCCTCCCCCACATCCTCTGCGCTGCGGACGCCGGGCAGGGGCGAGCGGGACAGGTGAATGGCACTATAGCTGCTGACGCCGCTTTGCATGATGGCCTTTTGATACAGGCCGTTGGCCATAGGCGAAGCCATCAGCTCGCTGACCGATTGCGCGCCTGCGCTTTCTCCGAAGACGGTCACATTGTCCGGGTCTCCGCCAAACGCCGTGATGTTTCTCTGAACCCATTCAAGCGCAGCGATCTGGTCCAGCAGGCCGTAATTGCCCGACGTGCCGGCTTCTTCCGTGAGGGCCGGGTGGGCGAGATAGCCGAACGGCCCAAGGCGGTAATTGATCGTCACCAGAACGACGCCATGTTCCACCAGGCCATTCGCCTGATACAAGTCTGTTGAGCCAGTGCCCGTCTGGTGAGAGCCGCCATGGATCCAGACCATGACCGGCTGAAGCTTTGGTTTTCCGCGATTGGCGGTGCGCACGTTCAGGAACAGGCAGTCTTCCACCTCTTCCGGCGCAGGCTGGGACGCAGCATATTGCGCCACAATCATGCGCTTCCACCATGGCATGCCGACACCTTTGGTAATGCGGCCGATAAAGTCGCCCAGACCGCCAGCCTGCTGCAGGCATTGCGGGCCGAATTCTCTCGTGTCCCGGGTAATCGCGCCCCATTGTGGCGGTGCTGAGGGCGCGGCCCAGCGGCGAGCGGTGGCGTAAGGTATGCCATTATAGACCTGAACCTCCGGATTATCCCGGTCGATCCCACCCTTAATGACGCCCTGATCAATGCGCAGCGGCTCTGTCTGCGCCATGGGCTCTTCGGGCTTGTTCAGCTGAAACCAGCCCCATACGCCTGCGGCCAGCAGAACGAAGAAAATAACTATACTCACACGCTTCATGGATCAGACCCCGCCCATACCGGAGAGACGCTATACTAGTTGAGCGAAAAAGTCACTCGACATGACAGTGGTTCAGCCCAGGGTTTTCAGCGCCCTTTCTGTTGCAATAACAAGGTCTTCCGTAGGCTCAATCCCACACGCCAGACGCACGAATCCCTCTGCCACCTGATCGCCCCAGCGGATTCTGCACTCGGCGGACGTATGAACCCCGCCAAAGCTGGTTGCGGGAACAGACATCGCATTGTTTTCAATAAACATTTCTGCTGTTTTGCGGTCCTTCAGAGTGAAGCTGACAATCGGGCCATATGTCCGCATTTGGTGAGATGCCACGGCATGGCTCGCATCACGCGGCAGGCCAGGGTAGCGCACAGACTGCACGGCAGGGTGCTTTTCCAGCATTTGCGCCAGGGCGAGCGCATTCTGGTTTGCCCGGAAAACGCGTAGTTCCAGCGTCTCAAGCCCACGATGAAGCAGCCAGGCATCGAACGGGCTGACAATCGCCCCGCCAAGTCTCCGATAGGTGCGGATCTGGTTGATCAACGCCGTATCCCGGCTGGCGACATGTCCACACAGCACATCGGAGTGCCCGGCCATCGCCTTGGTGTCGGCCATAAGCACCATGTCCGCGCCTAGATCCATCGGCTGCTGGCAGATCGGCGTGGCGGTCGTGTTGTCCGCCACCAGCAGCGCGCCTTCGGCCTTGGCCCGGTCTGCCACGGCGGCAATGTCGCACACATCCAGCCCCGGATTGGAGGGCGTCTCGATCATGACCAGCCGACAGCCTGTCATGTCGGCTTCGGCCATCTCCGCCGTCGGGCAGGTCTCCATGATCACACCGCGCGGAACGAAATACTCCTGCAACAGGGCGCGCACATTGTAATAGCCGTCAGAGTGCACCAGTACCTTGTCGCCGGGCTTCAGCTGCGTGTGGAGGATCGCCGCCACCGCCGCCATCCCTGATGGGAATAGAACCACTTCAGCATTTTCCAGCAGGCCGATTTCCGCTTCCACGCTTTCCACCGTCGGGTTGCCATTGCGGCCATAGAAATGGCTGCCATCAGGGTTTCCCGGCAGCAGAAAAGTTGAACTTGGCATGATCGGCAGGGCCACCGGGTCTCCCTTGGACAATCCTCTCGCGCGGTGATGCAGCAATTCGGAAATGGCAGAGGGTTTCCAGGTCATGGGCAGTCTCTCCTTCAGGCGAGTCGGATCAGTTGGATTCGCTGGACTGTGCGCTGTCTTCCGCCGGGTGGAAATAGAAATCCTGCATCAATCCATCGGAAATCCACGGTGTCTGCGTCTTGCGGGATTCGAAGTAGACAGTGCGCTGCGCTGTTTTGAACACATCCGTTGCATCCATGCCCGGCTGGCTCAGCGCGTCGGCCAGTGCCCTGGCATAGGGGCCGACAGTTTCCTCTGGCGCGTCGAACGCGGTTTCGCCCGGCGCCGTGGCATAGGCGACCAGCGCGCCGCCCACCCAGTCCACGCGCGACAGGCCCTTGCTGGCGCTCACGCTCTTCGTGCCGTTGCCTGCGGGCAGGCCCGGATCATTGCGGCAGGCATCCAGCACATAGAAGGCAAAGGAGGGCTCAAAGGCCTGCACATATTCAATCACCTTCTCAATCGAAAGTGCGCGGATCAGATCCGTCTCCGAGGTCAGCTTCATGCCCACCGGCGCCAGATAGTTCGGTCCGTTCGGGTCAGGGGCAAATCCGTGACCTGAATAGTAGAAGAACACCGTTGGCGGCATCTCCTTGGGTTCCTTTGACAGGCGCGTTGCCAGATTGGAGAGAGACAACCCCATTTCATCAGGGTCCGCATCCCGGTAGAGAAACACTTCAAACCCCGCCTGGATCAGCCGGTCTTTCATCAACTGAACATCATTGTGCGGATTGGTCAGGTCGTTCAGGTTTGGCGCATAAGTCCTGTTGCCGATCAGCAGCGCGATCCGGGCCGGGCCGTCCATTTTGCGCGTCGGCATGAAATGCTCAAACCCTGCTTGCAGTTTTACCCCTGCAGGCGCGCGTAGGCTGAGGGCCTTCAGGCGCAGCCTCGCCTGATCCACCAGAACGCTGTCAGGGAATTTCTCGATAAAGTCAGACATCGCCTCAATCGAGTTGAGGCTGACGGCGGACTGCCAGACGGCGAGTTCTAGGGCGAGATCCTGTGACACGCTTTCGGCCCGCGGCGCACCGGACGCGCTGGATTGCACGAGCGGAACAGATTTCGTTGGCGCGGCCGCGCTGCCCGTGTCTTTCCCGCCTTTGCCCTCAAACAAAATGAGCGGGCGGGACGTGCTGATGATCGCCTCCGGAAATTGCTGGCCCTCTGACGCCTCGATGGTTTCCGATTGCACGCGCGCGAAAATCTCCGTCACCGTCAGGCCCGGCTCGCGCAGCGCGTCTGCCAGCGCCTGGCTGAAATAAGACCCCTCCGGCGTCTCATAGGCATAGTCGCCAATGCGTGTTGCCCACAGCTGGTAGATTTCCGGCAGCCTCAATTCTTTCGGGGTGTCGCGCTGGCCGATGCCCTTGGAGCGCTGGCCGATATAGGCGCGGTTCGTATCAAAGGCGAGCACCAGTTGGCGCGGCCCGTCAAACACCATTTGAGCCAGCGCATCTTCCACAGAAACACTCTGCGATGTCATGCTCTGGCCCCGGCTGATCTGGGTGATGTCCAGGTTAACCGGGATGAAATAATCCTGTCCCGCGCCGCTGCCTATGCCGTGGCCTGTGTAATAGATAAAGCCGGTGGAGTCCTCCGGGGCGTCCGCCAGTCTCTGCCGGAAATCCGCGAACGCCGCCTGCATTTGCGCCTGTGTGCCATCGGCCAGAACCGTGACATGAAAGCCGATCTCTTTTAGGGCGGCCTCCATTTTCTCCCGGTCGTGCGGCACGCCCGGCAGGGTTCCGACATAGTCATCTAGATACGCTGAATTCGCGATCAGCAAGGCCAGCTTTTCGGGTGCGTCGTCTTCGGCAAAGGCAGACCCCGCGACCAGCAACAATGCACCTGCCAGGCTAACGGCCCAGCATCTCAGTATCTGCAGAGTACGGCCCATGCGTCTAGTCCTCCGTCCCCCAGGAGAACGGGAACTATACGCGGCTTGCGGCACAAATCCAGAGCCGAGCTTATCCGGCGCTGGCTTCCAGGATTTTGGCATTCGGGCCGATCCGTTCCGCCGCCTGTTCGCGCGTCGCCTCATCCAGCCGGTGCCAGGCCGCCCGCAGGGTTTGCAGGCATTTTACCTGATACTTGAACACACTCTGCTCATAGCGCCCGCCTTCGATCTCAAGTGAGAAACTGTCCTCTTCGGCATTCAGCGCGTCTTCATTGGCCTTCAGGAAGGGCAGGTAGGTGTCGCCAGCAATGGCCAGCAAGTCCTGAACAGGCTGGCTGAGGCCGTCTGCCCAGTCGCCTTCAATTCCGCTGGCATCATCGGCATGGTCCAGCCAGCGATAGAGATAGGGCGTCTCCGCGCGCATCCAGGCCATTGGCGTCGGGTCCACGCTCATCACTTTCAGCTGCCCGTAAAAGCCGAGATCGGCGAGCGAGATCCGGTTCCCAAACAGGAAGCGGTCTGGCCCGGTCGCCATGGCTTCCAGATGCCTGCAGACACGTTTCCAGCTTGCTTCGATCAGCGGCCCTGTGGCGGGTGTGCAGCCAACCAGCGCCATGCGGCTGATCTGCCGTTCACGGATCGTGGCGGCGGCCTCTTCCACGCCTGCGCGGCCCGCATTGGGCAAGCTGTCAAACATCAGCCAGTTTGCACACCATTCGGCATCGTCCTCATAGGCCCAGCGATAATGGAACATCGCTTTCATGAACCATTCGTCTGCCATGTCTTCCAGCAGCAGGCAAGCAAAATGCTCCAGCGGCCCGGGCGGCAACAGGCCCCGGCCTTCCTGTTCAAGGCTCAGCAGGAAGGGTGTCGAGTCATTCGTCCAGCTGCCATCCGGACGCTTGATGACGGGGATCACGGGCGCCTTCACATTCGGCATGATCTGCTGGCGGTCTTGCGCTGTCATGCCTGTCCATGTGTGTATCAGCCGTTTGGCCCGCATCGCGGCGCGCACCTTCATGGAATAGGGGGAGCCGAGTGCTCCGTAGACTTCATAATGGCTCATATAACCCTCCCGTTTATGTTCTTTTGTTGGATCAGATTCTTTGCGGGCAGGTTACTCGTGAAAGCGATATTGGCCGCTTTCAGCAGCGCAATATAGGCCGTCACCCTGTGATACCTTCTGCGCGCTCAACGCGTGTCGTGATAAGTTCCTGGCATAGCAGGCCCGCCTCCCGGTGCCGGGCCATGGACTGGTAATCCTTGTGGTTCAGCGTGGCGATGAAAGCCTGCCGGTTCGGGAAATGCATCACCATCACCGCGTCCCAGTCGCCATTGCCAATGAAATAGCGCTCGGCCTTGCCCATCAGCAGGCAGGTGCCGCCCACGTCCGCCGCTGCCACGCCGAAGGCATCGGCATAGCGCTGATAGGCATCGCACCCCGGCTCGTCATTCCCGTGTTCGGGGTCGTCCGGCTGGTATTCCGCCTTCATGCGGAATTTCAGCAGATTCACCTGCGCGATGGGGCCGTCATACGGGTCATCCCGAAAGGCACGGAACTGGTCGGCGGTCGGCTGGAAGGCAGGCATGGAGCTCTCCTTTAGGGTCTCAGATGAGGATGCTTGCCGAAATATCGCTCCGTGTAAAACAGTGCCGCCGCGTGATGGGAGTGCTGGGCCGGCAGATCTTCATAGGCCAGGAACTGCTTATACGGCATTTCCAGCACCTCGATTTCCTCATTCGGATCCAGCGATTGCGCGTGCGTGAGAGTGCAGCCTACAGCCAGGAAATAGTTCAGTTGGTTGTTCTGAACCGCCGGATTCGGATAGCATTTTCCGACGGGGATCATCTCCCGGGCCGAATAACCTGTTTCCTCGCGCAGTTCCCGACGTGCGGCGGCTTCCGGGTCTGTTTCGCCCGGGTCCATCACGCCGCCGGGAAAGCCCAGTAGAACTATGCCGCACGCATGGCGATATTCGCGGATCAGAACGACATTGCCTGCGTTCGTAATCGGAATGATCGTCGCCCAGTCGGTGAATTCCAGCACATGATAGGCGGGTACGATGTGCCCATCCTCACGCTCGCATTTGTCCGTGCGGACCGACAGGAAATTGTCCTTGAAGGTCTGTCGGCTCTCCAGAATTTTCCACGGCTTGATCATTCCGCGTCAGCCTTCAGATGGCGGTTCAGGAATTCCATCCGCGTTTTCATCAGGTGTACCTGCAAGGCTTCGCCGCGAACGCCGTGACGCTGGCCTGGATAGGTCATCAGCTCGAACAGTTTCCCCTTTTCCTGCAGCATCGCCATCAGGCGCGTCGCATTGTCGAAAGTGACATTGTCGTCCGCCATGCCGTGGACCAGCAGCAGTGGGGTCTCCAGATTGTCGACATGGGGGAACACGCTGGAGGCGTCATAGCCTTCCGGATTGTTCTCTGGGGTACCCATGTAACGCTCCGTATAGAATGTGTCATAGAGGCTCCAGTCGGTCACGGCCGCGCCAGCCACGGCGGCAGCGAACGTGCCTTCAGGCGCCTGCAGAATGGTCATCAGTGTCATGTAGCCGCCATAGGACCAGCCTTGAATGGCAATCCGGTCAGCGTCCACAAAGGGCTGCGCCTTCAGCCATTTCACGCCCTCCAACTGGTCGGCCACTTCATGCTTTCCGGTCTGGTGATAGATCACATCCTCAAACTTCTTGCCGCGGTTCCAGCTGCCACGATTGTCCAGGCGGAATACGATATAGCCCTGCCGGGTGAGGTATTGATCAGACAGGCTCTCCCAGTCACGGTCCACCGTCTGCACGTGCGGGCCGCCATAGACTTCCACAATCACTGGATACTTTTTTGATGCGTCGAAATCCGGTGGTGTCTGGATGGAAGAATACAGCGTCTGCCCATCATTGGCGGTCAGTATGCCATATTCAGGAACGGTATGTTGCTCCAGATACGGATAATAGGGATGGTTCTCGTCCAGCCTGTTCTCCAGCAGCCAGGCGATCAGCGTACCGTCAGTCTTGTAAAGGCCGGTCTGCGGCGGCTGGTCCGGCGCTGAGGAGGTGCCGACAAAGCTTTTGCCGTCCGGGGCCATGGTGATGGACCAGCTCTTGCCCGCTTCGGTAATGCGCTGCGGGACAGGGCATTCCACCTTGATCAGGGCAGCCATCGGTACCAGGTCTACGCAATTGCTGTCCGGCAGGGGCCGGGGGGCGGGGGCGCCATCGGCGTCCGTGTCCACCTCGTCGCTGTGTGTTGCCATCGGAATGCTGTAGAGATGCTTCTCCAGCGGCGTATCGGTAAAGCCGGTGAAAAAGACAAGGCTCGCGCCCGTATCGACGCCTTCAATCGCGCTGACCACCCAGTCGCCACGCGTCAGCGGGATCAAGGCCCCGCCATTTTGGGGCAGTTCATAGACCTGACGGTAGCCTGTCTTCTCCGTCGTCTGAAGAATGCGATCCTTCAGTGGGATAAAGTCCTTGGACAGATTTACCCAGGTCTTCTGCGTTTCTTTGAACGGGCTCCACACCCGCCATGGCTTACCGTCAGAGCGGTGATAGCGGATTTCGGTCTGGTCGCGGTTCACGGTCTGGAACCAGATGCTGTCATCAGTCCAGTTGACCCGCGCCAGATAAGTGTCCGGCCCGACGGAATAGAGTTTCGTGGTCTCTCCCGTTTTGATGTCCAGCACGAACAGGTCCACCTTCGCGTTCGGGCGCCCGGCACGCGGATAACGCTGTTCGATCACGGTCACATCTTCTGCGGCAATGTCGAACCGGGGCACGATATCCACCGGGCTCTCATCAACCCGCGTATAGGCGACATAGCTGTCATCCGGGCTCCACCAATACCCGGTGTAGCGGCTCATCTCTTCCTGCGCGACAAATTCCGCCACGCCATAAGAGACGGCCTTGTCGGGCTCGGCTTCGGGGGAGAGGCGCTTTTCCTCTCCGCTCGCCAGATCGACCATCCACAGGGCGCCATCGCGAATGAAGCTCGCATATTTGCCGCCGGGCGAGATATTTGCGTCATATTCGAATGTGTCAGTGTCGGTCAGCTGCCTGGTCTGCGGGCCATCCGGCGTCAGGGTGACCAGATGCAGATCGCCGCCTAGCGGGATCAGCATCGTGTCCGCCGTGCCCCAGGAATAATCCAGAATGCCGGTCTTGCCCGCCGTCCGCTTGCGCTCGCGCAGGGCCTTTGCTTCTTCCGACAACTCGACATCTTCCGGCTCCAGCAGCCGCGAGTCGACCAGCAGCGATTGTTCGCCCGTCGCCACATCGAACTGCCAAAGATCATACCGGGCCTGATCGGTTTCCTTGGCTTTCAGGAACGTCACCCGCTTGCCGTCCGGAGAGTATTTTACCCCCATCGGAGAGGGGCCATTCAGCGATGGCGATGCGTAAAGACGTTCAAGGGTCAAATCTGTCATGGGCTGGGAAACTGCCTTGGCGGGAGGGGAATCTGCGAAAGATGGCGTGGCAGCCAGGCTGGCGAAAATAGCCAATCCTGCAGCCGTAACACCAGTGTGAGCGATATTTCGAAGCGATATTTTCATGAGGGGAACTTAGCCGTCTGGATTTTCATGTCATCTGGTCTGATGACACGATTTAGCTTTTTTAGCTGTAAAACTGCGAATACGCGCTAGGCAAAGGCTCTGATTTCCATATCGTATCCCTCATGGCGGATGGGCAATCTCTGTTTGAAAAAGCCTTCGCCTTGCTGATAGACGGCGAGGGGGGCGAGAGTTTGCTGAAGGCTTCGGCGCTCATGCGCCGTGCCGCTGACGAAGGTCACGCCGCTGCGGCCAATAATTTCGGGGCCATGCTGCATCATGGACGCGGCGTCCATCAGGATTTCGCTGCCGCGCGCGCCTATTATACGCAGGCCGCTGAAGCAGGACTCCCGACAGCTATTTTCAACCTCGGCTTCATGTATCTTCACGGCCTTGGCGGTGTGAAGGATGAAGAAAAAGCCCGCGAACACTTTGAGCGCGCGGCGGAAATGAGCGTCGTTGATGCCATCACTTATCTGGGCGCTATGCTGATGACCGGGGCCGGTGGCCCGCAGGCCTATGACGCCGCGCGCGAATGGTGGGGTAAGGGCGCAAATCTGGGGGATAGCCGCTGCGCCTTCAATCTGGGCATCGCCAATGCGGGAGGTCATGGCCAGAAGCCGGACTATGTCGAGGCTTGGCGTTGGTTCTCCCGCGCGCATGATATGGGCAGCCACAGTGCCGCGAACGAGCTGGAGCGTCTGGCGATCGTCATGACGGAAGAAGAGCGCCGCCGCGCCGACGCCTGATTATCCTGCAATTCAGCTTATTCCGGGTTTGTTTCCAGGGCAGGTTCGTCTGATCGCTCCGCCGTCGTAGCAGCCGCATCCTGCTCATGTAGTTCATTCAGCGCCCGGCCGACATCCTGGCCAACCCAGAAGCCTGCTGTCAGGGACGCGGTTGTCGGCCCCAATATACCGACGCATGATGTTACGAACCCCAGGAGCAGGGCGCGCCACAGCCTTGCGCCTTTTTCGTGCACGCCTTTCAGTCCTCGCCATGTGGTCAGGGCGTCGAATCCGAAGGTCACAAGTATCGAGAGCCCCCCGACGGCCATCATCAGGGAGAAAGGCAGCTTGGCCGTGGTGATCATCAGCACCGTCAGCAGCGTTGTGCTGGGAATGATGGCTGCAAAGAACAGGCGTATGCGCGTGATGGTTGGCGTGCCCTTGCCCCAGATGCGCATCAGCAAAGCCGTCAGGGTACACCAGAAGCCCACGGCAAATGGATAGACCAGCCAGTTCTTCTCCATCATGTCGTCAACCACCGCATTGACGTCGAGGCGGGGGTCCATCTGACGAAGCTTTTGTGCCGTGGTCTCGAAGGCCACTTGCATCATCGTGTTCTCGCTGGCCCAGAAGAATTTAAACAGGAAAAGGATGGCGATCAGGGAGAAGAACACGCGGAATGATGGCGTGTATGTGTGGCCAGCCCAGTCGGGCAGGCGTGCGGCCTGGAACACGCGGACGGGACGGCGAAACAGGTCCATGACCGTATGGGCCGCGCGAATGTTCAGCCCGAACACGTCTTCCATCATGTCGTCCAGGTCCGGCTGCCGTTTGTCATCCGTCTGATCCGGCTTGGCGGCGTAAAGGTCTGACATCTGGCCTCCATCTCGCGAACAGTTCACCTTCCCGGGTACAGTGCATTGTCTTGCTAATCCATAGATCATCTCGAATACGTGCGTCTGGACCGCTCAGGGGTGCGCCACGCTACAAATTCAGGCAGGCTTATCGCTTCGCAGAAGAAACAGGGGCCTGTCATGAATTTATTTACTCACGAGAACCGTAATCAGAGCCCAGAGACCCGGCAGGCCTATGCGCTCTACGAAATCCTTCACACGGCGGTGGATTTCGTCGCCGCGATTTCATTTCTGGTTGGCTCGGTCCTGTTCTTCTGGAAAGACACCCAGTTCACCGCGACCTGGCTGTTTGTCATCGGCTCAGTCTTCTTCACGATGAAGCCAACCATTCGCCTCGTCCGGGAGATACGCCTCTACCAGATGGGACAGAAACAGCGTCTGGCAAAACAGGCGGGAGCCTAGGTTGCGTCTGCCCGCTTGATTTTCCTCCGCGCCCGCGTAACTGAGGCGACGTATTCCCCCTAAGTTTCAGGAGACGCTTCCAATGGCCGGTCCCCAATACGTTTATCATATGCAGGATCTCTCCAAGACCTATCCTGGCGGCAAGAAGGTGTTCGAGAACATCCACCTCTCTTTCCTGCCGGATGCCAAGATCGGTGTCGTCGGCGTCAACGGTGCTGGTAAGTCCACCCTGCTGCGCATCATGGCCGGTCAGGACAAGGAATTTAACGGCGAGGCCTGGGCCGCTGATGGTGTGAAAGTCGGCTACCTGCCGCAGGAGCCGCAGCTCGACCCGTCCAAGAACGTGTTCGACAATATCGCCGCCTCCTGTCCGGAAAAGCAGATGCTGGACAAGTTCAACGAAATCTCAGGCAAGCTGGGCGAGGATTATTCCGACGAACTGATGGAAGAGATGACCGCGCTGCAGGAGCAGATCGACGCGGCAGATGCGTGGGACATTGATTCCAAGATCCAGATGGCCATGGAAGCGCTTCGCTGTCCGCCGGACAATGCGGACGTCAACAATCTCTCCGGGGGGGAGATTCGCCGCGTCGCGATCTGCGCGCTGCTGTTGTCCAAGCCTGACATGATCCTGATGGACGAACCGACCAACCACCTCGACGCCGAGACGGTTGCCTGGCTCCAGAACTATCTGATCAACTTCAAGGGCTGTGTCATCCTCGTCACCCACGACCGTTACTTCCTGGATGACATCACCAGCTGGATTCTTGAGCTGGACCGCGGCCGCGGCGTGCCCTTCCAGGGCAACTATTCCGGCTGGGTTGAGCAGAAGGCCAAGCGGATGGAACAAGAGGCCCGTGAAGAGCGCGGCAAGCAGCGCTCGCTGGCCAAGGAACTGGAATGGGTCCGCTCCAGCCCGAAAGCCCGTCAGGCAAAATCCAAGGCGCGTATCCAGTCCTACGAACAGAAGGCTGCCGAGGCCGAGAAGGAAAAGGTCTCAACCGCGCAGATCCGCATTCCCCCGGGCCCGCGTCTCGGCAATGTGGTTCTGGAGGCCGAAGGCCTGCGCAAGGGCTTTGGCGACAACCTCCTGATCGAGGATCTGGAGTTCAAGCTGCCGCCGGGTGGCATTGTTGGCGTCATCGGCCCGAACGGCGCCGGTAAGTCCACCCTGTTCAAGATGATCCTCGGCCAGGAAGAGCCGGATGCCGGTACGCTCCGCGTCGGTGACACAGTGAAATTCGGCTATGTTGACCAAAGCCGCAACAAGCTCGACGACAACAAGAATGTCTGGGAAGAGATTTCCGGCGGAACGGACGTCATCGACCTTGGCGGTGTGGAAGTGAACTCCCGCGCCTATGTCGGCGCCTTCAACTTCAAGGGCTCAGACCAGCAGAAGAAAGTTGGCCTCCTGTCCGGGGGTGAACGTAACCGTGTGCACCTCGCCAAGATGCTGAAACAGGCCTCCAACGTCCTCCTGCTTGACGAACCGACCAACGATCTCGACGTGGAAACACTGCAGGCGCTGGAAGAGGGCCTCGACGCCTTCCCGGGCTGCGCCGTGATCATTTCGCACGATCGCTGGTTCCTTGACCGCATGGCGACGCACATCCTGGCCTTCGAAGGCGACTCCCACGTGGAGTGGTTCGAAGGGGATTTCTCCTCCTATCTGGAGGATAAAAAACGCCGCCTCGGCGAAGATGCCGTCAATCCCAAGCGCTTGAAATTCAAGAAGTTTGCGCGCTAGACAGCTTCCGGCGCTCCGTGTGGGCGCCGGAAATTCTCCGAAATGGAGCAATCTCAAATTAACACATTTTCTGTATCAGATTGGGCTGGGTAGGGGATATCAACCGACGTGGCCGAAGGGGGAGGTCGCGCCCAGATTACGGTGACCCGCATTGGCTCAGTCACAGGCGATACAGAAAATAGACGCCCCGGCCGCGGCAGACGGCTTGGCTGACACGACATCTTCCGATGCGGATATGATCCAGCAGGAAGGTCCATCGGCCGCCAATTTCGATAATCTCATTTCGCTGTTGCGCAGCATGTTGATGGTCGAAACTGTCACGATTTCAATCGCTTACGGACAGCATGAGCACCTTCTGGCCTCGTCCGCCCTGCCGCAGGACGACATTTACAGCAGTGTCCAGTTCTTCGCCGGTGTCCCGATCTATTCCTATGCGAATGAGATTATCGGTACGCTGTCCGTGATGGATTCGCGTGAGCGTGAGCTGACTGCCAATCAGCTGACCGCGCTAGAGGATGTATCGCGTGTCGCGGCGGACCTCTTCGAACTGCGCAAGCTCGCCTCGATTGACGGCCTGACCGGCCAGATGACCCGCCGGGCCTTTGAACAGGAGGCCACGCGCGTGCTGCAGCTGTCCTCACGTCACAAGCACAAGGTCTCGATGATCGGCCTGGATGTCGATCACTTCAAATCCATCAACGACACCTATGGCCACGCCGCCGGCGATGAGGTGCTGAAAAAGGTCGCCCAGACCTGCGCCGAGACGCTGCGGACCAGTGACATGCTGGGACGGCTTGGCGGCGAGGAGTTCGCGGTCCTCCTGCAGGAAACCGATGATGAGGGCGCCTCTCAAGTGGCCGAGAAGCTGCGCATGGCCATTTCGCTGCTGCGCTTCGAGTTCGATGGAAAGACGGTCGGCGTCACCGCCAGCTTCGGCATTACGTCCAATGCGCATGCCGATTACGATCTTGCAAAGCTGATGGAACAGTCCGACGCTGCCATGTACAAGGCCAAGCAGACCGGCCGGAACCGCTGTGTGGCCTATGGAGACGAAAAGCTTCCCGAGCGTGTTGTGCGTCGCCGTGTGCTGAAATCCGGTCAGATCCAGTTCGCCGGAAACGCCGCCAATATCGATTGCACGGTCCGCCAGCTCGGCCAGGATGGCGCGGGGCTGGATCTGGTGACTACCGCGAATGTCCCGAACGAGTTCCGCCTGCACATCCGCTCTGACGGTCTGACTGCCAATTGCAAAGTGGTCGACCGCACCCAGACCCATCTGGACGTTATCTTCCGCTGACGCGTCCTGCGCACCCTTGCCTATTCGACCGGGCGGTTCTCATCCAGCAGGTCGCCTTTCTTGCTCTCGGCCCGCTCCTCGGCAACCTTCTGGTCAATATGCTCATCCGGCTTCACATCGGCCGCCTCGGTCGTATCAACCTGTACGGATGATTTTGGTTTTGACTCGGTCTTTGTATGTGCCGTCTTGCTGCCGGTCAGGTCCGGGCCATTGTCAAAGCGTAGGCGATAGATCGGCTCGGGCAGGGTGAAGCCTGCATCTTCCAGCACATCCTTCGCAGCGCTGATAGCCAGCCCCCGTGCCTTGGCGAAATTCGTCTCCCTTTGGTCCACCCAACCCATAAAGCGCAGCACGATATTGGAATCGCCCACCGTCTGGATAAACGCTTCCGGGTCTGGCGTGGTCAGCACGAAGGGCAGGCCCTTCAGCGTGTCGAGGCCCAGCTGCATCGCCGCAACAGGATCATCTGCTGCGTCTACGCCCAGATCAAACTCGAACCGGCGTTCCGGATTGCGCGTATAGTTCAGGATCACCGCCTTGAAGACGGTGGAGTTCGGGATACGCAGATGGTTGCCGTCCAGTGTCATCAGTACTGTTGAGCGCGATGTAAGCCGCACGACCTTGCCTTCATGCTGGTCGATCACGACATGCTCGTTTGCCCGAAAGGGCTGACGTACACTGAGCATGATGGAAGAGATATAATTCTCCAGTGTGTCACGCACCGCAAAGCCGACCGCGATGCCGATGACACCCGCGCCGCCCAGCACCGTACCCATAATGGCCGTTGCCCCCAGAAAGTTCATCGCCACCACCAGGCCGACCAACAGCATGATGATGCGGAACGCCCCGGCGACCAATTCTGACAGAAACGGGTTTGGCATGATCACGCGCCAGAAATTCTTCCACGAGGCCAGCAAATGTCCGATCAGGCCGATCAGCAGAAACACGGCCAGTGCCACACCATAAAGGGGAAGGGCGCGGTAGAAATTCTTCAGGCGGCTGGACGTGGAATCCAGAAAGGGGCTGACATTGTCCTGCACCGCCAGCGTCCGCTGCATATGGTCCTCCACCGTCACGACCCCCTGCAGACGCAGGGCAATCTGCTGGGCCCGGTTGGCTGCGGCGGCATTGGCCACATCCCCACGCAATGTCACCACGCCCTCGCGCACTTCAACGGTGACGGCCTTCAGCGTGTCGATCTCCTGAAAGATGGCTGTGATACGCTTTTGTATGTCGGCATCGCTCGCGGCCGGGTCCGGCGTCTGGATGATGGGGGCGGGGTCCTCCGACGCGGCCTGATCGGGTGACTGCGCCAGCGCATGCGGCGCAGACATGACAAGACAGAGCGCCAACAGCACGCGCCCCAGCCAGCTCTTCATATGGTTGGATATCATACAATCAGTCTCCCCAGGGCCTAGCCTAACAACCTACCTTGACTGTATCAGTTCCCAAAGCTCGGTATATGCTTCAGGGCCGCTGAACATTTATCCTCAAGGAGAGCCGCTCATCCTGAGCGAAGTCGAAGGATGACTGCTAAGAGAGATAATGCTCTTCCTTGTCACCCCGGAATTTGCAGAGCAAATATCCGGGGCCCAGAGCGGGGCCGCAAATGCGAACTGGGTCCGGGATAAATCCTTCGGATCTTCGGGGATGACAGCATCGGCCACTTATCCCACAAAAAACCACCCCCAACCTGCAGCAAACACTGACCCAAAAATAAACTTTTCCGACACCCTCCGCACCCGGTGTATAGTGGATCCATGTCTGATCCGCGTTTCGCCCCGGCCTATGCCTATGTCCACCCGGTCTTCTGGCCGTGGCTCTGGCTGCAGCTGTGGGCCATTGCGATTCATCAAAAAGAGACGGGTCAGGACTTTCTGCTCAACGTCACGCGTTGCGGCTTCGTTCGCATCAAATACGTGTCGGACGTTCGCAAGCCCAAGCCGAGCAATCTCTATACATATGAAGCGCCAGCTGTCCCAGCCTGGGAGCGCCCCGCGCTCGGTAGTGATCTTCCCATTGAGTTCGCAGAGGACGCCCAGCCGCTTATCCTGAGCGCGCTTGTGGACGCCCTGCGTGTGGCCCTCGCAGACCTGCGCGCGATCCATCCTGCCCCCAGCCTGGACAGCTCCTGACACATCCCTGACGGCTGCATTCAACTTACCCCACCGGATGGCCCCCGCCATGCCGGGCGAACGTGCTGGCGGAAGGGGCATGTCCGCTTATTCAGCGTCTGTTTTCTTTGTATCTAAGGATTTTTCACCTTATACGGGAATTCTTTATGGTAAATATATGGTTGAAATGATCTTCTTCATCTGATTATGACTTAATTCCATGCTTTTTGAGAATTTTTAACCTTGGGGACGGGGAAGAGCTTTCTCAGGGCAGACGATTGTGCTTATGGGCTCTAATCGAAAGGGATGGGATAGGTTTTTAAAAAGCCATTCCGGAATAAGTGGTGGGTAAATGATGGACGTGTTGCACAAAACAAAGTGTGCGCCGGACGCGATCGTGATTGGTGCGATGCGAGCGGGCACGACCGCTTTGTATAGAAGCCTTATGGAAAGTCAGCTGGTTGCCGTTCCTGAGGCAAAGGAAACGGATTATTATTTGACGCCGGACCATCTGGCCCGCGGCGAGAAATGGTATCGCAGCCAGTTCCGCAATTCGGACCTGCCCTGGATCGATATCTGCCCAAACTATACCAAGCGGGATGTCTTCCCAGGTGCTGTTACCCGTGTCCACGAGAATGCTCCGGATGCGAAGCTTGTTTTCATCGCGCGCGATCCGGTGACACGCGCGGTATCGCAATACAATCATACGTTCATGCATAGGGCGTCCATTCCCGCACCTTCGGAACTGCTGGAGTCGAGCCAGGGGGAGCATATTCTCAAGGTCAGTAAGTATGCCTACCAGTTGCAGCCATACTTTGAACGCTGGTCTGCGAAAGACATTCTGATCGTGGATTTTGATGAGTTTCTGGAGGCGCCAGAAGCTGTTCTTGTGCAGATCATGAAACATGTCGGGGTTGAGAATGTGCAGGCGTCTCCGGTGCAGACGTTGCGCAAGGTCAATTCAGGGGAAGACCTGCGCCACATGCCCCGCTGGTGGGGCCAGTTGCGCGAAACCCCGGTCGGGCAATATCTGCGTGCGCGGGCACCCAGAAAGCTCATTGATAGAACCCGCTCGGTGTTGAAATCCGACAAGCCTGTCGAAATTCCGTCTTTCGACAGGGATACCAAGGCGCGTCTGGCGGAATTGCTGCGGCCGGATGCCGAACGTTTCCGCAAGATGACAGGCCGCAAATTCGCCCACTGGTCGGTCTGAGCCGGGCTTGTAAATTTCAACCTGTCGTGCCCTAATCCCCGTTTGCCTGGTGAGATATCACGAAGCGCAGAGGCGCGCCTCTGCCCGCCGGGTAACAGATTCTGAATTCAGGGGAGAGCATGACGGACCAACCACCCGCCACGACGCAGAAAGGTTTTCTGGGCTTTGTTGAACGCACGGGAAACCGGCTGCCAGACCCGGTATTCCTGTTCTTTTATCTCATCCTCGGCTTGATGGTCGTATCGCAGATCTGCGCATGGGCAGGGGTCTCTGCCTTTCATCCGACCCAGGTGACGGATCAGGGCGCGCCGTTGCAGATCGAATCACAAAGCCTGTTCTCGCCCGAGAATATCCAGCGGCTGTGGGTCGATATGCCGGCCACCTTCACGCACTTCCATCCCCTCGGCTATGTTCTGGTCGTGATGCTGGGAGCCGGGGTTGCCGAACGTTCCGGCCTGTTCTCCAGCGCCATTCGTGCCGCTGTGCGCGGGGCGCCGAAACTCTTGCTGACACCGCTGGTCGCGCTCGTGGCCATGCTGTCAAACCACGCTGCCGATGCAGGCTATGTGGTGATGATCCCGCTGGCGGGCATCCTCTTTGCCTCGGCTGGCCGGCATCCGCTGGCAGGCATCGCGGCAGCCTTTGCCGGGGTGTCCGGAGGCTTCTCGGCGAACATCTCCCCCGGCCAGCTCGATGCACTTCTGTTCGGCATCACGGAGTCGGCCTATGAGGCCAGCGGCATTGATGCTGGCTGGACCATGAACATTGCCGGCAACACCTTCTTCATCATCGCGCTGCTGGTCATCTATCTGCCAGTGATCTGGTATGTGACAGACCGCATAATAGAACCGCGACTCGGCAAATGGACGCCCGTACCCGGCGCTGCGGTGCAGGCGGGCGATGAAGACAAGCCGCTGACGGATGTACAGCGCAAGGGCCTGCGCTATGCGGCTCTGGCCCTGCTGGGCGTCTGTGCCCTGTGGGCCTTGATGACCTTTGGTCCCGGCACGCCCTTGCTTGCAGATGGCCCAGGTACGGAAGGCAATCCCTGGTATCAGAAAGCTGGCCCCTTCTTTCGCTCTCTGGTCGCGGCCTTCTTCATTCTGTTCCTGGCGGCAGGCTGGGCCTATGGCGCCGCAGCCAACACGATCAACAATCACCGTGATCTTGTGAACATGATGGCCGAGTCCATGAAGGATATGGGCTATTATCTCGTACTCGCCTTTGCGGCGGCACACTTCGTGGCGATGTTCGGTTGGTCCAATCTGGGGCTCATCTCTGCCGTGCATGGGGCGGATGCGATCCAGAACAGCGGTTTGCCGCTACCCATTGTGCTCGGCCTGATTGTGCTTCTGACGGGACTGTTGAACCTGTTCGTCGGGTCGGCCAGTGCGAAATGGGCTTTGCTGGCGCCTGTGCTCGTGCCGATGCTGATGCTGCTCGGTGTCAGTCCGGAAGGCGCCACGGCGGCCTATCGTGTGGGGGACGGCGCGACAAATATCATCACGCCACTCATGGTTTACTTCCCGCTGATCCTGGTCTTCGCCCAGCGCTGGCAAAAGGATTTCGGCATCGGCAGCCTGACAGCGATGATGATTCCCTATTCGCTGTGGATGCTGATTGGTGGTGTTGCGCTGATGATGCTGTGGATCTTCCTGGGCATCCCGCTCGGGCCTGGTGCGCCGGTGCATATCGTATTGCCGGAAGTCGCCACCCCATAAAACAAAGTGCCCCCGGATTTGCATCCGGGGGCACTGTTTGTCTGCTTCAGGAAAGCGGGCCTAGCTGCGCTTTTTGCTTTCTAGATTCTTCTTCATGTCTTCGATCTTGTCGATCAGCGCATCGGCAGAGCCATTGGTGCGGTCTAGCAGGGCCAGGAACTGGGCGCGCTGTTCAATGGCCAGCCAGATCAGATTGCCATCCAGGTTCAGGGCCACATCGACGACCTGATACTTGCCGTCACGTGTCAGCACACGCCAGCGGACATCCATGTCCTTGCCGTCCTGACGCTTGATGACGGTGTTCACGATGGAATCGGTAGGGGAGCGATCTACGGAATCCTTCACAACCACGGCTTCGCCGCGATAGTCATCGAGTTCGTTTTCATACACGGCCAAAGCGTATTCGCGGAAAACCTTGCGATAGCGGGCCAACTCATCATCGGTGAAACGACGGGCATATTTGCCGATGGCAAAGTTCGATACGGCCGTCATGTCTGTGAATTCGTCCATATAGGCGTTGAATTTCTCCGTCCGCTCTTCAGCGTTCAGCGACGGGTCGTTCAGCGATGCCAGCACTTCACTGGCATTCTTCTGGACATAAGCTTCGGTTTTGGCATCCGCAAAGGCGGACGGCACGGTCATCATCACCACCGCGCCGGCCACAGCGAGGTGTCGGAATAGGTGAGTCACTTCATTGCTCCTGTATCTGGTCTAAGGCCAGGGCTAGTCTTCAAATTCGTCAAAATCAGGGAGATCTTCGTACGCTTCTTCCTCATTCAGACGACCATTACGGATTGCTGCCTGACGCTGGGATGAATAGATGCGACGAAGCGCGACATAAGGTTCGGGCTGGGCGTTCAGCTGTTTGATCTGATCATCCAGCGCGACACGGGCATTCAGCCCGCCAAGTACGGCGCGTCCAATGGCGATATGGTCATCCAGGTCGGGGTTATTGTCGAACTCGGTCCAGGTGAGGGGATCCATTGCACGGTCGACGCCGGTACCGAACAAGTCACGCGGTGTGGTAGGGCCCATCAGCGGCAGAACCAGATAGGGGCCGCTGTCGACGCCCCAGACAGCCAACGTCTGGCCGAAATCCTCATTATGGCCTTCAATGCCATTATATTCTGCGACGTCCCACAGGCCGGCAATGCCAAACGTGGTGTTGACCATGAAGCGGCCCAGCGTGGTGCCAGCCCGGTCGCCTTCGCCTTGCAGCAGGTCATTCACAAAGATGACGGGGGACTTCAGGTTCTGCAGGAAATCGCCAATCCGGTCACGCGCAAACCGCGGGGTGACGGTTTCATAGGCGCTTGCGGCAGGGCCCAGAGCGTATTTGTCGACTTCATTATTGAAGGCGAACATCTGGCGATTGAACCCTTCATAGGGGTCATTCACCACGCCTGTTTCCGCCGTTTGTGTGGAGGCGCAAGCCGTTAGACCCGCAACCATGGCACATGCTAAAAGCCGCTTCGACATCGTATTAACCCCGCTGGTAGAAGTCGCTAAATGGTTGCTGTCAGTGTCACCTTCAACACTTAATTTTGTAATGTGTAATTAAAATTACATATGCAGACTGCTATTGCTAAAACATATAAATCGATGTTTATATCATTAAATGAATTCCCAGCTTTCCCCCCTGATAGACTGTCTTCGCGCGGCAGGTGAACCTACGCGTCTGAGAATATTGGCTTTATTGCGTCAGAGAGACCTCTCTGTCGGGGAATTGGTGCAGCTTCTGGAGCAAAGTCAGCCCCGCCTGTCACACCATTTGAAGGCTTTGACGGCGGCTGGTCTGGTCGAAAGATTGCCGGAAGGGTCCTTCGTTTTTTATCGTTCTGCGACGCAGGGCATGGGCAAAACCTTCCTTGATTCGCTCTTCTCACAGCTTTCGGAAGATGATCCGGAACTCGCAAAGGATGCCGAGCGCCTGGAAGAGGTCAGCTCCGCACGCGCCACCTCCGCGGAGGCTTATTTCTCGTCCATCGCCGAGAACTGGGACCGGCTGCGCTCCATGCACTCGCCCAGCGAGGCCATTGAGAAGGCGCTGCTGGAACTGGCTGGGCCGGGCCCGTTCGCACGCATGTTGGACTTCGGAACCGGCACGGGCCGGATGCTGAGCCTGTTCGCGCCTCTGGCGGCGGAGGCGGAAGGTATTGATCTCAGCCATCACATGCTGACTGTGGCACGCGCCAATCTGGAGCGCGACGGCGTCGAGACTGCGCGTGTCCGCCAGGGCAATGTCACCTCTGTGCCGTTCGAGACGGCGAGCGCTGACCTCGTGATCATCCATCAGGTGCTGCACTATATGGACGCCCCGAATCGCGCGATTGCCGAGGCAGGCCGTGTGCTGAAGCCCGGCGGGAAACTGCTGATCGTGGACTTTGCGCCCCATGATCTTGAATTCCTGCGCGCCGAGCATGGCCACCACCGTCTGGGCATGTCGCACGAGGCGATGTCAGCCTGGGCCAGCGATTCCGGCCTGACAATTGATCCCCCGCTTTCCTTCGCGCCCCCCGCCGGCGAGGAAGAAGGCCTTACCGTGAATATATGGAAGGCGGTCAAACCGGCCGCTTCCGTGGAGAATGCTGCATGAGCCCGCTGTCATCTACCGCCAAAAGCGAAGCGCCGAACGTTTCCTTCGAATTCTTCCCGCCTAAGAGCGAGGCCATGGCCACTCGCCTGTGGGAAACGGTTGAGCGCCTGCAGCCCATGGCGCCGGACTTTGTCTCTGTTACCTATGGGGCCGGTGGTTCCACGCGGGAGCGGACGCATGACACAGTGCGCCGGATCGCTCAAGAGACCAGTCTTCGCCCTGCAGGCCATTTGACCTGTGTCGGGGCGACCAAGGAGGAAGTGCTCTCTGTCGCTGAAGACTATTGGGACGCTGGCGTGAAGCATATCGTTGCCCTGCGCGGTGACCCGCCGGCAGGCATGGGCGAAAAGTTTGAGCAATATCCGGGCGGCTTCCGGGATTCGATTGATCTGATCCAGGGCATTCGCGAGCACCGTCCGGAGCTTGGTCGCTGTTTTGAAATCTCCGTATCCTGTTATCCGGAACTGCACCCGGAAAGCCAGGGCTGGGACGCCGAGATTGCGTTCCTGAAAGCCAAGCAGGATGCAGGCGCCGACCGCGCGATCACACAATTTTTCTTTGAGCCGCAGGTCTATCTAAACTTTCTGGAAAAGGCGCGTGCGGGCGGTGTGACCATGCCGATCGTGCCTGGCATCATGCTGCAGCCAAACTTCAAGGGCCTGAAGCGCATCGCCGCGCTGTGCGGCTCCAGCCTGCCGGACTGGCTGCACGAGCTGTATGAAGGCCTGGATGAGGATGAAGAGACGCGCGAGCTGGTGACGGCAAATGTCGCGGCGGATCTTTGCCGTCAGTTGTCGGATGAAGGGGTACGCAACTTCCATTTCTATACGCTGAACCGGGCCGGGCTGGCGCTGTCCACTTGCCGCCTGCTGGGGCTGAAACCCAATTCCGCAAAGGCGGCCTGATCATGGCAGACAATCCGATCCACATCACGCTGGTCACGCTCGGCGTGGCAGACGTGCAGGCATCAGCCGCATATTACGAGGCGCTTGGCCTGAAGCGGGCGGCAGCCTCTCAGGAGGCTGTTGCCTTCTTTGACATGGGCGGCGTCGCGCTCGGTCTGTTCGGGCGAGAATCTCTGGCAGAGGATGCCGGTGTGCCAGCAGCAGGCGACGGGTTTCGCGCTGTGACGCTGGCCTGGAACCAGGTTGACGAGGCCTCTGTCGATGCAGCGATCGAGCGCGCGGTGGCGGCCGGCGGCAGGCTGGTGAAAACCGCCGAAAAAGTATTCTGGGGTGGCTATTCCGGTTATTTTTCTGACCCTGACGGCCACCTCTGGGAAGTGGCCTACAACCCGTATGCGCCTTTGCGCGACGACGGATCAATGGAGCTGTAGACAATGAACAGACAGGAGCGCATTGCGGCGCTAAAGGCGGCTGCAAAGGAACGCATTCTCATTCTCGATGGCTCATGGGGCGTGATGATCCAGCGCCGGGGGCTGGAAGAGGCTGACTATCGCGCGGACCGTTTTGGCGAGGACAAATATCCCGGCCAGATGAAGGGGAATAATGATATTCTCTGCATCACACGGCCGGACATCGTGACCGACCTGCACGATGCCTATTATGGTGCGGGGGCGGACATTTCAGAGACGAACACTTTCTCTGCGACCGTGATCGCGCAGGATGATTATAAGCTGGACCCGCAATCGGTGTGGGACATCAATCTGGAAGGCGCGAAGCTGGGCCGTGCCGCAGCCGATGCCTGGACGGCGAAGGAGCCGCACAAGCCGCGCTTCCTCGCTGGCTCTATCGGGCCGTTGAACAAGATGCTGTCCATGTCGTCCGATGTGAATGATCCGGGTGCGCGTTCTGTCACCTTTGATGAAGTATATGATGCCTATCGCCATCAGATTCGTGCCCTGAATGAGGGCGGCGTGGACCTCTATCTGATCGAAACGATTACGGACACGCTGAACTGCAAGGCCTGCATCAAGGCGATCATGGATTTGGAAGAAGAGGGCATGGACAAGCTGCCGATCTGGATTTCCGGCACGATTACAGACCGGTCCGGCCGCACGCTTTCGGGGCAGACGGTCGAGGCGTTCTGGAATTCCGTGCGTCATGCCAAGCCCTTTGCAATCGGCTTCAATTGCGCACTTGGCGCAGACCTGATGCGGCCGCACATCGCGGCGCTGTCGCGTGTAGCGGATACGCTGGTCGCGGCCTATCCAAATGCCGGCCTGCCGAACGAGATGGGGCAGTATGACGAGGAACCGGAAGAGACCTCCGGCTCTGTCGGCGGATGGGCAAAGGATGGCCTGGTGAACATTTTGGGTGGATGCTGTGGTACGACGCCGGAACATATCGCCGCGATTGCGAAGGCCGTTGAAGGGGTGAAACCACGCACCCCAGTACCGAGCAAGCACACAATGCGCCTCGCAGGGCTAGAGCCGTTCGAGGTGGCATCATGATGAAGGAGGATGTAAAAGCAGGCGACCTCTTCGTTTTCTATGGCCTGCTGAAGCTGGGCGCGGTAGGGCAGCCGGCGGATCTGCCGCTGTCGACGGCAGGTGCGTTTGGCGAGGCTTGCCGGTTCCGTGGGCGGATGGTCGATCTGGGCGGATTTCCGGGGGTCGTAGATGGGGACGAACTATGCCATGGTATTCGCTGGCAGATCAGCGATCCGGCGATCATGCCCGCCATGGATGCCTTTGAGGATGTTACGGAAGACCCGGAAACGAGCCTCTATCTGCGCACGCAAATTCCCCTGCTGGATGATGCAGGAAGCGAGACAGGCGAGATGGCCTGGATTTATTGGTATAACCGGCCCGTGGAAGGATTTCCGCTCGTGGCTGATGGCAACTGGCCCCTCGATGCCGGGAAGACGAGAAAATGACAGCAGCAGCTTCGCAAACTTTTGTAAACGTTGGTGAGCGGACGAATGTTACAGGCTCCGCACGCTTTCGCAAGATGATCACCGAAGGGCGCTATGCTGATGCGGTCGAGGTCGCGCGCCAGCAGGTGGAGAACGGCGCGCAGGTGATCGACGTCAATATGGATGAAGGCATGCTTGATGGCGCCGAGGCCATGCGTACCTTTCTCAATCTGATCGCGGCTGAGCCGGATATTGCCCGCGTACCCGTGATGATCGACTCCTCGAAATGGGACGTCATCAAGGCTGGTCTTAAATGCGTGCAGGGCAAGGCCATTGTAAACTCCATCTCCATGAAGGAAGGGGAAGAACAATTCCGCAAGCAGGCCCGCGAATGCCTCGCTTTCGGGGCGGCAGTCGTTGTTATGGCCTTCGATGAGACAGGGCAGGCGGACACCAAGGCGCGCAAGGTAGAGATCTGTCAGCGTGCATTCCGTATCCTGACCGAAGAGGTGGGTTTCCCGGCAGAAGACATCATCTTTGACCCGAACATCTTCGCGGTCGCGACAGGTATTGAAGAGCACAATAATTACGCCGTGGATTTCATCGAAGCGGCCAAGGTGATCCGCGAGACATGCCCCGGCTGTCATATTTCGGGCGGGCTCTCAAACGTGTCGTTCAGCTTTCGTGGTAACGAGCCGGTGCGCCGGGCGATGCACTCCGTATTCCTCTATTATGCCATCCCGGCGGGCCTGGATATGGCCATCGTCAATGCGGGCCAGCTGGATATCTATGATGATATCGAGCCTGAGCTGCGCGAACGGGTGGAGGACGTTATCCTCAACCGCCGCGATGACGCGACAGAACGCCTGATCGAGATTGCCGAAGGTTTCAAGGGCCAGAAAGGCAAGGCGCAGGAGAAGGATCTTTCATGGCGCGAAGCCCCGGTCGAGAAGCGTCTGGAGCACGCGCTGGTGCACGGCATCACGGAATTCATCAATGACGATACCGAAGAGGCGCGCCTGAAGGCGGACCGTCCGCTGCACGTCATTGAAGGGCCGCTGATGGACGGCATGAATGTGGTGGGAGACTTGTTCGGCTCCGGCAAGATGTTCCTGCCGCAGGTGGTGAAATCCGCGCGCGTGATGAAGCAGGCTGTGGCCTGGCTTGAACCCTATATGGAAGAGGAAAAGCAACGTCTTGGTACGGTTGATGTCTCCAATGGCAAGGTGTTGATGGCGACCGTGAAAGGCGATGTGCACGACATTGGCAAGAATATTGTCGGCGTCGTGCTGGCCTGTAATGGTTATGAGATCCTGGACTTGGGCGTCATGGTGCCGGCGGAGACGATCCTCGACACGGCGGCGAATGAGAGTGTCGATATCATTGGCCTCTCCGGCCTGATCACACCGAGTCTGGACGAGATGGTCTATGTCGCATCCGAGATGGAACGCCGCGGCATGAAGCAACCACTGCTGATTGGCGGCGCGACGACCAGCCCGGCGCATACGGCGGTGAAGATCGAGCCGGCCATCCGCTGCGCGCCCGTGGTGCATGTGGCGGATGCGAGCCGTGCGGTGGGGGTCGTCAGCTCACTGCTGAGTGAAGACGAGAAAGACAATTTCGTCACCCAGACCAAAGCGCGCTATGAGCGTATGCGGGAATCCCGTGCGGGTGGGCCGCCGAAACCGCGCCTGCCGCTGGCAGAGGCGCGCGAGGCCCGGCTGAAGCTGGACTGGGATGCCTACAGCCCTCCCAAGCCGACCTATGAGGGCGTGAAGACGTTCAAGGATTTCGACCTTGCCACGCTGGCGCGTTATATCGACTGGACGCCTTACTTCTCGGCCTGGGATCTTGCCGGAAAGTATCCGCAAATTCTGAAGGACGAGATTGTCGGGGAAGCGGCCTCAAGCCTCTGGCGCGACACGCAGGCCATGATGCAGGTACTGATTGGCGAAAGCTGGTTCCAGCCGAAGGCTGTGGTTGGCTTCTGGAGGGCTAATTCCGATGGTGACGACATCCGTCTCGGCACGGGCGATGTGTTCCACACGCTGCGCCAGCAGATGGTGAAGGACAATACGCGCGCCAATTTTGCCCTGTCGGACTTCATCGCGCCGGAAGGCGATGACTGGATCGGGGGCTTTTGTGTGACCTCTGGTCTGCAGGCGGAAGAAATTGCCGAGGAGTTCAAGACCAAGGGCGACGATTATTCTTCTATCATGGTGAAAGCACTGGCAGACCGGTTTGCTGAGGCGCTGGCCGAATACATGCATGAGCGTGCCCGCAAGGAGCTGTGGGCCTATGCG
This sequence comes from Alphaproteobacteria bacterium, assembly GCA_018222605.1. Taxonomy (GTDB): domain Bacteria; phylum Pseudomonadota; class Alphaproteobacteria; order Caulobacterales; family Hyphomonadaceae; genus Hyphomonas. The sequence goes on from JAAEZZ010000006.1 coordinate 194,910, forward strand.
CCGGAGGAGGACCTTTCCTGTGAGGAGCTGATTGCCGAGAAGTATCGCGGTATCCGCCCCGCGCCAGGCTATCCCAGCCAGCCGGAGCACACTGAAAAGGAAACCCTTTTCAAACTGCTGGATGTGGAAAACCGCATCGGCGTTTCCCTGACCAGCAGCTTTGCGATGACCCCGGCGGCCAGCGTTTCCGGCATGTACTTCGCGCATCCGGATAGTGTGTATTTCGCGGTCGGACGGATCGAGAAAGACCAGGTTGAGGACTATGCCCGGCGCAAGGGGTGGGATACCCGCAAGGCTGAGCGCTGGCTGGCGCCAATCCTCAATTATGATCCGTTTGCGGTCGGTTAGTCTTCCAGATAGGGCTGGGTTTCAATCAGTTCATAGCCCGGCGTGTTCTGAATGAAATGGCGGAGCCAGTAATTGTGGCCTGCGCCATAGATGACGAGGATGCGGTCTCCGGGCCGGGCGGCTTCGGTCAGGTTTGAGAAAATCTCCGCATTGCGGGCGTACCAGCCATAATTGAGGGCTGCGCCGGCATGATCTTCCGCGTCTGAGAGCTTGAGGAGGCTATAATAGTAATCCTCATGCTCTGACTGGATGGTTTCAGGGCGATTGTGGTCTGTAAGGAGCTGGGAAATCGTTTCGGTTTTCTGGGCCTCTTCCTGCGCGGTTGCGCTTGCCTGGACCTTGGCAAGCATATCGTCGATCACCTGCGTCTGGCCGGTGCGCTCTGCAAAGGCCTGAACCCGGTCAAAGGGGAAGAAGGGAACCTCGCCCTCTCCCTCATCAATCGCGTAGACGCGATCCAGCCCCAGCTGTCCTGCAACGCGATAGCCGATCTGAACGGTCTCATTACGGTTTTCCGAAAGCATTGCGGGCGTATAGCTGGCAAAGCCTGGGTCTATGAGACTATCGGCCGGGCGTTGGCGCTCAATCGCAATGGCTGTTGGTTGAAACTCTGCCAAACGGTCGGCCAGGGCTTCAAGCTCTGTCTGCCGTTTCGGGGTTAGCACATCGTCAGCTTCGGTGTTTACAAGGTCCAGTCCCGGATTTGCGAAATGGTAGACGCCCAGCACCATGACTTGAACGGTATCGTCAGAGGTTGATGGAGTAGGAGCGGCAGTTTCAACAGGCTGCGCAGACGCGCACCCGGCGAACAGGAACAGCGCGGCGAACATGTATCTCATGACAGATCTCTCCTTTTCAGGTGAGATGCAGCGAGATGAGCATTTGGATGCAGGCGGCTGGCAATAAAATCACGATGGACGCGACTGGCTTGTCTGGCAATCCGGAGACGAGTCGTATAAGAGAAAAGACAACCTTGTCATCGGGAGGCAGACATGGGCACCAAACGGCTTAGTGGCGAAAACGCCAAGATCGTTGCAACGCTTGGACCGGGCAGCCGCAGTCCGCGCGAAGTGCTCGCGCTGGCATATGCCGGTGTGGATGTCTTCCGCCTGAATTTCAGCCACGGCGAACATGCGGCGCACCAGGAAGCGCTGAACGCAGTACGCGCGGCCGAGAAGGAGAGCGGCCGTCCGCTGGCCACGCTGGGAGATTTGCAGGGCCCGAAAGTGCGCGTCGGCAGCCTGCCAAATGGTGAACTGCGTCTGCGTTACAAACAGGAATATGCGCTCGTCGCCGCTGAGACGACGGATGCTGAAGACACTATCCCTGTGCCCCACGCAGAGATCGTCGACATGCTGGAAGAGGGCGATGTTATTCTGGTGGATGATGGCAAGCTGATCTTCACGGTGACGGCCGTGGGCGATGCCCCGAAAGTGCGCGCGGATGTGCCGGGCAAGCTGACCGACAAGAAGGGCTTCACGGTGCGCGGCAAGGCCCTGCCGGTGCGCGCGCTGACGGAGAAGGATCGCAAGGATCTCGATTTCGCGCTGGAGATCGGCGTGGACATCATCGCGCTGAGCTTCGTGCAGACGGTCGAGGATGTGGAAGAGGTGAAGGCCATCATTGATGGCCGGGCGCCGCTCGTTTCCAAGCTGGAAAAGCCTGCGGCCATCGCCGACCTGGATGCCATTGTCGAGGCGTCCGATGCTGTGATGGTGGCGCGCGGAGATCTGGGCGTTGAGTTCGCGCCAGAGGAAGTGCCGATCATCCAGCGCCGGATTGTCCGGTGCGCGCGGGGGCTGGGCCGTCCGGTCATCGTGGCGACGCAGATGCTGGAATCCATGATCGAGAATGCTGCGCCGACCCGGGCCGAGGCGTCCGATGTGGCCACGGCGATCTATCAGGGCGCGGATGCCGTGATGCTGTCTGCTGAAACCGCTGTGGGTCGTCACCCGGCGACAACGGTAACGATCATGTCGCGCATCATCCGGGCAACCGAAGAGGCTGAAGATTATCGCCGATCTCTCTCGCAATTCTCAGGGGATGTGCCTGCGCGCAACGCCATCGATGTTGTGGCCGAGACGGCGCAAGGCATGGCGGAGGCAGAAGGCGCGACTGCGCTGGCCCTTCGCACGGGAGCTTTCTCGCGGCTGGCCAGATTTTCCCGCGTGCGAGGCGCTGCACCGATCCTGTATGGTTCGCTGGATGACCAGCGCCTGCGCACGGCATGTCTGCTGTGGGGCGTACATCCCCAGCGCCTGAATGCCGGGGCCGACTATTGGTATCGTGATCTGATGGATGCGGCAGGCCTTGACGGCCGGGTCGCCTATGCCCGCTGGGCTGGCGATGATCAGCGTTTCGCTTGGGAAGTGGGCGTCGGCAAGGGCGAGGGCGGCGAGAAAATTACCGGCGTATGATGAGCTGGCTTTGCTTGAACTCGTAGGAATAAAGCTCGCCCAGAAAGGTCATGCCGAGCAGCGACTGTTCCAGTTCGTCGCGCAGGACCATGGCGTCCACATTCTTCACTTCGACCCGGCCGATGCGGATACTGTCCAGGGTTACGGCGGCGCCATAGGTGATGCCGCCAGCGGTGCGGATCTCCCAGCGATAGTCCAGCTTTTCGGGGTTGAGGCCCATGCGCTGGGCATCGCGATAAGTGAGAGCGACCGTGCTGGCGCCGGTATCGACCATGAATTTGACTGCGGTGCCGTGAACTTCGGCGCGCGTCCAGTAATGCCCGTCATTCTCGCGGCTGATTACGGCGGCATTGGCGAAGCTGACAGAGCTGGTTTTATCGGTCGGGGCGGGCAGGGATTCCGGCGGCAGGGTCTCTACGTGGACACCGCGATTTTGCAGGCCCGGAACGACAAGAAAGGATACCGTGCCTGCGATCGCACAGGCGGTGACAGCTCCGGCTACAAGTTTCCCTGCAAACATCGCCCGTCTCCCTATCGCTTGTCGAGCTTTTCCAGGTGCGCAATGCGGGACGGAAGCTCAGCCATTACCTTTTCGCGGCCTGCTTCCCCCATGGAGACCCATTTGCCGATTTCTGGCAGGGTGCGGCCACAGCCAAGGCACAAGCCTGTAGCAGCATCTACAGCACACACTTTTATACACGGGGACTTTATTGATTGGACTGTCATAAATATAGGGTAACCAAGGCAGGCAGCAGAGCAAGTTGTCTCATGAATGAGGTAATAAATCCTTGTCGCAAGGCTCTGCAATTCTCTGTTATAGTATGAAACCCGTTACATATGGGTAAGGAGGGACTATCTTGAGCGAACCGGCCCGCGAAACTTCGCCGCTTGAAGATGCGCGCTCGCTGATCCGTCAGCGCGTTGATCTGGACCGGACGCCCGGTCAGCAGGTCCGCGAAGCGTTGCTGGGCATGGGCCGCGAAGGCGATTTCGGTCGCCTGGGTGAAGCTGCAGAATGGCTGGCCAATTGGCAGCACAGATTTCCGCCGCGTATCGAGAAACCTGTCCTGGCGGTGTTCGCCAGTTCCCATGGCCTTCAGGAAGAAGGCGTCTCCATGTCGACAAAGTCCGACACCCGGGCGCATGTGGATGCGTTGCGCGAAGGCAAGGCGCCCCTCTCGGCCATCGCGACGCAGGCCGGTGCCGGTATCAGAGTGTTCGACCTTGCGATTGACAAGCCGACCCCCAGCATTGCCGAAGAAGCAGCCATGTCAGAGCGCGAATGTGCTGCGACCATTGCCTATGGCTTTGAAGCGACCGAGGACAAGCCGGACCTGCTGGCGCTGGCCGTATCCGGCGCCGGTGTCGGCACGGCCGCCGCAGCTGTCGCCTGCGCGCTGTATGGCGGCTCTCCGGATTACTGGGTGCGCCCGAGCAGCCAGGCTACCGCAGAGCTGTCGCGCCGCCGGGTTGATCTGGTCAGCCGGGCGTTGGCCCTGCACCGAGGGCATCTGTCTGACCCGCTGGAGGCGCTGCGCTATCTGGGCGGACGTGAACTGGCGGCTTGTGTCGGCGCGATTATCGCGGCCCGCCATCAGGGCATTCCGGTCGTGCTGGATGGATTTGCCACCACAATTGCGGCGGGCGTGGTGCACGCAATCGACCCTGCGGCGATCAGTCATTGCATGGCGTCTCATGTGACGCGCCGGCCTGCGCACGAGGCCGCGGTCGAGCGCCTGGGCTTGCGGCCCCTGCTGCAGCTGGAATTCCAGACGGGAGGCGGTCTGGGCTCTGCCACCGCTATCAGTCTGCTCAAAACGGCATGTGCGCCTTTTATCGCACAGCCCGAAACAGGTTGACGCAGTTTCCCCGACGAGAACCTGACGTTTACGCGCACGTCACCTTGCCATAACGGTAAAATGGCGGAAATAGAGTGTAGTATTCGACGCCCTCAAAGGGCGCGCAGTGAGGAGCCGTCATGAATCTCGATTTTACACCGGAAGAAATTGCCTTCCGAAACGAAGTTCGCGAATTTATCAGCGAAAACTATCCCAAAGAGCTCGAAGGAATGGGCACGCGCGAAGATCTGACGCGCGAACAATTCCTGGCCTGGCACAAAGTGCTTGGCAAAAAGGGCTGGTCTGCCCCCAGCTGGCCGGAGAAATACGGCGGCACGGGCTGGACATCCACTCAGAAATATATCTGGTCCGAAGAGAATGCCCGCGTTGACGCGCTGATGCCGCTGCCCTTTGGCGTCTCCATGGTCGGCCCGGTGATCTACACCTTCGGCAATGAAGAACAGAAGGAACGCCATCTGCCCGGCATCCTGTCCGGGGATGTGTGGTGGTGCCAGGGCTATTCTGAGCCGGGCGCCGGCTCTGACCTTGCCAGCCTGAAAACCACGGCTGTGCGCGATGGCGACCATTATGTCATCAACGGCCAGAAGACCTGGACCACGCTGGCTCAGCATGCCGATTGGGGCTTCTTCCTGTGCCGGACGGACCCGAACGCGAAGAAACCGCAGGAAGGCATCAGCTTCATCCTGGTCGACATGAAGACGCCGGGCATCGAAGTGAAGCCGATCAAGCTGATCGACGGTACGCACGAAGTGAACGAGACTTGGCTGACGGATGTCCGCGTGCCGGTCGAGAACCTCGTCGGTGTCGAGAATGAAGGCTGGACCTATGCCAAGTTCCTGCTGGCGCACGAGCGTTCCGGCATTGCCGGCGTTGCCCGCTCCAAGCGCGGTGTTGAGCGTCTGCGCAATATCGCGACCAACGAGTTGGTCGATGGTGAGCCGCTGCTGGAGCAGCCGGAATTTGCCCGCAAGATCAGCCAGCTGGAAATTGACCTGACGGCGCTGGAGTTCACCGAACTTCGCACGCTGGCGTCTGAAGCCGCTGGCAAGGGCCCCGGTCCTGAAAGCTCCATCCTAAAGGTGAAGGGTACGGAAATTCAGCAGCGTCTGACCGAACTGACCCTGGAAGCCGTCGGTTATTATGGTGCGCCGTATGCCTATGGCATGGAAGCAGATGGCAACAATGATTTCGGCGTTGGCCCGGATCATTCGAACTATGCCGCCGAGACCTATTTCAACATGCGTAAGACGTCGATCTATGGCGGATCGAACGAAATTCAGCGCAATATCATTTCAAAGATGATCCTCGGCCTTTAGGCGCACGAGGCAGGGAGGACCGAAACATGGACTTCAATTTCACAGAAGAACAGACAATGATCCGCGACAGCCTCGCAAGGCTGATCCGGGAGCAATATGACTTTGAGACCCGCCGCAAGGTGGTTGCCTCAGAGTCTGGCTGGCGTCCGGAAATGTGGGCCCAGTTCGCAGAACTTGGCCTGCTGATGGCACCGTTCAGCGAAGAAGATGGCGGCCTTGGTGGCGGCCCGATCGACGCAATGGTCGTGATGGAAGAGTTCGGCAAAGGCCTCGTGGTCGAGCCGTATCTGCCGAGCGTTGTGTGCGGCGGCGGCTTCCTGAAGCGGGGATCTGATGCCCAGAAGGAAGAATATCTCAGCGGCGTGATGTCGGGCGAGATGATCTTCGCATTCGCCTATGCCGAACCAAAAGGCCGCTACAATCTGGCTGACCTTGAGACCACCGCGAAGAAAGACGGCTCCGGCTTCGTCCTGAACGGCCACAAGGCTGTCGTCATCGGTGCCCCTTGGGCGACGCACTTCATCGTTACGGCTCGCACCTCCGGGGATCGCCGTGACAAGAATGGCGTGACGGTGTTCGTCGTGGCCAAGGATGCAGACGGGGTTTCCACTCGTGACTATCCGACGGTCGATGGCCGCCGCGCGTCTGAAGTATACTTCGAAAACGTCTCCGTCGGCGCAGAAGCCGTGATCGGCGAAGTCGACAATGGCCTGCCGCTGGTTGAGCTGGTGTCTGACGAAGCGATTGCTGCCCTGTGCGCAGAGGCCTGCGGCGCCATGAAAGTGGCCCATGCGATGACTGTGGACTACTCCCGTCAGCGCAAGCAGTTCGGCGTGCCGATCGGCAAGTTCCAGGTTCTGCAGCACCGCATGGTCGATATGTTCATGGAGTATGAGCAGTCGATTTCCATGACCTATATGGCCACGCTGAAGCTGGACGAGGATGAAGTGACCCGCAAGAAGGCTGCGTCTGCAGCCAAGGTGCGCATCGGCCAGGGCGGACGTTTTGTCGGTCAGGAAGCCGTTCAGATCCATGGCGGCATGGGCATGACGGACGAACTGGCTGTCGGCCACTACTTCAAGCGTATCACAATGATCGACTCCGAATTCGGAAACGTTGATCATCACCTGAAACGTTACACCGACTTGTCCAGTACTGACATGGCAGTGGCCGCTGAGTAAGCGCGTCAAAGCCTGAAAACAGGGCATTTCATCTGCAAGGTGATGCGCCCGCATTAATAATTAATATTTCCGGATTTGTGTTCGGATAGCTCGCCCGAGACGTGTAATTCGTGTCTCGGGCGTTCGCTTGTGCGTTGTATTTCAAGAAAAATCCAAAGTCTGCCTTTTCTGCGCCCCAGTCCGGTCACGGTTGGGTGAGTAGGGGTACGTTTAATTTGACGGACTTTGCTTACGCGATGCACATCGTATTCAATTATGAGGGCATCACTCTTTCCCCGAATTGATGGTATGAGTTTTGCTTGAGGTTTAGGTGGAAATACCGGTTTTTATGCCGGAAAGATTATAATCCAGGGAAGTGATGGATATGTTGAGTGTTAAGCGTGTTAGCCTTGCGGGGGTCGCAACTGGCGCCATGATAACTGCAGTCGCAGGGACTGCAGTTGCCCAGTCTGGCGATTATTACAGCCGTAACAAATATGAAGCTGTCAGCGAACGCCGTCAGCCGCAATATGACCCGGAGCCGATCCGCCTTGGGGCGTTTCTGGTTAATTCCAATCTGAATGCGTCTGTAGCCTATACCAACAACGCGCTGGGTACGTCCTCCAATGAAGAGTCTGATGTCATCGCGCGCATTGGTGCAGATGTTTCCGCTCGCACCAATTGGAACGTTCACGAGATCGGCCTGGATGTTTCAGCCGCGCGCGATGAGTATCAGGATTTCAGCAAGCGCTCCGCAAACGACATCAGCGCCCGCCTGCGCGGTCGTCTGGATGTGACGCGTGAGCTATCGCTCGGCGCGGCTGCCTTTGTTCAGGAGCGCGCCGACCAGGTTTCCGATCCGTCCAATGTGGCAGGCCTTCTGAAGCCGATTGTCTATACACGCACAGGTGCTGAAGTCAGCGCGAACTATACGAATGATCGTGTGCGCTGGAGAAACACCGCAAGTGTCAGCGAAACGGATTATGATGACGCCCAGACGGCGGACGGCGTGACGCTGGATCAGGACTTCCGCGATAATACGACGACGCAATTCTATTCGCGTCTGTCCTATGCGATTTCGCCGAACGTGGCCGTGTATGGCCAGGGCTCTGTGAATGAGCGGGATTACGACAATGAGGTCGTCATTGATGGTCTACCGCGCTCTCGTGACTCAAAGGGATATACTGTGTCCGTCGGTACGGATTTCGAGCTGAGCACCCTTGTTCGCGGTGATGTGTCCGTGGGTTACTTGAACGAAGAGAAGGATGATCCCTTCTTTGATGATGTCAGCGGCCTGGCCGTTGACGCCCGTGTTCAATGGTTCCCGTCCCGTCTTACCACGGTGACCTTTACTGGGGGCCGCCGCTCTGAAGATAGCGGCATTCGCAATGCGCCAAGCTCTGTTCGCAGCAATCTCGGCGCGCGCGTGGACCACGAACTGTATCGGAACGTCATTCTCTCAGCCGAGGCTGACTATTCGACCTATGACTTTGAAGAAGTCGACCGGAGCGACGACGTGATCGATCTAGGGCTGATGGGCACTTACAAAATGAACAAGCGCGTTCATTTGAACGCCTTTTACCGTCATGTCGACCGGGACCGCAGCGGTACTTTCTTTGCGGGTGATGAGAGCTTCACGGCTGATGTGATCGGCCTTGGTATCCGCCTCTACCCATAGCCCCCTTGTGATCGGCGACCGGCAGAACAGTCGGTCGCCCTTAACATCTACGCAACACGAACCGTTGAGATAGTCTCTTGTCCAAGACATTCAGTTTCGAACTCCCGTCTCAAGTGCCCGCAGAAGCGGAGACGACCGGCAATGCCATGCCCACAGATCTGAAGTCGCTTCTCGGGACTGTCTACAGACGGTTCTGGTTGATTGCGATCAGCTTCCTGACGGTTTTCGTGCTGGTGGCCTATGTCACCTTCACCGCCACGCCAACTTACAGATCGACGGCGGTTGTGCAGCTGGATACCGAGCAGCAGAACGTTATTGACCTCGGCAGTGTCCTTAGCGGGCTGGTTGCGTCTACCGCCGTGATCGACACCGAAGTCATGGTCATGCAGTCCAAGTCACTGCTGACAAAAGTGGCTGAGAAACAGAAGCTGGACGAAGATGCGGAGTTCAACTGGACCCTGCGTGAAGAAAAGCCTGGCATGTTTGACGGGCTGAAGCGGCAAATCAAATCCCTGTTCGGCATGAGCACGGCGAAGAAGGACCCCTTTGCCGGCATGAGCGTGGATGAGCGCAATGCTGCTATCGAGGACGCTGTTGTTGGTACACTAATGAACAAGGTGAGCGTTGGTCGCGTCGGCACAACTTACCTGATCAGCGTTACGGTCACGAGCGAGTCTCCGGAAACAGCGGCGCGCCTGGCGAATGCGGTGGCGGACCAGTACCGCGTGCAGCAGATGGAAACCAAGCTGGACGCAACGCGCCGCGCCACGGAATGGCTTACCGACCGGACCTCCGCTCTGAAGGCTGAAGTGGAAGAGAAGGAAAATCGTGTCGCCAAGTTCATTGCGGACAATGACATGGAAACTGCCATGGGTGGCACGATTACCGAGCAGAACATTTCCTATCTGACGACCCAGAAGACTCAGGCTGAAGTCGAGCTGAACCGCGCCCGTTCGCGCTATGACAGCCTGCAGCGCCAGATCGCATCCGGCGCCGGTGTCGACGGCATTTCCGAGGTTCTGGAATCGCAGCTGATCACGAATTTGAAACAGCAATTGTCTTCCGTGCGCTCTCGCGTGGAAGACCTGAAGACACGCCTTGGGCCTCAGCACCCTGAGCTGATTGGCGCCATGGCCGAGCAGGATGATATTGAACGCCAGATCCAGGCTGAGATGCAGCGTATCGCCAATAACCTCGAGAATGAGGTGAAGGTGAAACGGGACCAGGTGAACCGTCTGCAGGCCCAGATCAATCAGGCGGGCTCAAAACTTCGCGGTAACAATCTGGCGAATGTGCGCCTGCGCGAGCTGCAGCGGGATGCGGAAACCAGCCGTGTTCTGTATGAAGAGTTTATTTCCCGCTCAAAGGAGACGCGTGAGCAAAGTGACTTGATCGAACCGGATGCCGTTATTCTGTCAAGCGCATCAGTGCCACACAGCCCGAGCGCGCCGCGCACCAAGCTGAACCTGCTGATCGGCGCTGTTCTGGGCGGCATTTTGGGCGCAGGCTTGGCTCTGCTGGCCGAAATGTTCGACATGAAGATTTCCTCATCCGAGGACATCGAAAAGAAACTGGGCGTGAATGCCATCGGCACAGTGCCGCTGATCAAGACCAGCAACGCACTTGGCTTTGGGCAGATGAACCCCGCAGACTATCTGATCGAAAATCCGTTATCGGCCTTTGCTGAAAGCGTCAGGTATTTGAGAGCCGCGATTGCCTTTTCTGACCTTGATAGCGAAACGAAGACGGTCGCGATCACATCCTCTCTGCCGGATGAAGGCAAAACCAGTCTTACACTTGCGCTCGGCCGCATGTCTGCAATGTCTGGTGCGCGCACACTGGTTATTGATGGCGACTTCCGCCGCCGCCAGCTGACGGAAGCGGCTGGCCTGAAGCCTGAAATCGGCTTCATTGAATATCTCTTCGGCGCGGGTCAGCTGTCTGACGCCATTACCAAGGACCCGAAGAGCATGCTGGACATCCTGCCGCTGTCGTTGACAGGGCACACGCCGCATGACGTGTTCGGCACGCGTGCGTTTGATGATCTGCTCGTCCGTTTGCGGTCAATGTATGACCTGATCTTGATCGACACCGGTCCGCTTTTGCTGATGGCAGAGGCGCGAGTTGTCGCCGGCAAGACCGACAAGGCGATCCTGGTTGTGCGCTGGCGCCATACGAACCGTTCTGCGGCGCGCCAGTCTCTCGGACTGCTGAAATCCTTCAAGGCGGACCTGCTGGGCGTGACGCTGAACATGGTCAACCTGAACCGCCGCCGCCACTATCGTGACCCGGGCGCTGGTTATGATGCCTATCGCAAATACTACCAGATCGAGACCAAGCCTTCGCTGTTTGGCTTCAAATGGAAGTCTGCCGGCAAGAAGGATGATGGAAGCGTGCGGCCAAAGGCCATTCAGACGCCGCCGAGCCTGGCAGAACACAGCAGCGAAGCGCCCCCAAAAGTGGATGCTGAGTAGCTCAACCCGAACAGGGCTGGCGGACTGACAAGGTCCGCCAGTTAGCGCGGCCGGTAACGGCGGAATGGATACTTCGATGACCACAATTGCCTTTTTTGGTCATGATGCAGCGGACGCCGCCGTGCGCCGACGCGTGAAAGCGTTCCAGTCCGACGGGCTGAAGGTCATTGGGTTCATGATGCACCGCCGTGAGGTTGCCCCGGAATGGGACAATGTCGATCTCGGCCTGACGCGCGATGGTGCTTTCATTCAGCGCTTCCGCCAGATTTTCGCTGGGGCACGCAAGGCAGCTGCAGAGGCAGAGCGTCTCAAATCGGCCGACGTTCTATATGCGCGTAATTTGGACATGCTTGCCTGCGCCTTCCTGGCGAAGCGCTATGCCAAGCTGAAGACGCCAGTCATCTATGAAAGCCTGGACGTTCATCGTCTGCTGACCCGGAAGGATATCATCGGGAAGGTTTTTCGCGGTCTCGAACATGCGCTGCTCAAGCGCAGCAAGGGACTGGTCGTCAGCTCTCCCGGATTTCTGAAAAACCATTTCGACCGCTACTATGCTGGTGATTTCAAGGCCTACCTGGTCGAGAACCGCTTACCCGCAGACAGTGATATGGGCGCGCGACCTGAGCCAGATGGACGGAACGGGGCAGGGCAGGACAAGCTGGTGATCGGCTGGGTCGGCATGCTGCGCTGCCAGCGCTCACTGGATTTGCTTTGCCAGTTGGCGGACGCATTTCCGGACACACTGGAAGTGCGCTTGCATGGTATACCTGCACGGACGGAGATTCCTGTCTTTGAGCCGGAAATCGACAAGCGCCCAAACATGACCTTTCATGGGCGCTTCCAGTCACCGGAAGACCTTGGCGGCATTTATAATGCGCTTGATGTCGTCTGGGCGGGGGACTTTATGGAGGCTGGCTTCAATTCCGTCTGGCTGTTGCCGAACCGGATCTATGAAGGCGGCTACTACGTGACGCCCTCCATCGCGCCGGCGGGTACGGAAACGGCAGAATGGATCGAGCGGAACAAGTGCGGCTTTGTTATCGACGAGCCGCTGGAGCAATCACTGCATCACCTGATCCAGCATTTGATTGACGACAGAAGCGACATTGGCGCATACAGCGCGCAATTGGCGGCGCTGCCGGAAGAAACTTTCATCCAGCCGCAAGGCTTTTTGCGTAAGGTCATTCTCAGCACTCTGGAAGGTGAGGTGGCCGCGTGAACATTGCTGTTCCCCTGACTGGCGGAAAAGACACAGACATTGTCTGGGCCAATGCCTATGAGGAGCCTGAGGAGGCCCCCCTGTGGGAGCAGGGTCTGGTCACGATGTGGTTCCTGAACACGTTCGTGCCTCTGCCTCTGGAAACGCCTCTGCGCTATCTGCTCATGCTGTTCTTCATGGTGCAGCTGGTGCGCTACAAGGAGGTCATTCTCCCCATCGTATTGAAGTCCTGGCCGTTGTTCCTGCTGCCTATCTTTGGCCTGATGTCCGTGATGTGGGCTCCATCCTTTTCAGCTGCGTTACGGACGGGAGTTCTGTACCTGCTCACGCCGCTGGTGATTGTGATCATCATATCGCGGATGCAGATATCCACAGTGTTGCGCTGCCTGTTCCTGGCGGGGGCACTCGCCGTCGTGGTCTGTGCGCCGTATTTCAGTACGATGTCGCAGGGTGGTCCTTATCCACAGAAGAACTTCTTTGCACTGCAGATGCTGTTTGTGTCCTTGCTGAGCTTGGCAACCCTGCTGAATGACAAGGCTCTGCGTTGGACGCGCCTTGTGGCGGCGGGAGTTTTCCCGATTGCCCTTTTCTTTATGCTGCAGGCGCCCTCAGCCACAGCGCTCGTGTTTGCGATTGTCGGCATTGCCGGTTTGCTCGGCGTGAAGTTTCTCTGGGTGACGGTCAGCCAGATCCGTCATCTCAGGTCTCTCGTGTTCCTGATCGCGGGCGCGCTGGTGATGTGCGGGCTGATCTATATCCTGAATCAGCCAAGCGAAAACTATATGGCGGACTTTCTGGCCGCCGTCGGCAAGGATGCAACCTTTACCGGTCGGACGCATATCTGGCAGGCTGGGGAACTGGCTGCAAAGCAACATCCTTGGTTTGGCACCGGTATGGAAGGGTTTTGGCAAATCTGGAACGGGGCTGCCCAATCTATCAACGAGAATGACTTCAAGCCCTATGGCACTAAGCTGACGTTCCATAATGCTTATCTCGAAGTGCGCGTACACCTCGGTTATATCGGCATGTCCCTGTATATTCTTCTCTGGGCATGGTCTTGGTATCGTTTGCTGAAGCAGTGGCTTCTGGATTCCAGCGTTTACACATCTGCCTTGCTGGTCTTTGGCGCGATTGTGTTTGTCTCGACGTTCACGGAATCCTATGCGTGGTCCACCTTCAACACGCCCTTGAACCTTCTCTATGTCGGGGCAGTGGGCGGTTTCACGCCGATCAAGCGCAAGTTCATCGGCAAGGTGCCGGTGTTTGTGAAATCCTGATTACCCGTGACACCGGTGGAGCGCACCGGAGAGTGTCGAAGGTCAAAAATCAGATTCTTAGAAAATCGCGGCAATGCCTGCGATAATGCCGGCCCACAGGGCTGCGCTAAGGGTGACGATGATGAGCAGACGAACCCAGACCGGCCACTTTCCAGCATGTTGCACATTGGTATGTGTGTCATCGCTGAAAGTGCGGACAGTGCCTGGTTCTGTTGCCAAGTGCATCATCGAGTCGTTCCTTGTCAGGGAAGAATTCACTTTACCCATGAACAGCATTTGTGACCCTCAACAATTAAGAGCTGCTTAAAGGCTGTAGCGAAATCTCCTATACTGGCGACCAGCATCAGTGAAAAATCAGGCGTCAATGTGATAAGAAACGGCAAGCTAGGACACATTATGGGAAATGTGGCCCGGACTTGATTAAAAGTGGTTTAGCTTCAGGAGATTGAGGCGATTATGACCGCCTTGTTCCTGAGAGCCGTTTCACCAAGGCAGCTTGCGCCCCAGCATGGATTCCAGCCTGTCATGATCCGGTTGCAGGGCCTCACGCAGGGCATCCCGGTCCTCATCCGTGATCTTGATCTCGACCATGCGCTGAATCCAGTCCGGCGCGCGGCGACTGAGGGCGCGGGCAAGACGATCTGCAATAGGATCGCGGTTTTCATCGGTTACATTGGCAAAGCGGACAAATGGCATCTGGCGGATATAGGCCAAGAGCGGATCATGCTTCTCGTTTGAGCGCTCATACAGAATGGGTTGATCGCCCATGCGCTCGACACCAATGAAGTCGCAAACCGCGTCCACTGTCGCCAGCTTGTTCTTGTCAGGGCGGATGTCTTCTTCGAAAATCAGCACATGGAATTGTTCCTGTGGGAACTCTTCGAACCAGGTTTCCAGATGCTGATCATAATGGCTCATGCTGAGAATGCCGTGTGTGTGCATCTGATCACGAAGCGTTTTCAACGGGCTCAACCGGCCGCGTGTGACTTGGTGATAATAGGATGAGATGGCGCGTTCGACGGGGTCGCGCAGACAGATGATCAGCTTCACTTCCGGGATCAGCGCGCGCATGCGCGGCGCGACATCAAACAGCAATTCACCTTCTTCGCTAGCGTACTCTTCAGGCGTGGCGACGTTCCACATGTAATTCGGTGTCGCCTCGCCCAGTACGTTCTGGCCGTTATGTTCCTTGAAATTGTCCAGATACCACTCGACGCCCTGGCTGTAATGCGGGCGCTGATTGTAGAAGTGCAGTTCCTTGCGATCGGGAATATGGATGTCTTTATGGGTGTTGAGAATATCGCTCAGCCAGGTTGTTCCGCCTTTTTGAGCACCGATGATGGTGAAGCGGATCTTGTCGAGCAATTGTCTTTCGCTCGCAGAAAGACTGTCGCGGCTTATGATGGGGAAGTCGGACATATGCACGGAATTGTTCTTCTTGATTGCGGAAGCGTTAACAGTGTTTGTCTCCAACTCTGAACTCCCGAATTAGTTGCCAGGTTTGTGATAAAATTTGCTGTACTCTCAGAGAGCGAAAACTGTAGTGGTTGTTAAAGGACAAGGCATACGCAAGATCGAGGCCAAGCGGGTGAAAATACCGTTAGTGCAGCACCGCATCTCATAAACTCGTGCGATGGGAGAAGTGTGCTCAATAATCAGGCGGGTTTTGAGCGTCTGATGACTTCCTTACCTAGATTTCCGATGACATGGAGCGAAGCCGCTGGAGAGAATGCGAACGCGCTTACCATCAATCCCGGATTGCGTTGTTTGACGGCATCGATCATTCGCCACCAGGCTGCTTCCTTTTCGGAATAGATCGCATGACGTCGCAAGGCCGATTTTGCTGCGGGGGGAATGCCGGGGTGCTTCAGCATTTGCCGACTGATACGCGCGAGCCGTTCATGATCGCGGCCTGACTGTGTGTGAGAGGCTGAGCCCTCACGGCAGACAAGATAATAGCCGAGCGGGTCTACCAGACAGGCTTTGGCGCCGTTTAGTAACATGCGCGTATAAAGTTCGAAATCCTCACCAAAGCGAAGCGCGTCGATATAGGGGCGGGCACCCAGATGGGTGGACACGCGGTTGATGAGCGGTTTGAGGTATCCAAGCTCTGACCGGGGGATCTCCACGTCAAAGGATCTTTCGACAAACAGGCTGGCCGTCAGCGCCACTACGCCTTCCGGTTTGCCAGGCCACAGGGGGCGCTCAGCTTTATCTGGCGTACTCTCCATGGAGATGAGCAGATTGTCTGCGACGAGATCCATTTCCTCGCGGAGAGCAATCTCCAGAAGGCGCGCGATGCGGCGCGGTTCGATGATGTCGTCGCTATCAAGCGGGGTGAACCAGGCAGCATCTGTGGTTTCCAGGGCCAGATTGCGCGCGGCAGACGGGCCCATATTCATATCCTGCTGCAGGAAGAACACTTGGTCATGATTATCAGCAAGACGGCGCGCGATAGCTGGGCCGTTATCGCTAGAGCAATCATCCACAATGTGGATTTCGATACTATAGCCTGCAGGCGCTTCTTGTGAGAGGGCGCTCAGCACTGCGCGTTCAATGTTCGCTGCATCATTGTAGAGCGGAACGATGATGGCAATTTTGTTTGTATCGAAGGTCATGGGTGGCCTTTCGCTTACTTCACATCCAGCAGACTGGCCGGTGCCGCATCATCTGGCGGCGTGCCTCGGTCCGTGGAGCCACGGTTCAGGCGTTTGGAAATTTGCCGCCAGCCATGTGTGACCAACAGGTTCAGATATCGCCAGGACATACGCGGTGCGATGGCAAACAGGCATGCCGGGTAAGTCACCATGCCAATGAGCACCAGGATCATCAGTTTGGAGACATTGTCCCACCCAGAGGGCAGATAGAGGCTGGTGCCCCAGACGATCAGCGCCATCGCGATGGAGGCAAACAAGGCAGAACTGCCCGCGGCCAATTGCTTGTAGATGGAAAAGTCGGTTTTCCGCTGCACGATCCAGCAGGTGAAGAGCCAGGCCACGGTGCGATTGAGGGTCAACACCCACATGACGGCGGCAAGGCTGTGCATGGCGGCAAATGGCATCAGAACATATGTCAGCAGGCTGATCAGAAATGTCTTCAGCAACAGATCCGGGCGGCCAATGCCTTTGATGATGCCGCCATTGAAGGCGGTGGAGGGGCGGCGCAGACCATTTATGAGCGAGATCTGGATGGCCAGCGTTGCAGGTACCCATTTCTCTCCAAACACAAAGGGTACAGCGAAGGGGGCAATCGCGATCGCGCCGATCAGAGCCGGATAGGCGATCAGGCCTGCCAGCCGCAAACCGGCATTGAGAATGCGGTGAAGAGCTTCCTTGTCTGTATGAATACGCGAGGCGATCGCGTAGGAGACAGACCCGAAGGGCGCGATGAGCGCTGTACTGGCCTGTTCCTGAACCCGCAGGGCCAGATTGAACATGCCCAGCGCGGCCGGACCAAGGAACATGCCGACCAGCAGGCGCGGAATGGCCACTTCAGCGACAGCGGCAAGACGGTATCCCGTCAGCGCAATATTGAAGCGCATCAGATCGTTCGCTTCCTTCAGGGACATGCGAATGCCAGGCAGCCAGCGTGCGAACCAGGAAAAGGCCAGCATGCGAACAAGGCGGCGGGCCAGTTCCATACCGATCAGGGCCCAAGCGTCGCGCCACAGAAAGGCAAGGACGATGCCTACAACGGCGCCCACAACTGTGCCGGCCGCATCAACGAGTGCCACTTCCTTGAACTTCATCTCCCGCATCAAATGACCGGATGGAACAGCGGTTGCGGCCCCCAGAAACAGGCCCGCAGCCATGACCCGCAGATATGGCGTCAGCTCCGGATGTCCGTATCCTGCTGATATCATCGGCGCGAACAGAATAATGATCAGGCAGAAAATGGCGGCGAGCACCATCGAAATAACGAAGATGGAATTGCTGTGGCCTCTGTTCAGCGTCGGACGCTGGACAAGGGCTTCCCCAAGGCTATTGCAGGCAATGGTTTCCGGGATGATCAATGTGACCAGAACAAAGCCGTAGAGGCCGAAATCACTGGGGTCGAGCAGCCGGGCGATGACCACAAGGGACACGAGTCCGCCCAAAAGGCCGAGCCAACTGCCGAGGGCGCTCCAGGCAGCGGCTTTGCCTGCAGATTTTATTAGTCCTTGTGACATTCTACCCAGCTATATTTGAAATTGTTGTTTTCGGTATGAATCGGGGCGCCTGCATCGTAGCTGGATGTGCCATGCATCGAGCGTGCCATAGCTCGTCTGATTCCACATCATATACACGGCGTCGCCACTAAAGCTCAGTTTCAACAGGCGAATTGCTCGAATCATACTCCCTTTTGGGGAGAGCAGGAATACTGGCTTCTCAAGTCCAGGGCTTCTTCGCGATAGCCGCGTAAAAATTGACTGTCCCAATTTGCGCAAAACCTGACCAGAGGGTCGGGCGACAGCTTTTTCAGTCTCAGGGGCAACAATTTGACCTGGTATTTAGCTGCGCTTGCCAGCGCGCGGACCAGAGATTTCCTGCGGGGCTTAAGCAGCCCGGATTTCCAGTGCTTCAACGCGGAACCTTTTCCGAGGCGGTAAGATCGCCCTGAAATAAAATCCGGCTGAACCTGATGGTGGCGGACCAGATGGGACACTGCAGGGCCGCGCACGAAGACCAGTTTGTAGCCAGCGGCATGGCCCCGTTGGCAGAACTCCGTCTCGCTGCCCATGGCGTAGTTCTTCTGGTCGAAGCTGGGCCCGATATCTTCGGCAAATCTCATGCCTTCGTCGAACACCTTTCGCCGTACGGCCATATTAGGCCCATAGATTTCATCTGCGCCAATCGGTCCCTCCGAGACTCCCTCGCGGCGGGCATAGAGTTCTTCGAATTTGGGCTTGTGCTTGCTCATCCATTCCGGAATGGGCTCGTCAAAGGATGGGATGACAGTGGCACCGAAAATATCCGCGTCTGGATAACGGTCAAAGGCTTCGATCCAGGTCTTGAGAAAGCCGTCATGGGGGATTGCATCATCATCCGACAGGACCACACGCTCGGAGGAAAGAGAGGCAAGGCCCAGATTCAGTGCACAGTTCTTGCCCGGTTCGGGTTGATGTAGCGCGATCAGGGGCAGCTTGGCCTGAAATTCTCTTATGATCCGAGGCGTTTCATCGTCATCGCTATTATTATCGACGATAATGAGTTCCCATTGCGTATTCTGGTCATCCAGATCGACATATCCCTGCAGGGTGCGGCGGAGAATATCTCCGCCATTGCGGGTGGCGATCAGTACCGAAAGCTCAGTCATTCAGGCGTGCCTTTCCCGCTTCCTGTCTCAAGGGCGTGATACAGCTTACGCAGGATCAAAGGAGATGTCGTTAACGCGCACCTTTGGAATTCAGCACTGCCGGGATGGTGAGCAGCATGATCTTGATATCGGTCAGGAAGCTACGCGTTTGGGCATATTCCACGTCCAGGGCGACGCGCTCATCATAGCTCGTGTCGCTGCGGCCACGTACCTGCCACAGGCCGGTCAGGCCCGGACGGACAGAGCAGTAGGTCTGGAAATACTCGCCATATTTGACGATTTCGTTTTCGACGATTGGGCGAGGGCCTACAATCGACATGTCGCCACGAAGAATGTTGAACAGCTGCGGGAGTTCGTCGATGGAGGATTTGCGCAGAAACTGGCCGAGGCGCGTGATGCGCGGGTCGTGGGTCAGCTTTTGTGTTTCCTGCCACTCGCGACGGGCATCCGGGTCCGTGGCCAGGAGGCGCTGCAGACGCTCGGCAGCGTCAGGAACCATGGAGCGCAGTTTGTAGCAGTAGAAGGTCTCGCCGTTTTTGCCCTGGCGCTTTTGCTTGAACAGGGCAGGGCCGCCATCCTCAAGACGGATAAGAAGGGCAACAACGAGGAGAAGTGGAGCAACGAAAAGAAGTGCCAGTCCTGCAACGCAAAAGTCGAGGACCCGCTTCGCAAGTTGATCCGTATCCGGTGCAACCGGCTTCTTATGCAAATTAGCGTAAGTGGCCATTTCCACCTCGCGTGACTCTTTGGAAAGTCTCAAGCCCATTTTACGTCCCCTGGAATCTACACTCATACACCGGGTTTACTGCCTCACCCGATGCGTTCCTTAACGAGCAGTTAACTCGAAGAGCCTTCGGATGTTTATTTCTTTCAGGGACGTTTGCAATCTCTGTACCGTAAAATCGGGGAATAATTAACGGTTAGACACTCTTTTTCGTGCGTCAGGGGAAAGTAAAAGGCAAATACTCACCTCAGCTGTTCATTTTCGGGGCAGTTCATTCGCGAAATAAGCCTGAAAGGGGGACGGGAAGACTCGAATGGGGTTGTTTGCGTGTCAGCACGGCACAGTCAGATAGAATCGGGGCGGCGTTAAAAGTTAACGCCGCCCCGTTGATGTCTGGTTGTCTGGATAGACTAGAAGATACGTTCTTCGATGCGTAGCGTGTCACCCGGTTTGACCGCTGTGGATGTATCGAGACGGTACGCCACTTCCTTGTTGGAGTCCGCGCTCTTGATAAAGACAACGTTCTTCTTGGCCCGGTAGGTGAAGCCGCCAGCGGCTGCCACGGCGTTCAGAACGGTCAGGCCGGAGGAATACGGATATTCCCCCGGAGAGCCGACTTCCCCCAAAACGTAGTAGGGGCGATAATTGGTAACCTCGACACTGACGCGCGGGTTCAGGATGTAGTCGCCATCCAGTTTTTCCACAATCTTGCTTTCAAGCTGCGGTGTGGTCAGGCCGAGGGCATCGACCTGGCCGACGAGGGGCAGGGAAACCGCACCGGTTCCGTCCACTTCAAACTCGCCGGAGAGATCCTGATGACCGTAAACATTGATACGCAACTGATCGCCTGTTCCAAGAGTGTAGGCGGTCACTGCGCGGGTCTCAGCTGTCTCAGCTGCAGCCCCTCCCTGGGAGATCGCGTTTGTAGCTTGGCATCCAGCAAGAAAAAGAAAAGTGCCTGCGAGAAATGCCAGGCAGAGTGTGCGAATGGTATGCATGTACCCGTACTCCATATGTTGTGCGGTCCCCGCCGCCAGTTCGTCTCTTAAGCGGGACTGGTTTCCAGAAAGCTGACATCCGTGCCGAAAAGCTTTGCGGCAGAGAGGCGGCCACTAATAAAGGCGCCGGTGTCGAGTCCGATCCGGCGATTGTCATAATGAATGTCGTCAGCCGGCGTGTGGCCATGCACGACGACATGATCAAACTCGCGGCTGTCATCCAGGAACTCGTCGCGGATCCAAAGCAGATCGCGAACCGATTGTTCCTCAATCGGTGTGTCAGGCCGCATACCGGCATGTACGAACAGATAGTCGCCTGCGATATGATAGGGCTGCAGGGAGCGATAAAACTCCAAATGTTCCTGCGGCAGGCGCTCACGAAACTGCGTCCACACCATTTCCCAAGCTTTCTGGGCTTCGGCCATCGCATCGTGCGACCTCAGGCTCGCGCGCGTGTTTGGGGGCTGAAAGCCATAGGAATACAGGGTTTCGCCGCCGCCATACCGAACCCATTGCTTGCCGAAGCTGGCATCGTCCAGGAAGCGCAGCAGCGCCTCTTCATGGTTGCCCATCAGAAAGACTGTCTCAAAATCGCTCAGCTGGTCGCCAATCAGGAAATTGATCACATCGCGTGATTGCAGGCCCCGGTCGATATAATCGCCCAGGAAGACAATCGTCCGTTTTGTGCCTTCGGGCAGGGACTGGCTGTCTTTCCGGATTTGCTCGACCAGCTTTTCCAGCAGATCGCGGCGGCCATGGATGTCGCCGATCGCATACAGGCATTCACCTACGGGGGCTTTTGACACACGTGTAGCAATTGCTGCAGGTTCGTGGCGAGTTTCGGTTTCGACCGTTTGCGGCTGAAGGCCAAACCCTTTGCGCATTCGAGCGCGCAGCGAGGTCGTCGAGCGGGTCAGTTGACCCAGTCTCGCAATGAAAGACCTCTGAATTTGCTGCGTCAGCTTTGACATATTATCTCGATGGTTAACGTCTTATTTATAGTGTTTTTTGCCCAAAAACCAATGGAAACGCCCGCCGGTCATGCTTTGGGAACAGGGTCTCTCGCAAGAATCCTGCCGCCCAACTCATATGCATGGTTCCAGATGCCAGGCCGGCCAGGAGACCGCAGATCGACCGCTTCCAGACGGTGACGGCCGCAGAAGCGAGCGCCAGTACGCCGAGATAACCAAGAGGCAGTATTGCGGCGGGCCAGAAGAAAGGTGCGGCCAGCGTTCCGGAAATGCTGGCGATCAGCGCCAGTACCGGGATTGCCTGTCTCAGTTTGAGGGGGCGCTTGTGCTTGCGCGCTGTACGCGCGCGGCCTTTGCCGTAATTGAAATACTGACGGGCCAGGGCGCGGACACTGCCGCGGGGCACATAGCTGATACGGATAGCGGCATCCATATAGATGCGCCCGCCCGCACTGACGACGCGCTCATCATACTCGGCGTCTTCATTATGGGAGAAGGTTTCGTCATAGCCGCCAATCATCTGGAATACGGCCAGATCAAAGCCGGCATGGTGCCCATGATCGACATAGCCAGATTTCGTGCCGCCGCGATGCGCCGACCCGCCGGAGCCGAGTGGCGTATCCACAATCCAGGCATTGGCCTTTTCGAAGCAGGTTTCGCCGACAGCATCCATCGGGATGACCACAGAGGCGGCCTTTGTGGTTTCAAGTGCGTCGGCCACGTCGATAATGAAGTTAGGCGGATAGATGGAATGGGCGTCACAGCGGACCAGGAAGCGGGTCTCCTCGCCGGCATGTTGCTCGGCCGCCAGGTTCAACGCGGCCGATTGCAGCTTCTTGGGATTGTGGAGAACGCGCAGATTTGGGAACTCGCTCTTCAGGCGTTCGACGATCTCAACGGTCCGGTCGGTGCTGCCGCCATCTGCGATGGTCAGCGGCACTTTCTTGAGACGGTCATCACCATCCATGAGTGACCGGATGCATGTTTCAATATGACGCTCTTCATTGAGTGCGGGGATTACCGCCAGCACGGAAGGTGCTGGTGCTTCCTTTACAAGACGTCCTGCCGTTCTTTCCATTACGTCGCCAATCATCGCAGCCTCTGATGCAAACACACAGAGGTCTGCAGCAAAATCCATTCCATTTTTAGGGATTCTGGCAAGACGGTTTCGCCTGGCACACGTATTGGGCGCTGCAGCCATCCCTTACGTTAGTCTTGCCGAAGCCCGTGAACCCCCTAAGGATAGCCAAAACGCTATGGAGGAAAATGTCATGATTGGTGTTGTCGCGAAACTGAACATTCAGGATGGCAAACAGGAAGAGTTTGAACAGGTCGCGAAGGATCTCATGGCCAAGGTGAAGGCGAATGAGCCTGGTTGCCTGACCTATCAGCTCTACAAGTCCAAGAAGGATGCCAATGGCTATATCTTCATGGAGCAGTACGCCAACAAGGAAGCTCTGGAAGCACATGGCAAGACAGATTACTTCCGGGCAGCGGGCGCCAAGATGGGTGGTTGCCTCGCGGGTGCACCAGACGTGCAGTATTATGATATCGTAGAATAGTGCGGCGTCAGACTTATGGATCTCTCATTTACGAAGGAAGACCTTGAATTCCAGCAGGAAGTCAGGGATTGGATCGCCGAAGCCTACACACCTGAACTGCGCGCCAAGATGGCTATGTCCAAGAATGGCTATTTGGACAAGCAGGGCCAGATCGAGTGGCAAAAGAAGCTATATGAGAAAGGCTGGGTCGCGCCGAACTGGCCGGAGCAATATGGCGGACCGGGCCTCAGCCCGTCAGAACGCTACATATTGAATATGGAACTGTCTGCTGCCGGGACGCCGACGGTCAGCCCGATGGGGATCTCGATGGTCGCGCCAGTGCTGATGGCATTTGGCTCTGAAGAGCAAAAGCAGAAATACCTGCCGCCTATCCTGCGTTCCGATGTCTGGTGGTGCCAGGGATATTCAGAGCCGGGTGCCGGTTCAGACCTCGCCTCTCTGCAGATGAGCGCGGTACGCGATGGCGATGATTATGTGCTGAATGGCTCCAAGATCTGGACCACCCATGCCCAATGGGCGGACATGATTTTCTGTCTCGTGCGCACCTCGAAAGAGGGCAAGGCGCAGGAAGGCATCAGTTTTATTGTCTTCCCGATGACGCTTCCGGGCATCACGGTCTCCGCACTGCCGACTCTGGACGGCCCGCTGGAAGGTCAGCAGGAAATCAATCAGGTCTTCTTCGAGAATGTCCGCGTGCCGGTTGCCGAAGCGCTGGTGGGAGAGGAGAACAAGGGCTGGACCTATGCCAAATACCTGCTCCAGTTCGAGCGCGGCAACGCCTATGCGCCTGGCCTACGCAACCTTCTGAAAAAGGCCCGCAAGATTGCCAGCGTGGAACAATCGAATGGCGAAGCGCTGATCCGTGATGCAGACTTTGCCCGCAAGCTGGCGGCGATGGAGATCAAGATCGACAGCCTGGACGCGACCGAGCAGCGTATTTTCTCTGCCCTGTCAGCCGGTCAGGCCGTCGGCCCGGAAAGCTCCATGCTGAAATGTGAGGGCTCTGCTACGCAGCAGGCGATCACCGAATTGGTTCTTGAGGCGACCGGCACCTATGCGGCGCCCTTCGTGCAGGACAGCTTTGCGGTCGCGCGCGGCGGTCAGAATGCCGACATCGCCACGCCGGAATATGCCGTGCCGGTTGCGCCGAGTTACTTCAATTACCGCAAGACGTCGATCTATGCAGGCTCGAACGAAATCCAGCGCAATATCATGGCGAAGATGGTGCTCGGCTTGTGACCTCTACCGTCATTCCCCCATTGCGGCGGCCCGGACTGTTCACTCAGTTGGCCTACGGCTTTGGGGGAACAGCGGAGGGTATCAAGAACAACGGCTTCGACTATTTCCTGCTGTTTTTCTACAGCAACATCCTGGGGGTCGATGCTGGCCGTGTCGGGCTGGCGCTACTTATTGCGCTGGTGGTTGATGCCATTTCCGATCCGGTGGTTGGCTACTGGTCTGACAATTTGCGCACCCGGCTGGGTCGGCGGCATCCCTTCATGTATGGCGCACTTGTGCCGGTCGCGATTGGGTACTTCTTGGCCTGGAACCCGCCAGCCGGCCTGAGCGGCAATGAGCTATTTCCGTGGCTGGTGGGTGTCACGATCGCGGTGCGGCTGGCCTTCACCTTCTATGAGGTGCCCAGCAATGCGCTGGCGGCAGAACTGACCGCTGATTATGACGGGCGGACATCCCTGATGTCGTTCCGTTATTTCTTTTCCTGGATGGGCGGCCTGTCGATCCAGATCCTGCTGCTGTTCTTCCTGCTGACTCCGACAGAAGAGGTACCGAATGGCTTCTTCAATCTGGCGGGCTGGAATACGTACGGCCTGATTGCGGCGGTCTGCATCATGACAGCCGTAGGCGTGTGTGCAGGGGGAACGCACCACCATATCAAGCATTTGCGGGCTCCGCCACTTTCGCGGAACCTGACGCTCGGCAAGATCTTCGCCGAAATCTTTGAAACAGTTTCCAACAAATCCTTCCGCGCGCTGTTCCTGGCGACATTATTTGGCCTGTTGGCGACGGGTATTTCGGCCACGCTGAACCAGTATATCAACACGATATTCTGGGGCTTTGGACCAAAGCAGATCGCGGGCCTCACAGTGGCGGTCTATATATCTGCCATTCTGGCCCTGATTGTTGCCCCAATGGCTGGCAAGCTGTTCGGCAAGAAACGCGCAGCCATCATGATCGGCGCCTTTGCTTTCACCATTGCGCCTTTGCCCGTTGTCTTGAGGCTTTTCGGTCTGCTGCCACCAAATGGCACCGAGGCACTCTATAATATTATCCTGATGATTACCGTGTTCGATGTGGCGCTGATCATCGCTACTCAGATGCTGATGGGGGCCATGGTGGCTGATATTGTCGAGGATAGCGAGCTGCAGACGGGCAGGCGGTCGGAAGGTATTTTCTTTGCTGGCATCAGCTTTATCCGCAAGCTCTCCCAAGGTGCAGGCGTGGTGACAGCATCATTCGTGTTGGCGGCTGCCGGACTCAGCCAGGGGGTGGCTGCAAAGGCCCCGACAGAGGCGTCTATCCGTCAGCTTGGCATCGGTTATGCGGTCTGTTTGCTGGGCGCCTGGACCCTCATGTTGCTCTGTGTTTGCTTCTATCGGATCAGCCGGGAAAGCCACGCCGCAAACCTTGCCGCTTTGGCTGCGCGGGACGGAAACGAGCCAACACCCTGAAAAACCTCACTGAATTGTCATAATTTGCGGAATTGCGCCCCGCCTCACGCCGCAATAGAGCCATAGTCATGACCCATACATTCCGCATGACAAAACACGTTTCGAAGTTCCTGGTTATTGCCGGACTTTCGGTGCTGGCCCTTCTGGCGATTGCCCTGATGCCGCTCTATGCGAGCGCGCAGCGATTGCCAGAGTCTCAGGCGGAGATAAATCTCACCTTCGCGCCGCTGGTCCGCGAGGCCTCGCCCGCCGTGGTGAACGTCTTCACGGAGCGTACCGTGACCAGCCGCGTCTCACCGATGGAGCAGCTGCTATACGGCAATATCCCGCCCCAGCAGCGCAAGCAGAGCTCTCTTGGTTCCGGAGTCATTGTCGGCTCGGATGGTGTGATTGTCACGAACAATCACGTGATCGAGGGCGCTGACACTTTTCGCGTCGTGCTGAGCGACCGCCGGGAATATCCGGCAGAACTGGTTCTGGCAGATGAACGCACGGATCTTGCGGTTCTGAAGATTGATACTGGGGGCGCGGTTCTGCCGACCTTGCCCTATGCGGATACGCGCGCCGTACAGGTCGGCGATCTTGTTCTGGCGATCGGCAATCCGTTTGGTGTTGGCCAGACTGTGACAAGCGGCATCATCTCCGCCACCGCGCGGACCGATGTGGGCATTTCGGACTATGCCTTCTTCCTGCAGACGGATGCTGCCGTGAACCCCGGCAA
This sequence comes from Alphaproteobacteria bacterium, assembly GCA_018222605.1. Lineage (GTDB taxonomy): Bacteria > Pseudomonadota > Alphaproteobacteria > Caulobacterales > Hyphomonadaceae > Hyphomonas. The sequence goes on from JAAEZZ010000006.1 coordinate 221,619, forward strand.
TTCCGGCGGGGCGCTGATCAATGCCAAAGGAGAGTTGGTTGGTGTGAACACGGCGATCTTCTCTCGCTCCGGCGGTTCCAACGGGATCGGCTTTGCCATTCCGGCCGAGATGGTGAAGCGGGTGGTCGATGCTGCCATTAATGAAGGCACCTTTGTGCGGCCATGGCTCGGCCTGGCAGCGCAGACTGTCAGCTATGACATTGCCAAGGCGCAGGGGCTGGAGCGGCCGGTCGGCGTCATGGTGACTGAAGTTTATGCCAAAGGCCCGGCAGATGATGCAGGCTTGCGCCGCGGGGACCTGATTACGGCCATCGACGGGCGTGAAGTGTTTGACGAAAAGGGCCTCAAATTCCTGGCGGCCATCCGCAATCCGGGTGAAGATGCACGCCTGACCGTTCTGCGCGGCGGGCGAACCGAAACCATCGCTGTCACAGTTCAGCCGCCTCCTGGTGCGACGGAGGCTGACATCGTTCTGATGGAAGGCCGCAATGCTTTCTCAGGCGCGCGCGTGGTAGAGCTGTCTCCGCGTCTTGCCGAAGAGAACGGCCTGGACCCGTTCCAGAAAGGCTCAGGTATCTATATCTATTCTGTGGCCCGCCGCTCCATTGCCCGTAACTTCTTTCGCCCTGGTGACATTATCAGGTCTGTGAACGGAGTATCTACAAAGACGGTGAAGGAATTGCAGTCCGCTGTCAAAGAAGACGGCAATTCCTGGGACGTGGAGATTGAGCGCAACGGTCGCACGGTACGCGGCACTGTACGGCTGTAGCCAGCTCTGTCCTTGCTTCTATACTTTTGCGTGCAGGATGACCGGCAGCTCCTCATAGCCCAGGACGAAATTGGACAGGACGCGGCGAGGCTCCTTTGTCACTTCGATCCGGTCGAACCGGTTCATGATTTCTTCCCACAGTATGCGCAACTGCATCTCGGCGACACGGTTGCCCATGCAGCGGTGAATACCGAATCCGAAAGACAAGTGGCGGCGTGCATTGGGGCGGTCGATCAGGAATTCGTCCGGGCGCTCAATGACCTCCTCATCACGGTTGCCGGAGACATACCACATCACGACCTTGTCGCCTTTGCGGATTGTTTGCCCGCCCAGTTCCGTATCTTCCGTGGCGACCCGGCGCATGTGTGCGAGCGGTGTCTGATAACGAATGATCTCTGACACCATGTTGGGGATCAGGGAAGGATCGGCTCTCAGCTTGTCATATTCTTCCGGGAACTTGTTCAGAAAGTAGACACCGCCGGAAATAGAATTTCGTGTCGTGTCATTACCGCCTACAATCAAAAGCATCAGATTGCCGAGCAATTCGATCGGATTCTTCACCATGTCCTTGGTGTCTTCGCTGTGTGCGAGCAGGGAGATGAAATCGAATTTGCGCGGTTCGCTGGCACGTTGGTGCCAGAGTTCAGTGAAACTGGCGAGGCACTCATTGAGGTGCTTCATCCGCCATTCCATGTCTGCTCCGGCAACGCCGACAGCATCGGACGTGGTCGCCACGTCCGACCAGAAGGGCAGCTTGTGACGGTCCTCGAACGGGTAATCGAACAAGGTGGCAAGCATCTGCGTTGTCAGCTCGATCGAGACCTTTTCCACCCAATTGAACTCCTCGCCCACAGGCAGGCTGTCCAGGATATTGCAGACGCGCTGGCGGATCAGGTCTTCCAGTTCCGACAACTGGCTGGGTGCTACAGCGGGCTGTGCGGCCTTGCGCTGGATGTCATGGATCGGCGGGTCCTTGGCTATGAACATCGGCGGCTGGAAGTCGTCGGATGGATCGCCAATCACAATGCTCGGCTCGGATGAGAAGAGCTTGTGATTGGAATCCACGGCGATGATGTCATTGTATTTGGTCACGGACCAATACGCGCCGACGGAGCTTTCCGGGCAGTAGTGTACAGGTGCCTCCTGTCGCAGGCGCCGGAAATACTCTCCCTGCATATTATTTTGATAGATCTCGGCCCTTGAAACATCGAAGTCTTCAAGGGGCAAGCTCCATGGGTCCGCAACGCCGGACTCTGCCTTATGCAGCGTGTCTGCCATTATAGTTCCTCCCGTTTTTTCTTTTCACTCTACGCGCGAAAGGGGAGGAGGACCAGCTATCCGTTCGCGCCAATTGTTGTGCGGTGCAACAGGCGTTCATGCCCCTGATAGCCACCGGTCGCCATGTGCAGCAGGCATCTATTGTCCCACATGATCAGCATCTTCTCCTGCCATTTATGCCTGTACTGAAACTCTGGCCGGGTCTGCCAGCGATAGAGTTCCGTCAGAAGGTCCCAGCCTTCCTCATGGCCGATACCTGCAATGCCAATGATGTAGCCGGCACAGCCGAAAAGGCTTTCCCGCCCGGTTTCCGGATGCTTGCGGATGAAGTTGTGGCGCTCGGTTGCCTCGGCGTCTGCAGAGGGCATGATCGTCATACTGCGCCCGGCGGCCTTGTCGACATCGCCATAGACGCCTTCGGGGGAATAGGCATTGCGGGCGGAATGAATGGCGTGCTTGCCTTCGATCTTCTCACGCAGCTCAGGCGGCATCTGTTCCAGTGCCATGTACTGGTTTGCGAACAGCGTGTCGCCGCCCTCTGGAGGAATGGTAATGCCAAAAAGGCAGGTGCCTTTGGGGGGGCGTTTCTGAAAGCTCCAATCCGTATGCCAGGTCTCGGCAAAGATAGCGGCCGTTTCATCGGCGGCACGTTTCACCGCAATGATGTGCTCATGGCCGGGAATTGGTGCGATGAAAGGGTCGTCGCCGAAGGGACCGAAATAGAGAGTGAAGCGCTCAAGATCCTCATCCGTCATATCCTGATCCGGGAAGGAGAGAACCTGATGTTCCAGCCAGGCGGCATGGATGGCGTCAATTGTATTCTGGCCGAGGGGCCTGGTCAGATCGACACCGCGAACTTCCGCGCCACAAGCCTGACCCGATGGGGTAATTTTCAGCGTCATCTGTTGTCTCCTCCACTTGCCACCTTATCACGCGTATCATTCACGCCTAGAAGACACATATGAGTGACTTATTCAGTGCATCCGGGCTTTCTGAAGGCGCGCCACAGCCATTGGCTGACAAGCTGCGACCGCAATCTCTTGATGAGGTCGTCGGGCAGGATCATTTGCTGGGGCCGGATGGCACCCTGAAGCGCATGCTGGAGGCTGGGCGCCTGTCCTCCATCATCTTCTGGGGGCCTCCGGGCGTTGGCAAGACGACGATTGCCCGCCTGCTGGCCAAGGAAACCGACCTCGAATTCGAGGCGATCAGCGCGATTTTCTCCGGCGTGAAGGATCTGCGCGCAGCGTTTGACCGGGCAGAAAACCGCCGCTCCATGGGCAAGGGCACCTTGCTCTTCGTAGATGAGATCCACCGCTTCAACAAGGCGCAGCAGGATGGCTTCCTGCCCTTTGTGGAAAAGGGTGTGGTCACGCTTGTCGGTGCCACAACGGAAAATCCGAGCTTTGAGATCAATGGCGCCCTGCTGTCGCGCTGTCAGGTGCTGGTGCTGAAGCGGCTGGAGACGCCGTCTCTGGAAACGCTGGTCCAGCGTGCCGAGAAGGCCGAGGGCCGCCCTCTGCCTGTGGAGACGAAGGCGCGCGATGCGCTGCTGGAGATGGCAGATGGCGATGGCCGCTACATGCTGAATCTGGTCGAGCAGGTCTACACCTTTGCCAGCAAGGGCAAGGCGCTGACCGTTGAGCAGATGTCTTCAGCTTTGCAGAAACGTGCGCCTGCCTATGACAAGAGCGGGGAAGGGCATTACAATTTAATCTCCGCGCTGCATAAGTCCGTTCGCGGATCGGATCCGGACGCGGCCATGTACTGGTTTGCACGTATGCTGGAAGGCGGCGAAGACCCACGCTTCATTGCGCGCCGGCTGGTCGTCATGGCGAGCGAGGATATTGGTCTCGCAGACCCAACCGCGATGATGGTTGCCGGAGAGGCAGCACGCGCCTTCGAGCGGTTGGGAGAGCCGGAAGGTCTGATCCCGCTGGCGCATTGCGTTGTGCATCTCGCCACGGCTCCGAAATCCAATGCGTCTTACATGGCCCTGAAACTCGCCCGTAAGGCTGCGCGTGAAACCGGCAGCCTGATGCCACCCAAGCATATCCTCAACGCGCCCACCGGCATGATGAAGGATCAGGGCTATGGAGATGGCTACATTTATGATCATGATACGGAAGAAGGTGTTTCCGGGCAGGACTATTTCCCTAAAGAGATGGACCGCCAGCAATTCTATGTGCCGACAGGGCGCGGACGTGAGAAACCGATTGTCGAGCGCATGAAGTACATCGCAGACATCCGCACGCGTCACAAAAAGGGCTAAGCCATCATGCGCAACAGATCCCTTCCCGAACTCAGTGCCAAAGATGCGGACTATGCCCGCAGTCTTGTTCTGCATGAAGACAAGAGCGTGATCGTTTTCAACAAGCCTGCAGGTCTGGCCGTTCAGGGGGGCGGCGGTGTCGACCGCTCGCTGGATGATTTGCTCGTCGCATTCGCCAAGTCGAATGGCAAGAAGCCTCGGCTGGTCCACCGGCTGGACCGGGGCACATCGGGCGTGGTCATCGTCGGACGCACAAAACCTGCGACGGCCTTCCTGTCAGAAGAGTTCGCGACACGCCGCGCCAGCAAGACCTATCTGGCCCTGGTCGAGGGGCCTCTGCCACAATCCGATACCGGGCTGATGGAGCAGTCTCTGGTAAGGGTGGAAGAGGGCGGCAGGCCGCGCATGATCGTGGCATCACCGGGCCGCAAGGGCGCGCAAAGCGCCGTCACCTATTGGCGGGTTCTTGCGAGAACGGATACGCACGCGCTTATGGAGTTGAAGCCTGAAACAGGGCGGATGCATCAGATCCGCATTCACCTGTCGGCTTCCGGGTCTCCGATCCTGGGGGATCATCTTTATGGTAGGGGTACGAAATCAGCTGACCGCCTGATGCTTCACGCTGCGGCACTGGAGATCGGCCATCCGGATGGCGGCCGTGTCACTTATGGTGCAGAGGTGCCAGATGACTTTAGGGCCAAGGCTGAAGCGCTGGGGCTTCACTCAGGCTTGAAATAGTCTCGATACCAATCAACGAAGGCTTTTACGCCCGTGCGCACATCTGTGGTGGGCGTGTAGCCGGTGATTGCCTTCAGAAGGCTGACATCGGCATAGGTCTGCTTCACGTCACCCGGCTGCATGGGCACCATGTTCTTGACCGCCGTCTTGCCAATGGCATCTTCGATGGCTTCAATATAGTCCATCAGCTTAACCGGTGTGGCATTGCCGATATTGACCAGACGATATGGCGCCAGCGGGCTGAGCGAATCTCCGCGCGAAACCGGCTCTCCTGCAACAGGTGGGTGATCCATCAGTCTGCGGATGGACTCGACCAAATCATCGATATAGGTGAAGTCCCGTTGCAGATCGCCATGATTGTAGACGTCAATCGGCTCACCTTTGAAGATCTTGTCTGTGAACAGGAAGAACGCCATGTCCGGTCGTCCCCACGGACCATACACGCTGAAGAAGCGGAGCAGGGTAGTGGGAGTGCCGTAAAGGTGTGAATGACTATGCGCGATCAGTTCGCTTGAGAGTTTGGTTGCGGCATAGATGGTGAGTGGATGCGGTGCGGCGTCCGTTTCCTCGAACGGGAATTTCTGGTTCGCGCCATAGGCTGAACTCGTGGACGCCATGACCAGATGCTTTACGCCTTTCAGGCGCGACAGCTCAATCACATTGAAAGAGCCAACAATATTGGCCGCGATGTATTCGCGCGGATGGTCCAGGCTGTAACGCACACCAGCCTGCGCAGCGAAGTGCACGACAATCTCTGGCTGGAATGTGTCGAACACGGCGGTCATCGCGTCTTCGTCTTCAACGCGGATTTTGTGCATCTCGAATGTATCGAAGGGGGTCAGCCGGGCGACTCGGTCATGCTTCAATCGTACATCATAATACGGGGTATAGCAGTCAACGCCCGCAACTTGGTGACCCTCGTTCAACAGACGAAGGGCCAGTTCACTTCCGATGAATCCGGCGGCGCCGGTGACCAGGATTTTCATGCGTCTTGCTTCCTCAGTCGCTGCGGTAGACGATTGCTGCAGGTGGTACAATAGAGAAGGGCCCTTCCGGTTTAGAAGGGCCCTTCTTCATTGATGTCAGAGATTTGATCAATTCGCGCGAAGGCGGGGTCCCATGGCCTGGGCTTCACCGGCATTTACCGCATCCATGACGGACAGCTCTTCGACCAGTGCCTGCATGCGGTCATCGCCCGCAATGCGACTCAGCATGGCAGCGGCTTCCACCGTTTCGGAAGACACGCCGAACAGGCTTTCCAGCGCTTCCAGGCCTGTCGGACGATGCGGGTAATAGACCAAGCGGGGTGTTACGTCTGCTTCGATGCCGCCGAGTTCCTTGGCTTTCTCGATGGCGTCCATGTAAGTGCCCAGCTCATCCACAAGGCCTTTGTCGAGAGCGTCCTGACCACTCCACACACGGCCGCGGGCGACTTCGTGCACTTCGTCATAGGTCATGCCGCGACCTTCGGCGACGATGTTGAGGAAACGGTCATAGCCACGCTTCAGGCTGGCCTTGACAGTGGCTTCCTGTTCCGACGTAAACGTGTCGACGCCGTAGGCATCGGCAAACTCGCCACCTACGCTGACTGTATCAAAAGTAATGCCCAGCTTGTTAAAGGCACCGGCGATGGCGAACTTGCCGCCGAAGATGCCGATCGAGCCAGTGATGGTTGCGCGGTTGGCGACGATATAGTCCGCACCAGCGGAGACATAATATCCACCGGATGCCGCCAGCGAGCCCATGGAAACAACCACCGGCTTGCCCTTGGCCTGTACGCGCTCAATGGCGTTCCAGATCTGGTCTGCCGCAACCGGTGAGCCGCCGGGGCTGTCGACGCGAAAGACGATGGCCTTCACCTTGTCATTGTCGCCAGCGTCCAGGATCGCCTGTGCGATCTGGTCGGAAGCAAAGCCAGCCGGGGAAGAGAAGGGAGAGCCGCCTGAGGCTCCGCCTGTCACAACTGCGCCCTCGCCGCCAACAACCGCAACCATGGGTGCACGTACAGGCAGGGAAGGCGGCATGTAGCCGACAAGATCGAGCATCTGCGCGTCATTGCCGGCGCGCTCCAGCGCAGCATCGCTTGCCTCTTCCGGATAGCCGGTCTTGTCGAGCAGCTTCTGGGAGATGGCGTCTTCCGCCGTGATCGGTCCGCTTTCCAGGGCAGTCTTCACGGCTGCCTGGTCCAGGCCACGGTCAGCGGCGATCTCTTCAAGCGCGGTCGACCAGAGCGATTCGGCCAGTTCGGTCATCGCGCGCCGGTGCGGCTCTGTATAAGACGTCTCATTATAAGAGTTCGGCGCGTTCTTGTATTCGTAGAAGGGATAGATTTCCGGGGTCACGTCGATCTTGTTGAACAGGCCTTTGAGGAATTCCGTCTCGAAGGTCACGCCCGGAACCACGAGGTCAGACCCAGGCTGGATCCAGATTTCGTCGGCGGCCGCAATCGACCAGTAAGCGGACGGGCCGCTGATTCCCATCGTGCCTTGCGTATGTGCGATGACGAACTTTCCTGAGTCGCGGAAGCTGTGCAGCGCCTGACGCAATTCTTCCGCGCGGGAGCTGCCGGTGCCGACAAAAGCCCCGCGAATATAGAGGCCCTTCACCGTATCATCAGTCTCGGCTGCCTTAATTTTGGTCAAAAGGTCAATAAAGCCTGGCGTTTGTGCAAACGCGGCAAAACCTCCAGTCGGAGCCTGATCGGAAAATTCCGAGTTCAGGTCGAGCGACAGCACAACGCTGTCTGGCCGCTCAGGCTGCGAAGTGGCGGCTCCAATGATGAGAAGCATGAAGAAGCCGAACACCAGGAAGATGAAGATGAACATGGCGGCAAGTGCGCCAGCCATGGAAAGGAAAAAGGTTCTCATGAGAGGAGAGTCTCCATGCGCACGGACGGGGAGTAATATATTTTGATATTCGATATTTCCGATTATCGATAAAAAGTAAAGAAGCCTATATCAGTGTTGGGCAAAATCGGCACGCCTCAGGCCTTTGTCTGCAGAAACCACACAGAAAGCATGAGATCGGGTGTTGCCAGTCTGAGCAAGAGTGGCTATCTCGGCGCCTTCATTGGGGTGTCGCCAAGTGGTAAGGCACCGGTTTTTGGTACCGGCATTCCCAGGTTCGAATCCTGGCACCCCAGCCACTCATCTGCCTATTACAAGTCTACGAGATTGGTAGCGCAGGACAAATATTGCCCACTACTGTATCCCCCCGGTTGCCATCGCAGAACCGCCGGATATTTTCTAAATGAATCGTAAAGTGACTTGTTGATCGATGGATCGAGGATTGTTAAGCCTCGACGGGACCAATTAAGGGCGTTGCGATCCCTGCGCTGTAATGGCAAAGGGTATAACACAGAGAGCGGCCCACGCTCCAAAGCTCAGGGGAGAGGTCGGGCGTCTCTAGCGCCTTTCGGCTTCCAGATAACTCCGGCCACTTTTGTGTGTTTGGCCATGGCATTGAAACCGGGACGTCCTCATGAGCAGGACGCCTGACTGTCGAATTCTTGCGCGCAATAACTGCGCGACCGTTTGGAGAGTGAGAGGCAAACCTCATGATGAAACTTCTGTCACCAGCTCGCGGCGCTATCGCCGCTGCGCTGATTGTGGGACTGGCCGTGCCGGCTCAGGCCCAGCTGCGCGAAGCGCTCAATACCGGCGAGCAGGCCACCCGGCGCGCCGAACAAGTTCAAGAGCAGATCAATCAGCTGGACGACAAGCGCACCGACATGGTTCGCGAATACCGTACTCTGCTTCAGCGCCGTGATGCCGCTGATCTGTACGCCAAGCAGCAAGAGCTTGTGGTTCAGAGCCAGGAAGAAGAAATTGCTTCCCTGACCGACCAGCTCGGCTCAATTGATGACATCACAGCACAAACCGTCCCGATGCTTCTGGGCATGATTGAAGACCTGAAAACCTTCGTTGCTGCAGACCTTCCTTTTAAGCAAACCGAGCGTCAGGCACGTCTTGAGGGCCTCGATGCCATCATGCAAACGCCGAACGTTACTCCGGCGGAACAGTATCGTCTGATCATGGACGCCTATCAGGCCGAAATGGAATATGGCCGCACGATCAGCACGTGGCAGGAAGAGATCACCATCGACGGTAACCCGACGACGGTTGACATGTTCCTCTATGGCCGCGTTGCGCTGGTTTATGTGACGCCGAACGGCAAGGCCGCGCGTTACAACCGCAGCACCGGTGAGTGGGAAGCGCTCAAAGGCAGCTACGTTTCTGACATCGACAAGGCCATCCGTGTGGCTCAGGCGAAGGCTCAGCAGGATGTTCTGTTCGCACCTGTTCAGAAGTTCTCTGTCGAGTAAGCGGCAGCACCAGGGAATTAAGAGGTAGTATAGATGATGAATTTCAAATCCTCGCTGAAGGCTCTGGGTGCGGTTACGCTGCTCGGCCTCAGCTCGTTCGCGGTCTCTGCTCCGGCAACCGCGCAATCACTTCAAGACGTTCTCGCGAAGGTCAAACAAGACTCCAGCCAGATGTCGGCTGAAGACCAACAGCGTCTGCGTGAGTTCCAGTCCGACACGGCTGCTCAGGAAGCCAAGATGGCTGACGCCCGTGGCGCTCTGAACGCTGCAGAAGCTCGTGGTCGCGCCCTTAGCGCTCAGTTCGACGCCAACGAAGCCACGCTGGCAGATCTGGAAAGCCAGGTTTCCGAGCAGGCTGGTGACTTCCAGGAACTGCTCGGCCAGTTCCGTACGGCTGCCGGTGAAACCATGCCGGAGATCGCGAACTCCTTCGCAAACTTCGACTATCAAGACCGCGTTGAAGGCATCGCCGATATCGCTGAAGCCCGTACGCTTCCGAACCGCAGTCAGCTTGAGCGTCTTCCGAAAGCCATGCTGCAGGAAATGATCGCCCAATCCGAAGTCAAATCCTTCAACGCAATGGTTGATGGTATTGGTCCGGACGCTTCCAACGCTGAAGCCGAAATCATGCGCGTCGGTGTGTTCACCGCGGCGACTGTTGACGGCACGAAGTTCATCGAAGTCAAAAAGAAAGACGACGGTGAAACCTTCCTGCAGGTCTTTGCGAAACAGCCTTCCGGCGCTTATGCGTCTTCCATGAAAAGCCTGATCAATGCTGGCCCGGATCAGCTGGTCCGCGCACCGGTTGACCCGTCCAAGGGTAACCTGTTCGGCATCCTCGGCGACCTGCCGGTCCTGTCTGACCGCATCAAGCAAGGTGGTCCGGTTGGTGCTGTGATCATGGCTTTGCTGGCCGTCGGTCTTCTGCTCGGCATCTACAAGATCTTCATGCTCTTCACGATGGGCGGCGCAATGCGCAAGACGGCGAAAACCCGTCAGGCTGGCGACGGCAACCCGCTGGCACGCGTGTTCGAAGTCTACGAACAGAACAAGCAAAACGATATCGAAACGCTGGAACTCAAGCTCGACGAGCAAATCCTGCGTGAGAGCCCGCGCATCGAACGCTTCAACGACATCATCAAGGTTCTTGCTGCTGTCGCCCCGCTGCTCGGTCTGCTCGGTACGGTTATCGGTATGATCATCACCTTCACCTCGATCACGATCTACGGTGCAGGCGATCCGAAACTGATGGCTGGTGGTATCTCCGTTGCCCTTATGACCACGGTGTTCGGTCTTGTGGCTGCTATCCCGCTCCTTCTGGTTCACGCCATTGCCGCTTCCATGGCACGTGGCAACCAGCAGATCCTCGACGAACAGGCCGCTGGCCTTGTCGCCGAGAAAGCGGAATCCCTGCGCGGGGCGGTGGCGTAAGCCACCCCCCTCGTTCACTTCGAGGAGTAACCCGATATGGGTTTTGCAGACTTACAAGCTTTCCTCGATCGTGGCGGTCCAGTGTTGCTGGTCATTATGCTCGCAACATTCTTCATGTGGGGTCTGATCCTGGAACGGTTGTTCTACTTCAGATTCGCCCACAAACAGGTGGCCGCAGAAGCGATTGCGGAGTGGCGTTCGCGCTCCGACAGGAAATCCCGACTCGCTCACTGGGTGAAAGACAAGCTGGTCTCTGAAGTCCGCATGAAAGCGGAACAGAATGTCCAGCTGACCAAGGCCATGGTAGCGCTCGCGCCGCTGCTCGGCCTGCTCGGCACGGTGACCGGCATGGTTGCAGTGTTCGACATCATGGCGATCACCAGCGGTGCAGATGCCAAGGCCATGTCGGCCGGTGTGTCTCGCGCAACGATCCCCACGATGGCCGGCATGGTTGCGTCTCTCTCAGGCATTCTTTTCACGTCCGGCATGGACCGCCGGGTAAGCCGTTCGGTCCAGCAGGTAGAAGACGCGATGGAGATTGGTTGATGCGAGGACGTACCCAAAGAGCCCCAGAAGAGGCGAATGTTGACCTCACCCCAATGTTGGACGTGGTCTTCATCCTGCTTATCTTCTTCATCGTGACGTCGACTTTTGCCCAGGAAGAAACGCTGGGCCTTGAGCCGCCGCCGCCGCCGAACCCGGATGCGCCGCAGGATCAGCAGGTTCCCGCCATTCTGATCTATATTGATGAGTCAAACCTCATCACGGTGAATGGCAGACCGACGGATATTGGTTCTGTTCGCGCAAATATTGAGCGTGTTCGGGCCGAGAACCCGGAGAGCCAGGTTGTTATCCAGGCTCATCCGAAGTCCAGAAACGGTGTGATCGTTCTGATCCGGGACGCCGCATACAGCGCTGGTTACACGACAGGGGTTAACCTTGTCCTGTCCCAGACAGAGTAGGAGGAGCACGATATGGCACGCAGAAAACGTCAAGCTGCTTCCGGTGGTGGTGCCGAGGATGATGTCAACCTCACGCCAATGCTGGACGTGGTGTTCATCCTGCTGATCTTCTTCATTGTGACGGCACAATTCATCAAGGAGCCTGGTGTTCCGATTGTCCGTCCGGAAGTGGATAACAAGGCCCAGGCCAAGCCTTTGGCGATCCTGGTCGCTATCAACGCGGAGAGCGAGATCTATATCGACAAGAAGGTCGTGGATCCCGATGAAGTGTCTTTCACCATCAAACAGATGCGCGAAGACAATCCACGTGGTAAGATTGTTGTTCAGGCAGACGTAAACTCTGAAGCTGAAGTCCTGGTTGATCTCATGGAGGCCATCAACAAGATCGATGGCGCGACTGTGATCGATATTTCGGCGAAGAGAGATTAGGAGACCGCTATGTTCAACAGTCCTTTCCTCCGCCTGCTGGTCGCTCTCGGAATTGCTGTTCCGGTTGTTTATCTTCTTTTCCTCCTGATGAGCGCGCTCATCAGCGTCAAGGAAGTCAAACTCGACCAGAGCGAGCAGCGCGTGTTGACGGCGATCACGCCACAGAAACAAGACACGGATGTGCGGGTGCGCCAGCGTTCCAAGCCGAAGCGTATCGACTCGGCTCAGAAGCCGCCACCACCGCCGAAAGTGTCTGCTACCAAGTCGCAGATCAATTTGCCTACACCGAGAATTGAAGGTGCCGCGCCGACCGATCTGAACCTTGGCCGCATGGACTCTCTGGCGATTGACCCGGTTGCCATCTCTGACCGGGATGCCCAGCCGATCCGCCCGCCAATGCCATCATATCCGCAACGTGCGGCTGAGCGCGGCATTGAGGGCACCTGTGAAGTTCGCTTTGATGTGGATACGCGTGGCAAGCCGTACAACATCCAGGCAACCTGCTCGGACAACGTGTTCACACGTGAAGCTGAACGCGCGGTTGGCCGGGTGGAATTTGCGCCGAAGATCATTCGGGGTAAGGCCGCCGAGCGTCGCAACGTGGTCTATCCGCTGGAATTCAAACTGTCCAACTAAGGGGTAGAGTGAATTCGAGACCTGGAAAAGGGCGTCCTTCGGGACGCCCTTTTTCTTTGTTTTAAATAAGTTTTCTTCTTTGTTTTAAATAAGTTTTCGACGCAGGCGCATGACATTTCTTTTCGATATGGAGGGCTCTTTACGCAGGGTTATAGTTATGTAATACTATCACAATAAATTCATAGGGAGGATGCCACATGACAACATCAACGATACCTCACATGCTGGGCGACTTTGCCCAAGCGCGGTCATCCTGGCTTATGAATGGTCGGCAGCGCCTGCTGGCCTCTGTGCTGCCGGCGGCATTGGTGACGGCAGGCCTGTTTGGCATCATGACGGGACTGATCCAGGTCAAGGAGGTTCAACTGACCCCTGCCGAAACGCGTGTTCTGGAAGAGATTGTCTACTCTCATGAAGAGCCAACAGAGGTCAGAAGCAAGCATGAGTTCCCGGTCATTGATGAGGCTGTGACACCGCCACCGCCGCCTCAGGTCAGCACGGCGCCCAAGGGGGTCTCCATGCCGCCAATCGTCCTGGTGGGAAGCGCGCCGCAGGGGCTTCCGATTGATCATATCACACCAATACTGACCGGGCCCCAGCCCATAGATAACCGCATTGCAACGCCTGTCCGCCCGCCAATGCCCACATATCCGGCCTCGGCGGTAACGCGAGGATTGGAGGGAGATTGCGATGTGCGGTTTGATATCACGCCGCGCGGAACGCCCTTTAACGTGAAGGCCAGTTGCAGCCACTCGATCTTCGAATCGGAGGCCCGCAGAGCGGTGGAAAAGGCCGAGTTTCTTCCGCAAATTGTGAACGGTCACGCGGTTGAGTCGTATGGGGCGGTTTACCCGTTGGCGTTTCGCTTCGATTCGGACCGATAATAATGAAAACTCTGTAGTACAGCGTTGACGCACAAGGCTGCATGGACCCATATTCACCATGAAACGCTACAGATTTGTACATGGCAGACGCGCGCGCATAAAAAGCGTTATAAAGCGCGCGGAAGTCCTTGATCCTGCCGGTCAATTCCGGTTGAAAGAGCTGAACCCCGCGGATCCTGCGGACAGGAGAGGAAATATGGGATTTAAAGCAACCCTCAAAGGTGCCGTCTTTGCCGGCATGATGGTCGCCTTCGGTGCTGGTGCTGCAGCAGCGCAGACGTGTGAAGAAACTCAATTCTCGTCAAAAACAGGTGAAATTTACCTGAAGGCCGAGCAGGCCGCGATGACAGAGAAGAACTTTGCCGCTGCTGCTCAGGCAATGAGCCAGCTTAAGTCGATGGAGCTGAACTGCTACGAAGAGGGCGCTGTCCTCAAGCTGTCCGCCTACATCAACATTGAGCGTGGCGATCGCCAGGCTGCTGTGCGCGACCTGCTCACGGCTCTCGAGAAAGGCTATATCCCCCAAAAGGATGCTGCCGGAACCTATTACAACATCGCCCAGATCTATCTTCAGGACGAAAACGTCGACAAGGCGCTGGAGTACATGAAGAAATGGCAGCAGGCCGGTGGACAACCTGACCGTCAGCAGAAGTGGCAGCTGGCCGTGCTGTACCAGCGCGTCGATGATTTCAAGACCGCCATCAAATGGGCTGAAGAAGTCAAGCGCGACGACGGCGCGAGTAACTACAAGCAGGAAGTCTATGACCTGCTGATCTACCTCTATAATCAGGTGGATGACAAAGCGAAGCTGGCCTCAATTCTTGAGGAGGTTCTTGTCCGCAACCCCACCGAGCGCAAGTATTGGGACGCGATTGCCGGTAACTATTATGCCGCAAACGAAGAGCGCAAAGCGTTCGAAGTTCAGAAAGCCATGTATCTTGCTGGTCTGTTGACCAAGGAAGAAGAAATCATGCGCGTTGTGAACTTCTACAACCGCTTCAACGCGCCTTACCACGCCGCCAAGATCCTGGAAAAAGAGATGAATGCTGGCCGTGTCAGCAAGAACCTCGACCATCTGGAGCTTCTGGCAAACCTGTATCAGGTTGCTCGCGAGCACGAGAAAGCCATTCCGGTTATCCGTCAGGCTGCTGATGCCGGCGGTGGCGGTGCGATGTATGAGCGTCTTGGCCGTTCCTATGCTGACCTTCAGAAATGGGAAGAAACCGAAAACGCCCTGCAGAAAGCTCTGCAAATGGGCGGCGTGAAAGACCGCGGCACCGCCTGGGTCATGATCGGCCAATCCCGTTATGAACGTGGTGATCGCTCAGGCGCTCGTGAAGCCTTCCGCCAGGCTGGCAACCGTGCCGGCAGCAGCTGGATTCAGTTCATGAACTCCGAAGAAGCCACCGCATCCGCTCTGG
This sequence comes from Alphaproteobacteria bacterium, assembly GCA_018222605.1. Taxonomy (GTDB): domain Bacteria; phylum Pseudomonadota; class Alphaproteobacteria; order Caulobacterales; family Hyphomonadaceae; genus Hyphomonas. The sequence goes on from JAAEZZ010000006.1 coordinate 236,763, forward strand.
TTTGCTTTGAGGTTCAGGCCGCCTATCTCAATGTCGAGAACGAAGCGAAGATCTGTAAGCGCCTCGCTGTTCTGGGTGAAGACAATGTGCCGGAGAACTGCAAAACAGTTCCGGAACGCCTGACCGCGGCACGGGAGAAGTTTGAAGCGACGCCGGAGTGTAAGGCTCAAGCCAGCTAAGGCTTCCAACGTCAAATATTCGAAAACCCCGGCCCGGCGGCCGGGGTTTTTTGTGTCTGAAATCCTAAAGGCGAGGGCGATCAGTTGTACGCGCTCAGCACATCGTCTACGGCGCGTTCCAGGTCTTTCAGCGTCGCAACATGGCTAATCTGATTGCAGTAGGGGTGATATCGCGGAATTTCGCTATCTCCGGTGCCCCACAAGCCAGGGCCTTCCGGGGTCAGCCAGATTGTACGCTTGGCGCGGCTGGCAAAATCCCGGAACAGATCCGTTCGCGGATCACCATAATTGGAGCGGCCATCTCCTATCACCATCAGAGTGGTGCGGCGGTCAATCAGCTGTTCATGATCCACTTTCAGGTCTGACCAGGCCTGACCATAGCTGGTCGAGCCGAGCCCCGCCACGCGCATGATCTCTGCCATCGCGTCCTCAAAGGGCTTGTCTTCCAGATACTCGTCCACCTCATACAGCCGGCCCGAAAAGGCAAAGGCGTGCAGGTCCGGAACCACATCCTTCATCGACCATAGCAACAGCAACAGGAAGCGGACATATTGGGCAACCGAGCCCGAGACGTCGCAGACGACAACAATCTTTGGCCGCTCGCGCTTCTTTTGCCGCCAGATGACATTGAAGGGGACGCCGTCCATGCCGGCATTGGCCCGCATTGTGCGGCGCACATCCAGTTGCCCGCGAGACTTTTTTCTGCGTCGGCGGGAGTGCTTTACAGCAAGTCGCTTGGCAATCTTGGCGACGAGGACTTTTATGCGCTCCATGTCAGACCGGTCGAGCGCGGATAGGCGCTTGCTGGCGGCATAGTCCTCGCGAAACTGGCGGGTTTCGCCCTTGCCGAAAACGTCAAAAGCCCTTTGTGCGCGCTCTCTTGCGCGCCTGGTCAGATCACGGCGCATATCGATCAGGTGTTCAGCCTCGGCTTCGCCCTCGTCCGTATGCTGAGACAATGCATCCAGCAAACGCGCCTGCAGGGATTCGCCGCCCATCTGTTTCACCATCTGCTGCGCATAATAGGCCATCTGAGTGGAGAAGCGGATATCGTCCACCTCTGCGGCGCTGGCGGCCTTTTCGATTGCGGTCGTGATGGCCGTTTCGTCGCCAGACTCCATCAGCTCGACGAGGTCCTGCGGGGCGTCCTTGGCGGCGGTATCGGAGTTTGCCTCCTGGTTCTGATCGGATGACTCACCACTGCCGAGCGGCGTGTCCTTGCGCGAGAAGTATAGATCGAACAATTCGTCGAATGTCACCTTCTCATCCGGTGACTTAGCCAAAACGCAGCCAAGCGTATCCTTCAGAAGTGTTCTGTCCGAATAGCCAACCAGGGCGACGGCGCGCACGGCATCCAAGGCTTCACCCGTTGAAACCCGGACATCGGATGACCGTAGTGCGCGAATGAAGCTGGTGATCTGCCGGTCCATGCCGGCCTCAATATGGCGAAGCGCGCCCGGAAGCTGATTGTCCGCTTACGGCCTGCCTTACAAGTTTGGGGATGTCCGTTGTGACGGCCGCAATGTCGCTCTCATGCTTCAGCAGGACATTCAATGTGTTGCGCACAAAGGTCTCGTCCAGAGTGTTCGCGTGCAATAGCAGCAGGGTCTTGGCCCAGTCCACCGTCTCTGCAATGGATGGCCGTTTCTTGATATCCAGTTCACGGATGGACTGGACAAAACCGACCATCTGGTCAAGCAGGGTTTCGGAGATGCCCTCCACGCGTGCCTGAACAATGCGCTGTTCGCGCTTGTGGTCCGGAAAGCCGATATGCAGGTGCAGACAGCGGCGCTTCAGGGCGTCGCCCAGCTCCCGCACATTGTTCGAGGTCAGAATAACGATCGGCGGAACATTCGCCCGAATGGTGCCGATTTCCGGAACCGTCACCTGGTAATCAGACAGGACTTCCAGCAGGAAAGCCTCGAACTCCTCATCGGATTTATCGATCTCGTCGACCAACAGCACGCTGCCGGCAGACTGGCGCATGGCGGTCAGCAAGGGGCGGGCTTCCAGGAATTGCTCGGAGAAGAACAGGTCTTCGAATGTGCCCAACTCGCTGAGGGAGGCCTCCAGTGTCTGCGCGTCGCCGATCACATCGTTCAGTTTCTCTTTCAGGATCTGGGTGTAGAGCAATTGCTTGCCATACTTCCATTCATACAACGCCTTGCCTTCATCGAGGCCCTCATAGCATTGCAAGCGCAGCAGCGGCACATCCAGCCAGCGAGACAGCGAGGCGGCCAGATCCGTCTTGCCGACGCCCGCCGGGCCTTCGATCAGGATGGGCTTGCGCAGGCCATGGGCCAGGAAGACAGACGTGGAAATCGGGCGCGTGGAGATATACCCCACGGATTCAAGGCCAGCCGTAATCGCCTCGATGGAGGTCATGGGCTCGTAGCCGGAAACAAGGTCTTTTACCATGCAAAAGGGGTAGGGCGGTGGCCACGGGCTGGCAAGTCATATCGCGGCGGCAAGGATGCAGCATACACGTTCAGAAAAATGTGGGCGCGCTCTGGGAGGTTCAGCGCTTAAGCCTTTATACCGGGCCTTCAGGGTCAGGAGGCCTTTAGGGCGCGGAACGTGGCGTTGGCGCGGGCACAGAGTCTATCGTCTGAGTGAACCGTGGCTGTGCAGAAGCAGAGATTTTTTCCCGTTTTCAGCACCACGGGACGGATTTCCACCCATTGGTCCAGCTGGGCGGAAGCCAGGAAATCGACCGACAGCCCCACCGTGACGAGACCGGAAATGCCACTGAGCGACAGGGCGCAGCTAAGCCCCATCGCATTGTCAGCCAGGGCCGTTATCAGCGCTCCGTGAACGAAGCCGCGGGAGTTGGCGTGGGCAGGGCCAGCACGCAGGCCGATCCAGATCGCCTCACCTGTATTGCAGGAATAGAGCGGCTCCCACGGGTCGGTTAGGCCGCTTTTGCGAAAGTGAGGGGCAAATCCGACCGGAATTTCATGTGCAGGGTTCATCTGGCCAGTCCTTCCTCATTGCTTTTTAGCGACTTGAAGCGTACCTTGAATATGTAGACCAGTCTATATAATTTTGGGAGTTGCATATGGCGGCGGCAGGTAAGCATAGGGACGCGATCCTGACTGAATCGATAAGGCTGTTCCGGCAGAAGGGGTATGCGGCGACCGGCCTTGCCGACATTCTGGCGGCCAGCGGGGCGCCGAAGGGCTCGCTTTATCATTATTTTCCAGGCGGCAAGGTGGAGATCGGCGCCAAGGCGGTAGAGATTGCCGGCAGGACGGTGACCCGTACGCTGGAGACGCTGGCGGAGATATCCGACGGGCCAGGCGACTTGGTAGCGCGCTATCTGGAGATGCTGGCCGGGTGGTTGATACAGTCCGGCTACCGGGACGGCTGCCCGATCACGACGACACTGCTTGAGACGGTGCCGGAGCATCAGTCCATCCGGGAGGCGGGCAGCGTGGCCTTTGCAGGTTGGGCGAGGGTGCTGACGGACGCCGCTCTGCGTGCGGGTATCTCGGAGGCACGAGCGGTGCGCTTGGCGCACTTTGCGATTGCGGCGCTGGAGGGTGCGTTGATCCAGTGCCGGGTCAGCGGCAGCGATGAGCCGCTGAAACTGGCCGCTGCTGAGCTGAGCGCGCTGTATGAGGCGGCCCAGAAAGTCTAGTGTCTTGAGGAGCCGACATAATCAGCCTTTGCCATAATGCAAACGAGACAGCCAAAGGGCAAGCAGGCGGACGGTGCCGAGCGGAGGAGGCTGAAGGTGTCGGGAGGGGTTCGACAGGCCAGAGGCAAGGCAGTAGGAAACGGCATGCCTGTCGCGCGGATTCTCTTTCCCTTACCTCTGCCGGAGCCGTTTGATTATGCTACCCCGGAAGGACTGGCCGTGTCCGAAGGGGCCTATGTAGCGGCGCCGCTTGGCAAGTATGAGCGCCTCGGCATTGTGCTGGAGATATTGCCCGATAGTGCAGGTGAGGGCCGCAAGCTGAAAGAGGTGGTGCATGTCTATGATGCGCCGCCCATGCCGCGATCCATGCGGGATTTTATCTTGTGGGCCGCGAAATACACAGTCTCGCATCCGGGGCATGTGCTGGGCATGGTCTTGCGCGCACGGGCCGGACTTGGGCCATCGCCCACCGAGACGGTTTACCATCTGACCGGGCAGGAGCCGCCCCGACTGACCGAGGCGCGCAGCCGCCTTCTCGCCGCCGCCGAGGAGCTTGGCCCGCAGACCGCAACAGCGCTCGCGGCTGCCGCAGAGGTTTCGTCCGGTGTCGTGAAGGGCCTTGCAGACGCGGGCGTTCTAAGGGCGGAAGTCGTGGAGACAGACCTGCCCTATGCGGAGCCATCCCCCGATCTTCCCGGCGCTGTGCTGACAGATGAGCAGGCTGAGGCCGCAAAGGAACTGACGGCTGCCGTGGCGTCTGGCGGCTTTCACACATTCCTGATTGATGGGGTCACCGGCTCCGGCAAAACGGAAGTCTATTTCGAGGCCATTGCAGAGGCGCTGCGGCGTGACCCGGAAGCGCAGATCCTCGTCCTGCTGCCGGAAATCGCGCTGACGCAGGCGATTCTGTCCCGCTTCGAGGTTCGCTTCGGCGCTGCGCCTGCGCCCTGGCACTCAGGCCTTTCCGACAAGGATCGCCGCCGCACCTGGCGGGAGGTCGTCCATGGCCGCGCGCGAATCGTCATTGGTGCGCGCTCCGCCCTGTTTCTTCCATATCGCCGCCTGAAGCTGATCATCATCGATGAAGAACATGATGGCAGTTACAAGCAGGAAGACGGCGTCACCTATCATGCGCGCGACATGGCGGTGATGCGGGCAAAGCTGGAAGAGGCCGTCGTTGTGCTGGCCTCTGCCACGCCTGCGCTGGAGACGATGGTGAATGCGGAACTCGGGCGCTACACACGGCTACAGCTGTCTGCGCGCCCCGGCGCGTCGCGCTTGCCGGATGTGGAGCTGGTGGATTTGCGCCGCGCACCACCGGAACGGAATCACTGGCTGTCGCCGCATCTGATCCAGGCCATGCAGGAGACGTTCGAGGCGGGCGAGCAGACACTTCTGTTTCTCAACCGTCGTGGCTATGCGCCGCTTGTGATCTGCAAGAGCTGCGGTGAGCGTCTGAAGACGCCCGGCACAGAGAACTGGCTGACCGAACACCGCTATACCGGACGTCTCGTCTGCCATGTCACCGGCTATTCCATTCCGAAGCCCAAGACCTGCCCGCATTGCGGGGCGGCGGATTCGCTGATGGGCGTCGGTCCAGGCGTGGAGCGCGTGGCGGAAGAAGTGCGCGTTCTGATGCCGGAGGCGCAGATCGAGATATTCTCCTCAGATACGGCGCAGGGCGGTGAAGCGACACGGGGAATCGTGGACCGGATGGAGCAGGGCGAGATTGATGTCCTGATCGGAACGCAAATCGTCGCCAAGGGCCACAACTTCCCGAATCTTACGCTGGTAGGCGTTGTGGACGCCGATAGCGGCATGAAGGGCGGAGACCTGCGCGCAGGCGAGCGGACCTATCAGTTGTTGAGCCAGGTGGCGGGCCGTGCCGGGCGCGCCGAACGGCCAGGCCGGGCGCTGGTGCAGACCTATGCGCCGGACAATCCGGCCATGCTGGCCCTGGCAGACAATAATCGCGATGGCTTCCTCCAGATCGAGCGGGATGTGCGGGCTGAACTGGGCCTGCCACCGTTCGGGCGGCTCGCCGCAATGATTCTCTCTGCGCCCTCAGCCGAGATGGTGGATCAGGTGGCGCAGGAAGTGATCTCCCAGGCGCCGAATGGGGAGGGAATCGAGGTCTTCGGTCCGGCTCCAGCGCCCATTACCGTCCTGCGGGGGCGTCACCGGAGGCGATTCCTCGTCAAAGCCCCCAGAAATGTTGATCTTTCGGCCTATATGGCCGTCTGGACGGCCCGTTTGAAGCTACCGAATCCCGTGCGCATGTCTGTGGATATCGACCCTTACTCTTTCCTGTAGGCGCTAACGCCGTAGGGGAATGCCAGTTCGCCGCAGGCAATGGCGCTTTGGCGATGTTGTCAGGCTGAAAGACTGATGCTAAGCGGCGCAAAGTTTTTGTGGGCGCGCACAGCGTGTGCGCAGCCCTGCGCTGTATTTTCTGGGCTAATCCCGCCCGATTCAACCATGGACGACCGAACCTTGGCTGCAAATAAAGTGACACACGCGAGTGAAGCTGCCCGGCGCTATGCCAGCGCCCTCTTCGAACTCGCTCAGGACAAAGGCGCGATTGCCGATGTCCACAATGATTACAAGGCGTTCGTCGCCATGGCTGAGGAGTCCGAGGACCTGACCCGTCTTCTGGAGTCTCCGGCTTTCTCTCGTGAAGAGAAGGTGAAGGCTCTGGCTGAAGTGGTAAAGAAAGCTGGCATGACGGACCTGCTGGCGAAATTTATCGGCACGATGGCCCAAAATGGTCGTGCGCGTGATATCGTCGACGCACAACACGCCTTTGACGAATTGTATGCGAAGCAGCGCGGCGTGAAGCGCGCAGTTGTTCGCACTGCCAAGGAAATGTCTGGCGCCGAGCGTCAGCGTATCGAATCAATCCTCGCCAAGGCCGTAGGCGGCGAGGTGGAACTTTCCAGCGAGGTAGACCCCTCGTTGATCGGTGGCATACAGCTGCGCATCGGCTCTCAACTCGTTGACGCCAGCCTCGCCGCCAAACTGGATCGCATGAACACCGCCATGAAGGGAGCATGAGTAGCTCGATGGATATCTCAGCAGCAGAAATTTCGGGCATCCTGAAGTCGCAAATCGAAAGCTTTGGCGCTGAAGCCGAAGTGTCCGATGTCGGCCAGGTTCTGTCAGTCGGCGATGGTATCGCCCGTATCTATGGCCTCGACAGCGTTCAGGCCGGCGAAATGGTCGAATTCGATGGCGGCATCAAGGGCATGGCCCTGAACCTGGAGAGCGACAATGTGGGTGTCGTTATCTTCGGTGATGACCGCAGCATTAAAGAAGGCGACACCGTCAAGCGCCTCGACGAGATCGTGTCGGCTCCGGTCGGCAAGGGCCTGCTGGGCCGCGTCGTGAACGCACTTGGTGAGCCGATCGACGGCAAGGGCCCGATCACGGATATTGCTGAGCGTGCCCGTGTTGACGTGAAAGCGCCAGGCATCATCCCGCGTAAATCCGTGCATGAGCCGATGATGACGGGTATCAAGGCCATTGACGGCATGATCCCGGTCGGCCGTGGTCAGCGCGAGCTGGTCATTGGTGACCGCCAGACCGGCAAGACGGCTGTTTGCGTTGATGCCATCCTGAACCAGAAAGCGACCAATGACGCGGCGAAAGACGACAGCGAGAAACTGTTCTGCGTCTACGTTGCTATTGGTCAGAAGCGTTCGACCGTGGCCCAGGTGGTCAAGACGCTCGAAGAGCGCGGTGCCCTCGACTACACGATCGTTGTGGCTGCCACGGCATCCGAACCGGCTCCAATGCAATACCTCGCACCGTTTACCGGTTGCGCCATGGGTGAGTGGTTCCGTGACAACGGCAAGCACGCCCTGATCATCTATGATGACCTTTCCAAGCAGGCTGTGGCTTACCGCCAGATGTCCCTGCTGCTGCGTCGTCCGCCGGGCCGGGAAGCCTATCCGGGTGACGTGTTCTACCTGCACAGCCGTCTGCTGGAGCGCGCCGCCAAAATGGGTGACGCTGCCGGTGCTGGCTCCCTGACAGCTCTGCCGATCATTGAGACCCAAGCCAACGACGTGTCTGCCTACATCCCGACCAACGTGATCTCCATCACCGACGGTCAGATCTTCCTTGAGACGGACCTGTTCTACCAGGGTATCCGCCCGGCTGTGAACGTCGGTCTGTCCGTGTCCCGTGTGGGCTCTGCAGCCCAGACGAAGGCCATGAAGAAGGTTGCCGGTTCCATGAAGGGCGAGCTCGCCCAGTATCGTGAGATGGCCGCCTTTGCGAAATTCGGTTCCGACCTCGACGCCGCAACCCAGCGCCTGCTGAACCGTGGTGCCCGCCTGACGGAACTTCTGAAGCAGCCGCAATACTCGCCGCTGCTGATGGAAGAGCAGGTTATCGTGATCTACGCTGGTACGCGTGGCTACCTCGACAAGGTCGAACTGAAGGATGTCACCCGCTACGAGAAAGAGCTGCTGGCTCACGTGCGTGGCGCGAAGACTGACCTTCTGAAGAAAATCCGCGACGAGAAAGCTCTGACGGACGACATCGAAGCCGAGATCAAGAAGACGCTCGACGATTTCACGTCGAAATTCGCCTGATCGCCCGTAGACCGAGAACGAAGAACGAAGGCCTGACATGCCCAGCTTGAAGGACCTCAAGAACCGGATTGGAAGCGTGAAATCCACGCGGAAGATCACCAAGGCCATGCAAATGGTGGCCGCGGCAAAGCTGAAGCGCGCACAAGAGGCCGCGACAGCTTCGCGGCCCTATGCCGAGCGTATGGCTTCGGTTCTCGCAAACCTGTCTGCGTCTGCCGGTGCAGGCGGGCCGAAACTGCTGACCGGCACCGGTTCGGAAGATACGCATCTGATCGTCGTTTTGACGGCAGAACGTGGTCTGGCCGGTGGCTTCAACACCTATGTGGTGAAGCTGGCCAAGCAGAAGATTGGTGAACTCCGCGCCGAAGGTAAAACCGTGAAGATCCTCACGGTCGGCAAGAAGGGGCGCGAACAGCTGTCCCGCGAATATGGCGACCTGTTTGTTGGTCATGCCGACCTGTCCGGGGTGAAGGGTGGAGACTTTTCTGAGTCAGCCATCAGCCTCGGCAAGAAGCTGACCAAGGATTTTGAGGTTGGCGAGTTTGATGTTGCGACGCTCATCTACTCTCAGTTCAAGAACGTCCTCAGCCAGGTGCCGACGGCGCAGCAGATGATCCCGGCCTCCATGCCGGCAGAGGCTGAAGATGCCAAAGTCGGTAACGCGCTCTACATTTACGAGCCGTCGGAAGAGGGCATTCTCGAAACCCTGCTACCGCGTTACATCAATACGCAGATCCTGTCCGCAATGCTGGAGAGTGCTGCGGGTGAACAGGCCAGCCGCATGACCGCGATGGACAACGCCACCAACAATGCTGGCGAAATGATCGACTCGCTGTCGCTGCAATATAACCGCGCCCGCCAGGCGCAGATCACCAAGGAGCTGATCGAGATCATCTCCGGGGCCGAGGCACTCTAGCATGGCCCAGACTGTATCCTTATACCCGCTCCAAAGGAGACGACCCGCATGAGCACTCCCGCAAACGCCAAAGGCCGCGTGTCTCAGGTCATCGGTGCTGTTGTCGACGTCGAGTTCGACGGCGAACTGCCCGCCATTCTGAACGCGCTCGAAACAGATAATAACGGCAACCGCCTGCTGCTGGAAGTTGCCCAGCACCTGGGCGAGAGCACTGTCCGCACCATCGCCATGGACTCCACAGAGGGGCTGGTGCGCGGTCAGGCTGTTGCCGATACCGGCAGCCCGATCACCGTTCCGGTTGGTCCGGCAACGCTCGGCCGCATCATGAACGTCATCGGCGAGCCGATCGACGAGCGTGGCCCGGTGGATACCGACATGCGTCGTCCGATCCACGCGGAAGCCCCGGAATTCGTTGACCAGTCGACCGAGTCCGAAGTGCTCGTTACGGGCATCAAAGTTGTTGACCTGCTCTGCCCGTATGTGAAGGGCGGCAAGATCGGCCTGTTCGGCGGTGCCGGTGTGGGCAAGACGGTTCTGATCATGGAGCTGATCAACAACATCGCGAAACTGTTCGGGGGTTACTCCGTGTTCGCCGGTGTGGGTGAGCGTACCCGTGAAGGGAACGACCTTTACCACGAGATGATCGAATCCAAGGTTATCGACCTGGAAGGCGAGAGCCGTATCGCTCTGGTCTATGGTCAGATGAACGAGCCTCCGGGTGCCCGTGCACGTGTGGCTCTGACCGGTCTGGCTCAGGCGGAATACTTCCGCGACGAAGAAGGCAAAGACGTTCTGTTCTTCGTGGACAACATCTTCCGCTTCACGCAGGCTGGCGCAGAGGTGTCCGCACTTCTCGGCCGTATTCCTTCCGCTGTGGGCTACCAGCCGACGCTGGCAACCGACATGGGTGGCCTGCAGGAGCGTATTACCTCCACGACCAAGGGGTCCATCACCTCGGTTCAGGCCGTTTACGTTCCGGCTGACGACCTTACCGACCCGGCGCCTGCCACGTCCTTCGCCCACCTTGATGCCACGACGGTTCTCAACCGTGCCATCGCCGAGAAGGGTATCTATCCGGCCGTGGACCCGCTGGACTCCACCAGCCGTATTCTCGACCCGATGATCGTCGGCGAAGATCACTACAATGTTGCGCGTGGCGTGCAGGAGATCCTCCAGCGCTACAAGGAACTGCAGGACATCATCGCCATTCTCGGCATGGACGAGCTGTCCGAGGAAGACAAACTGGCCGTGGCCCGTGCCCGTAAGGTTGAGCGCTTCCTGTCACAGCCGTTCGACGTGGCTGAAGTCTTCACCGGCTCCCCGGGTGTCCAGGTGAAACTGGAAGACACGATTGCTGGCTTCAAAGGCCTCATCGCCGGTGAGTATGATCACCTTCCGGAGCAGGCCTTCTACATGGTCGGCAACATGGAAGAGGCGAAAGCCAAAGCCGAGAAAATGCTGGCTGACGCGTAAGTCACCCCAATTTCCCGTTCCCGCTCTGGCGAACAAGCCGGGCGGGGGCGGTCACTGGACAATCCCTTAGCTGGAGCGTCCTGAGTGAAATCCAAGGATCAAGAGAGTATGGCCGACAAACTCCACTTTTCGCTCGTTTCCCCCGCCAAGGAGGTTTTCTCCGGCGAGGTGGATCATGTGATCGCGCCCGGCTCTGAGGGTGAGTTCGGCGTGCTGGTCAACCACGCGCCCTTCATGACCACACTCAAGAATGGCATTGTCCGCGTGCTTGAGAACGGCGCCACCAAAATGCGCATTTTCGTACGCGGTGGTTTTGCGGACGTCACCTCCGAAGGCCTCACTATCCTCGCTGAGGAAGCTCGCCTGCTGGAAGACGTGACGGCGGCCAGCGTTCAGGAAGAGATCGATGCCACGCTGCTGAAGATCCAGTCCCTCGACAAGGATGATTCCGCACGCATCACCCTGCAGGAACACTTCGACTATCTCGAAAGCCTGAAGGCCGCCCTAGTCCACTAAGGCCCGCGCGATACCAGACACAAAAAACGCCGCTCCAGACCGGGGCGGCGTTTTTGTTTGTTCTGGTGCCAGCCAGACTGATCAGCCCGCAGGACGTTCTTCCGGCTCATGCGTGGCGGCATGGCGGATGAATTTCGCCAGCTTTTCGGAGGTCTCCGCGCCCTGGGCCGCGAACTGGCGGTTGGCGATATAGGTCGGCACACCGGTCACGCCCATCTGGCGGAACAGATTGGCCTCATTGCGCACATTTTCAACATCGGCATCTGTGGCCAGCAGATCCGCGACGATCTTCTGGTCCAGGGCAATCTGGCCTGCGATATCCACCAGCACCTCATGATCGCCAATGTCGCGCCCGTCATGGAAGAAAGCCTTGAACAGCGCTTCCTTGGCGGCGGAGCCTTGCTCCTGGCCCTGTGCCCAGCGCACCAGGCGGTGGGCATCAAAGCTGTTGGGCCGGCGCGTAATCTTGTCGAACTGGTAGGGGATGCCTTCTTCCTGGCCATAGTCGATCAGGGCCTGACGCATCGTGCTGGCGCGGTCCTTGCCTTCATCAGAGCCAAATTTCTCCCGCATGTATTCCTTATAGTCGACACCGCCCGCCGGCACCGACGGGTCCAGCTCATAGGGGCGGAAGATCAACTGAACGTCGACATCCGGGGTCAGGGCGATTGCGCCTTCAATCCTGCGCTTGCCCAGCCAACACCAGGGGCAAACGAGGTCCGATACCATTTCGATTACAACTGTCATGGCCCATAAGTAGGGCCCCTGAGGCCAAGGTTCAAATAAAGCTTCAGTCAGATGTCAGATCGGCAGCAATTCGCTCGATTTCGCGCACCAGCAGATCAAGGTCTGAAAACTGCGTGCGATGGTTGGTGATGTTCACGCGAATGGCCAGGCGTCCGCTGATCCGTGTGGTGGAGGGCGCCGCAATGCCCTGCAGTTGCAGCTGCATGACGATGTCCTCGTTCAGCGTGTTCAGCGCCTCATCGCTGAGGCCGGCGCGCACATAGCGGAAACAGCAAATCTGCATCGAGACAGGCAGCAGCAGCTCCAGATCCGGCGCCGCCTGCACCAGTTCCCCCAGATAGGCGGCCTGCTCGCAATTTCGGGTGATAAGACGGCCGAGCTTTTCCTCGCCATGTTCAGCAATATGCGCCCATACTTTCAGCGCGCGAAAGCCGCGTGACAGTTCCGGGCCAAACTCGACAGGCCAGGGGCTTCCGGCTGCCAGGCCGCGCTCGCTGGATTTCAGATAATCCGGCCTGTCAGAGAAACTGCGCAGATGCGCCTCGCCAGACCGAACAAGGATACAGCCGGCATCATAATTCACATGCAGCCATTTATGGAAATCGAAGGCCAGTGAATCTGCGCGTTCCAGCCCTTTCAGGCGCGGGCGCAGGCGGTCGCTCAATATGCCGAGCGCGCCGAAGGCGCCGTCTACATGGAACCACAAATTCTCCGTATCCGAAATATCAGCCAGCGTATCAAGATCATCGATCGTGCCCGCATTCACGGATCCACAGGTTCCGGCGATCATGAACGGGGTGCAGCCTTCGGCGCGGTCCTTTGCGATCATCTCCTTCAGGGCTGACACATCCATAATGTGGTCCGGCGTGACGGGGATACGGCGCAGGGCATCTGAGCCAAGGCCCAGCATGTCAAACGCCCGCGCGATGCAGGCATGGGCTTCGCTGGAAGTGTAGCCGACAAGTTTCTGTCCGCATACGCCGCTTCTGCGGCTTTCAAAGTCAAGCTGGCTGTCGCGCGCCACTTTCAGGCCGATAATGGTCGCCATGGATGTGCCGGAAACGATCAGGCCGCTTGTGGTCTCTGGAAAGGAATAGAGGCGGCGGCACCAGTCTATCACCTCGCGCTCGACCTGAATGGCGCCATGATTGCGCCCGCCGGTATTCGCATTCATTGCGGCGGCGGCCATGTCTGCGGCCAGATTGGCAGGCGTGCCTGACCCATGTACCCAGCCGAGGAAACGCGGATGCGTATTCCCCACGCCATAGGGCAACAGATAACGCAGCGTGCTGTCCACTTCGTCGGGGCTATGCGGGGTCCCATCCAGGCTGAATTTCGCGCGCAGGTCTTCCGGTGGCTCCGTCCAGACACGGCCTTCGCTGGCGGTGCGCATCTTGCCAATGGCGGCGTCCAGCATGCTGTGCAGACGGGTGGAAAAGGCCTCCCAGTCTGTTGGGTCCAGGCTTTCCTGTGGGGGCTGTTTATCTGAAGTCATACCTTACCGATCACGCCTTTTTCGCAATTGCACAATGTCTATACGCGATAAGGGGTAAATGGGTCGCACCCTGCTGTATTTCCTGCATGACATCGCGGAAACCGCCTGAATTTTTTGAAGCAGGCCCGTTTGTGATGCATGCCGCGCCCTGTGAGCCCACTCCCCACCCTGTCATCCCGGCGTAGGCCGGGGTCCAGGGCGTCAGGCACGGAAGTTTGTGGGATAGAGATCCAGCCAATCCCCCAGCCCGCGCTCGTGCTGATGCTTCCAAGCCCGGCGCTTGCGCCCCTGCCTGCCTCAGGACATCGCGGTGCGATGTCTGATCCTCGGCAGCCTGAGCGAAGTCGAAGGATGAATGGCGGCTCCCCAAACCCAATCCGTCTGAAACCCACCCAACACATACTGCCCCTCTGTTCACACGGGGGGCCGGATCAGGTACCGTTCTGGTCGTGGGGGCAGGGTCAGGATGGCATTGGGGGGAGAGACGGTCTTCCCGGTGCCTAGGCAGGTCAGGCCAGGGTGAGCCGGTGAAAGCCGGTAGGGCATCCACCTCGTCGGGCGTACGGGAGCTTGCTCCCCGGATGGATCTCTCGGGTAAAAAGCCCGGATGCTCCGTTTGCTGTATGTTCGCTCAGAAGACCCGGGACCTTGGGGTATGTTGAGCATATCCCGCCAAAGCTCCTGACCGGCGCGGCGGGCGGTAACGCTCCATTCCGTAGCCTTATTTCATTCCAGGCGGAGCGCCACGGCGCCCGCCGCGCACGGCTCTTGTGAAAGGGCATCGGAATATCAGGAAACCCGGATGGTTCGCGCCAGTCCGACTTCTGGCGCAGGAGGAACGCCGACAGCAGCCGCCTTGCTTGAGGGCCGTTCTCCCCCCGGGAGAGGATGGGCCCGCCGCCAAAGGCGGTGAGAGGTGAGGGGCAAAAAGACCAGACAGGGCAAAGCCCTATTCGTCAGAATCGGGTTCCAGCTCGTCTGGGGGAATCACGCCTTCGCGCTTCAGGGCGCGGATCGTGTCACTGGCAAACCATGTCTCGCCGGGATCGGAGGGAGAATGCGTGTGCCGCTTCAGTTCCAGTCCGAAGGGCAGCTTCATTTCGCTGGCGGGGCCTTCGGGCACAATCTCGTGATGGGCGAACAGGGATTTCGGTTTTGAGTCGGGCAGCATGGCAGAAAAGGCAAAGCCGATGGCGACGATTGCGCCTGCCCAGACATTGGATTTGAACACGGCGAGCGCTGAGCGCTCCTGTGTGGATTTCAGGCGGGCGGTCTGCCAGATGCCATGGATCAGGAAGGCCAGCGCTGTGGCTGCGCCCACCCGGCCTGCGCCATTGAGAGAGGCGGCCAGCGCGATCAGGGCTGCGGACCCCATATGGAAGCAGAAGCTGATCAGCACGGCGCGCTGCCCGAACAGGCGGGCGGTCGAACGCACGCCGATCAGCGCGTCGTCTTCACGGTCCTGCAGGGCGTAGATCGTGTCATAGGCAATCGTCCAAAGGATGAGGCCGGCATACAGGATGATCACTTGCGGCGTGATGATGCTGGCCGTCGCCGCGCCTACCAGAACGCCCCAATTGAAGGTCATGCCCAGCCAGGCCTGCGGCCACCAGGTAACACGCTTCATGAAGGGATATGCGCCCACCAGCGGCAGGGAAAGGAGGGCAACAATCTTTGCGTCCAACGGCAGGCACAGCCAGACGAGCAGGCCGACCAGCAGCTGCGCAGCGAGGAAGATATAGGCCTGGCGCAGCGTGACCGCCCCGGACGGCAGCGGGCGCTGGGCCGTGCGACTGACGCTGGCGTCAATGTCGCGGTCGGTAATGTCGTTCCAGGTGCAGCCTGCGCCCCGCATGACCGTGGCACCGATCAGGAACAGCAGGGTCCAGGCGATGTCTGCGATGTAGACGCCAGAGCCGAGGCGCTGAAAGGCAAGGCCAATGATGCACGGCAGATAGAGCAGCCAAATGCCTACGGGGCGATCCAGTCGGGCCAGCATGGCATAGGGGCGCCAGCTCTCGGGCAGGCTCGAAAGCCAGCCGGGCAGGGCGCTATCCGCCGGTATGGTCCGCGTATCTTCATCCATCGCAGCGGCTTATACCGAAAAACAGCGCATCCAACAGCCATTCACCCGTTTTGGGCGAATTCCATCTGCATTTGCTCAGGCCAGATACACCGTCTTGCGGTTCACGAAGGCCTTGATGCCGTCTGCGGAAAGCTCACGGCCATAGCCGGATTGCTTGATACCGCCGAAGGGCAGGCGCGGATCGGAGGCGGTCATCGCATTGATGAAGGTGGCGCCGGCTTCCAGATGGTCGATGGCCATGTCCATTTCGTCCTCATCCTGGGTGAAGATGACAGAGCCGAGCCCGTAGATGCTGCGATTGGCACGGGCGATGGCGTCTTCAAGGCTCTCCACCTTCCAGACATTGGCGACGGGGCCGAACATTTCTTCCTCCGCAGAGGGGCTGCCATCGGGGGCGTCATAGAGGATCGCGGGATCAAACCAATAGCCCTTCTCCGGCAGGCCTGCGCCCGCATGGAAGGCCTTCGCGCCAGAGCGCTTAGACTTTTCCACCTGCTCGGCCAGTTCATCGCGGATCTGGCCTGTGGCGAGGGGGCCGATGTCAGTCTCATCGCTCATCGGGGCGCCGACTGTCAGGGCTTCAAAGCGGGCTTCGAAGCCTTCCTTGAAGGCGTCAAAAATGTCGGCGTGTACGAAGAAGCGTTTCGCGGCGATGCAGGATTGCCCATTGTTCTGCGTGCGCGCCTTCACCGCTGTGTCCAGCGCTGTCTCAAGGTCTGCGGAGGGCATGACGATAAAGGCATCCGATCCGCCAAGCTCCAGCAGCGAGGGTTTGAGCTGTTTGCCTGCAGTCGCCGCGACAGATTGCCCGGCCGGGCCGGAGCCGGTCAGCGTCACCGCCTTTACGCGGCTATCCTCAATGATGCCCTCTACGGCGCTGGAGCCGATCAGCAGGGTCTGGAAACAGCCTTCGGGAAAGCCTGCTTCCCGGAACACTTCCTCGATGTTCAGCGCAGAGCGCCAGACATTGGAGGCGTGTTTCAACAGGCCTGTATTGCCAGCCATCAGGGTTGGCGCGGCAAAGCGGAAGACCTGCCAGAACGGGAAGTTCCAGGGCATTACAGCCAATACGGGTCCAAGGGGCAGGTGGCGCACATAGGCCTTCTGTCCGCCGCTCTCCATCGGTTCGTCAGAGAGATATTCCTCAGCATGCTCGGCATAGTGTCGGCAGACCCAGGCGCACTTTTCGACTTCCGCCTTGGCTTGGGCGAGGGGTTTGCCCATCTCCGCCGTCATCTGGCGGGCGTAGCGTTCGGCATTCTGGTCCAGCACATCGGCGGCCTTGTTCATCAACTCGGCGCGGTGCTCAAAGCTGGTTTTGCGCCACTCCCTGAAGCAGTCATCGGATTTGGCGATGGCAGAGTCGATCATGGGTTCGGTGAAGGGCGAGAACTCCTCTATGAGAACTTCTGTTGCCGGGTTTACCGATTTTACCGTCTGGTCTGACATGATCACCTCTTGCTTAACTTCCTGCTCTTTTAAGGTATATCGCCAGCATGAGTTCCCAACCCCGACTATATGTAAAAGCTGATCTTAAGCCCGGCGTCGAAGTTCGGCTGGACGATGAAGCGTCGAAATACCTGCTGCGCGTGATGCGTCTGTCGCCGGGCGACAGGGTGCGAGTGTTCAATGGCCAGGATGGCGAATGGCTGGCTGAGTTGGCGCCGCCGGAAGGCAAGCAGGCGATCCTGAGCCCCGTGGAGCAGATGCGGCCGCAAACGGGGACCGAGGCACCGCCTCTCACCCTGCTGTTTGCTCCGGTGAAGAAATCAGAGACGGATTTTATCGTCGAGAAGGCAACCGAGCTAGGCGTGCAGACCATTCAGCCTGTTGTCACCCAGTTCACGCAAACCCGCACCGTGCGACTCGACCGGTTCAACAAGATTGCCCTGGAGGCGGCCGAGCAGACCGAACGACTGGACCTGCCACAGATCCATGACCTGACAGGTCTCGACAAGGCGCTGGATGGCCTGCCGCAGGGTACCGTCGTGATCTTTTGCGATGAGGCTGGCGATGAAGAGGGCAAGCCGTGGGGCGGCGAGATTGGGCGGGCCAGGTCAGCTGCGTCCGTGATCGAGGGTCTGAAAGGGCAGCCTGCTGCCATACTCATCGGCCCGGAAGGCGGCTTCAGCCCGGAAGAGCGCGCCTTTTTGCGCCAGCGTGAAGGGACACACCCTGTCAGCCTGGGGCCGAGAATTCTGCGCGCTGAAACGGCCGTCGTGTCAGCCCTGACCCTGTGGCAGGCGATTTGCGGAGACTGGAGCGCGGCCTAGAAAGGCCAGCGTTTCATTGGCTTCGGGATCGCGCCTTCCCAGCGTCTCTGCCAATCCATGGTGACGCCGATCCGGTGTTCCAGCTGGCCATCCCAATGGACATTCAGTCCGACGGCCTTCAGCGTATCATGAATTTCCTGGCCGATATCGAGGAAGACGACATCGGCATTATTGTTGGCTGCGCCATAGCTGAGATACAAATTGCCCGTCTCAACGGCGCTTTCGGTGTCCTGCTGGTGGAAAAAGACATAGCCGCGGGCCGCGCGGCCGAAGGATTCGAAATCCTCGATCTCAATGCCGATCTCTGATGCGCCGCAGGTTCCGCAGCAGGTGAAATTCTGGCGGGCCACGATGTCCTTGTCTTCCAGCATGTCGAAGGCGAGCTCCAGCCGGTCGAAATCTGTCAGCACGGGCCAGCCGGTCTGTTCTTCCCTCAGGACTTCAATGGCTTGAATCACAGCAGAGCGCACTTCGGTCTGACGATCGCGTTCGGACAGCGGAGAATCGAATTCCTCTGAAAGATCGAGAAGAATCTCCTCGATTTCTTCCACAGGTTCATACCCGCCGCGCACATGGATTCGTGCCCAGAGTTTCAGGTCATCACGCTCTTCTGTGGTCAATCGCGACATGGATGCTTCCGGAGTTCTAAACCAAGTAATCAGAATAACCCGGTTGGCGCTCGGATGAAACATCCCTATGTGCACTGTCATCAGGAGTTTGAGGGAGCCTTTCGTTGTGACCACGCCCACGTCGGACATCGATGAGTCCTCCGTTCGCATTTCCGGGAAATCGGAACTTGTTGAATTTCTTGAAGCTGGCAGCAAACCGGCGGCCGAATGGCGCGTCGGGACCGAGCACGAGAAGTTCGGCTTTTTGCGCGATGGTCTGAAGCCGCTGCCGTATGATGGGGAGGCATCCGTTCTTTCCATTCTGGAAGGCCTGAGAGATCGCTTTGGCTGGCAGCCTATTAATGAGGGCGGGCACCTGATTGGCCTTAAGAAGGATGGTGCGAGTATCTCGCTTGAGCCGGGCGGCCAGTTTGAGCTGTCTGGCGCACCGCTGGAGACCATGCACCAGACCTGCAACGAGGTAGGCCAGCACCTGAAGGAAGTCCGCCAGATTGCCGATCCGCTGGGCGTCGCTTTTCTGGGGCTCGGGGCGAGCCCGCTTTGGAGCCTCGCCGAGACGCCGGTGATGCCCAAGGGCCGCTACAAGATCATGATGGAATATATGGACAAGGTTGGTCGCCTTGGCCGCCAGATGATGTTCCGCACCTGTACGGTGCAATCGAACCTCGATTTCAGTTCTGAAGCCGACATGGTGAAGAAGTTCCGCGTGGCGCTGGCCCTGCAGCCGCTGGGCACCGCGCTGTTTGCGAACTCTCCCTTCATGGAAGGGCGTCCGAACGGCTTTCTATCCTACCGCTCGCAGATCTGGACCGATACGGACCCGGACCGGACGGGCATGTTGCCGTTCGTGTTCGAAGACGGGTTCGGCTTTGAGCGCTATGTCGACTATGCGCTTGATGTGCCAATGTACTTCGTGCGCCGGGGCGGGAAGTATCTCGATGCGAGCGGGCTCTCCTTCCGGGACTTCATGGATGGCAAGTTGCCGATCCTGCCGGGTGAAAAACCGGCCATAGATGATTTTGCCGACCATCTTTCGACGATTTTCCCCGAAGTGCGCCTGAAGCAATTCCTGGAAATGCGCGGCTCGGATGCCGGCCCATGGAGCCGCCTGTGCGCGTTCTCTGCTTTCTGGACAGGGCTGCTTTATTGTTCCGACAGTCTTGGTGCGGCCTGGGATTTGGTGAAGGGCTGGTCTGCGGCCGAGCGTGAAGCGCTGCGCCAGAGTGTCCGTACGCTGGGGCTGAAGGCACCGATTCCTGGCGGCCGCACGTTGCAGGATCTGGCGCTGGAAGTGCTGGAACTGTCTCGCGCTGGCCTGAAACGCCGAGCCAAACTCTCCGTTTCAGGGGATGACGAGACCGGATACCTGTCAGAGCTGGATCAGATTGCCCAAACAGGCATTACGCCCGCCGAGCGATTGCTTGAACGATATTACGGGCCATGGAACAGGGATGTGAAACCAGTTTTTACGGAAGAGGCTTATTGAGGCACTTCTTTGTTCCGTATCAGCTCCTAAAAGCAGAAAATACCTTGAGCTTGGCTGCGTAGCACGTTCAATATGCGAAATTCAGGTCAGCTGAGGGGAGAGAACGGGTGACAGACAACGCGATTGCCACCGGGGCGGAGGAAGGCAAGACTTTTCTTGGCCATCCAACAGGACTTTTCGTCCTGTTTTTTACAGAAATGTGGGAGCGCTTCTCCTATTACGGCATGCGGGCGCTGCTGGTTCTGTATCTTACAAAGCATTTTCTGTTCGATCGTGAAGCGGCCTATGGGCTTTATGGAGCGTACACGACGCTCGTCTACATCACGCCGGTTATTGGCGGTTATCTGGCTGACCGGTATCTCGGGGCGCGCAAAGCGGTCACCATCGGCGCCATCTTTCTGGTCCTCGGGCACCTCGGTATGGCGGTCGAAGGTGATCCTGTGCAGGCGGGACAATCGCCAGACCCGGGTGTTCTCAACATCTTCTATTTCAGTCTTGCGCTCATCATTGTCGGGGTCGGCTTTCTTAAGGCCAATATTTCGACAATCGTTGGCTCGCTTTACAAAAAGACCGACAGGCGGCGGGATTCGGCCTTCACGATTTTCTATGTCGGCATCAATGCGGGCGCTTTCCTTGGCGCGCTGATCGCCGGCTATCTCGGTGAGACATATGGCTGGGCATACGGTTTTGGCGCCGCAGGCGTCGGTATGCTGCTCGGCCTGGTCGTCTTTGTCTGGGGCAAGCCCGCTCTGCGCGGTGCAGGTGAGCCGAGCAACCCCGCTCAGCTTGCTGCTCCGATGGTCGGACCACTCAATCGGGAGCACATGATCTGGCTGGGGGCCATCGTCACCTCCTTCATCGTCTGGTTCCTGGTTCGCAGCCAGGGCACGGTGAACATTCTGCTGCTGGCGGCCATGATCCTGACTTACGGGTTTGTCCTCTGGCGGGCCGTTGCGAAACTGACACCCCACCAACGTAACCGTATTTTCGTTGCCCTCGTGCTGATCTCGACGAACGTGCTGTTCTGGGGGCTGTTCGAGCAGGCGGGATCGTCGCTCAACATCTTCACCGATGAGCATGTCGACCGGAACCTGCTCGGCTGGGAAGTGCCGGCTTCCATGTTCCAGTCGATCAACGCGCTTTACATCATGACCTTGGGGCCCTTGTTTGCCGGGCTATGGGTGTGGCTCAGCAAGAAGGGCTGGGAGCCGAGTGCGCCCATGAAGTTTGCCCTCGCTCTGATGCAATTGGGGCTCGGCTTCCTTGTGCTGGTGTGGGGGTCGAACTCCGAAGTCATGACGCCGGTTATCTTCATCTTCCTCATCTATCTGCTGCACACGACCGGCGAACTCTGCATGAGCCCGGTAGGCCTTTCGGCCATGACGCGCCTGTCGGTCACCTCCATGGTCGGCCTGATGATGGGGGCGTGGTTCCTCGCTTCCGGTGCCGGTAATGCGGTTGCCGCAATTATCGCTCAGGCGACGGCATCAGGCGGCGAAGGTGTCGGGCAGGTATTGTCTGTCTATTCCAAGGTCGGTTGGTTCGCGATCGGCGTCGGCGTGCTGTTCGCCATCGCGTCTCCATTCCTCACCAAGCTGATGCATCTGGATACACTTGCAGATGATGCGACGGATGATGTTCCTACGGTCGATACTTTCGGATCGAATACTGATCCGGGGGCACCCGATAAGTCGCTTGGCTAGGCTGAACAGAGGCCTTTGGAAACAGAAAAAGGGCGGCTCGCAAGAACCGCCCTTTTTTGCATGTATCAGAATGCAGCCTAGCGATCTGGCGGCAGGAACTGATCCGTAGGCAGACCACGCTTGATCCAGCCGTCACCAGCACCCTCATGGCCGGTCATGCCTTCGGCTATATCGAAGACGTGTGTGAAACCTGCCTGAGCCAGCCGCTTGGCCGCTTCGGAGGAGCGGTTGCCGGATCGGCAGATGACAGCTACGGGATATTCGAGATCGCCCAGCACGGCGCCCCGTGCCTGGGCCAGAAAATCGACATCCTGCAGGGTGGCACCCACGCTGTCGCGCGGCATGCCGGTCATCGCCCATTCGGTTGGCGTGCGCACATCAATCAGGATCATCTCGCCGCGTTGAACCAGCTTGTGCGCTGCATCGGCGGGCAGGGTTTCAACATCTGCCTTCGCCGAGAACACAATGGTCGTTGCAACAGTTGCTGCCAGCAGCAAACGAGATAGGCGGCCAGACATGATGATACTCAACCCCATACGGACCTGCCCGCGGGCAGGGACTCAAATATGGCGATAAAGTGTCAAAGCTGATGAGTCCGGGCAAGAGCCGAAACCAAGTCTAACAGTAAATTTAGCCTGCACCGCCTACGGTCAGGGCACCCACTTTGAGGGTTGGTTGTCCGACGCCAACCGGCACGGACTGGCCGGCCTTGCCGCACACGCCGACGCCGTCATCCATGGCGAAGTCGTTCCCGATCATGGTGACATCTTGTAGAACGGTCGGCCCGTGGCCAATCAGGGTGGCATTCTTCACCGGCGCGACGACTTTGCCGTCTTCGACCAGATAGGCTTCCGTGCACTGAAAGACGAAATTGCCAGAGGTGATGTCCACCTGACCGCCGCCAAAGTCGACGGCCCACAGGCCGCGCTTGATGGAGGAGACGATTTCTTCCGGATCTTTGTCTCCGCCGAGCATCACTGTGTTGGTCATCCGCGGCATGGTGGAGGCTTCATAGCTTTCCCGGCGGCCATTACCTGTTGGCTGCTGGCCCATGAGGCGCGCATTCAGGCGGTCCTGCATGTAGCCCTTGAGAATGCCATCCTCGATCAGAACTGTCCGCTGGGTCGGTGTACCCTCATCATCGAAAGAGAGAGACCCGCGGCGCTGCTCAATGCTGCCGTCATCGATCACGGTCACACCCTTCGCAGCGACCTGTTCGCCGATGCGCCCTGCATAGACGCTGGTGCCCTTGCGGTTGAAGTCTCCCTCAAGGCCATGGCCGACGGCCTCATGCAGTAGAACGGCTGGCCAGCCAGGGCCGAGCACAACTTCCATTTTGCCGGCGGGGGTCGGAATGGATTGCAGGTTCACGGACGCCTTCTGAATCGCGCGTTTGACCATTTGCTGCCAGCGCTCCGGCTGGATCCATTCTTCATAGGCCGCGCGGCCACCGGCGCCTGCGCCAGCAGATTCGCGGCGGCCATTCTCTTCCAGCGTCACGGAAACATTGAGGCGGACCAGAGGGCGTACTTCAGAGAAGGTCGCGCCATCAGGGCGGATAATGTCGATTTCCTTGTGACTGCCCGCGAGGGAGACGGAGACCTGCACGACGCGCGGGTCATAAGCGCGGGTCCAGGCATCAATTTCCGCCAGCAGACCCGTCTTTACGGAAAAGTCCGGCGCCGCGGTCGGGTCGATCGGCTCATACAGGCGACGATTGATCGGCGTGGGGCCGACATCCAGCTTGCCATTATGGCCTCGTCTGGCCTGAGAGGCCGTACTGGCGGCGCGCTTCAGCGCATCCAGGGAGAGTTCGGAAGCATAGCCGGAGCCCGTTGATTCTCCCGCAACAACACGCAAGCCAAAACCCTGATCCGTATCGAAGGCCGCTGATTTTAACCGGCCATCATCAAAGACGAAGCTTTCAGAGCGGGAGCGCTCAATGAAGAGGTCGCCGTCATCTGCCCCTTGCGTGGCATCAGAGAGAATTTGTGAAGCTTTGGCGAGGTCGAAGGGCAGGGGAGTCTGTGTCATGCAGAATAGATGCGCGACGCCTCAGCCGCCCGCAAGGGCAAAGCCGCAGATCGCGGATCAGTTTGTCGTGACCTCAAACCGGGAGAGTTGCCACTGGGCAAGCTCCCATTCCGGCTTCAGCTCCAGCGCTTTCTGGAAGTCCAGATAGGCACCATGGATGTCTCCAAGCTTTTCCTTGGCAATCGCGCGGTTGTAATAGGCCGCATGGATGTCACTGGATTGCAGGCCGATTGCCGTGGTTAGAGCCTCCAGCGCGTTGGGATAATCCTTGAGGAAGATGTAGGCCGCGCCTTCATTGAGGTATACTTCACCTGCCTCGGGGTTGAGCTTTTTAGCCGTCTCGTAATCTGACAAAGCCTTGTCGTACTTGCCTGCACGCATGCGCAGAACTCCGCGATTTGTATAGGTCGCGGCACGATTGCCGGGATTCATGGCCTCTGATTCGATGGCGCGGGTGCAGGTTTCTTCACCTGCCTGAGGGCTTACCTGCTCAAATTTGGCGGCTTCAAAACACTCCTTGGCGATGCCTCCACCCAGAATCATGACCTGTGCAAATGAGGCAGGTGTCGCGGCGATAAGCGCAAGCGCAGCCAGACTTATGGTCTTTTTCATGCTGGTCGGGCCTTTCGTGTGACTTTGTGCTATTCTTCGAAAATACCATAGAAGCCGCAGTCCGGCGACAACCTGCGACAATATTGAGCGCGGAAAGTGGTAGGTTGCGGCTAATACGTATTGTAGATACAGGAGCACAGATTCCAACGAGACGAGGATTCCTTCGTGCGACACCTTCTTGCCGCCATGTGCGCCGCCATTCTGGCTGGTCCGGCGCTGGCATTCGAACCGACCGACGGCGCGCTGGGTATGCAGCCCGCTGCAACACGTATCGCGGAACGCATTCATCAGTTCCATGGATTTGTGCTGGTTATCATCACCATCATCACGATTTTCGTGCTGGCCCTGCTGCTCTGGGTGATTTTCCGCCACAATAAAAAGGCGAACCCGCAGCCGCGCAAATTCAGCCACAACACCCTGGTTGAGGTTGTCTGGACGGTGGTTCCGGCCCTGATCCTGGTGGCGATCGCCAGCCAATCCTTTCCTAACCTGTACTATCAGGATGTGGTTCCGAACCTGGAGCAGATCACCAGCAAGTCGAAGCAGCTGCAGGCCGATGGCAAGACAGGCGCTTATGAGCGCTACACCAAGAACTATTTCCCGGAAGCGGCTGAGAAGGGCTTTGTGAACATCAAGGCGCAAGGCAACCAGTGGAACTGGACCTACACCTATCCGGATATCGTTGATGATGCTGGCTATCCGCTGGAGTTCGTGTCGAACCCGCTTCAGGTTGGCCTGTCGACGGACTCCAAGGAAGGCGTGCGCAACCTGTCTGTTGATTACCCGATGGTGATCCCGGTTGGCCGCTATATCCGTTACTACACAGCTGCGGCTGACGTGATCCACTCTTGGACCGTTCCGGCTTTCGGTGTGAAGACGGATGCTGTTCCAGGTCGTCTGAACGAAGGCTGGTTCCTCGTTGATCAGCCGGGCGTTTACTACGGCCAGTGTTCAGAGCTTTGCGGTGTAAACCACGCTTACATGCCGATCGAAGTTCGGGTTGTCAGCGAAGAAGAATATGCCCGTTGGGCCGAGCTGATGCTGGCTGGCGATTATGACGCCGCAGCCGCTTCTGTTCGTCAAGTTGCATCCACTGAGCAGGCGACCAAGTTCGCCGCCAAACAGTAATCTGAGAGAAGAGTGAATCGCCATGCCTATGGATGAAGTTGCCCTCGACCATCACGACGCACACGATCATAAGCCCGGCTTTTTCAAGCGGTGGCTGTTTTCCACAAACCATAAAGACATCGGTACGCTTTACCTGATCTTCGCGCTGATCGCGGGTATCGTGGGGTACACCCTGTCTGGCCTGATCCGCTGGGAACTGGCTGAGCCGGGTATCGGTGTGCTGACGCAATTCGTTTCCGGTGAAGGCGATGTTGCCATTCAGAATGCCAAGCATTTCTACAATACCGTGATCACCTATCACGGCCTGATCATGATCTTCTTCATGGTCATGCCGGCTCTGATCGGCGGCTTCGGCAACTGGTTTGTGCCGTTGATGATCGGCGCGCCGGACATGGCCTTCCCGCGCATGAACAATATCTCGTTCTGGCTGACGGCAGCTGCCTTTGTGCTGGCCTGTATCTCCATGATGGTCCCGGGTGGATCTGCCGGTAATGGCTTTGCCGGTGGCTGGGTTCTCTATCCGCCGCTGTCTTCCACGACCGGTCACCCTGGTCCGGCCATGGATGTGCTGATCCTGTCGCTGCACACGGCGGGTATCGCGTCCATCCTCGGCGCCATCAACTTCATCGTGACCATCCTGAACATGCGCGCACCTGGCATGACGCTGCACAAGATGCCGCTGTTTGCGTGGGGCGTTCTTGTCACGGCGGTTCTTCTGCTTCTGTCTCTGCCGGTCCTTGCTGCCGCGCTGACCATGCTGCTGACCGACCGTAACTTCGGTTCGCAGTTCTTCAATCCGGCCGGTGGCGGTGACCCGATCATGTTCCAGCACCTGTTCTGGTTCTTCGGTCACCCGGAAGTGTACATCATGATCCTGCCGGCCTTCGGCATCATCAGCCACATCGTCTCGACCTTCTCCAAGAAGCCGATCTTCGGCTATCTCGGCATGGCCTACGCTATGGTCTCCATCGGTGTGATCGGCTTTGTTGTGTGGGCGCACCACATGTACACGGTCGGTATGAATGTTGACCTGAAAGCCTACTTTGTGGCCGCAACCATGGTCATCGCGGTTCCGACGGGCATCAAGATCTTCTCATGGATCGCCACAATGTGGGGCGGCTCTATTGAATTCAAGGTTCCGATGCTCTGGGCAATCGGCTTCATCTTCCTGTTCACTGTTGGCGGTGTGACCGGTGTGGTTCTGGCAAACGCCGGTATCGACCACGCCCTTCACGACACCTACTACGTCGTTGCGCACTTCCACTACGTGCTGTCTCTGGGCGCCGTGTTTGGCCTGTTCGCGGGCTGGTACTACTGGTTCGAGAAGATGTTCGGCATCAAGTATAATGGCTTCATTGGCGGCCTGCACTTCTGGCTGATGTTCGTCGGGTCTAACGTCCTGTTCTTCCCGCAGCACTTCCTGGGTCTGCAGGGCATGCCGCGCCGCTATATCGACTATGCTGACGGCTTCGCCACCTGGCACCACATCTCTTCCATCGGCTATGCGATCACGCTGGTTGCAACTCTGGTCTTCTTCGTGGGCCTGGTTGAAGCTCTCGTCCGCCGCCGCAAGGGTGTCGCCAATCCGTGGGGTGAAGGCGCGACGACCCTGGAGTGGACGCTGTCATCTCCGCCGCCATTCCACCAGTATAACGAGCTGCCGCACGTTACTGCGAAGGGTGGCCACTAATTCAAGGGAGGAGGGCGCGGCCCTCCTGCCAGTCTGAATGAAACACGGGGCGGCCCAGCGTACAAAGGCGCATGGGCCGTTTCACTTCTAAGTCCTCATCAAGAGCACCCATGACCGACATGTCTGCATCCGAAACGAAACGCTACGCCACGGCAGGTGACTATGTTCAGCTGTTGAAGCCGCGCATCATGATGCTGGTTGTGTTTACGGCCGTGTCCGGTCTGATCGCGGCTGTCGGCGTGACCGGTCAGTCGATCAATCCGATCATGGCGGCCATTGCCACACTCTCCATTGCATTGGGGTCTGGTGCGGCGGGCGCGATCAATATGTGGTACGATTCCGATATCGACCAGATCATGACCCGCACTTCGACGCGGCCGATCCCGTCCGGCGCGGTGCCGCGTGAGGAAGCGCTGGCCATGGGCCTGATCATGAGCGGTGTTTCCGTGATGCTGATGTGGCTCGCGTCCAACTGGCTCGCGGCGGGCTTGCTGGCCTTTTCCATCTTCTATTATGGCGTCATCTACACGATGTGGCTGAAGCGCTCGACGCCCCAGAACATCGTCATTGGTGGTGGAGCCGGGGCGTTTCCCCCGGTCATCGGATGGGCCGCCGTAACAGGCAACACGCCGCTGGATGCCTGGATCCTGTTCGCGATCATCTTCTTCTGGACGCCTCCGCATTTCTGGGCGCTCAGCCTGCTGGCGCATGGCGAGTATGAGAAGGCCGGTGTGCCCATGCTGCCGGTGACGCACGGAGCCAAGACGACGCGTAACCATATCCTGCTTTACACTTTGCTGCTCGTGCCACTGGCCATGGCGCCGCTTCTGACAGGGCTTGGCGGTTGGCTCTATGGGGCCGTTGCGGGTGTATTGGGCCTGGTTTTCCTGTCCTATGCTGTCCGTGTTTGGCGGTCCAATGCAGGCGACAAGGGCGCACCGCCGGCTGACATGAAATTGGCCAAGGGCATGTTTCTGTTTTCGATCCTTTACCTGTTCGTGGTTTTTGCGGCCCTCATCGTTGAGCACGCGTTCGGGCTGTATTTTCCGGTAAAGGTGTTCTGAGATGACTGAGCCGGATAACAAATACGAGGGGCAGTTTACGGCGCCCTATACGCCAAGCGCAGAGGAGCAGCTTGCCCGACGCAGCCGTAACCGTGTTCTGGGCTTTGCCTTGGCGGCTTTTGTTATTCTGGTCGGTGTCGTGACCTTTATTCGCCTGTCTTCATCAGATCTCAGCAAGAGCGGTTTCTATTATAATTTCAAGGATAAGGCAGCTGATGAGGAGATGGAGTTGCCGCCCGGCATGGATCCGGACCAGGCTGCTCCCCCACCCAGTCTGACGCCAGTTGAGCCAGAGGCGGATGAGCCGCGCGGGGAGGATCTGTAATGAAGCTTTCCAATATGCAGGTCGCGGCCATTTCGCTTGCTGTCTTTGGGGGCATGCTGGGCCTCGGCTTTGCGGCTGACCCGCTTTACAATACCTTCTGCCGTGTCACCGGATTTGGTGGTACGACCCGAATCGCGACGGCTGCGCCGGACAAGGTAGCCGATCAGATGGTGCAGGTCCGTTTTGACGCGAACGTCGCGGACATGCCGTTGATCTTCCGTCCGTTGCAATCCGATCAGACGTTGAAGCTGGGCCAGCATGGCCTTGCCTTTTATGAGGTGACCAACCCGACAGACCGCGAATACCGCGTCGTCGCCACCTATAATGTGACCCCGCATTATGCCGGTCCGTTCTTCTACAAGCTGGAATGCTTCTGCTTTGAAGAGCGCGTCATCGCGCCTGGGGAAACCAAGAAATTGCCTGTTGTCTATTTCGTCTCCGCAGACATGCAGGATGATCGCGTTTCGCGAAATCTGGAGACTATAACACTTAGCTATACGTTCTTTGAAAGCTCGGCCTATTCAGGGCCAAAGGAAGCCGCTGTGAAAGGTGCGGCGAATTCGGCCAAACCCGGCTGATACAGTTGCGTTTCCTATGCGGAGCGGGCTAAAGAGCGATTTGATTCATGTGAATTTCTAGAGGGGTCTAAAAGGCCATGGCTCACGACGAAGTCAAACACGATTACCATCTCGTCAATCCTTCCCCCTGGCCATTGCTGGGGTCTTTGTCCGTCGTCGTTACGGCGCTTGGCGGGGTAACCTTCATGAAAGGCCTGTTCGGCCTTGAACAGGGCACCTGGTGGCTGCTCGCCCTCGGCCTGGCTATGGTCATGTGGGTCATGTTCGGCTGGTGGCGCGAAGTCATCAAAGAAGGCCGTGTCGGGGACCACACACCAGTCGTTACGATTGGTCTGCGTTACGGGATGATCCTGTTCATTGCCTCCGAAGTCATGTTCTTCGCGGGCTGGTTCTGGAGCTTCTTTGAGTTCGCGATCTTTGAAAGCGCTCGCGTCGGTCCAAACTGGGACTCTGCAAACCCGCTTTTCGCTGACGGGCTTGCCCGCTTCAAGGATTGGCCGCCTGTTGGCGTTGAGACCTTTGACCCCTTCCATTTGCCGCTGATGAACACGCTGATTCTGCTTCTGTCCGGTACAACAGTTACCTGGGCGCACCACGCCCTGCAGCATGATGACCGTTCCGGTGCAAAGCTTGGCCTGCTGCTGACGATCATCCTCGGCATGGCATTCACCTGCCTGCAGATTTTCGAATACCAGCACGCCCAGTTCACTTTTGACGGCACGTTGTATGGCTCTGCCTTCTTCATGGCGACCGGCTTCCACGGTGCTCACGTTGTGATCGGGACGATCTTCCTGATTGTCTGCCTGCTGCGCCTGATGGCTGGCAACATGACGTCAGAGAAACACCTGGGCTTCGAGTTTGCTGCCTGGTACTGGCACTTCGTTGATGTTGTCTGGCTGTTCCTGTTTGCCTTTGTCTATGTGGTGCCATTCCTGGCTCATGGCGGTTAGGCAATCTTGCTGACGAGCTAATCTACACCAGGCCCGCCGGCGACATGCCTGGCGGGCCTGATTTCTTTCAAGGTAGAGTTTTCCATGAGCTTCCGGCCATATCCTGTGATGACGGTGTTTACGCTGGTCAGTCTGGTCATCCTGGTCATGCTGGGAAACTGGCAGTATGGCCGGTTCAGCGAGAAGATGGCACTGGATGAGATGGAGCCTGAATGGCAGATGCTGGAAGGCCGCGTCGTGCCAGGCAGCGAAGCCATGGTCTACGCTTATGCGGATGGGGCTTCCGCCTGGCGCCGGGTGGTGGCGATCGATCGCGGCGACGACATTGTCTTCACCACAATTGAACTGTTGTATCAGGTCGATGCGCCGGTGCCGTGTCAGGGGCCAGATTGCGGATCCAATCTCAAATTTGCGGCAGAGGGAATCTACAAGGCGCCGGGTGGAAAGAACCCGTTCGCAGGCAAGGACCATCCTGCCTCTGGCGTGTTCTACTCCTATAAACCTGCGGAACTTTCGCAATTGCTGTCACCGGAAAATGCGGCGCGCGTCAATCCGGATGTCTTTGAACCTCAAACATTGCGCATGGTCGAGAATGGGCGGGCAAAGGCGGGACGCAACCCGTTCGCTCGGCTCCGAATGGATGATCAACTGCCGCCCCAGCGGCATTTTGGCTATGCGATTACGTGGTGGGGGCTCGCCATGGCCTTGCTGGCTGTGTATCTGGCTTTCCATCACCAGAAAGGCCGCTTGCGGCTACGCGGAAGGAATGGATCGTGAAGTATATTTCCACACGGGGACAATCTGAACCTGTTGATTTTGTCGGGGCGTGTCTGGCTGGCTTGGCGCCCGATGGGGGGCTGTATGTTCCGGAAACATTTCCGTCCATCGCACCGGCCAAACCGGGCGAGACCTATACGCAGGTTGCCTCGCGTATCCTGTCTGCATTTGCGGGCGATACCCTGTCCCAGGATGAGTTGCTGGGCCTTTGCGAAAAAGCCTACGGCACTTTCGCGCACCAGTCTGTTGCACCACTGACGCAGACTGGTCCGGCCAGCTGGCTGCTGGAACTGCACCACGGCCCGACGCTGGCGTTCAAGGATGTTGCAATGCAGTTGATCGGTCAGCTGTATGACCATTTGCTGGCCAAGACCGGCCAGCGCATGACGATCATGTGCGCGACGTCTGGTGATACCGGCGGTGCTGCGGCGGCGGCTTTTGCTGGAGCAAAGAATGCCAATCTGGTCATCCTGCATCCGTTTGAGCGTATCTCTCCGGTGCAGCGCCTGTTCATGACGACCACCGGGGCGGACAATGTTTTCAATCTAGCGCTCGATAGTGATTTCGATAATTGTCAAACGATTGTGAAATCCCTGTTCTCGGATCGAGACTTTGTCACACGCGTTGGCCTCTCTGGCGTCAACTCCATCAACTGGGTGCGTATCGCGGCGCAGATGGTTTATTACGCGACAGCTCAGGCTGCGCTGGCTCAGCCCATCCGCTTCGTGGTGCCGAGCGGGAATATGGGCGATGCTCTGGCAGGTTATGTGGCCGCACGCTGCGGAATGCTGACAGGTGGCCTGGAAATCGTCTGTGCCGTGAACGAAAATGATTCCCTGGCGCGTATCTTCAATACGGGCATCATGGCGAGAGAGGCTGCGGTTTCCACGCCCAGTCCCGCCATGGATATTTCCATCCCGTCCAATTTCGAGCGCCTGCTGTTTGAACTGTCAGGACGTGACAGCGATGTCGTGCGTGTGGCCTATAATACGTTTGCCCAGTCCGGAGAGGCCGTGCTGCCGGAAAACGTCACCAGTCGGCTTGCCTGTTCCGGCATGAAGGCGGCAAGTGTCAGCAATCTCGACACGATGGCAGAGATGAAGAGAGTTGAGGCTGAAACCGGCTGGCTGGTTTGTCCGCACACGGCCGTTGGAACGCATGTTGCGCGATCCTTGCCGCAGGCTGATGTGGCAACGGTCGTGCTGGCAACGGCGTCTCCTGCGAAGTTCCCTGAAACGGTTCTGGAGGCGACGGGGCGTGACTGTCCGTTGCCGGACCGTGTCAAAGGCCTGCGTGATCAGGAAGAGGTGTTTGAGCGCATCGAACCAAATCTTGGCGCTGTACGTGCGCGCGTAGAAGAGATCACCGGGTAGGTCATGCCTCCGAGAAGAAAGGATACGGTCCTTGTTTCGGAGCGCCTGGTGATCACACCGGCGCGGAAATCTGACTTTGAGGACTGGTCTGAACTGCGTAAATCCAGCCGCAAGCATCTGGAGCGGTGGGAGCCGCTGTGGTCCAAGGATGCCAATTCCAGGGCAGACTGGACGCGGCGCACGCATGCTTGGAAAAATGGCTGGAAGTCCGGTCGGGCTTTTGTCTTCCTGATGCGGCGCCTGAAGGATGACCGCCTTGTCGGCGGTATTTCCCTCACCAATGTTCGCCCATGGCCCGCCAGCGCGGCCAGCATGGGCTATTGGCTCGGAAAGGACTTCCAGGGCCATGGCTACATGGCTGAAGGAGTCGGGGCTGTTTGCCAATGGTCTTTCAGTGAATTGGGACTTTATCGCATAGAAGCCGGCATTCTGGCATCAAACCTGCGTTCCCGGAAAGTATTGGAAACAAACGGATTTCAGGAAGAGGGACATGCAAAGGCTTATCTCGAAATCGCGGGCGAACGCCGCGATCATGTCCTTTTCGCCCTCGTCAGGCCGGAGTCATAGCGATACATATGGTTATATGACCCTTGGCCCGACAACTCAGCCTCAAGGCAGCTGGCATTGGTTCGCGCCAACGCGGCGTTTGGTTATTGAGGCGGGCAATGGCAGTGCATTGTCGGAATTGGCTGGGGACTGGACGCTGGATGCCATCGAACAGATGTTTGAAGGCCTGAGCCGAGGGCGTCTGGCGCAAGCCTTTTCGGATAATGAAGGCCCGGTCAGATGCGCGCTGCGCCTGTCTCGTGGTGAGGATATTCATCTTGTTGGGGCGTTTATTGGCGATGCCGAGGCGCATGGCCTGCTGCTCAGCGGCTCTGAGTTTTCGGACATGGATCCGTCGGACCTGAAACCTGGCCCGGATTTGCATCCTGTCTTCCAGCCCATTGTCTCGCTTGCCAATGGCCGCATCGCCGGGTTTGAGGCCTTGGCGCGCTGGGATGATGGTGACGTGAAAGCGCCCCCAAGTCGGTACGAGGATGAGGCGCTTGCCTCCAACATGCTGATCCGCTCGGCGGAGACATTGTCAAAGTTGCGCGAAGCCTCCGGGCGCGATGATCTGTTCATGCATGTGAATTTGACGGCGCGGGATCTGGCGAGAAATGCCCTGCCTGCACTTGTTGAGGCATTGATGAATGGCT
The DNA here is from genome assembly GCA_018222605.1 of Alphaproteobacteria bacterium. GTDB lineage: Bacteria > Pseudomonadota > Alphaproteobacteria > Caulobacterales > Hyphomonadaceae > Hyphomonas. Next base: position 270,237 of record JAAEZZ010000006.1, read on the forward strand.
ACGGCCTGCCTGAGCGCGCCATCCGGATCGAGTTGACGGAGCAAGCGGCGCTGCGTGATGAGAATCATGCGCTGGCCGCTGTCATGGCATTAAAGGCCGTGGGGGCGGGGCTGGTACTGGATGATTTTGGAACCGGACACTCATCTTTCGCCTGGCTGGCGGATTTTCCGGCGGATAGTCTGAAAGTGGATCATGGCCTGACGAGACGTTTGGGCCAGTACAGGACTGACACAATCCTTGGGGCTATTACTCTACTGGCCAGCCGGCTGGGTATGACGACGACCGCAGAGGGCGTCGAGAACAAGGAAGATGCAGCCCGCCTGCGCAGCCTTGGTTTTGACTATGCGCAAGGATTTGCGTTCGCGCGGCCAATGGATGAAGAAGCTGCCCTGAAGTTTCTGCTGGGCTGATCAGGCGCGTCCGGGATCGACCTGCAGGCGCCCGCTATCCACGCCCAGACTGCTCATGGCCTTGTGCCATTTCTCTTCATGGGCCTCTCCAAACACCAGTTCAGGGTCCGGATCGGCAACGAGCCAGGCATTCTCTGCCAATTCATACTCCAATTGTCCTGCGCCCCAGCCTGAATAGCCAAGAGCGAGTACAGAGCGGCGCGGTGCTGCCTCCGAGGCAATGGCGTGCAGGATGTCGCGTGTCGCGGTCATGCAGAGATCTTCGTTGACCTCCAGCGTTGCACCCTCGCTCATCACATCTTCGGTATGAAGCACGAAGCCGCGATCACTGCTGACCGGGCCACCATCCAGCACGTAGGAATCGGATATGTCGATCTCGAGAGGTACCTCCAGCTGCTCAAGAAGCTGTGGCAGCTTCAGGCCAACCATTGGTTTGTTGAGCACGATGCCCATCGCGAATTCAGGGGAGTGGGCGCATAGCAGGATGACTGACCGGGCAAATCTCGGATCCCCGATGCCTGGCAAGGCAATCAATACTTTTCCTGTCAGGTCAGCATCCATACGTCCGTATACCTTTAAGCCACGATGCTGAGGCAAATGCATGCCCTTGGCAAGGGATGGCGCGCTTGTCGCATGAGGGTGGAAGACCTATCTGAACTGCACGATGATCAAGGAGAGAAAGATATGAGCATCAAGGTCGGCGACAAGCTTCCCGAGGCTACCTTCATGGAAATGACGGCAGATGGCCCGCAACCCCGCACAACTGCGGATGTGTTCGGCGGCAAGACCGTTGCCCTGTTTGCTGTTCCGGGCGCCTACACGCCGACCTGTTCGGCACGTCACCTGCCAGGCTTTGTCGACAAGGCCGGTGACCTGAAAGCCAAAGGTGTGGACGATATTGTCTGTACCTCGGTCAACGATGTGTTCGTCATGGGCGCATGGGGCAAGGATGCCGGCGCAAATGAAAGCGTGCGCATGCTGGCTGATGGCAATGGCGCCTTCGCAAAGGCTGTTGGCCTGGAACTGGACGCGACCGGCTTCGGCATGGGCCAGCGCTCCCAGCGTTACTCCATGATCGTGAAAGATGGCGTGGTGTCTGAACTCAATGTCGAAGACGGCGGTGAGTTCAAAGTGTCCAGCGCGGATTACATGCTGAACCAGCTCTAATTCCCGCGAGCTTTTTCGAGCAAACTGAGACATAAAGGGTGCGTCTGGTGGGGCCGGGCGCACCTTTTTTTCGTCCAAAATTTATTGAATAACGGAAAACTCTCCCCACCTTAAATACAGGTAATAATAAAGGAGAGGGACCGTGGACCCGATTTTTGCTGTCGTTATTCTGGTTGCTATTGTCGGTCTGATCGGCCTGACATCTGCCTTTAAGTTTGTGCCACAGGGCTACAACTACACGGTTGAGCGGTTCGGGCGATACACACGCACGCTCGGGCCGGGCATGTCCATCATCACCCCCTTCTTTGACCGGGTCGGCCGCAAGATGAACATGATGGAGACGGTCTTGGATGTCCCTCAGCAGGAGGTGATCACCAAGGACAACGCCATGGTTTCCTGCGATGCCGTTGTCTTCATCCAGGTCGTGGATGCCGTGTCTGCGGCATATGAGGTCAACAATCTGCATCACGCCATTACCAATCTGGCACTGACGAACATCCGTACGGTTGTTGGCTCAATGGATCTGGACGAAGTACTGTCGAATCGCGACGATATCAATGCGCGCCTCCTGACCGTTATTGATGCGGCGACCAATCCATGGGGCGTAAAGGTCACCCGCATAGAGATCGCAGACCTCAGCCCACCCGCTGACATTACAGAAGCCATGGCCCGCCAGATGAAGGCAGAGCGCCTGAAACGTGCGGAAATCCTCACCGCAGAAGGTGACAAGCAGTCCGCCATTTTGAAGGCCGAGGGCCAGAAACAGGCGCAAATTCTGGAGGCCGAAGGCCGCCGGGAAGCAGCCTTCAGGGACGCTGAAGCGCGCGAGCGTGAGGCCGAGGCAGAAGCGAAGGCAACTGAAATGGTCAGTCAGGCCATCGCAGCCGGTGACGTGAACGCCATCAACTACTTCCTCGGCCAGGCCTATGTTCAGGCCTTTGAGAAGCTGGCGTCCTCCAACCAGCAGAAGACGGTCATCATTCCGGCGGAGTTCTCCAGCATCATTGGCACAATCGAAGGCATCAAGGGACTGACGGACGCCAAGAAGAAGGAGGACTGACGCATGGAACAGATTTTCACGGAGCTGACATTCTGGCACTGGCTGGCGATTGGTCTGCTGCTGTTCGGTATCGAGATGATGACCGGTACATTCGACCTGCTGATGGTCTCCATCGCAGCCTGGCTGACGGCCGCCTTTGCCTATTTTGCACCGGACAGCCTGTCGACCTGGCAGGGCCAGCTTATCGTGTTCGGTGTAGCGGCTTTCGCGCTTGTCCTTCTGGGACGCACAGTGCTGTCGGGCATGCGTAGCACGGGGGAAGAACACCCGACACTCAACAAGCGCATGGCCAGCCTCGTAGGCCAACGCGGCATCGCCACCACGGACTTTTCTGCGGCCGGTAGTGGCCGCATCAAGATCGGCGATACTGTCTGGGGGGCAGAGACATCAGACGGCTCCACCATCAGTGAAGGGGAAGCCGTTATCGTCGAGGGGGCGCGCATGAATACGGCCCTCGTTCGCAAGGCAGTTTAGGCGTATCAGTGCGCGGCTTCGATAAAGTCGCGCACATCTTGGGACAGCTTCTCACCATCCTTTTCCTTCAGATACATCATGTGTCCCGCATCGTAGTAGTCGAACTGCACACGATCCAGCACAACGCCATTCTTGTAGAGGGACATTTCTGCGCCAAAGAATGGCGTGGCCAGATCATACCAGCCCGAAGCCAGCAGAACCTTCAAATCAGGATTTTCCCTCATCCCTTTGCCAAGCCAAGGGGTGACGTTCACATAGGAAGGCCAGCCGCGATTATTCATGTCCCAGTTCCACTGAGACCCCGGCTCTCCAGTCAGAACCTTGTAAGGCCGTGTGAAATCAACTTTCAGCTCTCGCGTCAGATAGTCATTGATGGCAGCCACATAGGCGACATCCATTCCGTACCCTGATGGATCGTTTTCCGGCATGTCGCTGGTGCCTTCGCTGTCGATGCCTTTGTAGCGTCCGTCGAAGCGCCCAACTGTGTAGCTTTCGCGGCGTAGCAACTCCTTGCGGAAGCGCGTCGGGTCAACACGCAGATTGGCCAGTTTTATCCATTCAGCCGAGACGCCAAGATAGGCGCTCATCTCATTGGCGATTTGAGTTTCCTCGGCATCTGACAGGGTGGAGCCGCGGATCAGGGCAGGGGCCAAGGTCTCGATCGCGTAGGTGCGCGCGTCGGTGACGAAGGCGGCAAAGTCATCGTTCCATTTCGCCTTGTCCGCCTTGCCATGATACCAGGCAATGGCCGCTTCGGTCGGGAAGAAGGCGAGGTGAGCGGTATCGTTCCCCGGTGCGAAGCGCGCAGTCTGGAAGTCCAGGATCGCGGAGATTAGGATTACGCCGTTCAGGCCAGTGCCATTCCAGCCCCCTTGCAGCTTTTCCGTCAGGGCCGCAGCGCGTGTTGTGCCATAGCTTTCGCCGGCCAGAAATTTCGGGCTGTTCCAGCGACCATTTTCAGTCAGCCAGAGCCGGATGAACTCGGCAATGCTCTCTGCGTCTTCATTTACGCCGTAGAATTCCTTGCCTTCCGTGTCGCCCAGCGGACGGGAATAGCCGGTGCCAACGGGATCAATGAATACGAGGTCAGTGACATCGAGAAGGGAGTTCTGATTATCCCGGATGGTATATGGCGGTGCGCCGACGCCTTTGGCATCCGATGGTGTGACGACCTGTTTCGGACCAAAAGCCCCCATGTGCAGCCAGAGTGACGCAGACCCTGGGCCGCCATTGAACACGAAGGTCACGGGCCGCTTGGTTGTATCGCTCAATCCATCGCGGACATAGGAGACGGAGAAGATGGAGGCTGTTGGCTCATCCTTCTCATCGCGCAGATAAGTCTCGCTGGCGACAGTCCTGTATTTGACCGTAGATCCGTTGAGGCGCAGGGAGTGCTCGGATGCGAAGACACTCGGCTCTGGTATTTCTTTAGCCTCTTTGCTGTCTTTTGGAGATTCTTGTGCGAATGCCTGACCGGAAGATACAACCAGGCAGAGAGCAAGTAACCAGCCACGCATGAGACACCTCAAACTTGTTTGTGTTTGAGGCGGACCCTAGCCAGCCCGTGTACCGCTAGCAAGTGTGACAGTGGGCAAGTGTTTGTTCTGAGTGGAAAAACAGCGGCCTCCGAAGAAGCCGCTGCCGGTATTCCAGATTTAGGAATGAATTAGGAAGCGTTGGGCGAAATACCGAAGTTTGCGTTGGCAGCCGGCGGTGTAACGCTGGCAGACGGTTTGCTTTCGGCGGCGGCGCGAGGCGCGGTGTCCTTCAGCGGATCTTCAGCGTGCTTCACCTGGCCTTCGAACACAGCATTGGACTGGATCTGCAGGGAAGAGTGAACGATGTCGCCTTTGACATGTGCGCCAGTTTCCAGCTCAACCTTGCGAGCGCGAATGGAGCCCTTGATGCGGCCTTTAACCTTGACAACTTCGGCTTTCACTTCGCCGGTAATGTGGCCGCTGGCTCCGATGGTGATGTCGGTTGCGGTAACGTCGCCATCGACAACGCCGTCAATCTGAAGCGCGCCTTCAGAGCTTACAGAGCCATTGATCTTCATGTCGGCGCAAATGATGGATGCTGCACGAGCTGCGGGTTTGGAGGAAGCTCCACGGATGGCATCCTGCGCGGGAGCAGCTTTCATGGGTTCGGCCTGCGGTGGGGTCGAGGCTGAGGATTTATTGCTTTTGGTGAACATGACGGCCTGCTTTCAAGAATTTAATAGGATCATATGGTTTGCCGTTGAACCACACTTCGAAATGAAGGTGGTCGCCGGTGCTTCGCCCAGTCGTGCCCATCTTCCCCACGAGGTCACCGACATTGACGATGTCCCCTTTTTTTACCGTAATAGAACGCAAGTGGCCATAGCGGGACTTGAATCCATGCCCATGGTCGATTTCCACCAGACGCCCGTACCCTGAGCGTGCCCCAGCATAGCTCACAACACCCGGCCCGGAAGCCACGATGGGTGCGTTACGGTAAGCTGCCAGATCAAGGCCATTATGCCAGCCGGGACGCTTTGTAAAAGGATCGACCCGGACGCCATAATCACTGGTCAGACGGTATGGCACACCGACTGGCCGATTGACTGGCAGACTTTCAAGAATTTGCTCATAATACTGCATTTCAGCGACACGCGCCTGTGTTTCGGCAAGTCGCTGATAGAAGGCGGCGCTCTGATCGGACACACCGTTCGCGCCAGAAGTCAGGTTGGCCATGGAAACAAGCGGACCGCCCATTTCCGTGCCGGAGAGAATGCGATCGCTGCCAACAGAGGTCAGCTGGATGACACTGCGGGCACGCTCGGCGCGCTCAATGGCCAGTTCCTCAGCTTCGTTGAGCATGCGCTCCTGATTGTATTTCAGGTTGCGGACGCTGACGCGGGTACCGCTTGTGTCCAGCGATGCGGTCATGCGGAAACTGTCGCGAGACTGGCGTGTGTCAGCCTCTTCGATAGACGCCTGGACGAGCAGGTTTGCGCCATCACCCTTCAGGGCGGAGACTTCAAGATCTTCTTCGCCCTTGAGCTGTTCGAACAGCTCTTCCAAGGCCTTCTGGCGATCTTCCCATTCTGCTGTTTCCTTCTGGAAGGCGTCAGTGCGCTCTTCAAGTAGGGACCGCGACAGCGCATCCTTGGCGCGCAGTTCCTGCACCCAGCGCTCATACTTGGCCAGTTCGCGATCATCGGGATTGCCTGTCAGCGCACCGGACGATCCGCCCAGAGCAAAAGAACCTGTCAGGAAGATTGTCCACCCGGCAACGGCCGTCGCACCCAGTGCAAAAATGGCCTGCTGCCAAGGAGAAATGGAAATGTAACGGACTGTGCCGCCACTACGATGATATATTTGCCGTTCCGGAAATGCGCGATCGAACGTCGCTTTGAGGTTCGCACTCCATTTCGCCATTCACGCCACCCGTCGACTGGAATCACACCGCCTACTGCAACAGTCTTTACAGCAAGTTCCCAAACCCGTTGCTAATATACATACCTTAATCACTTCGAGACGAAACCCCCAAGGAGCATAATTTGTGCTAATTTTCGCCTCATAGGGTAAACCTCCCATTAATATTAAATTATTTCGCCTTAGACCTTATATTCAATAGAAATTGATTAGTCCGGTATGGAGCTTAAAACGTCCTCTGCGTGCCCTTTCACGCGGACTTTTTTCCAAACTTTAATGATTGTTCCCTTCGGATCTATCAGGAAGGTTTCGCGAGCGATTCCCATATACGTCCGTCCGTACAATTTCTTCTCGACCCAAGTGCCATAGGCTTCGGTCACGACACCCGTCTCGTCGCTGGCCAAGATGACCTTGAGCTCGTGCTTCCCAGCAAAATTTTCATGCTTTTTGAGGCTATCACGAGAGACGCCTACAATTTTTGCACCCTTTGCCTCAAATGCGTCTGCGAGGGCAGTGAAGTCTTTCGCTTCATTGGTGCAGCCCGGGGTATTGTCCTTCGGGTAGAAGTACAGGACCAGATAATTGCCTTTGAAATCCCTCAGCTTCACTGGGCCTGATGTGGACGGCATGGAGAAGTCGGGAGCCTTATCGCCTGCCTCAAGTGTGTCTGCCATGTATTCCTCCTATGGTACGCTCAGATTCAGTTGCATATATCGCTAGTAAGCCGTTGTTCGTGGTTCAAGTAACCTCCCTCACCAAACCGGAGCCTGCATTTGGTCCGTAAGAAAGCCTCACTCATCGTTCTCGAGATTCTGGGCGGCTTGATTCTTCTGGCTATTGTTCTCGCGGGAATTCTGGTCTTCCGACTCTCAAGCGGCCCGATCAAACTGGAAATGTTCCGGGATGATATCGAGAAAGCGATCTCCAGCGCCAGGAATGGCCGACCTGTTACGCTTGATGACGTCTATCTTGAATGGTCCACCAAGGATCGCCGGGTTCTGGTGACAGGCAATGATCTGCGCCTGATGGATGATGATGGCAATGTGGCTGCCGAGGCCAAGCGCGCCAGAATCGTTCTGGCGAGCTCAGCGCTCGTGTTCGGGGATGTCGAAGTCCTCGGACTGGTGATGCAGGATGGTTGGGTCAATGTTGACGAGACAGCAGATGGTACATGGCGGGTCGGCGGAGATCCTCTGCCAGAGTTGCCGGAAGGCACCTTGCCTCAAAATCCTTCAGAGTGGCTGGATCGGGCAAACACTGTGCTTCCGCAGGTGCTGACTGGCCTTCAGCAGGCGCAGCGAGACTTCAGTCTCGAACGCGTTTCTTTCGAGAATTTCGAAATCCGGGTGAAGGATGCCCAGGGCGCGCCAGTCATGCAACTGATCGATTCCCGGGGGCTGATGTCCAGGGATGAGGATGGCCTCAGTTTGTCGGTTTCCGGTAGCGGTGTTGGCGAAGGCCTGCCGGGCGGAGTTGCCATGGACATACGCACGAGTGACCTCAGTCAGCGCATGTCGGCCGAGTTCGCTGTGGCAGACTGGCCGCTTGCAGATCTTGCCAGCCGTTTTGGCATGGGGGGAGACAATCTGACCGGCCTGCCCGCTAATGTTTCGGTGGAGTTCGATACATCGGCAAGTGCCGGTGTCGAGCAGGTGGCTCTGAAGGCGCATCTGGCCGAAGGCAAAATACCTTTTGCTGGCGAAGCGCGCGATGTTTCCGATCTGGATGTCACGCTAACTTACAAGGCCGGAGAGGACCAGTTGGACCTTGTGGGGACAAGTACCAATGCGGGGCCGGTCTCAGGTGAGTTGTCCCTGACTTTGAACGACGCTCTGAAGGGCACGGGACCGAGGCCTTTCCAGATGCAGAGTAAGGACCTCGTGCTCGATCTGACTCCGGGCTTTGAAACTGCCGTGCAACTCGGGGCCGTCAATGTAAAAGGCCATATCGATCTGCCAGAGCGTCGCATTGAAAAGGCGCATGCTACGTTCCTTTATGGCGAGACGCTCTTCAAGACCGATCTGGATCTTGCCTTGACCAAGGACAAGAAAGAGAATGAGCCACCCATTCTGGGTACGATCGAACTGGAGACAGAAGGCGCCGTCACCAAGGAGACTGTTCTGGCCTTCTGGCCTGTCGGGCTGGGTACGGGAGCGCGAAACTTTACCAAAGAGCGTATCGAAGCGGCAGATGTTTCCGGTTTGAAGGGGCGTCTGGAACTCAAGCGCGACAGCCTGGCCGAAGGATATCTGAGGGATGAGGATCTGAACCTCACCTTTAATGTCACCGGTGCGCAAGTGCGCTTTCTGGATGATTTGCCTGCTGTTAAGAATGCCGCAGGCAAGGGACGTCTGACAGGCAACAGCTTTCGGGTAACGGTCGATTCTGCCGAGTATGGGGGCTGGGATGTCGGTGAGGCGCTGGTTGATTTTCCGGCCTTCAATCCAAAAGGCGAAGACTTCCGTGTGTTTGCCAAGGGCAAGGGCCCTGTCCAGAACATTATTCGTATTCTCAATGAGTCGCGCTTGAAACTGGACTTTGATGCAGAGCGCCTCAGCGGTGATGCCGAAATGACATTCGAAATGTTTCGTCCGGCTCTGGATGATGTTCCGTATGAAGATGTCCGGTTCTCTGCTATCGGGACATTGGAGAATGGGGGGCTGAAGAATGCCGCCCTCGGCCTGAACCTGAAGAAGGCGTCTTCGAAGATCAATGTTGATCAAGACGGGATCATGATTTCGGGCTTTGGGGAACTCGGTCCTGCGCCGGTGCAATATACATGGCGCGACGGGTTCGATGATGATCAACCTTCAGCGCTATCCGCAAGTGCAATCATTACGGCTGATGTGCTGAACCGGTTCGGATTGCCGGGCAGGGCGTATCTTACGGGAGAAGTGCCGACGGAGGTCCAGGCCTCCATCCAGGATGAGTCCGTTTCTCTCGCGACGGTTTCTGCAGACCTCACGGAAGCGCGGATCGATCTGTCTGAACTGGGCTGGATCAAGCCTGCGGGAGATAGTGGCAAAGTCTCGGTCGTTTATTCGAACAAGGAGAACGGCTTTTCGTCCGACGTATTGTTCACCAGCGCCGAGGCTTATCTTGACGGCACGTTTGCGCTCGGCAAGGATTCTCGTTTGATTTCCGCTGAAGTTCGCCGAGCATATCTGGCTGACACGGCTGATGTAAAGGGAGATGTGCGAAGGGGCGAAGACGGCAATCTCGTCGTTGGTCTTGAGGGGACGTATCTGGATCTTTCTGGTGCGTTGCCGGGGCTGGGAGCGATTGAGAATGCCGATTCCGATAATGGGACGCCGCTGCGAGTAAATGCCAAGCTTGATACCCTCACACTGGGGCCGGGCCTGAACGTTCGTGGGGCAACCGCGTCGTGGTACTCCACATCGGCGGGGATGCAGCGCTTTGCCGCCAATGGTGCGACCGATGACGGCTCTCCATTTGAGGTGAAGCTTGACGGTACAGGAACGGATGGCACAGACATACGTGTTGTCAGTGGCGATGCAGGCTTTCTGGCTAGTGCATTCCTCGGCCTGGACTTTCTGGAAGGCGGCAAGCTGGAAGTGGAGGGCAAACTGGCACCTAAGGGGCAGGCATCCAAGTTTGATATTGCGATCACAAATGGACGTGTACAGAATGCCCCTGTGCTAACTCAGATACTCTCGCTGGCATCCTTGCGGGGGCTGGCAGATACCCTTGGCGGTGAGGGCGTGCTCTTCTCACGCATTGATATTCCGCTGACGCTAGCAGCAGACCGCTATGTTGTGACGGGCGGCAAGGCGCAGGGCCCCGCGCTGGGATTGACCGTAAACGGATTTCTTGAGTCCAAGACGAATGAGATCAGCGTAGATGGCGTGCTTGTGCCAAGCTTCGGAATGAATTCTGCACTGGGCAGCATTCCGATCATTGGCGACCTTGTCGTTGGCCGTGATGGCGAAGGTGTCTTCTCGCTGACATACAGCGTGCGAGGAAGCCTTGAGAAGGCGAACGTGTCCGTGAACCCGCTATCCGCCCTGGCGCCTGGGGTGATCCGCCGAGTGTTTGAAAACCCGGCGGATACATCCATTCCTGAGGCCAAGCCGCGGCCCGAGGATGAGCCGATCCCGTCAGAACTGCCACCTATTCCTGAAGAGGAATTCTAGACAGCTTTCACAAGGGCGTGGCGCTTCTTGCCAGCTGACAGCTTGATTGTGCCGTCGACAATGTCGTCAGCGGACAAAGCTGCATTCTGGTCTTTGACCTGAACATCGTTGACCTTGGCGGCGCCCTGCTTGATCAACCTGCGGGCCTCACCATTGGACTCGGTCAGGCCAGTGGCCATGAATGCCGCAGCGACCAGCATTCCTCCTTCAATCTCTGCCCTGGCCACTTCGACAGTGGGCAGGGCCTCAGCTGAGCCCCCTTGCGCGAAGACGGCGGCAGCGGCGGATTCTGCTTCCTTTGCAGCGGCTTCGCCATGCAGAAGCGTCGTTGCCTCATTGGCCAGCGTGATCTTCGCCTGATTGATCTCAGCGCCTTCAAGCGCTTCGAGCCGAGCGATCTCTTCCAGCGGCAGTTCGGTGAACAGGCGTAGAAAGCGGCCTACGTCAGCGTCCTCTGTGTTGCGCCAGAACTGCCAGTACTCATAGGGGCTCTTGCGGTCAGCGTTCAGCCAGACAGCACCGTCCGCCGTCTTGCCCATCTTGCCGCCGGACGCCGTCGTGATGAGGTGGGCGGTGAGACCGTACACTTCGCCGCCATCGGCCTTGTGGACCAGGTCCACACCGCCAACGATATTGCCCCATTGGTCTGACCCGCCAAACTGCAGACGGCAATTCTGCCGACGGAACAGTTCAAGGAAATCATAGGACTGCATCAGCAGGTAGTTGAATTCGAGGAAGGTATAGGGCTGCTCAGCCGCGAGGCGGCGGGCGACCGTGTCCTGCTTCACCATTGTGTTGATGGTGAAATGTACACCCACTTCGCGAAGCATGTCGATATAGCCGAGCTTGCTGAGCCAGTCGTCATTATTGACCATGATGGCATCGGTCGGGCCGTCCCCGAATTTCAGGAAGGGCTCGAACGCTTTCTTGATGCCGGCAATGTTCGCTTCGATCTGCTCATTGGTGAGCAGGGGCCGGGACTTTTCCTTGTCGGTCGGGTCACCCACTTTTGTGGTGCCGCCGCCCATCAGGACAATCGGCTTGCCGCCAGCCTTTTGCAGCTGGCGCAGCATCATGATCTGCAACAACGAGCCGACGTGAAGGCTGTCCGCCGTCGCGTCGAAGCCGATATAGCCGATCGGAGTTCCCTCATAGCAATACGTATCCAGTTCCTTTGGATGCGTGACTTGCTTGATGTAACCCCGATCCGAAAGGGTCTTCAGGAATTCCGACTTGTATTCGCTCATTTTCTCGTGTCTCCGTGAGGAAGCCGCGCGTACCATGGAAAGAGGCGATCTTGAACTCTGTGTGTGAAAAATCTGAACCCCAATGGGTCGCGGGCTTCATGTCCGGCACGTCCCTAGATGCTGTGGACGCCGCCTTGATCCTGACAGATGGCGAGAGCGTGCTGGATTTCGGCGCAACAGTGGAGCGCAAATATTTGCCGGAAGAGCGCCGGATTCTGCAGCAGGCAACCGAGGCGGCTCGCGCCTGGAACTGGACCGGCGAGGCGCCTGAAGCCTTGTTCGCGCAGGCGCGAGATGTGATCACTTCAACCCATCAGGCGACTTGGCAGATGCTTCTGGAGGCATGGAGTGGCACCCAGCCGGTTCTCGCCGGGGTGCACGGCCAGACGGTGTTGCATCTGGCACCCAAAGATGGCCGGAAGGGGCGAACGCTTCAGCTGATTGATGGTCCCGCGATGCGCCGTGCGCTCGGTGTGCCGCTCGCCTATGATTTCAGGACTCATGATGTTTCCCAGGGCGGGCAAGGCGCGCCCTTGGCACCAGCCTATCATGCCGCGCTCTTGCGCCGGCTCGGGGGTGAAACGGCCTGTGTCCTGAATCTGGGGGGCGTCGCTAATATCACCGCGCGCATGTCAGATGGGGCATTGGTGGCCTTCGATACCGGACCAGCCAACGGCCCGGTCGATGAATGGATAGAGGCGCGCGGACAGGGCACGCATGATGTCGATGGCAGGTTCGCTGCGGCAGGTCAGGCCGATGAAGCCTTGCTTGCGGGCCTGTTTCAGCGTGACTGGTTCCGCCAGCCGCCTCCAAAGTCTCTGGACCGGTATGATTTCAGTGCTGAAATGGTGCGCGGCCTGTCTCTGGAAGATGGCGCGGCGACGCTGACGCAATTCTCGGCTCGCGCCGTTGCCGCGGGGCTCTCGCAACTGGCTGAATATCCCCGTCGCGTCATTGCCTGCGGGGGCGGGCGACATAATCCGACGCTTATGGCAGCCCTGCGCGACGCTGTGAGCTGTCCTGTCCTGACGGCGGAAGAGGTTGGCTGGCGTGGAGATTCTATTGAGGCGGAGGCGTTTGCCTATCTGGCAGCGCGAACCGCAAAGGGCCTGCCCATCAGCTGGCCGGAAACGACGGGCGTTCCGACCCCGCTGACAGGCGGCAAACTGCTGGATTAGTCTTTTTCAGCTTCCAGACGCAGCTTTTCTTCGGCATCGGCGAGGCGTTGCAGAAGGTATTCCTCACAAAGGCCGATCAGTTCTTCGCGCTTGTCCTGATAGAAGTGGTTGGCGCCTTTGATACGAGCGCGGTCAATCTGTTCACCCTTCTGGACGCGAACCTTGGTCAGCGCGCGCTCGACGTCTTCCGGAGAGGAGATCGAGTCAGAATCACCAGAGACGATCAGACCAGACGCCGGGCAGGGTGCCAGGAAGGACAGGTCGTAATGGTTGGCCGGAGGGGAGACTGCCAGGAAGCCGTCAATCTCCGGGCGGCGCATCAGCAGCTGAAGCGTGATCCAGGCACCGAAGCTGTAGCCGGCACACCATACAAAGCGCGGGCTTTCCGACAGGTTCTCGACATAGTCGAGCACATAGGCAGCATCTTCCAGCTCACCGACGCCCTGGTCGTACTGGCCCTGACTGCGGCCGACGCCGCGGGAATTGTACCGCAGGACGCCGAAGCCGTGTCTCTCGAACATCTGATACAGCATGATCGTGATCGGATCCTGCATGGTACCGCCTGCTTTCGGGTGAGGATGCAGGATGAGAGCAATGGGCGCACCTTCATAAGGCGGCTCAGTGTAACGTGCTTCAATGCGGCCCTGTGGGCCAGGAATTATGAGTTCTGCCATGTTATACTCGCTGGTCACGGGGGAAGGGCGCGGTCATAAGCCATTTGGGGTGTGAAAAGCAAATTTTTCTGCACCTGCAAAAAACGCCGGAAGTACGTATATTCATTAGATGATTTACGCAGACCACAATGCAACCTCTCCCCTGAGGCCCGAAGCCCGCGACGCAATGCAGGCTGTTTGGGACATGGGGGCAACCAACCCGTCATCGGTTCATACGTCAGGGCGGGCTGCGCGCGCTGTACTCGAAAAAGCACGTTCAGCCATTGGCGGGGCCATTGGCAGCCGCGCCGAGGACGTGGTGCTGACCAGTGGCGGTACGGAAGCTGACAATCTGGCCATTCACGGCATTGTGGCGGCTTTGGAAGGCAAATGCACCTTTCTGGTCTCTGCAATTGAGCATGAGGCGATTGCAAAGCCTGCCGCATTTTCGGGCGCTCGCGTTGAGACGGCTTATGTCACCCCGGAAGGCAAGATTGACCTTGAGGACCTCGCCGCGCGGCTATCGGCTTGGGACCATGAGGCCAAGGGCGTTCCGGTCCTGTGCCTGATGCTGGCGAATAATGAGACCGGCGTGATCCAGCCTGTGGCAGAGGCAGCGGCTTTGGTACGTCAGGCTGAAGGGCTGACTGTGTGTGATGCAGTTCAGGGGCTCGGCAAGATTCCGGTTAATGTGGCCATGCTGGGCGTCGATTATCTCAGCCTGTCCGCGCACAAGATTGGCGGGCCGCAGGGCGCGGGTGCCTTGTGGCACCGGGCAGGCGCGCCCTTGAAGGCGGTTCAGCAGGGCGGCGGTCAGGAGCGCGGCCTGCGCTCAGGCACGGAAAACGTAGCGGCGTTTGCCGGATTTCATGCCGCAATCGAAGCGGCCCTGCGCGACATGCCAAAATATGCTAAACTATCGGCATATCGTGACGAGATGGAGCGCCGACTGGAAGAACAGGCAGGCGTGACAATCATGGGCAAGGGCGCAGACCGTCTGGCTGGTACGTCAAATTTCGCCCTGCCGGGTTTTGCGGCCGAAACGCAGGTGATGGCGATGGATCTGGCAGGTGTATGCATCTCAGCCGGGTCTGCATGTTCATCTGGAAAGGTGAAGCGCTCGCTCGTATTGCTGGCCATGGGCGCATCTGATGCCCTTGCGGAATCTGCAATCCGCACCAGCTTTGGATGGAATAGCACGCCGGAAGATTTTAAAGGCGTGGCGGATGCGTGGTTACAGGCGGCCCAACGCACAGTGCTAAAGGAAAAAGCCTGACCTGGTTGCCGGGAGATTTCTCCCGGACCTGATTGAGAAGAAAGACTAGTTATGGATTGCTGCGGCGGCATCGACGAACACGAAGACGACTGCACCGATGTGAAGGTGAAGGACAGCATCGACGCGGGCACCGTCGAGGCGGCTAAGCGTCTGCAGTCCGAAAACTATTCGGCGGGCTTCTCCACCGACATCGAAATGGACATGGCGCCCAAGGGCTTGTCCGAAGACACGATCCGCTTCATTTCGGCCAAGAAGAACGAGCCTGAATGGCTGCTCGAATGGCGCCTGGCCGCTTACAAGCGCTGGCTGACCATGGAAGAGCCGACCTGGGCGATGGTTCGCTATCCCAAGATCAACTATCAGGACTATTATTACTACGCGGCCCCGAAAACCGGCGCGAAGTATGAGTCGATTGACGACGTACCGAAAGAAATCCTCGAAACCTATGAGAAGCTGGGCATTCCGCTTCGTGAGGCTGAGGTTCTTCTGGGCGTCGAGGGCGCGGCCGAAACGGCTGCGACAGCCCGCGAGACGCCGCGCGTTGCCGTCGATGCCGTGTTCGATTCCGTATCGGTTGCGACCACCTTCCGGAAGGAACTGGAAAAGGCTGGCGTGATCTTCATGTCGATTTCCGAAGCCGTGCATGAATATCCGGATCTGATGAAGAAGTATCTGGGCACTGTGGTGCCGCAATCCGACAATTTCTTCGCGACGCTGAACAGCGCCGTCTTCTCTGACGGGACGTTTGTTTACGTGCCCAAGGGCGTGCGCTGCCCGATGGAGCTGTCGACCTATTTCCGCATGAATGCCGAGAATACTGGCCAGTTCGAGCGCACGCTGATCGTGTGCGACGAGGGGGCTTATGTCTCTTATCTGGAAGGCTGTACGGCGCCGATGCGCGACGAGAACCAACTGCACGCCGCTGTGGTGGAACTGGTCGCGCTGGAAGATGCCGAGATCAAGTATTCCACGGTCCAGAACTGGTGGCCGGGCGATGAAGATGGCAAGGGCGGCATCTACAATTTCGTGACCAAGCGTGGTGATTGCCGCGGGGATCGCTCCAAGATCAGCTGGACGCAGGTCGAGACCGGCTCGGCTGTGACGTGGAAATACCCGTCCTGCATTCTGCGCGGTGATGACAGTGTCGGTGAGTTCTACTCCATCGCCGTCACCAATGGTCGCCAGCAGGCCGATACCGGTACGAAGATGATCCATCTTGGTAAGCGCACGCGCAGCCGGATCATTTCCAAGGGTATCTCGGCGGGCAAATCCAACAACACGTATCGCGGCCTCGTGTCTGTGAACAAAAAGGCCGACAAGGCCCGGAACTTCACCCAGTGCGACAGTTTGCTGATCGGTGACCGCTGCGGCGCGCATACAGTGCCCTATGTCGAGAACCGCCGGGCCGATGCCCAGTTGGAGCATGAAGCGACGACGACCAAGCTGTCAGACGACCAGCTCTTCTATGTCCGCCAACGCGGCATTGGAGAGGAAGAGGCGGTTGCCCTGCTCGTGAACGGCTTTGTCCGTGAGGTTCTGCAGGAGCTGCCCATGGAGTTCGCCGTGGAAGCCCAGAGCCTTCTCAAGGTCAGCCTGGAGGGCAGTGTTGGCTGATCCGGACGCGTTCCAGACATGGCTCGACGCCTATTCCCGGGCTGTTGAGGCCCGGGACTCCGATCAGCTGGCGAAAGTGTTCTCCACTTCCGCGCACTTCCTCAAAAGCCCCTTTGATCGTGCCATTGAGGGCCGGGATGCGATTTGTCGCGACTATGAGGCGCTGTGGAGCCGCGTGGAGCGTAGTGTCTTCGAGATCGAGCGGATTGGTGATGGCTGGGCGCACTGGTCTGAAGGGGGCACAATCAGCGCCCTGGATGAGCCGTGGCGCGCAGACGGTATCCTGAAGGTTGAGCTGGATGAGGCCGGACTGTGCACCCGTTTGACCCTTTGGACAGAAACCCTGTCAGTCCGCGAATCCGACATGTTGGCCCAGCGCGACGCTTGAAGCGGCGCTCAGCGTCCACCTAAACCACCTTTTCCTGCATCGGGGGCTTTTCCCGGGCCTCATGCCCGCTTACATGCGCACCATGTTGAAGATTGAGAATCTGACCGCGACTGTCGGCGAAGAAGACGAGGCCAAAACCATTATCAATGGTCTCGACCTGGAAGTGCCTGCCGGGGAAGTCCATGCCATTATGGGGCCCAATGGTGCCGGCAAATCGACCCTGTCCTATGTGTTGACCGGCCGCGATGGCTATGAGGTTACCGGGGGAAGCGCCACTCTGAACGGCGAAGACATTCTGGACATGGATCCAGAAGAGCGGGCCGCGAAGGGCCTGTTCCTGTCCTTCCAGTATCCTGTAGAGATTCCGGGCGTACCCGTGATGACCTTTGTGCGCGCGGCCATGAATGCGCAGCGTAAGGCGCGCGGCGAAGACGAGATTTCTGCACCGGATTTTATCAAGAAGTCCCGCGAATTGGGGCAAAAGCTGAAACTGGACGCCGAGATGCTTAAGCGACCGCTGAATGTCGGATTTTCCGGCGGCGAGAAGAAGCGGCTCGAAATCTATCAGATGATGATGCTGGAGCCGAAATTCCTGATCCTCGACGAGACCGATTCCGGCCTCGACATCGATGCCCTGAAAACCGTGTCCGACGGGGTGAACGCTATGCGCTCGCCGGATCGTGGCATGCTGGTGATCACGCACTATCAGCGCCTGCTGGACCATATCAAGCCGGACAAAGTGCACGTGCTGGCCAAGGGCCGTATCATCGCGACGGGCGGCCCTGAGCTGGCCCACCGTCTGGAAAAGGAAGGTTATGATGGAGTGCTGGGAGAAGTGGCGTGACCACAGCTCTTCGCGACCTCATCTCCAATCCGAATACGGCAGAGCTTGAGCTGATTGCCCGCTATGGCATGCAGCCTGAAGATCCGCGCCGCGAGCGGCTGTTCGAGGCATTTGCGCAGATCGGCTTGCCTACGCGTCGTATGGAAGCCTGGAAGTGGACGGATTTCAAAGCCGCGCTGAGCGCGCTGGACCGTCCAGCCAGCCAAAGTGCGTCTGACCCGCTGGCATCTGAGGAAGCATTGTGCTTCCGGTTCTCGCCCGATGGGTTTGAATATCCCAAGGATTTGCCGGAAGGGATCAACCTGTTTGTAAAACCTGAGCCTCAAGCGCTCGGGTCTGCCGAAGATGTGCCGCTTGGCGCGCTCGCCGCGGCGCTTGCTGGCTCCAAGACCCGTCCAGGCACACTGATGATTGAAGTGACAGCGGCGGATTTGCCGCGCCTTCACTTTGCCTTCAGCGGCGAAGGCGAAGCGAGTTTTGCCCGCGTGACGATTGTTGTGCGTCCGGGCGCTGAGCTGACCGTTTCGGAAAGCTATCTCGGTGGTGCGGGCTTTCTTTCATCCGTGTTCGAATATAGCCTTCAGGGCGATGCCAAGGTGAGCAGGACTGTCTATCAGCGCGGTGCCGAGATGGAGACCATGGCGGCAACGGCGCTTGTTCAGCTGGAAGGCGAGTCCGAATACACTCAGACCAGTTTGGCTTTCGGGGCAAAGCTGGCCCGTCTGGAAACGCGCCTTGTCCACAAGGAAGCCGGCGCGAAAGCGACGATGAATGCAGCCTATCTTGTTGGAAAAGGTTTGCATGCAGACATTACCACGCATGTGCGCCATGGTGCGCGCTCCTGCGTGACGCGCCAGATGACGAAGGGAGCCGTGCTCGATGGTGGCACAGGTGTCTTCCAGGGGAAGTTCCACGTGCCCCGCACAGCCGGGCAGTATACCGATGCTGATATGCAGCATAAGGCCTTGCTTCTGGAAGAGGGCGCAGTTGTATTCGCCAAGCCAGAACTTGAGATCTATGCGGACGATGTGGAGTGCGCACACGGTAATACGTGCGGCGCGCTGGATGCAAACCAGCTATTCTACATGCGCCAGCGCGGCATTCCGGAACGCACGGCGCGCGCCCTGCTGACGGAGGCCTTCATTGCTGAAGCCGTGGAAACGGCTGGTGATCTTAAAGACATCCTGCGCCATGTAGCCAGCAACTGGTTGGCTCAGTCATGAGCAGGGCGCTGGACATAGGTGCCATTCGGGCAGAATTCCCTATCCTGTCGCGTGAGGTGAACGGCAAGCCACTGGTCTATCTGGACAATGCCGCGAGTGCCCAGAAGCCAAATACGGTGATCGATGCGATCGCCAATCAGTCCCGCACAGCCTATGCCAATGTTCACCGGGGCATTCATACGCTTTCGAATGAAGCGACTGAGGCATATGAAGCGGCGCGTGAAACATGCCGTGCCTACATCAATGCGGCGTCTACGGATAATGTAGTCTTCACCAAGGGTTCGACAGAGGGCATCAACCTTGTTGCCTCCGCTCTGGCAGGTGAGATCCAGCGCGGCGACGAGATTGTTCTCTCCATCATGGAGCACCATTCCAACATCGTTCCGTGGCACTTCCTGCGCGAACGGCATGGCGCGGTACTGAAATGGGTTGGCCTTCATGAGGATGGCTCGCTCAATATGGAAGAGCTGGCAGAAGCTATCGGGCCGAAGACCCGTATGGTTGCCATCACGCATATGAGCAACGTGTTGGGCACGGTCACCGATATGGCCAGGATCTGCGAATTGGCCCACGCTGCCGACGCGCAGGTACTGGCCGATGGCAGCCAGGCCGCCGTTCATGTTCCGGTTGATGTGCAGGCGTTAGGCGTCGACTGGTATGTCATGACCGGTCACAAGCTGTACGGCCCCAGCGGTATTGGCGTGCTGTACGGCACGGCCGAAGCACTGGACCGCGCGCGACCCTATCAGGGTGGCGGCGAGATGATTGAGGTCGTGACCCGTGATCGCGTCACCTACAATACCGCGCCTCACAAATTCGAAGCCGGCACGCCGCCCATTCTGGAGGCCATCGGCCTTGGGGTTGCACTGAACTGGATCAGGGCCTTTGACCATATCGAGATCGAAGCGCACGAAATGGCCCTTTACGAGCGCGCCTATGAGGGGCTGCGGGGCGTGAATGGCATTACGGTTCACGGCACAACGCCAGACAAGGGCGCTGTCCTGACGTTCAGTCTGCAAGGAGCCCATCCGCACGATCTAGCGCAGATCCTGGATCGGTATGGAGTCGCTATTCGAGCGGGGCATCACTGTGCCCAGCCGCTGATGGAGCATCTTGGTGTCAGCGCGACGGCGCGGGCAAGTTTCGCAATTTACAACACTGAGGCCGAGGTCGACGCTTTCATTGAAGCGCTCGCCAAGGCCCGGGAAATGCTGGTATAGAGGGCACCATGGCAGATGATATGACATCTCGCGACATGGTCGATGCTTCAGAGGATGCGGCGCCTTCGGCGATTCCGCAGGATGAGCTGAATCGGATCACTGATGCGCTGATCGAGGCATTCAAAACGGTATTCGACCCGGAAATCCCGGTCGATATCTATGAATTGGGCCTGATCTACAAGGTCGACATTGATGATGACCGCAAAGTGGACGTGGAAATGACCCTCACAGCCCCAGGCTGCCCTGTGGCGGGCGATATGCCGGGCTGGGTGGAGACGGCTGCGCGCACTGTGGAGGGCATCAAGGACGTCGAGGTGCATCTCACCTTCGATCCGCCCTGGGATCCGTCCCGTATGTCGGATGAAGCGCGTCTTGCGCTGAACATGCTTTAATTGAACCTGAACATTATCCTTCCTATCTAGTTAGCATGGCCAGAAGACCGAGACCCAAGCCCGTAAAGCTCACTGACGCTGCTGCAGAGCGCGTTAAGGAGATCATGCAGGAAAAAGGCGCCGGCTATTTGCGCGTGGGCGTGAAGAATGGCGGCTGTGCGGGCATGGAATATGTCATGGACTATGCCACAGAGCCGGAAGCCCTGGATGAGGTGGTTGAGGACAATGGCGTGACCATTCTGATCGATGCGAAGGCTGTCCTCTTCCTGCTGGGCAGCGAAGTCGATTATGAAGTCACGCCGCTGCACGAGAAATTCGTGTTCCGGAACCCGAACCAGACAGATGCCTGTGGGTGCGGTGAAAGCGTTACGATTGTGCCGGCCGTAGACGCCTGAGGCGTTTGATGGCCGGAGTAGGGCCCGAATGATCATTCAAAGCTTTGATCCGATCGCGGCCTCTGATGCGGAAATTCTGATCCTTGGAAGCATGCCGGGCATCGCCTCTCTTGAGGCGGGGCAATATTATGCCCACCCTCGCAACGCATTCTGGCCTATCATGGGAGAATTGTTCTGCGCAGGACTGGACAAGCCCTATGAGGTGCGGGCGGAGACCCTGAAGGTGCGAGGCGTCGCCGTGTGGGACGTGCTTCAGTTCTGCCAGCGGGAAGGCAGTCTCGATTCCAATATCAAGGCTGAAGTGCCAAATGACTTTTCGACCTTCTTCACGCAGTATCCGAATATTCGGCGCATCGCCTTGAATGGTGGCAAGGCGGCAAAGAGTTTTGAACGTTTCGCGCGTGATCATGTTCCTGAATCTGCGCAGGTCGTGCCGGTTCCATCCACCAGCCCAGCGTATGCGGCCATGCGGTTTGAACAAAAGTGCGCGCTATGGCGTGCCGCGCTTCTTGGCGATAAGTGATCAGAGGCAAATGACGGGAGATCTGGGATGAGCAAACTTATGAGCTTGCTGATGGTGGGGCCAGTTTGCCTGACTGCAATGGAGGCAATTGCCGAGCCGGTGCATCCCTTTGCGATACCGCAGCCTGTGGAGACAGGCAGTTTCTATGCGGTCATAGAAATTCCGGCGGGCAGCTTCACCAAATATGAGATTGATGAAGAGACCGGCCATGTGCGCGTCGATCGTTTCCTGTCCGCGCCTGTCGGATATCCAGCCAATTACGGATCAATTCCGTCGTCTTTGGCGGGCGATGGAGACCCTCTGGATGCGCTCGTCCTGACACGACAGCCTGTTATTCCGGGAGCGTATCTTGAAGTACGCGCTATCGGCGTGCTGCGGATGACGGATGCGGGAGACCCTGACGACAAGATCATTGCCGTGCCGGCCGATGAGGTTGACCCATTCTACAAGGAAGTCCGTGATCTCTCAGACTTGCCTGAAGCACAGCGGGACCAGATCAAGGCTTTCTTCCTGACCTACAAACAGGTTCCCGCTGGTGGTAACCAAGTTGTGCTAAGCGGCTATGGGGATGTTGCGGAGGCACAAGTCATGGTGGAAGCCGCCTTTGAGGCTTACGGGGCGCGGCTGGCCGACTAGGCCTTCTCAGGGCTTGCCATAAGCCGCGAGGTCATCTGGTGTAGGCTGGGCTTCCATGCCCTTTGGCGGGTCCGGGATAAGGATGGCAGGTGTCACGGGAGCGCCGGTGGCCTCGGCGACGAGTTCCGCGGTGCGCACCTCAACGACTTCTGTCAGACGATTCATGAACTCATCCTTGGGCAGATCGTATGGGATTGGCTCAAGAAATTCGATCACAGCCTTGCCAGGGCGTTTTTTCTTTTCCTGCTGCCTCCAGAAGACACCGATATTTGTTGCGACAGGAACCACGGGTACCTGCATGGCTTGCGCCATGTGCCAGATGCCGGGTTTATAGCGGAAATGATAGCCGACCGGGGCGAGGTGCCCCTCCGGATAAATCAGGACACGGCGATCTTCCTTGCGGGCGACTTCCATGCCTTCGCGCAAGGAGGCTGCCTTGCGTTCCCCGCCACCGCATGTGTCGATGACAATTGCGCCGAGCTTTCGCAGGATGCCGCCGACAAGAGGAAACTTTTCCAGATGGTCTCCGGTAACAAAGGAGAGGTTCTTCACTTCAGGATAGATGAGGTATCCATCGCCCCAGCTTTGATGCTTGGCGCCTATGACGAATGCGCCTTCTGGCAGATTTTCCTGGCCGCGCACCTCTTTGCGTATGCCCGCAACAATGCGCAAATTCCAGTTCATGGCGCGCGTATAGCTGCGGATGATCACACTGACCGGGCCACGGCCAGGAAGGATCAGGAACGGGACAGATACCAGCACATAGAGGACTGACAGCAGATAGTAGACAATTGTGAAGAGCAGGGCGCGCATGGCGTCGTTCTCCTGAAAAGGAACTATTCCGACTTCAGAACACAGAGGACTGCGCGGGCCATGGCTTCCACATGCTGGGAGAGTGGGCCGGGCAGGCGATTGTAGATCTTGTTCTGTCCGGCCTGCATCACAACGCCCAATGCCATGGCGGCTTTGAGAGCTGGGTCGCCCTTCGGCAGCACACCTTCCTGCATCAGACTGGAGATGATCTTCTCTGTGATCGAGACCGGATCATCCTCGCGGCGTTTATCGTAGGGCAGAAAGCGGTTCAGCGAGACGAGGTGGAAGGAAAAGAGCAGGAAATCCTCATCCGCCAGTTCGCAGTAGGCAGTAACGGCTGCGAGCACTTTTTCGTCCAGACTGCCTTCACCGGAAAGCGCCTCAGCCATCATCGCGCCGAGACGATTATGAGTTTCCATGAACAAGGACAGTGCAAGCTCGTCTTTGCCCTTGTAGTGCCGGTAAAGCGCGCCTTCAGAGACGCCAGCCTTTTCCGCAATCTCGCGTGTCGTGGCTGCATCAATCCCTTCATGGATGAAGAGCTTGAGGGCAGCGCGTTCGATTTTGGGGCGTGCATTGCGCGCCCGGGGCTTTTTGGCCGTATCTTTGGTTTTGCTGGCTTGCCGCGCCATGGTGCATTCCCCTATCTCTCTGGCTTCAATATAGCTCTCGCGAGGAATTCTTGCAAGTGAATACTTGCTCACTTGTGGAATTTGTATGCGTTGCGTCAGAGAGTGACGGCTTTATTGGCAAAATGTCTTTCAGAAATACGGAAGAGTGGCGGCCCCTATGGCAGGAGCCTTGAGTGCCGGGGCCTATTCCGCCAGTTCGTAGCGGTAGCTTTCGATCACAGTGTTTGCCAGAAGCTTCTCGCACATTTCCTTGATCCTGGCATCCGCCGCATCCTTCGAGAGGCCGTCTTCGAGGTCCAGTTCGATGACTTTGCCAATGCGGGCCGCTTCGACTTCCTTGTAGCCCATACGCGCCAAAGTATCCGCAACGGCTTTGCCCTGAGGGTCCAGAACACCATTCTTGAGTGCGATGTGAACGACGGCCTTCATGTAAATGATCTCCTGGCGAAGTCTGAGTCGGGCTCCGTTTAGCCCAATTGCGTTGTCATTGGAACAGACAGGCAGTGCGGGTGTGCAGGTTGTTGCCCGAAGGCGATTGGGGGCTATTTGCCCCCGTTAAAGCTGACCACATTGTCCGTTTCACCGGACTCCTTAAGAATGCCGAGACGACGAGCGACTTCAGCATAGGCTTCTGTCACACCGCCCATGTCACGGCGGAAGCGGTCCTTGTCAAGCTTGTTGCCCGTCTCAAAATCCCAGAGGCGGCAGCTGTCCGGACTGATTTCGTCAGCCAGCAAGATGCGCGGCACTTCGCTGTCACCATCATAATGGCGGCCGAACTCCAGCTTGAAGTCGACAAGGCGTATGCCAACGGCCGCAAACAGACCGGACATGAAATCATTCACGCGCAGGGCCAGAGAGATCAGGTCATCATATTCCTGCGGCCCGGCCCAGCCGAACGCAGCAATATGCTCCTCGGTGACCAGCGGATCACCCAGGGCATCGTCCTTGTAGTAAAACTCTACCATCGGGCGCGGAAGGACCTGGCCTTCTTCAATGCCAAGGCGCTTGGAAAGCGTGCCTGCGGCAACGTTGCGCACGACAACTTCCAGCGGAATGATGTCCACTTTTTTGATCAGCTGCTCACGCATGTTAAGGCGACGAATGAAGTGCGTCGGGATGCCCACGGCGGAAAGACGGGTCATCATGAATTCGCTGATGCGATTGTTCAGGACGCCTTTGCCGTCCAGGACGGCGCGTTTTTCTGCGTTGAATGCGGTCGCATCGTCCTTGAAGTACTGGATGAGTGTACCGGGCTCGGGGCCTTCATAGAGAATCTTGGCCTTGCCCTCATAGACTACGCGCTTCTTGTTCATACGTACCGGGCCTCCTGCAAAAGGATCTGGTTCGCCTGTAACGAGAATCGTGAACAGCAACCCCAGAAAGCGCGACTGTTACGCCAATCTGCCCAAAGAAACAATTATTGCGCACACCTCATGTCAGCCCCTATATGCACCCAGAAGAAGACCACCTTTCAGAAAGGCCATTTCATGAGCACATTTGATGATCGCGAGCGCGCAGAAGAGGCACGCTATGCACTGGATCAGGATACCCAGTTCAAAGTGATGGCTCGCCGTAACAAGCTGCTTGGCATTTGGGCTGCGGATCTTATGGGGCTGAGCGGTGCTGACGCTGAAGCCTATGCGAAATCTGTTGTCCTGTCTGACCTGGAAGAAGCCGGCGATGAGGACGTGTTCCGCAAGGTTCGCAAGGATTTCGACGAGGCTGGCATTGACCGCACCGATGCCCGCATTCGCGAGCAGATGGCTGAATTGCTGCCGGTCGCCCGCGAGCAAATCCTCAAGGACAAGTAAGAAATTTGTATCCTGAGCCTCCTCCAAGGATGGCTCAGGAGTTTTTCTTTTCCTTGTAGACATCGCTGCAGGACCGTTTGTCTTCGCCCATGGGCGTGAAAGACGCGCAGCTTACGGTCGTCACAGACTCATCCCCGAAATCAGGCTTTCCATGCCAGTCCCGCATTTGGGGGATGCCGGTCCAGTGGCTGAAATGCACCTTGCCTGCGGTTTTGGGGATAGAGGGATCGTTCAGGTCGCTCGCATAGAATGGCACGCCGTCGACATACCAGGTGATACGGTCAGGCAACCATTCGAACGCGTAAAGATGCGGCCCTTCAGAGGCATCAAATGGCAGATCGAATGTGGCAAACTTGCCGCGTTTCCCATTTCGCCAGTAATTGAAGTGGATTTTGGTCGTGTCCTTTCCCAGGAATTCAATATCCACTTCATCGTGTGGATCCCCAAAATAGGGGCCGGTATAGGTGAAGAAGGCGGAAACCAGCCCTGAACCCTTGCCGATTTGCATGATCGCTTCGTAGCGGCCATAGCCATAGCGCTTGTAGGTGCTCGCCTCCGCAATCGAGAACGGAGCGTCCGGATTGTCTTCCTTCTTCACAGTGAAGGTTGTGCCATTTGCCGTACTCTCAATGTTTTCCGGTGCCCAGCGACCGCCATAGAAATCGCGGGGGCCATTGCTCTTGGCAAGATAATAGGAGGCTTCAAGACGGTCATCTCCCAGCAATGAGATGAAAGCGGGGCCCGAATTGGCGAGTTGTTTGGGCTGGGGAGCTTCCTGCTCGGGGGTGGGCTCAGGCGCGGTGTCCGGTGTGGGCGTCTCAGTATCATCAGAAGGTGCAGGCTCAGCCTCTGGACGCGTGACGGGATAGTAAACGGGCACATCCGCCATCACGGAGGGTCTGTCTGTCTTTTTGGAAGACATGAGGGCAATGATCCCAAATAGGAACACTGCGACCACGCAGAGTCCCACAATGGCATCAATATCGCTGAAACGGCCTAGCCACTTCTTTTCGGTGTTTTCTTCAGAAGACTGCATTTCACTGCTTTGCGTTTACCTTTTTAGGTGTTTCGCAAGAAATGCGCCAGTTTTCTGGACGACCTAGCTGTCTGTCAGGCTTTTCATGTTTCGCATCATGAAAAGCGGAATCGAGCCGATGGGGGTCACGGCCCAATCCAGAGGCTGATCATGGGTTTCCGTGGGAACCTGATCAATCTGCTGGGCTGGATAGGCCAGAGCGCAGGCAAACGCGCGGCCATTTGCCCGCAACGTCTCGAAGGCGCGGTCATAATGACCTTTCCCATAGCCTAGGCGGTTACCCATGCCATCAAAGGCCAGCAGGGGCGTCAGGATCAGGGTCGGCGTGGCCAAGGGCGCGTCTTCCGCAGGTTCGAGAA
The DNA here is from genome assembly GCA_018222605.1 of Alphaproteobacteria bacterium. Lineage (GTDB taxonomy): Bacteria > Pseudomonadota > Alphaproteobacteria > Caulobacterales > Hyphomonadaceae > Hyphomonas. The sequence continues at coordinate 297,143 of JAAEZZ010000006.1, forward strand.
GACCAAACGGGCGGCGCTCCAGGGGTTCGCCCAGAGACCAGAGGCGCCAGGTCAGCTCTCCGCTATCCTCGATACGGGGTAGGCAAAGTTCCGCGCCAGCTTTGGCGAGCCGCTTCATCAGCGGCGACGGATCAATTTCTTCATTAATTGCCACATAGCCGGCTACGACAGGCCCATACCGCTCCAGCAATTTCATGGGAAATTGTTCAGCCAGCGTTTCTGCTGCATCGGGATCGCGCGCGGCGGCTTCGGCGCGGAGGGTACGCATACGGTGGCGCAGATCAGTTTTGTCTATGGTCTGGGTCATCTACAGCAGCCTTAACGGCCAACCGGGCTTGCGTCACCAGATTATATGCGCACAAGAACCACCAACGCCGCTGGGCATATTCACTCCCGTCAACCTAGAGACTAGGTGGGTGCCAGGTGAGCCCGGACCACGATCCGGACCAGATTGCCAGCTCCCTGACGGTAAGTAAGGTCGCCGGAGATCAGTCCCGTTGCAAACGCAGCAGCCCTTGTGCTGATCTTGATGTAATCTGTCACGCATCTGTTTGTAAGAGGGATTGATACGCCTTGGTGCAAATGCTTCAGGGAAGGGTGACATCAAAGGCGTAGAGCAGGGTTCTTTGCCTCGGGCTGAAATTGTTGTCAGAGACCAGCCAAAGCCGATAGCTGCCATCTGGCTGAAGCTTCGCGGCAACGCCTTCAAAATTGTCGACATTCATCGGGGGTGACAGCTTGAGCACCGGTTCGCCGTCGTCCGCGAGGGCGTATCCATCCGCATTTGAATAACGCGCTTCAATGCTCAGGCGGTTGCCAAAGACGGGATTGAACTGACGGCGCAAGACGAAGGTGATCTTCTGGCCGTCATCTGCGGCCGTCGGCAAGGCATTCGATATGCCCACCAAGGGGCCACCATAGCCGGAAGCGACCGGGTCCAGCATCTCTACAGACGGAGGGTCGTCAGACAGGCTGACCACAGCTGAGCGACCGTTGGTCACCTGTTCAAAGCCTGCCTGAAGCGTGTCTGCGTTGAAGGCCAATGCCTCCGCCCCGGCATTTTCGTGAACGCCGATGCCATCGATCTTATTTGGCAATGTGCTTATGAGGACAGACTGGGCCGCCGCGCCGCAGGCTTCCAGCGCGAAAGCCTCAATACGGTGACGCCGTTCAAAGCTGACATAGGCTATGCCGTCATTGAGAGCGAGCCCTTCGGAGTCTCCTTCCGCCTTGCCGCGCAAATAGCTGCCATCCGGTCCGTGCATATAGGCAAACGTGCCGCTGCCGGCTGGCGCATCACTGCTCATGTCGATCGATACGAACGCGCCTTCATCAGACACGGTTAGCAAGTTGCCATCAGGCAGAAGGTCTATCCCGGACAGCCCGCCAAAACCCTGATGCGATGATGTCAGCACCCACCCGCCAACAAAGCGTGTTCCGGATGGCAGCTCATCGGCCTTGTCCCTTGGCCAAAGAGGTATCGGTGTGGCTTCAATATCGATAGGCGTCGCGGCAATCTTCTGGTTTTCCGTCGTGCAGCTATCGGCGATGATCCTCAGGACTGCAGTCTCGCCTGGCGCTTCTTGCAGACCTGACAGGGGCGTTTCCAAAAGCGTATCTTCAGTCTCCGATGGCGCGGCGCAGCCGACAGACAGAACGGGCAGTATAAGGAGACAAAGCAGGGCGTTGCGCATGAATCGGTTTCCTCTTGTGGCGAGAAGAGCATATCGCTGAAAATTACGACAGAGTCCCGAAAGACTCTGGATTTAAAAAGCGAACTTATCCAAGACATTTATCATGTCACAGATACCTCTTGCCCGCCGCTCGCCTGTTCCGCCTGAATCTTGCAACCTTGCCAAGGCGATTGATATTATCGGAGATCGCTGGACGCTGCTGATCCTGCGTGCCGCGCTTTATGGTGTCCGCCGGTTTGATGACTTTCAGGCCGAACTTGGCTGTCCTCGTACAGTTCTGTCAGGGCGCTTGAAGAATCTCGTCGAGGCAGGCCTTCTCACGAAGCGACCCTACAAGTCTCCCGGCAAGCGTGCTCGGCCGGAATACACCCTCTCTTCCATGGGTTTGTCCCTGCGGCCGATTCTGGTCGGGCTGACGCAGTGGGGCGATGCCTGGCTGGGGCAGGGCGAGACACCGCCTATCAGTTTCACCAAGGTAGGCTCAAAGAGCGCGATTCGTGCCGCTTTTGTGGACCTGGAAGGCCGTGAAGTGCGTCCGGATCAGATCCGCGCTGTGTTGAGAGGCTAGCGGATAAAGGGGGTTTTGGCGTCCATCTGCATTTTGTGCAGATTTGCCGAAATTCCACCTTGCAAAGGCCAGCGTGATGCGCTTTATCACGCCTCTCGGCGGAGACGTCGTGACATACCCTATAGGATGCGGGCGTAGCTCAGGGGTAGAGCACAACCTTGCCAAGGTTGGGGTCGTGAGTTCGAATCTCATCGCCCGCTCCAATTTTTATCAGTAAAAACAATGTGATACATGCGGCGCTGTCGTTGACAGCCTGTATGGAATCATACGAGTAAGTTCCACGTAAGTTTAATCACGCTATCCACTAAGATGGCGCGATTATGCGTGCATTACAAAAAATTAATAATCCCATATCTTGTGTCTCGGTGAGTCCGCTCACACCTCCCCTAGTATGACGCGGGGTAAAGCGGATGGAAGACGATTCTGACACTATTGATGATGGCGAATTAGACGATCTCCCCGATGAGGAGGTCTGGCGCAAAGTGGCGCGAGGGGCCCTCCAAATAGGGAGCGCGATACCCTTTGCAGGGGGCATGTTCTCGGCTGCTGCAGGAGCGTGGTCTGAGCACGCCCAAGATGAGATCAATAAGTTCCTCCACGCCTATATGGCGATGATGCGAGAGAAACTCCGCGAACAGGACCGCACTTTTGCGGAGATTGTTGAGCGGATCGATACCCAAGACAAGAAGACTGAAGAACGGATCAACTCGCCCGAGTATCAGGCTTTGATACGGAAGGCGTTTCGGAACTGGGCTGGTGCTGAGAGTGAGCGCAAGAGAGTGCTCGTCCGCAATATCCTGTCGAATGCTTCGTCTACGGACCTTGCGTCATATGACGTGTTGAACCTCTTTCTCGATTGGCTCCATAAATATTCTGAATTGCACTTTGCTGTCATGGCCGACATTGCCAACAATGCAGGCAGCACGAGAGGTGAGATTTGGGCGCGACTCGGCAAGGGCGATGTCCGTGAAGATTCTGCCGACGCCGATCTTTTCAAGCTGCTGTTTCTCGATCTTTCGACCGGACATGTAATTCGCCAGCACCGCGAGACCAACGCGGCGGGCGAGTTTGTCCGAGCCCAGAGGAAGAACGCTGTGCGAGGAGGAAGCAAGACATACACATCGGCTTTTGACGATGAGAAGCGATACGAACTGACGGCACTCGGACGTCAGTTTGTCCACTACGCCATGACCGAGGTTCCCGTGAAGATTAGCTATAAGGAGGCTTCGGATAATGATGATTAGTAGATACAATGATGAAGATTACCTGTTCAACGAGTACGATTGGCACGGCGTTGTCCGGGCTAACGAAGAAAAGATCAAAGAGGTCGCTGCTCAGAAGTCCCTTAAGGATTTCGAACAGGACTTCGATGTGATGGTCCAAGAGTTGGCTGCCGAGTACACGCCCGAAGCGCCGGAACTGCTCACCGACGATATCACGGTTGAGCGTAAAGAAGTCGAAGTTCAGCGGCCTCGTGATCGGTACAACCGCGATCCGTTCTTTAGCGGAAATGATACGATTACGAGGAACGCGGTTGAGGTGACCGTTCCAGTGTCCGGTGACACTGGATTTTTCCGGGTGCGTCCGACATCTTACGATAGCGGTCCCCCGCGCGCTCGAATTGCAAGCGATCACCTTGTCTTTACCGTAATCATAGACTCGGACGACACGGACAAAATCCGGTCGAATATTGATGAGCGGGTAGCGAGTATAGAGAAATATCTAAACTGGCAGCGCAAATCGGCCGAGGGTCTCCCTGATCAAATGCGAGCTTTGGCGCGACGTGAGCTTGAACACCGTAAGCAGCAACTGTCCTCAGCAGATGACCTCGTTAAAGGGCTGGGTTTTAAAATGAAGGGCGATTAGTCGCCAACTCTGCCTTTGAAGTGTGCGGTAAATACGTTCACTTTATCACTTCTTTCACTCAAAGCGGGTATTCGCTTCCCGTTATGGGTAAAACACCGACATACGACCTCTATGTAGATGATAGTGGGAGCCGAGAGCCTGATCACGAGCCAGCAGTTCGAGATGACGGGTTGGATGCTTTTGCTTTGGGTGGAGTGCTGGTTCCATCGGAAGACGCGTACAATATTGTAACTGCGGTGAGCGCTATACAAGGTGCTGTCGAAATCGATTATCCGCTCCACTCAACAGAAATACGCTGTCAAAAAGACAACTTCGTATGGGTGGGGAAAGATGCGGATAGGACCAAAATTCTCTACGCCGAAATTGATAAGCTTGTGTCAAGCTTTTCTGGATGGGTAACTGCAGCCGTCGTTCACCGGCCCGGCTATAATGATCGGTATAAGGACCAATATGGTGGAGAGCGGTGGAGGCTTTGTAAGTCCGCCTACCAAATTTTGATTGAGAGGGCCGCAAAAATAGCGCGTGCCGATGGCCGCATGCTCAAAGTATTCGTGGAACGGACAGGAGGCCGCGAAGACAAGCAGATCAGAGGTTATCAGCGCGCAATTTACGAGAATGGGATGGGATTCGCGGCAGAAAACTCAGGAAAATACGGTCCGCTGACTGCTGCCGAACTTCAGGGTATTTTGGTAAAGAATGTTCAGTTCGTGAAGAAATCAAATGCTGTGATGCAGCTGGCAGATTTGGTCCTATACCCAGTGGTAAAAGGGAGATACGATTCCTCTTATCGTCCTTATGTTGCATTGAATGCAGCCCAAAAGCTTATCGATTACCGTTTGGGCGAGGGCCTGGAGAATTGTGGAATTAAGTATTATTGCTTTGATGGAGTCGAGGCAAAAAACTAAAAGCCCGGCACTGGGTGCCGGGCTAGTCCGCCGTCTACGACGACGCCGAGTCGCAATTGACCATGCCGTCATATAGCCAGCAAGCACATTAATGCCAAATGAATATTTGTTTCAGATTTTGGGCATTTGGGTGCGATTGATCGAACGAACTTCCTTTAACCGATTGATCTAAATGCACTTTTAGAGCCGTCTCAACGCTTACAAATTCCCTGAATCGTCCCTGCTAATCCGAGCCCGGCAGAGGTCGCAGTGGCGGTGGCCCGGCCCATACGACCAGAACAGCCGTCGGCACCGCATACACGCCAGCCACGCGCAGCCCAGAAGGTCTCGCTTAGTTTCCGGGGAGGTGGGCTTCGGCCGGGATGGCCCGTCCTCCTGCTTGCCTCTCATCGCTCTAACATCGTCCGCACGAGGGAGAGGGCGGCCAGCTCCTGATTCCACCATTCGCTGTTCGGCCCCGCTGTGTCGGTCTCGGAGAGCACGACAATTGAGCCGCGCGGCATCGGACCATATTCGTCTCTCAGTTCGCCCAGGAGGAGGCAGGTGGCCGGAGCGGACGAACCCCAGTCACCACCTAGTGCACGCGCCATGCGGACGTGTGAGGGCAGCACAGGGACGATATGGATGGTGGGGCCGAAGCAATCGAACATAACCCCGCCGAGAACGTCCCAACTGCCCTCGATCCATGCCTTTGCAAGCGCTTGGTCAGAGCCCACGGAGGCGGCGAGCTGGCGGCGGTAGGCTTCCCGGTCGATGTGCGGGTTGTCGGTGAGATTGGAAGTGGTCCAGACCCATGTGTCTCCGGCGTCATCGGTAAAGGGCGTCCATGGCGGGGCTTTGGTGATGAACCGCTTGTAGAGGACGGTGTGGCTGCGCCCGTGCGGGTTCGCGGTCCAATGGATGTCGATAAAGTGGCCTTCCGGTGCGCGCAGGTTCGACCGGACTAGGTTCAGGAACCGGAAGGCCTGCGGCGGGTAGTTGCCTACTTCGTCCGCGTACAGCCCGGTGAAGGAGCGCCCCTGCAGCTTCGCGTGGCTTGCCCAATGGGACTGGTCCAACCGTAAAGTTAGAGTCGGCGGTTGGTACG
>JAAEZZ010000007.1:0-36421 GCA_018222605.1 Alphaproteobacteria bacterium
TATCCTACGAATTCAGAAAAGCAAAAGCCCCTGATCCGGAGGCAGATCAGGGGCTCTTTCGCCCAGAAGGGAGGAGGATAAGAGGTGGGGTCTCCCTGTATCCTGCCAGCAAGGGCGAACTAGAGGCAGGCTGGAAAATCCAGCTGGCCGTATCCGTGTGTTTTCAGCCATTCGGCGTCGTAATAACTGTCAAAATAGCGCTCGCCGCTGTCGCAGATCAGCGTGACGATGCTGGCTTTTTCGCCTGCTGCGTCCAGTTCCTGGGCCAGTCGGTAGGCGCCACAGAAATTGGTGCCGGTGGAGCCGCCAAAGCGGCGACCGGTCAGGCTTTCCAGATAGTGCAGGGCCGCCATAGAGGCATGGTCCGGCACCTTGATCATCCGGTCGACGAGTTCCGGGAAGAAGGAGGGTTCAACCCGCGGGCGCCCGATGCCTTCAATGCGCGACGGCATGGCAGAGCGCAGCTTTTCATCGCCCGTGCAGTAATAATCAAACAGGACGGAGTTTTCCGGGTCCACAACGCAGAGCTTGGTCTTGTTGCCCGTGCGCACATAGGAAAGGTGGCGGCCAATCGTGGTGGACGTGCCGCCCGTCCCGGCGCCAACGACGATCCATTCCGGGATAGGGCACTCTTCATCCGCCATCTGACGGAAAATCGAGGCGGCGATATTGTCTTCCCCGCGCCAGTCGCTGGCCCGTTCGGCATAGGTGAACTGGTCCATGAAATAGCCGTTCTCGGCCTCTGCCAGACGACAGGCATGGTCGCTGATCTCGGAGGCGGGCACCTGCTCGCAATGGCCGCCATAGAATTCGATCTGCTGGATCTTCTTGCAGGCCGTGCCTTCGGGAACCACAGCGACGAATTTCAGGCCGAGCAGCTTGGCGAAATAGGCCTCGGAGATGGCCGTGCTGCCGGAGGAGCATTCGATAATGGTGGTGTCCGGACCGATGCGTCCGCTGCAGAGCGCCCAGAGGAACAGGGATTGGGCCAGGCGATGCTTCAGGCTGCCGGAAGGATGGGAGCTTTCATCCTTGAGATAGATGTCGACATTCTGAAACTCATTCAGCTGCAGCTTGATAAGGTTCGTGTCACCCTTGCGGTTTGCCTCCGCGCGAATGCGGATGACGGACTGACGAACCCAATCGCGATAGGACTGGGGACGCTCTTTCCGCTCTTCACGAAACGCCACTGGGTGGCTCTGATAGGTATCAGCTGCTGCTCTCACTTAAGGGCCTCGCTTCGTTTCTGAATTATCATTGGGGAATGATTATTATCTGATTTCCGGGAGAATTTTGTCCCATATATTTTGTCGAATGTGATTTTTTTGGGAAAATCATCCAATAATATTGCATCGTTTGGGGCAAAGGAATGGTCCCAAGCGGGGCAAATCGGCCGTAAAAACAGACCAGAAGCTAGGCAGAAGGCCCTTCGGATCAAGCATTCGGAGTGCGAGCTGGAATAAGTTAAATCCTTTATTATCAGGGAATTATTTCGCCTCAGCGATATGACTGGATGTGGGCTGCTCCAGGCGACTGTGGGAGTGGCAGGGGCGATTCATGGACGCGCAAAGCGAAAGCGTACCAAGCGACACAAAAAAGGGGCCACGTGGATGATTCTCGTGGCCCCAGACTTGAGAGAAAAAATTCTATGCGGTGCTAGAAGCGGAAGCCCGCTTCCAGAGCGATGGTGCGTGGTGGCTCCACATACATGATGGCACGTGAAACGCTGGTGATCGGGGTGGGCAGATTGAAGGCACTGCCGGTGGTGATCTCATCAGTCAGATTCTTGCCGACCAGGGCGACATGCCAGCGCTCATCCTGTGGGGCGACCTGCAGCCGAAGATCGACCTTGGAGAAGCCTTCCTGGAGACCGTAGAGCGGGCTCTGATTGTCGGAGTCATAATATTCAGATCTGCCGGTGACGGCGAGCACACTGTCAAAGACAAGGTCGTCCCATAGGTCTCGCGTATAGTTGAACTGAATATTGCCGCTGAAGTCTGAGATGTAGGGCAAAGGCTTACCGGCGATATTGTTCTGCGCCACGCTGGTCGGGTCTGCCGGATCACATTCGGTGACAGGCTGGCTGGCGAGGCAGGCTGCGCCGGGATAGTCTTCATATTTCGCATCCTGATAGGCCGCCGAGGCAGTGATGCTGAAATTGTCTGAGAGCACCCATGCCAGCGAGGCCTCCACACCGGTCGACTTCGCGCTAGCGGCGTTGCCAGTGATGTAGGTGGACAAATTTGGATCGTAGACGGATGTTTGGAGATCCTTGAAGCTGGTCTCGTACACCGCGCCGTTCAGGACCAGTGCCCCGTCCAGCAGGGTGGACTTGATGCCGGCCTCGAAGCTTTCCGATTCTTCCGGGTCGTAGGTGAAGGTGCTGTCGACCGTGCCATAGGTATTGCCGACAAAACCGCCAGATTTCGAGCCCTTGCCATAGGTGAAGTACACCATACTGGTCGGGTGCACATCCCATTGCAGGGTAATGGAGGGGTCAACGCCGTCTTCGCTGATTTCGCCATTGGCCTGGGTCAGCGGACGCAGCGGATAGGGGCCGTAGATCAGCTCCCCATCAAAACTCGCGCGCTTTTCGGTGTTTGTGTAGCGCAGGCTGCCGATAGCGCGCAGTGTATCTGAGAAATGATACGTGCCCTGTCCAAATATGGAGTAGGATTTGCTGAACTGGGAGAAGTCCGTCCGGCCGAGGCCCTCATAATTGAAGGCTGCGATGTCAAAGCCGCCAAGCTGGGTCAGGTTATAGCGGGCGGAGTCGTAATAGGCGCCGACAATGTACTCGAATTTCCGGCCGGTGGGTGACAGGAGGCGCAGCTCCTGGGAGACCTGGCGGAAGTGTTCCGGATAGCTGTTGTAGACGCTGTTATCCACGATGGTGCCGTCTGGGGCCTGCTGGTCGAAATAATTGTTGATGTCCGCGCGGAACCAGGAGTAGCCGGTCACGGAGGTCAGTGTGTATTCGCCAATGTCCCAGTTGCCGGTTCCGGACACCAGCCAGGAGGTGGCTTCGGTGCCTTCTTCACCTACGACAGAATCCGTTACGTAGCGTGTCAGCTCCGGGTCTTGCGGAATATCGAGACGACCGGCGACGTTCATGCCGCCCGTGCGGCGATTGTCGCCAAACTCCGCCTTCAGAGTATAATCGAAGTCACTGGTCGGCTCATAAAGCAGTGTGGCGCGGGCGAGGGTCTGTTCTACCTGCGGCTCTTTCTGGCCACCCTTGCCGATATTGCGGATCCAGCCATCCTGGTCCAGCCGTTTGACGGCGAGACGGCCAGACAGGGTGTCGCTGATCGGGCCGGAGACATGGCCGGACACCTCGAAGCCTTCGAGATCGAAATTGTAGACGCCTTTGACGGCGCCTTCGAATGTGTCGGTCGGGCCGGCAGAGACGATGCTGACAGCACCGGCGGCCGTGTTCTTGCCGAACAGGGCGCCCTGTGGACCGCGCAGCACCTCGACACGCTCCAGATCAAAGAATGGGCCCTGAGTCTGGCGGGACTTGCCGGCATAGACGCCATCGACATACAGGCTGACCGCCTGGTCGAATGAGAAGTTTGCCGCCGGTGAGCCGAAGCCGCGAATATAAACGACATTGTTGCCGGCCGTCAGCTGAACAGCGACGTTTGGCACGTAGCGTGTCATGTCCTGAAAGTCATTAACCTGAAGATCATCCAGCTTGTCGCCGGACATGACCTCCATGGAGATCGGCACATCCTGGAGGCTTTCCTCGCGTTTCTGCGCGGTGACCGTGACGGTCGCCAGCTTGCGCGTTTCCTGCTCTTCCGGATTGGTTGCGTCTTGCGCTGCAGCGATGCCCGAGATTGTGGACAGAGCGATAGCGAGACTTAGTACTGATATACCCGTTTTCATGTTTTCCTCCCTTTGCGCCGGTCTACGCCTGCGCTTTATCCGGCTTATTTGCTTAGTTAGCTAATTTATTTTTTTGGGTGCAGCAAGTGGCTTGGACCTGCGTCTTTCACGACATTGCGTCAGTGTGGGGCGTCGATAGTCTGCAGGCAGCGTGTCTGGTGGCGGTGCGTATCCTCCAACTTATTGATTAGATTACTAATTATTTTCCGGCGCGTCTGCGGATTGAATAAATGTCACACCGCCAAATTGTTCTCTGAGTTTCTTCTTGTCGATCTTGCCTGTCGGCCCGGTTGGCATGTCATCAATGAATTCGACCCTGTCCGGCATCCACCAGGTGGCGATCTTGCCTTTCAGGAAGCCGAGCATGTCGTCGGCCGAAGCACTCTGGCCCTTGTGCAGTTTAACAAGGAGGAGGGGACGTTCATCCCATTTCGGATGGGGAATACCGATCACGGCGCAGATGTCTGCCGCGGGATGCCCCATGGCGATGTTTTCGACATCAACGGAGCTGATCCATTCGCCGCCTGATTTGATGACATCCTTGGCGCGGTCTGTGATCTGCATGTAGCCGTCACTGTCCAGGGTTGCGATGTCACCGGTATCAAAGAAGCCCTCCTCATCCAGAGCATCTGTGTCGTGGCCGTAATACTGGCTGGCGATCGTGGCGCCCTTGATCATCAAACGCCCGGGCGTGCGTCCGTCATGCGGCAGCCGGCGACCTTCATCATCAATGAGTTTCAGGTCTATGCCGGCAAGCGGGCGGCCTTGCTTCAGCTTGTAGGCGACCTGCTCATCCTGGCTGAGTGTGCTGATGCGCCGGTTCGGGATGGAGACGGTGGCAAGCGGAGATGTTTCCGTCATGCCCCAGCCCTGAATGACATCCACACCGTGTACGTCACGGAATTCGCGGATGATCGATTCCGGGCAGGCCGAACCACCCACTGTAACGCGCTGAAGGGTTGAGAAGCTCTTGCCGGTCTCACGCAGATGGGTCAGCAGCATCTGCCAGATGGTCGGCACGCCGGCAGAATATGTGACGCCTTCGCTTTCCATCAAAGTGTAAAGGGACGCGCCGTCCAGCTGCTGTCCCGGCAGGACCAGCTTGGCGCCGACCATGGGGGCGGAGTAGACAACGCCCCAGGCATTTGCGTGATACATCGGCACGGCGAGCAGAATGGTGTCACGGGCCGACAGGTTCAACGCATCCGGCCCGAGTGTCATCATCGCATGCAGATAGTTGGAGCGGTGCGCATAGAGCACGCCCTTGGGATTGCCCGTGGTGCCGGATGTATAGCACATTCCAGCGGCCTGGCGCTCGTCAAAGCCGCCCCATTGGCTGGCCTCCGGACGGTCTGCAATCCAGGCTTCATAACCGGTGACAGGCAGGTCACTACCTGTGATGGGGGCGGGGGATACCTCGTCGAAAAAGACGAGGTGCTCAACGCTGGGGCATTGCGGCAGGATCTCTTCCAGAATGTCCCGGCAGGCCTTGTCGACCAGCAGGATGCGGTCTTCAGCATGATTGACGAGATAGGCAATCTGATCGTTCAGCAGGCGCGGGTTCAGCGTGTGGCAGATCGCGCCAATGCCGATTGTGCCGTACCAGGTTTCGAAATGCTGATAGCCGTTCCAGCCCATCGTGCCGACGCGGTCATCTTTGCCAATGCCAGCCGCGCGCAGGGCATTTGAGACCTGGTGCGCGCGGCGTGTGACCGTCGCATAGTCTGTATGGGTGGTAACACCCTCAGCAGAGCGGGAGGCAATTTGCGTGTCTCCATGCCAGCGGGCAGCATGGGTGAGCAATCTGTCCAGAGTGAGTTCTGCGTGTTGCATGAGGCCGTGCATGGGGTGTCCTCCTTCCGGTGATGGCTCAGATGATGCCGTTTTGCTGGAGAGTTGCGAGGTCTGCTTCGGAAAGTCCCAGGCGCTTGGTGTAGACCTCTTGATTGTCTACGCCGGGGCTTTGGGGGGCGACGCGGCGGATGGAGCCAGGGGTGTCGGAGAGCTTCGGGAATACATTCTGCATGGGGAGTTTTCCCCACTTTGGGTGGTCAACCTCGATCAGGGATTCGCGGGCCTTGAACTGGGCATCTGCCAGCATATCTTCCGGGCTGAACATGCGGCCTGCTGGAATGCCGGCCTCCGCCATGAGCGCTTCGAGGGCTTCAACGGTATAGTCCCTGGTCCATTCGGCGATGATGTCGTCGAGTTCTCTCTGATGCTTGCCCCGTGCGGTATGCGTGGCATAGCGCTCATCTGTGGCAAGGTCAGGCCGGTCCATCACCTCGCACAGGCGGGTAAAGACGGTGTCTTGATTGGCGGCGATGAGGAATGCGCCATCCTTGCAGGGGTAGACATTTGACGGGGCGACGCCGGGGAGGATGGAGCCGGACCGCTCACGGGTGAAATCCGCAATGGCATAATCCGGTACAAGGCTTTCCATCACGTGCAGCACGGCCTCATAGAGGGAGGAATCGACGATCTGTCCCTTGCCGGTCTTGTGACGGGCCTCCAGTGCGGCGAGCGCGCCCAGGCAGGCAAAGGTCGCAGCCAGGCTGTCACCAATGGAGACGCCCATGCGCGATGGCGGGCGGTCCGGTTCTCCGACAATGCTGCGCCAGCCGCCCATGGCCTCGCCAATGCCACCAAAGCCGGCGCGGCTGGAATAGGGGCCTGTTTGTCCGTAACCGGACACACGCACGATGATCAGTCCCGGATTCTCTGTCATCAGCTGTTCAGGGCTCATGCCCCATTTTTCGAGCGTGCCAGGGCGGAAATTCTCGATCAGGATGTCTGCCTTGGCGATCAGCTGGCGGGCAAGGGCCTGGCCTTCCTCAACGCGGAGGTTTGCGGTGACAGAGCGTTTGTTGCGCCCGAGGATTTCCCAGAACATCGGATAGCCGGGCTGTCCCCATTGGCGCAGGGCGTCGCCCTTGTCCGGAGATTCGACCTTGATGACATCCGCGCCAAAGTCTCCCAGCAGCTGGCCGCAGAATGGGCCGGCAATCAATTGGCCCATTTCGATGACTGTCAGACCATGCAGGGGACCCTGCGGCTTGGACCCGCCGGTAACGCTCATACTGTCTCCCTTGTGCGATCAATTTGTTTGATCTGCTTTATGATTGTATTCAACGGACCCAGTTATGACAAAAAAATTGACGGTTTCAAGTGTGATAATAATTTATTGTATACGATTATGCCGGGTTGCGTTTAATGCGGGATTCCCGGACGCGTTGAGGAGCGACACATGGCGAGTGCCAGTAGCCAAGCCTATGAGGTCATCAAGGCCGAGATAATCTCCGGACGGTTCCCGCCCGGACACCGACTGGTGGAATCAGATCTGACGGTGCTGTGCGATGTCTCGCGCACGCCGGTTCGAGAGGCCCTGCGGCGGCTGGTGAGTGAGGGGCTGGCCGAGTTCAGCCCGAACTATGGCGCGCAGGTGGCTGATCTGGCCGGAGAAGATCTGGAAGCCTTGTATGAATTGAGGACGCTGATCGAAGGCTATGCCGCGCGGCGTGCAGCAACCCGGATCAGCGCCGCGCAGATTGCCGAACTGGAGGCGCTGGCAGACCGGATGGAGCATCTGGCAGGCCAGCCGTCGGTCGTGCCGGAAGAGGCCAGCGCAAATAGCCGGTTTCACCGCATCATCGTCGAGGCGGCGAAAAGTTCCCGCCTGGTAAGTGCCTCAAACCTGGTGGTTGAGGCGCCGCTGGTGCTGCGCACGATTGAGCATTACTCCCTGGAAGAGCGGGCGCGCTCCATGCAGCATCACCGCGAACTGATTGCCGCGTTCAAGGCGCGTGACAGTCAGTGGGCGGAATCGGTCATGATCAGCCATATCAAGGCCGCCTTCGCGGCGATCAGCCGGGAGCTGTCGAACCGGAAGACGGCCTGACGGGTCAGGAGTCTTTCTTGTCCTTCGGCCGGGAATCCAGAAAGTCTGCCGTGCTGAAGCCCTCCGGCGCGTCCACTTCGACAATCGCTTCGGGGCGGTCATCAAATTCAGTTTTCAGGGCGCGGGACATGATGGCGTGCATGACATACATTGATACGATGTAGGTGAATTCCATGATCTCCTCATCGCTGAGGAAGGTCTTCAGTTTCTCGATAACTTCAGCAGGCGTGCGGCCACGGCCCATGGCAAGGCAGTCGGCATAAGCCAGGACGGCACGTTCCTTTTCATCGAACAGGTCTGACACCTGCCAATGGGCTACGGCCTTGATCTTGTCATTCGCAAGGCCAAGGGCCCGCAGCAGCTTGCAGTGCTGGGAGAAGACAAACTGGCTGCCGATGGCCCAGCCGACACGCGTCTGGCCAAGCTCACGCAGGACAGGGTCCAGCTTGATGTTCGGACTACGGTAGAGTTTGAAGCCGGCCACGGCATGCTCGAACACTTCTTCGGAATTGGCAAAGACGCTCCACCAGTCACCGGGCGAGCCTGTGGCGGTGCCGGGCTCATCAATCGGGTCGCGGTCAGGTCCGAACAGGCGCTCGAAATAGGCGAGCATGATATCGTTTGTGATGTCCTTGCGGGGAACGGGTTTGATGGCGGGCATGGAATTTCGCTTTCTGATCAGGCGTTTGCGTACTTGCGGAACTGGGCGACATGGGCGGAGTCAAAATATTCGTCCAGGCGGGTGATCTTGCCGTCCTTGACCTGACAGATGACGCAGGCGGGCAGACTGAGGCGTTCGCCATCGTGCATGCGCGTGCCACGCAGGACATGCTGCTGGACGAAACCGCCGGGGAAGACATCAATGCGGCGGTCATCATAGAGACGGTCGCTGATGCGGGTGACCATGCCGGCGAGGGTCTTGCGATTGTCCTCAGGGGTCTGCTCCAGTTGGTCTGTATTGTGCCAGATTTTGGCGTCCGGAGCGTAGCAGGCGACCAATCCGTCAATGTCGCCAGCCTCAACGCTGTCGAAGAAGCGTTTGGCCAGGGCTCTCATTTCGGTGTCTGTCATGGCGTCCTCCTTTGGTGTGGTTTCTTCTCGTATCAGGCTGCGGTCTGTGCAGCGTGGGTGGCGTGATCCTGCGTGATCGTGCGGGCCATCATGATGTAAAGCGCCATGGCGACAAGCGAGATCGGGATGGTTGAGAGCAGAGCCCAGCGCAGGCTGTGCTCCGCCCCCATTGCAGTGAACATGTCAGAGAAGATGCCGATCATCAAAGGTCCGCCACCAATGCCGACCAGATTGAAGGACAGCAGCAACAGGGCCGTTGCAGTGGCGCGGGCGCGCAAGGGGGCGAGGTTCTGAGTCAGGGCAAGGGCCGGGGCGACATACATCACGATACAGACCATTGGCACCAGAAGCAGGGCAAGCGATAGCTGCCAGCCCGGCATGAACATGGCTGCAATCAGGAACGGGATGCCGATGATGACGGATGCGGCGGGCGCCCAAGCATAGGCGGTGAGGCTTTTCTTTGCGCCGATGTTCACAATCGCGCCGCCGCTCCATATGCCAAGGCCCATGCAAATGCCCGCCGCCGGGCCGAACCAGAGCGAGAGCTCTGACAGCTGCATATCGGCTTCACGCATGAGGTAAGCCGGAATCCAGTTCAGCAAGCCGTAGCTGACAAAGGCGAGCAGACCGCTGGCTGGCAACAGAAGGCGCAGGGTTGGCAGTTTCAAGAAGATACGGATGGTGGAGATAAGAGACGGGGCAGGCTCGCTGGCCTGTTGGGCAGTGGCCTTTTCCGTAGCGCCGCGCATGGGCTCTCTCACCAGAAGCCAGAGGATGGGCGCGAGGGCGACACCAAGAAATGCCACGGCAAAGAAGGCCATGCGCCAGCCATATTGCGCGGCGATGAAGCCACCGAGCGAGATGCCAATGAAGACGCCAATCGGACCGTTGACGGTGTACAACCCGATCACGGCGGGGCGTTGTTCCGGGGTGAAATAGTCTGACAGGATTGAAAGTGATGGCGCGGTACCACCTGCCTCGCCAATGCCAACGCCAAAGCGGGCAAGGGCCAGTTGCCAGAAATTCTGGGCAAAGCCGCAAAGGCCTGTGCAGACGCTCCACATGGTGCAGGCGACTGCAACGAGCCGTACACGGTTGATCCGGTCTGCCATCATGGCAACGGGTACGCCCATGGAGGCATAGAACAGCGCAAAACACAGGCCGGTCAGCAGACCGAAGGCTGTGTCGCTTAACGGGATATCCTGGCGGATAGGCTCGATCAGCAAGGAAAGAAGCTGCCGGTCAACATAGTTTATGGAACCGATGGCCATCAGAATCACCAGCGCCAGCATCCGCCGCAGCGGTGGAGCCTGAATTGCGGTCGCGCTGGGCACAGCTGTGCCGGATAAGGTCTCAGCCATAATCTCTCCCCTTCGTGGCGTCTGTCGCGCCTTCGATGAAATCGTACTGCCGGGTCTTATTGTGTCAACTAAGTTTACGGTATTTCTTGTACTGTAGTCTGAATATCTTCCGGCCAGGCCTTGAAGAATGGCTGGAAGGGAGAAGGAATTACCGCCCGCTTTTCAGCATGTTCTCGCCAAACAGGTTGGACCATGCCTCTTCTGTCAGCTCTGGACGGAGGCTGGCGAGATTACGCTCATTGGTGATTTCAGTACCGCGCTGAACACCGGGTCGCTTTTCGATCTCTGCATACCAGCGCCGGATGGCGGTATAAGGCTCCAGATCTATCTGGATAGCGCGCACCGCGCGGACCCAAGGCCAGGTTGCCATGTCTGCAATCGAATAGTCATCTCCGGCCATATAGGCTGTGTCCTCAAGCCGTCGCTCCAGAACGTTCAGAAGGCGGATGGCTTCGTTCCGGTAGCGGTTGACGGGGTATTCCTGACCTTCCGGGGCGTAGCGGATGAAATGGTGCGCCTGGCCATGCATCGGGCCGAAGCCTGCCATCTGCCACATCAGCCATTGCTGAGCGAGCGAACGTCCGCGCAGATCTTTCGGCATGAAGGCATTCTCATGCTTTCCCGAAAGATACAGCAGGATCGCCCCGGATTCGAAGACGGGGAAAGGTCCCCTGCCATCTTGTGGCGCATGGTCGACAATCGCTGGCAGCTTTCCGTTCGGATTGATGCGACGAAATTCCTTTTTCAGGTGATCGCCTGCCAGCATGTTGTACGGGATGAGCCGGTGCGGCACATCCAGCTCTGCCAGCATGATCGATACTTTGTGACCATTCGGCGTCGGGACAAAATGTACGTCTATCAAGACAGCCTCCGCTTATGAGGCGGGCAGCATGTCTTCAGCGGGTTTGCCGTCCGCGCGCACGGGGGCGTGTCGAACGTCGCTCTCGTCAAACTCAGCAGTCCAGGCGGCCAATTCAAGGCAGATGCCATCGGGGTCAAAGAAATAAACCGAGCGGACAAAAACGTCCTTGGTGATGTCTTTCGACATCTGGGTGTCGGAATTGTCGTGATTGAAGATGTCCGTCACATCAATGCCCTTGGCTTTCAGCTTGTCATAGTATTCGTCAAACTTGTCGGCGGCGACATTGATGGCAATGTGGTTCATTGAACCGTGAGCGGAGCGGATGTTTCCGCGGGTCGGCAGGTTTTCCGGCGCGGCCACGCCAGGAGCGGCGGTCGGCGCATCCGGGAACCAGAAGAAGGCGATGCAATCCCCATTTCCGACATCAAAGAAGAAGTGCTGCCCCTTGCCGCCCGGCAGATCAATCGTCTTTATCAGGGGCATGCCCAGAATGTCCCGGTAGAATTCTACCGTCTTGGCCATGTCCTTACAGACCAAGGCCAGATGGTTCACGCCGAGAAATTCGAATTCCTTGTTTTGGGGTCTTGTCATGGGGCTCCTCCATTTTGTGCCGCCCTTGTTGGCAGGGCGTGTTCTATGTTTGGAAGAATATGGCTGGTCACTCTTACTGTCAACTTAATTGACGATAAGAGGTGAGGGCTGAAATGGTTCAGCATATCGTGGCGAGGGATGTGTTTGCATCCCGTCAGAACCAGCTGTAAGTCGCACATATGAATGAGACCAATGATGTAACCCAGGCAAACCAGATCCTGTTGAACCTGCTGTCAGGCTTTTACTGGCTGGATGAGGGGCTTCAGAGCTATATCCGCGCGCGAGGCTGGCCAACTGTCACGCGGCCGCAGTCCATGGTGATGGCGAATGTTGTGATGGGGGTGCGTTATCCATCCGAGATTGCACGGCGATTGGGCATCAGTCGGCAAGCCATCCATGCAACCCTGAAATCCATGAACGAGATGGATATGGTGAGACTGGTGGACGATCCGAACAATATGCGGGTGAAGCTTGTGGAGCTGACCGAGACGGGCGAGGCCATGCGGCGGGATGCGCAGCGGGCCATGACGCTGATGACGGAAGAACTGATCCGCCGTATCGGCAAGCAGGCATTTGACCAGACAGCAGCGACACTGGCGCAGGACTGGGGTGCACCCTTGTCCTTCTCACCGGAAGATGTGGCCCGCGACTAGGCTGGCAGGGCCGTCTCACGCCACAGGCACCTCATCTGCGGAATCTGTTACGTCTGTGATGTTGGCCACGCTACGTCGATAGGCGGGCATGCCCAGTGTCAGAATCAGGCCCGCGAGCGGCAGGGCGATGACGGACACGGTGAACAGCGAATACCGCAATGCCGCATCATTCCCGAAACCGAGATCTGTCACCAGGGCGATGACAGTAGGCCCCAGTCCTAGGCCGATCAGATTCGCCACGAAGAAGTACAGAGCCGTGATGCGCGCGCGGTATTCGTTTGGCGTGATCACTTGCAAGGCCACCGTGCCGACCCCGTGCATCGTTATGAACAGGAAGCCCGGTACCAGCAAAGCAAGCGCGAGGGGTGCGCTAGGCATCAGCGGAGTGAGGATCAGGAATGGCCCGCCGATCAGAAGGGATAAACGGATCGTGCGTATATGTCCGTCCGTATAGCCGCGAGCAAACATCCAGTCGGCGACAACACCGCCCAGGATCAGGCCACCGGCCCCGCAGATCGCCATGATCGCGCCGAACCAGAGACCGGCATCAGTGATGCTGATCGGATAGGTTCGCGACAGGAAAGCCGGGATCCAGGCGAGCGAGCCATACATCACCATGGTGATCAGAGACATGCCAGCGAACATACAGCCGAGTGACACCTTGTGGGTCATCACATGGGCCACGAAATTCTGAGAGCCCGAGCTTTCATGCTGCTCCACCGTCATCCGGCCACGGCGGAACGGTTCCCGAATGGTCAACATGAGCAGGCAGACCAGAATGCCAGGGAATGCCACAAAGGCAAAGGTGAGGCGCCAAGCCTCGATTTGCCCGACAAAGGGCAGGGTGATCTCGGGCGCGGCGAGAATGGCCTTTATGACCAGCGCGCCCAGCATCAGCGCGATACCTGAGCCGAGCGGTACGCCAATCGAGTAGACCGCAATGGCGCGGGCCAGCCTTTTCTTGGGGAAGTAGTCGCTGAGCATGGAATAGGCGGCAGGCGACAAAGTGGCCTCGCCAACGCCAACGCCCATACGTGCCAGGAATAGGCCGATATAGCTGGTCGCGAGCCCGCAATTCAGCGTCATCAAACTCCATACGCCAATGCCGCCAACGATCAGGTTCCGGCGGCTGAAACGGTCTGCAATCCAGGCAAGGGGCAGCCCGGCGAGTGTGTAGAACAGGGCGAAGGCCATGCCGACCAGAAGGCTGAACTGGGTGTCGGTAATATCAAGCGACTCACGCACCGGCGCGACCAGCAGGCTGAGAATCATCCGGTCGATGAAGGAGAGGGTGTAGGCCAGCAGAAGGACGCCGACCACATACCAGCTATAGATCGGATTGGGCCAGGGCGGGGCCGCGCCAGAAGGCGATCCGACTACGGATTCAGATGTGCTGCCTGCTTCGCCGTGAAGCGCCTGATCTGCCATGTTTTCCGCCCTCTGATTTCCAAACGAACGGTCTCTTGCCGCCGTGGAGAATTTATATTAGCTATCTAAGTAATAATTAGCTATCTAATCAATAGCAAAATCAGAGTCAAAGATGACCTGTCCGGGCGAAGACCCGAAAGTGGAGGAAATGGAAATGTCTAGAATAGCGTGGAAGGGCCTTGCCCTGACAATGGCATTGGTGGGGCCCGCCCTATCGGGAAACGCCCTTGCCCAGGAAGAAACCAGGGCTGATGAAGAGATCGCCTATGACACCGTTGTTGTCACGGCGGAGCGGCGTGAGCAGAGCCTGCAGGATGTGCCGGTGGCCGTCTCCGCCTTCAGTGCAGACCAACTGAAAAACAACAATGTCGAAACCATTCAGGACCTGGCCTTGCGCACGCCTGGCCTGACGGTAGGCGCGGCTGATCCGATCCAGAACAATTTTTCCCTTCGTGGCATCGGCACAGCGAATGGGATCAGCCAGAACGCTGGCGGGGATGGCTCGGTCGTCGTGTTCGTGGACGGCGTGTATGCCGGTCGGGGCGGGACGATGGACCTGGACGTGCTGGATCTGGAACGTGTGGAGGTTCTGCGGGGGCCGCAAGGCACGCTGTTCGGCAAGAATGCGATCGGGGGGCTTATTCAGTTCGTTAGCCGAAAGCCGTCCGATGAACGCTCTTTCTACATCGAGGGAACAGCCGGCAATTATGACAAGTACAATCTGGTCGTGCGGGGCAATGTGCCCCTGTCTGACAAGGTGTTCCTGTCGGGTGGGATTTCCCACAAACAGCGCGACGGATACGAGTTCAACGAAACAACCGGCAATGATGTCAATGATCAGGACATGACAACAGCGCGCGCAGCCCTGCGTTTTCTGCCGTCTGAGAATCTGGACATCATTCTGCGAGCGGACCTTTCCACGCAGGACCAGGCCGGGAATCCGCGCGACAATATCTGTAATGAAGACTTCAATGGCGGTGTGCATTGTGTAGGCGTCAATCCTGACCCGCGCATCGTAAATGCCTATACAGATGGTCAGATCTTTCGTCAGATCAGCTCTTATAGTGGAGAGGTAGACTGGGATCTGGGCTATGGGACGCTGACCTCACTGACCGCATTGCGGGATGTTAAGTACAAGTTCCGCACGCCCTTTTTCAGCAATCCGGTCAACCCGCCCACGCAAATTGAGTCGACCGATTTCGGGTGGGAGGACGCGACCCAGTTCAGCCAGGAACTCCGCTATGCCTTTGAGGCACTGAACGACCGGCTGCAGGGCCAGGTTGGCCTGTATTATCTGGACGAGGACATAGACCGCTTGCAGGGCCAGATCCAGGATTTCCCGGCTCCGGCGCAGACTGGAACGGCGATCTATCCGCAATCTGTCACAGCAAGCAGCTTCGCCGTGTTCGGCCAGTTTGACTATGATTTGACCGAGACGCTGACGGCGACCGTTGGTGCGCGCATGACATGGGAAGAAAAAGAGGGCCGCTTCGCAGGCATGAAGGTTTCCGGTCCGGGCTTGCCACCGCCTCTAGGGTCACTTGAAGGCTATGACGTCAACGCTTCGGAAGAGTGGGAAGCCTTTACGCCGCGCTTTGCCCTGAACTGGCAGGCGGCGGATAATGTCATGGTCTATGCCTCTGCGGCGCGTGGCTACAAGAGCGGGGGCTTTCAGGGCCTGTCTGGTACGGATGCCGGGGCCTCCACGCCATATGATCCGGAATTTGCGTGGGGCTATGAATTGGGAGCGAAGACGGAATGGTTCCAGCGTCGCCTGACGCTGAATGCTGCGCTGTTCAAGACGGATTATGAAGACCTGCAGATTTCTCAGTTGGTGCCACTCTGCTGTGTCGTGGTCAGCAATGCCGCCGAAGCCGAGATCAAGGGTCTTGAGGTGGAGTTTGTCGGGCGGGTCTCCGAGAACTTCCGTATTGATGGCAGCTATTCCTATCTGGATACGGAGTTTGTGGAGTATCAGATCCCCGGCTCTGACTATACCGGTAACGAATTGCCGCGTTCCCCTGCCAACAAGTACAACATCGGCGCCCAGTATGAGATGCCGTTGGGTGAGTGGCGCGCGTTGGCGCGGGTGGATTATTCCTGGGTGGATGACGCGTATTTCGAGGCCTCTAATGTTGCGTCTCAACTGTGGCCGGCACACGACAATCTGGACGCACGCCTGACGCTGACCCTGCCGGATGAGCGCTGGGAGGTCTCCTTCTGGGGCAAGAACCTGACGGACGAATTGGTGCCAACCTATGTCACCTATTTTGGCCCATTCCAGCAGACGCTGGTGCCTTATGCGCCGCCGCGCACCTATGGCGTGACCCTGTCACTGAGTATGTAATTTCCCTGCCACCGCGCCGGATATTCACCGGTGCGGTGGCACCTTACTTTAAAGAGGATGCCTGTCATGCAGACCCCTGAGTTTCGTTATCTCTGCACCTATCGCGCAGACCTTTCAGAGCCGCAGCAGATGATCGGCAAGGCCCATTTCGGCCGGCGCATGATTGCCGTTCTGACTGGGGGTGTAGTCGAAGGTGAGCGCCTGAATGGCCGGGTTATGCCGGGTGGCGGCGACTGGGCCACGATCGATGACAATGACACGTTGCGACTGGATGCCCGTGTGACGTTCGAAACCCATGATGGCGCGCTGATCTATCTGTCTT
The DNA here is from genome assembly GCA_018222605.1 of Alphaproteobacteria bacterium. Classification (GTDB taxonomy): domain Bacteria; phylum Pseudomonadota; class Alphaproteobacteria; order Caulobacterales; family Hyphomonadaceae; genus Hyphomonas. Next base: position 16,425 of record JAAEZZ010000007.1, read on the forward strand.
ACCGAGGTGTCCTGCGACCTATGCCAAAGGTCCGCGAATTTTCCCTTCGCGGCGGCCCGAAGACGGATGAAGAGCGCAAGCAGATCTACTTCCGGACAGCACCGATTTTTGAGACGGGCGATGAACGCTATAGCTGGCTGAACAATGTCGTGACGATTGGTATGGGGGAGTCCATTGGGGGCGCCGTGCGATATGACGTTTTCGAGGTGCTCTGATCCATGCAACCATTCCGAACAATTACGGCCCTCGCAGCGCCCTTGCCCGTGGCACACATAGACACCGACCAGATCCTGCCCGCCCGGTTCATGAAGACGCTGACGCGGAAAGGTCTGGGGCGGCGCTTGTTCAATGACTGGCGCTACGATGATGAAGGGCGTGAAGTCGAAGATTTCGTGCTGAATCAGGATGTCCGGCGAGAGGCCCGGATCATCATTGCCTATGAGAATTTTGGTTGCGGATCGTCCCGCGAACATGCGGTGTGGGCCCTGGATGACTTTGGTATACGCTGTATCATCGCACCGAGCTTTGGGGCTATCTTTGCGACCAATTGCCTGAAGAATGGCTTGCTGCTGGTGCAATTGCCGGGGGATGCATGTGACGAGTTGATTGCCTCAACGACGGCTTTTCCAAAGTCGGCCCTGACCATTGATCTGGAGCACCAGCGTGTGATCGGCCCGCAGGGCAATGCGTACACATTCGATATACGGGAAGACATTCGCGAGGCATTGCTGGCTGGTCTGGACGATATTTCCCGGACGCTTGCCCATGATGACGCCCTGAGCGCGTTCGAGCAAAAGTGGCCGAAGCGCTGATGCGGCGTGACGACAAGATGTTCAGAGCAGGGTTCTGAAATCTGTAATTTTGCCCGTAATTGCGGCGGCGGCGGCCATGGCGGGGCTCATCAGGTGGGTGCGTCCACCCGGGCCTTGCCGGTTCTCGAAATTCCTGTTGGATGTGGAAGCGCACCGCTGCCCTTGTGTCAGCCTGTCATCGTTCATTGCGGCGCACATGGAGCAACCTGGCTCTCGCCATTCAAAGCCTGACTCCAGAAAGATCGTGTCCAGGCCTTCCTGTTCAGCCATTTGGCGCACCATGCCAGAGCCAGGCACAACGATGGCGCTAATTCGTGGATTGATCTTATGACCCTTCAGGACAGTGGCCGCCGCGCGCAGGTCTTCAATACGGCCATTTGTGCATGAGCCTATAAAGACTCGGTCGATCGGCGTGCCCGCAATGGAGTGGCCAGCCTGGAGTGCCATATAAGACAGCGCCCGTTCTGTAATGGCGCGCAATTTCGGATCATCCTGTTCAGTGGGGTCAGGTATTCGGGCATTGATTGCGATACTCTGTGCCGGGTTGATACCCCAGCTGACGACAGGTGCGATTATGCTGGCATCCAGAGTGATTTCGTGATCGAAGCGCGCGCCAGGGTCTGTGTGAAATTGCTTCCAACGAGGCAGGCCGGCGGCCCAGGCATCGGTCGGCATGCGAGATTTCAGATAGGTATAGGTGACATCATCCGGCGCGATGAGGCCCGCGCGGGCGCCAGCTTCGATGCTCATATTGCAAAGTGTCATACGGCCTTCCATGGAGAGCGCGCAAATGGCCTCCCCAGAATATTCGATGACATGTCCTGTGGCGCCGTCGACCCCCAATTCGGACACAATAGTCAGCGCCAGATCCTTCGCGGTAACACCGGGCGGTAACTGTCCGTTGACTGTGACGCGAAGATTGCCGGACTTTCTTTGCCGGATGGCCTGAGTGGCCATAACATGTTCAATCTCGGACGTGCCGATTCCGAAAGCCAGTGCGCCGAATGCCCCATGGGTGGATGTGTGGCTGTCGCCGCAGACGATGGTCATGCCCGGCTGGGTGCGGCCTTGTTCCGGGCCGACCACATGCACGATGCCGTTGCGGATGTCGCCGATTGTATAGTGCTCGATGCCGTAAGCCGCGCTGTTCTGGCGCAGCATGGCGAGTTGTGCGCGTGATAGTTCGTCTTCAACCGCTTCGATGCCTTTAGCCTGGCCGGTGGTGGGCACGCAGTGATCTGCCATGGCCAAGGTGAGGTCTGGCCGCCGGATCTTGCGGCCATGTTCAGCAAGTCCTGCAAAGGCCTGAGGTGAGGTGACCTCATGCAGCATGTGCAGGTCTATATACAGGATTGCCTCACCATTCTCTTCTGCCACAAAGTGGGCATCCCAGAGCTTTTCGTAGAGTGTGCGTGGGGCGGGGGAGTGCTGTTCGCTAGAGGACAAACCTGCCTGCCTTGTGTAAGTGAAAGAAAAAAATAGTTAGATATCTAACTTATTGGGCTTGGCTTGTTTGGCAAGCCTGTTTGAACTCTTGCCGTATGGAAACCTGTTGCCTGAAACGGCGCTTTAGATTAGCTATCTATGTAAATAATGCGCTCGATATGACCAGAGATGCGCATCAGGGAGAGGAGACCATCGTATGGCACAGCAACGTCCGTTTGAGTTCAAAGGCGTAAACCATCTCGCGCTGGTTTGCCGTGACATGAAGAAGACGGTTGAGTTCTACAGGGACAAGCTGGGTATGCCCCTGATCAAGACGATTAATCTGCCGAACAATTCGGGGCAGCACTTCTTCTTTGATTGCGGCAATGGCGACTGTATTGCTTTTTTTTGGTTCCCGGAAGCGCCTGAAGCATCCCCCGGAATCGCGGCACCGGCCGTGCTGCCAACGCAGGGGAGTTTCGTTTCTGCACACGGATCAATGAACCATATTGCCCTGAACATACCAGCGGAGAAATTCGACGAATACTACCAGCGTCTGATCGATATGGGCATTGAGGTGACGCCGATCCTGAACCATGACAATTCTCCCAGCCAGGTCAGCGCTGAAGTCACGGAAGATGTCTTTGTGCGGTCAGTCTATTTCTTTGATCCGGATGGCGTCTGCCTGGAGTTTGCAGCCTGGACGAAAGACTTCGATGAAAGCGATGTGGCACACGAGCCGATATCGGTCGCGGATCTTTAGGCTGGCAGGAATGTGAGGCACGACCCGGGAGTGTGCTGCACCCTATAGAGCTTATGGAGGCGGGACAGGCGTGTTGCGACGACTGTCTTCTGCCTCCAGATTCTGGTTTACCTTGCTGAGTAGGCGGCGCAGCTCAGACTTCTCTTTTGCCGTCATGCCTTGAGTGGCCAAATCGTTTACTTCCTCAACCAGCGGCATCAGCTTGGCCTTCAGGCGTTTGGCCTTTGGTGTCAGGTAAACATTTATCTTGCGAGCATCTTCGGTGCTTTGCTTGCGCGTGATCAGATCAGCCTTTTCAAGTCGCTTTACGGCGATGACCGTTGTCGGCTCCCGCATGTTTACGCGCTGGCTGAGTTCCCTCTGGCTGATTCCGTCTTCAATCCATAGTACGCGCAGGAAATGCCACTGTGCGGCGGTCACTCCGTATTCTGAGGTGCGCGCCTCCAGGGCGCGGGATACGGACCTGAAGGATTTGCGGACCAGATAGCCAAGACTGTTCGTCCACTCGGCATATGGGCTTTCGGTTTTGGCTTTTCTTGCCATTCGATATGCTCTCCAATGATTGCGGCAAGTATCGGATGGGAGTGCTTTCAACGCAAGTGCTGGTTGTAAAGGCAAGAGAATGATTTGCAGTTGGAAAAAATAGTTAGATAGCTATGCAAATGAGTTTCGGTTTGCTACCGCTTTAGGAAAGTGAAGAGCCAAACGGTCGCGAACCGTAAGCAAATATGGAGGATCGCCCAATGACATCAAACACCCGGATCGAGGATACGGTAGACAGCCGGTTTGTCAGTTCTGTATCGCCCACCGCGCCCAGAATTATGGCGGGCGGTCACCCGTGCCAGGGGATCTACTGGACCCCCAAAGGCACCCCAAATCCAAAGGTCGCCTTTATCGCCACGCACTATAATGTGGACTTTTCCGAACATTATTTCGCGGCCTATGTCGCGTCTCGTGGCTATGGTTTTCTGGGATGGAATACGCGCTATCGCGGGGCAGAGGACATGTTCCTGCTGGAGCATGCGTTGGTCGATATCAGTGTCGGGGTGAAATGGTTGCGCGAGCATGCCGGGGTGGAAAAAGTCGTCATCTTCGGCAATTCGGGCGGCGGCTCTCTGATGGCAGCCTATCAGGCCGAAGCAATTGCGCCGACGCTGGCAGGGAACCTTAAGGGCGAAGGTGCAGATTGCCTGTCGGCGCTGCCCAAGGCCGATTATTATATCTCCAGCAACGCGCATATTGGCCGTCCTGAAGTGATGACGGACTGGATGGATGCCTCTGTAACGGACGAGTGGGACCCCGTTGCGACGGACCCGTCACTGGATCCGTTCAACCCGGACAATGGTCCGCCATACACGCCGGAGTTCGTGACGCGCTATCGCGCGGCTCAACGCGCCCGAAACCAGCGCATTACAGATTGGGCGAAGCAGGAGTTGAAGCGTCTGAATGATGCAGGCATTCCCGACCGGCTGTTCCCGCTCTTTCGTATGTGGGGCGATCTGCGTTGTATGGACCCGTCACTGGACCCATCTGACCGGACGCCGGGTCTCTGCTATCGCGGTGACCCACGCGTTGCAAACCGTAGCCCCAGCATCGGCCGAGCCTGTATGCTGACGACCTGGCTGAACATGTGGAGTCTTGAGACGTCCAAATGCCAAGGCGAGCCGCACCTGAAGAAACTGAACATTCCGGCACTGGTCATTCAGGGGACGGCAGATACAGGCGTCTTCCCAAGTGATGCCAAGAGAATTCATGGAGCCATTGGCAGCGAGGATAAGACATTGGAGTTGTTGCCTGGTGCGCACTATTTTGAGGATAGTACCCAACACCGGCATGACGCGGCTGATGTGGTGTCGGACTGGTTGAAAGCACACCTCTGATCATGAGTGCGCAGACTGCCAAGATTGCAATTGTCGGAGGCGGGGCCATGGGTTCCGTCTTCGCAGGCCTGTTTGCCGAAGCCGGACATGAGGTGACGATTGTCAGCCGACCAGGCGCGCACATGGACGCGATTCGCGCGAATGGCTTGAGGCTGGATGGCGCAAGCGGGGACAAAACGGTTCAGGTTCGAGCACTGGATACGTCGCCCTCGGAGGAATTCGACCTTGTTATTCTGGCAGTCAAGGCCACACAGGTGGAAGCAGCAGTTGGAAGTCTTGCTCCGATGATGGGGGAGGCAACATCTATATTGGCCATGCAGAACGGCCTGGGGGCTGCAGATATTATTGCAGGGCATGTGGATGCCCACAGGCTGGCCGTTGGTATTGCTGCGGCTTTTGGGGCATCCGTTGTCTCGCCGGGGCACGCGCACCACACGGGAATGGGGGCGATCAAGATTGGCGCTTATCTTGGCATGACTGACGAGAAGACGGCGCAAATTGCAGACTTGTGGTGCAGTGCCAGCTTCAAGGCGGAGGCGGTTTCAGACATTCTCACCATGCAGTGGGAAAAGCTGATTTGTAATGCGTCTTTCAGCGCGCCGTGCGCCATTACAGGCCTGACGGTGGGAGAGGCGCTGACTGACCCGGCGCTCGGTTCCATCTGCCTTCAGGCTGGTATCGAGACCTGGGAGATTGCAAGGGCCTGCGGCGTGCCTCTCACAGTAACGGATGCAGAAGCCCATGTGCGTGCATTTGCGGAGCGGGTTGCTGCGGCGAAACCTTCGCTATTGCAGGATGTGGAAGCTGGCCGACCCAGCGAGATCGATTTTATCAATGGCGCAGTCCCTCGCGAGGCAGCGAAGATGGGGCTGAAGGCTCCCGTCAATCAGACCCTCACTGCCCTCGTGAAAGCCATTGAGGCGAAGCGTGGCGCGTGAGGGCACGCGCCACGTTACGTTCTAGGCTATAAGCTTTTCAATATGCGGGCGAAGCTCAGGCTTGGCCTCCAGCCCGAAGCCCGGATGGTCTGGCAGGCCAATCATGCCCTCCCTGATTTCAAGATCCGGCAGGTAGCCGCCAAAGGGCTGGAAGACGGAGGGATATGCCTCGCAACCGCCGAGATTCAGTGCCGCAACGATATGAAGGTTCAGAAGGTGGCCGCCATGCGGGTAGGCTAGGGCGCGATCAAAGCCGTGGGCCTCCATGAGAGCGATCATGTCCGCATATTCCGTCAGGCCATAGCTGAGCCCGGCGTCCATTTGGAAGACGTCAATGCTCGGACGCATACCGCCGTGGCGTAGCAGGTTCTGTACATCTAGCGCAGAGAACAGGTTCTCTCCTGTGGCGACGGGAGCCTGGTAGGCCTCGATAACCTGGCGGTTGAGGTCATAATCCAGCGGATCGCCCGCTTCCTCATACCATCGCAGATCATAGGGCTTGAGCATCTGTCCGAGGGTGATGGCGCTTTCAATATCAAACCGTCCATTTGCATCCACACTGATATTTTGACCAGAGCCTGCTTGCTGAATAGCGGTCTCCAAGCGTGCGATATCGTCTCTTGCAGAAACACCACCAACCTTCATTTTGAATTTCGTGAACCCCATATCCTGATAGGATTTTAATTCATCACGCAGGCGTTCGGTACCATCATTTGGATAGTAGTATCCGCCTGCCGCATATACACTAACTGTATCGGCGGCTGTGCGGTCAAAATGTTGTGCGATGACGGAGTAAGCCGGTGCATCGGCCAGCTTTGCGCAGAGATCCCAGGCTGCTAGCTCAATCGCAGCGATGGCTGAGGCTCGGTCTCCATGACCGCCAGGTTTCTCGTCTCGCATCATGACTTTGTTCAGGGCGGCGGGGGAGAGTTCTCCGGTTGAATCTGTGTAGGCCTCAGGGGTGGCGGACATTATACGGGGAATAAGCCGATCACGAATGATACCGGATTGCGCGAAGCGGCCAATGGAGTTGAAAGCCAAACCCGTGACGGGTTTGCCATTCCGGATGACATCGCTGATCACCGCCACAAGGGAAATGTCATGTCGTGAGAAATCTACCACCGCATTCGCAATGTGGCCCGTCATGCGCACTGCCAGTTCACGGACTTCAACAATTTTCATCAGGCTCTTCCTCCAGATTTTGTGCGCATTGATAGCTTGCAGAAGCCAGAATATATAGATAGCTAAGTAAATTGTGTCTATGCTCTAGGGCGGCAACATGCAGGAGAAATTACCATGTCGGCAGTCAAGATACTTGCGCTATCAGGAAGCCTGCAGGACGAGTCCTTTAATAAGCGCTTGCTTGATCGTGCGGTACACTTCGCCCGGGAAGCCGGGGCGGATGTTACGTCGATAAAACTGGAAGACTTTGACCTGCCACTCTATTCGCAGGACCGGGAGATGCGTGCTTTCCCGGAAGATGCGAAACGCCTGAAAGCATTGTTCTGTTCGCATGACGCTTTCCTGATTGCGTCACCGGAGCATAATGGCTCCATCACGACAGCGCTCAAGAATGCGATTGACTGGGTCTCGCGTTCGACGGATGGCGAGCCTCCGCTTGCGCTGACAGGGTTTCGCGGAAAGGTCGCTGGACTGATGTCGGCATCGCCTAGCCCGTTCGGCGGCCTTCGCAGCCTTGCACACCTTCGGCAGATTCTGACTACAGTTCAGACCCTGGTCGTAACGGAGCAAGTGAGCGTCACCTTTGCCCACACTGCGTTTGAGGGGCCAGAGCTGATCGACGCCATTCCAAACCAGTTGCTTCCTTTGTTGGTCAAACGCGTGGTTCAGCTGGCAAAGGTCAGCGCCTGATGAGTGAGTTTAAGCATATGGGCGGGCAGGCTGCAGGTCGCTACCGCTTTCCGGCGCGGCTGGCTCCCTTCATGACATCCCTTCTGCTATCGATCTTCATGTGCGCCTTCGTTTCCCTTATCGCGACTGTGAAGAGCGAGGGAGTGAGCCCGGAGCTGTTTGGCGCTTGGATGAGCGCGTGGCTGGTCAGTTGGCTGCTGGCGTTTCCGGTTGTGCTGATTGTCATGCCGATTGTACGGCGGATCGTGCGGGCTATCTGCCACCCGGTTTAAAGTGCCAATCTTCAATTTCTCGTCTCTCTGCCTTGCCTCTGGTGCAGAACATGCGCAATGCTGGGTGTATGTTAGCGTGCCCAGTTTCGCGGAGGAAAAGATGAAGACCTGGCTCAAGATGACAGTTTTCAGTGTCATGCTGGCGGGGCTTGGGGCCTGCCAGGTACAGGCGCAGGCTTCGCCCCCTGCCGAAGACGCGTCGCAGCGCGCGCTGCCTGACTTGCCGGTGCCGGAAGACGCGCCTGACGCAGACGCCATTTCCCTGATGCCGGGCGCGGAAGATCATGAGATCTGGGAGCATTTCCTGAACCAGCTGACGGTCAGGAATGTCACGAGCCCCCAGATTTATCCCATCTATCCGCCTGCGGAAAACAATAATGGCAAGGCCGTCATCGTCGTGCCGGGCGGTGGATACATGTTCGCCTCCATCGAGAATGAGGGTTTCCCGGTTGCCGAGCGGCTGGCCGAGGAAGGCTATACGGCGTTTGTGCTGAAGTATCGCACGCAGCCAACCTCCGTCGCGCCAGATGCGTTCTTGCAGGAAATGGCTGAGGTCTTTTCAGGCCTGGGCAGCCGGGAGCTGGACGGTTATGAGCCGGCAATCGATGATCTGCGGCTGGCCATGGAATATGTGTCGGCGCATTGCCCAGAACTGGGATGTGAGTCTGGCAGTGTCGGCCTGATCGGCTTCTCGGCAGGCGCGATGTCCGTCATGCAAGTGCTGCGCGCGCCGCCTGAAGGCGTTGCGGTCGACAGTGCCGCCCTGATCTATCCGCCGATGACGCAGCCCGTGGATGGCGAGATCAATCCGCCGCTCTTCCTGGCGATTGCGTCGGATGATCCGCTGTTCCAGCAAGGCCGGTTCACCCTGCCCAAGGCGTGGTTTGAGACAAATGGCGCGATGGAGTTCCACCTTTACAGCGATGGCGGGCATGGCTTTGGCACGCTGAGGAAGGGTACGAGCAGCTCTAGCTGGCTGGAGCAGTATGTGAACTGGCTGACGCTGGGGGCCGGCTCAGGCAAATAGAGCGTGTGCAGCTATTTCTTCAGCTTTGATTTGAAGCTGTCCCTGGCGCCATTCCTGCGCGCGTCCAGCCTGGTGCGCAGGCTCTTGCGTAGCTCTGAGGCAGCGTCTTTTGAGGACGTCTCAGTTGGCGCGGCTTCGGGCAGCGAAGCACCGCTTTGGGCATCAGGATTCGGGGTCTGGGAGTAGCCACAGTCCGGACATGTGGATGTGAGCGGATCAAGCGACGCGCCGCAAATATAGCAGTCGCGATTACCGAATGTGTTATCCGACATGAATGATGTCTCCCGATAAGCGGCAGGCGGCGAAAATCTCTCCATATAGACAGGCGCAAGATCCGGAGGTTTCGGGTCAGGCGTGACCGTGGCTGGCTCTAAGTCTGGGGCCTGGTCCAGTCCTGAGTGCGAGCGCTCAATCGGCGCTATGCGAGATATTTTTCAATATAACTCTATTCGACTAGATTAATCTATCTTACACTTTCCGAAGATCCGGGCAGAGACTCAGGACGATAAAAAGATCTTCGGGAGGAAAACCAAAATGAAACAAGCACCTATGGTGGCTGCGGTCAGCGCCATTGCGCTTATGACGGGTGGACACGTCTTTGCTCAGGAAATTGATGAACCGGCCGATAGTGGCGATGAAGTTCGCGAACTGGACCAGGTGACGGTTACCGCGGTCAAGCGCGAGCAGGACCTCAATGACGTGCCCGTCTCGGTCACGGCGTTCACATCGGACCTGCGTGAGGAACTGGCGCTGGATGACCTGTCGGACCTGTCCAGATTTACGCCGAGCCTCGCCTTTTCCGCCGGCGATGACCGTGTCTTTATTCGCGGTGTGGGACGTCAGACGAATACGAACGGATCTGATCCGGGCGTGGCGACCTATTCGGATGGCATTTATGATGCCTCTACTGCGGCCATCTCCAAAAGTGACTTTTTTATCGAGCGCGTAGAGGTGTTGCGGGGGCCGCAAGGCACTCTCTATGGCCGGAACTCGATTGGCGGCGCGATCAATGTGATCTCCAAGCGGCCGACCGATGAGTTCACCGCAGAGGCGCGCGTCACGATCGGCAATTATTCCTTGGCCGAGGTGAATGCGAGCGTGTCGGGGCCGGTCGCCAAGGGCGTGAACCTGAAGCTTGCAGGCTCTTACTTTAATCAGGCGGATGGCTATTTCGAGAATGCGGCCGGGGGACCGAGTGAAGCGGGCGCCGAAGAGGTTGGCTACCTGGAATTCCAGATGGACGCTGAGGTCACAGAGAATTTTTCCCTCTGGCTGAAGGCGGACACAGCGGGCGGAAACTACCGTAACCGGACGACCATTTATGGCGGGCCCTATGACACAGCGCCCTTTCCGAATGGATATCTGACGCCCGGCCCGGCCTTCGGATTTCTGACGCCCGGCTACAACAGTAAGAGCTCGGAAACCAGCAATCCGGCAATTGATGACATTCGTACGTTCGACGTGAACACACCGACCAGTTCCAAGATAAATGACAATTACGGCATCTCGACGCTTGCGACCTGGAATCTCGATACAATCGATATCAAATATCTCGGCGGCTACAGGACGTATTATTACGACTCCTATCGCGACGACGACAATACCAGCATGATCTCCTATACGTATCCTCTGGATCCAGCGAATGCGAATGCAGGCGAGGTGCTGACGGGCGGTCCAAACTGCCAATGGCTTCTGGAAAATGTCGGTCCGGTCTGTGCTCCGGCTACGATCTACCCGTCTCGCACATTCGGCTATGTCGAGGACAAGGAATATTGGAGCCATGAGGTCAACATTCAGGCATCGGGAGATCCTGACTTCTGGTGGATTGTCGGGGCCTATGCCTATGAGGAGAATTTCAGCCAGCAATCCCATTTTGGCAATGCAGCCCAGCCACAAATGAAAACGCCGCTAGCCGCGCCTGAAAACCCAAGCGGTGATTATGTTACGGCGCTGTCTGATCTGAATACGAAATCCTATGCTCTGTTTGGTCAGGTGGATTATGCGCTGACGGATGAGCTGACCGTGACGGGCGGTCTGCGCTATTCGATGGACGAAAAAGAAGGCTCCGAGAGCGTGCGTGTGCTCGGATATGGCATTGTACCTGGCTTCACACTGGGCGGGTCCGGCATCTTTGCCCCGGTACTTGACCTGACGGCGTCCTCTATCAGCTATCAGCAGGCCGCTGGTGTGGACAGCGAAGTGACGATTGACCCAGACACCGGGCTGGCGCATCGGCGCCTGAAGAATTCCTGGAATGCCTTGAGCGGCGCGGCAGGAATTCAGTGGCAACCTGACATTCGTTCAAACTACTTCTTCCGGTATGCGCGCGGCTATAAATCGGGCGGGTTCAATGCAGGCGGCATCAGCCAGTTTCCGCAGACGGACGAAGAGCTGATCGATTCCTACGAACTTGGCCTGAAGAAGACGCTGGGAGACAGTCTGCAGGTGAATGCCACCGCCTATTATTACAGCTATGACGGCCTGCAGATCCCGCTGGATGTCCAGGAGAATGGCCTTCGCCTGACCCGTTTCTTCAATCTGGAAGAGTCAACGGCACAAGGTATTGAGTTGGAGGCAAACTGGTCGCCTACGGACAGGCTGCGCTTCCTGTTCAGCTATGCCTATAATGACTCAGAGATCCAGGATGCCTGCTGCTTTGTAGATGTTGCGGACCCGTATGCCACTCAGCCCGGCGCGCAGCCGGTCGGCCAGCCAGACGCAAGCGGCAACCAGTATCAGAGCCTTGAGGGCGAGATGCTGCCGCGCACCATTCCGAGCAAATTCGGTCTGAATGCCAGCTATACTTTTCCGTTGGCAGACAGTGGAGACCTTACGCTCTCTGCTAACTATTCCTGGCAGGATGCGACCTATCATGGCGTCTTCAATCGCGCCTATAATGAGACACCTTCCTATGAGCAGGTCGACCTGATCGCACTGTTCCGGAGTGTGGAGGATGCCTACAGCATTATCGGCCATGTGAAGAATGTGTTCGATGAACAAGGCTATGATGGCTCCAACGGCACATTCCTCTACCAGCCATTCGGCAGTGTTGCGCAGACCTATTATATGACTGCGCCGCGCACCTATGGTGTGCAAATCCAGATGCGGTTCTAGTAGGCGGCCAGATGCAACACACACCGCTTGAAACTGCCCGGAAGCTGCCAATGTCGACCAAGCTCGTTTACGGGCTTGGGACGGTGGCTTTCGGCATCAAGGACAATGGCTTCAATGCCCTGCTGATGATCTATTATAATCAGGTCGTCGGCTTGTCAGCGGGCTGGGTGGGCGCCGCGATCATGATCGCCATGATCGCGGATGCCGTGCTGGACCCGATCGTCGGGCAATGGTCCGACAGTTTACGGAGCAAGTGGGGGCGACGTCACCCCTTCATGTACGCGTCGGTTCTGCCGGTGGGCATATTATATTTTGCCCTGTGGATGCCTCCGACAGGCGCATCAGACATCATGCTGTTTGCTTATTTGCTCGTTATCACGAGCGCGACACGGATCGCGATTGGCGTTTACGAGATTCCCTCGACGGCTCTGCTCGCGGAATTCACGCAGGATTATCACGAGCGAACCGTGCTGGTTGCCTATCGCTTCTTCTTCGGCGTGGTTGGCGGCATCCTTATGGGCATTGTGGTGTTCAGCATGATCTTTGCTGATGATCCGGCGAGCCCCGGCGGCCTGCTGGAGGCGTCGGGCTATCATCGCTATGCGGCCATTGCGGCGCCCTTAATGGCAACGGCGATTTTCCTGTCCACGTTGGGCACGCATGGCCGTATCTCCAGTCTGGCAAAGCTGCCGCCCCCGCAACATGAAGGCGTGCTGAAGACCGCGCGCAACATGTTTTCAACCTTGTTCGACCGTACCAATGCACCGATCCTGATCGGCAGTATTTTCGGCTCCATGGCGGGCGGACTGAATGCCGGGCTGATGATTTATTTGCAGACCTATTTCTGGGAATTGTCATCTGACCAGATTGCGACCCTGACATCTGCAGGCTTGTTGGGCGTCGTGCTCGCCTTTGTTCTGGTGCTGCCTTTGTCCAAGAGTTTCGGCAAAAAATGGACGACCCTGGCGCTCTATAGCCTGACTCTGCTGGCCATTGTCCTGCCGGTGGCTCTCAGGCTGTTTGGTCTGTTCCCGGAGAATGGCAGCCCTGCGCTCGTGCCGCTGTTGTTTGTGTTCATGGCAATCGTTGTGATGTCCGTAATCGCGGCGTCGATTTTGATCGCGTCCATGGTCGCGGATGTGACGGATCAGATCCTCCTGAAGACAGGGCGGCAATCGGAGGGGCTCATCTTTTCGGCGACCACCTTCGTCAACAAGACCATTTCCGGCACCGGCGTGCTTGTGTCCGGGTTGATCCTGACGTTGGTCGGTTTTCCGGAGGAGGCAAAGCCCGGGCAGGTGGACCAGAGCATCGTTACAAATCTGGCGATTGTGTTCTCACTCGCAACGTTGTTCTTCACCAGTACCGCCCTGATCATCACCAGCTTCTATCCCGTTTCGGAAGAAGATCATCAGTTGGCGGTCGAGGAACTGGCCCGCAAGCGTGCGCCGGAGCCAGTTTTCAAGCAGGAGGTTTCATGACCGGCCAGGCCGAGAACAAAAACACACATGTGAGGGCACATGCAGATGAATAGTCTGGATTTGTTGATCCGGATGGGCGGGTGTCTTAAGTGCCCCCGAAACTATATACGCTGGCTCGACCGGGCCGGCCCAAGAGACGTGTAATGGTAGATCGTTCCAAATCAGACAAGTCTGCGCTGATGGCGGAGGTGAAGTATCCGCGCCGCACGGAGCGGCGTCGGCGCACGCGCGCATCCATTCTGCGCGAGGCGGCGAAGCTGTTCGGCAAGGATGGCTATGGTGCAACCACGATGCAGGCGATTGCTGACGCGGCGGACATTCATGTCACGACGCTGTTCATGCACTTCAAGACCAAGAGCGATCTGGCGCTGAGCCTGGTCACGGCGCGCGCTGATGAGCTGCGGGACCGGGCCGTTCAGGCGCAGGGTGAACTGGCGTTCTTTGATTTCTTTCGCGCAGAAGCCCTCAATTTGGCAGATACTCTGGAGGCAGAGTCACGCCCGGGTGTAGCGCTGTGGAATGCGTTGCGAAACGAGGCGGATCTTGCCTTCGCGTGGAGCGAATATGACCGCGAGCAGCATGACATATTTGCCAATTATGTGGCCGCGGAATATGCGCTGGATCGCAGTGATGATTACAGGCCGGAACTGGTCGTGTCGCTCTTGCTGACCGCCATATCCCTGCCGCACCGCAAATGGGTGGAGGCTGGCGGCAAGATCGAGCTTGGGGCGGAAATTACGCGCGCGCTGGACATCGCCATTCTGGCTGCAGTGCAGATGCTGAAATAGGCGGCGTTGCACAGGCTGCGCCAAATGGGGAGACATTAGCCGCTTTGCATATATGATGTGATTGGCCTTTCGGCATTCATATCCGAAACGGACCGGCAGAACAGAGCAAGTGAAACGCCATGACGGAACTCCCCTATAAAGCGCCCGCCCTGGAAAAGGGGCTCGATATTCTGGAATGTCTCGCCATGGTAAGGGCGCCGCAATCCATCTCGGATATTGCGCGGAATCTGGGCCGCTCCCGGAGTGAGATCTATCGCATGGTCGTGGTGCTTGAGGCACGCGGATATGTTGAGCGTACGGATGATCCGGAAAAGTTGCAGCTGTCCAATCGCCTGTTTGAAATCGGCATGCGGTCTCCGCCGAAAATGAATTTGCATGAGGCCGCACTGCCGGAAATGTCTACGCTTGCCAGCCGCATGATGCAGTCCATTCAACTGGCCGTTATCAGCTCAGACCAGATCGTTGTGATCGCGCGCACAGAAAGCCCGGACGATGTCGGCTTCAGTGTGCGGCTGGGGCATCGGCGCTCCATCATGAAGTCGGCATCCGGACTTGTTCTCTATGCCTTTGCTTCGCCTATGCAGAAGACCAAGATCCTGGGCGACCTGAAAGCAGGAGGCGCAAGTGCCGCCGAGATAGACGCTTTTGAAGGACAGTGCGAGCAGGTTCGCGAAACCGGCTATGTTTGTATGCCGTCGCGCATGGTGGACGGCGTGACAGATATAGGCGCGCCCATTTTTGACTCCGCGTCGAGGGGCGCTGTCGCCAGCCTGACCGTACCTTTTGTCGTGACCCGCCGGGCCGCAGTGACGGTGGAAGACGCGCCGAGCCTTGTGGCGGAATCGGCCGGGCGAATTTCTGCCATATTGGGGCACGCGACCATTCAGGGTGCCTAATCCAGGTGGAACACTTCTTCCATGGGAACCCACCATTCGCCTGTTTCGGCTGAGTCGAGTGGGGCCTGGCATGGGTCTGTCAGGGCCCACCATTTTTTCGTGTCCGGGTCTTCACCCATTTTGGCCATGTCGGCCTCGAAATCATCGCCATGATATTCATAGATGCCGACCAACAGATTTTCCGGCTCCCTCAGGAAGATGCTGTAGTTGCGGATATTGCACGCGGTTATCTGGCTCAGAATGCTAGGCCAGGCATCCGCGTGAAGCGCCTTGTATTCTGTGATTTTCTCCGGTTTCAGTTTGATCATCCACGCTTTGCGTTCCATGATTACCTTCTCCCTGTCAGGTCTTTGCCGTCCGGCATACTCAATCCTGTTACTGACTATGCTGCCATGAGCAGGCCGGGCAGGCGATGGTGTTTTCTCAAAATTATATCGTTCATATACGATCATCTCGGTTGCATATGAAACGCTCGGGGCGTATAAAGCATGTAACAGCCAACCCGGAAAGAGGTGGCGAGGGAGGAAAATCATGCGAGGCAGCCTGCGCTGTTCCCACATAGGATGTGGATGGCTTCTGATTGCTCGCGAAGGGGGATCAGATCTTTGACGTACTCACCGACAGTTGAGAGCCTGCAGGCGCATAAGGCGCCCGATTGGTTCCGCGATGCGAAGTTTGGCATCTTTATTCATTGGGGGCCGTATTCAATTCCGGCCTTCGCGCCACATGCCAAGACCATTGTCGATGCGGGGGATGAGAAGGACGGCTTTGCGCACACGCCTTACGCGGCCTGGTACCAGAACACGATGCAGTTTGAGGATAGTCCGACAGCGGTATATCACCGTGAGACATATGGGGCGGACTATTCGTATGATCATTTCGGGGATGCGTTCAATGAGGCGCTGGAGGATTGGGACCCTGTGTCGTGGGCGCGGCTGTTCAAGGCGTCCGGCGCGCGCTATGTGGTACTGGTGACGAAGCATCATGACGGCTTTGCGCTGTGGCCGAGCGATGTGAAGAATCCGAACAAGGAAAACTGGCATACAAGCCGCGATGTGGTGGGCGAACTGGCCGAGGCCGTTCGGGCCGAAGGGCTGAAGTTCGGCGTGTATTATTCCGGCGGTGTTGACTGGACGTTCAAGCATGAGCGGATCGAGAGCTTTGCGGGCTTCATGACCTCGATCCCTGGAGAGGCAGAAGGCTATATCGATTATGCCAATGCGCAGTATGATGAGCTGATCGATCGCTACAAGCCGGATTATCTGTGGAATGATATCGCCTATCCGAGCGCGCAGTCTTCGTATGAAATTCTGGCGAAGTATTATAATACAGTCCCGGAGGGGCTGACCAATGACCGGTGGATTGCGCCGGATGGGCAGCTGCCGGAGGGGGCGTTTGACAAGCCTGAGGGGCTGACGGGCCTGCTGCCGCCGATGCCGATGGTGTGGGATGTGCGCACGCCGGAATATGGCATGTTCGACCGTATGCTGCCCTTCCTGTGGGAGACGACGCGGGGCATGGGTCACTCGTTCGCGTATAACCGGAACGAGACGGATGCGGATTATATTAGCCGGGACGGGATCGTCTCGATGCTGGCGCGGTCAGCCTGCTTCAATGGCAATGTTCTGCTGAATGTTGGGCCGCGGGGCGACACGATCATCCCGCCGGGGCAGGCGGCCCGGCTGGAGGCTGTGGGAGCATGGCTGAACGTGGCGGGCGAGGGTGTCCAGGATACGCGGCCTGTGCAGCTGCCGGAGCGGGAGGCGGGTGGCCTCGCTATTGGCGCAACGCGGGGTGAGGGCGCGCTTTACCTGCATGTGTTCGGCGTGCCGGAGGGGAAGACGCTGAGCCTGAAGCTGCCAGAGGGGACAGGCGAAGTGACATCCGTCACCCAACTGGGCGGAGAGGTCCGCGACTGGTCCGCCAGCGACGGCCGCCTCAGCGTCACCGTCCCCGCATGGGCCGACACCGCAGTGCAAAGCCTCAAACTGGGGGGAAAGGTATGATTGTCGGTCTTGATGCGCGGGACATTCGCTTTCCAACATCACGTCACATGCATGGGTCTGACGCCATGAATCCGGACCCGGATTATTCTTGCGCCTATGTCACGCTGGAGATGAGCGCTGGTGAACAGTCCGGCAATGGCCTGACGTTCACCATCGGGCGCGGAAATGATCTCTGTGTCGCCGCGATTGAGGGACTCGGCTCTCACCTGATCGGGCGCAGCCTGGATGAGTTTGAAGAGGATTTGGGACTCGTCTCCCGCCTTCTTCTCAATGACAGCCAATATCGTTGGCTCGGTCCGGAGAAGGGGGTTGTGCATCTGGCTGCGGCGGCGCTGATCAATGCTGTTTGGGATGCCTTGGCAAAGCGCGCGGGCAAACCGCTGTGGCGTTATGTCAGCGACATGTCGCCGGAACGCATTGTCTCTGCCATCGATTTTCGTCACATCGCAGATTATCTGCCGCGCGAGGAGGCCCTGGAGCGTCTAACGGAGCAGCAGGCTGGAAAGGCCGTACGGATCGAAACCCTGATGCGGGATGGCTATCCGGCCTATACGACATCTGCAGGCTGGATCGGCTATACGGATGAGGAAATCGTCCGCCGCCTGAAAGCGGCTTATGCCGAAGGCTGGCGGCACTTCAAGATCAAGGTCGGCGGAGACCTGCAGGGGGATCTCGCCCGGTGCAAGCTGTTCCGCGATACGCTAGGCTCAGAGGTGCGGCTCAGCGTGGACGCCAATCAGGTCTGGAATGTTTCGGAGGCGGTTAAAGCCATCAAGGCCATGGCGCCTTATGATATCTATTGGGTCGAGGAACCGACCAGCCCGGATGATGTACTGGGTCACAAGGCCATTGCTGAGCAGGTGTCACCTATCTTGTTGGCAACGGGGGAACACGCCCATAATCGCGTGATGTTCAAGCAATTTCTGCAGGCGCAAGCGATTGGCTTCTGCCAGATTGATGCGTGCCGATTGGCCGGTGTGAATGAGGTGATCGCGGTGATGATGATGGCGGACAAGGCCGGGATACCTGTTTGTCCGCATGCGGGCGGCGTGGGCTTGTGCGAATATGTGCAGCACTTGTCGATGATCGACTATGTCTGCATCTCGGGTACAATGGAAGGGCGAGTTATCGAACACGCTGCGCACCTGCACCAGCACTTCCGTAATCCGATAAAAATTCGCGAAGGGCGCTATGTTGCGCCGACCGCGCCTGGCTATTCTGTGGATCTGTGGCCGCAGAGCATTGCGGATCACGAATTCCCGCACGGCAAGGAATGGGCTACGGAGATGGCATCGTGACACAGGCAGCTCGTAAAGTTGTCGCGCAATATGACGCCAATGCGGAAAGCCTTCAGGCGCATGAGGCTCCTGAATGGTTTCTCGATGCAAAGTTCGGCATTTTCATCCACTGGGGCCCATACTCGATACCGGCCTTCGCGCCGCACAAGACTTCAATGGACCAGTTGCAGGGCACATCAGAAGGGGAGGCCAAGGCCTTTTCGCTGACCCCCTATGCCGAATGGTACCAGAACACGATGCAGTTTGAGGATAGTCCGACAGCGGTTTATCACCGTGAGACATATGGAGCGGACTATTCGTATGATCATTTCGGGGCGGCCTTCAATGATGCGCTGGAGGACTGGGACCCTGTGTCGTGGGCGCGGCTGTTCAAGGCGTCCGGCGCGCGCTATGTGGTACTGGTGACGAAGCATCATGACGGCTTTGCGCTGTGGCCGAGCGATGTGAAGAATCCGAACAAGGAAAACTGGCATACAAGCCGCGATGTGGTGGGCGAACTGGCCGAGGCCGTTCGGGCCGAAGGGCTGAAGTTCGGCGTGTATTATTCCGGCGGTGTTGACTGGACGTTCAAGCATGAGCGGATCGAGAGCTTTGCGGGCTTCATGACCTCGATCCCTGGAGAGGCAGAAGGCTATATCGATTATGCCAATGCGCAGTATGATGAGCTGATCGATCGCTACAAGCCGGATTATCTGTGGAATGATATCGCCTATCCGAGCGCGCAGTCTTCGTATGAAATTCTGGCGAAGTATTATAATACAGTCCCGGAGGGGCTGACCAATGACCGGTGGATTGCGCCGGATGGGCAGCTGCCGGAGGGGGCGTTTGACAAGCCTGAGGGGCTGACGGGCCTGCTGCCGCCGATGCCGATGGTGTGGGATGTGCGCACGCCGGAATATGGCATGTTCGACCGTATGCTGCCCTTCCTGTGGGAGACGACGCGGGGCATGGGTCACTCGTTCGCGTATAACCGGAACGAGACGGATGCGGATTATATTAGCCGGGACGGGATCGTCTCGATGCTGGCGCGGTCAGCCTGCTTCAATGGCAATGTTCTGCTGAATGTTGGGCCGCGGGGCGACACGATCATCCCGCCGGGGCAGGCGGCCCGGCTGGAGGCTGTGGGAGCATGGCTGAACGTGGCGGGCGAGGGTGTCCAGGATACGCGGCCTGTGCAGCTGCCGGAGCGGGAGGCGGGTGGCCTCGCTATTGGCGCAACGCGGGGTGAGGGCGCGCTTTACCTGCATGTGTTCGGCGTGCCGGAGGGGAAGACGCTGAGCCTGAAGCTGCCAGAGGGGACAGGCGAAGTGACATCCGTCACCCAACTGGGCGGAGAGGTCCGCGACTGGTCCGCCAGCGACGGCCGCCTCAGCGTCACCGTCCCCGCATGGGCCGACACCGCAGTGCAAAGCCTCAAACTGGGGG
>JAAEZZ010000007.1:36521-289345 GCA_018222605.1 Alphaproteobacteria bacterium
AGCGTCACCGTCCCCGCATGGGCCGACACCGCAGTGCAAAGCCTCAAACTGGGGGTGAAGGCGTGAAGCAGACGGAGCCTCTCACCTTGCCGGATTACGGCCTTGGGGCGGCGGGGCTCGGCAATCTCTATTTCGCGATATCCGATGAGACGGCGCAGCAGACTCTTCAGGCTGCGCAGCAGAATGGCATGACCTATATCGATACCGCGCCATATTATGGGCATGGCCTCAGCGAGCAGCGTATCGGGAGTTTCCTATCGGAGACGTCCGCACAGGTCACGCTATCCACAAAGGTCGGCCGGCGACTGGTGCCTGCGGGGGACGCGCCCATTCCGGACAATGGCTTTGCGAGCCCCGCTCCGTTTATTCCGGAGTTCGATTATTCCGCATCTGGTATTAGAGCCTCTTTCGAAGGTACCCAGAAAAGGCTGGGCGTGGAGGCCGTTGATATTCTGCTCTTGCACGACATTGGCAAGCTGACACATGGTGAGGCGCATGAGGCCGTATTGCGGCAGGCCTTCGATGAAGCCTTGCCGGAAATGGCAGCTCTAAAGTCAGAGGGCAAGACACGCTGGATTGGCCTGGGCGTGAATGAAATTGCCGTATGCGAACAGGTTTTGGAACAGGTTGACCTTGACTGCCTGTTGCTGGCGGGACGCTACACTTTGCTGGAACATGAAGCCTCTCTGTCTTTCCTGGATGAATGTTGCAGACGCGGTGTGCGGGTCATCATCGGTGGGGCGTTCAATTCCGGGGTATTGGCCGCGCCCCAAGGGGCGCCTCTGAACTATGACTATGCCGCTGCGCCAGGGTGGGCCGTTCGCCGCGCCGCCGAACTCAGGTCTATTTGCGCGCGACATGGTACGCCGCTTGCCGCCGCAGCGCTTCAATTCTGCCGCGCCCATCCTGCTGTCGCCTCTGTTATCCCCGGTGCACGGTCAGTCGATGAGGTGCGGCAGATCTCAGGCTGGACGTCGACACGGATAGAGCCCGCGCTTTGGGCCGAACTGAAAGAGCGAAAGCTGATCTCTGCTGACGCGCCGGTGCCGGCATGATGAAAAAGCTCGACGTCCATATGCATGTCTGGCGGCTGGAGCGCGGCGACTATGACTGGCTAAGCCCCGAGCTTGGCCCGATCTACCGGGATTTTAACATTGATGATGTGTGGGCAGAGGCGGAAGCGGCAAATGTTCAGCGCGTGATCCTGGTGCAGGCGGCAGGCACTTTGGCGGAGACGGAGTTCATGCGGTCCCTGGCACAGCAGGACAGGCGTATTGCCGGCGTGGTTGGCTGGGTGGATCTTGAAGGTGCAGATGCCGCGCAGCAAATCGCTCGCCTTGCAGAAGACCGGCAGATTGTCGGCCTTCGCCCCATGATTGCGGACTTGCCGCAGGCGGACTGGATTCTTGATGCGCGCTTCACGCCCTTGCTGGATCAGATGGCCCGGCTGGGGCTCGTGCTGGATGGGCATGCGAGGGCGGACCTGATCCCGGTGAAGACAACACTCGCGCAGCGGCATCCGGAACTGCAGATCGTGCTGAATCATGCTGGCAAGCCTCCCATCGCGTCTGGCGGTCTGGCGACATGGCGCAAGGATTTGGCAGAGCTCGCGGCCTGCCCGAATGTCACATGCAAGATGTCTGGCCTTCTGACAGAGGCCGGAACGCATACGGATGATGACTCCATCGGTATCGTCGTGGAGCATGTGGCGGACTGCTTTGGCCCTGAGCGGGTAATGTGGGGCAGCGACTGGCCCGTTCTGACGCTTGCAGGAACTTACACGCACTGGTCTGAGCAGAGCGAGCGCCTGATCAGACGCTACTTTGCCGGTCATGAACATGCGGTCTGCATGGCGAATGCCGAGCGCATATATCTGAGCAGGAAGGGATAAGCGGATGGCCAGACTGGCAGGAAAAACCGCATTGATAACGGCCGCTGGGGCAGGCATTGGGCTTGCTTCCGCGAAGGCCTTTGCGCGCGAAGGCGCAAGGGTGATCGCGACGGACATCAACGAGGCTACCCTGAAGGATTTGTCGAATGTGACGGGTGTCCAGACCGAAAGGCTGGATGTGTCGGATGCCGCCGCGATTGCTGATATCTGTGCGCGGCACAGCGAGATTGATATCCTGTTCAATGTGGCGGGCTGGGTGCATCATGGCACGATTGAGGATTGCTCGAGGGAGGACTGGGACAGGTCATTTCTGCTGAACCTCACCTCCATGTATGAGCTTTGCCGCGCGGCCCTTCCAAATATGGTTGCAAAGGGCGACGGGGTTATCCTGAACATGAGTTCGGTTGCCTCCAGCATCACGGGTGCGCCGAACCGCTTTGTGTATGGCGCGACGAAGGCCGGAGTGATCGGGCTGACCAAGGCTATCGCGGCGGACTATGTGGGCAAGAATATTCGCTGCAACGCCATCTGTCCTGGTACGGTCGATACGCCATCTTTGCAGGGGCGAATGAAGGCGCAGGGCGATTATGAAACGGCGCGGCAGATGTTTGTCTCGCGCCAGCCTATGGGGCGCCTAGGCACAGCGGAAGAGATTGCCGCGCTGGCGGTGTACCTCGCTTCGGACGAAGCCTCTTTCACCACGGGCGGCGCGCATATCATTGATGGTGGGTGGACGAATTAGGAGTTGATCTGATGAAGCTTTTAAGGGTGGGTCCACACGGACGGGAAAAGCCGGGCATTTTGGATGCTGATGGCATCATTCGGGATGTCAGCGACCTGGTGGATGACTGGGATGGTCTGGCCATCGATGATGCCGTGCTGAAGCAGGTTCGCGCGATTGACTTGTCCAGCCTGCCAAAGCTTGATCCGAATGCACGGATCGGCCCTTGTGTTGCTGATGTGGGCAAGTTCATTTGCATCGGCCTGAACTATGCGGACCATGCCGCGGAAACGGGTGCGGAAGTGCCTTTTGAACCGGTTCTTTTCTTCAAGGCGACCAGTGCAATCTGCGGGCCAAATGACCTGCTGGAAATTCCGCGCCGTTCTGAAAAGACCGACTGGGAAGTCGAACTGGGAGTCGTCATCGGTAAGGCCGCGAAATATGTCAGCGAAGAAGAGGCGCTGGAGCATGTTGCGGGCTATTGCGTCGTGCACGATGTTTCCGAACGCGGGTTTCAGCTGGAAGGCACCGGGCAGTGGGTGAAGGGGAAAAGCGCTGACACATTTGGCCCGATCGGGCCCTGGCTCGTGACGCGCGATGAGGTGGATGATCCGCAGAATCTATCCATGTGGCTGGATGTGAATGGAGAGGCGATGCAGCGCGGCTCGACCTCCACAATGATCTTTGGCATTGCGCATTTGGTCAGCTATGTGTCCCACTTCATGAGCCTGCAGCCGGGGGACATCATATCTACCGGTACGCCGCCGGGAGTGGGTCTGTCCATGTCTCCGCCCAAATATCTGAGGGCAGGCGATACAGTCAGCCTGGGCATTGAAGGTCTTGGCCAGCAGACCCAACGCTGCGTGGACGCTTTATAAATAAAATAACGGGAGAGCGAGATGAGTACAGAGCAATTGAAAAACAGGTTCCTGACACAGGTGGAAACATCCATCCCACGCGAAAGAATTATAGATCTTGCTTCGCGATGTGCCAAAGCTGGCAAGAAGGCGACAGCGGAGGACCGGATGGATCTGGCCGCTGCGCTGGCCCATGCGGCTTTTCTTGCACCGGATCGTACGGCGGAAACCTATGATGCCCTTGCAGAGGGGTGGCGGGGGCGAGCAGTGAATGCGACGCCCATTGAAACCTTTGACCGTGCCCCCGAGCCGTCTCCGGTCGGTCTGTGGAAGGATTATTGGGGCATTGTCGAGGACGGGAAGAATGGCAATCTCGACGCCCTCAGCGTGACACAGCGGACAGCCGCGCTCGGCCATTACATGACGGACACAACACTGAGCCGCACCGCCGACATGGCGCATCTCTATGACGGCGTCAGCGAGGCTGCGGCCCGTGACACACCGGAACTGATCAAGCTCTCCACGCTTGCTGCGTGTCCTGAGAGTTCCCTCGGCCGCGAATTCCATGACCTCATCGTCAACAACATGTTTGACCTTGAAGTGCTGGACCGGGATGCGATCAAGATCAACGCGCTGCCAGAGCCGCTCGCCTGGCTCAACACGCGCATGCTACAGGCGCATGATCTGTGGCACATCACGGCGGGCTATGAGACGACATCACTGCATGAGATTGCTATATCCGCATTTCAGATGGCGCAGTTCGGGCACAATTATTCCGCGCAGTTCCTGTCGATCACGAGTGTGATTGGCGCGCTGTCACCAGGCCGTGCATATCCGGTCCTCATGGATACGATCACCAGTGCCTGGGTGCATGGGCGGGAGTCTCCTGCGCTGATCCTGATCCCGTGGGAGGAGGTCTGGCACATGCCGGTCGACAAGATCCGGCTGGCTTATGGCATCACGGCATATGAAAGCCCGTATCCGCCAAACATCATCGAGAAGAGTCAGGCCTTTACGGCAAGAATACAGAAAGTGACCGGCTTTTTCCGCGGCCTGCTGCGGCCCTTTAGCGGGGCACCTGCCTGAGCCGGCAGACTTTCCTCAAAGTGATGGGCGAAATTGTGCGCGAGATGCTGTAAGACGCGCCCATGACTAGGACATTTCTTCTCGGGGGCGCGCGGTCTGGCAAGAGCCGACGTGCCCAGGCGCTGGCAGAGCAGGCGGGCGAGGCACGCATATATGTGGCGACCGCCGAGGCGCTGGATGCCGAAATGGCAGACCGTATTGTCCGCCACAAGGCTGATCGCGGCGTAGGCTGGCGCACGGTTGAGGCTCCGCTGGACCTTATCTCGGCATTACAGGCTGAGTCAGCTGCAGGTGAGGTCATTCTGGTGGATTGCCTTACGCTATGGCTGTCAAACCTGATGCATCACGAGCACGATGTTGAGGCACAAACGGATGCCCTGTGTGAATGCCTGCGCAGCATGAGCGGGCATGTCTTCCTGGTGTCGAACGAGGTGGGGCTCGGGCTCGTTCCGGAAACCCCGCTCGGACGGCGCTTTCGGGATGCGCAGGGTCGTCTGAACCAGAGAGTGGCGGAAGTGTGTGACGTGGTGGAATTCGTCGCCGCCGGATTGCCTCTGCGGCTTAAGGGATAAGAGCAAAAGCCAGGCGTCCTTCGGCCAGAGAGTCGGCTGGCAGGCCGATGCGTATATGCTGGTTGGACCAGTTAAAGCGGCGCACATAGACACCGCGCTCTGCCAGTTGCATCCATAATTTCGTGGCGTGTTCCACTTCAATCAGGCGGAACAAATCCGTGCCGCCCACGGGGCGATGCCTGGCATCCATCACTATACCATCGAGTCTGTGCCGCGCCTTTGCAAGTTTTTCACGGGTTGCGGTCTGCCAGGCATGATCAGCATAAGCGCGTGCGGCTATTTCCAGCGCAGGGCCGGAAACAGGCCACATGCCGAGGATCTGATCAAGCCGCGCGCGCAGCGTCTCGGGCACAAATGCCCCACCCAGTCTCAGGCCAGCCAGACCATAAAACTTGCCGAAGGAGCGCAGTACGATCAGGCCTTCCTTGCCCGCGTGAGGTGCCATGCTGAGATCGGGGTTGAGATCTGCATAGGCCTCGTCCACGATTAGCCATCCTCCGCGCTTGGTAAGGCGATAGCGAATATCCTCCAGAACGGCAGGGCTAAAGGTCTTCCCATCGGGATTGTTGGGATTGCATACGACGATGATATCAGCGCAGTCAGCTTCACCCAGCGGATTCGAGGTCTCCAATACCTGGCAGTCGGCCTGTAGCCAGGACGCGCGGTGATCACCATAAGTGGGCGAGAGAATTGCGACACGCCGAGCTGTCAGCAGGGGCGGCAGCAGGCGGATCAACAGCTCACTGCCGGGAGATAGAACCAGTGCATCTTCAGGGCCGTTCAGGGCGCGCGCCATGGCGGCGCGGCACCTATGCATCAAATTTCTTGTGGGCAAATGCGTGGCGGCTTCGGCAGATACTTCACCCATCGGATAGGCCCACGGGTTGATGCCCGTTGATAGGTCTATCCACGGAGTATCAACATTTGGGAATTTCAGCTGCATGACGTCAAGCGCGCCGCCATGTATCAAATCCTTGTTCATAGGGTCTCCAGCAGAAGGGACAGGATGAGAAGCAGGCAGGCCGCAAGAGCCAGGCTTCTGACATATATTGTCAGTCCACGTTTCAGGTGGACGGCGTTCGGGTCAGGCGCGCCCTCGTTTAGCCAGGGCTCGTGGCTGGTCGTGTCGCCATAGCTGCGCGGGCCGGAAAGACGCACGCCGAGCGCGCCCGCCATGGCGGCTTCCGGCCAGCCCGCATTGGGCGATCTGTGATGCCTGGCGTCCTGCCACATCACCGTAAAAGCCTTGAGGCTGGCTGAGCCCAGTGCAAACACAAGGCCTGTCAGCCGGGCAGGCACGATATTGGCGACATCATCAAGTCGTGCGGCAAATCCACCAAAGGCGGCATAGCGATCATTCCGATGGCCTATCATGGAATCGAGTGTGTTGATGGCCTTGTAGGCGGCAAGGCCCGGAAGGCCGAACAGGGCACCCCAGAATAGGGGCGCCGTTACGCCGTCTGACGTGTTCTCGGCCAGACTTTCCAGCGCTGCGCGTGCCACTCCCGCCTCATCCAGTCGGGACGGGTCGCGGCCCACGATAAGAGACACAACCTTTTGCGCGCCTGAAAGGTCTCGCTTAGCCAATGGCTCGGCGACGGCCAGCACATGTGTGTACAGACTATGGGAGGCAAGCAGGCTGGAGGCGATGAGCGCTTCGAGCAGGAAGCCAGCCTGGCTCTGCGACAAGGCGCGCGATATGGCATAGGCAGCCAGTGCCGCGAGGCTGATCACGAGCAGGCTGGCCAACGCGCCAAGCATGTATCTGACGCGATGCGCCCAATCATGATTGTTCAGGCGCGTTTCCAGCCACCGTACACACCATCCCAACCACACGACAGGGTGCCTGATCAGGCGGTACAGCCAGTCAGGCCATCCAAACGCCGCTTCGATTGCCCAGGCAGCGAGTATCATCGTGACGGAACTCATGCGCCTGATGGGTGCCAGCCCGGCGCTTCGGCCAGTCCAAGCAGGGCATCAATGTCGACTGCGGCAGAGACTTCATCGGCCAGTGAGTCCAGTGCGCAGTCGACTTCTGCGCCGTAGGAGAGGTTCGTTTCAGCGGTTGCGCCGATGCGGTCCATCCAGCTGCGCCGAAATTCATCCTGCGTGAACACACCGTGCAGATACGTGCCTTCGATCAGGCCATTGGCGCTGCGGGCCCCTTCGGGATGTCCCCTGAGGGAAAACATTGGGCGGCCTGTGTCTGGCCCCGCCGTTTTGCCCATATGGATTTCATATCCGGTGACAGCGCAGCTGGTGAGGGCACATGTACCGTCTGTCACCTGAACCTGTTTGTCAGCGCTCATCTGCGTTTCGACATCAAGCAGATCAAGCCCTGGAGCCTGGCCGACGTGCCCGTCTGCGCCTGTTGCGTCAATAATCTGCCTGCCGAGCATTTGATAGCCGCCGCAGATGCCGAGAACTCGGCCACCTGTGCGGGCATGGGCTATGATGTCATGGTCCCATCCTTGCGCGCGCAGAAAGGCCAGATCGCCCAGGGTAGATTTTGTACCAAACAGAATGATTACATCCGTGTCGCGGGCGATGCTGCGTCCCGGCGGCACCCAGTTGAATTCAATGCCGGGCTCCATTTTCAGGGGGTCCGCATCATCAAAGTTCGCCATGCGGGACAGCATCGGCGCGGCGACTTTCAGGCCTCCGCTGGATGCACGGCCCGGCCGGTCCAGAACAACTGCATCTTCGGCGGGCAGTCGCGCCGAGGCGCTGAGCCATGGAATCACGCCAAGACACGGCCAGTTGGTGCGCTGCTCGATGGCTGTGATGCCATCATCAAACAGGCGTGGATCGCCGCGAAACTTGTTGACCAAAAATCCGCGGATCATGGCGGCGTCTTCCGGGGCGATGACAGTCTGTGTCCCGACAATGCTGGCAATTACGCCGCCTTTCTCGATATCTCCAATCAGGCAGACCGGAATGCCGGCCTTTTGCGCAAAGCCCATATTGGCAATGTCGCGGTCACGCAGATTTATTTCGGCCGGGCTGCCCGCGCCCTCGATCAGGATCAGATCATGCTTGGCTGCCAGACGCTCAAAGCTCTGCATGACGGGAGTCATCAACTCGCTGCGATGGGCCATGTATTTGGCTGCGTCCATGGCGGTTGCGGCCTTGCCATGAACTACGATCTGCGCCGTCCGGTCTGTTTCCGGTTTCAGCAGGATCGGGTTGAAGTCGACATGCGGCTCCAGGCCGGCGGCGAGTGCCTGCAGGGCCTGCGCGCGGCCAATTTCGCCCCCATCCGGACAGGCAGCGGCATTATTGGACATGTTCTGCGGCTTGAAGGGCACAACGCTCAGGCCACGACGCCGGGCAATACGGCAGAAGGCAGCGGTCAGGACTGATTTGCCCACATCCGATCCCGTTCCTTGAAGCATCAGCGCGCGGGCTGTCATATAGCGCCTTCGATTTCCACTTTTCTGCCGTCTATGCGCGCGCGGACACCGTAGATGTCTGCCATGCGTTGTGCGGTCAGGGTTTGTTCGGGCGGGCCTTCCGCGGCGATCCGACCCTCCTGCATCCAGATCAGGTGGCTGGCATATTTTGCCGCAAGCGGAATATCATGCAGCACAACCAGTGCACCGCCGCCGCGATCTACATAGGCCTGGATAATGTTCATGATCCGGAATTGCTGGCGCGGGTCCAGCGCTGCGACAGGTTCGTCAGCAATCAGAAGGGGGGCTTCGGCAGCAAAGGCGCGGGCGCAATGCACGCGAGCCAGTTCCCCGCCCGACAGCGTGTCGGTATGCCTGGTGGTCAACTCTGTCAGGTCACACAATTCAATTGCCGTATCGACGGCCTTGGCGTCTTTTGGGTTGAGGCGGCCGGGTGCTGCGCCATAGGCGAACCGGCCGAGCGCGACGACATCGCGAACGCTATTTGGCCAGGCTAGGGGGCGTTGCTGAGGCAGATAGGCGACACGTCTCGCGCGCTCCATCGGAGAGAGGGATTCGCTGTCAGTGCCGCCAAGATTGACCGTTCCGGAGCAGCGTTTTTCCATGCCCAGGGTCGTGCGGATCAGACTGGTCTTGCCGGCCCCATTTGGTCCCAGCAGAGCGATCAGCTGTCCCGGCCTCAGCGTAAAGCCTGCCCCCTCCAGCAGCGTTGCACCGTCCTTGGTGAGGCCCAAATTCTTTACGATAATCTCAGTCATTGATCGCGCGCCTCCGCATGGCAATCCAGACAAAGGCCGGTGCGCCTATCAAGGCGGCGACGACGCCTAGCTTCAATTCGTTGGTGGACGGCAGAATGCGCACACCAATATCTGCCAGCACAAGGATCAGGCCCGCCAGCATCGCAGACGGAATGAGGGACCGTGCCGCATCATGTCCGACAAAAGGCCGTATGATGTGCGGCGCAACGATGCCAACAAAGCCGATTGCGCCGCCCAGGGCCACACTGCCGCCGGTCGCAAGGCCTGCGCCCAGCACAGTGAGAATACGTTGGCGGCGCAGATCAAGGCCAATTCCGCTGGCCGCTTCCTCGCCCAGCGTCAGGGCGGAGAGCCCGCGCCTTGAGGCAAGCAGAATGGCAGCTCCGGCAAGAATGAACGGCACCGAAAAACCGATTTCGCGGAAGCTGCGATTGGCGACCGAGCCGAGCATCCAGTTGATCATATCTGACAGGGAGAATGGATTGGGTGCCAGGTTCATCAGCAGACTCATCGCTGCGCCCGCAAAGCTGGAGAGGCCAACCCCGATCAGGATCAGCGTTACGACAGATTGTGTGCGGATGGCGGCAATGGCGATCAGGCTGGTCGCGGCAAGCGCGCCAAACATGGCTGCCATGGGCAGCACCCAGGGAGAGACTGCTGCAAGCCCGTAATAGAGCGAGAAGGTGGCGGCGAGAGAGGCGGAGGCCGAGACCCCAAGCACACCGGGCTCTGCCAGCGGGTTCCGCAGAAGGCCCTGCAGCGCTGCCCCGCTGATGCCGAGCGCCGCGCCGACCAGATAAGCGGCCAGCGCGCGGGGTAGGCGGATTTGCCAGACGACCAGCCGGTCCGCCGCATCTGTGCCGCCGAGGAAGGCGGATAGAACACGCGCTGGCGACATGGGCGTAGAGCCGAGCAGGCAGGCCCCGAACATGGCCAGCACTGAGGCAATCAGCAAGGCAGGGATAAGCCAGGAGGTGCGGGTCATTATTTCGCTCCTTCTGCCAGCGCCTCAACGGCGTCCATCAGGAACCATCCATTGCAGGAAGTCCATGCCCCTTTGAGCGGCACCACCGTTTGATCAGACAATTGCTTGCGGGCAACGGGGTGTTTCATTGGGCTCCACGCATCGGGATGATTGGTCAGGGTTTCGAAAAAGGCTGCGCCGATAAGATCGGGCTGGCGATAGGCGAGGTCTTCAAGCGGAATGGAGCGCCAGCCTGACTGGGTTTCAAAATTCCTGAGGCCCGCAGCCGTGATGATTTCGTGCACCAGTGTGCCGGGGCCGGTCGTGACGCCAGCCGGTGTCATGTATAGCACGCTCTTACCCTCAGCCTGCTGAGCAATTTCCTGCAGCCGTGTTTTCATTCGGCGGACGACCAGTGCGCCGCGCTCATGTTCGTCCAGCCCGTCAGCGACGCGCTGGATATTGGACATGACGGCTTCCAGATCCGGCGCCCAGCCAATGTCCAAAACGGGTACGCCCACTTCAGCAAAAAACTTGGCGGCATCCGGTCCGCCGCCATAGGATCGGACGACAAGGTCCGGCTTCATCAGCAGGACGTCTTCGGCAACCGGGCGAACGGTGGGCACGCCGACCGCGGCCTCCTGCATGTAGGAGAAATCCTCTGCTGCATCGGGAGACACAGCGAGAATCCGGTCCATGTCGACGAATTTAAGGACATACTGATCCGCGCAATAATCGAGACTGACGATCCGCATGGGACGGGCCGCCTCTGTCGTTTTCGGCGTGGGAGGCGCGCCGCAACAGGAGAGGCAAATTGCCAGAAGCAGAAGAGTCAGTCTCGACATTCCGGCGTCCCTAGTAGCGGAGTCTTACGCCGACGGACCCTGACAGGCCCGGCGTGCCGTAGCCGAGGATTTGCTGATAATCTTCATCAAACAAATTTTCGACACGGGCATAGAGTTCAAGGCGATCATCTATGTTGTAGCTGCCTTTCAGGTCGACACGCGTCCAACTATCCAGCGTGGTGCCATTCGTGTTGGCTTCTTCGCCATTATAGCGCACCAGAATGGCGCCGGAGAACGGACCTTCCGGTGTCAGGCTGAAGGTTACGTCGCCACTGTTTTCTGGCAGGCGGGGCAGTTCTGCGCCATTGCCGTCTTCTGCGTCGATATAGGCATAATTGGCCGAGACACCCAGCCAATCCGTGAACTGGTGGCTACCATAGACTTCAACGCCTTTGGAATTCACCAGATCGATATTGTCATACCCGGCCGTGTAAGAGAAATCGATCATGTTCTCCGTTTCCTGATCGAAATAGGTCGCGCCTGCTTTCGTCTTGCCATTGGCTGACTGCCAGTCAAAGCCAAGGTCGAACGCTTCGGAAGTTTCCGGCTGCAGGTTCGGGTTCGGTTCGGTCAGCCCACAGAAGGTACAGATATAGGTAGACTGGAAGATGGACGGTGCCTTGAAGCCCTGGCCCCAGCTTGCGCGCAGCGTCACCTGGTCATTGGCTGCGTAGGCTGCGGCGACACGGCCCGTGGTTTCAGACCCGAATGTGTTGTGGTCATCTACACGCACGCCGCCGGTCAGGGTCAGCTTTTCGACAGGTTTGAACTCATAAAGCGCGAACAGGCCATCAATGGAGGCATCTTCATCATTCGCCGTGGTCTCTTCGCGTTCTGCGCCGAAGGCCAGCTTGTTGGCGTCATTGATCGTGAAAGTGCCCTGGTAACGATAGATCGTACGATCACCTTCGGCCTCATAGCTGTTGATGCCGTTGGAATAGTTTTTCCGGGAGATGTCGGAATAGCCAACCATAAACTCGTTGACAAAGCGGTCATCGAATAGCGGCACGGTCAGCGCCAGATGGCTGCTGAGTGTTTCGTTCTTGGTCAATTCGTCGCCATCTGCCACGCTGCCCTGCGCGGTGCCGGAATAGCTGTCATATTCGCTTTCGGCTTCATTCCAGACAAGGCCGCTGTCCAGGCGGATATTGTTGGCCAGATTCAGGCCGCCGCGGGCCGAGAGGGTAGAGGATTCATATCCGTCTTCTTCGGTATTGCCATTGGCTTCATCCGCCTTTGAGATACCGTCCGTATCGATACGGCTGGCAGAGAGGCGGAAATCGCCAGTGTCATTGCCGCCGCCCACGGAAGCCCCGCCGCGGAATGTGTTGAAGGAGCCATACTCGCCGAAAACGGTTCCAGCGAGGCCCGGTTCGGGGGTCTTGGTTGTGATGGAGACAACACCGCCAATGGCGTCAGAGCCCCACAGCGTGGATTGCGGGCCTTTGAGCACTTCAATACGCTCGATATTGTCCGTATCCATATAGGCGAAATTGTAACCGCCATCGGTGCCGCTCGGATCATTGACCGGCACGCCGTCAACCAGAACCAGGGTCTGGCCGGAAGACGCGCCGCGAATACGTACGCTGGCATTGCCGCCAAAGCTGCCATTCTGGTTGATCGTGACGCCGGGTGCAGAGGCTACGGCATCCAGGGCAAAGTCAAAGCCCAGCTGATCGAGATCTTCTTCAGTGATGATGCTGACGCTGGAGCCGATTTCCGCCTGCGTCTGGTTGAGGCGCGAGCCTTCGACAGTAATCGTATCCAGATGTGTTTCGGTGTTTTCACTTGTTTGGGCCAATACCGGCAGCGTAAGGCTCAATGCGGCAGCGCCAAGCAGGATGTGTCTGTACGACATAATTTCTTTTTTCCTCGACACCCCGCCGCCCGGAAGACAGGTGTACTTCATAACGACATGCTGGCCTCATGACGCAGGGTCATGCGGGCGGCCAGGCCTTTGAAATGTCGCTACAAAGGAGAGGCATAAAGCCTTCCCGCCCACTGAGAACTCTCCCCGGTTCCCGGACGAACGACGCGATGGCAGGTTTCCTGGCTCGCCGATCATCACTTCAGGCCGCCTTCCCAGAACTTTCGCTCCAGTGGCATGTTGGCCATCAGCTCCTGGCTGACAGTTGCGGGTACAGCACCGGATTTACACCGGCTTCCCTCTTAGCTTCCGGTTAAAGAAGCACCATCTGAGGCGTCTCATGTTGTAAGTCCTGAAATCTGTCAATAGCGCTGACGATACTACAGCGTGCTTCGATTTCAGAAGTCGATGCCGCGCTGGGCCTTGATTCCGGCCTTGAAGGGATGCTTCACCTCGGTCATTTCGCTGACCAGATCGGCATAGTCACACAGCTCCGGTTTGGCGTCGCGGCCTGTCAGGATCACGCTTGTGCGGTCTGACCGCGCCTTCAGGCCGTCCAGCACAGCCTGCACATCCAGATAATCATAGCGCAGGGCGATATTGATCTCGTCCAGCACGACCAGATCATAGTCACCGCTGGCCATCATGTCGCAGGCGCGCTGGAAAGCCGCTTCGGCCGCCGCAATGTCACGCACCTTGTCCTGCGTGTCCCAGGTAAACCCTTCGCCCATTGTGTGCCAATCGACCTGATCGGACAGTTTGGCGAAGAATTGCCGCTCACCCGTGATCCACTTGCCCTTGATGAACTGGACAATGCCCACCTTGTGGCCCCAGCCCAGCGCCCTTGCGATGACGCCAAAGGCTGAGCTGGATTTGCCCTTGCCATTGCCGGTATGAACCAGGATCAGTCCGCGCCCCGGATCGCGTGCTTCAGACGTCTTCTTCTTCTGCTCGGCCTGCAGGGCCTTCATCTTTTCGCTATGGGTCTCATCGTCACTCATTTGGGTGTCCTCACCTCTGTCAGGATTTCAAAGCATCCGTAATTAATTGTCTGATTATGGTCGGCTGCGGCTGCGCTTTTGGCCAGCGCCATCTTGATGACCCCGGCATGGGTCACGACCAGTGTTGTTGCGTCCGGGCTGTTCCATTCGGCCAGCGCTTCCAGGCTGCGAGCTTTCAACATGGCGACGCTTTCTCCGCCATGCGGGCGGGCGTGAAAGAAATTGTTCGCCCACGAATCCAGTTCTTTCCGGGGAATGTCGCTCCACGGGCAGCGCTCCCATTTCCCGAAATCCATTTCCTGCAGGCGTGTCTCGATGGTGATATCCATGTCGTGATGCTTGGCCACGAACTCTGCCAGTTGGTGACAGCGCGTCAGTGGACTGCTCACGATACGGTCAAATTCGGGCAGGCTGGCAAGCGCGGCCTTCGCGTCAGAGGCAAAGCTGTCGGGCAGACCGATATCGCTGCGGCCATAGCATATGCCGGGGGCAATGTCGGGCTGGGTATGACGCAGAAGGATCAAAGCCATGACAGCACTCCCAGGTAAAAGCCCACCTCGCTCAGCTGCTGTACGGCGCCCAGCGTGTCGCCTGTATAACCTTTCAGCTTGCGCTCAAAGAAGGCACGCATCAGCACATGCCCTGCGACCAGTCCGATCACGCCGTATACAGCCAGCATGGGCGGGCCTGCCCAGATAAGGCCTGCAAGAATGGCCGCGGCTGTAACGCCCGCAATGGTCAGCGTCAGGGCAGAACTGCCGCGCGCAACGGGCTTGCCCGTCCCTTCATCGCGCACATATTTGCTGGTGGCGATCACCATGACGCTGGAGAAACGGGATAGTCCGTGAGCGGCGGGTAACAAGCCGAGCACGAGCAAGGGGGATGCCTGCGCCATCTCCGACAGTGCGGCCACTTTCAGTGCAATCATGGAGACCAGCGCCAGCGTGCCATAGGTGCCGATGCGGCTGTCTTTCATGATCTCCAGCGAACGCTCGCGCGTCAGGCCGCCGCCAATGCCGTCAAACGTGTCAGCCAGCCCGTCCTCATGGAAGCCGCCTGTCAGCAAAAAGCCTGCTGCGACGGCCAGGATCAGGCTCACCAGCACGGGCAGCGCCAGCGAGGCCGCCCAGAATATGAGAGCGCTCAGCCCACCAACCAGCAGACCGACCAGAGGATAATAGGCAACAGAGCCTGCCATCCGCTCCGGTGTGAACTTGATCCGCGCCGGAATGGGCAGGCGCGTCAGGAACTGCACCGCCAGGGCAAATTTGGCGATCTCGTCCATCATGCCGGGCCGCTCACCCCTGCGCTGTCAAAGCTCGCCATGTCCCGCAGCATCGCGGCAGCCGCCTTCACGAGCGGCCAGGCGAGCAATGCGCCGGTTCCTTCGCCGAGGCGCATGCCCATGTCCAGCAGCGGCTCGGCGTTCAGGGCTTCCAGCACGCGGTCATGGCTCGCCTCGGCCGAGCGGTGGGCATAGACGAAATTCGCATCGCAGCCCGCGAAGATCTCCCGCGCGGCCAGTGCCGCGACGGTGGCGATGAAGCCGTCCACGATCACGATCTTGCCAGCTTCCGCTGCGCCGCCCATCGCGCCTGCCATCATGGCAATTTCAAAACCGCCATATTCCGCCAGGGCCGTGCGCGCATCCAGCGTGTCGGCTGTGCGGCCAGCTGCGCGGGTCAGCAGTTCCTGCTTGCGGCTGAGGCCTTCATCATCCAGCCCCGTGCCGCGCCCGGTCAGTTCTGCCACCGCTATGCCCAGCATCTTTGCGGCGACCAGGCTGGCGGAGGATGTGTTGCCGATGCCCATCTCTCCGAAACAGGCGACATCATGAGTGCCCGCGCGGCCGAGGGCTCTGCCAGTCTCCAGGGCTTCGGCCAGCTGTTCTGTCGTCATTGCGGCGGTCTCGATAGCATTCGCGGTGCCTGCGCCGATGCGGTGAAGGATCAGGTCTTCATCCTCAATCGGCTTGCCCGCAATGCCGCTGTCGACGACGTGAATGTCGGCGCCTGTGCTTCGCGCGAACACATTGGCCGCCGCCCCACCGGACAGAAAGTTCAGTACCATCTGGCGCGTCACGTCTTGCGGATAGGCGGAAACGCCCGCCGCTGCCATGCCGTGATCTGCAGCGAAGATAATTAGCTGGCAGGTCTCTGCGGAGGGTGAAAGCGAATGCTGGGTGCGGGCAATCTGAGCGGCCAGGGATTCGATTCTGCCAAGCGCGCCCAGCGGCTTGGTCTTGCTGTCGATGGCGCGTTTCAGCGTGGCGTCAAAGTCTTGGGAGGTGAGGGTCATGCGCGCCTGATAGCAGAAGACGCGGTGTTGAATAGCCCATGCGTCGCGCAAATCCCTTCAATTCAGGGTCTCTCAGGCTAGCAAAACTGACGCATAATGCGACCAATGTGCAACAGGCACAGAGAATGTCAGTCATGCCGCTTCCATGGCTGAAACTTCCTCAGATTTGCGATTGACTTGCAATATCATCAGGCCTAGTCGAGGCTTGAAATTGAGAACCATTTGCATTTAAAGCCAGATCATTGAGGAATTTTGCATGTTTGAAGCACGCTTCGGAGCCGTCAGCGTCTTGGCCATCATGGTCGGTATGTCGTCCTTTGCACCGGCATGGGCACAAACGGCCAGCACCGAGGACAAGGAAAGCCGTCAGGAGACGGTGATCGTCACGGGCACAACCTCATTCGGCGCCACGAAGTCTGACACGCCGATTGTGGAAACGGCGCGGTCACTGTCCATCGAGACATCGGACATGATCATCGACAAGGGCGCTCTGAACCTCGCCCAGTCCCTGACTTATATTTCCGGTGTGACGGCTGAGCCCTATGGTTTCTCCACGCGCGGAGATTTCCCGCAGTCACGCGGTCTGGAGCTGCCGCGTTATCGCGACTCCATTCAGGAACTGTTCGGCAGCTACAACTCCACCCGTACTGAACTCTATACGATCGAGCAGGTTGAAGTGCTGAAGGGCCCGGCCTCCGTGCTGTACGGTCAGGGTTCTCCCGGCGGCATCGTGAACTATGTGTCCAAGGCGCCGCGTGAGGATTTTGGCGGCGAGATCGCTGTCGAGGCCGGCAATTTTGATCACTATCAGATCGCCGGTGACGTGACCGGGCCTGTATCCGGTACTGACGGCAAGCTGCTCTACCGCATGGTCGCGCTATACCGCGATACCGGCACACAGGTGGACTATGTGGATGACAAGACCACCGTCTTCATGCCGTCCGTTTCATGGCAGGCAACGCCGGACACGAAGTTCACGGTGACCGGACTTGTCCAGGATACGGAAAGCAAGGCGGCGGCCCAGTTCTTGCCGGTGAAGGGCACGCTGTTCGCGTTGGATGATGGCAGCTATCTCGACTGGAACGTCTATGCAGGTGAGCCGGACTTTGACCACTACAATACCGAATCCCAGCAGGTGACCCTGCTCGGCGAGCACCAGATCAATGACAACTGGTCTGTCGAGGGCACTGCCCTGTGGCGCTCCGGCGAGGCAGACTACAACCAATCATGGCCGGCCTTCATCGGTGGCACGCGTTATCTAAACGATGTTCTCGGAACGGATGCTTTCACTGACACGACTGTCGCGCGTACGTTCTATGAGGGCGACAACACGTTCGATCAGAAAGCAGCCGACCTGCGCTTGCGCGGCAGCTTTGTCACTGGCCCGCTGAAGCATGACATTCTTGCCGGCGTGCAATATCAGGATGTCGAGACCGATAGCGATTCCGCCTACTACTTTGCCGGCGGCGCACTCTCTGGCGATTTCAGCTATGCCTTCGACCTGAAGAACCCCGTTTACGGAAACTACCCGGATCAGTCCGTCCTGGACGCTATCTATGTCGACAATGATCCGTCTACGGTTGAGGATATAGGTGTCTATATCTCTGACCAGATCGCCTATGACAAATGGCGTTTCACGCTGGGCGTTCGCAGTGATAATGTCGAAAATGACAATGGCACGAGCGTGCAGAAGGATGATGCCGTTTCCACCAGTGTCGGCGTGCTCTATCGCTTCGACAATGGCTTGGCGCCTTATGTCAGCTATGCGGAATCCTTTGAAACCGTGGTTGGCACAGATAGTTTCAGCGGCGAGCAGCTTAAGCCGCAGGAAGCGCGCCAGTATGAAGCCGGCCTGAAATATGAGCCGACCTTCGTGCCCGGCCTCATCACGCTGGCTTATTACGACATCGAGATTTCCAATCTCAGCAATCCGAACAGCATCGTTGGTGCAAATTCCCAGCAGGAAGGCATCGCCAAGCTGAAAGGTATCGAGTTTGAAGGCCGCATTCAGCTGGACGATGTCTATCTTCAAGCGGCGGCTTCCACGATCGATGCGGAAGATCCGAACGGCTACCAGCTGTCTGCCATACCTGAAGAGCAGGCCTCTCTCTGGGCCACTTGGCGTCCGTCGGAGCGGTGGAACGGCTTCAAGGCTGGCGCGGGTATCCGCTATGTTGGTTCAACCGTTTCCGAGACCGCCACGCTGCGCTACGAAACCCCATCCTATACACTGGGCGACCTTATGGTCGGCTATGAGTGGGATCAGTGGGATTTCACCGTTAATGCCCGGAACGTTACGGATGAGGAATATCTGACCGGATGTCTGACACGGGGAGACTGTTTCCCGGGTCTGCGTCGCACGGTTATTGCCAGCCTGCGCTATAAATTCTAGGGCTGGTATAGATGACAGGGACCGGACTTCTGCTGGCTGTAAGTGCAACTCTTCTCGGGCTTGCTGGTCTTGCGCTGCTTTTCAAGGTGTGGCGCAAGCCTGGCCAGCCGGTGCTGCTCGCATCTGGCTGGGCCCTGCTGGCGGTCAGTCTGCTTCTCTGGTTCGTTGCCAATCATGACAGGGGTGTCGCGCAAGTGACATCCCTGTTGATGCTGCTCGTGGCGGGCGCGATCACCCTGCCGGGCTTTCTGGGTACGAATGGCTTGCAGAGCCCCGTTCGGGAGAGGCCCGCACCTGCCTTGGCGCCAGTCTCGGCCCTTGGGCGGGCGCAAAGAGTCGCCTCCGGCATCTGGACATTTCTGATTGCGGGCCCGATTGCGGGCCTTATCGCATTCTTCACAGCAGGCGGCCTGCTTCGCCTTATCAGACCTGAGACGGGAAACCCTGCCACAGCAGTGGTCAGCGCGTTCATCGCCGCGTTGGTTCTGTGGGCGTTGCTCAGTACGCTGCTGCTTATGGAAAAGCGGCCGCTTCGGCGCAGCGCTTACGCCATTGGCGGTTCGTTCTTCGCGCTGGCTGTCGCATTTATCGGATAGAGGGACTTCAGACATGGCAAAGACACTCTGGCCGAAATCATCCAGCGCCCGCGTTGATTCCTCTCTCTCGGCTCACTCCATTATGGGGCTGGTCATCAGTGCCATATTGTTCGTCGTCTGCCTTAGTGGCACGGTTGCCGTGTTCGAGGATGAACTGGAATGGTGGGAGCAGGCCAATGTCGCGCCTGTCGAGAGTGTTTCGCCTGCTGTCCTGCAGTCTACAGCAGAAGAAGTGTTGCGCCGCGATCCTGAGACGACACATCTTTATCTATATCCTCCTCGCGAGAACTGGCCCCGTTTCATCGCGGGTGGCGACAATGGAATATATGCGGTGGATGAAAACGGCACATTCGTGAGCCCACTTGAGGCTAACTGGAATGAGTTCCTTGTTCACCTTCATTACTATCTGAACCTGCCGGAAAGCTTCGGCATGATCATCGTTGCCATCTTTGGTGTCATGCTGGTCTCCATGGCCATTTCTGGCCTGCTGGCGCATCCACGTATCTTCAGGGATGCCTTCCGTTTCAAGCGGCAGGGCCAGCCCCGACTCGCGCAGGCGGATCTGCACAACCGGCTCAGTGTCTGGACAACGCCTTTCATTGTCGCCGTGGCCGGAACCGGCGCGATGATCGGCCTGTTCACTATAGGCGCGCTCGTCTTTGCCCAGACCAATTTCGGCGGCGATACACGCAAACTCAGTGAAGCCATTTTTGGCGGTGAAGTGATTGAGGCTGACGATACGCCCGCGCCCATTGTGGGCATTGATCTTGCCGTTGAGCAACTGGCGAAGGATGCGCCTGGCCAACCGCCCTTCCTGGTCGTCATGCATGAGCCTGGCCAGAAGAGCCAGCACATTGAATTCTATGTCGATGAGACAGACCGCCTGATCTATGGCGAGACCTATACCTATTCCACCGAGGGCGAATTGCTTGCCATCGGGCACAATGCCGACGGTCCGGCAGGCCAGCAGATCGCCATGTCCATGTACCGTGTCCATTTCGGAGATTTTGGCGGCGTGGCCATGAAGTTGATCTATTTCATTCTGGGGCTGATGCTCTGCGTCATCATTGCGGGCGGCCTGAACATTTACTTCCTGAAGCGACGCGAGAAAGGCCGCGCTGCGCCGCGCCTTGAAGCGCTGTGGAGCGGCTGGGTCTGGGGCAGCACGCTGTTCCTGCCGGTCACGCTGATCGGAGCGATCCTTGGTCTCTCCATCGGTTGGCTTGTTGCGATTTACTGGATCGGCTCTGCGGTCTGCTCACTGGCGGCGTGCGTCCTGACAAGCGCCGCGATGGCCGGAAACGTGCTGCGTTTGGCCCTCGGCGCGGCATTGATGCTGTGCGCTCTGATCCACGCAGCGGTGGTCGGCGGAGACTGGTCAAATCCTTACATCCTGCTCAGTTCCGTCAGTCTGTTTGTGACTGGCGCGGCTTTTGCGGCCTGGCCCTTCCTGCGAGGCGGTTTTCGCCCGGTTGTGGCGGGCAAGGATCTCTCCTTCACACCCGGCGAATAAGTCAGAAGACGCCCATCTCCAGGCCTGCGCCGAGCGCTGCGCCTAGCTCCCGGCAAGTCTCCAGCGCGTCTTCCGGGATCGTCTTCTTGGCGAGGATCTCCTCCTCTGTCTGCGCATGGGTGCAGATGATGAAGGGCGGCTGCACCTGCTTCAAGCGCCAGCCCTTGGCGATGCGGGCGGCCTGTTTCAGGGCGTTTTCGCCATCTGATCCGGCGCAGATCATCAGGCCATAAGGCCTGCCTTCCAGCTTTCCGAGCACCGGATAATAGCACCGGTCAAAGAATTCCTTCATCTCACCGGATAGCGCAGCGAGATTCTCCGGCGCCGCAAAGAGATAGCCCTCCGCCGCCAGCAGGTCTTCCGGCTGGGTGTCTTGTGCACGTTTCAGCTCCGCGTCCGTTTCAGCCTGCGCGGCCTTCAGCGCAGCCTCTGCCATCTGGCGCGTGCCGCCGGTACGGGAATGATAGATGATCAGCAGTTTGGCCATGGCCAAGGTGTCGCGTCCTTTGGCGAATGACGCAAGTGGCAGTTCAGGCCTGCTCCTTTGGCGGCCTATTGCATGGGCAATTCCATCATGGTGAAGGCGCGCTCCATGACGATGGTGCCGAGGTGCTCGCCGTATTGGCGCATGGCGGCTTCGAACATCGGGCTTGTCATCTCGCTGAAGCCGACGCCGCAGTTTCCGGAGGCGCTGACGCCCGCCTTCATCATCAGGCCTGCCAGTGTGGAGGTTGCCTCATCCTTCCTGTCCTGCAGGGCCAGCAACATCAGCTGCTTCATCTGCGTGACGTCTTCCTCCGTCGAATTGCGGATCATGCAGCTGGCAACCTCATCAGAGCGTGTCTGGGCGAGGGCCGGGGATGCAGCAAACACGGTGAGGGCGGCGCCAAGGCAAAGGGTGCGGATCATCTGGGTCTCCTGAACAGGCCTGTAAAGGCGATCTGACTAAACGCAGATCGTGTCAGGAATGGGATGACGCCGCACAGATGAACAGTGCCTGAAGGACCTCACCTTATCAGATTACGGATTTTTCATGCAAAAAACCGAAAAAGAGAGCGAATCTCTGAAGCCGCGCGTTTATTCCGCGGGAACCGCCGTGAACTCTTCTTTCCAGTCGGCCATGACATCCCGGTTATCGTGATCCCATGGGTGAAAGCCGGGCTTGAACCAGGAGAGCCAGGTTTTCCAGCCCCTGCCGAAAAGGGCGGGTTTCTTCCAGAGGAATTGCTTCACGGCGCGCCGCGCATCTTTTTCCGCATATCCGTCTGCCATGAGCAGAGAGACGGCGTGGTCTGCGATATTTTGCGTGAAGTTCCGTGTGATGAGCAGCATGGAAATGCTGCGCCGGAAATAGCGTTTCAGGCCAGACCAGTCCTTGGTGACTTCCAGGAACACATCATAGGCAACGGCCTTGTGCTCGGTTTCTTCCATGGCGTGCCAACGCCACAGGCGTTCAAGTGCGGGGTCTGTCTTGCTGAACAGCGGAACATCATCCGTGTTCGCGACAGTCATCAGTTCTGCCATCATTGCCGTGAAATGCTCCAGGCAGATGGTTGCCATCAGCATACGGAACGGGCCGCCTTCGCGCGCGAAAGCGATGCGCTCCTTGATGGCTGCTTCGATTTCGTCGACGGGGTATTTTCCCCGGTCGATCTTGTTGTTCAGCAGGTGATGCTCGCGCGAGTGGATGGCTTCCTGGCTGATGAAGTCTTTCACATCCTGCGCCAGTTTGCCCGAGAGTTCGCCGCGATAA
The DNA here is from genome assembly GCA_018222605.1 of Alphaproteobacteria bacterium. Lineage (GTDB taxonomy): Bacteria > Pseudomonadota > Alphaproteobacteria > Caulobacterales > Hyphomonadaceae > Hyphomonas. Next base: position 59,049 of record JAAEZZ010000007.1, read on the forward strand.
GCTTTCACCGCGTCCATGAACATGCGCTCACCATCCGGGAAGGTCAGCGACATGGCGTTGAATATCGCCGTCGCGACCGGGTCCTCATCCAGCCAGTGCTCTGAATTCGCGGCGTTCATGTCAAAGTGAAGGTCGCGGGGAAGAATTGTTACATCTTCGGGTGTGCGTTTGGTTGCCATTGTGTTTATTGCCTTATGCAAATAGTCGAACAACAATCTTGAAGATAGAAATAGCGTTACCGACAAAAATGTCAATAACAAAAAATAATACACCCCGAATCCGCCGTTCACCGGAAGAGTCCCGTGCCAACATCCTGTCGGCGGCGGAATCACTGTTGGTACAACAGGGCCCGCAATCCCTGAGGCTCGCCGATGTGGCCAAGGCAGCGGGTGTTGCGAATGCCACTGTGCTGCATCATTTCGGCTCGATTGATGCGGTTCAGCAGGCGCTGATGGAGCGCATGATTGCAGATCTGGTGGACAGTATCATGGCCATCGAGATTCCCGCAGATGCTCCGGCGGCGGCGCGGGCGGATGGCCTGAAGACGCTGTTTGATGCCTTTGAGACGCGCGGCGCGGCAAGGCTCGCCGCCTGGCTGGAACTGACGGATGAGACAAGTCGGCTGACCGTTGTGCGCCAGGCCGTGCAGGATGTTGCGCAGAAGAAAATCTCAAGCGCGGGCGTGCCGTCAGACTCGGCCGAAGACCTGATCCTGCTCAGCGTCACTTTGGCCGTCGGCGTCGGCCTTTTCGGCCCGTCCCTCGGCAAACTGATCGGCAAACCAGAAGGCCGCGCAAGGGAACTGACCCTTCAAATGCTGCTGGGGCACCTGGAGCGGCTGGCGGGGTGAGGCTGTGAGCAGTCTCTATACCCCTTCATCCTTCGACATAGCTCGGGATGAGTCCGCGTAGGGCTACCCTCCCAATTTCACCGCTGCCTCTTCCGCGAAATACGTAATAATCCCGCTGGCCCCGGCGCGTTTGAAGCACATCAGGGATTCCATCATCACGCGGTCGCCGTCGATCCAGCCATTCTGCGCGGCGGCCTTGATCTGGGCGTATTCGCCGGAGACCTGATAGGCGACCGTCGGCACACCGAACGTGCTGGAGACGCGGTGCACAATGTCCAGATACGGAAGACCGGGTTTCACCATCACCATGTCTGCACCTTCGGCCAGATCCATGGCGACTTCGCGCAGTGCCTCGTCAGAGTTGGCCGGGTCTTGTTGGTACGTCTTCTTGTCACCCTTGAGAGAGGCGGACGAGCCGATGGCGTCGCGATAGGGGCCGTAAAAGCCGCTCGCATATTTGGCCGCATAGGCCAGGATCATCATATTCGTGAAGCCTTCATCCTCAAAGGCCTGACGGATCGCGCCGATGCGGCCATCCATCATGTCAGACGGCGCGACGACATCCGCGCCCGCGGCGGCATGGGCCAGCGCCTGCTGCACCAGTTTCTCCGTGGTCGCATCATTGGGGATGGTGCCATCCTCATCCAGCAGGCCATCATGGCCATGGCTGGTATAGGCGTCCAGCGCGACATCGGTGATCAGGCCCACTTCCGGCGCAGCGGCCTTCATGGCGCGCAGCGCGCGGGGCACCAGCCCGTCCGGGTCCAGCGCGCCCGAGCCTGTGTCGTCTTTGCCTTCGGGCCCGATATAGGGGAACAGCGCGATGGCCGGGATGCCCAGCTCTCTTGCGCGTACCGCGGCCTTTGCGGCCTCGTCCACGCTGAGGCGGTCCACGCCCGGCAGGCTGACCACCGGCACGCGGCCCTCGCCATCATGCACAAAGACAGACCAGATCAGGTCAGCGGGGGTCAGCGTATTTTCGCCGACCAGCGAACGCACCCATGGGCTCTGCCGAAGGCGGCGCAGACGGGTGGCGGGGAAGGTTTGCGGGAAGTAAGTCATGGCTGACTTAGTATCCCATTCAGCGTGGCCTACAACCAGCCAATTTTACGCACCATGAAACAGCGTTTCGACACGTCCAGATCCTCGGCCTGGATCTGCTCCAGTTCCAGCATCCAGTCGGTCATGTCGCCTCGGCGGATCTCCCGAAAGCCATGCTTGGCATAGAACGGCCCGTTCCAGGGCAGGTCGCGGAAGGTGGAGAGGGTCACCCGACGCAGTTTCCGGCGGCGGGCTTCGGCGACGACATGGTTAAGAAGGGCCGCGCCAATGCCGCGTTGTCCATAGTCTGGATGAACGCTCAACTGGTCCAGATACAGCGTGCCGCCGCGCAGGGAGACGAGCGCGAATCCCACGGGCGTTTCGTCTGGCAGGCGCGCCGCGAACAGGTCTCCCGATTCGGCGGCAGCATGCAGAATCTCGCCCGGCACATGGTCCTGCAAGGCCTCTTCCGACAACAGGCCGGTCGGCGCAAACAGTTGCCCTGCCGCGCAGTCAATCACGATCAGGCTTTCCACATCAGTTGTGAAAGCCGTCCCGATTGTATATTCGGCAAGCGCCCTTTGCATTGACATTCTGCCCGGCCCATTCAATTCCCAAGGGGACGTCTTAGGCGATAATAAAGGTAAAAGCCAATGAGTGCATTGTTTTCTGACGAACAAATCATGATCCGCGACATGGCGCGGAAGTTCGCCGAGGATCAGCTGCTGCCACACTCTGAGGAATGGGACCAGAACAGCCACTTTCCTGTCGACGTGATCAAGCAGGCGGCCGAGCTTGGCTTTGCCGGTATTTATGTGAAGGAAGATGTCGGCGGCAGCGCCCTGACGCGGACAGATGCGGCCCTGATTTTCGAACAGCTGGCCTATGGCGATGTTTCCACGGCGGCCTTCATTTCCATCCACAACATGGCCAGTTGGATGATCGACACGTTCGGTTCAGACGAGCAGCGCCAGGCCTGGCTGCCGCGCCTGACCAGCATGGAATTGATCGCCTCTTATTGCTTAACGGAGCCGGGCGCAGGCTCTGATGCGGCCAGTCTCAAGACGCGCGCTCTGCGCGAGGGGGATGAGTATGTCATCACCGGCACGAAACAGTTCATTTCCGGCGCTGGCACCTCTGACGTCTATGTCCTGATGGCGCGCACCTCTGATGATGGCGCCAAAGGCGTCTCTGCCTTCATCATCGAAAAGGATACGCCGGGGCTCAGCTTCGGGGCGAATGAGCGCAAGATGGGCTGGAAAAGCCAACCGACGCGCCAGGTGATTCTCGACGGCGTGCGCGTGCCTGCCGCAAACCGCATTGGCGAGGAAGGCCACGGCTTCCGCTTCGCCATGGCGGGGCTGGATGGTGGCCGCCTGAACATTGCCGCGGCGGCGCTCGGCGGCGCTCAGCTCGCGCTCGACAAGGCCGTCGCCTATGCCAAGGAGCGCGAACAGTTCGGCAAGCCGATTGCAGACTTCCAGAACACGCGCTTCAAGCTTGCCGACATGGAAACAGAGCTGCAGGCCGCCCGCGTGATGCTGTACGAGGCCGCCGGCCGGCTCGACGGTAAGACGCCGGACGCAACCCGCTGGTGCGCCATGGCGAAGCGCTTTGTCACCGATACCGCCTTCAAGGTGGCGAATGACGCGCTGCAGATTCATGGCGGTTATGGCTATCTGGCAGACTATGGCGTGGAGCGTATCGTGCGCGATCTGCGCGTGCACCAGATCCTCGAAGGCACGAACGAGATCATGCGCGTCATCATCAGCCGGGACATGCTGAAAGACTAGCCCGCCGTGTCGGCTGTCTTCTTGCGTTTGTAGATCCATTCCGCGCCAAAGCAGGTCGCCATGATGCCGCCTGCGATCAGCAAATTCACCTTGCTCGTCTGGTAGTTGTGGGCGAGCAGGGCGGCCAGTGCGGCAAAGCACAGAAAGGCGCCAAACCCGGGAATCCATTTTGATCCCGTGATGTCCGCAGCCTTCCGCATGCCAACCAGATTCACAATGGCGAAGATTAGAAGGAAACCGATACTGCCCGTTGTGGAAATGCTCTCCAGCTTCAGCGTATTGACCAGGATCAGCGTTGCGATGGCCGTCAGCATCAGGCCGATGGGCTGGTTCCAGAATTGCGCCGTGAATTCATGCGGCAGTTCATCATCCTCGGCGATCTCATAGCTGACCCGGCTGCCGCCATAGAGAGAAGCATTGATGGCGGAGAAGGTGGAGATCAGCGCGGCGATGGTGATGATCGTAAAGCCCACCTGGCCCAGCATGGGCTTGGCGGCCTCGGCCAGCACATAATCCTGCGCGGTCTTGATCTGGTTAAAGGGCAGGGAGCCTACAGTGATGATTGCGATGGCCAGATAGAGCAGGATCACGAAAATGACCGAGATATAATAGGCGCGGGCGATATTCTTTTCCGGCGATTTGATGTCCGGCGCGGCATTCGCGATCAGCTCAAATCCCTCATAGGCCACGAAGATGATCATGCCTGCCGTCACCAGCGTCAGCGGAGATTCCCAGTGAGACATGTTGAGCTGCCCCAGATTGGCATTGCTCGGCAGGCCCGCCGCGCCGATGCCGACAAAGCCGAGCAGAATGATCAGCTTGATGATCACGGCGAAGGACTCGATCGAACCGACAATCTTGATGCTGTAATAATTGATCGCAGTGGCAATGATGATGATCGCGCTGGAATAGATGTGCGGGTCCAGTTGCTTGTCGCCGGTAATGGCCCACAAATTTGGCGCGTAGGAGCCAAAGGCAGAGGCATAGAGCGACAGCATGATGATGTAGCTGACCCAGAGCAGATTGTTGATGCCGCCGCTGAAGACGCCTTTGCCAAAGCCTTCATTGATGAAGCGCACTGTGCCGCCCCGGTCCGGATAAGCACGCGAGAGGTGTACATAGCTGTAGGAGGTGACCAGCGCGATCAGGCCCGCAAACAGGAAGGCGGCCGGCGTGCCCCCCTTTGCCAGATCCGCCGCCAGGCCCAGCACGGCAAAGATGCCGCCACCTACCATGCCGCCAATGCCAATGGAGACCGCTTCGCGCAGGCCGATCTTGCTGTCATCTGCCATGAGTCTTGTCTTCCATTCAGCCGCCTTGGGGCAAGGATATAGGCGGTGTTGCTGGAAACGGCCACATCAGCCTGCCTGGCGATCTTCCGCAAGCGTGCGAACATGCTCCCATAGAAGGCATCGCTGCTGCAATTGTACTGGAAAGGATTTGAACCCTGTCGCAATCTGCGGCACCGTGCAGGCGGTGTTTTCAGATCGGGAGAGGTATTTCGTGCGGGGTTTCAAAGGTCTTGTAATGGCGCTGCTGTCAGCGCTGATCCTTCCGGTGGCGGCTGCCCAGTCGGCTGGCTGGACAAAGGAAACAGTGAAACTGGTCCACAAGGACGGCTTTGTGGATCTCTATCTGGATAATGACGGCGGGCGGGTTCTCGCGGCTTTCCCGGCGCCGGATGAAGAGGGCGTCTCGTTGCGCGCGATCCATTCCAGCGGTCTGACGGCAGGGCTCGGCTCCAACCCGATTGGCCTTGACCGGGGGCTTGGGGATGGCGGGGTCATTCTGGCCTTTCGCAAGATGGGCAACAAGCTGGTCGCTCAGCAGGAGAACTGGTCCTACCGCGCCACGGCTGACAATCCGCGTGAACGTAAATCCGTACGCGAATCCTTCGCGCAGAGCTTCCTCTGGTCCGGTGAGATCATCGGCACGGGCGCAGACGGCGAACTGCTGGTCGATATGTCCGGCTTCCTGACACGGGACGCGCTGGATGTGCGCGCCTCACTAAAGCGTCACCCGCAGGGCGGATCGTTCCAGTTGTCGCAAAACCTCTCCATGCCGGATGTTTCTGCCGCGCTGGCCTTTCCGGACAATGTGGAGTTCGACGCCTTCCTGACCCTGATAAGTGATGACCCGAAATCGGAAGTCTGGGCCACGGCGGCGGATCCGCGCTCTGTCACGTTGGTGCAGCACACCTCGCTCGTGCGCCTGCCGGATGATGGCTACACCCCGCGCATGTTCGATCCGCGCAGCGGCACCATCGACATGCCCTTCTATGATTTCTCCGCCCCGCTATCCGGGCAGGTGCGCCAGGCCTTCGCGCGCCGGTTCCGCCTTGAGAAGCAGGACCCGTCAGCAGAGAGCAGCCCGGCTAGGGAGCCGATTGTCTTCTATGTGGACTCCGGCGCGCCCAAGGAAATCCGCGACGCGCTGATCGAAGGCGCGTCCTGGTGGGCAGAAGCCTTTGAGGCCGCAGGCTTTCCGGACTCCTACCGCGTTGAGGTTCTGCCCGAAGGCGCGCATCCGCTGGACGTGCGCTATAATGTGATCCAATGGGTGCATCGCCAGACACGGGGCTGGTCCTATGGCGGCGGCGTGGCTGACCCGCGTACGGGCGAGATGCTGAAGGCCAATGTCATCCTCGGCAGCCAGCGCGTGCGTCAGGACCGGATGATCTTTGAAGGCCTTGCTGGAGCCTCCAAAACCGGAACCGGCGCGGCGGATGATCCGGTGGAGATTTCCCTCTCCCGCATTCGCCAACTGGCGGCCCATGAAGTGGGGCATACACTCGGCTTTGCCCACAATTTTGCGGCGTCCACGAACAATCGCGCCTCGGTGATGGATTATCCCGCGCCGCTGGTCTGGGTGGGGCAGGATGGCAATCTGGATTTCTCGGATGCCTATGACACCGGCATCGGCGTTTGGGACAAGGTCGCCACCATGTGGCTCTATAATCAGTACGCACCCGGTACGGATGAAAAAGCAGCAGGCGATGAATTGCTGAAATCCGCCTATGCCAGCGGCCTGCGCTTTGTCGACGATCCGCAGGGGCGCGGCGTCGGCACGGCCCACCCCTATGCCAGTGTCTGGGACAATGGCGCAGACCCCGTGGCCGCACTGATCGAAGCGATGCGGGTGCGCAAGGTGGCGTTGGACCGGTTCGGCCTGGACTCCGTGCGCGCTGACCAGCCAACCTCTCATCTGCGCGCCGTTATCGTACCGGTCTATCTGTATCACCGCTATCAGATCGCGGCGGCTTCCAAGATGATTGGCGGCTATGAATTCCGCTATTCCGAGAAAGGCGATGGTGGCGAGCGTGGGAAGGTCGTGCCTGCAGACCAGCAACGCGGCGCGCTTTCGACGCTGGTCGACACGTTGGACCCGGCTGTGTTGGACCTGCCGGATTCCACGCTGAATCTGCTCACCCCGGCGCTTGGCTCCTTCGGTTCGGGCAGTGGCGGCGCGGAGTACTTCCCCGGCACAACGGGCGCGCAGTTTGACCTGCTGACCGCCGCAGACACAGCTGCCACCGAAACGCTGACTGCCTTGCTGCATCCGGCCCGTATTGGCCGTCTGGTCGAGCAGGAGCGCCGCAATGCGGGTGCGCTGACCTATGAAGACGTGCTGCGCGAAATTGAGCAGGCCCTGTTCGAGGATGCAAAGACACCGCGTCAGGCGGAAATCCTGCGCCGCGAACAGATGCGCTATGTGTCCATGCTGATTGATATGGCGGCGGGTGGTCAGGCCACGCCGGAAATCACGGCCCGTACTAATGCCTATCTCAGCGCGCTGGGCCGCCGGGTTGTCTCTCGTTCGCGCAAGGCAGACCCGCTGGATGTGGCAACGCGTGACGAGATTGCCCGCCGCGTGCTGGCGCATCTGGACCGTCCGAGCCAGCCGGCGCTGCCGGTCTCGCCCGCTGTCGATGTCCCGCCGGGCAGCCCCATAGGCGCTGGCGCCGCAGAAGCGTGCTGGCATTGTGATACCAAGCTGCTGACAGAGGAGCCGTAAGCGCTCCACAGGGAGACCCGCATGACGCATTATCATCCGCAGGCAGAGCTGGAGACGCACACTGTCTCCAATCAGCCAAAGCCATTTGGCGACGTAAACCTGTTCGCCACGGACCGGGCTCTGATAGGCGCGGTGGAGGCAGCTGGTGGCAGTGCCCATGCCGGGCATCTATCGGCATTCGGGGCAAAATGCGGCGCGTTCGAAACGCTCGAATGGGCGCGTCAGGCGCAGGAGAGCCCGCCCAGGCTGAAAAGCTTTGATCGCTATGGATATCGGCTGGACGAGGTGGAATTTCACCCTGCCTATCACAAGCTGATGGCCATGGCGCTGGACAATGGCCTGTCGGCCGGGGCGTGGACGCGGCCGCAGGCGGGCCATGTGCTGCACGGCGCGATGATGATCCTGATGAACCAGGCCGATGCGGGCGTGACATGTCCCATGTCCATGACCTATGCCTCCGTTCCGGCCCTGATGGCGGAGCCGTCCGTGGCCGAAACCTGGGTGCCGCGGGTCAAGGCATCTTCCTATGACGGACGGTTCCTGCCGGCGGATCAGAAGACCGGCGTCACTATCGGCATGGCGATGACGGAAAAACAGGGCGGCAGTGATGTGCGTGCGAACACAACCCGCGCTGTGCCGGACGGGCAGGGTGATTACATCCTGACCGGCCATAAATGGTTCTGCTCCGCGCCCATGTCCGACGCCTTCCTGACGCTGGCCTATACCGAAGACGGGCTGACCTGTTTCCTCGTGCCGCGCTGGCGGCCGGATGGCACGCGCAATAGCATCCACATCATGCGCCTGAAGGACAAGATGGGCGACAAGTCCAATGCGTCTTCAGAGATTGAGTATCACGGTGCCTGGGCCCAGCGCGTCGGCCCGGAGGGGCGGGGTGTGCGGACAATTATCGAGATGGTTCAGCATACGCGCTATGACTGCATCCTCGGCTCAACGGGCGGCATGCGCGCGGCGCTGGTGCAGGCGCTGTGGCACACCTCCCAGCGGCGTGTGTTCCAGAAGACGCTGCAGGACCAACCCGCCATGCGCGCCGTGCTGGCAGATCTGGTGATCGAGAGTGAAGCGGCCACCGCCATTGCCTTGCGCATCGGGGCAAGCCTGGACCGCGCTGCGGAAAATGCGCGCGAAGCCGCCTTCATGCGGCTGGCGACGCCGATTGCGAAATACTGGGTCTGCAAGCGCCAGCCGGGTTTTGTCTATGAGACGCTCGAATGCCATGGCGGCGCGGGCTATGTGGAAGAGGGGCCGATGCCGCGCCTCTTCCGTCAGTCGCCGCTGAATGCGATCTGGGAAGGCAGCGGCAATGTTATCGCGCTGGACGTGCTGCGCGCGCTGTCACGCGAACCGGACAGTCTGGAGGCCGTGCAGGCGGAGTTGAAAAAGCCGCTCGGCGCGCACCGTTTCTATGATGCGCATGTTCGGGCCCTGTCAGACTATCTGCAGCCTGGCAGCCTGCATGAGGGGCGCGCCCGCGCCTTCGCGCAGGATATGGCCCTCGCCCTGCAGGCAGCTGCGCTTCGCGGCTCTGCGCCGGACTTTGTGTTTGAGGCCTTCTGCCTTCAGCGGCTGGACCCGTCCCGCAAGGGGCTGATGTATGGCGATATCGCAGAGGGCGTCGATCAGGCGCGCCTGATCGAGCGGGCGATGCCAGTGGCGTGACATCACACAACCATAACCGGAGTGTCGAGAAACACTCTGAGGCGTGGGATCTGCGTTTTATACTGGGGCTAGATAAACTCGATGCCGGTTTCGCGGCCGCTCTGCCAGCGGCGCAGGCACGGGCGTGCGCGTTTCTGGCGGGCAATGCGAATGGAGAACTCTTCCGGCAGGTCCATGCCGTTCGGCGTAACGATCCGCGCGCCCCCGGAGGAGATATCACGGATCTCGCACTGGACGGATTTGAACAGGCCCAGCTTCAGAATGCCCTTTTCAATCACCGGCGTGCGGCGGCCGCGTTGATCTGGCCCGGATGCATCATGTTCTCTCATGATCAGGACTTATACCTAACATGTGTAAACATTCGCGAATTGGGAATTTCGCGAATTCAAGAATCTCGTTCGGATATTGTTAAGAATTGCCCCGCGGGCAGACTTGATTGCGCTGACATCAGCGGTAGGTGTACGGGCTACGAAACACACGCCAGTCAGAGGCGATATCAAAGGGATGTATTATGTCGGATGAAGTATCGGTAAGTGTGCGAAAAGGCGTTGGGCATATCACCTTGACCCGGCCCAAGGCTTTGCATGCCCTGAACGCCCCGATGTGCGAAACCATTCTGGCGGCGCTGGAGCGCTGGGCCGATGACCAGACGGTTTATCTCGTCATGATCGACCATCAGGATGATACGCGCGGTTTCTGCGCAGGCGGGGACATTCGCATGCTGGCCGAAAGCGGGCAGGGCGATGCCAGCGAGGCGCGCGCCTTCTTCAATGTCGAATACCGCATGAATGCTTCGCTTCAGTCTTTCCCCAAGCCTGTGCTGGCCATTGCCGATGGCGTGACCATGGGCGGCGGCGTGGGCCTGTCTGTGCATGGCTCTCACTGCATCGCGACAGAGCGCACCGTGTTCGCCATGCCGGAGACCGGGATCGGCCTGTTCCCGGATGTCGGCGGGGGCTGGTTCCTGCCGCGCCTGGCGGGAGAGCTGGGCACCTGGCTGGCGCTGACGGGTGCGCGCCTGAAGGGCGCAGACGTGGCCGCCGCGAAAGTGGCAACGCATTACCTGCCATCCGAACTGGTGCCCAATCTGAAGACACAGATTGCCGGGGCGGACTTCTCCGTTGGCGCGGCCGAAATGCTGAACGAGATCCTGCGCGGGCTTACCCATGCCGTGCCGGCGGGCAGCTTTGAAGAGCATCGTGACATCATGGATGCGTGCTTTTCCAAGGAGACCGCCGAAGAGATCGTCGCCGCACTGCAGGCCGAAGGTGGCGACTGGGCATTGAAACAGGCGGAGACGATCCGCACCAAGTCTCCTGAGACGGTCAAGGTCGCACTGCGCCAGGTCCGCGAGGGCGGCAAGCTGGATAAGTTTGAAGACAATATGCGGATGGAATATCGCATTGGCTGGCGCAAGGTGCAGAGCCATGACTTCATCGAAGGCGTGCGCGCGGTGATCATCGACAAGGACAACGCGCCGAACTGGAATCCGCCCACGCTGGAACAGGTCAGCGACGCAGATGTGGCCCGCTATTTTGAGCCACTGGGCGACAATGAGCTGATCTTCGGGGACTGAACGGGTAGACATCGCCTTGCTTCCCGAGTGTAAACGCTACAGCAGTTCAGGGAGCAGATATGCGCGGTCAGGTATTGAAAACAGACTCCGGTAACGGACAGGGGCTCATCCTTGGGGATGATGGAGTTCGTTACAGCTTTTCCCAGCAGGAAGCCCGGGACGGTAACCGCCTTGTGCCCGGACATATCGTGGACTTTGTGCCGGCGGGCGAAGAGGCGCGAGACATATACTTGTTGGGGGCTGGTCATGCCTCTGCGCCCTCAGCGGCCCAGCCCAGCTATGTTCATCCCGCGAATACTTACACGCCGCCAATGGCGCAGAAGAGTGAAGGCATCTTCACTTACTTCCTGAAGGCGATTTCTGTGCGGTATTTCAAGTTTACCGGGCGTGCGCGCCGTCAGGAGTATTGGGGCTATGTCCTGTTTTACTGGCTCGTGATGGTGATGGCTTTTGTCGTCGATGTCATGCTGATGGCCAGCCTTGTTGGTATGGATTCCGGCGCGGACGCCTTCTTCGTGCCGATCTTCACTATATTGTGGGCCCTATACAATATCATTCCCGGCATTTCGGTCACTGTGCGCCGCCTGCATGATCAGGATCTGTCGGGCTGGATGTATTTGCTTAACTTCATTCCCTATATCGGCTGGTTCATTGTGATGATCTTCATGTTCATCGATAGTCGTGCAGAGCCGAACACGCATGGGCCCAGCCCGAAGTATGGCATTCGCAGCACAGCCGACACATTTGCCTGAGCGAATACTACAGACTTATCCACAATTCAGCGCCTTGAAATCGTTACGCAATAGTAACGGTTAATGTATTCGCCTGAATATTAACCATCATCACTTGAAAAAGGGGCATGCTTATCAATTCATTAGGATTGGTCGTGTATTTCTCTTCAAACTACAACAAAAGTTGAGTGGTGGTGAAAATGATGATTGCTGAAATGCAGGAAACTGCAGACCTTTCCCTTGGTGAGTCTTTCCTTAAGTCTCTCTCTTTACTTGAACAGGCGCACCGTCGTCTTCATGACGTCGTCAAAGACGATCTGGAGCGTGCCGGTGAGCGGTCTCTGACCGGTGTCCAGGCTCTGCTTCTTTACGAAATTGGCGAAGGGGAAGCTCCGGCATCCGTCCTGCGTGCCCGTGGCGCTTTTGCCGGCACCAGCCTTTCCTATAACGTCAAGAAGCTTCAGGAAGGCGGCTATCTGATCCAGACCCGCTCTGAAGATGACAAGCGTACCGTGACGCTGCGCCTGACCGAGCGTGGCCTGAAAGTCCGCAAGCGTGTCGAGTCCCTGTTCGAAAAGCAGGCTGGTGCGCTTGAGCCGACGGCCAGCGTCCGCCCGGACGACCTGTCCCAGCTGAACAAGACCATTTCGCGCCTTGAGCGCTTCTGGTCAGACCAAATCCGTTTCCGCCTCTAAGGTTTCCAACGGTTCCTGCATGATGAAGCCCCGCCAGCTTGCTGGACGGGGCTTTTCGCATTTGGCGGCTTGACCTCAACTTAGGTTGAGCAGGCAATCGGCACGTCTGACCTTATTGGAGACATGTCATGACACTTCTGAAATCCCGCAAGCTGCGCGTTGCGCGGCCGACTGACAATCTTGAAGCCTTGCTGCCGTTTTACTGTACGGGCCTTGGCTTTGAGGTGCTTGGCTCTTTCCGGGACCATTCCGGAATTGATGGCATCATGCTGGGCCATCCCGGCGCGCCCTATCATCTGGAGTTCACGTGCACCAAAGGGCATGAGGCCGGCCGGTCCCCCAGCCAGGACCACTTGCTGGTTTTCTATGTGCCGGAGGCGGGCCTGCTTCAACAGGCGGTTGAGCGCATGAAGACTGCCGGCTTCCTGCCGGTCGTCTCTTTCAATCCCTACTGGGACCAAAATGGCTACACATTCGAAGATCCGGACGGCTACCGCACCGTATTGGAAGGGCGGGCCTGGCCCGTCTGAACAACAAAATTGTTTTCAACCTGAAATTCATCGAGTAAATAAAATGGAATGAGGGGCTTTTGGGGGATCGCATGCGGGGGCCTGTGTCTGGCCGCGCCAGCTTGGGCTGGGCCATGGGCGCAGGAGCAGGGGAATTGGTACCTGCAGGCCGCCGTCACGCAGGAAGAGCTTGAAGACATCGATGGAAATCGGGTCGAACTCTATGGCGAATATGGTGTCGCAGATGGGTGGCTGGTGACCGCAAAGTCGGAAGCCGTCACCTATGACAGCGATTATGACCTGGACAAGGAAGCCGCCCGCCTTTCGGTGCGCCGGCAGCTCTTATCTCACAAGGGCTGGGCTGTCGGGGCAGAGGGCGGGCTGGTCTATGGCAGCTCAGTCGCAGGTGTCTTTGGCTGTGATGCCTGGGGCGCCGAGGCGCGGCTCAGCGGCGGCCTGTCAGGCGTGCGCGGGGCACGCAGCTTTTACACGTTCGCAGACGCCGCAGTCATCCGTCACGAGGATGGCTGCACGCGCTATCGCGCCGAGATCGGCTATGGCGTGGATGTGTGGAAGAATGTTTTTCTCAGCCAGCAGCTCTGGATAGAGCGGGGCAATGATACGGCGGACTCAAACAAGTATGAGACCAAGCTCGGCTATCATTTCCCATGGGTCGATCTGGCCCTTGGCTACCGGCAGGAATTCGCAGGAGAGTATGACGAGCAGGCCATCCTGCTCGCCATGACTGTCAAACACTGACCTATTCGTCAGCCGGCATCTTCGATGCGTCATATCCGGTTTCGGACATCAGATAGGCGATGACCGCGACCCGGTCTTCCGGCTTGCGCACGCCTGCGAAAGTCATGCGGTTACCGGCCAGGAAGGTGTTCGGGTTTTCCAGCCAGTGGTCCACCTTGTCCGGGGTCCAGATGAAGTCAGCTTCCTGAAGGGCCGGGGAATAGGCAAAGCCTTCAAGGGACCCAGCCTCGCGGCCGAACAGGCCGTAAAGGTTCGGGCCGACCAGATTGCCGCCGCCTTCTGTCAGGATGTGGCAGGACTGGCACAGCTTGAATGTGCGGCGGCCGCGATTGTAGTCCGCTGTATTGTACGGTGCTGGCAGGTCTGCGAACGGAGACGTCGCATCGGCGATGGCCGTTGATGTGTCGCTAGCAGGTGCGGCTGCAGGTGTTGCGGCTGTGTCCGTTTCTGCTGCGGCCGGAGCAGTTTCGGCTGGCGTTTCAGCAGGCGTCTCGGCAGCTGGCGCTTCGGTCGCGGGCGGAGTGGCGGCAGGTTCTGACGCAGGCGCCTCCTGCTTTCCGCAGGCTGCGAGGGCCAGAAGAGAGGCCGCTGCAAGGGCGGTGGAATGATAAATCTTCATGGGAAAACAATGCTCCAGCTGATGTCTGGCCGCATACTGGGCGTGAACGCGGCAATTTGCAAACTGCGCTTCAGCCTGCCCTGACTTGGTCTGTATTGCAATGAATTCAGCAGCTTAGACCACAATTCAGGGTGTGCGTTTGTGCGCTGCGTCAACAGGCCGCCGCTAGGGAAACCCCTTATAGGAAAATCCGGTCAGCCTGTCTTCAAGGCCGCGGGGACGACGCACGCGTAGGGCTCGTGGCATACGGGTGCGCGGCAGGCGGGGACAAAGCCCGTCTGCCGCGTTATCCTCTTCGCATGGCTGATTCCGTTCGTACCAGACCCGAAATTCGCAAGCTGTCTCCGGATGTCGTGAACCGCATCGCCGCCGGTGAAGTTGTCGAGCGACCTGCGGCGGCGGTGAAGGAACTGGTCGAAAACGCGCTGGACGCGGGCGCGCGGCGGATTTCGATCGCCATTGAGGCAGGCGGCCTGAAGCGGATGATCATCGAGGATGATGGCTGCGGCATGTCTGCCGAGGATCTGGTTGTCGCGCTGGAGCGTCATGCCACGTCCAAACTGGTGCCGGATGATGCGGGCCGGGTGGACCTTCTGAACATCCACACAATGGGCTTTCGCGGTGAGGCGCTGCCTTCCATCGCCTCGGTCAGCCGGATGAGCATCTCATCGCGCGCAGCGGGCGAGGATGCGGCAGAAGTCTTCATCGAGGCTGGCCGCGTGGAAGGGCCGAAGCCCTCTGCCTTTACCGGGCGGGGCGAGACCGGCACGCGCATTGAAGTGCGCGATCTGTTCCATGCGACGCCTGCCCGCCTGAAATTCATGAAGGGCGAGCGCGCCGAGAGCATGGCGGTGACCGACACGATCAAGCGCCTGGCGATGGCCAATCCGGAGGTGGCTTTCAGCCTGGAAAACAATGGTCGCAACAGCCTGCGCTATGGCGTGGAAGCCGAGGGCGCGGCGGGCCATCTGGCGCGGCTGGGTGCGATCATGGGGCAGGAGTTCAAGGACAATGCGCTGGAGATCGACGCCGAGCGTGAAGGCGTGCGCCTCAGCGGCTTTGCCGGCTTGCCGACGCTGAATCGCGGCAATGCACAGATGCAGTTCCTGTTCGTCAATGGACGGCCTGTAAAAGACCGTATGCTGAACGGTGTGATCCGGGCAGCCTATCAGGATTTCCTGGCGCGGGACCGGCATCCGCTGGCCGCGCTGTTTGTGGACCTGGACCCAGAATATGTGGACGTGAACGTGCACCCGGCGAAGACCGAAGTGCGCTTCCGCGATGCGGGCAATGTACGCGGCCTGATGATCGGCGCGCTGCGCCATGCGCTGGCGGCGGCAGGGCACCGGGCCTCTACCACGGTGGCGGACTATGCGCTGGGCAAGGTGAAGATCGAGGAGGCGACAGCGCCCAATCTCTGGTCTGTGCCGCCTGCGCCGCAGCGCCAGGCCTCGCCCTCTTCCTATTATCGCCAGCCTGTCGGGCCGGATGTGGATGCGCCGCTGGAGCCATCCGGGCTGCACGGGGCGGGCTTTCAGGAAAGCCCAGCGCCCTCTTATGCGCCCGACTGGCGCCAGGACGGGGCGCCGTCTGCGCGGGTCGAGCCGGACGCGATGGCACCACAAGCCGCGCCCAAAGACTTCCCTCTCGGCGTTGCGCGGGCGCAGCTGCACGAGACCTATGTGGTTGCCCAGACGGCGGATGGCATCGTCATCGTTGACCAGCACGCCGCGCATGAGCGCCTCGTCTATGAGGACATGAAACGCCAGATGGCGGCGGGCGGTGTGAAGCGTCAGGCGCTGCTGATCCCCGACGTGGTGGAATTGTCAGAGGATGAGGCCGAACGGGTGCTGGAGCGTGCCGAGGAATTGGCAGAGCTCGGCCTGGAGCTTGAGCCCTTTGGCGTCGGGGCCGTCTGTGTGCGGGCAACCCCGGCCCTGTTCGGAGAGATGGACGCCGCAGGCCTGATCCGCGATCTGGCCGATGATTTTGCCGAATATGATGCGGGTCTCGCCCTGAAGGAGCGCTTTGAGGAAGTGATGGGCAATATGGCCTGCCGCGGCTCTGTGCGCGCTGGCCGCCGCCTCAATGGTGAAGAGATGAACCATCTGCTGCGCCAGATGGAGGCGACGCCGCATTCCGGCCAGTGCAATCATGGCCGCCCTACCTATGTGGAGTTGAAGCTGGCCGACATCGAGAAGCTGTTCGGACGCCGGGGCTAACGCAGCAGAGGCCTTTTTCATTTGAGCCAGCACGTTTGCCCGGCATGGCGGGGGCCATCCGGTTGGGTGAGCTGAATTCGGGTAGGAATTTCCGTATCAGGACGTGTCGGGAGCGGGCTCGCGACAGGTTGCGCGCAGGTCTGCGAGGGCCGCGTGCAGGGCATTGCCCAGCGCGCTCAGCAAGAGCGGCTGGGCGTTGTCCGCAAACTCGACGGGCATGTCACTGCCAAGCGCCGGGCGCTCCCACGCAGGCACAGCGGGGGCCTCGTATTTATAAGGGTTCTTCGGCTTGGGCTTGCGGACGTCCGACACGTATTTGATGCGAACAAATCCGCAGCGCGTGACATTCAGGAGAAAGTCCTGCCCCGTCTCTTTCTGATGCGTCGCAATGGCCCAGAGCTGCAGCCAGAGCCACGGCCAGAAGACCGGGTGGACATAGGCATAGGCCGGGGCAAAGCGCGGATCAGACATGGGCTGACTATACACCGGGTGCGGAGGGTGTCGGACAAGTTTATTTTTGCGGCAATGTTTGCTGCAGGTTGGGGCGGGAAATTTGTGGGATAAAGGTGCGTTCGTGTCATTCTGGAAAATCCGCAAGGATTTATCCGGGACCCAGTGCTGAGTTGCAGCCCCGTACTGGGCCCCGGATATTTGCTTCGCAAATTCCGGGGTGACAAAGGAGGAAGTTATTCCATGATGGAATAGATTTCCGGGGTGCAGGTGCCTTCGGTGATGAGGTCTCGTTTGACGGTGAGCGTGTCGCCCACGGCTGGCGTGGTTTCCAGTTCGCTCAGCGACATGCGGAATTCGCCATCCGGGCCGTCGAAGGTGATGCCCGCGTCATCCACTGCCTTGACGGTCACATCGAAGACGGTGCTGTCATAGCTGCAAGGGCCGCCGACCACGGGGCCGCGCGGGTCGCAGGCCGCGAGCGGAATGAGCAGGCCAAGGGCCAGAAGTGAAATGCGCATGATGTGTCCTCCCACAAGGTTCAGGGGAGAAGCTATCCCCGTTCGGTCTTTTCGCAAAGCAGCAAGACTTCTGATTGCGTGACTGCCGAATTGTGCCTAGGTTTGATCCATGAGCCGGGTTGGGAATGCCATAAACATCAGCGACTTGCGGGCAGCGGCCAAGCGCCGCCTGCCGCGCATGGTGTTCGACTATATCGATGGCGGAGCAGAGGACGAGTACACGCTGCGCGGCTCGGTCGAGCGGTTTGCCGATTATGGCTGGCAGTGGAACTCTCTGGTCGATTCCTCGCAGATCGATACAAGCTGCACCGTGTTCGGACAGACGATTGCTCAGCCTTTCTTTATCTCTCCGACAGCGGCCTCGCGCCTGTTCCATCCCAGGAAGGGCGAGTTGGCCGTGGCGGCGGCGGCGCAAAAGGCGGGCATTGCCTATAGCGTCTCGACGCTGGGCAGCCAGACGCTGGAAGACATTGCCGGTGTTGCGCCGGATGTGCCGAAATTCATTCAGCTCTATGTCTGGAAGGATCGCGGGATCGTTCGCGATTTCATGGCTCGCGCCAAGGAGGCCGGCTATACCGGCTGTATCCTGACGGTGGATGCCACGGTGGCGGGTCAGCGCGAACGTGACCCGCGTAACGGTTTTTCCGTGCCGCCGAAGATCAACCGCAAAACCGCGACGCAGGCGCTGGCCAAGCCCGGCTATCTGCTGGACATGCTCACCTCGTCAAAAATCGGGCCGGCGAATTTCGAGCAGGTGGATACGGGCGGGCGCGATGTGATGGGCGTGATCAATGAGCTGTTCGACCCAACGATGAGCTGGAAGGATCTTGATTGGTTCATCAATGAATGGGGCGGGCCGTTTGCCGTCAAAGGCCTCAGCACGGCAGAGGATGCACGGCGCACGGTGGACAGTGGCGCCAGCACGGTGTGGGTCTCGAACCATGGCGGGCGGCAGATTGATACGTCCGTGCCCGTCATAGACCTGTTGCCGGAAATCCGCGAGGCGGTTGGCGCAGGCGTGGAGATCATCGCCGATGGCGGTGTACGCCGCGGCGCGCATGTGCTGAAGCTGATCGCGCGCGGGGCCAACAGCGTGGCACTGGGCCGGGCCTATCTGTTCGGACTGGCCGCAGGCGGCGAGGTGGGCGTGACGCGCGCGCTGGATATATTGGCGGCGGACGTCCGGCGCGGGCTGGCCTTGTTGGGCGTCAATCGCGTGGCGGATCTTGACGGTCGGCTGCTGCGCCAGTTGCGCTAGGTGCTGATCACGCGCTGGGGGTTCATGATATTGTTCGGATCAATTGCGCGTTTGATGGCGCGCATGGTCTCTGTTGCGGCTTTGGGGCGGATGCGTTCCAGCTCGTCCCGCTTCAGGCGGCCGACGCCATGTTCGGCGCTGATGGAGCCGTCGAAATCCATCACCTGATCATAGATGATGCGGAAGACAGCCGATTGCTGACCGGCGAGGACATGCTCGCGCGCATCGGCTGGTTCGCAGACGGAGTAATGGAGGTTTCCGTCGCCGACATGGCCGAAGATGACGAATTCCGCGCTGGGGATCAGGCCTTTGATGGCGGCATTGCAGCTGTCGATAAAGTCCGGAATGCGGCTGACGGGCACGGAGATGTCCTGGTTCAGGGCGGTGCCATAGCCGCGCTTGGAGAGCGGAATGGTCTCGCGGATGTGCCAGAAGCTGTCGGCCTGGGCGACGCTTTCGGCGATGACGGCATCCTTGACCAGCTTTGCCTCATAGGCCGCAGCGAGCGCCTCTTCCAGCACCTCGCGGGCATGTTCGGCGCGCGACATGGAGACCTCGATCAGGACGCGCCAAGGCAGGTCTGACGGCAAGGGATCGCGCGTATCCGGAACATCTGCCTGCACCATGGCGACGGCATTGGCGGGGATGATCTCGAAACTGGTGACGGTGTCGCCCGCATGATCGCGCACGAGGGCGAGCAGGGTGACGACATCTCCGGCGCTCTCGCAGGTGACCCAGGCGCTGGCACGCTGTACCTTCGGGAACAGTTTCAGGGTCGCCGCGGTGATGATGCCGAGTGTGCCTTCGGCGCCCGCGAACAGGTGTTTCAGGTCGTAGCCGGTATTGTTCTTGCGCAGGCCGGAGAGGCCGTTCCAGATCTCTCCCGTCGGCAGCACGACTTCGAGGCCGAGGATCAGATCCCGCATCATGCCATAGCGCAGCACGGCGACGCCGCCGGCATTGGTGGAGATCAGCCCGCCTATCGTGGCGGTACCTTCCGAGCCGAGCGAGAGCGGGAAGAGGCGCTTCGCATCATCAGCGGCCTGCTGGGCCGTGACAAGTGGCGCGCCGGCCTCGATCACCAGGGAATTGTTGACCGCGTCGACCGAGCGGATGGCCGTCATGCGCTGCATCGAAATACAGATCTCACCGTGCGGGGTGCCCGCATCGACGAGGCCGGTATTGCCGCCCTGGGGCGTGATGGCGACGCCGTGCTGGTTGCACAGTCTGACGAGGGCGGCGGTCTGCTCCGTCGTTTCCGGTTTGGCGAGGAAGGGTGTTTCGCCCTGATAGGTGCCGCGCCAGGGAGAGGCGACCTTGGCGAGATCTTCCGGGTCTTCGCTCCACCCTTTCGGGCCGAGAATGTCTTTGGCGGCGGAGAGGAAGTCTTGGCTGAGCTGGGTCATGGTTTCAATTTATGTATTTCGTCGGCAATTGCGAGGCCGAGCGGATCGGCCTGTTCGTTCAGGGCGGAGATTACGCCAGCGCGGGCGGCTTCGGGTTTGTTCTGGTTCAGCTTGCGGATGCCTTCAAAGCGCGTGGGCGTCAGCTGGAAGCCGGTAATGGCAGTGAGCATGCGGGTGAACTTTGCGGGGTCCATCTTGTCCCGTGTCCAGGCGGGCTTGGGCGCGAGCTTGGCCTCGTACACGGCGGAAAGATCGTCCAGCAGGCGGGTCGTGGCGTCTGCGGTGAGCGGCGTGGCCGGGCCTTCGGCCTCAACAGAGATATAGTTCCAGGTGCCGACCTGATCGGGCTGGCCGTACCAGTCCGGCGAGACATAGGCGTGCGGGCCGGTGAAGACGACAAGCGCCTGGCCTGTCTGTTTCAGCGCCTCGGTTGCCGGGTTGGCATTGGCAAGGTGGAAGCGGAGGTGAATGTCAGCGCCAGTCTCATCCAGCAGGACAGGCGCATGCGCGGCGACGGGGCGGTTGTTCAGACTGCTGATGATGAGCGCGAAGGCATTCTGCCGTGCAGTTTCCAGCAGCAGTGCCCGGTCATGCTCATGGAAGACGCGGGAAGGGTGCATGGCGTCAGTCCCGATGGGCCGCGCGAGCGAGACGGTCATTAATCGCTTCACCGAGGCCTTCATTCGGGATGGGGGCAACGGCGATCCGGTCAAACCGCGCATCAAGGGCGCGCAGCATGGCGAAGAGTTTTGTGGCGGCCTCCGCGAGATCTCCATTCGGGGAGAGGTTGAGGCCGGTATGGACGCTTGAGCCGAAGCCGAGCCAGGCTTCGCCCTCTTGCGGAGCCTCGGCATTGAGACGCAGGGCCGCGTCTGGGGCGTAATGGCTTTTCAGCTGGCCGGGGGCGACGATGGAGTCATCCGTATGCAGCGCGAGGCGACCGCCGACGGCTGCGTTGAGGGCCGCAGTTTCGATGCCGCCCGTGCGCAGCAGGGTGGGTGTCTCCCCTGCAAACGAGACGATGGTGGATTCGATGCCGGTGGCGCAGGGGCCGCCATCAATGATCAGGTCGATCCGGTCTCCCAGATCTTCCATCACATGCTGGGCGCGGGTGGGGCTGACATGGCCGGAACGGTTGGCGGACGGCGCGACGACGGGCTGGCCGAAGGCGGCGATCAGGCCCTGGGCCGCAGGGTGGCGCGGATAGCGGATGCCGATTGTGTCCAGGCCTGCGCGGGCGAGATCACACACACTGCCAGTGGCGGCGCGAGGCAGGACCAGCGTCAGCGGACCTGGCCAGAAATGGCGCGCGACGGTTTCAGCCTCTTCCGACAGCACGGCTTCCTGCTTTGCCATGTCCATGGCGGCAACATGGGCGATCAGCGGATTGAAATGCGGACGGCCCTTTGCCTCATACAGGCGGGCGACGGCGTCCGGATTGGAGGCATCACAGGCGAGGCCATAGACAGTCTCGGTCGGCATGGCGACGAGGCCGCCCTCGCGGAGGATTTCCGCGGCGAGGGCCAGCGTCTGGGGCAGCACGGGGACAATCTGCGCAGTCATGAGCCCGGGCTTACCACCAGTAGGCACGACCCGGAAGGCGCGCGCCTCACTATTTGCGGGTCGCTGTGCCGGTCACGGTGACGGTGATATCCTGGCCAACCCAGCTGCCGGAGGGGTCTGAGGACTGGCCAAGGTCCAGCGCCTTGCGGTTCAGCACGGCAGAGCCATCCAGGGTCGCGGTGTCGCCGTCGATCTGTAGCGTGAAATTCAGCGGCACGGTTTGCATGATAGATTTGATGCTGATCTCTGCGTCCGCGACATAGCCATCAGCCGTTTCGCGGAAATTGGTCAGGTGGATATTGGCGTCCGGATGCGCGTTCGTGTCGAACCATTCGGCGCCCTTGAGACTGTCATTGTAGAGCTTCTTGCCTGCATCTGCAGACGCGGTGCGCACGGTGACGCGCACGTCTGAGTTGGCGAGATCGTCCGGATAGAAGGCGACATCGGCGGTCCAGTCATCAAAGGTGCCGGTGAATTCCTTCTTGTCATAAATGCCGGTGAAGCGGATTTCGGAAGTGTCGTAGTTCACGTCCCAGTTTGACTGGATGCCTGTTTCGGCGAGGGTCGGTTCAGAGCTTTGCGCGGTTGAGCCGCCCGAGCCCATCAGCGGGATGGCCACGATGGCGCCAAACAGAATGATGGCAGAGCCGAAGGCGACAGGATAGCCGCGGGCCGGGCGCCAGGGCCCGTCTGTCTTGCCAAGAAGGCCGGGAACCATACGTTTGACGACGCCTTTCTCGGCACCGATTTCATGCTTCACCGCGCCTGCAACGTGCAGGCCCAGAAGGACGATCAGCACCCATGCGCCTTTCGAGTGGATATTCTCGATAATCACGTGGGCGATGTCGGAATGCAGGAAGCCCGGTACAGGAAGGTGCGGCCAGCTGATCGTGCCGTACAGCACGGTCGGCACCTTGAACTTCGAGGTCGATACCAGGAGCCAGCCTGCCAGCGGCAGAATCACCATCAGCCAGTAGAACGCCATATGCACCAGATGCGAGGCCAGCTTTTCGCGGGGCGGCATGTCATCGGGCAGCGGTGGCGGCGGATTGCGCCATCTCCACACGATACGCACGGCTGTCAGAAACAGGATCGTGATGCCGATTGATTTGTGCAACTGGAAGCGCACTTCATTGTCATCCATGTTCCAGCCGAGCCAGATCATGAACAAAAGAAGGGCCGCCATCACCCAGTGAAGGATGATGGCGACGATGGTGTATCTTGAAGATTCTGCCTGCATGGCGAGTCAGATACCCTTATTCGGAGGCTGCGTCAGCCAGTTCGAACTCGGTTTCGATCACAATTTCGATATCATCACCGAGATTCGGCACCATGATGTCGAGGCCATAGTCGGAGCGCTTGAACGACCCCGTGGCGGAGAAGCCGATTTTCGGCGTATCGGGCGCCCAGGGGAAGGTGGTCGTGCCGTTATAGGTGACGTCCAGCGTGACCGGCTTGGTAACGTCCCGGAAGGTCAGGTCGCCGGTGACGGTGCCGGTGTTCGGGCCGGTGGTTGTCACGTCGGTGGACTTGAACGTGATGGTCGGGAATTCGCCAGCATTGAAATAGTCTTCGCTCTGGCTGATTTCCTGATCGAACGAGTCGTAGGGCGAATCGGGGTGGCCGGCCTTGAAGTCTGCCGGATAGTCGGTCTCGACGGACGTTGGGTCGATGGTCACGTCCAGGGAGGTGGCGGAGGCGTCATCGGGGTTGAAAACCAGCGTGCCGTCGACCGAATTGAGACGGGCCGTGTAGTTGGACAGGCCGAAATGGTTCACCTTCCAGATCAGGGAGGTATGGGTCGGGTCCATCTTGTAGGTGCCAGCCGGTCCCATTTCCGGGGCTTCAGCGGTTTCTCCGGCCGGGGCAGCCGTCGGTTCAGCCGTTGTGGTGGCCGGGGCTTCCTGGGTTGTGGTTTCCTGGGATTGTGCCGGAGCAGTGGTTTCGGCTGCACCGCAGGCCGCAAGGGCCAGTACGGATGCGGAAAGCAGAATGTTGCGCATAAAAATCGTCTCCTGAAGGGTGTGGTATTGCGTCTGGGGTGATTATAGGGCGCAGTTGGCGACATGCCAGTGGCACGCTAAGGGCTAGCGTGGATATGACTTATGTGGATTCTGGGAGAAATAGATGGCCTATAATGCCCCGCTCGATGATATGGCGTTTGCGCTTCAGTCCGTTGCCGGGCTGCCCAAACTGCAGGGACTTGAGGCTTTCGAGAATTATGACCCGGACCTGATCACCCCGATTCTGGATGAGGCGAACAAGCTGGCGCGGGATGTTCTGGCGCCGCTGAACCAGCCCGGTGATGCTCATGGCGCAGTGCTGACAGATGAGGGCGTGAAGGCGGCCCCCGGCTTTGCCGAGGCCTATGCCCAGTTCCGCGATGGTGGCTGGATGGGGCTGTCCGCGCCGGAAGAATGGGGCGGGCAGGGC
This sequence comes from Alphaproteobacteria bacterium, assembly GCA_018222605.1. Lineage (GTDB taxonomy): Bacteria > Pseudomonadota > Alphaproteobacteria > Caulobacterales > Hyphomonadaceae > Hyphomonas. The sequence continues at coordinate 83,166 of JAAEZZ010000007.1, forward strand.
CTGCCGAAAGCCCTGGCGCTGGCCGTGATGGAGATGTTCCACTCCGCGAACATGGCGTTTGGCCTGTGCCCGATGCTCAGCTTTGGCGCGATTGAAGCGCTGCTGGCGCATGGCACGGACGAGCAGAAACAGACCTATCTGCCTAATCTGGTCTCCGGCACCTGGACTGGCACGATGAATCTGACCGAGCCGCAGGCGGGCTCTGATGTCGGCGCGCTGAAGACAAAGGCTGTGCCGCAGGAAGACGGCAGCTATGCCATCAGCGGGCAGAAGATCTACATCACCTGGGGTGATCATGACGTTGCCGAGAATATCATTCACCTCGTGCTGGCGCGCCTGCCAGATGCGCCTGCAGGCTCTCGCGGTGTATCGCTGTTCCTGGTGCCGAAATTCCTGGTCAAGGAAGATGGTGGCCTGGGCGCGCGCAATGGGGTGAAATGCATCGGCCTTGAGAAGAAGATGGGCATTCATGCCTCCCCGACCTGCGTGATGGAATATGAAGACGCGACGGGCTGGCTGATTGGTCAGGAGAACAAGGGCCTGGCCTGCATGTTCACGATGATGAATTCGGCCCGCCTGAATGTCGGCCTGGAAGGTGTCGCCGTGGGCGAAGCGGCCTATCAGGCGGCATTCGACTATGCGCAGGAACGCAAACAGGGCAAGGCGCAGGGCGTCGATGGCCCGGCCCCGATCCTGCATCATGCCGATGTGCGCCGTACACTGACGACGATGCGCGCCCGCGTCGCAGCGGCCCGGGCGATCTGCTATGCCTGCGGTGTGGCAGCAGACCTTGCCGAAGCTGCGCCGGATGAGAGCACACACGCATCGGCCAAGTTGCGCGAAGACCTGCTGACGCCGATTGCCAAGGCCTGGTCTACCGATATGGGCGTCGATGTGGCGAGCCTGGGCGTGCAGATCCATGGCGGCATGGGTTTCATGAACGAGACGCTGGCTGCGCAGCTCTATCGCGACGCGCGGATTGCACCGATTTATGAAGGCACGAACGGCATTCAGGCGATTGATCTGGTTGGCCGCAAACTGTCCGGCACGAATGGCGAGTCCATGCGCGTGATGCTGGGAGAGGTTGAGGCCACGGCGGCGAGCGCGCGGGCGACGAATGATCCGCAGCTGGTTCAGATTGCTGACCGCCTGAGAGAAGGCGCCGAGGCACTTCGTCAGGCCACGGACTGGATGCTGGAGGCCATGAAACAGCGCGACCAGGACAAGGCACTGGCCGGGGCGACAGCCTATCTGGCACTGGCCGGGGATGTCATCGGCGGTCACTTCCTGACGCAGGCGGCGGTCTCTGCACGCGGCGAAGAGGGCGGCTTCCGCACACGTCAGCTGGCGCTGGCAGGCTTTTTTGCCGAGACCGTACTGGCCACCGCGCCGGGCCGCGTTTCCGGCATCACGCAGGGTGGCGACAGCTTCCTCGACAACAGCGAAGCGCTTTTCGGGATTGCCTAGAGGTCTTAGAACTCAAGCTTTGGCAGGGCGATCAGGCACAGTACGGACGCGCAGGATGCGGCTGAAGCGACAGCGGCCAGCGGTGCCATGCCGAGCGTGACAAAGGGCGCGGCGATGGCGGTGCCAGCGGCTGTTGTCGTCAGGATGGCGACGAGCACCAGAGCCGCCCCGCGGGCATCGTCTCCGCGGGCAGCCACCACGGCGCGGTAAAAGCCGGGAGGCCCGCGAAGGCCGAGACCCAGATTGACCGGAATGAACAGGAGGGCGAGCGCCAGTGGCTCTGTCCCGCCGGTCAGCGCGTAGATCAGGATGCTGACCAGCCCGCCGGCGGAGATCAGCGAGCCGAGCAGGATCATGCGCTCCTGCCCGAAGCGCTCGGCGAGCTTTCCGGCAAGGTTCGATCCGACGATGAACAGGGTGATGCCCGTCACCTGCATGATGATGAAGTCGCTGAGCTCTCCACCGAGGCCCTTGGTGATCATGGCCGGGGCGCCGAACACAAAGATGAGCAGGCCGCCCAGCGTGAAGGCCTGGCTGAGGCAGTAGCGCAGATAAACCGGGTTCATCATGTGGCGCACATAGCTGCCTGCGCTGCGGGTGGAGGGCGGCACGGGCATGCGGTGGCGCAGCGCCGCGATCAGCAGGGCGACGAGCAGGCTGAGCACGCCAATCACCAGAAACGAACTCTTCCAGCCAAAGGCGACCAGCAGCCACACGCCGGCGATCGGGGCGAGGGCTGGCACCAGCGATTCCACACTGCCCATGAAGCCGAGGGCGCCGACGGCCTTTTCCTGGCTGAACATGACGCGGATCATGCCCGGTGCGAAAACGGCGGCGGCGGACCCTGTCAGGCCCTGCAGGAAGCGCAGGCCGACCAGAACAGGCAGGCTGGGCGCGGCCATGCAGGCCAGCGAAATCAGCGCATAGGCGATAAGCGAGACGATCAGCAGCGTGCGCTGGTCCAGATGCGCGCCCAGCTCTCCAAAGCCGAGCAGGCCGATACAGGTGCCCATCACGAAAGCGGCCAGGACGAACTGCGCGAGCGCCTGCGATCCGCCGAGCGTTTCCGGCAAATCCGGCACGGCGGGCAGCACCAGATCCGTTCCGGCAATGCCCAGCGTCGTGCCGAGGATCAGCAGCGCAAAGGCCAGCAGGGGCGCGGAGGATTTTGTCTCGCTCATGGGGTAGGCAGGTCCAGTCTCTGAAGGGCCGGGCTTATGACGGAATCGTCTGGCAATGTCGACCCTATGTTGCGACCATAGGGTCACACAGATATGACGGTGCCAATTGTGCAGGAGGCGCGTACGCCGATGAGCTGGACCAAGACATATACCGGCGCGGAAGCTCTCCGGATCAACAAATGGCTCGCGGAAGAGGGCGTTTGCTCTCGCCGTGAGGCCGATGCCCTGATCCTGAAGGGCCTCGTCAAGGTTGACGACGAGACGGCGGTGGCCGGTCAGAAGATCATGGCCGGGCAGACGCTGACCATGGCGGGCAAGGCCGGGCGGCAGCTGGACAATCAGATCTCCCTGATCTTTCACAAGCCGGTGGGCGTCGTGTCCGGCACGCCGGAAGAGGGCGAAATTCCAGCCGTGCGCCTGATCACGCGGGACAGCCTGTCCGGCAAGGCACGCGCCATTCCGGGCCGCTACAACAAACTGGCGCCGCTTGGCCGTCTCGACAAGGATTCGCGCGGCCTGCTGATCATGTCAGAGGATGGCGTGCTGGCGAAGGCCGTGATCGGCCCCGAAAGCGAGCTGGACAAGGAATACATCGTCAAGGTGAAGGGCGATGTGACGCCCGAAAAGCTGGCGAAACTGCGCCACGGGCTGGAACTGGACGGACGCCAGCTGAAGCCTGCCATTGTGGAGCAGCTTAAGCCGCAGGAACTGAAATTCATCCTGCGGGAAGGGCGCAACCGCCAGATCCGCCGGATGTGCCAGCTGGTGGATTTGCGCGTGGTGGATCTGATGCGCACGCGTATCGGGCCGCTGGAACTGGCCGGACTGCCGGAAGGCAAATGGCGCCCGATTGGCGGACGGGAACGTGCGGCTCTGCTGAAGGGCGATGCGCCCCGGCCCCGTACGCCGCGTCCGGATGAGGACCGGCCAGATCGCGAGCGGCCTGAGCGGGGACGGCCTGAACGCGCCGAGCGCCGGGATGGACCGCCCAGAGGCGACCGCCCCGCGCGGGGTGACCGGCCAGGCGGCCCGCGTTCCGGCAAGCCAGGGGGCAAACCGGGTGGCAAGTTCGGTGGCAAGCCGGAGCGCTCAGAGCGCTCAGACGGCAAGCCCGACAATACAGTCTCTCCGCTGAAAGGCGAGAAGTTCAGGCGCACCAAGCTGGGCCCGCGCAAGCGGACGCCGATCAAGTGAGAGAGCTGATCATCATCATGGGCGTCGCCGGCAGTGGAAAAACGTCCATAGCGTCTGCGCTGGCGGGGCAAATGGGTTGGCCTTTCATTGAGGCTGATGAACATCACTCTGCCGCCAACAAGACAAAGATGGCGGCCGGCACGCCGCTGACCGATGAGGATCGGGAGAGTTGGGTGGACAGCATGTGCCGGATGGCGGCTGCCATGCCGGAGTCGCGAATCGTACTGGCCTGCTCTGCACTGACGCCCTACGTGCAGGCGGGGCTGAGAGAGGGGAGCGGCCGTCGCTGCCATTTCGTGATGCTGGATGTGCCGCGCGATGAACTGGCGCGCCGGATTACGGCCAGGCCGGATCATTTTATGCCGGTCAGCCTGTTGGACAGCCAGTTTGCGTCACTTCAGGTGCCCGAGGATGCCGTGCGCATCCAGGCAGATCGTCCCGTGCCGCAGATCGTGGCAGATATTCTGTCCGCCCTGGAGGCTGCAGCCTGACCTTGCGGTACGGCTCGACGGCGTCATGGATGCAAGTATCATTCTGCAATGGATGGATTTGAAACTGCCCCGCCGAAACGGCCCAGGCTGGACTACCCCTTCGGGCGGACCGAGCCGGAAATCGGCAAAAGCGTGCAGATTGCAGAGCGCATCGAATGGGTGGCCATGCCGCTCAATTTCTCCCTCAAATTCATCAATAACTGGCTGATCGATGATGGTGACGGGTGGACGATTGTCGACACCGGCATCGCCTATGACGAGACGCGGGAGGCCTGGCGCAATCTGCTGGCGGACCGGGTCACACCGGACAAGCCGCTGAAGCGCGTGATCGTCACGCATATGCACCCCGATCATGTCGGCACGGCGGGCTGGCTTTGCTACAAATACGGGGCCGAGCTGTGGATGACGCGGCTGGAATACACGACCTGCCGAATGTTGGTCGCAGATACAGGCCGCGAGGCGCCGGAGGTGGGCGTCGACTTCTATCGCCGTGCTGGATGGTCCGAGGCGCAGCTGGAGACCTACAAGGAACGCTTCGGTAATTTCGGCCGGGGCGTGACGCGCATCCCTGAATCCTTCTTCCGGCTTTCGGATGGCGACACGTTTGAGATGGGCGGGAAAAGCTGGGAAGTGATCACCGGAAGTGGTCACTCGCCGGAACATGCCTGTCTTTACTGCGCTGAGCTGAATATCGTCATTTCAGGCGACCAGCTGTTGCCGCGCATTTCCTCCAATGTCTCCGTCCACCCGACCGAGCCGAAGGCCGACCCGCTGGATGACTGGATCGAAAGCTGTGAGACGCTGAAGCGCCGCCTGCCGGAAGATGTGCTGGTTTTGCCTGCGCATAATGAGCCGTTCCGCGGCGCGCATCACAGGCTGCAGCATCTGATCGACGGGCATTTTGTGACGCTGGAGCGGCTGAAGGCCAAACTGGCGCGCGGGCCGATGAAGGTGACGGATACGTTCACTACGATGTTCGCCCGGGCCATCGGGGATGATGTCATCCATATGGCCACGGGCGAGGCGCTGGCGCACCTGAATTACCTGATCCATCGCGGGGATGTGCGGGTCAGCCAGGACGAGCACGGCGTGGACCTCTACCACTTGGCCTGACCTGTCTTACGTGGCCTTTGCGAGGCTTTTACAGCATGCGGGCAGTTTACACCTTCGCAATCATGGCACCTATCGTCTAAACAGGACGCACGTTGCGACGACGAGAGACGAGGTTCCGATGACATCAGATGGCAGCACCGCCACGCAGGACGAGGCGGAAGAAGACCTGACTCTCGGCAGCAAACTGAAGCGGGAGCTGAGGGAATGGGCGATGACGCTGGCCTTCTTCGTGCCGGCGTTCATGCTGTTCACGGGCCTGTTTTATGAACAGCGGGTGATTCCCTCCGAGAGTATGGTGCCGACGTTGCAGGTGACGGACCGCGTGGCGGTGACCAAGTTTGCCTATGGCTATGACCGTTATTCGCTGCCTTTCTCGCTGGGGCGCTTCATCCCGCTGCCATCGGGCCGGGTCTTTGCCCGGATGCCGAAGCATGGCGATGTCATTGTGTTCGAACACCCGCATACGGGCCGCGTCATGATCAAGCGCCTGATCGGCCTGCCGGGCGATACGGTGCAGATGATTGGCGAGCAGCTGTATCTGAATGGCGAACCGGTCGACAGCGAACTGGTGCGCAAGGTGCGCTACACGCCGCATGGAACGAACATCCTGCGCACGGCCTTTGAATGGCGCGAGACAATTGGCGACAAGAGCTGGGCCACCTATCGCGGCAACAAGGGCGACTGGGGCGACAATACAGACCTGTTCGTCGTGCCTGAAGGCTATGTCTTCATGATGGGCGATAATCGCGACAATTCCCTCGACAGCCGCTTCCCGAGCGGACACTGCCCTGCAGAGAATGGTGTCGTCGACCGGGCCGGATGCCCGCTGCGCGTGCCTGCAGAAGAGGCATCGATCGGCTTTGTGCCGCTGGATCATCTGATCGGGCGGGCAGATACGGTGTTGATGAGCTTCTATTCCTGCAAACTGCAGGATGATGAGAAGTGTGCGAAGAGGGTCTGGAAGGGCCTCTGATCGCTGCTCCAGCCCACAAGCGGGCACATGTCTGAGTTGAAAGGTGCCTTGCCGTGCCGGGGCAACCCCGTTAGGGCAATTGCTTGAGTTTTACGCGCGGGTCTCCGCAGGAACGAGTATACGATTTAATGGCGATGCCAGACCCGACATCGACAGACCGGAAACGCGGGCCGATCATTGTATCGCGTCATGGCCGCCCGGCCCTGGACCGCACAGCTGGCCCGCGCCTGAACTGGCGCGAGTATCGTGACTGGTGGGACCGGTATGAGGCCGGTGCCCTGGCTGAAGGTCAGGTTGCCCCGGAAGATCTGAAAAAGGCTGTTGCAGACGCTGATCTGGTGTTTGCCTCCGCGCGTCTGCGGGCGCAGCAGACGGCTGCGAGCGCTGCGCCGCACATGCAGGCGGAGTATGACGCTGTGTTCAATGAAGCGCCGCTGCCGCCGCCGCTGCTGCCGGGCGTGCGCTATCTGCCGAAGACATGGAACATTCTGGCCCGTGCTGCCTGGCTTAACGGCCATGCGCTGGACGGGGAAAGCGTGAAGGCGGCTCGCCAGCGGGCCGCAGAGGCTGCGCAGAAATTGCATGATGCTTCAGAGGATACGAAAGTCTATCTGGCGGCTCATGGCTGGTTTAACCGCATGCTGAGACCGGAACTAAAGAAGCTTGGCTGGAAATGCGCCTATGATGGCGGAGACAGCTATTGGAGCTTCCGGGTTTACGAATATCGGTGAAACCCGCCTTCAAATGGTTGTGGAGCCCAGACCGGGGCTCTAGTGTCATCTGAAATTCTGAGAAGCGAGACCTGAGGCATGGCTGACGCAAAAGAGAAACCCGTCGACAAGCTGACATTCGAGGAAGCCCTGGCCGAACTCGAAGGCATTGTGCGACAGCTGGAAGCCGGTGAAGTCGAACTGGAAAAATCCATCGCGATTTATGAACGGGGCGCAGCTCTGAAAGCGCATTGCGATTCCCGCCTGAAGTCCGCCGAGTTGAAGGTGGAGCAGATCGTGCAGGGGGCCAACGGGCCAACCACCGAACCTGCCAGCTTCGACTAGAGAGGGGTCCCGCATGGCGGACGTTGTCGACTTCGAACAGCGCCTGAAGGAAGTTGCCGACAAGGTAACGGTTGCGCTGGACCAGCTGATCCCGCCTGCGAGTGGACCCGAGGCTGATCTGATGCGCGCGATGCGTCATGCCGCGCTGGCCAATGGCAAGCGGATGCGGCCTTTCTTCCTGCTGGAAACCGGCGCGATGTTCGACGCGCCGGAGAAAACCCTGCTGCGGGCAGCGGCAGCGCTGGAATGCGTGCACTGCTACTCATTGGTGCACGATGATCTGCCCTGCATGGATGATGATGATTTCCGGCGCGGCCAGCCGACCGTGCACAAGGCCTTTGATGAGGCGACGGCGGTGCTGGCCGGGGACGCCCTGCTGACACTGGCCTTCAAGATCCTCGCCTCTACCGAGACCCATGATGATGCCGGGGTCCGCACCTTGCTGATCGAGCGTCTGGCCGATTCTTCCGGCGCGCGCGGCATGGTGGGCGGCCAGATGATCGACATGCTGGAGAGCGACAGCCCCCGTGATCTTAACACGATCACGCGCATGCAGCGCCTCAAGACCGGCGCGCTGATCTCCTATGCCACGGAGGCCGGCGCGATCATCGGCCGGGCGCGGGAAGCTGAGCGCAACGCGCTGGCAGGCTTTTCCAATGATCTGGGCCTAGCCTATCAGATTGCCGATGATCTGCTGGATGCGACAGGCCATGAGGACAAGGTCGGCAAGCCATTGCGGACCGATGAAGAGGCCGGAAAAGCCAATTTTGTGACGATCATGGGTGTGGACGGCGCGCGGCAGCGGGTGCGCATTCTTGCTGCACAAGCGAAGGAGCACCTCGCAATTTTCCGCGAAAAGGCCCATATACTGCTGCAATCGGTCGATTTTGTACTCGACAGAACACATTAAACAGGACGTCAGAAGACCGAAACAAAAGGTCCAGAAAAAATATGACCGAGACACGACCGAACCGCTTGCTGGATGCGATCAACACGCCGGACGACCTGAAAGGTCGCTCGCGGGCGGAGCTCAAGCAAATTGCCGACGAAGTCCGCAATGAAGTGATTGACGTCGTGTCTGTGACCGGCGGGCACCTTGGTTCAGGCCTTGGTGTGGTCGAGCTGACCGTGGCCATCCACTCTGTGTTCGACGCCCCGGCGGACAAGCTGATCTTTGACGTTGGCCACCAGTGTTATCCGCACAAGATCCTGACGGGACGCAAGGACCAGATGCGTACGCTGCGCCAGCCTGGCGGTCTGTCCGGCTTCACCAAGCGCGCCGAAAGCGAATATGATCCGTTTGGCGCAGCACATGCCTCGACCTCGATTTCTGCCGGCCATGGCTTTGCCAAGGCGCGGGACCTGCAGAATGGCGATAATCATGTCATCGCAGTGATCGGCGACGGCTCCATGTCTGCCGGCATGGCCTATGAGGCGATGAACAATGCCGGGGCTGACAAGTCCCGCCTGATCGTGATCCTGAACGACAATGATATGTCAATTGCCCCGCCGGTTGGCGCGATGAGCAATCACCTGTCAAAGCTCGTCTCCTCACGGCCTTATCGGGGGCTGCGCAGGATTGCCAAGAAGATGGTTTCGCCAATGGGGCTGGAAAGCCCGGCGCGGCGCGCGGAGGAATATCTGCGCGGCTTTGCTATGGGCGGGACGATGTTCGAGGAGCTGGGCTTTTACTATGTCGGTCCGATTGACGGGCATGACCTGGATACGCTGATCCCGATCCTTGAGAATGTGAAGGCGATGCGGGAAGGCCCGATCCTGATCCACGCCGTCACGCAGAAGGGTAAGGGCTATGCCCCCGCCGAGAATTCCGCGGACAAGTATCACGGCGTCTCGAAATTCTCCGTGATTACGGGGGAGCAGTCCAAGCCGAAGCCGAAAGCGCTGGCCTATCAGAAAGTCTTTGGTCAGACGCTGGCCAAGCTGGCCGAGACGGATGACAAGATCTGCGCGATCACGGCGGCGATGCCGTCCGGCACCTCAACCGATGTATTTGCCAAGCAATTCCCTGAGCGTCATTTCGATGTCGGCATTGCCGAACAGCATGCGGTGACGTTTGCTGCCGGTCTGGCAGCCGATGGAATGCGTCCCTTCGCGGCGATCTATTCCACTTTCCTGCAGCGCGGCTATGACCAGGTTGTCCATGATGTAGCGATCCAGAAGCTACCTGTGCGCTTTGCCATCGACCGCGCTGGTCTGGTTGGCGCAGATGGTGCGACCCATGCCGGCAGTTTTGATATTGGCTATCTCGGCGCGCTGCCGGGCATGATCTGCATGGCGGCAGCTGATGAGGCCGATCTTGCGCGTATGGTGGTGACCGCCACACAGATTGACGATGGGCCGTCCGCTTTCCGCTATCCGCGCGGTGAGGGCATCGGCATCGAAATTCCGGAAAACCCGCAGCCGCTGGAAATCGGCAAGGGCCGCATCATGCGCGAAGGCACGACGATTGCCATCCTGTCCTATGGCACACGCCTGGCAGAGGCCGAGAAGGCCGCTGACCTGCTGGCCGCGCAGGGCCTGTCTGCGACGGTGGCGGATGCGCGCTTTGCCAAGCCGCTGGACGCCGATCTGGTCGAGCGGCTGGCGCGCGAGCATGAAGTGCTGATCACGATTGAAGAGGGTGCCACAGGCGGCTTTGGCAGCTTTGTGCTGGAGCATCTGGCCAAGGCGGGCGCGCTGGACAAGGGCCTGAAGATACGCCCGATGACCCTGCCCGATGTGTTCCAGGATCAGGATACGCCTTACATGATGTATGAGGCAGCCGGCCTCAACGCCCGTCACATTGCCGCCCGCGCCATTGAGGCTTTGGGCCGGGGCGACATCGCAGAGATCAACCGGCTGGCCAGCGCCTGAGTTTCTGACTGAAAAGCAATTTGCGGCCGGGCGCGAACACGTCTTATGTGCCGCACCATGCGATGTATTTCTCTTTCAACCGTTGCGGCGGCGGCCTTGCTGCTGGCCGCATGTGCCACAGCGCCGGAAGCGACGGATACAGGCCCTCCGCCGGAAACCGTCATTGCTCAGGCGTTAGTGGAGACCAATCCCTATGATGCCGAGCAGTCCCTGACGAATTTGCTGGCCAGACCCTCCCTGACAGATGCGCAACGCGCTGAAGCGCTGTACCATCGCGGCAGTCTGCGCCGTCAGGGCGCGGACGATCGGCGGGGTGCCGTGGAAGACTTCAAGGCAATGCTGGCGCTGGCGCCTGACTCACCCCTGGCCCCCAATGCCACAGCAGAGCTGGAATTCGCCACGAAGGATGTCGCCGCGATTGAAGCCTCCATGAACCGCTTCCTGACGCTGGCGCAGTGGTTTGACGGCACATGGGTGCTGGGTGACCACGAACTGGCGGTCGAGCGCTACAAGAAGTCCGGCCTGGCGCCGACGCCCGAACAGGTGAAAACCCTGCGCGAGGCAGGCTATATCTGTCAGACGGGGACGAGCGAGTCTCCGTTGAAGCAATTTGCCGGTGACCGGGATGATCTTGATGGCATGGATTGGTGTGCAGAAGAGCTGACAAGCTGAAAAGTCACACAAAATCCACAATACGGCCCTGTCCGCGCGCTGCTTGTTTCTGTACGAACGGGGAAGATCACAGCCCAGTCCTGATGGAGACACCCTTATGATTCGTTCCGGCCTTGTCCTTGCCGCCTCAGCCCTCGTGCTGGCGGCCTGTTCTACTGCGCCCTCCACGACGGATAGCGCGGCGACCCCTGCGGTGACCCAGCCCGTTGATGAGTTTGCCCTTGCGATGCAGACGGTGAACCAACTGGTCGATGCAGGAAATACCCAGACGGCGATTGATCGGCTAACCCAGCTGACCGGCGATCCGGACCTCAGCCGGGAAGAGCTGGCCGAAACACTGCTGCGCCGCGGCGAGCTTCGCTTCAGCGAACAGGGCTATGACCTGATGGGTGCGATCAGCGACTTTGAAGAGATCATCAATGACCTGCCGCAGACCGAGGCCTATTCCGCCGCCGTTCCGATGCTGGACATTGCTCGCGGCAAGGCGACGTCTCTGAACACGCTACTGGTGCAGCCGGAAACCACACGTCAGGAGAAGTTCAACATCCTGATGGAATTGGGCCAGCATGAGGAAGCAATCGACCTGATGATCCAGAGCAATTTGACGCCAGACAACGACACATTGGTGGCCATGTACCAGATCGGCTATCTCTGCGAAGGCGATGAGCTGACCGGCCGTGAGTATGACGCCATCGAGCCGGATGGCACTGAGCGCACGCTGCGATTCTGCGATTTTGGGAAATAAGAGCCGAGCGTCTTTTTCTCTTACAGATTTTGCAAAATATGGCCCCTGAATCCCTGCAAGTGCAGCGGTTCAGGGGCCATTCTGTCGCAGGCAGTGCCATTTTGCTGAAAATTCGCCGCTGATCACCGAGTTTTGTCTTCATTCCTCAGCCGTGGCGTGATTGTGTGTAGGAAACATACAATCAGAGGAAACCCATGCCCGCCGATACTTTGCCAAACTGGCCCGCCATGTCGATTGCCCAAGCCAATGAAATGCTGGCGGGGCCGGGCTCTCCGCTCGAACTGGAAGATGCCGTCATCGATGGCGTCGAGATGAAGGTCTACAAGAACGCGCCGCCGACGATCCCGTTTATCCTGGCACTGGCCGAGTCCCAGTTCCCTGACCGCGATTATATCGTTTACGAGGATGAGCGCGTCACCTTCAAGGCGATGGCAAAGGCCGTCCGCGCCCTGGCCGCCGTGATGCGCGATACCTATGGCGTCAAGAAGGGCGACCGGATCGCCGTCGTGATGCGCAACTATCCGCAATGGCCCGTCGCCTTCTATGCGGCGCTCAGCCTCGGCGCGATTGCTACACCGATGAATTCCTGGTGGACCGGTGACGAGCTGGAATACGGGTTGTCCTTCGCCGAGGTGAAGCTTGCTGTGGTCGATCCGCAGATTTTTGAGCGCGTGCGCGGGCACTGGGATAACCTGCCACATCTGGAGCATATGATCATCGCCCGGGATTCCGATGAGGAGCACAATGACCCCCGGATTGGCTCTCTGGAAGATTATATCGGTGATGCCAATAGCTGGAAGGATTTGCCGGAAGGCAGCTGGCCGGAAACTGATCTGGGCCCGGAAGACAGCGCCACCATCATGTATACATCCGGCACCACGGGAAAACCGAAAGGGGCGCTCGCAACCCACCGGGCGGTTGTGTCCAACATGTTCAATTCCATGACGTGTCAGGCCCGCATGTTCCTGCGCAAGGGAGAGGCCCCGCCAGAGCCGGACCCGGAAGATCGCCGCGCTACATTGCTGGCCATTCCGTTCTTCCATGCGACGGGCGCATTCGCCATCCTGCTGCCGTCTGCCCTGCGCGGAGACAAGATTGTCTCCATGTACAAGTGGGACGCAGACAAGGCGCTACCGATCATCGAAAAGGAAAAGGTTTCGGCTGTGGGCGGCGTGCCGACCATTGCCTGGCAGATCCTGGAACATCCGGACCGGGACAAATATGACCTGTCCTCCATTCAGGCCATTTCCTATGGCGGCGCGCCATCTGCGCCGGAACTGGTCTCCACGATCAAGAAGCGCTTCCCGGAAGCTGCGCCCGGCAATGGCTGGGGCATGACGGAGACCTGCGCCACGGCGACGCTGAACATTGGCGAGGATTATGTGAACCGTCCGTCCAGTGCCGGCGCGCCGCCCAAGGCGGTTGTGCTGAAAATCTGTGATCCGGACGGCAATGAAGTGCCGACCGGTGAAGTGGGCGAGCTGTGGTGTAAGGGCCCGATGAATTGCAAGAAATATTGGAACCGTCCGGACGCGACGGCCGAAACTTTCCGCGATGGCTGGGTTGTGACCGGAGACCTTGCGCGTCTGGATGAAGAGGGCTTCCTCTATCTGGTCGACCGCGCCAAGGACATGCTGATCCGCGGCGGCGAGAACGTCTACTGCATCGAGGTGGAGAATGCACTCTACGAACATCCAGCCGTGATGGACGCGGCGGTTGTCGGTATTCCTCACAAGGTGCTCGGCGAAGAAGTCGGCGCTGTCGTGCAACTGAAGCCCGGCATGACCGTGACGGAAGAAGAGTTGCGCCACCATGCTGCGAAACATCTTGCTGCATTCAAGGTGCCGGTTGAAATCCACTTCATGGACGAGCCGCTGCCGCGCAATGCAAACGGCAAGATCCTGAAGCCCGTTCTGCGGGAGCAGTTCAAACCCAGAGGATAAGTCCAGATGGTATCCAAGCGACGCATCGGAGACAGCCAAGTCTATCCGGTAGGCCTCGGCTGCATGAACATCACGCATGCTTATGGCCCGCCCCTGCCGGAAGACGAGGCCAAGGCCCTGCTCGTGCGGGCGGTGGACCTGGGCTATGACTTTCTGGATACGGCCACGCTGTACGGCTTTGGCCGCAGTGAAGAACTGATTGGCGAGGCCCTCAAAGATCGGCGCAAGGAGTATTTCCTGGCCAGCAAGTGCGTGCTGGGCTTCAAGGATGGTCAGCGCACGCTGGACGCCCGGCCGGAGGTGATCAAGGCGGCCTGCGAGGCCAGCCTGAAACGTCTGCAGACGGATGTGATTGATCTCTATTACATGCACAGGCCAGATCCGAATGTGCCAATCGAGGACTCGGTTGGCGCGTTGTCAGAGCTGGTTCAGGAAGGCAAGATCCGCATGATCGGCCTGTCTGAAATGGGAGAGGAGCATCTGCGCCGGGCCCATGCCGTGCACCCCATCGCCGCGATGCAGAGCGAGTATTCCCTCTGGGTGCGCAATCCCGAGATCGCCATCAAGGCGGCGTGTGAGGAGCTGGGCGTGGCGCTGGTCGCGTTCTCACCTGTCGGGCGGGGCTTCCTGGCCGATCCGCCTGTGGACCCGTCCAGCTTCCATGAGAGCGATCTGCGCGGCACGATCTTCCCGCGCTTCTTTCCGGAGAACTATTCCGGCAATCTGCCGCTGTTGGAAGAGGCCCGCGTCTGCGCCAGCGATGTGGGGTGCAGCGTGGCGCAGCTCGCGCTCGCCTGGACGCTGGCCAAGGGCGGGAATGTCATCCCGATCCCCGGCACGACCAGCCTTCAGCACCTTGAAGAAAACTGGAAGGCAGGCAGCATTCAGCTGTCGGACGAAATGGTTGCGCGTCTGGATGCGCACTTCCTGCCGGAGAAGGCCGTCGGCCCACGCTACAATCAGCTCGGCCAGTCTGTCGTAAGCACGGAAATGTATGCGTTCGAGACCTCGCAGTGAGCGACGATTCCGACAAGACCTTTCAAAAGACCAACGACGGCAAGCCGGTCGCTATGGAAGCGCGCGATCAAGCGGAGGATGGCCGGCGCTATTCGCCTTCTGTCGCGCGCAATCGTGAGCCGATCCTAGAGGTTTTCCGCGAGCATGTCGGCGAGACAGGGCAGGTGCTGGAGATTGCCTCCGGCACTGGCGAACATGGCGCCTTCCTGACGGAAGCCCTGCCGCCGTTGAACTGGACATATTCCGACATTGATGCGGCGAGCCGTGAGAGTCAGGCCGCGTGGCGGCGAGCAGCCCCGCATGAGCGGCTGCATGGTCCCTACACCGTCGATGCCTCGGCCCATTCATGGGGCCCGGTTGAGTATCCGGGCCATTGGGATGTGATCGTGTCGATGAACATGATCCACATTGCGCCTTTTGAGGTTGCGCTGGGGCTGATCGGCGGGGCCGGACGCCTGCTGAAACCCAAGGGTAAACTATTTCTCTACGGACCGTTCGCGCGTCATGGAGAGATTGCGCCGTCCAATGCGGAATTCAGCGCCAATCTGAAATCGCGTGATCCGCGCTGGGGCGTGCGGGATCTGGATCAGCAGATCGTTCCGCTGGCGGAAGAAGTAGGGCTGAGACTGCAGCAGGTCATCGAAATGCCGGCCAACAATCTCTGCGTGGTGTTGCAGCGTCAGGCCTGATCGCCGCCGCCGAACTGTTCGGCCCATTCTTCGACCTGGGAATCCTCTATCTTCTGGAACAGGACGTCCGGCGGGCTGATCTCGTGGCCATGCGGCAGGGCGTCCAGCAGGGCCTGGATATCACCGAACTGGAAGCTGCGCTTGTCTTCCGGAATGCCGAGGGCATCGAGAATCTTCTTGCCCGCGTCCGGGATGATCGGTTGCGCGATGATGCCGAACAGGGCCGCAAGGTTTAGCCCGGTGCGCACGCCGATGGCGGCCGCATCGACATCGGTTTTGTACTTCACCCAGGGCTCAGCCTTGGTGAGATACTCATTGCCGGCGGCCCAGATGGCGCGCGTCTCTGCGGCGGCCTTGCGGAACTCCATGGCCTCATAATGCTCGATCAGGCGCGGCAGGCGCTCTTTCAGCTCCGCGACCATCCAGGATTCAGCGTCGCCCGCTGTGCCGGTATCCGGAACCTTGCCGTCGAATTTTGAGGCCGTGTATTTGGTGATCCGGTTCACGAAATTGCCGAGCACATTCGCAAGATCTGAGTTCACTGCGCTCTGGAAGCCTTCCCAGGTGAAGGCCGCGTCAGAGCCTTCCGGCGCATTCGCGATCAGATACCAGCGCCAGTAATCCGCCGGCAGCAGCGACAGAGCCTGGTCCATGAAGACGCCGCGCTTGTTGGAAGTGGAGAACTTGCCGCCATACCAGGTGACCCAGTTGAAGGCCTTCAGCTTGTCGACTGTTTTCCATGGCTCGCCTGAGCCGAGCAGGGTGACGGGGAAGCTGACTGTGTGGAAGGCGACATTGTCCTTGCCCATGAACTGGACGTATTCGGTTTCGTCCGCGCCCTTGTCGGTGCGCCATAGCGCTTCCCAGTCGCCGCCGGTTGCCTCGGCCCATTCCTGCGTCGCGGAGATGTAGCCGATCGGTGCATCGAACCAGACATAGAAGACTTTCTCTTCAAAGCCGGGGCGGGGATTGCCGTCTACATCCGTCACGTCGATGCCCCAGCTGAGGTCTCGCGTGATGGAACGGGCAATCAGGCCCTCATCCAGCCATTTATTGGCAATGGAGACTGCCAGGTTCGGCCAGTTCTTGCCCTTGCTGTTGACCCATTCGCGGATGCGGTCCTGCATCTGGGTCTGCAACAGGTAGAGATGGTTGGTCTCGCGGATTTCGATATTCTTGCTGCCAGAGACAGAGGAATACGGGTCGATCAGATCAACCGGGTCCAGCAGACGTCCGCAATTGTCGCACTGGTCGCCGCGCGCCTTCTCGAAGCCGCAGGTCGGGCAAGTGCCCTCGACATAGCGGTCCGGAAGGAAGCGGCCATCATCGATGGAGTAGACCTGTTTGGAGGTACGCTCCTCGATCAGGCCATTGGCTTCCAGGGCTTGCGCGAAATGCTGCGTGGCTTCGCGGTTTGCCGGGCGGGAGGTACGTCCGAACCAGTCGAAGGACAGGTTAAAGCCCTCTCCGGCCTTGCGCTGGATTTCATACTGCTCATCACAATATTCCTGGACGCTGATGCCGGCAGCCTGCGCGGCGAGTTCGGCCGGTGTGCCATGCTCGTCCGTGGCGCAGATATAGGTCACCTCATGGCCCATCAGGCGCATCATACGGGAGTAGACATCCGCAGGCAGCATGGAGCCTGCGAGATTGCCGAGATGCTTGACGCCGTTGATGTAGGGCAGGGCAGAGGTGACGAGAATGCGCCGGGCTTTTGTCATGGAGATGAGGTCTTTCCCAAATAGCTTTAACGGCAGGGTAAATCACACATCCCTGCTATTGTGCACCTTTTAGCGGCACGCGCTGGAAAAGAAAGAATTGCGGCATGGGAAATAACATGCGGACATAAAGAAGCCCCCGAACAGGCTGCAGTCCATTCGGGGGCATAGGGTGGTTTCGGGACGCGGTGACAAACCCGAAACCGCTGGGAGGAAATCTGGGTGGCCTTACAGGCCGTAGCCGGTTTTCGCCTTGACCGTCAGGTCCACACGGCGCGCCATGGGCATCGCCATTGTGTCAGACAGGCGGGTTTCGGAGACCGGCACGAAATCTGTGCGGATGTCCTGCGGGCGGATGCCGCGCGCGGTGAGGGCGTCCAGAACGACGGCAGCGCGGTCCTCAGACAGGCGGGCGGTAGGGCCGGTGCTGCTCGCGTCAGCGGAGATGATGGTCGCCTGAATGTCGGTAATGGTGCAGCCAGCCAGCTGATCGCCTGCCGTGTTCAGGGCGCGCATGGAATAGGAGGACAGCGCAGCATCCTGATTGGAGAAGTAGACGGTGATCTGCATGTCCTCGCAATTCTTTTCATAAGGAACTTTCACCGGTTCCATCGGCGGCGCCTTGGGGGCGTCCGACATTGCGGGAAAGGCCAGTGCAATGGCGCCGATGCTCAGACCGGCTATAAACTGTGCGCGTTTCATCATCTTCTTCCTTCAGGCTCTATGTGCCTCTTGGGACACCCATCATCGCCACCTTGTTTGTGGTCTTGAGGGTGTAGGTACGCGCGCTTTGGGGCGGAAATGTGCGGGGGATGAGGCGAATGGGGCAGTCATGGGGAAATAGAAAGGAATCTGCGTGCACGGGGCTGAGCCCTGTTTCGCTGGGGTGAAAGCTGCGTTTTTTTGCGGGATGACCTGCCGGAACAGGCAATCACGGGGCATTTCGACTGGAATGTGCGCTTGCACGCCGCGCCCGATCACAGTAGTGACACGGTTTCCAGCAATGGCCGGCTTAGCTCAGCTGGTAGAGCATCTGATTTGTAATCAGAGGGTCGGGGGTTCGAGTCCCTCAGCCGGCACCACGCTTCCCGCATGGCGGTGCAGCAGCTGTATGCGCAGGAGCCGAAATGGCAAAAGATCGTATTGATTGGGACAAGCTGCGCGTTTTCGTCGTCGTTGCAGAGCTTGGCAGCATGACGGCTGCGGCCGCACGTCTGAAGGAATCCACGCCCACCGTCAGCCGCAAGATTGACGAGCTGGAAAAGAGTCTGGACAGCCAGCTGTTCCAGCGGTCCACCCGCGGCATGGATTTGACGGAAGCCGGCAAGATGACGCTGCGCTATGCCCGCCAGATGGAAGAAGCCGCCAGCCATGTGCTCAGCAAGGCGTCCGGCCATCAGGACAAGATCCAGGGCCGCGTCACCATTGGCAGCGGAGACGGTATCGGCCCGCTATGGATCGGTCGGCAACTCAAGGAGTTCCGGGACAAGCATCCGCGCATTCAGGTGCGTATGCGGGTGCAGGATCACATTCTGGATCTGCTGAGTGATGAGGCGGATATTGTCATTCGCTTCACAGAACCGCGTGAGCCGGAAATCATCTCACACAAGCTCGGCACGGCGCATTACATGGCGTTTGCCGCGCAATCATATCTGGATACGCAGGAAAGCCTGCCGTCGAGCATTTTTGAGTATCACCATCATCGCTGCATTTTGCACGAGGCTTATGCCCACCAGATTGAGCGCTGGGCCCCGAAGGCTGTCGAACTGACCAAGATGATCGACTTTGCGGTCATCACCAATTCAGCCACTGCGATGATCGAGCTGTGCCGTCAGGGCGGCGGCATTGCCATGCTGCCGAGCTATATTGCCGAGATCTATCCGGATCTTGTGCCGCTGGATATTTCAGAAGTCGCACCGATCCAGTTCTGGATTTCCTACACCGAGGACACGCGCCGCAATCCTGCCGCGCAGGCGGCTGTGGAATGGATTCGGGGCTTGTTTGACGCCAAGATCACGCCCTGGTTCCGGGATGGCTTCATTCATCCCAAGGAAGTGATGCCTTTGCAGGAAGAACAGCAAACTGGAGATATCCAGGAGGATATCTCCAGGATTGCCTAGTCTGCGGACATGACCTTCAGAACCTTGGCCATCATGCCGAGGCGTTCTGTTGATCCTGTGCGATCAATCCATGAATGACATTCGGCTCGGGCCTTGGCGGACGGGTCAGCCGTCTTGTTTTGTACCTGGTTCTCGTCTTCGAACAGGCTGGCGATCGGCACGCGTAGGACATCTGCCACATTGGACAGCATGCCAGCGGAAAGCCGGTTCGTGCCGGTTTCGTATTTTTGCAATTGTTGGTGACTGATGCCGAGCTCGTTGCCGAGTTCAGCAAGGGTCATATTGCGATCCAGGCGAAGGCGCCGGATCTTCTCACCAACCATCTGATCGATGGCGGTAGGGGCTCGGGAAGTAGATTGTCTTACAGTTTTGGGCACGTCATAACTCCATCAGAAGTTATGTCATTTCTCGCTCCGGATGTTATGGCAACCAATCAGGTACGTAAAAAGACGTAATAGTACACAACATTGTGGAACGGAAATGGTGGTTCGTATTACTGTAATTTACGTTATCATGTGTCAAGCTGTTTGGTAAATTATGTAACCGTTTGTATTTCTGAGTGTTTTGTATTTTTGAAAGAAAATCGACACTAAAAGAGCCAATATATTGGCAAATCGGCCTTCGGTTGAAGCCTGTCAGTAGTCTTTTTTCCACTTAACCGAGACCTTTGCCTCGCCATTGGTCGTGGTCTCAGATGTTACTGATATTTGGGGTCTGGGCTCCCATTCGACCTCTACGGAGCTGCCAGAAGCCCCCGCTGAGTTCAGTTCGAGGTACACATCATCGGCCAGATACTGGCCTACGCCCACTTCTGCGGCGCCCGAATCGTTCGTTCCAAAGGACAATCTGTCGATGCCGAGCGCAGACTGCAGCTCTGCAGTGGGATCGAATCCTGACCCATTGCCGCTGAGGCGTGCGATAGAATTGGCCAGCTGGGCGGCCTCAAGGGCAGACAGATCGACGGACGAGCGGCCAAACAGCAACCGCGAGAGGATCTCATCCTGAGGCAGCTCCGGATTGCTGCTCAGTTCAAATTTGGGTTTCGTTGGCGAGCCTGTCAGCGCCACGCTTGCGGTGAAGCCATTCACGGTACGGTCTGCATGTACATCAAGTCGCGCGCGACTGATCGGTCCATTGAAGGTGACGCCGCCCTGGTCAAATACGAAAGGCCTGCCTGCCAGGTCCAGTGTACCCCGGCGCAGTGTCGCCTCTCCATTCAGGCGCGGTGAGGCCGGTGTGCCGGTCAGCATCAGGTCCAGCCCCCATTCGCTTTCTAGCCCGCGGCCCCAGAGGAAGACGCGGCGGGGCGCATTGATCTTGAGGTTCAGCGACAGAGATTGTCTCAGCTTGCTTTCGCTCTGAGGCTTGTCGGCATTCTCCACCCAGCGCACATCAATTGCCTGCGGTCGCGAGGAGGGCAGATTGTCCAGAGAGAAGCGGGCATTCTGGATGTCGATCTGGCCTTCGACATCGCGAGAGGTCTCGTCTCCGGTCAGGCTGACCTTGCCGCCGGCGCGCAACGTGTCGCCGTCGCGATTGTACAGCAGCAGATTGGTGAAGGAGACGCCGAGATCGCTCTTCTTGCGTGAAAGCGTTCCCGAGAATTGGGCGGAGCCGCCATCCGCTCCGTTTGCCTTGCCGTCAATGGCCAGCTGAAGATCCTTGTACGCAGCATCCAGAGACAAATCCGTCAGGCGCAGGCCCGTGGTGCCGAATTCATAGATGCCTTCCTGAATGTCTGCGGTCGCTTCAAAGACCGGCTTTTTCAGCGTTCCGGTCAGCGTGGCTTTGGCATCGATCTGTCCGCCAATATCGTGCCCATAGGCCAGCGCTACCGATCGCAGCGCCGCAAGGTCTCCCGTCACGACGGTTTGCCCTTTCAGGGGCTCGGTCATGGAAGGGCGCGCAATGTCGCCCGGCCGGGCTTCGATCGGGATCGCCAGGTCGCTGACCAGTTTCAGCTCTCCGCCATAGGAGCTGACCTCGTTCAGCACCAGTTTGCCGTTTCCAAGGCGGCCGGTGATGTCCAGCGCGAAGGTCTCTTCCACGCCGGGCAGCGGTCCGTTGGCCGCGATGACAAACTGGCCGCGCGGATTGTCTCCAAACAGATAAAGGTCGCCGCCGCCACTGATAACGGCATCCGGCGCCGCCAGGCCCATAGCCGCCAGCACAGGCTCCAGGCTCAGCTTGTCGATCTTGAAGGTCAGGCGGGCATCGTTTTTTTCCTGCTCGACATCGGCCTTGATCAGTCCGTCCAGAACGAGAAGGTTCAGGTCAACCGCCGGTGTGTCGCCCAGCCGCCAGGTAATGGGGCTTTGGGATTTGATGGGTTCGCCCAGTAATGTGCCATCCATCTCCAATTGGCCATTGGGATAGTCGCCGTCAAAACGGGCCGAGCCCAGCAGGGTCAGTTGGGTCGGCCGCTTGTCATGTTCGCGCTGCACATCGATAGAGAAATTATAGCCTTCTGGCGCGTTGCGGGCCTGTCCGCTGATCGTGTCAAAGCGCAGGCCCTGTGAGAGCCAGATGTCATTTATCGTGCCAGAGGCAGAGACTGACAGCGCATCCTTGGTTTCCCGGCGTAAGCTGATGTCCAGATTGAATTCGCCGATATGACGGTCGCCGAAATTCATCTGCTTTCCGCTTGCCACAAAGTCTGCGTTCAAGCCGCTCTCATCGCCATAGATCAAACCGCCTGACAGGTTCACCGTATCATACGTGCCCTGAACATTTTGTAGGGAGAAGACGCCATCCTCCCAGGAGAGCTGGCTGGTAATGTCTACAGCGTCACCGCCATTCATACCTTTCAGCGTGATCGGGCCAGCCCAGCCGGTGGGCGTGTTATTGAGGTTGAGATTGGTTTCCAGATCGGTCAGATCGATGCCATTCCGGCTCAGCGTGCCGCCCTGAGAGGTCAGGCTGATCGTGTCGACGCCGCCTTGTCCGGTGATCTCTACCTTGCCCGCAGACAGATTGATCTTCGTGTCGGACAGGGTGGTCGTGTCGGTTTGGGTAAAGTCCGCGTTTAGCGCGATCTTCCCGTTAGGGCCATACACGCCCTGTCCGGTCAGGGCCAATATGCCGCCCTCAATCTCAACGCGCTGCAGCCGATAGGCATTGCCCGCCTTCACCACATTGGCGCGAAGGTGCGGCGTGTCGCTGACCAGCTGCGCCACAGTCGTGTTGAAGGCTTCAACGCCTTTCAGGTCCACATCCGCATTGATCTGCGGGGCAGAGAATGTCCCGGTGACGCCGATATTACCGGATGCCGACAGTTGCGGTGTGGAGGCGAGCAGGCCGGAAATCTGGTTCAGTTGCCCTTTCAGGTTCAGCGTCTTTTGGCGCGTGTCGACAGTACCATTGGCGGCAAGGCTGCCGCGCGCCATCTGTACCGTGGAGGGCGAGAGGGTCAGCACGCCCGTCGTCCGGTCATAACTGCCAGAGACATTCAGTTTCGGGGATTTGCCGATGAGGCGGCTTGCCGTCTTGTTGTTCTTGAGAACACCGGCTCCAGTCAGGATTGCGGTAAAGTCCACAGCCTCGCCCTTGCTGGAAACCTGCAGCGGGCCTTCCAGCGTTTCGAAGGGCAGGGAGCTGCCAGTATTGGCGGTCAGCACGGCTGTGCCGTCTGCGGAGAGATTGCCGGTCGGTTCCGACACCTGGCCCTTGAAGGCGACAGCTGCTTCGAAATTGGCGAGGTCTTTCAGGCCGAAGAATTTCAGGTCCACATTCAGCGGGCCGTCAAAGCGGCTGCGCTTGCCGTCTTGATAGGCGCCGGCGGCCTTAAAATGTCCTTTGGCGAAATCGCTGGTCAGGGTGAAAGGCGTGCGTTTGCGTTCAATGTCCGCGTCCAGCTTCAGCACGGCAGCCGTGCCGATGAGGTCCCGGATCGTGTCGGAAACGGGCAGGTGACTTGCATCAAGATTGGCGCTGGCCAGAAGATTGCCGGAGGTGATCTTGGCGGTGATCTCGGCGGTCTTGTCGCCGCCGATCTTCAGCACGGCAAAGCCGTCGCCTTCGTCCATGGTGCCGCTGGCGCTGGCCTTGAGGTTTGCGCTCTCGCCCTCGGCAAGTCCGACCAGTGTGGCGATTGTGCCGCCAGACGGCGCGTCAATGTCTGCCTCGATATTAAAGGCGCCGCTCGCCCGGCGTTGAAGGTCAGCCGTGATCTTGTCGCCTGCGCCTTCCAGCGGCAGGGCGTCCAGCGAAGCCGTCAGAGTACGGTCTTCCGGAACCTTTAGATGCCCTTCGATCTGAAAGGCGGCTTTGGGCCCGGCGACGCCTTCTTCCAGGCGCAACTCGTCAATCCGCAGATCCGCCAGTGAGACAGACCAGCTTCCCGAGGAGGATGAGTTGGGCGTTTCCGGCGTGAGCACCGGTTTGCGGATGACGTGGATCTTGTCCGCGCTGACCAGGTTCAGTTTCAGCTTGCGAGAGATCAGCGCCATGGGAGACCAGGCGAGCTGCAGATCGCTGGCTTCCAGCCACACGCCCTGTTCGTCCGTCAGGGTCAGGCGCGCAACCTTCATGTCTTTCAGTGGATCGCCCGACAGGCCCTCAATCTCGATCGTGCCGACCCGGCCCACCTTGCGGCCATCTATCTGCGCCTCAACGAAACTGCGACCGCCGTCGGTCTTCGTCCAGATGCGCGCGCTGCCAATCAGCAGCGTCAGCACAAGCAGGATGCCAACCACCAGCGCCAGCCAGATGTGCTTGCGCAGGAAAGAGAGGAAGGGGCGTGCGCCTGACATCAAAAGGCCTGCCCGATAGAGATGTAAAGCTGCACCGGCTCGTCACCGTCGCGCGGGTTGAGCGGTGTGGCAATGTCCAGGCGGACCGGGCCGAAGCCTGGATAGAATCGTACACCCAAGCCAAAGGCAGAGCGCATGTTTTCGGCTGCGGCGGACAGGTCTGACTCGGCAGCGCCTGCATCAATGAAGGCGACATAGCCCCAGCGCTCGGATTTGCGCCAGCGTAGTTCGCTGGAGACATTCAGCATCGCGTCGCCGCCAATCGGCTTGCCCAGCGGGTCCTTCGGAGAGAGGGACTGGTATTCATAGCCGCGTACCGTGCCGCCGCCCCCCGAATAGAATTTCCTGTCCACCGGCACGCTGTCATCGCCAAGGAAACTGCCAGCTTCCAGGCGTAGTGCCGCGACCAGACTTTCGGTGAATTTCTTATAGCTCGCGACAGACCCCTGAATACGCGTATAGGAGGCGACCGCCCCGGTTCCGAAGGAAAAGCCCGGCTCGACGCCCAGATAGGCGCGATTGCCAGCTTGAGGGTCCAGCGGATTCTTGACCGTGTCATAGTTTGCGCCCAGCGGGAAAGACAGGGTCACCTGATCCTGCAGGCTGTTGATCCCTAACGCGCGCAATTCATAATCTGTCGACCGTGTGGCGTCGACCGCCGCCCCGGCAGACAGGGTGAAATTCTTGTTGAGAGGCTGGGACAAATTGCCGGCAACCTTCACGCCCGTCAGATCATAGGCATCTGTTTCTTCGCCGCGTACCCCGGCCTCTGCGGTCAGTGTACGGCCATATCGTCCGATATTGGGTCGCTCATACGTGACTTTCAGGTGCCGGGCGAGCGTGGCGGCCTGCGCGTCGACCGAAACCGTATCTGCCATGCCCATCAGGTTGCGGCGTTCCCAGCTGGCATTGGCGCCTGTGCCGTCTGTGGTGGAATAGCTGAGGCCTGCGCCAATCGTGCGGCGTTTGCCTTCAGACAATTGCAGCTCCACCGTATTGGTGCCGTCCGTTTCAGGTTGTTCCTGGATCTCCACGCCGATGCCATCGAACACACCTGTGCTGCGAACACGCGTGCGCAGGGTTTCCATCTTCTCTGGTGAGTAGAGGTCTCCCTCATCCCAGTTTTGCAGTACACGGATGGCTTTGTTCTTTGTGCGCAATCCTTCCGGAATGGACATCTCGCCCAGCCGGACCAGTTCCCCGGGCTTCATGGCGTAGGTCAGCTCGACGTTCTTTTCCGCGCGAGAGGCGAGGGCGTCGATGCCCTTGCTCTCGGCAAAGGCATAGCCAGAGCTTCTGAGCTGTCCTAGTATCAGGCTTTCCAGCGCTTCAATATCCGTCGTCCGTGCCCAAGCGCCGGGTTTCAGCGTGTCTAGCGCCGTGTGAATACGATCTTGTGCCTGCGGGGTCAGTTCGTCCGTACCGGTGACGTTAATGGATGCGATGCGGAAGCGCTCTCCCAGGCTGACATCCAGGCGCGGGCGCGTATCGGTTGATTCCACTAGCTCCGGAGAGACGACGGCGGCGAAATAGCCTTCAGAGGCCAGGTATTCCTGCAATGTGTCGGCAGCTTGCGTTGCGCGGCGGCGCGCTTCCAGGACGCTCCCGGCCTTGTCGCCGCGTATCTCAAGCGCGCTTTCCGCGCCGCGTTGCAGATTGTCGGGCAGGCCAGAGATCGTGACGGGCATATAGGTGCCGCCCGCGCTTTCGCCCTCGGCGGAGTTTCCGCGAAAAGTGGCGCAGGCTGAAGTGGCTGTGAGTAGCAGACAGCACAGGGCAGTCCTGTTCCAGGACAGGTTCCGGGTGGATGCAGGGCGTTCTGCCCGATTTACCATAGTGTCGCCCATCATGCTGTGTTTAGGGTGATTTGTGCCTGACTAAGCTGAGTACAGGGTGAACGGTATTGAGAAAATTTGTCTCATCTGCGCCTGGCACTGTATTTTTTCCGGGAAACTACGCCTCATCCCACGATTATCCAGCCTTAAGCGCAGGGCGGGCAGATTGCACGGTTTCGCGGACTCCCCATATGATAAGGCTAACTCTTTCCTGCGAGGAAATGCATGACATATCTTATGGTGCTTGGCGGTCTTGTGCTCCTGTTTCTCGGAGGAGAAGGCCTGGTCAGGGGCTCTGTCAGTGTCGCTCGCAAGCTCAATATTTCGGAACTGGTGATTGGCCTTACTCTGGTCGGTTTCGGGACATCCGTGCCGGAACTGGTGACCAGCCTACGCGCCATTAATTCAGGTGCGGTCGGCATTGCGGTCGGGAACGTTATCGGGTCGAACATTGCGAACATCCTGCTCGTGCTGGGTGTGGCGGCGGTGATCCATCCTATTGTCACCAATCCCCGCGCCCTGATGCGTGATACGGGAGTGATGATCCTGGTCACTGTGCTGCTTTGCTTCATGATCTGGTTTGACCTGTTCTCGCGCGGCGCGGGCATCGCGCTCACCGTCTGCCTGATCGGCTACATCATCTTCTCGCTGGTCGCAGACCAGAAACAGCCGGATGAAGTGGCCCACATGCATGCCGAAGAAGGCGAAACGGTTGAGGCCAATTATGGCATTGGCATAGGCATCCTGATCGCGATTGCGGGCCTGGCAAGCGTTGTCTATGGCGCGAAGCTGCTAGTGGATGGCTCAGTTTCCATCGCGCGCGATTTCGGCATCAGCGAGACTGTGATCGGGCTGACCATTGTAGCCATCGGCACCAGCCTGCCGGAACTCGCAACCTCAGCCATCGCGGCGTTTCGCGGCAAGGCAGATGTCGCGCTCGGCAACATCATCGGTTCGAACATTTTCAACATACTGGGCATTCTGGGCGTCACCGCCCTGGTGCATCCGTTCAGCGTCCGCCAGCCTGTGTCCGGCGATGTTGCGGCCGGGGCCATGGTGCAGGGAGAAACGGTCAGCCTGATCAGCGTTGGCGATATTTCCGCACTGATCCTGTCTGTTGCGCTGATGGTGCTTTTTGCCATCACGGCCCGGCGCATTGGGCGCTGGGAAGGGGGCATTCTCCTTTTGGGATATGCGCTCTATATGGGCCTGACATTCAACCTTATTCCAGTACCGGCACTGATCTCTCATGGCTGACAATCCGATCTATCAGAACCTTGGCCAGCTAGGCCAGCACACCGCACAACCGCAAAGCCCGGAAGAGGCAAAGCTGGAGCGGGTCTCCAACCCGCATGCGGGAGAGCTCTATCTCACGCGCTTTGTTGCGCCGGAGTTCACTTCGCTGTGCCCCGTCACAGGCCAGCCGGATTTCGCCCATCTCGTGATCGATTACGCGCCGGGCGACTGGCTGGTGGAATCGAAAAGCCTGAAGCTATACCTCACCAGCTTCCGCAATCATGGCGCGTTCCATGAGGAATGCACTGTCTCCATCGGCAAGAAGATTTTTGACTTCACCGAGGCAAAATGGCTGCGCATCAGCGGCTATTGGTATCCGCGCGGGGGTATCCCGATCGACGTCTTCTGGCAGTCCGGCGAGGTGCCGAAAGGCCTTTATGTGCCCGACACCGGAGTCGCCTCCTATCGCGGGCGCGGCTAAGGCCTAGCGGCAGGAGGCTTGAATCTCCGATTTGGGGATGGGCGTCGGGCCGCAATTGCAGTTGTAGCCTTCCGGACAGAGCGGCTTTTTCGGGGGTGGCAGCGGTTCCGGTTCCGGCGGCTGATAGGTCGAGACCGGGGCTTCCGGCACTTCCGCTGACGGAATCTTCTCATAGGTCAGCACGGGTTCGACGACGTCGTAGAAGCCACTATCGCCTTCAGCGGATTCGCTGCCATGAGATTCGCCGGCAGCGTCGCGCTGCGCCCTGGCGCTGTCCGTGTTGGCCAGCCACTGGTCCATACAGCCCTGCTGCTGGCCATAGCTCTGCGCATTCGAGAGACAGGCGGAATAATAGGCGCCGGAATTGCGGTAGTAGAAATCGTCTGCGGCGCTGTTGCCGGACTGCGTCGCCTGCCGCTCGGCGCGTGCAGCCCGGCGGAGGGCGCGTTGTTCGGCATTGTACTGGCTGGTCGCCTTGCCGATGGTGGCGCTGTAGCTGTCCAGCGTATCTGCCTCCGATTCAAGCTTGCCGCGATGGGCCTCAAAGCGTGACAGCATCAGCGCCGCACGCCAGCGCATCGGATCGGTCGGCGGCTTCGCTCTGTACTCGGCAAGGAAGGCGTTCACCTCTGCCAACTGGTTATTGAACGCATCCTGCTGGCAGTCATACCAGGCGATCCGGCGTTTCAGCGCATTCTTCTCGCGGCGGAGTGAATAGTCATCCACCATATTGTCGAAGTCCTCGAAACCCATGCCGCCGGTCGAGACGTAAGGCCGCTCTCCGCATCGGGAGGACCAGAGTGGTGTCTCCGGGGAGTCATTGAGCGCAATACGCATCGCCTGTGCCACGTCCGGCGTGATCGTGCCGCCATAGAGCGAGGCCATGGTGGTGCGTTGCAGGGCGTGGGCGGTGAGGGTATCGCCTTCGAAGGGAATAAAGAGGCTGGACCCGCAGCACAGCCCGTTCGCGCCTGACGTTTCCTTGCCATGGGCGAGGAAGGCGTAGAGTCTACCTTGCGCGATGTCCTGCCAGTCATCTCCCCACGGGATCTCGAAAAAGCTGGCGGTCTCGACCTGCCATTTGCCGGCGGCTTCATCCCAGGCGGCGCGGTGCTCCATGCGGGCGGCACCGATCTGGTCGGGAAATTCCCCTTCACCTGCGGTGTACCCCTCCGGCGTGGCGCCCTCCTTGAACACATAGACGCTATAAACCCCATTGCGGAAGGTTGTATTGACGGGATCGACCGGGGACAGGATGACGAAGCCACGGTCCTGCAGAACCAGACGGAATGCGTTTTGCCCGACCGCTGTGCGCACTTCGGCAAGGCCTTCGATTTCCGGGAACAGAGACGCGCCGACAGGCCCGGAATACGCCGTTTGCAGAGGGGCGTCTGGGTTCAGGGCATTGGCGATGTGTCCCATGTTCGACCGGTCGAGATAGGTTTCACTGGGCCAGACGCGGAAGGTCTCGGAGAGTTGGGTGCCTGAAACAGACCAGCTGCCAGCGGTTATGCTTTCATCGGCCTTGAACTCCATCAGCACGGCCGAGCACAGCAGCTTGTGATGTGATGGCGCGTCCGGCAGGCGCTCGCACGCCGCTTTAAGCTGGGGCCGCGCGTATTCTCCGCCACAGCGTTTGACGAAATCGGTGAAGGCCGCTGCGCCATTTCCGGCATCAACGGCGCGTCCAAGCGCGGCCGATTCCGGGCCAGCACAGATGTCGTAGGCGGCAAAGGGAACGACCCGCTTGCGGGCTGCCAATGCCTGTTTCGTGGCCATGCGCGCTGCGACCCGTTCCGGTGTCATCTTCTGTTCGAAGGCGTCGAGCTTCTCGCATGTGTCCATCTTGTTCCGGAAGAGGCAGGACTTGCGGTAAAGGCTGCGGACCAGCTGCGCATCGGCATCGATGTCGCCTTCGGCTTCAATCCATTCGCCCCACTCATCGCAGGCGACCGGGTTCGCCATTTTCAGGCAAGCGCGCTCATACAGGTCGCGCGAATTATCATAGTAGGCGTACCGCAGCGGCGCATATTTGGTGAGCCTCGCTGCGCTCTGGCAGCCTTGGGAGCTGCCCAGCGCGCAGGCTTTCATCAGCAATTCACGTTTGTTCACGCCAGCCGGGGCATCGCTGTAGGAGATCTGCTGTTCCAGCGCGAAGCCAAGCTCGAAACAGCTTTTCGGATCGCCCGCATTGCAGGCGTCGAGCTGGTACTGGGTCTTCTCCCTGGTCGTCTTCGCAGAATACTGCTTCCGGGCAATCACACGTGCCGGATGGTCGTCCGGCAGGTC
Organism: Alphaproteobacteria bacterium; assembly: GCA_018222605.1. Classification (GTDB taxonomy): domain Bacteria; phylum Pseudomonadota; class Alphaproteobacteria; order Caulobacterales; family Hyphomonadaceae; genus Hyphomonas. The sequence goes on from JAAEZZ010000007.1 coordinate 113,010, forward strand.
GATTGCCATCAGATAGCTCTTGCTCTGCCAGATCAGGTTTGCCCGTTCCTTCGTGGCGGCGAACGCGTCTGCATCGGTGCCATTGAAGAGTTCCGCGCGTTCACAGGCTTTGGTTTGGCCCAGTCGGCAGGCGGTGTCGTAATAGGTCGCTGCAGCGTCGAAGTTCGGCGGCAGTGTGATGCCTGCGCTAAGCTGATCGGCGGCAGTGAAGCAGAGCTGCGCCCAGCCGCGTTCGCAACCAAGCACGGCCATCTCATAGCCGGTGTCCGGGCTTGCCTGTTCCGGCTGGAAGTCATCGCCAAGCGTCCAGCGGGCCTTCAGTTCTGCGGCCCCTGCGGCGGCCAGGCATTCCGCCTCACCGCCTTCCCGGCAGCCCTTTTCCAGTAGAACCGCGATTTCCGGCGCGTTGAGGATGTATTTCTGGTTGGCGATGTTGCGGCCCAACTGGGCGGCTTTCGTACAGGCCGCAGCGGCGCCGACATCGCAGGCCTCGATATAGGTTTGGACCTGTTTCTCGTCCTTCTGGCGAGCGGCTTTCTCCATAAGTGCCTCAGCCTTCGCGGAGACTTCCGGGGTAGCATGGGCTGGCGCGCTGAGACATATTACCAGCGCTCCGAGCGCTGTCACGATGGCCGCAGATTTCATCAATCTCTCCTGGTGTCCCTCTCATGGGAGCCGAAGAGATGGATGGCGCCCATTCCACATCCTTCCCGGATGCAAAATGAATGGAAGCCGAACATAGGTTAAAAACCGGGAAATTTCCGATAGTTTTCAGCCGGGAAGGGCGTTTATTCGCCCCAGCGGGTCACGATGTGGGCGATGTCAGCACGGGCCCGTTCGGGCGGGTTCGTCTTGGCCGTGCCGAGATAAATGAAGCCCGCGACGCGTTCGCTGCCGGTCAGGCCCAGCACGCTGGCGACCTGCGCGTCAAAGGCGGGCCATTCGCTTAGCCACGATCCTGCAAAGCCGCTGGCATTGGCGGCCAGCAGCAGATTGTAGCAGACGGCGCCGGCAGAGAGTTCCTGCTCCCAGACCGGCGTGCGGCCATCATCGACGGGAGACGAGATCACCGCCACCATGACCGGCGCGCGCAGAGGCAGGCCGGCGGCCTCTACCAAATCTTTCGATTCCACGTCTTTCTTTGTTTCGCCGATAATGCGCGCGAGTTCCTTGCCGAACTTTGCCCGTGCCTCACCCTCGAACACGATGAAGCGCCAGGGGGAAAGCTTGCGGTGATCCGGCACGCGGGCGGCGATGGTCAGGATTTCGTCCAGCGCGTCCGGGCTGGGCCCCGGTTCGCCAATGAATTGCTTGCCGGCCGACCGGCGCAGGGCCAACAGCTGGCGCGCTTCAGCGCTGGGGCGGACAGGCAGCATCGGCGTACCGACTGGCGGGGCGGGGGGGAATGTCTTCGTCATTCTGGCTAGATAGGCGCGTATCCGTCACAGGGGAACCGTCATCCTAAAATAACAGACTTGCCGGAAATGCATGGACAGAGTAGTTTAGTGAACAGTGTTCACTTTTCGAACAGTCATTTTCCCAAGGTGGGCCATGCAGACTGACATTCCCGTTGAGAAAACCCCGGCCGGGCGCCGTCGCAAGCGCGTGCGGGATTCCATCATCGCTGCTGCGGAGAAGGTCTTCGCGCGCGAGGGGGAAAGCGGCCTGTCGATCCGCCGCCTGGCGGAGGAAATCGACTATTCGCCGTCTGCGATCTACAAATATTTCGAGTCCAAGGAAGAGCTGATCGATCAGCTGAAAGAGGCTTTCTTCGAGCGCCTGATGGATCGCGTGGACACGAGTTCCAATGCTGACCGCCCATTTGAAGACCGGGCCCGGGCCTGCCTCATCACTTATGTCGAAACGGCAACCAACCGGCCTTACCATTATGCCGCCGCCTTTTCTTCCATCGAGCAGAAGGATGAGTGTACCCCGGCTGCGCCCAAGAACTGGGACGAGTTCATGACCACAAACAAGGGCAAGGCCTTCAGTGTTCTGGTCAACATGGTGGAAGAGGGCCAGGCGCTGGGCATGTTCGATCGCGCGCTGGAGCCGGTTCACGCGGCCAAATCCCTCTGGGCCTCGCTGCACGGACTGGCGCAGCTGGTCATCCATGTTCCACATTTTGAGCGGCTGATCCCGGATGATGGCTCAGCCACCACAACAGACTTCATTACATTTCACGCCAATCTGCTGATCCGGGGGCTGCAGGCCCGTCCGACTGCAGAGGCGAAAGATAAACAGGCAGGGCAGGGGCGATGAGCGAGACAGAGAATATGAGCGGCGATGTCGTGCGCGAGAAACGGCCAGGGCTGGCAAAGGGACTGATCTTCCTTGTGCTGCTCGTCCTGACCCTTGTGGCCATGCTGTTTGGCGCGAGCCTGCTACGCAGCGAGGAAGGCCCGAAAGTTGCGGTCAACGCGCCTGTGCCGCTGACGGTGCCGGTGCGCCCTGTTGAACTGACCAAGGCTTTCACCTTGCAGGAAACCTATTCCGGCCTGGCAGAAGCGCGCCGCACCAGCGAGCTCGGCTTTTCCACAGGCGGACGGATTGAAGACATTTCCGTTGATGTGGGCGACACGGTGAAAGCCGGGCAGACGCTGGCGCGGCTTGATACGCGCGGCCTGAGGGCACAGCTCGTCTCGGCCGAGGCGGTTGTGGAAGAGGCCCGTGCGGCCCATGCCCTGGCCCTGAACACTGTTGGGCGCCAGCGCAGGCTGAGCCTTCAGGGTCATGTCTCACCGCAAGCGGTCGATGAGGCTGAAGCGCAGGCCGATACCGCGCTCGCCCGCGTTGAGGCCGCCAAGGCGCAGGCCGATATTCTTCGTGTGCAGATTGATCTCGCGCGCATCACCGCGCCGTTTGATGGCATGGTCACCGCCCGCATCTCTGATGAAGGCGCCATTGCCGGGGCAGGCCAGCCCTTGCTGCAACTGGTCGAGACCGGCCATCTGGAAGCGCGCATTGGCCTGCCAGCGGCAACCGCCGCTCGCCTTAAGCCGGGGGAGGCCTATGATTTGAGTGCCGATACCGGCACGGTCGAGGCCACCTTGCGCAGCGTTACCGGCGTGATTGACCCTAATCAGCGCACCGTTGCAGCAATGTTCGATATTGCCAATTCCGGCGAGCTGGCGTCCGGCGCCGTCGTGCGCCTGTTCATGGCACGTGACATTGACGAGCCGGGCTTCTGGGTGCCGGTCAAATCTCTTTCCACCGCGTCGCGCGGTCTGTGGACGGTCTATGTCGCAGCGCCCGTCAATGGTGGGTTCGAGGTTGAGCCTCGACCTGTCGAGATGGTGCACACAGACGGGGAGCGCGCCTTCGTGCGGGGGCCGGTGACGGAAGGCGAACTGATCATCATAGACGGCCTGCAACGTGTCGTGCCCGGAATGCTGGTTGAGCCGCGTGACAGCCAGCAGGCTGCCACGGTCAATGGCGGCTAGGGAGCACGCGCGTCATGTCCACGCTCTTTTTCAAGCTGCCCCGCCTCGCTGTTCTGGCTATTCTCGTCGTCCTGATGGGCGGCCTTGGTGCCATGCTGACGCTCGGCCGTCAGGAAGACCCGACCCTGATCGAACGCTATGGCTATGTTCTGACGACCTATCCCGGCGCGGATGCCGAACGGGTCGAGGCGCTGGTGTCCGAACCTCTGGAAGCGGCGCTGATGGAGCTGCCGGAAGTCGATGAGGTCAGTTCGGCCAGCCGGAATGGCTTCTCCCAGATTGCCTTGCAGATTCGTGATGACCTCAGCGAATCCGAAGTCGATGATGCCTGGACACTGATCCGGGCAAAGGTTGAGACCGCGCGCTCCGAATTTCCGGAAGGCACGGGTATTCCGGAAGTGAACCGGCAATATGTCGGCGCGGCCACTCTGGTGATCGGCTTGACCTGGGAAGGCGAGGCCGAGCCGCCGCTGACCGTGATCCGCCGCATGGCGCTGGACCTTGAAGACCGCTTCCAGCGTCTTCCGGGCACAGAGTTGACCGATACGTTCGGCCTGCCGGATGAGGAAGTGCGTGTCGTCATGGACCCGCAGGCCCTTTCTGCGGCGGGCCTGTCCTTCCGTCAGGCGGCCGGGCTGATTGCCTCAGCCGACAGCAAGACGCCCGCCGGGCGTCTCAGAAGTTCCGGCGGCACTATTGGCCTGCAGGTCGGCGGGGAATTCGACAGCATCGCCCGCATCCGCGAAGTTCCGCTGCTGCAGCGCCAGGATGGCTCTGCCGTGCGCGTGGGGGATGTCGCGCGGGTCGAGAAAGGCTTTGCGGACCCGCTGCCGCGCAAGGCGCTGGAAAACAACAAGCGTACCGTGCTGATCGGCGTCTATATTTCGCCCAATCAGCGCGTCGACAAATGGGCCGAAAATGCCCGCGCCATCGTGCATGATTATGCCGCTAACACGCCGCCCGGACTGAGGATCGAAACGGTATTCGACCAGAGCGTCTACACGACGGACCGGCTGAACGGGCTGGCGAAGAACCTCATGTTCTCGGCGCTGATCGTGTTTGTTGTGCTGTTCATCACCATGGGTTGGCGCTCGGCCATCGTCGTCGGCACGGCCATTCCGTTAACGGTCAGCCTCGTCCTGATCCTGTTTAATGTGTTCGGCCATCCGCTGCACCAGATGTCGGTGACGGGGCTCGTCATCTCGCTCGGTCTGCTGATTGATAATGCCATCGTCGTGGTGGATGATTTTGATCAGCTGCGCGCCAAGGGCTTTTCGCGGATGGAGGCAATCCGTAAATCCCTGCGCCACCTGGCTGCGCCGCTCGCTGCCTCGACGCTGACCACGGCGCTCGCTTTTGCGCCGATTGCCATGTTGCCCGGCGGGGCGGGTGAGTTTGTCGGCATGATCGGCCTGTCGGTCGTGTTCTCGATCACCGCCTCCTTCATCGTCTCGATCACCGTCATTCCCGCCATGGCTGGCTGGTTTGACCGCAAGCGCTCCTGGGAAACCGGCAATGCCAAGCGCCCGCGTCGCTGGTGGCGGGATGGCGTGCACAGCGACTATCTGTCGGATGGTTACCGTGCGACGGTTGAGGCCGTGTTGCGCTTCCCGCCGCTGGGCATCGTGCTCAGCATCTTCCCGGCGCTGCTCGGCTTTTACCTGGTCGGTCAATTGCCGACACAATTCTTTCCGCAGACAGAACGTGACCAGTTCCAGGTCTCGATGCAGCTCGCGCCAGAAGCCGACATTTCCGACACCGAAAGCGTCGTGCGCCGCGCGACGGAGATGATCCAGTCCATTGAAGGCGTCAAATCCGTCACCTGGGTGCTGGGTGAGCCGTCCCCGCGTGTCTATTACAATGCCATCAACAACACCGAAGGCGTTGAAGGCTTTGCCTCTGGCTGGGTCCAACTGGATGGCAATCAGCGCACGCGCCAGACCGTCGGCGAAGTGCAGCGCATGCTGCGCCAGGAATTCCCCAGCGCGCGCTTCCTGGCCTTGCCGTTTGAGCAGGGCCCGCCCGCCGATGCGCCGATTGAGTTCCGCATCATGGGTGATGATTTCGACACGCTGAACATGATCGGCGATCATACCCGCGCGATCCTCAGCCAGACGCCCGGCGTCACCTATTCTGTCGCCTCTCTGCAACTCGGCGCGCCGACCATTCGTCTGCAGGCAGACGAAGCGGCCACCGCTCTTGTCGGCGAGCGCCTGACAGACATTGCCGCAGATCTCAGCGCCGAACTGGAAGGTGTGCGGGCAGGCTCTGTGCTTGAGGGGACTGAGGAGCTTCCCGTGAAGGTCATCGCGCCGATGTCTCGCCGCACCGGCATGTCAGACTTGCGATCAGCCACGGTGGGGCAGGGCGCAGGCACGCCGATTGCTGCGCTGGGCGAAGTGACGCTGACACCGGAAACGGCCGTCATCACCCGCCGCAACGGACAGCGCATGAACCAGATCCTGGCCTTCCTTGATCCATACACGCTGCCCGCGCCGGTTCTGGCAGACTATCAGAAACGCCTTGAGGCCAGCGATTTCCATGTGCCCGCAGGCTATGAGATTGTCATTGGTGGAGAGGCGGAGAATTCCAGCGATGCCATGGGCAATCTGGCTGCGGTCGGTGTGCCGCTCGTCATGGTGATGGCGGGCGCCATCATGCTGGTGTTCAACTCCTTCCGTATGATGCTGCTGGTGCTGACGACGGGCTTCCTGTCGCTCGGCCTCGCCTTCTTCGGCGTGTGGCTGTTCAATCTGCCTTTCGGCTTCAATGCGATCATTGGCGGCTTTGGCTTGTTTGGCATCGCGATCAACGGCTCTATCGTGGTCTTGTCGCTCTTGAGGGCAAGTCCGGAGGCGATGGCGGATGATGTCATCGCCCAGCGCGAAATCGTCGTCGATGCGACGCGCCACATCGTGGCCACCACGTTGACGACGATGGGCGGTTTCGTGCCGATCCTTCTGTCTGGCGATGCGTTCTGGATGCCGCTGGCGGCGGGGATTTCCGGCGGTGTGGCCGGGTCAGCCCTGCTGGCGCTGTATTTCACGCCGGCAGTCTTCCGCATCACGACGCTGAAGCCGGTACGGCGCACCTTCACCTATCTGTTTAATCGTAAGGAAATGCCAGCGAGCTAATCAGGGATCAGGTCTTGCCACTTGGGAATTGATCCCCCATCTCGTTTGGATCAGGGAAAGAAAAGGACCCCCGACATGCCAGAGAACCCGGATATCGGCGCCCCCGCGCCAGCCTGGAGCCGTCTGCGTTTCGAGGCCCGCGCCGCTGCAGCAGATGAGCCGACCCTGTCGAGCTATCTGAACTCTGCGATTCTGGCGCATTCCACGCTGTGCCAGGCGCTGTCTTTCCATCTGGCGGAAAAGCTGGGCAGCCCGGTGATGAGCACCCAGCAGATCCGGCATGTCCTGTCCGAAGCCTATAATGCAGACAGAACACTGGTCGAGGCCGCCGAGGCCGACATGCAGGCCGTTCTGGAGCGAGACCCGGCCTGCCGCGGCATGCTGCAGCCTTTCCTGTTCTTCAAGGGCTTCCTGGCGCTGCAGACTTATCGCGTCGCGCATCAGCTGTGGCGTGAGGGGCGCGAGACACTGGCCTTTTACTTCCAGAGCCGCGCCTCGGAATTGTTCGGTGTGGATGCGCACCCCGCCGCCCGCATCGGCAAGTCTGTCATGCTGGACCATGCCTCTGGCATCACAATCGGCGAGACGGCGGTGGTCGGCGATGGCTGCTCTCTGCTGCACGGCGTCACGCTGGGCGGCACCGGCAAGGAAGTCGGCGACCGTCACCCGAAAATCGGCAAGGGCGTGCTGCTCTCTGTCGGCGCGAAAGTGCTGGGCAACATCACGATTGGTGACGAGACCAAGGTGGCTGCGGGCAGTGTGGTGCTAAAAGACGTGCCCGCGCACTGCACCGTGGCGGGTGTCCCGGCGAAGATTGTCAGCGGCCCGTCCTGCTGCCATCCGGCCCAGACAATGGACCAGACGATTCCCGACGAAGCGTCTAAATAATCTGATTATTCCCCTGTTGCGTGATGCTGTTCTCAGTAATTCACGCCACAGCTGAATTATCCACAAGCATTCACTGTTTTATTGCTTTGCCTGGCGTTTCATTTCGGGATCGCAATATTGTTGCCTGTTTAGCTTTCAGTTACCATTCCGGCCTGCGTCCCAAAAGGGACGATGCGTGAGTCCACGTTCCAGAAGGGGGCAGGCGGGTGACCTATGAGGAGGAGGAGAGCGAAGGCCGTGTCCGGCGCAGGCGCAAGGTGCGCCGCGTGCAGGCAGAGCGTTTGCCCTTCATGCCTTATGCCGCCGGTCCCATAATTGCCTTCGGACTGCTCGTTCTCTTCGCAATCTGGCCGTTCGCCTCTGGTGTGATTGAGCGATCGGCAGAGCGCGCGGCGATTGAGGCGCTGGCCGGGGCAGGCGCCAGCTGGGCGCGTCCGCGCGCCTCCGGCCAATGGATCACCCTGGAAGGCACGCCGCCCTCGCGCGCAGCTGCGGACGACGCGCTGCAGGCCGTGCGTGAGGCGAAAGCCCGTACGCTACTGGGTCCGGCCCGCCCGATTACGCGCGTGCGGGACCGGTTCACCCTGACCGAGGTGGCCGAAACGCCGACTGGCATGCCGAATGGCTGGTCATACCGCCTGGCCGATGGCGTGCTGACACTGGATGGCGACATGCCCAATAATGATGTGCGCGACGAAGTGCTGAAGGCCGCCCGCGCCGAGATAGATCCGCCGCGCCTGATCAGCATCCGGGACAGCCTGACCATCACTAACGAGCCGCTGCCCGAAGGTTACACCTCTGTTGCCCTGCGCGGCATTGATACCGTCACGCGCTGTGATCGCGGCGTGGCGAGCTTCAGTTCCAATCGCTTCTCCATCAGCTGTGAACTGCCGGGCTCGGATGCCGCCGCCGTGCGGGAGATCGCGCTGGCCCCAATTGCCCTGGGAGAGATTGGTGCGGTGGACATCATGGCGCGTGAGGCCGTTGCCAGCTGCGAATCCTCGCTTTCGGACTTGCTGTCCGGCACGCAGATCAAGTTCAATTCCTCCAGCGCCGCGATTGATGCCTCCAGCTCTGAATTGCTGGATGAGGTGGCCGGGGCGGTGCGGGCCTGCCCCGGTAATCTGCGGATTGAGGGGCACACGGATAGTACTGGCCTGGACGAGACCAATCGCCGCCTTAGCCAGGCGCGGGCAGAGGCCGTGCGCAATGCGCTGATCGCACGTGGCGTTCCGGCCACACGCCTTGTCGCGGCGGGCTATGGTGCCAGCCGGCCCATCGGCTCCAACCAGACGGCTGACGGCCGGGCCCAGAACCGACGCATAGAAATACGGGTGATCCGTGTTTCCGAATGATTTCCTCCTGAGACTCTGAAAGTAACGACCATGTGGTATCTCATCATACAGATCCTCGTTCTCATGATCTTCGCGGCCGTCGCGGGGGCATTGCTTGCCTATTGGTGGATGAAGAACCGCTATGAGGATGTTACGGATAGTTATGAGGACATGCTGGAGCGGTCCGCGCATGATGCGCTGCCGCCCCCTGCGACGCGCGCGGATTTGCAGGCCTTTGTCTCCGGTCTGGAAGCGCGGCTTGAGTCTCGTCTGGAGGCGCTGCCAGCTCTCGTTACGCGGGATGAGCTGGACACTGGCCTGCGCGGCATCGGCGCGCAGATCGCCTCCATACCGCAGCCCGAAAAGCCGGACCTGGCCCCGATCACGGCGCATCTGGAAAAAGTCACGCATCGTCTGGAAGGTATCACCGGGGATGTGGAAGGCATGCGTGCCCACCTCACGGCAGAGGGTGAGGAAAGCGCCTTCACGCCGCTGATGGGCCGTCTGTCACAGATTGAGACCGCTATTGGCGAACTGAAGAATACAGAACTGAACACGGTTGAAGGCCATCTTGAAAGTCTGGACGCCCGCATCTCTCGCATCGAGGATGGCGTAAACCTGCTGATGAGTGTGGAGCTGCCCAAGCCGCCGGAGATTCCGGAAGTGGATCTCGGGCCCGTGCACAGCGCGCTGGCCAGCATCCAGCTTGCCATTGAAAGCATCGACATACCCATCACGGACCTAGACCCCATCCGGCAGGATTTCGGCCAGATGGAGTCCCGCCTGGCGGAGTTTGCCGAAGGCCTCGATGCCCAGCGCAAGGCAGACAATGAAAGCATGACAATCCGTCTGCAGACCTTATCCTCCTCGCTCGCCTCTCTCCGCGTGCCGGATGTGGATGGCCTGCGCGAGCGCCTCTCGAAACTGGAGAACGTCATCACCGCGCTGTCGGAGCAGAAATCAGACCTCGGCCCGATCACCGAAACCCTGCGCGAGATCGACAAGCAGATGCGCAACCCCTCTGATGACATGCGCAAGATGTCTACCCGCCTCGCGGATCTGGAAGGTGGCACGGCGGCGGTTCATGCAAAGCTGGTACTGCTGGAGAATACTGTGTCCGGCATGCGGCCGGAGCCGGTGGACCTGTCTCCCGTACAAAGCCGCCTCGCGCATCTGGAAACGGCGATCTCCTCTCTGCGGGGGGAATTGCAGTCCCTGCCGGATGTTACGCCGCTGGAGCGCCGCATAGCAGGCCTTCAGGAATCTGTCCTCTCCCTGCGAGAGCCGGACCTGTCGGGCCTGACCAACTCCCTGCGCAAGATGGAGTCGCGGATGAATCTCGGCGCGGTGGAAGACCGGCTGAATGCCATCGAATATGCGTTGTCCTCGCTGACACATTTCGTACGTACACGGCCAGACCCGGTCGACTATTCCTTCCGCACGCCCGCCGCGATGCCGGCCTATGAGGAACAGTCCGGGCCGACCTTCACACTGCCAGAGAAGAAGACCCCGGCCTCACCGCCGCCGCCTCCACCACCGCCCCCTCCGGCGCAGCAGCCCGCCCGTGCGTCCGTCTCCGGCGATCCGGTCGAGGCCGCCATGCGACCGGACGACAAGGCAAACCTTCTGGTCGAAGCCGCCTTCGGAGAGGGGGACGATCTGGAGCTGATCAATGGCGTCGGCCCGATGCTGTGCGAGTTGCTGAATGATGTCGGCGTCTACTATTTCTGGCAGGTCGCCGAATGGGGCGAGGACGAAATCGAATGGGTCGACGGCAAGCTGGAGCACTTCAAGGGCCGGATCGAGCGCGATGACTGGGTTGGCCAGGCCAAGCTGCTGGCCCAGCGCCCGGATGTCGCCAAACGCCCGCGTACCCACGCAGACTGACGGGGCAAGGGGCCACGACAAGGGGCAGGGCCGGTTTTGCTGCCGCGCGTGACAGCAAAACCGGTCGCCCTATATTGGGCACATGGCCTGATTGCAGGCAGACCGGTTGCAACGGCACCGAAAATCTCTACGTTGCGCCGCGAACACCGAACACAAAGGAGCCGCGTAATGGAGCGCGAAGAAACGCTGCGTCTTGAGGCGTACCTGAAAGAAAAACTGCACCCGGGCCTGCGCCTGGTGCCCCGCGACAAGACGGATGATTCCGTTGAGTGCTATCTTGGCGCTGAATTCCTGGCCGTGGTCTACAAGGATGTCGATGAGGGCGAGACGTCCTACCAGTTCCAGATGACCGTGCTGCAAGAAGACATCAAAGGCTAAGGCCCTACCAGGGCAGGGCCTGCAGGTCCGGCGCGGTCCATTCGCGGCGGGCTTCGGGGCTGAACAGGTTTTCCCGGCTCCAATAGGCGAGAATCCAGTCCGGTTTCCCGCAGGGCCCGGCGAGCAGATCCGACAGGATCACGTGGAGCGGCGTGCCTTTGGGCACGCCGCTCAGCGCATGGGCGACCGCCCGGAGGGAGGCGAGGGTGATCGTCTCGTGATAGCCTTCGGTGTCGGTGTTACGGCCCCCGACGGATTCATTGTAGGCGCGGATCATGCCCGGCATGTCGTGGAAGGCCGCGGCCTCGTCCTCCGCGACGAGGGAAAGGGCGGCGGCCCAGTGGGCGGCATGGGTCCATTTCTCCTTCGGCAGGGTGCGGGCGCGGAAGGCCGCTATCAGCGCGGCGATGTCGGCGTCAGTTTCAAAACTCATTGTTTCAGTTCCTTCTTTTATGGCGGGACCAAAACGAAAGCCCCGCCGAGGTGGCGGGGCTTGTCGGGTCGGCTGCTTGTCAGACGCACGCGTCAGTCAGGCAGTCGCCAGGCACAAGCACGCGCCGGCAGAATGTGCCGGGTCTGTTGCTGCAGGGGGATCGCGTGTCTGTGCATGAGGCTGAGGTAGCGATTCCGTGTCGGGCTGGCAAGCTCGTATTTGTGCGTAGACGGAGGCCCTGCCTCGCTTCCTCCCGTTAACCCTGGCCTGCGCCGGGGCGGCGGAGCGGACGAGCTTGCCGTGGCCGGCGTTTGGTCTGCAACAGCATTTGGGCTGAAAACGCCCTCTCCTGTAATGAATGCAGGGGAGGGCGTTTTGCTGCGCGGCTCTTCCGAAAGACGCTCCTGTCCTGCCGGAAAGTCTCCGCTCCGGACAAAATATCTCACTTATTGAGACTGATTATCACTTGCAGTTACTTTTGCGGCCTGTTAGGCCGGGCCGCGAATGAGTGACTAAAAGTTGAGGAGCAGACTGAATGTTGAGGGGTATAATCTTGTGCGGGGCGGCTGTCATGGCGCTGGCCATGGGTGCAGCGGCACAGGGCGCGGATGATGCGGAGCTGATCGAGGATGTGGTCGTCGTGGTCGGGGAAACCACGAACGTCCTGATCGATGCAGACCAGATCGAGAAGACGCAGGCCAATGATCTGGCAGACATTTTCCGCCAGACGCCCTCTGTCTCTGTCGGCGGTTCTATCGGCATTGCGCAGAAGGTTTATGTGCGCGGTCTGGAAGATACGCTGCTGAATGTCACTGTGGATGGCGCGCCGCAAACGGGCACCCTGTTCCACCATATCGGCCGGGTACAGATCGAACCGGAACTCCTGAAAAAGGTTGAGCTGCAGGCTGGCGCGGGCGAGGCCACGGCAGGCTTTGGCGCGGTCGGCGGGGCAATCCGCTTCCGCACTAAAAGTGCCAGTGACCTGCTGGAAGATGGTCAGCGGTTTGGCGGCATGGTCCGCGGCAGCTGGTTTAGCAATGATGGCTACAAGGCCAGCCTGACCGGCTATGGCAAGCTGACCGAGAATTGGGATCTGCTCGGCTCGCTCGTCTATGTTGACCGCGATAACATGAAGGATGGCGATGGCGACACGCTCTACGCCACCGCGGCTGAACAGATGCTGGGCTTTGTCAAACTGTCCGGCGAGCTTGCGCCAGATCACTACCTCTCCGTCAGTTATGAGCGGCGTGAAGAGGAGGGGGATTTCAGTGCACGTCCAAACTGGCCGGCACTGGAAAACGATACGCTGTTCCCTTCGGAAGCCGTGCGCGAAACGATTGTCGGGAATTACCGTAACGAGCTGAGCAACATGCTGAACATGGATGCGACGGCCTATTACACAACCTCCGAATTCCAGCAGAACCGCTTCGACCGCTGGGGTATGTATGGCGGTGATTTGGAAACCTATGGCTTTGACCTGCGCAATACCAGCAAGTTCGGCGCACATCGCCTCGTCTATGGTATTGAGCATCGCAACGACACCGTCTCCAGTGAGTATCAGGCCGAAGACTCCGTCTGGCAGGATTGGGCGTGGGATCCGAATGTCGGCGCCTTCAAGGAAGAGGGAAAGCTCTGGGCCGGTTATGTTCAGGGGCATTTTCAGCTGACGGATAAATTCCTGCTCAGCGCCGGTGGCCGGTATGATTCCTATGAACTGGACCTCGTCACCTATGATGAGGAAACCTCCAGCGACGGCTTCAGCGGAAACATCGGCGTGCTGTATGATTTGACGCCAGACCTTGCGCTCTCCGCGGGCTACGCGCAGGCCTTCCGCGGCAAGGAAGTCGGCGATTCCTTCACACTGGAAAAACAGCCGGGCCGCCTGCGTCTGCAGCCGGGGCTCGACCCCGAACGCGTCGACAATACTGAGGCCGGCCTCGTCTATGACAATGGCCAGCTGCGCGCGGGGGCATCTGTGTTCTCGATGAAGATTGATGATGTGATCATGGACCAGCTCGGTGGTCTCGGCGCGCCGCAGGATGCGACCTATTACGAAAATGTCGGCGAGTTTGAAACGGAAGGTGTTGAACTGCGCCTCGGCTATAGCTGGCAAAGCCTGTCGGCAGACCTCTTCTACACCGCTTATGATTCAGAGCTGAACGGTCATGATGTCGAAGGCTATGAGGAAATCGGCCTGGCAAACACATCCGGCGACCAGTGGAACTTCAATATCGCCTGGATGCCAACCGACATGCTTAATCTGGGCCTGAATGTGCGCCATGTGGAAGATCTGAACGATATTGTCGTGCTGTACCGCGCGGTGGAGCTGGGCTGGATCGACTCCCTGCAGACCGTTGACAAGCCGGGCTATACGGTCACAGACATCTACGCCGAATGGCGTCCGGAGGCCGTGCCGGGTCTGCGTCTGAATGTTGGTGTACAGAACCTGTTTGACGAGCTTTACCGCGACCATGCCAGCGTGGCCGACTATAATGCCATCCTCGGCTGGGAAGGTGTGGCCGGTGTCTATGAAGCAGGCCGCGACTTGCGCATCTCGATCGGCTACGATTTTTGATGAGGTCGTCGCTGATCTCCAGCATCAGGCGGCCGGGCTTTCGGGTCCGGCCGCTGCTGGTTTTCTGGCACCGCTGGTTTGGCCTGTTTGCGGCCTTGTGGCTTGCGCTGATGGCGATCACAGGCTCGGCGGTCGTCTATTATGAAGAGCTGGACAGCTGGCTGAATCCGGATCTGAGGCAGGTGGAGGTCATCACCCCGGCCTTGCCGCCGGAGACCTGGCTTGGCGCGGCCAAGGCGGAATATCCGGATCGCTTCATCCGCTTTGTCGATTTGCCGGATGCTCCGGACAAGAGCGTGCGCATTGCCATGCCCTATGTCGAGGAAGGCAAGGGCGACGAGATTGAGGTCTATGTTGATCCCTATACGGCGAAAGTTCTGGGCTATCGCGCGCATGACGTGATGAGTCTTCAGCCGCGCTATCTGATGAACTTCCTCTATGGCCTGCACCTGGATCTGCATCTGGGCGATGCCATGTTCTGGTTCCTGGGGCTCGTCGCCTTTCTATGGATTTTTGACCATCTTGTTTCGCTGGTCCTGTCCTTTCCGGTGCTACGTAAATGGCTGGCCAGCTTCCGTGTGCGTTGGCGCTCCGGCGGGCACAAGATGACTTTCGACCTGCACAGGGCGGGCGGCCTCTGGTTCTTTCCTGTCACGCTGATGTTTGCCGTCTCGGCGGTCTATTTCAATTGGTACACTTTCTTTGTGTCGAGCGTAAACGCCGTGTCCCCGGTCACGCAGCGCGCCATCTTTACCTTGCCAACGCGCGAGACGCCGGACTTCGGTCCACCGGTCAGCTTCGCTGACGCCCTCGCCGAGGCAGGCGCGGTAGAGGGCCGACCCGGTATCGACATGGCCAGCTACAATCCGTGGAAAGGAGTCTATGAGCTGCGCGCCTATGATCCACGCGATATCGACAATTATGGCCGGCGCATGATCGTGGTGGATGGCGAGAGCGGAAGCGTGCTCAGCGACCGGCATTCGGCAGAAGGCTCCGCTGGCGATGTGTTCATCGCCTGGCAGTATCCGCTCCATTCCGGAAAGGCGTTCGGCGGTGTCGGGCGGGCCATTATATTCGTGTCCGGAATAGCGCTCTTCATGCTCTGCGTGACAGGCATCCTGATATGGTGGCGCAAATTCAAGGCGCGGGCAAAGCGCCGGAAGACACTGCGGACCCTGTCAGTCTGATATCTGGAAAGGGCGGCCTAGAACAGGCTGCCCTGATCGCCCTTGGGTGCCGGTTTTGGCTTGGGCTTGTCCGCTTTCGGCGCAGGCTTTGGCGTGGAGGGCGAGGGTGGCGGCGCGCTTCCATCCGGCCGGGCCATGACATCGCCATCCCCAAAGCTGACCTTGAAGGCGGAGGATTTTGCCGCCACGCCAGCCGAGCGGATGAGGTTTCCGTCCGTATCCCGAACAATCGCATAGCCGCGCTTCAGCGTGGACTGATAGGACAATGTCTCCAGCAGCTTTCCCTGGCTGGCAAGCGCCGTCTTGCGGCTGTCGATCAGGCGCATCAGGGCCGGGCGCGCGCGCACCGCCGTGTCACGCAGGCGCTGTTTCGAAGACCGGATTTCCCCGCGCAGGCTGGCCGGGCTCAGCGACTGGCGGGACAGGCGCAGGCGGGCCTTCTGGACAAGGGCCAGCGCCGCCTTTGGCAAGTTGCTGCTGGCATAGTCCAGCCGCTGGCGTTTGGTCTGCAACAGCATTTCCGGCCGCGGCAGACGGGCAGCGGCCAGCTTGTCCCTTGCCTGTCCCGTGCGGCGGGCCAGGGCGCGCTTCAGGCGCTCGCCATGCTCTCCGGTCAGCAGCAGCAGTTCGGACCGCACCGGCACGGCAATCTCGGCGGCGCCGGTCGGCGTTGGCGCGCGGGCGTCTGAGACATAATCGATCAGGGTCGTATCGGTCTCGTGGCCCACGGCGGAGATCAGCGGAATCTCGCTCTCAAAGGCCGCGCGGACAACGTTCTCTTCATTGAAGGGCCAAAGGTCTTCAATCGAGCCACCGCCGCGCGCGACGATCAGCACGTCAGGCCGGTCAGCGCCGATCATGGCGTTGAAGCCCTGGATGCCGGCAGTGATCTGCCCGGCGGCCTGATCCCCCTGCACAAGGGCCGGCCAGACGATGACGCGGACGGGGAATCGGTCGCGGATGCGGTGCAGAATATCGCGAATCACGGCGCCGGTGGGGCTGGTCACCACGCCGATCGTCTTCGGCAGGAAGGGCAGCTTCTTCTTGTGCTCGGGCGCGAACAGGCCCTCCGCGGCGAATTTCTTCTTGCGCTCTTCCAACAGGGCCATCAGCGCGCCAGCGCCCGCCGGGCGCATGGAGGAGGCCAGCATCTGATAGTTCGAGCGGCCTTCATAAATGGAGAGACGCCCGGTGGCGATCACCTCCAGGCCTTCCTCAGGGCGGAAGGGCAGCCGGTCGACCTGGCCTTTCCACATCACCGTGTTGAGCACAGCCTTTTCGTCTTTCAGGTCGCAATACATGTGGCCGGAGCGGGCAATGGTGACGCGGCCCAGCTCTCCGCGCACGACGACATGGTCGTAATTGGTCTCAACCGTCCGCTTCAGGCTGGCGGCGAGATCGGAAACCGACAGGGCGGCATCATTTGAGGCGGGCGGTGTTGGCATCTGCCTGTTTTGGACGCGGTTGGCAGCCGGGGCAAGGGCCCGAATGCGTCTCTACCTTTCGGAGGATGATCATAGTCGCTTAACTCCTTTTAGGGCAAAATATGCGCGCACGCAGTCTGGAGGGGACAAGGAGATGGCGGATACACTTGCGTTTCAGTCAGGGACAGGTGGCTTTGACCTGGTTCAGGCCGCCGACCAATGGCTGCAGCCCATGATGGCACTGGACCGCCAATTCCGATTCGTTTTCGCCAATCGCGCCTATCAGCGCATCATGGGCAAAACCTGGAAAGAGATGGAGGGGCGTTATTTCTTTGACGTCTTCTATCACACCCCCAAGAAGAAAGCGGAAGTCGAGGCGACCTTTCGTGAAACAATGGATGGGGAAATCACCCATCTTGCCGAGCAGCCCTATGAGCTGGAACAGCCGGATGGCTCAATTCATGTGCGCACATGGCAATGGGTCCAGAAGCCGTTTTTCAATGCTGACGGTCAGGTGACGCATATCATACAGCGCTGTGAAGATGTGACCGATCGTGTAGAGCTGATGCGCCAGAACGAGATCATGTCGAACGAGCTGGCGCACCGGATCAAGAACATGTTCTCCGTCATCATGGCGACGGCGCGGATCTCCGGCTCGATGGCGGATGATCTTGAGGGCTTCATTGATGAGTTCAATGACCGCCTGGTCTCGATGAGCCGGGTCTATTCCAGCCTCACTACCAATGACTGGTACGGGCTGCCCCTCCGGCATATTCTGAAAGAGGAAATCGAGGCGGCTGTGCACCGGGACACATCAAGATATTCCATCTCCGGGCCGGACATCACGCTCAGCCTGAAATCGACCAAGGATGGGGCATTGATCATCCACGAACTGGTCTCAAATGCCAGAAAGTATGGGTGCTTCAGCAAGCCTGAAGGCCGTCTGGATGTACGCTGGCATCTGGAGGACGATCATCTGGTCGTCATTTGGGAGGAAAGCGGCCTGACAGGCGTGCGTCCGCCGAGCCGCAAGGGCTTTGGCAGCGTCCTGTTCCACATGTTGCCCAATCTGAAGGTCACGCGGGACTTCCGAGAGACCGGCCTTGTGGTGACGGTGCGCAGCCCGATTGGCATTTCCATCTTCGGTCAGGAAGCGGCCTGAGCCCGGTCTCAATACAAGACTGCCTGAATACAAAATCCGTCTGGATCAGGCCTGGCCGGCGCGTTCGGTCAGCAGGTTTGTCATGTGCCCGATAAGGCGCTGCGTCAGGATAGGCTTTGTCAGGAACGGGCTGTTCTCATAGGCCTTGCCGGCGGTATCGCGTGAACTACCGGACACGGTGACGAAGGGGATGCCCGCCTTCATCAAACGTTCAGCCACCGGGTCTGCCGTCTCACCCGCAAGGTCCACGTCCACAACTGCGCCGTGACACTGCACCTTGTCCAGCAGCTGAAGCGCTTCGTAGACAGAGCCCACCGGGCCAATCACTTCATACCCTGAATCCTCAAGCGCCGCTGCGACGTCAATCGCAATGATGGCCTCGTCTTCCACGACCAGAATGCGCTGGATCTGCTTGGCGTTCTGGGGAACGGGAACGATTGGGGCGGGGGCATGCATTTCCTCTGTCTGCGGAACATGATCTTCGCTCTTGAAGTCATCCTCAAAGACACGGTCGTCAATGCTGCGCAAATGCCAGCGGACGCCCTCTGGCAGGAATTCCAGATTCACAGGCTGGCCAAAGGCGATGCGAGCCATTTTCTCTATGACCGTGGACCCAAAGCCGCGGCGCTCAGGCGTTGTGACAGGCGGGCCGCCCTCTTCGCTCCAGGTAATGTCGAACTTGCCGGTGCCGTTCCGCAGTACATTCCACGCGATGGTGACCGTGCCGGTATCATTCGACAGGGCCCCATACTTGCCGGCATTCGTGGCCAGTTCATGGAGCGCCATGCCCAGGGACTGGGCGGCTGCGGAGGTCAGGCGGACATGCGGACCCTTCAGGAAAATCCGAGTGCCAATCAAATCCTTGAAGTGGGCCAGTTGTGAGTTGACGATTTCATCCACGCGCGCACCACGCCAGCCGGAATGGACCAGCAGGTCCTGGCTGGAGGCCAGCGACTGCATCCGCTCAGAGAAACGGGGCATGAAGTCTTCATGGGTGCTGGCCGTCTGGCGGGCAATGGCCTGCACCAGGGTGATCATGTTCTTGGAGCGGTGATTGACCTCGTTCATCAGGAACTGGATCTGCTCTTCGTGCTGTTTCTGGTCTGTGATGTCCGTGTTCGTCCCAAACCACAGGGCCAACTCCCCCTCCTTGTCATAGACTGGCAGGGCGCGCGACAGGAACCAGCGGAACTTGCCGTCTGCGCCGCGCAGGGGGAAGGTCTCTTCCCACGGCTCGCCAGTGTCCCAGGAATGCTGGATCGTGGTGGTCACGCGATCAATATGGCTCGGATGGTGCAGCTTTTGCCAGCCCCAGCCCTTTACTTCTTCCAGCGTGGTGCCGGTATATTCGTACCAGCGTTTGTTGTACCAGAAAATCAGGCCTTCCTTGTTGGCCATCCAGGCCAGCTGGGGAATGTTGTCGGCAAGCGCTTCGAACCGCTCCTGGCTTTCCTGAAGCTGTTGCTGGTCTTCATACTGGCTGGTGATGTCACGCACGATCTTTGACGCGCCGACAATCTTGCCGTCGTCATCATGGATCGGAGAGATGGTGACGATAATGCGCAGCTTGCGTTCGTCCCGGTGCAGCCGGATCGTTTCATGGTTGCGGACGGTTTTGCCGGCCTTGACGCTGGACAGGATATCGTCGGCTTCCTGTTGCCGGTCCGCCGGGATCAGCAGGCGCACAGAGCGACCGATTACCTCTTCAGGCTTGTAGCCGAAAACACGTTCTGCGGCCGGATTCCAGCTCGCAATGGTGCCGTCCAGCGCCGTCGAGATGATTGCGTCTGAGGAAGATTGAATGATTGCGCCGAGCCAGGAACTTTCCGATGCCGATACGATCGGGGGGGCAGTTGCCGGTCCGGGAGCAGTGGGGCGTTTAGTGCGCGCCATAGGGAGAGCTCCCGTTTCCATAATTGTCGCGTGATGTCACGCCGTCATATGGAAGAGAATATCAATTATCCAGGCGGCTTGTCTATAACCCTGATCAAGCCCCTCTGCGCGTATATGCAGATGACTAAACCGATGAAGTGCCTTGTTTGATATGCTATTTTCAGCCGGTCCTGTGCCTGAAAGGACAAGACCGGCTGAAAGTATCTCAAGCGCCTGACCTGGCAGGGGTGCGCCACGTGTGATCAGTAGCGAATACGCAGATCCGAGATGGATTGGGCAATGTGCGTATAGGCATCCTTCAACTCGTCAGCGTTTTCCGGTTCAAAGGCGAAATCCGGTCCGCTGGCGCAGTAATTCAGGATGGCCTTGCCGCCGCTGGGGGCCTGGAAAGCAACCGTATAGATCTTGATGCCGCGCGCCTTGATGGCATCACACATCTTTTTGGACTGGTTGACCGAGTTGCCATTGCTGGTGTCGTACTGTTGGTTGAATTCGCCATCCGTCATCAGGATCATGGCCTTGGCCGTGTCCGGCTCTTCATACGACCAGGGCTTGGAAGTGGCAGGCCAGACGGACTTCCATTCCGGCGCAATCAGATACCAACCCCAGGCGATGCCGAGATGGCCTGCGGTGCCGCCGCTGGCAGGCAGGTTCTGAATATAGGTGTTCAGCGTCTCTGTGTTGGAGGTCAGCGCGACAGGTGGCGGAGAGTTGCAGGTCTGATCTGTATACCAGCGGTCACGGGATTCATCATATGTGGCGCCAACTGCTTCGACCCAGGCGAAGGGGCCAGGTGCGGCATCGGTGAAGGCTTCCTTGCCGAGACGTTCCTTGACGCAGGTATTGTTGATTGTCTTGGTCGTGGTGCGCGGCTCCCACGTGTAATCCGGGACCCATTGCTGCTGGCAATCATAATACCATCTGCCCCGATATTTGTACCAGTCGCAGACTTCCTCATAGTGGCCGCCATCTTCGACCTGCACATAATAGGTGCCTTCATAGGTGCGGATCTTGGTCTTGCCCGTTGCTGCAGTGAAGTAGTCACCGGCATCCATGCCGTAGGAATAGGCGACCATGCCGATGCGGACATCCCCTGTATCGACGAGGGTGGAGTCTTCCGGCAGCAGCACCTTCACGGCAAGCTCTGCGGCTTCCTTGAGGGCTGCGTTCCGATCACCGGCCATAGAGCCCGATGTGTCGAACACAAACGAAATGTCGACCTTACCGATACCATAGGTGGAGGCGGAGGAGACCATGTAGTTGATATGGCTGACGCCAGCCAGCTGCATGATCGCCGTGTTTTGCGCGCATTTGATATCAACGGAGATATCCTGCGTGCTGTTGGAGATCGTGGAGACCGGGTCCTGGCACCCCATGCCGCCTGATGCGAGCAGGGAAGAGTTGATATAGTTCTTGATGTAGCTTTTGATCTCGGCATCGGTGCGCCCGTCCTGCATCTCGCGTGCGCCAGCGATGACCGCGCTGTCGATGATCTGCTGGACGCGGTTCTTGCTGGTGTTGACCTGCTGGAGGTCAATGGCGAAGCCCATCAGCAGAAAGATCGGAATGACCGACAAGGCGAAGATGATGGCGACATTGCCGTCTTCACGCGTGCGGGCCCGGTTCCAGGCCTTTGCGACGAGCTTTGAAAATTTACCCTGATACATGTTTCCCACCCCAGATAAGGCCGGGTGCGGCCTCTTACGGTTCGGGCGCACACTCGCATATCTGGATAACTCCACGGTGAAAGCGGGGGGGACGTTTTCAAAACCGGCAGTAAGAAAGCCTTAACCAGCACAAAGTGCGTGAGGGCAGGGCACTCACGCGGGGACAGGCTGTTTTTGGGGTGGATTCAGGATGTGTTCGGCCAGCGCAATTCAGCCGTTTCGTCATGCAGGGCAAGGGCCGCATCCTGTTGCAGATGCTTCAGGTGGCGGGCGTAGAACACGGCCGGGTCAAGCCGCTGGACCGGGCGGGATGGGCCGCTCAGAAGACGGCGCATTTTTGCGAGGTAAAGCGCGGCATTGTCCAGCGCGTGGTTAATTGCGAGCAGGCGGCGGACCAGCGGTCCGGACGCAATGAGGTCATCAGGTGTGGACGGATAGTCGCGCAGATCTATGGCCGTGTCCTCATCCAGGAACCGGATGCGGGGGCCTGTGCGGAAGGCTGGCGGCGGAGGTGTGCTGGCGCGCTTAAGGCCGTCTTGCGGCTCGGTCAGGCGAAAGTGCGGGATGGGAAAGGCCGGGCGGGAGGGGGCTGACGCTGGGCCGGTGGGGTCTGTTTGGGTTTGGGCCGTGCCGGGGGCGGGCGCAGGCAGAGGGCCAAGCTCAAGCGCCTGCAGGAAGAAGACCCGCCGCAGGACAGGCTCAAGAAAGGCAAGGAGATTACGGATCTCGCCATGCGTCTTGCGGGGCAGGAAGGGCCTGACCGGAACGGGATAGAGGCCCAGCCGCGCTTGTGCGGACCCGGCCAGATAGCCGATCGCGTCCCACCAGAAGCGGACAAGGCTGACAATATGGCGGGCCGGGCGATAGGTCATGTCCGGGAGAATGACGGGCGCGCCTTTGCGCAGGATTGGGATGGGCGGAAATGCGGGGTAGGGATTGATAGTGCATTGACCATATTGGAAAAATAATATCCGGCGCCGTGGGGATGGCGGGGATAGCGCGAAATTTATTCCCATAGGTGTGCGGGGCCTCACAGCGCCCAAGGGCTGATCAAATGTCGCCCAAGGCATCAAAGGCGCGCATACAGGCTTGATCTCCGGCGCGGACCCGCGCATCAACCGGCCTCATGAACATACTTCTCATCGGATCGGGCGGGCGTGAACACGCCCTGGCATGGAAAATGGCGCAGTCGGCGCTGGTGGACATGGTGCATTCCACACCGGGCAATCCCGGCATGGATGATGTTGGCCCCTGCTTTGACGTGGCCGTGACGGACATCGACAAGCTGGTGCAGCTGACGCTGCAGGTGGAGCCGGACCTTGTAGTCATCGGGCCGGAAGCGCCGCTGGCGGCGGGCCTGGCCGATGTGCTGCGGGCGCGCGGCTTTGACGTGTTCGGGCCCAGCGCGCAGGCCGCGCAGCTGGAAAGCTCCAAAGCCTTCTCCAAGGCGCGGATGAAGGAATATGGCGTGCCAACGGCGGCCTATGGCGAGTTCACCGATCCAGTGCTGGCCAAGTCTTACCTGCGCACGCTGGACGCGCCCTATGTGCTGAAGGCCGATGGCCTGGCCGCCGGCAAGGGCGTCGTGATCGCGCCGACGCTGGAAGAGGCCGATGCCGAGATTGACGAGATGCTGTCCGGCAAGTTCGGCGATGCCTCTGCGACGCTGGTGATCGAGGAGTTCATGCATGGCGAGGAAGCCAGCATCTTCGTGATCACGGACGGCACGGGCGCGGTCTATCTGCCTGCCGCGCAGGACCACAAGCGCGCTGGCGATGGCGACACCGGCCCGAATACGGGCGGCATGGGCGCCTATGCCCCGGCCCCGGTGGTGACGGACGAGATCCTCGCCCGCGTGAAGAAAGAGATCGTTCAGCCGATGCTGAAAGGCATGAAGCGCGACGGCATGCCGTATCAGGGCGTGCTGTATGTCGGCATCATGGTGACGGCGGACGGCCCGAAAGTGGTGGAGTTCAATGCCCGCTTCGGAGACCCGGAATGCCAGGTTCTGATGAAGGGCCTTGCAGGCGACATCGTGCCGGCCATCCTGGGCGCGGCGACGGGCGGCCTGGAAGGCAATGAAGAAGCGTTCGAGGCGCTGCTGGAGCTGGACCGGTTCGAGCCGACGGCGACGATTGTTCTGGCCACGGAAGGCTATCCGGGCAGCTATGCCAAGGGCAGTGTCATTCGCGGCGTAAAGACGGCAAACGATCTGCCGGGCGTCACCGTGTTCCATGCGGGCACGGACATGGACGAGGGCGGCGCGCTGATCGCCAATGGCGGGCGCGTGTTGAATGTGACGGCCAGCGGTGACACGCTGAAAGAGGCCGTGGACCGCGCCTATGCCGGCGTCGACGCCATCGACTGGCCGGAAGGTTTCTGCCGCCGCGACATTGGCTGGCGGGCATTGGGAGAGACGACATGAACCTTCACGATCTGGTCGTGACGGCCCCGAAACAGATGCTGCTGGCGCTTGCCGGGCAGCTGAAGAAGGCTGCGGCATGGGGCGAGACAAATGATGTGTCTGCGGACGAGTTGCTGCAGAAGCGCCTGGCGCCGGACATGTTCCCCTTGCTGATGCAGGTGAAGTTCATCTCCCTGCAGGCACGCGAGACGGTTTGGCGTCTGCGCGGCGATGAGGTGGAGATGTGGGAGTCCGGCGACACGATGGACGAGATGATCGCCCTGATCGCGCGGACTGTGTCGATGCTGGACGATGTAAAGCCGGAAGAGTTTGACGGCGCGGAAGAGCGGGTCATCTCTGTCACCCTGCCCAATGCGATGATGTTTGAGCTGAAAGGCGCAGACTTTGTGCGCGACTGGGCCATTCCGCAATTCCATTTCCACGCGGTCACGGCTTACGCCATTCTGCGCAATGCCGGGGTGGATCTGGGCAAGGCGGATTATGTGCCGCACATGCTGCCCCATCTGCGCCCGGTGACCACAGCCTAGTTTCACCTCATCCCCCCTTGGGGGCATGCGGCGGCACGCGGCCGGGCGTAGTGTCTGGTCATGTTCCGAAGAGGCGCCGCAATGCGCGGCGCCTGAGCATGGCGTGGAGAGAGGTCTTTGTTTCGATATCTGATACTGGCCATGCTGGTGGCCCTGGGCGCGCTGCAGGCGCATGCGTGGAAGGAAATTACCGTTGGCGATGCGCGCCAGACCGGCGATTGCCTTAACGAGACTCCGTCCGACGAATGCGTCACCAAGAGCGGCAGATATGTGCGCACCGATACGGGCACCGAGAGCGGCACCGTGCCGGTGCGGCTGCTGCTGAAACGGAACCTGCCGCAGGAAGACTTTGACGCCCTGATGCGCAAATATGGCATGGTCGAAGGCAAGTATCATGAATGGTTCGTCAGGGCCGGCGACAAGGAGTATTACAAGCGCGCAATGACGCTGCAGGGCCTGATGGCGCTGGACGGGAAGACCGTGCTGCTGCCGCCGGAATTTGTGCGCGTCCTGCCGCTGAGTGACCGGGCGGCGGTGGTGAAGACGGTGAAGCAGACCTGGCTGCTTGCGACGCTGGGCTCTGCAGAGACGACGCTGACGCCGCTCGCGCTGCCATGGGACAGTCTCGAATGGATCGACGGCACGGAGCCGAAGAGGCCGTTTGCCCTGATGGCGATCAAGAATGGAGCGACCAAGGACGACCTGCGCACCTATACGATCTTCGATGGAGACGGGAATGCGGCCTATGAGATCAATGGCATCATTCCGAACACGCATGGCGCGGATGATTACTATAAATTCTATGAGGGCTATATCGGCTTCCCCGTACGCTCGGAGGGAAGCGAGTTCTCGGTTTTCTTCAATACGATCACGCTGGAGCTGGAGAAGATGGGCCCGGTGTTCGATATTCTCGATGTGGGCTATGCGCTGACGGAAAAGTGGGACGACAACAAGCACGACCTGAAATATTACCCCTTCCAGAAGATCGGAGAGATGCCTTCCGGCAAGGGCCTTCTGTCTGCGGACATCTATGAGCCGCTGAGCGAATGGAAGGCCGATCCGGAACCCCTCATACACCCGAAAGCGGCGCGGGGCATGGTGCCGCTGCGCCTGCCCGGCCAGATTGGCGGCATTCGCGGGTGGCTGATCGTGTACGAGAATGCGACCGACCAGTGGTACAAGCTGATCATGCATGCGCCGCAGAAGGATGACTTCTACAAACAGGAAACGGGAAAGTCGAGCGAGCTGTCGCCGTCATCTGTCCGGGTGTTTATGTGGGAGCCGAACGAATACCTGCCGCTGGCGGATATCTGGATCGGCACCCTGCCGCAGGAGACGCACAAGGCGCTGTTTGCGAATGCGAACCCGAAGGACATTCCGCCGCCGAGTTATCGCGTCGCGGCACGCTTCTTCGAGAACCCGCGGCAGCTGTCGGCGGGCGGCGTGACGGACTGGTATCTGGTCGGCAGCGATCCGAGCGCAGAGAATTTCCAGAAGATCTATGACACGCGGGCGGGGCGGATGTCGCATCCGGACAATCCGCAGGCGCTGGCGATGCCGGAAATCATCGCGGAGATGAAGCAGCAATGGGAGTCGAATGCCGCCTATCGGGAGTATCTGGAGACGCCGTGGGAAGTGCATGTCGCGCGCGCGCAGGCAGAGCAGGAGCGCACGCTGATAGGCGCGGCGGACAATGCCCTGATCAGCGGCTACGGCCTCGATTTCAATGGCGACTTCTATTATGTCGCCCGCACAAAGGGCGGGAAATACCTGCAGGCCTATTGGAACAAGTATCACCAGCTGCCGCATTCGGCCGACGCGTATGATATCTGCCGCCGGTTCGGCAGCTCCAGCATGGAATGCGGTCTCGTCTATGCGTGGGCGGACAATATCTCGAAGGGCCAGCGCGAGGCAGCGGCCAGGGAAGCCGATCGCTACAGCCAGAAGAAGTTCAGCCAGGGCTACAAGTCTGAATACCGCCCACCGATGAAGGAGCCGCGCTGCTACCAAACGGGCGCGAAAACGGAAACATGTTTCTACAATTAGACATAATACTGGCCGGGCGTTGGGTCTGGTCATGTCACGGAGAGGCGCTACACTGGGCGGCGTCTGAGCAAGCTGTGGGGAGACGCTGTTGTTTCGATATCTGATGCTGGCCATGCTGGTGGCCATGAGCGCGCTGCAGGCGCATGCGTGGAAGGCATATAGCGATGCGGGAAGCATCCTGGGTGATCGCAGCCGAGACATGTGTCTGGAGGAATCTCCGCAGGACTTCAGCTGCATTACGAAAGAGATGCGGTATGTGCGGACTGATACCGGCACCATGCCGGTGCGGCTATGGTCCGTGTCGCAACTGGGCCCGGAGCGGATGGGCGCGGTGCTGGACCGCTACGGCATTTCGCGTGAGCAATACACGGAATATGCGCACAAGTATGGCGGCCAGAGCAAAGGCAATGGTTATTCCTGGATTTCGAAACAGGTGGTGCTGCAGGGCCTGAAGGCGGAAGACGGCACAACCCTGTTGCCGGCGGAATTCATTCAGGTGCTGCCGATCAGTGACAAGATGGCCCTCGTGAAGGGGCTGGATTATAGATATTATTACGCCACGCTGGACCCGGTGAAGCCGCATCTGAGCACCCTGCCATACAAGCATTTCAGGTTTTATCAGATTTACGGTAAGGTGCCGGAAAGGCCCTTCACGCTGATATTCGAAGACTCGGATGCTGCGGACGGGCCGCGCAAGACGCTGGCCGTGATGGACAATCAGGGCAAGGAGGCCCACCGCATTTCCGGTGTGCTGAACGAAGGCAGCGGGGATTATGATTTCCACTATTATGGCAATGGCAAGATCGCCTTTCCGGTGAAGGGCGAGGATGGCACGGGCCTGTCCGTGGTCGTCAATGCGCTGACGCTGGAGATGGAAGCAGTCGGCCCGTATTTCCAGACGCTGCCCGTGGGCTATGCGCTGGCGGATGAGTGGGACGATAATAATTTCAATAATTACCAGCAGGCCCCGGTGCAGCGCGTTGCAACCATGACATCCGGACACGGCATATTGTCCGGAGAGCGGATTTACCTGCCTATCCGCAAAGCGGATGGCGACGTGTTGACCTTTGACCATCCCAACATATTGGGCATTGTGCCGCTGTTCCTGCCAGAGATCAAAGGCGTGCGCGGTTGGCTGGTCGTGTATGAAGCGGCGGACGGGCGGTGGTATCGCCTGGTGGCAAACGCCCCGAAAGGGGATTTGCTGAGCGGAAAGCGGGACGAGTTGATGCCCGAATCCATCATGGAGCTGATCCTTGGGCGCGAGGGCTATCCGCCCTTTGCCGATGTCTGGCTGGGCACGCTGGACAAGGATGAATATTACGGCCTGTTCGGGGACGCGGACAAGCGCGACATACCGGAGCCGCCCTTGCGGCTGGCGGTTCGCTATTTCAAGAATCCGATGAACCGCTCCGAAGGGGTGACGGACTGGTATGATGCCGGCATGGATATTGGCCGGGAAGAGCTGTGGGCAGCCTATGAGGCGCGGGACAAGAAAGCAACGCACCCGGACAATCCACTGGCGATGGAGCGTCCGCTGATCCTGAAGACGGCCCGCGAATGGTGGCAAAACAACAAGAACTACCGCGAATATCTGGAAACGCCCTGGGAGGTGTTGCAGGCACGGTATGAGGCCGAGGCGAGGGACTCCCTGAAGGTAACTGCCGATGCGATACTGGCGATGAACAGCAGTGATGTGCCCTATGGCGGGGATTTCTACGCCGCGGCCCGCACGCTGGGCGGCAAATATCTGAGCGCGTATTGGCGCCGATGGCATGCCCTGCCGCGATCCAGCGATGCGTATGATATCTGCAGCCGGTTCGGGAATAACAGCTATGAATGCAATTTGGTGTGGCCATGGGCGCAGGGGATATTTGACGGCCAGCGCGCGCAGGAACAGAAGGCTGCCCAGGCCTATGCGGAGGACGTGGCACGCATAAAGCGCTACAACGAGCCGGTGTCCGAGCCGCGCTGTTACAATCAGGGCGATGGCACGGAGAAGTGCTTCTTTGATTAGGGGCGTCAGGCGTGCGGGTTTATCAGGACCTTGATCTCATGGGGGTTGGCGGCGAGGCTGTCAAAGGCGGCTTCGATGCTGGCGAGGGGCTGGCGGCTGGTGATGAGGCGCGCGGCCAGTTCTGAATGGCTTTGCAGCAGGCCGAGCGCCTCGCCGAATTCATGCGGGCGGTAGGCGAAGCTGAACTCAAGCGTCAGTTCCCGGACGATGCCCTCATAGGGCGTCAGCGTATCTTCATGCGGGCAGACGCCCACCACGATGATATGCGTGTGCGGGGGCGCGGTTTTCGTGATTTGGTCAATCACGCCGGGCGCGCCGGTACACTCAAATATGTTGAGGCCGGAGGGCAGGCCCAGAAAGTCCCGCGCCAGCAGGGGTGACATGGCGTGCGGCGTGAAGCCGAGATCGCTCCAGCGCTCATAGGGGCTGTCGGTCGCCGGATCGAGTACAATGTCTGCGCCAAGGTCTGCGGCGGCCTTGCGGCGCTCTGCCGAGAAATCCGCCGCCAGAATGGGCCCGCGCCCTTGGGCGCGCAGGGCCAGAATGACGGAGAGCCCGACCGGGCCGCAGCCGATAATGATATTTGGCCCTTGGTTGCAGCTGGCCAGATTGGCCGCATGCAGCCCGACGCTGAGCGGCTCTGTCAGGGCGGCCAGATCCGGCGCGATCCCGTCCGGAATGCGAAAGCTGCGCACAGCGTCCACACAGGCCAGTTCGGCGAGGCCGCCGCCATGATCCGGTGACAGGCCGATCGCGGCGGGTGTGCCGTCATGATCATGCGTGAAGGGCAGGGCGCTGATCAGGTCTCCGCGCTTCAGCGGCGTGTCTGTGCCGGGTGGAATGTCGACGATCTCCGCGCTGAATTCGTGGCCGGGAATGATGGCGGGCAGTGTGTGCCGGTCTGCGGGCGGGGTTTGTTCTGCCAGCAGGGCCATCTGCTTGCGCTGGCTGAGATCACTGCCGCAAATGCCGGTGAAGAGGGGCCGGACGAGGAGTTGCCCGGCGGCAGGCACAGGGTCTGCAAGTGTGCGAATGCTGAGGGATTTGCCCTGAAGGGTGGCTGCGCGCATGTGGCCTACTCTGTGGGGATGTCAGCAAATTGAGCGATTTCGGGCTGGCCGGTATGGGCGGTCGCGCCGCCATCAGCCACGATGATGGAGCCGGTGACATAGGAGGCCGCCTCCGAGGCGAGAAAGGCGGCGACGTGCGCCATCTCTTCCGGCTGGGCCGCGCGGCCCATGGGGATGCGGCGGGTCCAGTCTTCCTTCAGGCCGGGAATGTCATGAAAGCCTGCCGTGATGGGCGTATCGACCAGGCCGGGGCAGAGCGCGTTGACGCGGATGCCGTCGCGGGCATGATCCACCGCGAGCGCACGGGTATAGTTCACGACCGCGCCCTTGGCGGCGTTGTAGGCGGCAAAGCGATAGTCTCCGCCGAGACCGGAAATGGAGGCCGTGTTCACAATCGCGCTGCCGCGCGGCATGTGCGGTATGGCGGCGTGGCAGGCATAGAAGACGCTGTGCAGGTCTACCGCGATGACAGTCTCCCAGGCCTCTGCTGTCAGCTCAACTGACGTGCCGAAGCTGCCGATGCCGGCATTGTTGAACAGGATGTCGATGCGGCCATGGCGGTCTACCGCCGCCTGAACCATTGCGTCGACATCGGATTGTTTCGAGACATCACAGGCGATGGCCATGGCGCTGTCGCCGAGTTCTGCCGCAAGGGCCTTCGCGCCGTCTTCGCTGATGTCTGCCAGCACGCAGAGCGCGCCTTCGCTGGCGAAGAGGCGGGCCGTGGCGGCGCCGATGCCACTGGCCGCGCCGGTGATGAGGGCGACCTTGCCGTCAAATCTCTGTGTCATGGGAATCCGCCGCCCCTGTCTCAGGCCAGCGCATTGCTGGGGGGAGTTTCATTGGCCCAAGCGGGGCGGCGGTCGGCGATGACCTTTGAAATCTTCTCCCATGCGGGAACGGTCTTCGCCAGAAAATTGATATTGAAATCTTCCTCGCTGCGGAATTCCAGCACCTCGACGCCCTCCGGGCCGGGCGTGTAGCGATAGGCCTTGCCCGCGCCAACAAAGAAGCCGTCACCCGGCCCCAGCGTATCGGTGCCGAGCTGCAGGCTGCCGGCCACAACATAATAGAGGCAGTCGACATTGTGCGTATGAAGAGGAAGTGGGAAGCCGGATTTGAACCAGGCATAGGTGAGGCTGAAACCCGGACGGGAGAACAGGGTTTTCACGATATTGCCGTCTGCGAAGCCGGCCTCCAGCGCGGTGCCGATGCCGGTTTCCAGATCTGGCGTCACGTCTGCCAGTTCCATATGGGCGGTCTCGTCCAGAGACGGGGCGTTGCGGGTTCTGAAAACCTGATAGCCTTCGCCGGATGTGGTGGGGGTGTCTTGCTGCTGGGCTGTCGTGTTCATGCCTGTTTCCTCCGTGCCGGTCTGTGCCGGTATTCTTTGATGCGGAGCAGGTTTGCCTGCTTCCGGATGAAGACAGGCTAGAGGACGCACGAAATTAGTCAATCATGACTAATTTAAATTTTTGCGATAGCTTGACGGAACCGCCATGTTTGACGGTAAGGTGGCGCTGATGACTGAGACAGATAATAATGACGTGGGCGGCCACGCCGGGGGCAGGCGGCGGACACGGAAGGGTGAGGAAACGCGGCGCCTGCTGGTGAGGTCTGCCGTGCAGTGCCTGACAGAGCAGGGCTATGCGGCCACATCGGTGGAATCGGTGATGGCGAAGGCGGGCGTCAGCCGGGGCTCTGTGCTGAACCAGTTCCCGACGCGGCTGGACCTGATGAGCGCGGCCAGCGAAGCGGCGATGCGCGCGATGATTGCCGACACGCGCGCGCGGTTTGAGGGCGTCGACGATCCTGCGCAGAAGATGCGCAGACTGTGCGATATGTTCTGGCAGACGCAGAATATTCCCGAAGGCGCGGCAGTGACGGAAGTCTTGCTGGCGGCGCGCTGGGATGCAGACCTCGCCGAGCGGCTGCGCCACATCGCGGTCGAGATCGAGGTGGAGATCGACGCGGACGTTCAACGCATTGCGCTGGCGGCGGGCGTGAAGGATGTCGAGGCGTGCATCGTGCATGCGCGGATGCTGATCCTGTCGCTGCGCGGTATCACGCTGGAACTGATGTTCGACCCGAAGCGGGACGTAATCCACAGCGCGCTGGCCGAATTGCGCGCGATGCATGCCGCGTTCTGTGACCGGGTGCTGGGCTAGGCGTTTTTCACACAGGCAGTTTGTCCGGATTGCGCATGGCGTAGAGCCAGGCGATGCGGCCGGAGGCATCCGGGGCGAGGGTGAGGACCAGATCTATCTTGCCATTCAGGCGGCGGACGATGGCCGGGGCATTGTTGGCGCTGGCGGGCTCGATGGTCCAGTGCGCCTGTTCCTTCGCGGCTTTATGCATGATGGCCATCAGGACCTGTGCAATTTCTTCCGGACCCATCAGGGGGCGAAGCGCTGCGCGAGCCTTCTTGCCGCCGTCGCTATAGGCGGTGGCCTGCGGTGCGAACAGGGAGAGGACGGTGTCATGATCCTGAGCCGCGGCGGCGGAGAGAAAGCGTTGCAGCAGGTCAGCGACTTCGCTGGGGCTGGCGTCAAAGCGCGGACCACTTTCCTGCAGGCGTTTGTGGGCGCGGCTGACCAATTGGCGGCAGGCAGCCTCTGACTTTCCCGTGGCGGCGGCGATCTCGTCATAGCCGGCATCGAAGGCCTCACGCAGGATGAAGGCGGCGCGCTCCGTTTCCGACAGGCGTTCCATGGCCCATAACAGGGCGAGTTCGCATTCCTGCGCGATGACGAAGCTGTCTTCGAGGCTGAGATGTTCATTCTCTACCAGTGGCTCCGGCAGCCAGGGG
Organism: Alphaproteobacteria bacterium; assembly: GCA_018222605.1. Classification (GTDB taxonomy): domain Bacteria; phylum Pseudomonadota; class Alphaproteobacteria; order Caulobacterales; family Hyphomonadaceae; genus Hyphomonas. The sequence continues at coordinate 145,309 of JAAEZZ010000007.1, forward strand.
CCGGGATAGGTTTCGCGGCGCGACCGGGCCGAGCGCAGGGCATCAATGGCGATGCGCGTGGCAGTGCGGCGCAGCCAGGCGCGCGGGTTTTCAATTCCGCGCCGGTCAACCCTCTGCCAGCGCAGCCAGGTATCCTGTACCGCATCCTCGGCCCCGGCCCGCTCTCCCAGCATGCGATAGCAGAGGGCGGTCAGGGCCGGGCGTTCGGCCTCGAAGATGGCGGTGTCAGCACTCATGCGGCCACTGTGATGCGCTGGCCAGCAATGTCCAGCGCCCGGCATGGCTTGCCGTGGCCGATGCCGCGCTTCAGGACAGGATAGAACCGGCCTGCCGCCGCCGCGAAGGCGCAGGACAGGGCGGTCTTGTTCCCAAACTCTGCCTCGATCTGGCGGCGCAGATCATCTGTCGCCAGGTCTGCGGTGATCGCAGCCATCGCAAAGCGGAAGCCGAGACCGGTCGTGCCGGCACTTTGCGCCTCGCCTTCGGCGCAGGCTTTCAGCGCGTCTGTGTCTGCACCGTCAGCAATCGCCATGTCGATGACGAGCTGGACGCAGGGGCCGCAATCGCCCTCCAGCGTGGAGGCGAACAGGGCGCCATGCCACGCCGCCTTGCCAGCCGACGGGCCGCGATATTTGTAGATGCCGACAAAGCTCATCAGCCCTTCGGCGGCAGGGGGAGAGATGTTGATGATCTCTTCCATATAGGTGATGTCATAGTTGAATTGCTGGCCCATGGCGCGGGCCTGGGCGCGTAGTGTTTCGGGGGTCATTGATCGGGTCTCCTTGCCGGTTTCAATGACAAGACGAGACAGGGGCGGGTTTTGTGACAGGGGGATTGGGGCATACCCTCACCTCCCATTGCTGCGCAATGGGGCCCTCTTCTCCCGGAGGGAGCTAAGGGCGTCTAGCCTTCGGCTTCCAGAGCCTCGGCGGCTTCGAGCCATTCGGTTTCGGCGGCTTCGGATGTGGCGGCGTGGTCGGCGCGGGTCTTCAGCAGTTTCTCAAGCTCTTCCGGAGGCGGAGTGCCTTCGGCGAGTTTGGCGTCGATCCTTGCGATGGCGGCGTTTGCCTTTTCCATACGCTCTTCGGCCTCGCGGGCTTTTTTCTTGAAGGCGCTGAGTCGTTTCTTCGCTTCCGGGTCTTCCGCCTTGGGGGCAGCAGACTTTTGCGGCTTGGCGGCCTTGGCCTCTTCCCGGTCGGCCTTCATGACGAGGGCGCGATAGTCTTCGAGGTCTCCGTCATAAGGCGACGCGCGGCCATCCTTGACCAGCCAGAGCCGGTCAGCGGTCGCTTCGGCCAGGTACACATCGTGCGTGATCAGAAGGACGGCGCCGGGGAAATCGTTCAGCGCGTAGATCAGGGCCTCGCGGCTGTCGATGTCGAGGTGAGAGGTCGGCTCGTCGAGGATCAGGATGTGCGGTGCTTCGGCCGACATCAGGCCGAGCAGCAGGCGAACTTTCTCTCCGCCGGACAGCTTTTCGACATTGGTTTCCACCTTTTCGTGCGGGAAGCCCATGGCGGCGGCCGCGGCGCGCACCTTGGCCGGGGGCGTACCCTTGGGCATGATGCGCTGGATGTGCATCAGTACGCTGTCGCCCTCGGAGAGTTCGTCCAACTGGTCCTGCGAAAAATAGCCGATGCGCACAGCGCGCGGGGCGATGCGCTGGCCACCCATCAGGGGCAGGCGCTCGGCGATGGATTTGACGAGGGTCGTCTTGCCCTGGCCATTCGCGCCGACAATGGCGATGCGGTCATCCGGGTCCAGACGAAGGTTCACCTTCTTCAGGATGATGGCATCCTCACCATAGCCGAGATCGGCATCCTTGATTTCCAGCATCGGCGGGGCGAGCTTGTCTTCCGGCGCGGGGAATTTGAACGGCGTTGTGCGGTCTGCCACCGGGATGGAGATGTCCTGCATCTTTTCCAGCATCTTGATGCGGGACTGGGCCTGACGAGCCTTTGAGGCCTTGGCGCGGAAACGGTCCACAAAGCTTTGCAGGTGCGCGCGTTCCTTGGCCTGTTTGACCTGCTGGGATTCCAACTGGGCGAGCTTTGCTGCGCGCAGCTTCAGCCAGTCATCATAGCCGCCGGGCGAGATGGACAGCTTGCGGTGTTCCAGCGCCATGGTGTGCGTGACGCAGCGGTTCAGTAATTCCCGGTCGTGGCTGACGATCAGCACCGTATACGGATAGCGCTTGATATAGCCTTCCAGCCAGGCGGCGCCTTCAAGGTCCAGATAGTTGGTCGGCTCGTCCAGCAGCAGAAAATCCGGCTGGGAGAAGAGGACACCGGCAATCGCCGCGCGCATCCGCCAGCCGCCGGAGAATTCCTTTGTGGCGCGTGACAGGTCTTCCGTCGTGAAGCCGAGGCCGTTCAGCACTTCGGCGGCGCGGGCCTCTGCCGTCCAGGCGTCAATGTCCAGGAGACGTTCATGAATTTCGCCGATGCGGTGCGGATCGGTCGCCGTCTCGGCTTCCTGCATCAGGGCGTGGCGCTCTGTATCGGCAGCCAGCACGACATCCAGGATTGTGTCATCCGTGGCGGGCACTTCCTGCGCGACCCAGCCGAGACGCGCGCCCGTATTCAGGCGAATGGCGCTGTCGGCGGTCGGGCGCTCCACATCCTCCCGGATCAGGCGCAGCAAGGTGGACTTGCCGGTGCCATTGCGGCCGACAAGGCCCACTTTCCAGCCGGCTGCGATCTGCGCCGAGGCAGATTCGAACAGGGGCCGGGCTTCGACCTGAAAATCGAGGTTAGAAATCGTAAGCATGCGCGGCGGTCTACTAGAGCGCCGCGCGAATGCAAGAGCGGGTGTGTTGAGACCCGGTCAGCGGGCCTGACGGGCGAACGGCCCGGCAAGGGTGGCGCGGCAGGCGGCCCTGTCTGCGCCGGGCGCAAGGACGAGCCGGGCCGGGGCGTCTGGCGGGGACTCCACGCTCAGGCAGTCTGGCAGGCTAAGGGCCGTGAGGGGAATTTTCGCGCCGCCCTGAATATAGGTGGCGAGATCGGCCTCAAAGCGCGGACCGATGACGGTTTCGAGCGCGGCATGGATAGCGTCATCCGGCAGCAGCGGTGCTTCGCCCGTCTCGCGGATGGTTTCTGCCCGGTCCAGCAGGGCGGCGATGGCATCATCCAGACTGCGGCCCTGGGCGCGGGCGAGCGTATCCCAGTGCAAGGCGAGCAATGCGCCGCGCTGATAGGGCAGGCGTTCGGTTTCGCGGCTGTCCCAGATGTGGTCGATGAGATCGCCTGCGGGCATTGTGTTGACGGGGGAGGCTTCATATTCCGCCCAGAGAGCATTCATGTTTTGCAGGAATTCCTCAAGGCTGGTCTCGCCAGAGCCGAGCAGGGTGAGTTGGGTGTAGTATTCGGTGAAGCCTTCCGTGAACCACATGCGGGCCGGGTCTGTTGCCTCATCGGTCTGACCCATGCGGCGTGTGATCCATTCGTGGAGGATTTCGTGCGTGATTGTGTGGGTCAGGTTTTCCGGGTCTGCATTTCGGGTGGCGAGCAGGAGGAAGGATTCGGTAAGGCCGGTGCCGATGACGGAGGAGCCTTCCGGCAGGTCTGGCAGAGGCGTGACGGCCAGGAAGTACTGGTCAAAGGCGGCGTCTTCAAAGGCCTCTCCAGCGAGGCTCAACACGCTGGACGTGGTGAAGGCGATGTCGGCATCGGGCAGGGTCCACTCCCCCAGGATCGCGGTGCGCACACCGGTATCGGTTTCGCCGAAGCGGTAGGCGCCGAAGGCGTAAAGGCTGTCCTGCGCAGTGGAGAGCGCGATGGGGGCGGAGGTGCCATTCGGCGCGGGCTGGCTGAAGGCTGCGCCGAGGGGGAAGCCGGTGAAGGTGACGCGAAGTTCCGGATCGCGGCCTTCGACCGAGGGCAGGATGGTGTGCCCGATCAGCGAGGCATAGGTGGGCTGCAACACCGGGCGCATGCCGGGCATTCGCTGGACGCCCCATTGCGGCAGGCCCTGATAATCCTGCTGGATGTCATAGCTAAGTTTGAGAATCTGGCCCGGCACGGCGCTGACAGTGACACGGTTGTCCTCAATTTGGGCTGGCAGGGCGGCCCCGGTGGCGGCGTCAAATACGGCGCGGTTCGAGACGAGCTGGCCGAGATTTTCGTCCGGTCCCCATGCGTCAGGGAAGAGGAAAACCGTCTCTCCGTCTGTGTCTGCCTGCACGGTCAGCTCTATCCGCACGGTTTCGAGACTGTCTGTGTTGGCGGGGGAAAAGCTGAGTGTGTCTGAGGGAAGCGGCGCAGGCATGGGCGTGCCGGTTGCGCACGCGGACAGCAGCGCTGCGGCCGCTATGGAAACCCGTAAGTGCATTTATTTAGCCCTGTATCAAAGTGGATACGCCCCTTGGCAGGAAACCTAGACGGCTTTCCGCGTGATCTCAAACGCTGAGTTGAATTTTGGAGGTAATTATTCGGGCGTGCTGTCTGTGGCGGCAGGGGGCTGCAGGCTGGCGTCAGGTGTGGCAGGGGGCTGGCGTAGTTGAAGGATCAGCACGATGAGCGCGATCAGAATGGCGACATTCACGACAAGGCTTAGCCAGCGATTGAGGCTGTCCAGCGCGCGGCCCGGCATGCGGAAATCATCGCTCTGGATGATGGTGACGTCAGGCGGGGGTGGAGGCGGCGGCGGGGTGTCTGCCGGGCGCTTGCGGAAGATACCTTTGACGCGGTTCAGGACCATGTGCGTGTCTCATTATGTGCGCAGTTCAGGCCTGCAGACAAAAGCGCGCCGCCCCGCGCGTCAATGGGGGAGTTGATGCAGCGCGGGCGAATCTGTTGATGCCGCGCCGGGCATCGGCAGGGTGATGAGGCCGGATGTGTCCTGTTCCCTGACGGCGGACAAAAGGCGCATGGGCGCAGATTTTGTCTTCGGGGATCGGACAATCTGCGTAGATTGAACCGCCCATATGACCTGTCGCCATAAAATGATGGCCAATAGCGCGATGAGTGTAATACTTACGGCGGTTATAAATGTCAGAACTGTCACAAGGGTTTCGATCTTGCGCATGGTGCGCGCCTTTCCTGATGGCGGTCATACGGACGCAGGGGAAGGCCTTGGCGTGGCGTAAGCCGTAGGTATGGTGTGGCAGGTAAAGTTGGAAAAAAGAGGGCAGAAAATGGCCGAGGGAGAAACCGCCGCGGAATTGTTTACAGGCACCAAGCCTGTCGCGGAGTCGCATAAGTTCGATGAGTCCAAGCTGGCGGCCTGGATGGAAGCCAATGTTGAGGGCTATCAGGGCCCTCTGGAAGTGCGCCAGTTCAAGGGCGGGCAGTCCAACCCGACCTATCAGCTGGTCACGCCGACCAAGAAATATGTCATGCGCCGCAAGCCGCCGGGCAAGCTGTTGCCGAGCGCCCATGCCGTGGACCGCGAATTCCGCGTCATCAGCGCGCTCTACCCGCTCGGCTATCCGGTCGCGCGCCCCTATGGCCTGTGCGAGGATGATGATGTCATCGGCACGATGTTCTATGTCATGGACATGGTGGAAGGCCGCATCCTGTGGGATGGCACGCTGCCCGATTATGAGCCGGCGATGCGTCGCAAGATCTATGAGGCAAAGGTGAAGACCTTTGCGGACCTGCACAATGTCGACTGGCGCGCCGCGGGCCTGGAAGGCTTCGGCAAGGAGGGCGACTATGTGGCCCGCCAGATCCATCGCTGGACGAAACAGTACAAGGCCTCCGAAACGATCCATATTCCGGAGATGGAGCAGTTGATCGAATGGCTGCCGAAGAACATTCCGCCGGGCGACAGGACCACCATCGTGCATGGTGACTACCGCCTGGACAATATGGTGCTGCACCCGACAGAGCCGAAAGTCATCGCGGTGCTGGACTGGGAGCTGTGCACGCTGGGCGATCCGCTGGCGGACTTTTCCTATCACCTGATGAACTGGGTGATGCCGCCGGGCGATTCCACGCGCGGCTCCATCATGGCAATCGACGATCTTGAGGCGTGGGGCATTCCCACAATGGAAGAATATGTCGACCTCTATTGCAAGCATACGGGCCGTGATGGCCTGCCGGAGCTGGACTATTACTTTGCCTATAATGGCTTCCGACTGGCGGGCATTCTGCAGGGCATCATTGGCCGGGTGAGGGACGGTACGGCCAATAGTGCGAATGCGGAAAGCAATGCCGCGCGCGTTGTGCCGCTGGCCAAGTTCGCCGCCGAATATGCCCGCAGAGCCGGGATGCCGGGGTGACGCCAGATCCAGACGGGCCCTCCGGGGGCGGGCCTGAATATCAGCAGCTTAGTCAGCGGGATCTGTTCCTGCTGACGCTGGCCTGCGCGGCGGTGACGGCGAACGCGTATTATATCCATCCGATCATCGCCCTGGTGGCAGATGATTTTGACGTCAGTGCCTCCAAAATCGGCATGGTGCCCGCCTTCAACCAGATCGCGCTGGCACTGGGCATCTTCCTGCTGCTGCCGCTGGGGGACCGGATTTCGAACCGGCGGCTGGCGACGATCTTTGCGGCGGGGCAGTTTCTGGGCCTGGGCGTGATGGCGTTTGCCAGTGAGTTCTGGCTGTTCCTGGCCGGGTCAACCTTTCTGGGCTTTGCGACGATCACACCCTATTTGCTGCCGGCCTATGCCTCGAAACGCGCGCCTGCCGCGCGGCTGGGCCGGGTGACGGCGATGCTGGCCACGGGCGTGGTGAGCGGCATTCTGGTGGCGCGCGTCGGCGGCGGCTGGGTGGGCGAGCATCTGGGCTGGCGCGTGGTGTATTATATCGCCTTCGGCATCATGGGCGTTGTCGCCTTCCTGTTGCCGCGCATCATGGATGAGCGCCAAAAATCCGACGATGACACGCCGAAGCAGAGCTATATCTCTCTTGTCCTGTCCGTGTTTCCGGTGGTGCGCCGGCATCCGGAAGTGTTGCTGTCCGGCGTAATCCAGGGGCTGGGATTCGGGATATTCCTGTGCGTCTGGCTGGGCTTGGGTCTGTACCTGACGAGCCCGCAAATGGGCTATGGCGCCGACACGGTTGGCTATCTGGCCGCGATTTCGATGCTGAACCTGATCACGACGCCGTTCTTTGGCGGCTGGGCAGACCGGCTGGGCCCGCGGCGTACGCGCTTTTTCGGGGCGCTGGTGCATTTCTGCGGCGTCGCGCTGCTGGGCGTGTTCGGGCATTCGCTGTATCTGCTGATCATTCCCATCGTGCTGATGAACATTATCGGGCCGCTGGTGGATGTGACGGGGCGGATGACCTTCCTGAACCAGCCCCAGGGCATCCGCACGCGCCTGATGACGGCGTATATCGTGCTGATGTTCATTGGCGGCGGCATCGCCAGCTGGGCGGGCACAAGCGTGTATGAGCATTGGGGCTGGGATGGTATCACGCGGATGTGCCTCTGCCTGTCAGGCCTGCTGGTTACCTTATCATTCGTCAGCATGCGGCTGACCCCGGAGCGGCCCGCCAAGGCGTGAGCGCGGCCCCGGACAAGAGTTACAATCATCCATCACTATTCCTGAAGGAGCGAACATGACCGAGACACTGAAAGGCCCGCTGCGGGCGCCCGCACAGATGCTGCAGGAGCAATCCTATGATGGTCACAAGAGCCTGCATGATGATTCCGAAGCCGAGCGGCTGGGCATCAAGGCTGGCCCGATTGAAGGCCCTACACATTTCAGCCAGTTTGTGCCCTATCTGGTCGAGATCTGGGGCAATGACTGGTTTGAGCGCGGATGCTTTTCCAGCCACTTCCTGAACATGGTGTTCGAGGGGGAGAAAGTGCGCGTCGAGGTAGACCGTCCGGCCCCCGGCGAGACGCGCACGCTGTGCCGCGCCTTCAAGGAAGATGGCACGCCGGTTCTGGAAGCCAGTGCCTCCATCGGCCCGGACCATGGCGAACCGCTGCTGGAAGCGCGGATGGCGAAGCTGCGCCCGGCAGGCGATCTGGTGATCCTGTCTGACATGAAGGTCGGCATGACGGGGGCCGAGGACGAGATCGTCACCATGGGCCCGGATCAACATATGGGCGACCTTTACCCATTCTCGCTGGCAGACAAGCTGAAAGTGATTACCGAGCCAATGGACCTGTACCATGACGCGTCTGCCAGCCCCTGGGGCAAGCCGGTCGTGCCGCTGGAAATGGTGAGTGTTCTGGGCAATTACACTGCCCGCAAGGCGAAGTTTCCGATCAAGCAACCGGCCATTGGCCTGTTCGCTGACCTGCAGGTGCGCATGATCGATGGCCCGCTGCTGGTGGGCGAGACCTATATCCTGCGCCGCGAGATCGTCGCGTTGGCTCAAAGCCGCCGCGTGGAGAATTACTGGGTCAGCACGAAATTCTATGATGCCTCTGGTGAGAAGCTGGTGGCAGACATGCTGCTGAACCATGGCGTGCTGAAGGCGAGCTATCCGGACTATCCGAAAGAGCTGTTGCCGGCATAGGAGGCGAAAGATGAAAGGCCTGCTGTATCAGGGCACACGGGACATCGCCTATGGTGATGCGCCGGAGCTGAAACCGGAAGACACACGGAGCGCCATCGTGAAGGTGACGGCCTGCGGGATATGCGGGTCTGACCTGCACATCTATGAGGGCCACGGCTTCAGCGAGGAGACCGGCTATTGTGTCGGCCACGAAGCCGTTGGCGAAGTGGTGGAGACCGGCAGCGGCGTATCCCGCTTCAAGACAGGCGACAGGGTAATGATCTCTGCCGCAGTTGGATGCGGGATGTGTCCGCCCTGTATGGCAGGCAACATCAATGAATGCGAAACGGGCGGCGGGCGCTGTTACGGGCTGGGGCCCGGCCTGCAGGGCGTTCAGGCGGAATACTGCATGGTGCCGGTCGCCGATTTCGGCATGGCGAAGATTCCGGACGGCGTGACCGAAGACCAGGCCGTTCTGTTGACGGACAATCTGCCGACCGCCTGGCATGGCCTGCATGGCGCAGACATCGAGCCCGGCGATACGGTAGCCGTGGTCGGCTGCGGTCCGATCGGCCTGATGGCCGTGGAGGGCGCGTTCCTGATGGGCGCGGCGCGTGTGTTCGCGGTCGATCTGGTGGCAGAGCGCCGGACCCTGGCCGAGGGGCTGGGCGCGATCGCGCTGGACGCAAGCGAGGCCAAGGCGCTGGTGGCTGAACAGACCAAGGGTCGCATGTGTGACAGTGTGGTGGAGTGCGTGGGCGCGGACCCGGCGATCCAGCTGGCGTTGAAGTTGGTGAAGTCTGCGGGCACGGTCTCCTGTATCGGCGTGAACCAGAGCATGGACTTCAAGTTCCCCATGGCGCTGGCCTTCATCAAGAATATAACCTTTCGGACAGGCACATGCGCGGTGCCTGAACACTGGCCGGAACTGGTGCCTCTGCTGCAGGCGGGGAAATTGCGGCCTGAGCGAACGATCTCGCACCACATGCCCTTGTCAGAGGGGGCGGAAGCCTATCGAATGTTTGATGCCCGTGAGAACGGTGCCATGAAGATGATCCTGAAACCTTGAGGAGAGAACCAAGTATGCAAGGCAAACTGATGAAAGCAGCTGCGGGCGTGGCCCTGGCAGCTGGCATGGCGCTGAGCGCGGGGGGAACGGCACTGGCGCAGGACGCAGTGATTCATGCCGGACACCTGCTTGCGGCGCCGGGCGAAGGATACAAGACCAAGCAGACGATCACCGTGACAGACGGCAAGATCGTCTCTGTCGAGGCGGGCTACAAGAATGCGCCGCGCGGCGTGGAAGTGATCAATCTGCGTGATGCCTATGTGCTGCCGGGCATGATCGACAGCCATGTGCACATCACCAGCGAGACCAGCCCGACGGCCCGCATCGAGATGTTTGAGGACACGGATGTCGACAGCGCCTTCAAGGGCGCAGGCTTTGCTTACAAGACGCTGCTGGCCGGCTTTACGACCGTGCAGGATGTGGGCGGCTCCAATGAAGCCGTGTTTGGACTGCGCGATGCCATTGCATCCGGCAAGGTGCCGGGGCCGCGCATGCGTGCAGCAGGCCGCGCTGTTGCCGTGACGGGCGGTCATGGTGACATCAATGGCTATTCCCCGGCCGTGATGGCGATGTTTGCCGGCAGCAATATCTGCAATGGCGCTGATGATTGCCGCCGGGCTGTACGCCAGCAGATCAAGGATGGCGCAGACGTGATCAAGATCACCGCGACGGGCGGCGTGCTGTCCAATACGCGCGCGGGGCTTGAGCAGCAATTCACGAATGATGAACTGAAGGCGATTGTTGAAGCGGCTCACTCCATGGGCCGCCAGGTGACGGCGCACGCGCATGGCAAGGGCGGTATCGACTCGGCCTTGCGGGCGGGTGTCGACTCCATCGAGCATGGTTCCTATACGGATGAAGAGACGATTGCCCTGTTCAAGGAACATGACGCAACGCTGGTGCCGACCGTTCTGGCAGGAGCGACGGTGACCGGATGGGTGAATGAGCCCTGGCTGCCGGCGGCAAGCCGCGAGAAGGCCGCGATTGTGGGGCCCCACATGATCGAGATGCTGCGCATGGCGCATGAGGGCGGCGTGAACGTTGCCTTCGGTACGGATACCGGCGTGTCCCGTCATGGAGACAATGCGCAGGAGCTGGGCCTGATGGTGGATGCCGGATTCACCCCGGAAGAGGCTTTGCGCTCTGCAACCGTAATCGCGTCCGAGCATATCGACATGGACAAGCAGGTCGGCACGATTGAGGCAGGCAAATATGCCGACATCATCGCCGTAGACGGTGATCCGCTGAAGGACATTGACGAGATGCTGGATGTGGATTTCGTGATGAAAGGCGGCACTGTCTATAAAGGCGGCAACTAGGCCTGGGACTTCCCCTCAGCCGCGAAGCTTTTTGACAATGCCTCATAAAGGCCGGAAAGTCTGGGCAGAGTCGCAGGGCAGCACCGTGCAGAAAGCACGCAGGAAAGGGATAGCAGAATGAAGTTCAGCGGTCTTCTGACAGGCACGGTTTCAGGCATGGCGATGTTCAGCCTGGTGGCCTGTGGCGGGGAAGACGGTGAGGCCGCCAAGGCGGCCTCCGCGAATTCTGCGGGTGGCGCGGAATGTGTTCAGCTGGCCCCTGGCGAATATTACTGGGATGGCAGCAGTTTTGTTGTCTCTGGCCCGGCCCTGCCAGGCAAGGCCGACACCGCGCCCCGCTCTACCGCAGCGTCCGTTCCTGCCGAATCCGGCTGGGCGGCGGAGCTGGAGCGGAGCTTTCCGGATCTCGGCTTTCCATGGATGGGCGTACATGCGCGTGAGCCTGTCGCGGTGCTGACCGGCATTGCACCGGATGCAGACGCCAAGCAGACGGGTTTTGCTGCGGGTGAGGCCGCCATTCAGCAAAATGCGGCGGCGTCTGGCGTGACGCTGATTGTGGATGGCATCAGCCTGGAGACGGCGGAGCAGCCAGCCCAGAACGGCCCCGGCGCGGCGCTGACGACGCTGATCCAGGAAGGGGCTTCCCGCAAGACCTGTCAGACCGCATTCAACGAAACGATGGAAGGGCGCACCATTCTGTTCCAGAGCAATCTGGCAATCGTCTCTCCGACCAGCCAAAGTTTGCTGGACGCATTGACGGGCGTTGCCCTTCTCTGCGATGATCACGCCATCGAGATCGGGGGCCATACGGACTCGCGGGGCTCCAATGATTATAATGAGATCATTTCCCAGCAGCGCGCGGATGCCGTGCGGGAGTACATGATCGCGAAAGGCGTCGATGCTGACGCGCTGACGGCAAAGGGTTATGGCGAATCCCGCCCATTGGACCCAGCCGAGAATTACGAAGCCTGGGCGAAAAACCGCCGGATGGAATTCAAGGTTTCAGGGCGCCGCTAAGAGCGCTGTTCTGTGCAAACTGCCCCTGCTGCCTTTTGGCATCAGGGGCTTTTGTCGTCTGGATCAGAGCGACAGGATCAGGCCTTCTGACGGGCTGACTTCTGCGTCGAGCGTTTTGGCCCAGGCCTCTGTGATGGCATCTTCGCCGCTGGTATGCACCGGCGTGATGAAATCCTTTGAAACCTTGTAGAAGGAGACGAGCGCGTCTGTGAGGCGCTTGTTCAGAGTCTCTGCGCCAAGTTCCTTCGCGCGGCCTGCGGCATAAGTTGGTACAAAGAAGAACTCCGGTTGCGGGTCCGGCAGCTGGATGGGGGCGCGATTGCCTTCCCAGTCCGTCACGCCGATGACGAGGCTGCGCACCAGCCGGTCTTTCAGCGCGTTGTGGATATCTGCGGTCAGGGATGGGCGGCCCAGGAAATCCACAAAGGCGGTCAGGCCGCGCGCGTGGAGGCGGTCTGCGTCAGCATATGTCCGCACCCGTCCGTACAGGCCGGTAGACTCAACAAAGGCCTTGTTGCGCTCTGATGTCAGGGCGACCGTGTCCACGCCGCCGCGCAGTTTCAGGCAATGGGCGAGGGCCAGCGCTGTCTTGGAGGAGCCGGAGGAGATGACGACGGTTTCCGGAATGTCCGCCGCCGTTTCCATCAGGCAGTCATCAATCATCCAGCCGGTCGTGAAGAGCGGACGGAACAGCATCTGCTGGTCTTCAAAGGCAGCGTCATAAGACGCATCCGCGGCGGTATCGATATAGGTGTTGTAGATTGGCGCGAGGCCCTTGCGGTGGACTGCGCCATCCATGAAGCCGGCGGGGCTGACCTTGATAGGCTGGATGTCGAACTCGGTCGAAATTGGCAGATAGCCATAGACGCGCTGGCCGGGCGTGACGCCTTCGGCTTTTGACGCCGTGACCGTGGCAAAGCCCCAGACCGGGACGCGGCCCATGGCCGGATCGCCGGCCGGATAGAAGTTCCAGTATTGCATGGCCTCCCCAAAGGTCGCGTAGGTGACATTATTGGCGGTGAGCGCGAATGTATCGACCTTCAGGCGTGCATGGCCATCTGCCAGATCGGGCAGGTGGGAGGGGGTCCAGCTGGTGTCGCGCAGGTCGCTGCGCCGGATCAAAAAATCACTCATGTGTCTGCTTTCTTTGCCTTGCCGGTAAAGGCCGCGATTCTCTCCTGCATGTCAGGCCCCACGCCTTCGCAATTGAGAATCTCCCATTGCAGGCCGCCGTCAAGGTCTCGGGCGTCCGTGGCCTCCAGCAGGCGCTTGTTGGCCGCATGAGAGAAGGGCGAGTTGGAGAGGATTTGCCGGGCGAGTTTTTGGACGGCCTCGTCAAACTCGCTGTCGGGATGGACCTGTTCGACAAGCCCGATGCGGTGGGCTTCGGCGGCGTTGAACATTTCGGCTGTGAACATCAGCCGCTTGGCAGTGGCGATGCCCACGCGGCGGGGCAGGCGCTGGCTCATCCCCCATACCGGGGTGAGCGCCCATTTGGCGTGCGTGTCGCCAAAGCGCGCGCTCTCGGCAGCGATGATGAAGTCTGCCGCCAGCGCCATTTCCAGTGCGCCGGTATAGCAATGGCCATGCACGGCCGCGATGACCGGTTTGGGCAGCCGCTCCATCAGGCGCAGCGTTTCGGAATGCCAGCCGGGCGAGGGGACTTTCTCCCCCTCGGCAATGTCCGCCAGGTCATGCCCGGCGGAGAAGCATTTGCCCGCCCCGCGCAGGACGACGCAATGAACGCTGTCATCCTTCTGGATATCCAGCACATGCTGGCGCAGCTGCCGAAACACGCCGACAGTAAGGGCATTGAGCTTGTCCGGGCGGTTCAGGGTCAGAGTGGCAAGACCATCCTTATCCTGACGGAGTACGAGGGCATCACTCATGAGCCGAGATCCACCATCAGGCTGGAGATGGCGTGGACAAAATTGTTCGGCGCAAGGCTCTGCTCGCCCGTCCATTTGATGTTCGGGAAGCGTGACAGGATCTGGCGATAGGCCGTTTCCAGCTGCATGTTGGCCACGCGCTGGCCAAGGCAGACATGCGGCCCGTGACCGAAGGCAAGGTGTTCCTTCGCATTCTCTCGGCTGATGTCATAGCGGTGCGGATCAGCGAATTTGGCCGGGTCGCGATTGGCGGCGGCGTAATACATGACCACCTTGTCGCCTTCCGCAATGGGCTGGTCTCCCAGTTGTGTGTCTGTCGTGGCCGTGCGGCGCATATAGGTGACCGGGCTGACCATGCGGATCGACTCATGCACGAAGTTCGGGAAGAGATCCGGATTGGCGAGCAGCTTTTCTTTCTGGTCAGGGAATTCCGTCAGCAGACGCATCGTGCCGGAGAGGGAATTGCGCGTCGTGTCATTGCCGGCGAACACGATCAGCAGCCAGGAACCATCAAGGAATTCCGGGCTGAGCGGCTTGCCGTCAATCTCGACATTGGCGATGGCCGACAGCAGGTCTTCCCGCGGGTTCTCGCGGCGCTTGGCCAGCATGTGGCGGCCATATTCGAACATGGCCTGGATTTCTGTCATGAAGGTCATGATCTGTTCCTGGCTCACATTGCCGAGGCCTTCCTGCTGGGCCTGGTATTGCGAGGTTTCCAGGAAGTGCATCCAGTGGACCAGCTTTGGCCGGTCTTCCGCCGGGACGCCCAGGATTTCACACAGCGTGAACAGGGGCAGTTCGGCGGAGAACATTTCCACCATGTCCACGACCGGGCCCTGCTTCTCCATCGCATCAAGCAGTTCGGTGACATAGACCTCCACGCGCTTGCGCAATTCTGCCACGAAGCCGGGACGGAAAAAGTGCATATGCTCCATGCGCAGCGGCGTGTGATAGGGCCGGTCCAGATTGATCAGGCTGTTCAGGCTGGAAGAATGCAACAGCGGATGCTTTGGCTGGTCCGGCAGGCCGTATGTCATCAGGATGCCGCCGCGCTGTGACGAATAGGTGGCCGGGTCCAGTTCCACCTGCTTGACCAGATCATAGGATGTGACCGCCCAGAAACCGGCCGCCACTTCTTCCGGGTGCCACATGACCGGAGCCTGCTGGCACATCTGCGCGAAGGCTTCATGCGTGTAGCCGCCATGGCGCGAGAAGACCTCCGGATCGGTCAGATTGACCGGCGGGATGAGGTCATGAACCGGTTTTCGTTTCGGCGGGGTGGGTGGAACTTCCTGCTGGTAGGTGTCTGTGACGTTCTGCAGGCTCATTGGTATTTCCTCCCTAGAATTTATACCTCACAGGTATGGATTTTGGTCCGCCTACGAAGTTTGCCTTGATGTGCGTTGGCTCTCCGGCCAATTCGATGGATTTCAGGCGCGAGAATAATTCCTCATAGATCGCCTGCATTTCGAGACGCGCCAGATGCATGCCGAGACACATATGGCCGCCATGGCCAAACGAGATCAGCTTGTTGGGGCTGCGCGTGATGTCAAACGTGAAGGGATCGTCGAAAATCTCTTCGTCGCGATTGCCGGACGGGTAGCAGAGCAGCAGGCTCTCCCCTTTGAGGATCTTGTGCCCGCGCATTTCATAATCGTCCTGAGCTGTACGCATGAAATGCTTCACCGGCGTCGTCCAGCGGATCGCCTCATCCACGGCGGTACGGGAGACGCCTTTCGGATCTTCCATCATCTTTTTCAGCTGATCCGGATTCTGCAGCATGCCGAGAATGCCGCCGCCTGTGGAGGCGCTGGTCGTGTCATGGCCTGCCGCGGCGACGATGACATAATAGCTCATGGCTTCCAGCTGGCCGATCGGCTCGTCGTCCACTGTGCCATTGGCAATGACGGTAGAGACATCATCGCGCGGATTGGCGCGGCGGTCTGCCGTGATGTTGGTGAAGTACATGAAGAATTCGGCGAGCGTCGCATTGATCGAGGCCAGGCCCTTTTCTGCATCCTTCTCTTGGGCGAGCGTCTTGTCGCGCATCAGATCTTCATCCTGTGCGCCGAAGATTTCCTGGGTCAGCTTCAGCATCATCGGCTCGTCGCTTTCCGGGACGCCTAGGATCTGCATGATGACGCGCAGCGGATAGTAGAGGGCGATGTCGCGCTGGAAATCACACTCACCGCCAAGATCTTCCATCCGGTCGACATATTGCTTGGCAATGCTGCGGATGGCGTCTTCGCGTTTCTTCACATTCTGCGGCATGAACCATTCCTGGGTCAGGTGGCGCAGCTTGTAGTGCATCGGGTCGTCCAGCTGCACGAGTGTCTTCAGCAGGTGCGGCCCGCCGGTCTGGGCGTAGACACCTGCTTCGGCTTTGGCATAGGACAGCATTTCCCGTTCGCCATTGGTGAACAGCTTGTTCTGGCGACTGATTTCCATGATGTCGGCATGCTTGGTGAGGGCCCAGAACGGGCGGAAGCTTTCAGGCTCGCACCAGGCCAGCGGGTCCTCCGCGCGCAGGCGCGTAAAGGCCGTATCCAGCTGTTCCGGGTTTGCATACACTTCCGGAGAGACGATATCCTCGCAGGTCGCAGCCGCCGCTACGCTCATCGTCCGGCCCGGATCCTTCTTGGTCTCGGGCGGGGTGGCAAGGGCAGTGTCGGCCATGATGCTCTCCATTCAGGGTAGTATTATTTTTTTGGTTTTCGTTTCCTCGGATCAAGTCTAGCCGATGGCTTGCGCCTGCCAAGGCGTGACTTAACGGCACCTTTCCCCTCGGAAGGGGCGTTTTGGAGTGATTTTTTTGTAATGGGCGTCTCCAGAAGGTGCCCGATGGCCGCTTCCAGCAGCTCTGTCGGCACTTCCTCCACAGAACCGGGGCGCAGATCCTCCAGCACGAACGGCCCGTACTGAACGCGGATCAGGCGGTTCACCTGAAGGTCCAGCGACTCCAGGGCGCGGCGCACTTCCCGTTTCTTGCCTTCTGACAGGGTGACGGTCAGCCAGTTATTGGCCCCGGTTTCCCGATCCAAAACGGCCTTGATCGGCTTGTAGTCCACACCGTCCACGGTGATGCCTTTGGCCAGTTCCTGGATTTTCTCCGGCGTGACCGTGCCGTGCGCACGGACGCGGTATGTGCGCTCCAGCTCGTTCTTCGGCAGTTCCAGCGCGCGGGCAAGCGTACCGTCATTGGTCAGCAGCAGCAGGCCCTCGGTGGTCAGGTCCAGTCGGCCGACGGTGACAACGCGGGGCAGGGATTTGGGCAGTTCGTCAAAGACGGTGCGGCGGCCTTCGGGGTCATTCGTCGTGGTGATCAGGCCGGAGGGCTTGTGATAGCGCCACAGACGTGTCGCATCCGGGGCCTGAATGGTCTTGCGGCCAACGCGGATCAGCTCCTTGCCAGTCACTTTGAAAGCAGGGGATGTGAGGCGCTGGCCATCCACGCTGACCTTGCCCTCCTCGATCATGCGCTCGATTTCGCGGCGGGAGGCAACGCCAGCCCGGGCAAGGTATTTCGCAATGCGTTCGCCTTCGCTCCAGTCCTTTTCGTCGGACAGCGTATTCGGTTTGTGGGCGGGTTTTGATCTGGGGCTTTGCTTGCGCGGGCCGGCAGGTTTCCGGCGCGGGCGGCCCGTCTCTCGACGCTCCGTCATGGGATTTTCTTTCGGTTAGTTTGTCTGCAGGAGGAATTGCAGGAAGGGGGCCCCAATAGCAAGGCCGAGGATGAGTTCTGTGGGAATCCAGACCGGGATCATGCCGGGCTCCCGATTCTTGCGGGTATCCAGGATGAGGGACATTGTACGCCCGATGGCTGCGCCGATCCAGCCCGCGGCAAGCGGCAGCACGACGAGCGCCGTGGTCAGTTGATGCTCCCCATCCCAAAGATAGAGGACCAGAAGCGCCGTGATCAGGTGGGCGAACAGGAAGACACCGCCATAGGTGGCGCGAAATTCCGAATACCCGCCGGGGCGCAGGGGGTCAGGGTCTTCGACAAGGCGGACGACCTTGCTGGCCCAGGCTGGGGAGAACAAGGCCCCAATCCCCATGACCGTGCCGCAGAAC
Source organism: Alphaproteobacteria bacterium (assembly GCA_018222605.1). Classification (GTDB taxonomy): domain Bacteria; phylum Pseudomonadota; class Alphaproteobacteria; order Caulobacterales; family Hyphomonadaceae; genus Hyphomonas. The sequence continues at coordinate 163,078 of JAAEZZ010000007.1, forward strand.
AATGCGATGACAGATATGATTTCGCCAAGATGCATCAGGGGTCCCTCTGGTTGCTGACCTCTAATCTAGAGCATCCTGCCCGGATGAACAGGGCTGGACTAGCTGGCGCGGAGGATGTCGATTTCTTTGGCGATAGCCTGCGACGGGCGGCCGAGCAGATAGCCTTGGCCCCGGCGCACGCCCAGCAGCTTCAGCGTTTGCAGTTCAGCCTGGGTCTCGATGCCCTCGGCAATGATCTGGGCGCTGGTTTCGCGGGTGTAGAACAGGAGCGCGCCAATCAGGGCGCGGCGGGCAAGATCGGAATCGACATTGCGCGTCAGGCTCATGTCGACCTTCACATAATCCGGGCTAAGCTGAACGATATGGCGCAGGGAGGAATGGCCCGCCCCGGCATCGTCCACGGCCAGACGCAAGCCGCGACGGCGCAGCGGGGAGAGAATTTTCATGTACTGCTCATAGTCTTCAATCACCGCATGTTCTGTGAGTTCCAGAACGATGCGGGAGAGCGGCAGACGCGAAAACATGTCGACGAAGTGAGCGCTCAGCATGGTGGCGGGCGAGACGTTGACGGAGACATATTGCTCCGGGTCCAGTATGTCGATGGCGGAGACAGCCTCACGAATGGCGGCGAGTTCCAGCTCAACAGCCAACCCGACGGACGCAGCTTCGTTGAACCAGACATCCGGTGTCCGGTAGGGCTCAGCCGAAAAACGGCACAGCGCTTCATAGCCGCAAGGATGCATGCCGCCGAGATCCACAATCGGCTGGTAGGCAATGGCGAAAGCGCCGGTCTCCAGCGTTTCCATGATGCGCGCGCGTTTCTCGCGCATCTGCATGCTCTGTTCCATATCAGATTGGATATGCTGAGCCGCCAGATTGACGAAAAGGCGCATGGTTTCCAGGTCGCGATGGTTAAGGCTGTGGTTCGGATACGGTCCGAAGCAACAGAACATGCCATAGGGCTCGCCATTGCTGAGGTAGATCGGGATGCTGAGATGGGCGCCGATACGCAGTGTCTGGGTGATCGGCATGGAGCTGGCCGACTGATACAGCGCCGTATTGGGGATCAGCTCTGGCAGCTTTCCGTCGAGAATGTTCAGGCAGTAAAGTTCGTCTGCGTCATAAATGTCGCCTTCCTTGATGAGGTGCGACAGTCCCGGAGCATCGACATAGCGGAAAACTGTGCGGCCATTCACGAATTCTGAGACATAGGCGACAGACATGCCGAGATGCTTGCGAATGGCGGAAAGCGACGACATGATGGTCTGGCGCGAGGAAGCGCTTTGCTGGTGCAGCATGGTCGTCGCGAATTCCATACTGGACATTCCAGTCTCCCAGCCAGGCACAAAGCCCAGAACAGGCTTTTGATGGTCCAGTTTATGGGCACCCGCTTAAGGCTTGGTTCAGCAAGTGTGCAGGAGATTTTCGCACACGTTTACGAGTTGCTAAGCATAAACTCCGTGTGCGCCAAGTAAAAGTAAGCCCGGCAGGCATTCCGGGATAGGGGATTATATCCGCAGAATGCCGGCCGGGCGGTTTTATACCCGTCTATTCAGAAGGGTATTGGGCGCTTTTAGTCTTCTCCCCCAATCAGGTGCAGGCGCGTTTGGCGTCCATCAATATAAGTGACGGTCTTGCCGTCGAAGAAGGCGTCTTCCTCGGTACGGAAGGTGATCTTCTGGCCACCCCATTCCGGCACGGCCTTCTCTGCATACAGCTCGATTGACCAGGCTGTGTTCGGGCGGATCAGATATTCGCCCTTGTCGGACGGGCCCTGATTGTCCCAGAAGCCTATGGATGAGCCGGCGCCGTGGCCATGATAGCCAATCGGGTGGCTGTAGATGCTGGGCACGAGACCTGCATCGAGTGCCTTCTTGCGGGCGCGGGCGAGCACTTCATTGCCGCTGAGGCCGACCTCGAAGGAAGAGGTGAGCGCATCCTGAACGCCATTGCTGGCGCGCAGGCCGGCCTTCAGGCCTTCGGGGGCATCTGTTTCACCATCCTTCAGGACATAGCCGAGGTGCTGGGTATCAGTGTTGAGGCCCATATAGACGATGCCGAAATCGATCCAGAGCAGGTCACCTTTTTCGATCACCGCGTCGCCCATCAGTTCATCTTCTTCACCTTCGCGGAAGATGTGAACAGAGGTGTGGAACCACGGATCGAGGCCCAGATCGGAAATCTTCTGGCGCGTCCACCAGACAACATCGTCAGTTGTCGTCTCGCCCGGTGTGATGACTTTGGAAGAGAAGGCCTCGCCGATGATGCTATGCGCGGTGCGGACGATATCATCATAATAGTCCATCTCTGCCGGAATGCGGGTTTCCAGCCAGCCGATGGCCAGGTCGAATCCTGACACGACGCGCTGTTGGTATTTAGGGTCCAGAGCCTTGTAGAGATCCGTATACTGGCTGCTGGTTAGGCCGTCTGCGAAGGCATTCACGGAGGAGACGTTGACGGCGATCTTTTCCGGGTTGAGTTCGGCCACGAGTTCACCGAAGCGTTCCCACTGGTCGTCACCATCTTCCGGCACCCAGGCGGATTTGAAGAAGTCGCCAAGGTCATAGCGGCTGACGGTCAGGCGTTCCAGCGGCTGGCCTTCGCCCGGATCGTAAAAGACGAGGATGGTGCGGCGGCGGGCGCGCAGGCTGGTCGCGTTCAGCATCGTGCTGACGACCGGGTCTTCCATATATTCGCGGGCGACCAGCACCCACATGTCGATGCCATTCTCACGCATCAATTCCGGCACGACCGTGTCGAGGCGCTCTGCCAGCCATTCATCATGCATTTTGGCGCGCTCGCGCAGCGGCAGGATTTCCGGGGTGGCAGGCGACAGGCTGGCTTCGCCCTGGGCAGGCTCGTCTGCCATGGCGGGGGCACCGGCCAGCAGGGCAAGGCCTGCAATGCCATACATCAGTTTACGCATAATAGGTTTCCTTGATTGTTCAGCCAAAGGGGGCGTCGAGAGAAGTGGGTGGTTGGGTGAAATATTTCGGGCCGGTGTCTGTGATGTAGAAACAGTCCTCGATCCGTACGCCGAATTCACCGGGAATGTAGAGGCCGGGCTCATTTGAGAAGCACATGCCGGGGCGCAGGCGCGTTTTCTCGCCATGGACCAGGTTCACCGGCTCGTGAATGTCGAGGCCGATACCGTGCCCTGTGCGATGGGGCAGGCCGGGCGTAGCATAGCCGGGGCCATAGCCCATGCTTTCATAGAGGGCGCGCACGGCGTCATCCACCTTGCCCGCTTCAGCGCCCGGCTGGGCTGCGGCCATGGCGGCGGCCTGACCCTTGCAGACCTGCTGGAAAACCTCACGCTGGCGTTTGCTGGGCTCCCCAAAGACGAGCGTGCGGGAAATGTCGGCATAATAGCCGTCCACCCGGCAGCCGCAGTCCATCAGGATGACAGAGCCTTCCTTGATGGTCTCGCGAATCTTGGAGCCATGCGGCAGGGCGCTGCCTTCATTGATCTGTACACCGCCTGAGGGGGACTGCCCGTCAAAGCCTGAAATGGCGGCGCTCATCATCGCGAAGATGTCACTGCCATCCATGCCGACTTCGAACTTGCCGGATAGGCTGCGATAGGCCGCGTCGACAATATCTGCGGCCTCCTGCATCAGGGCGATTTCCGGCGCGGTCTTGATCATGCGGCACGCCGTCACGATGGGTTCGGCCGAGACAAGTTGCAGCGATGGCGCGGCCTTGCGCAGGCCATTGACGGCGAAGAAGCGCACGGTGTCTTCAATCGCCATCGGACGGTCGCCTAGCTTTTGCTCTGCCGCCCAGTCCGCCACGATCTGGTGCGGGTTCTGGTGTTCATTCCAGATGCGCACCTCTCCCGGAACGACCAGCATCTCGCGGATCGAAGGCTCTTCAAATTCCGGGGTGACGATGCAGATCTCGCCTTCCGCAGGCAACAGCGCAGCGGTGAGGCGCTCACTGCGCCACCAATTGATGCCCGTGAAGTAGAAGAGGGAGGACCCTGCTTCCACCATCGCTGCGCCGATGCCGTTCTGGCGCATCAGCTGTTGCAGGCGGGCGAGGCGGTTCGCCCGCTCGGCTGGCGTAATGGGATCGGCCCGGCGAATGCCTGAGGCGTCTGGCTGTGTTTCGGCCGAGGCCCTGCCAGACAGCAAGCTGCCTGCCAAAGCCGTACCTGCGGCCGTTGCCATGAAGCCCCGGCGGCTGAGGCCTGTAAGCGATGGTGCAGGCATCAGCTGTCCCCTCCGGCGAGATCTTTCAGCAGGACCTCCCAGAAGATCAACTGATCGAAATAGCTGTCTAGCGGAAGACGTTCATCAATGCCATGGGCGCGATAATCGTCCGGCCGCACCAGGGTCAGCGCGCCAGCGCCATAGGTGGGGATACCGGCCGAACGATACTCGCGGCCATCGGTACCGCCGGAAGACATGGACGGCTTGACCGGTGCGCCGGGCTGCAGCGTGTGGACCGCATTCCGGATCGACGTGAACAGATCTTCGTTGATCGGAGAAACCGGGCTTTCCAGCGTATCGCCGACGACTTCAATGGTGATGTCTGGATTGCCAATGGCATTGGCCAGATCCTGCTGCACGCTGGCCACGCTTGTGCCGGGAAGGATACGGCAATTGACGGTCAGCTGTGCCTTCTGTGGCAGGGCGTTTTCGGCAGAGCCAGCAGACATCATGGTCGGTACGCATGTTGTCGCCAGGAAGTGCGCTTCCACGGGCGAGGCGTCAATGATCTTGCGCGCTGCTTCATCCGACGGATCGGCGAGCAGGGCGGTCATGGCTTTTTCGAACTCGCCGCCTTCGGTTTCAGCGAGATCCTTCGCCATCTGGCGGGAAATGTCGTTGAAACCGATCGGGAATTGCAGGGCACGGATGGCCTCAATCGCATCTGCAATGTCAAACAGGGCGTTGTCTGCGCGCGGGGCGGAGCTGTGGCCGCCGCGATTGGTCGCCGTGATGTGAAAGGTGGCGTAGGTCTTCTCGGCGGACTGGATGGAATAGCTGGGATTCTTGCCCTCCGTATCGACAGAGCCGACGCCCGCATCAGAGTTCAGCGCATATTCGGCATCCTTCACCCAGGGGTGCGCCGTCAGCATGCGGGTGGTCTTCATGCCGGTTTCCTCGTCGCCCGAAAAGGCAATGACGAGATCCCGGTCAGGCACAAAGCCATCCTGCTTCAGACGGATGAATGTGCTGGTGAGCAGGGCCACACCGGCCTTGTTGTCGACCGAGCCGCGGGCATAGAGATAGCCATCTTTCTCCACCGGCACATAGGGATCTGTTTGCCAGGTGTCGGCGGACGCGTCCACGACATCCATATGGGCAATCAGGGCAATGGGCGGCTTTGTGCTGCCAGCCTTGCCGGGATAGCGCACGACGAGACCAGCAACCGTTTCCCCATCAATATCCAGTGTAGGAATATCGATATTCTCTTCGCTGAAGCCGGCGGCTTTCAGCTTGTCTGCCAGTAGTTTGGCTTGTGTTTCGGTCTTTCCGTAGCCCTTGGCAGTGCGGATGCGGAGGATGTCTTCCAGCACGCTGCGGGCAAGGGTGATGTCGCTGCTGTCTAGGGTGATGGCATCTTCCGCCGAAGCCGGAAGGGAGGCGGTCATGCCCATGGAGAGGGCGGCGATGCAGGCGACGGAAGCGAGGCGGGATGTAAGTTTCATGTGAGCGTCCTTTGGTGGCCGGTCTCTTATAGAGGAAATTCCCGGACCGCGGAGGTTCGGCCCGGGAAAACATGAGGATGTCAGGTGCGTCAGTAGCGCCAGCTTGTCAGGTCAGCACCTTCGGGGGCGGCATCCTCAATCCGTTTGAGAATCTTCGGAACATACATCCAGTTGTAACGAAGTCTCGAAATGGCGTTCGGCAGATCTGGATCGCCGTTCCAGCAATGTTCATCACGGTCACCATAGGTGACTTCCCCCTGATAGGGCGGGTCTGTCTTGTTCAGGAAGTCTTCCATCAGATAGACGGCATTGTTGAGATAAAAATTGTCCATGTCACCGGTATAGATGTGGATCTTGCCCTGAAGTTTCGGGCCGAGTTCCTGCCAGTCGCGCTCCAGGATGTAGCGAAGGTCATAGTTTTCGCGCCAGTATTCGGCGACCTCGGGATTTATCTCGCCTGTACGCTTGTCCCAAATACGTTGTGGATAGCCATCTTCGCCATTCGGGGAATAGACGGCTTCCCAGATATCCCATTGCTGACCGGAGCGGGTCTTGTCACCGAGGACGAGTTCCCAGCGATTCTCCATTTCGACCGTATAGGGAATATGGCCGAGATAGTTGCGTTTGCCAGGTTTATCGACCTTGCCGAACGGGCCTTCATAATAATAGGCGTTGTCTTCTTCATAGATGTTGGTGACCATCATCTGGCGGAAGTCGATCGGGTCCGGGCAGGCTGCGAAGGCACCATTATATTCTTCGGGGTATTTCACCTGAACGGCCAGGGCCTCCCAGCCGCCGGTGGAGCCGCCATAGACGAAACGGGACCAGCCTTCGCCAAGGCCGCGGAATTCCTTCTCGAGGGCCGGGACGAATTCGTAAGTGATGGCATCGCCATAGGGGCCGATATTGGCCGAGTTCACAGCGTAGCTGTCATCATAATACGGGTTGGAGTGGTCGATCTCCACGATCAGCATGCGTGGGAAGTCATCCGACGTCCACTTTTTGTAGAAGTCATAAGCTTCCTGCTGTTCGATGCGGTTATAGCACGGCTCGTCAAAGCGTTCGCTGTAGACACACTCCAGGTCTTCATCCGGCGGGCTGGTGCGGAAGCCGCCAAAGTCTGCCGGGAAGTGGCCATGGAAGATGACCAGCGGATATTCGGCTTCCGGATGGTCATCAAAGCCTTCCGGCACGAGTACGTGGCCGCGAATGAACACATCCGTGCCCCAGAATTCCGACAGCTTTTCGCTGCGCATCTTGAAGTGACGGATATATTTGGTGTCTTCCGGCTCCTCGATATCGGGAAGAACCGAATCGAGTGTGATATCGATCATCTTCTTGCCATCAGGATTAAAGCTGACCTTTTTCGGCGCGCTGATGACATTGCCGGGCTCAAGCCGCCAGTTCTGGCCCGCGCCGCGTGCGGCCGGCAGCTTCACGGTCTTGCCATTGGATAGGTTGAAGGTGTCGTATTTATGCAGGACAGCCTGAACATAATAGTCGCCAGCCGGAACATCATCCATGTCGATGGCCGGGAAGCCCAGCGTGCCGCTGCCGATCTTGACGCTGGAGCCAGGCTTCATGCCGTCTACGGTGACGCCGAAAATCTGCGGCGCATCATAGGATTGCTTCACCTGGAAGCGGGGCTCTGTCTCGCCATCGGGCGTAATGATGAGAATGACACGTCCGTCCTGGGCTTCTTTTACAGCCTGCTTTGACAGATCAATCTTGAATGTGTCTGCGTGTGCCGGGGCATTCAGTGCACCAAGCATTGCTGCAATGCTGGCTGCGCCCGCGAGTGTTTTCCTGATCACGATATTCCTCTCCTGGTCCTTGGAACCTTTCTGAGCGAAGCAGAATGCGTTCCCTCAGCCCTTGCGCGAATGTACATGGATGTAAGGGCGATCTGTCAATGAAAAAAAGTACGCAATTCGACCATTGTTTCAAAAACGTGCGCTATGCGGACGCTTTTAACTTCCCTGACCGTCGTTTGGTCAGGGCTGATTAAAACTTGTACTCCTGCAGTAGAATATGAGGATATATAAAAAAGCCGGCCAAATATGACGTTTTGTCTATTGACTTCTGAGGCAACAATGTTGTGAAGCTGTCTATGCGATAAAAATACGATATACGAACAAAGTTCGCAAATAGCACAAAGATAGCCATGGGGGTCATCATGCCTACAAGAAGTTTAAACGGGTCGCTCAAGAGCAGGCCGCGTCCAGCGCGCGTCTTCATGCTGGGGGTGGCCATGGCGCCGCTCGCAGCCATGCTGGGCGCCGCAAGTCTGAGCGCCTCAGCGCAGGAAGACGTTGAGGAAAGCAAGGTTGAAGAAACCATCATCGTGACGGGGTCACGTATCGCAAACGCCAATCTGATGTCGCCGAGCCCGGTGACGACGGTAGGCGCTGAGCAGATCCAGGCGCGTGGTACGGTTCGCGTCGAAGACATGCTGAACACGCTGCCGCAGGTTTCTCCGTCAGAGGGATCCGGCCGGGCCAACGAAGCCGCCGGGACGGCGAACGTTGATTTGCGTGGTCTCGGCGCAGAGCGGACACTGGTGCTGGTCGACGGTCGCCGGATGCCTTATGGCTCTCCGATTTCCGCACCGGCTGACCTGAACCAGATCCCGTCCATGCTTGTCGAGCGGGTTGAGGTTCTGACCGGTGGTGCCTCTGCCGTGTACGGCGCAGACGCTGTGGCGGGTGTTGTCAACTTCATCATGAAGGATGACTTCGAAGGCGTCATGATCGACACGCAGGTCGGCGCATTCCAGACCGGCAACAGCAATGACATGCTGGAAAGAACGCTGAACAACGCCAACCAGCCCGTGCCTGGCTCCACGATGGATGGGGAATCTGTCGATGTGAACCTCGTCTTTGGCATGAATGGCGATAATGGCCGCGGCAACATCACTGGTTACTTCAACTGGAAGAAACAGAATGAAGTGCTGCAGGGTGAGCGTATCAGCAGCGCCTGTGCCCTGGGTTACAGCGACGGCATGTTCTCTTGTGGCGGTTCTGGCACAACCTTCCCGGGCCAGTTCACCAGTCTGGGCGGAGGGGCAGCGCCCTTCTCCTTTACGCTGGCAGATGATGGTGGCATCCGCGACTATGATCCATCCACAGACACCTACAACTACGCGCCGCTGAACCACTTCATCCGTCCGAACGAGCGGTATTCCTTCGGTGCGATGGGGCATTATGATGTGAGCGACAAGATGGAGCTGTACGGCTCTTTTGCCTTCACGAACGATGTCACCACGGCTCAGATCGCCCCGTCAGGTAACTTCCTGCAGACCGATACGATCAATTGTGACAACCCGCTTCTCTCAGCCGAGCAGCTGCAGACGATCTGTCTCGATAATGGTGTTGACCCGAATGCAGCCGATCTGGCGGACCGGAATGCCACGCTGTATATCGGTCGCCGGAACGTGGAAGGTGGCGGTCGCCGCAACGAGATCGAGCATACGTCCTATCGCGTCGTTGGTGGGTTCCGCGGTGATCTGGACGATGTCTGGTCTTATGATGTCTTCGGCCAGTATGCGAAAGTTTCGTATTCCGACTCAGCGGAGAACTTCTTTAACCTGGACAAACTGCGTAATGCCCTTGAAGTGCGGATCGATCCGGACACGGGCGAGGCGGCCTGCCAGGTTGCGATTGACGGTACTGATCCGAGTTGTGCCCCTTACAACGTGTTCGAGTTGGGTGGTGTGACCCAGGATGCCTTGGACTATATCCAGAGCCCTGGCTTCCGCGAAGGCGAAGTTACCCAGGAAATGTTCAGCGCTGTTCTGACGGGTGATATGACGCGCTATGGCATCAAGACGCCCTGGGCCGATACGGGTCTTCAGGCTGTGTTCGGTGCCGAGTATCGTGAGGAATATCTTTCCCAGAAGAATGATGCCCTGACGCGCGAAGGCAAGCTGGGCACGGCTCGCCCGGATGTCGAAGGCGGTGTCAATGTCTATGAATTCTTCACCGAGGTTCAGCTGCCACTGGTCGAGAATCGTCCGGGTATTGATGAACTGGCTATCAATGGCGCCTATCGTTACTCCGACTATTACGAGACGACCGGCACGCAAAGCACCTACGCACTGGGGCTCACCTATGCGCCGGTGCCGGAATATCGCTTCCGGGCGCAGTTCCAGCGTGCGACCCGCTCCCCGAACCCGCTCGAGCTGTATTCTCCGCAGTCTCCGTTCGAGTTCACCCTGCCGGCCAATGCAAACGGTCTGTATGATCCGTGTGCGGGAGCTAACCCGGCGCGGTCCGAGATTGAATGTGCTCGTACCGGCGTCACGGCTGCGCAGTATGGCAACATTGCCGACAACCCGGCAGCCCAGTTCCGCAACATCAGCGGTGGTAACCCGAATTTGGATGTGGAAAAATCCAACACATACACGTTCGGTGTTGTGGCGGCACCGAGCTTCGTGCCGGGCCTGAACCTGTCCATCGACTATTTCAACATTGAGGTTGAAGACTTCATCGGCAGCGTGCCGGAAGAGGAATCCCTGAACCAGTGTCTCACCACGGGCGACGAGTTCTTCTGTGGACTCATCAATCGCGGTGCCAATGGTACGTTGTGGGCGGGTGATGATGCCTATGTCATCGCCACCAAGCTGAACACGGGCTCTCTGAAAACGTCCGGTATTGACGTGTCGGCCAGCTATAATTTCGATGTTGGCACCTATGGCTCTGTTCGCGTCGACTATCTGGCAACCTTCCTGGATACGCTCGATAAAGAGCCGCTGCCGGGTCTGGATGTGATCGAATGTGCCGGTTACTTTGCTTCGACGAACAGCTCCTGCGGTACGTCCAAGCCGAAGTACCGTCACAATTTGCCGGTCAGCTGGATGACGCCATGGGGTGATCTGACGGTTCGTGCCACCTGGCGCCATATCGGGTCTGTCGACCTGGTCGGTTCCAATGTGGACAATGTGAACACCGTGCTTGAAGCACGTGACTATCTGGACCTGTCCATGAAAGCCACAGTGCGTGAAGGTGTTGCACTGCGCTTTGGTGTAAACAATGTGTTCGATCGCAACCCGCCGGTCAGCACCAATGTCGGCTCTGCTGGTGGCTCTTTCGGCAATGGCAACACATTCCCGCAAGTATATGACGCACTCGGCCGTTATATGTTCGCAGGCGTGAATGTGACGTTCTAAGTCTGGATGCGTCACTCGAATACCTAAAGGAGGGGGCGCTGTAATGGCGCCCCTTCATTTGTCCTTATAAGGAAAGATGATCTGGTTTTCCGCGCGAATTTTGCTGAATGAGGCGAAATAGTCTTTATCTTTCAATAGTCAGGCTGGTGTTAGAGCTTGCTAAAAGGTTCTGGATCAATAACATGAATTAATAGGGGAAGATCATGGCGCGATTGGCGCGGGATTGCATGACATGGCCTTCGGAGAAAATAAGGGACTTCAGGAAGAATGCCGGACATGCCTTCTGACAGCAATTCAGACGAATTCGAAAAAACCGCTGTCGAAATACCCGAAGATAGTGACAGGGATTATGTGGCCACGCTTGCACGGGGCCTGGACGTGATCTGTTCATTTACGCGTTATACCCCTCGGATGACACTCAGCGAAGTGGCCAAAGCGACTGGCATGACACGCGCATCTGCGCGGCGCATTCTGTTGACGCTGGTCAAGGAGGGCTATGCGGAGAAGACTGACCGCGTCTTCTCATTGCGGCCAAAAGTGTTGCAGCTCGGCTATTCCGCTCTGTCATCCGTTGGTATTCTGGATGTCGTGCAGCCGATCATGAACGAGCTGACACAGGCGACGCAGGAATCCATTTTTACGGCTGTTTTGACCGGGGATGATGTCACCTATCTGGCGCGGTCCACGCCGGACAGGGTCATGTCGGTCAGCTATAATGTCGGCAATCGTCTGCCAGCCTATGCCGTGTCGACCGGGCGTGTTCTACTGGCCTATGAATCTGACGAGGCCTTGGAGCAATATCTTGCCCGCGTGCAGCTGAAGCAGCATCGCCCCAACACGGTCAGCACGACGGTAAAGCTGCGTGAGACCATTCTTGAAACGCGTCAGCTCGGCTATTCGCTTGTGGACGAGGAGCTTGAGGCAGGCGTGCGGTCTCTTTCCGTGCCGATCCGCGACATGAATAACCGGGTTATTGCGGCGCTGAATGCCTGCTGTCCTTCTGTTCGGTTTACCGTGGATGAAATGCGCAGCCAGCTGGTGCCAAAGCTTCTGGATGCCGCACTGCGGATCAATCGGTCATTCCTTACAGGCGCTGCGGGCTAGGCTTTTGCGCGACATAAAGCGGCGGCTCCGGACTATTTATTCGCGCTGATGAGAGGCCTATCCTGCGCGGCGAAAGGCTGGCCCCATGAAACCCAAGATACTCACGACGCTGAAGACCTATAGCTGGCCGGCTTTCATGTCCGACACATTTGCCGGCATGACCGTGGCGTTGGTGGCGATCCCGCTGAGCCTGGCCATCGCGATTGCATCGGGGGCCGACCCTGGCAAGGGTCTCATCACGGCCATCGTGGCAGGCTTTCTGGTCTCGCTGCTGGGCGGAAGCCGCGTGCAGATTGGCGGACCGACGGGCGCCTTTATCGTCGTCGTGTTCGGAGTGGTGGCGGCGCATGGCTATGACGGATTAGTGCTTGCGACCTTCATGGCCGGGTTGATCCTGATTGCGGCCGGTCTGATGCGAGCGGGCAATCTGATAAGTTTCGTTCCGGAAGCTGTCGTTAACGGATTCACGATCGGTATCGCCATCATCATTGCGACCAGCCAGTTGAGCGATCTGTTCGGGCTGACGGTGCAGCATCTGCCGGCCGAGTTCTTTGCCAAGCTGAGTGCCTTGTGGAGTGCGCGGGAGACCTTCACGCCTTATGCCTTTGCGACAGGACTCGCCACCATGGTGCTGATCGTTCTGTTGCGCCGGATTGCGCCAAAGTTTCCGGGTCTGATCGTGGCGGTGGGAGTGACATCGGCGTTGGCCGCTCTGCTGAACCTGCCCGTTGATACGATTGGCAGCCGGTTTGGCGCGCTGCCCAGCCAGCTGCCGATGCCGCATGTGCCGAACTTCAGCGTGGATCGCGTGGTGGAGCTGTTGCCATCCGCGTTCGTGATTGCGTTTCTGGCCGGCGTTGAGTCCCTTCTCTCTGCCATGGTGGCAGACCGGATGACGGGGGGGAGTTATCGCCGCAACGCGGAGGTTCTGGCGCAGGGCTTTGCCAATATCGGCTCATCGCTGTTTGGCGGCATGCCAGCCACGGGCGCCATCGCGCGCACGGCGACCAATGTGAATGCCGGAGGCAAGACGCCGGTCGCGGGTATGGTGCATGCCGTGACGATCCTACTGGCCATGATGCTGGCGGCGCCGCTGGCGGGGTATCTGGCCATGCCTGCACTCGCGGGCCTGTTGCTGTTGACCGCATGGAACATGAGCGAGCCGCACAAATGGCGCAGCTATCTTTCCATGCGCAAGGCAGATCTGGCGCTGATGCTGATCACGCTGGTGCTGACCGTTGTGGCGGATTTGACGATTGCCATCGGCGTAGGCGTGTCGCTGGGCCTGGCGATCCGTTTGCAGCGGCGTCATGTGCCGCCCGCCGACTGGGAAGAACCGCACCGCTAGCGCGGGCAACCCGACAGGATCAGGTGATGCCGGCTTTCTTCCAGGCGTCCTTGGGCCAGCGGCGGTGTTGCCAGAACCATTGACCGGGCGCCTTGCGAACGTGTTCTTCAATGAAGGCATTGATCCGCAGCACGCTGTTGCGAATATCCGCATCGGGATTTCCGGTATTTTCCGGCACAAAGGGCTCATGGAATTCCACGCGGAAGCGGGCCGGGCCGGTACGTTCTGTCGAGACAGGCACGATGGGCACACCATATTTCAGCGCGAGACGCGTCGGGCCGGGGGCGGTCATGGCCTCATGACCGAACAGGGGCACGGAAATGCCCTCATTGAATTTCTGGTCATTCATCAGCGCGACTGGTGCACCGCGGGAAAGGGCGCGCATCAACTCCCGCGTGCCAATGCCCTTAGGTGCATTGACTGTGGTGCCATAATCATGGCGCAGCTCGGCAATGCGGCGGTCAATATGCGGATTGTTCAGGGCGCGGTAGGTCATCACCGCATCGGGAATGCGCTGGGTGATCGTGGCGGGCATGATCTCCCAGTTCGCGAAATGGCCGGAGATGAAGACCGCGCCCTTCTTGCTGTCGCGGATCCGGTCGAGGATGTCCAGGCCGACAATCTCCACGCGGCCGGATGTGTACGGATCGATGGAGGGCAGGTGCGGCAACTCGCCCGCAGTGCGTCCGGCGCTTTCCCAGCAGGCCATCGCGGTGTCGTGAATTTTCTGTTCAGACCAGTCCGGGAAAGCCAGTTTCAGATTGCGCAGCGTCGTCTTGTGCTGTGACAGGCGCGGGCCGATCTTCTTCAGCAGCCAGCCGCCGAAATCGGAGGCCTTGTCCGGCCCCAGCATTTTCATGGGACCCCAATAGATCAGATCCCACGCAATCGTTTCCAGCCGCCACTGCACGCGCTGCCAGAAACTGGCGCGGTTATCGATATCCTTCGGGCGGACATAGCTGGGAGACGAGTCAGGCATGGTCAGAGAGAGTTGAGAACCGGTGAGAGAAGTTCGTCAAGGCGTTCAGGCTGGTCAAACTGAGCTTTGACGGGAAAGTCGAGGATGCCGTCGCGCTGTGCTGCGGACAGGCGCGCATGGTCTTTCGTCGTGGTGATCAGCTGGGCCTGATAGTCCGCTGCCAGGCGGCGCAGGTAGGTCATGTCACTGGCGCTGTAGGTATGATGATCGGGATAGCCGACGGCGTCGCGGACATCGCCGCCATGCTGCTTCAGACTATCAAAGAATTTGGTGGGGCGGCCAATGCCGGCAAAGGCCACCAGCGGCCCGGAGGGCGGAGGGGCTGATGGCACAAGTTTCGCGCGCAGCACGAGCAGGCCGGAGGCGACGACTTGTGGCGGCATTTCTCCATCTCCCATCAGGATCACTGCGTCAGCGCGGCCAAGGCCATCGGCGATGGGTTCGCGCAGCGGCCCCTTGGGCAGGACATGGCCATTGCCGAATGGCGCGGCGGCATCAATCACGATGAAGGACAGGGTCTTCTTTATGCTGGGGTTCTGGTGACCGTCATCCATGACAACCGCTGCGACATGATCCGTCGCCATGGCCCGAACAGCGGCTGGGCGGTCTGCGCCGATCCAGCTTTCGCCGGACTGGGAGAGTTGCAGCGGTTCGTCTCCACACATCGCGGCTGTATGCCGGGCAGGATCCACTCTCAGTGGACCGCGTTCCGATCCGCCATAGCCGCGGGACAGGCTGGCGGTGCGGATTCCCTTCTGCAGCAGGCGCTGCCGGATGGCTTCAACCACAGGCGTCTTGCCGACGCCGCCCGTTGTCAGATTGCCGATACAGATGACCGGGATTTCAGGCGTCTCGGGCGTTGCGCGTGCCAGCTTACGGCGAATGCCCCAAGTATAGAGGGCGGCAAGCGGTGTCAGCAGGGCACGGGTCAGCGGGGCGGCTTCGCGGGATTTCGGGTCCAGCCCGGCTGACCAGAAGTGCGGGGCCTTCATTGCAGCAGCCCCGGCTCAGGCAGCAGCGGGATCAACGCCTGCAAGGTCAGCGTCATCGGGGCATCGGCCTCGCGCGTCAGGGCGGCCAGGGCTTCATCGGACGGCGGCTCCATCGTGCGCAGCGCCTTGCCGATGGCCTTCGGCGTTTTGAGGCGGCGGATCAGGCCGCGTTTCTCAAGATCATCCATCATGGCGGCGAAGTTGAACACATCCGGGCCGGTCACGACAGGGCGGCCCAGGCGGATCGGCTCCAGCGGATTATGCCCGCCGATGTCAGGTGTGTGACCGCCACCCAGGAAGACCGAGTCTGCCAGCCGGTACCAGATGCCCATTTCGCCCATCGTATCTGCCAGTAGCACACGCGTGCGCGGCGTCGGGATTTCGCCGCGAGAGCGGCGGGCATAGGTGAGGCCGCGATCCTTCAGCAGAGCTTCCACTTCGTCGCCGCGATCAGGATGGCGCGGCGCGATGATCAGTGCGGCATCGCCGGCTTCCTTGATCGCATCCAGAAAGATCGCCTCTTCGCCTTCATGGGTGGAGGCGGCGAGGATGCACTGGCGCGCGGTGAGAAAATTCTCGCGCAGGCGGCGGATCTCGATGTCGCTGGCGCTAGGAGGGGGCAGGGCGGACTTCATGTTGCCGGTCGATTGAACCGGCTTGCCCAGCAGCACTTCCAGGCGGCGGGCCGTATCCGTGTCCGCTGTCAGCACCACGTCGAACTTGCCGACCAGTCGCTGGAACGCGCCGCGGAATTTCTGCCAGCCTTCTGAGGATTCATCCGTCATGCGGCCATTGACTAGCGCGCGCCTGGCCCCGCCCTTTTCGGCTTCCAGAATAAGGTTCGGCCAAACTTCGCCTTCGCCGAAGATGCAGAGGTCCGGCTGCCAGTGGCGGATGAAACGCCGGGCAATGGCGGGCGTATCCAGTGGGGCCATCATGTGAATGCCGCGATCCGGAAGGGCCGGGCCGATCAGGCGGGCTGAGGTAAGGGTCTGGCTGGTGAACAGCAGCATCAGGTCAGGTCGCTCTGCCAGCAGGCGGTGGCCCAGTTCCAGCAGCAACTGGCTCTCGCCCACGCTCGCACCGTGCAGCCAGATCAGCGGCCCGCCGGCCATCCGGCGCGGCATGTTGCGCGCAAGACGCTCATTCAGACGGCCAATATCTTCCTTCCCGGCCCGGGCTCGCCGCTTCAGGATACCCGGCAGCAAAGGCGTCAGGGCACCGGTGGCAGTGCGATAGAGGTATAGTCCAAGGGTCATCAGGCGGAGGTCACCGGCGAATTGTCTGTCGAATAGCCCGCTAGCATGTCGGCCCTCTGAGTCGCGGCATCAAGACGTTTCTGCAATTCTGCCTGCAACTCTGCCGGATCAGCGTCGCGCGATGTCGCAAGCGGTTCGCCGTAGACTATGGCGCCGCGCGTAAACGGGAAAGGAATAATGAACCTGTCCCAGGTGCCAAGGCGCTTGGCCGGTTTGACGGACAGGGCATAGGGCAGGATGGGGGCTCCGGCACGCTGGGCGATCATGATCGCGCCCGGGCTGACCGTTTCAGCGGGGCCACGCGGGCCGTCTGGCGTGATGCATACGCCTGTGCCGCTGCGCAGCAGGCGCACGGCTTCGGCCACGGCCTTCATGCCGCCCTTGTCCTTTTGGGCTTTCTTCTTGTTTGCGGCTGACCCGCGAATGGCATGGAGGCCCAGACGTGAGATGGCGCGAGTTACAGCTTCACCGTCTGGTGACAGGGAGACCAGCATGGCACCCTGCCGGATTGGCCCTGGCCAATGCTTCATGTGGCGGATCCAGCCGCTGGGCAGCAGCATGATGCGGGAATGCCAGGACGTGACCACGACGCCCTGATTTTCACTCCAGCTCTGACGCGCTTGCTCTATACCTTCGACTTTCCAGCGCACTGTACGCGCGACAAGCGTCATCCAGGCCCAGATCAGGGCGCCCAGGAAAGTGGTGACGGGTTTTGAGCGAAACAGCCTTTTCATCGCATCGCCTTATACTGTGCTTCGGCCCGGCGGCTATGGGGCAGTGTCAGGGATGTGGTTAAGCGGCCAGAGGCAAAGTTGTGCGATTGCGTCCTTCAGGGCCGGGAGGCGCGGCGCGGATGGCGACAGAATCCCGGATCATATCAGGGCTCGCTGTACCGGGTGCTGGTGCAGGTGGCGGTCGGACCCAAAATGTGAGCGGGGAATTGAAATGACTGGTGGGCGATAGTGGGTTCGAACCACTGACCCCTGCCGTGTGAAGGCAGTGCTCTACCACTGAGCTAATCGCCCCAATCAGTGAAGCAGGTGCCGTAATCTGCCCTAGCGTTTACGTCAAGCGCGGATGTCTGGGGCCGCTGATTCCCAAACGATTGGTGCGTTGCACAAAATCGGAGCGCATGACTTGTTGTCGCACCTATGCGATTTTGCCTATATTGTTAGGAACGGCTTTTCAGGGGCTCTGCAAGAAATTTAGCCCCTGTCCCATGATTTAGTTACAATGGATTGGCAGATTTTTGCCTATTTCATATGTATTTGGGGGCAGGCGTGTTTGCGTTACCAATAATATGAATGCCTGTTCATAATGAACAGTTGTTCATATTGAAACCTTACGCGAGTTTCATCCGAATTTGGTCTTGAGAAATCCACAAAAGATCGTCATGTATCGGTCATACAGCGACGGCCCGGCAAAAAGGGTCGCGTTATTAAACATAAGAAGGACAGGCGGAGGCTGAAGGCCTCAATAACAGTAGAGCCTGGAGAGAGAGAAAAATGAAAGACTGGTGTGACGAAGAAGGCGCAAAGCGCCTGCGCGAGAAAATTAGTGCCTATTGGGCAGAGCGTGGCTATGAAGTGGATGTTGATCTGATCGACGCGGGCTTCGTTCCGGCTATGCGTTCAGCACGCACTGATGTTCGCAGCAACATGGTAAACGGGATGCCCCGACGCCGTATTGCAAATGAGACGGGCGCTGCGCGTCCGAGCTACCGTCCCCGCGAAGCACGCGAAGTGACGGCCTAGCCAATAAGGTCAGACAAGGCGGACACCAAATCTGAATAGTGGTCCACCACCACATCAGGTCCGATCTGTTCTGGCGTTTCCTCCTCGTAACCAAATGGTACGAAAACAAAGGGCAGTCCGGCATTCCGGGCTGCCCTTTCGTCTGTTCGGGAGTCCCCCACCATGATCGCGCGATCTGGTGTGCCGCCTGCAGCTTTCACCGTGCGCAGGATGTGATCGCCATCCGGTTTACGATTCGGCACGCTGTCGGCGCCGACAATGGCCTGAAACCGCCCGGACAGGCCCAAAGCGGTCAGTAATTGATCTGACAGATCCTGTTTCTTGTTGGTGCAGACCGCAAGCAGCGCGCCCTGTCGCGCCAGCGTCTCCAGCGCTGTCTCCGCGCCCTCGAAAGGGTGGGAATGCGCAGAGATATGAGCGGCATAATAATCCAGAAAATCGGCGAAATACTGGTCTAGCTCTTCCTCGGAGGGCGAATGGCCTTGGCTTTTCATGCCCTTCACGATCATGGCGCGGGCCCCGTGGCCGATCATGGTGGCAATCGTGTCGAGAGAGACAGGCGACAGGTTCGCGCGGGTCAGGACATGATTGAGGGCTTCGAGCAGGTCTGGCGCCGTGTTCACCAAAGTCCCGTCCAGATCGAAGACGATGGTGTATCCCTCAAACTGTGCGCTCATTCCTGTCATTAATCCCTTTTCGCCACTCGCCTTGAATCGGCCTTTGGTCTAGGCGAAAGGAGACAGGAAAGCGAGAGGGCGACACACGTGACCGATATTGCCAGAAACCGCGCCGCGATCATCCTTGCCGCGGGCAAGGGAACCCGGATGAAATCCGATCTTCCCAAGGTGATGCACAAGGTTGCTGGCCGTCCGATGGTGGATTGGTCAATTGATCTGGCCCGTCGTGTAGGCTGTTCGCACATCGTGGTGATTGCGCATCCTTCACAGGATGTCCTGATAGAACACGTCACGGCCCTGTTGGGCGCGGACTGCATCGCCTATCAGGACCCGCCCATGGGCACGGGCCATGCCGTGCGCTGCGCCGAAGAGGCGCTTGCGGGCTTTGAGGGAGACTTGGTGGTTCTCTATGGCGACAGCCCGCTGGTTCCGGCAGAGGCGATTGAAGGCCTTTTCGATTGCCTGAAGGGCGGCGCGGCGATTGGTGTGCTTGGCTTTGATGCCGAGGAGCCGGGCCTTTACGGGCGGCTGATCACCTCTGGCAGCGGAGATCTGGAAGCGATTGTAGAGGCCCGCGAGGCCAATCCGGAGCAACTTGCCGTGCGTCTGTGCAATTCCGGCGTGATGGCGGGCGGCGCAGATAAGATGTTCCGTCTACTGCGGAATGTCACCAATAAGAATGCCAAGGGCGAGTATTATCTGACCGATCTGGTGGCGCTGGCGCGCGAGGAGGGGCTCACCTGCAAGGCGGTGCAGTGCGCCGAGGAAGACCTGATCGGCTGTGACTCCAAGGCAGACCTTGCTGAAGCCGAGGCGATATTCCAGGCACGCTGCCGCAAGGCAATGATGGCCGAAGGTGTGACGCTTATTGCTCCGGATACGGTCTGGTTTTCCCACGATACGTTGCTGGAGCCGGATGTGATTGTGGAGCCGAATGTCGTGTTCGGGCCGGGCGTGCATGTTCAGTCCGGCGCTGTCATCCGCGCGTTCAGCCATCTGGAAGGTGCCAAGGTGGGGCCCGGCAGTTCTGTCGGCCCTTATGCTCGCCTGCGCCCCGGCGCAGAACTCTCCAAAGATGTCTTCATCGGCAACTTTGTTGAAGTGAAAAACACGCATCTTGGCGCGGGCGCGAAGGCCAGCCATCTCTCCTATCTTGGCGATGGGCAGGTCGGCGCGAATGTGAATATCGGTGCAGGCACGATTTTCTGCAATTATGATGGCTTCCTGAAATACCAGACCAAAATCGGAGATGGGGCGTTTATCGGGTCCAATTCCTCGCTCGTGGCGCCGATCGAGATTGGCGACGGGGCGATTGTGGGGTCTGGCACTGTCGTCACAAAGAACGTGTCGTCAGACGCCTTGGCCGTGGGCCGGGCCAGACAGACGGAATATCAGAACTGGGCTGCGAATTTCCGTGAACGGAAAGCGGCTGAGAAGGCTGCGAAAAAGAAGGGTTGATGGGCATGGCCAACGAGTTGGAAAAAGAGAACGCGGCGATTGCGGCGATGGAATATGTCGAGGATGGCATGACCATCGGGCTCGGCACAGGTTCGACGGCGAAATATTTCGTCGAACTGCTGGCTGATGAGGTTGCCGACGGGCTGGTCGTGCGCTGCATCGAGACCAGCGAGCAGACCCGCCGCCTGGCCGAGAGCCTGGGCGTGCCGCTTATTCCGTTCGAGCAGGTGGAGCGCATTCACCTGACGGTCGATGGCGCGGATGAGGTCGATGAGCAGGGCCAGTTGATCAAGGGCGGCGGCGCGGCGCTGCTGCGCGAGAAGATCATCGCCAATGCGAGCGATCATATGGTCGTGATTGCAGACCCGTCAAAACAGGTTGAGCGTCTTGGCGCATTCCCCCTGCCGGTTGAGGTGACGCCGTTTGGCTACACGATCACGGCGAAGATCGTTTACGATGTTCTGGTCGCCTCCGGCATCGACAAGCCGCGCGTTTCCCTGCGTCGTACCGAGGGCCAGGAATTGCTGGTCACTGATGGCGGAAACTACATCCTCGATTGCCATTGCGAGCGCATTCCGGATGCTGAAGCGCTGGCGGCCAGATTGTCCAATATCCCCGGCGTGGTGGAGCATGGCCTGTTCATCGGCCTGGCCCGCACGGTGATCATCGGCAACGAGAATGGCGCAACAGTGTTTGAATTCTCCTGATCGCCCCTCATATGGGGGACGTACATCTCAGGAATTCAAGGACATCTCTATGACCGACACGACCCATGATTTCGACCTTTTCGTAATCGGCGGAGGGTCGGGCGGCGTCCGTGCGGCCCGTCTGGCGGCTCTCAGCGGCGCGAAGGTGGGACTGGCGGAAGAATACCGGATGGGCGGCACCTGTGTGGTGCGCGGCTGTGTGCCAAAGAAATTCATGGTCTATGCCAGCAAGTACGGCAAAGACATCGGCAAGGCGGAT
The DNA here is from genome assembly GCA_018222605.1 of Alphaproteobacteria bacterium. GTDB lineage: Bacteria > Pseudomonadota > Alphaproteobacteria > Caulobacterales > Hyphomonadaceae > Hyphomonas. Next base: position 184,441 of record JAAEZZ010000007.1, read on the forward strand.
GGCTATGGCTGGTCTGTCGGCGAGGTTAGCTATGATCATGGCAAGTTCGCCACTGCGATGCATGCCGAAGTGGACCGGTTGTCCGGCATCTATTCCCGCAATTTGAAGAATGCAGGCGTCGAGCTGTTCGAAGAGCGTGCGGAGTTTGTCGACAAGAACACGCTGCGCCTGAAGGATAGTGGCAAAACGGTAACCGCGAAGAAGATCCTGATCGCGGTTGGCGGAACGCCCTGGCGGCCATCACCGGAAGAGCTGCCGGGTATCGAGCACACGATCACTTCCGATGGTATCTTCCAGCTGGAAGAGCTGCCCAAGCATCTTGTGATTGCCGGCGGCGGCTATATCGCGGTGGAGTTCGCGCATGTCTTTGCCGGGCTGGGCGTGAAGACGTGCCTTGTCTATCGCGGAGACGAAGTTCTGCGCGGCTTTGACGAGGATGTCCGCACCGAAGTTCATGAAGGCCTGAAAGAGGCCGGCGTGCATGTCATCACCAAGGCCATCTTCGAAAAGATCGAGAAGCGCGAAGGCGAAGAGCTGCCGCTCCATATCTCGCTCAGCAATGGCCAGCATCTCGACGCCGATGTCGTGATGATGGCCGTTGGACGCCGTCCGAATACGGAAGGCCTTGGCTGCGATGCGGCGGGCGTGAAACTGGACGACAATGGCGCGATAATCGTCGATGAATGGTCGAAGACCAATGTCGATAGCGTCTGGGCCGTAGGAGATGTGACAGACCGTGTGGCGCTGACACCCGTTGCCATCCGGGAGGGGCATGCTTTTGCCGAGACCGAATTCTACGACAAGCCCTGGCATTTCGATCATACCGATATTCCAACCGCTGTGTTCACGCAGCCGGAAGTCGGCACGGTCGGCATGACGGAAGCCGAGGCGCGCAAGAAACATGGCGAGATCGACATCTACAAGACGCGCTTCAAGCCAATGAAGAATGCGCTGAATGGGGATCCGACCCGGACCATGATGAAGCTGGTCGTGCGTCAGTCAGATGAGCGCGTTCTGGGGGTGCACATTGTTGGCGATGATGCCGCCGAGATGATCCAGATGGTCGGCATTGCCGTGAAGATGGGGGCTACCAAGCCGGACTTTGACCGCACTTGCGCCCTGCACCCATCCTCTGGCGAGGAAATCGTCACGATGCGCCAGAAATATGTGCCGGACGTCGCGAGCTAGGCTTCCAGCAAGGTCTTCAGTTCAAGGGCGATAGCCTTGAGGCTCTCCCGAATGGGCTTCAGGCCGCCGCCGCGACCGGAATGGATGACCAGCTGCTTCCAGGCGGGCTGGTTTTCCTGCGGCGCCTTCACCTGCAAATGGCCTGAGCGCGGAAGGGCGGCTTTCAGCAGGGCTTTGGAAAGCGCGAAGCCTGCCTTGCCATCATAGGTGCCATTGCGCGCCTCTGCCTCAAAGCTCGACTGTTCGGACCGGCTGACCGCGTTGAACAGGATGGACAGGTCCGGTCGCTTTTCCGGCTCGATCTGCTCATTGATGACCTGGTTCAGCAGGCGCACACCGCGCAGGGAATAGACATCCGCATGCATAGGGGCGAGCACCCGGTCTGCTGCCTCCAGGGCGCAGCGCGTCAGGAAGGTGGCGTTCGGGTTTGTGTCAAAGACGATCAGGTCATACTCGCTGCGATAGCGTTCGACCGTTTGCAAGAAGTGCTGCTTGATCCGCGCGAGCGCTGCGCCGTCTGTCGCAAAGGCGTATTTCGAAATCTCGAACTGGCCTGAGATCAGATCGAGCCGCCCGCCGGGGCTGCCTTCGCCCATAAGATCATGCATCAGCGTTTCGCGCGGGGCGGGGGCAAACGGTTCAATCGAGAGCGTTAGCCAGGATTCTGCCGGGCTGGAGGCATCGCGTGCATGAATGCGGGAGCGTTCGAACAGAGAGATGACGGATTTGTCGGCCGCTGCACTGGTATCGGCAATGTCCATCTCGAAGAAGGTCTGTGTGAGATTATATTGCGGGTCGAGGTCGATCAGCAGGATGCGTCCGCCGAGCGAGCCTTGCCAGGCCCCGAATACCTGGCTGGAGACGGTCGTCTTGCCGACGCCGCCCTTCAAATTCATGACCGCCATGACCGGGCACTTGCGCTTGTAGGCAGCCTTCGTCTCCGCCACGAGCTTGTCCATTCCGTCCGGCATGGTGGAGGAATAGCGAAGGTGCGGCTGAACCTCATGCTTGAAGAAGCCGTTCAGGCGCGCCTTGTCGATCTGGTATGGGATCAGTTTCAGGCCGCGGGCCTTGGCACGTTCGACATCCTTGCGAACGGACTTTGACCGCACCGAAGACGCCGACACCAGAATGATCATGGCAAAGGCATCATCAATCGACTGATCGGCCAGATCCCGCGAGCCGCCATCATTCGGAACATACCAGTCCGGAATGGATTCCGCGCGCAGGGCTTCGTGCAGCTCAAGCAGAGCGTCAAAGTCCTTGGCGGAGTGGCTGATGAAGACGTGCGACATGGCGGCGTGTGGCTTTCTTTCGTGACGTCAGCTCTATCCCGTTTCTAAAGGGGCTGGATATGATTCCACCAGCTTTGTGCTGTGAAATTATGGTGAAACTTGAGTGTGTGCCTGCCATGTGATTAATGCGGCCCACAATTGGAGTGAAAAATATGACCTGGACCCCGTCAGACTGGCGCAATCTGCCAGCAAAGCACATTCCGGAGGATTACCCGGATAGTGCTGCGCTTGCTGCAGTTGAAGCGAAGCTCAAGAGCTTTCCGCCGCTCGTCTTTGCGGGCGAGGCACGTCGTTTGAAAACCCGTCTGGCCGATGTGGCCGCGGGTAAGGCGTTCCTGCTTCAGGGCGGCGATTGTGCCGAAAGCTTCAAGGAATTCCATCCGGACAATATCCGCGACACGTTCCGCGTGATCCTGCAGATGGCGGTCGTGCTGACCTTTGCGGCCTCCAAGCCAGTGGTCAAGGTTGGGCGGATCGCAGGCCAGTTCGGCAAGCCGCGTTCGTCCCCGACCGAGACGATAGATGGCGTCACGCTGCCGTCCTATCGCGGCGACAACATCAATGGCATGGACTTCAACGAGCAGAGCCGGGTGCCGGACCCTGAGCGCTTGGTTCAGGGTTATTCCCAATCGGCCGCGACGCTGAACCTGCTGCGCGCGTTCAGCAATGGTGGCTATGCGAGCCTGGCCAACGTCCACAAATGGACGCTGGGCTTCGTGGACCGCAGCCCGCAGGGCGAACGCTACGAGAAGCTGGCAGACCAGATTTCCAAGTCTCTGGACTTCATGCAGGCCGTCGGCTTGAACGCCGACACGATCCCGCAAATGTCGCAGGTGGAATTCTACACCAGCCACGAAGCGCTGCTGCTGGGCTATGAAGAAGCCATGACGCGGATCGATTCCACGTCTGGCGAATGGTACGACACCTCCGCGCACATGCTGTGGATTGGTCACCGCACACGCCAGGTGGATCACGCGCACGTCAATTTCTGCAAGGGCGTCCGCAACCCGATCGGCATCAAGTGTGGACCGGGCATGGGCACGGATGAGCTGCTGCGCCTGATCGATACGCTGAACCCGAAGGATGAGGCCGGCCGCATCACGCTGATCTCCCGCTTCGGCAGTGAAGGCGTGGCTGGGGGCCTGCCGCCGCTGGCGCGCGCCGTGAAGGAAAGCGGTCGCACAGTGGTCTGGTCCTGTGACCCGATGCACGGCAATACGCTGAAAACCGATAGCGGCTTCAAGACGCGTCCGGTGGATCGCATCCTGTCTGAAGTGCGTCAGTTCGTGGATGTTCTGTCCGCTGAGGGCTGCTACCCGGGCGGCGTGCACTTTGAGATGACCGGCCAGAATGTCACCGAGTGTATTGGCGGCGCACAGGCCATCTCTGAAGAAGACCTGTCATCACGATACCACACTCACTGTGATCCTCGCCTGAATGGCGAACAGGCCCTTGAACTGGCCTTCATGATCGCGGAGAAGCTGCAGGCCGTGAATGTGGCGGGCAATTCTGAGGCCCGCAAGGCAGGATAAGAGAGACAGTTCCATGCGTATGTTTCGCCTGGGCTGGCCTGCCTGGGCGAGGCCAGCTGACATTGGAGATTTGCTTCGGCTTTCGGTGCCGATTGCCTTTACGCGCATGTCGCAGATGCTGATGGGCGTGACGGATGCAATCGTGCTCGGACAGTTTGCTCCGGGCGAATTGCCCTACATCCTGAACTCCTGGCTGCCTATGGGCGTGTCGCTGGGGCTTGGAATCGGCATTCTTCTGGGCGTGCAGGTTCTGACCTCAGAACTTCTCGGCATTGGCCGGGAAGGCGAAAGCGGGCGCATCTTCCGGCGGGGCTTTGTGACCAGCCTGGTGCTGGGCGTGGTGCTGATGGCGGTCGTCTATTTCTCTGCCGGGGCCCTGTTCCATTGGCTGTTTGTAGACATCGCGCCAAAGACAGAGGCCGTGGATCAGGCCGATCCTGAACTGGTGGCCTCATCGGTTGCGCATGTGACGCGCATCCTGTCCCTTGGCCTTGTCGGTTTCATGATCTCGACCGTCTGCAGCTATTACCTTGAAGCGCTGCGTCGGCCGCTGCTTGTGACGGCAGTGATGTATTTTGGCGTGTTCCTCAATCTGGGGATCGACCTGGCGCTTGTGGGCGGCTTCTGGGGCTTTGAGCCGATGGGGGCAGAGGGCGTTGCGTGGGCAACTACAGGCTCGCGCTGGGCGCTGACATTGGTAATGCTGGTGCTGGTCCTCATTCTGACCCCGGCGCTGACGCGGTCTACGCGCAAGGCGGCTCCGAATGAGGCTCGCCGGCAGCTATCGGTTGGCTCGGGCACAGCGATCAGCAACATTGCGGAATGGGGCGGCTTCAACCTGACCTATATCATCGCGACCTGGATCAGCCTCGCGGCCAATACGGTCTATGGCTATGCCATCCAGATGATGGGCCTGTGCTTCATGTTCTATCTGGGCATCGCCTCAGCGACGAGTGTGCGCGTGGCGGAGGCCTATGGGCGGGGCAATGTGGCGGAAATCCGCGATGCTGGCCGCCTGGGTGTGGCTGCGACCGTGCTGATGGGGGTAATCTTGGGTGTATTGGTTGTGCTGTTCAATCACACGCTGGCTGGCCTGCTGGTGCGCGATTCTGCGGTGCTGAACGGCGTACAGCTCGCCCCGGCCATTGCAGGCCTCCTGGCCTATGCTGCCGTCGCGACGCTGTTTGACGGACTTCAGGCGACCTCCTCTTTTGCCCTGAGAGCACAGGAAGTGATCTGGAGCCCCAGCGTGATCCATATCGGATCCTTCTTCCTGGTGATGATTCCGGCCTGCTACTGGTTGGGCATTGTCCGCGAAGGCGGGGCGACCGGCATGATGCTGGGCGTCATGTTGGGTGTGTTTACGGCCGGATCACTCCAGACCATCCTGCTGGAATGGAAAACGGCGCGCCAGGCAAGCCAGCGCGCCGCTTGAATTCCACTGCACAGGGCTGGGTAGCCCTGCAGGAAATCCTAGAGGTCTTTCAGAGCCGAGGCCGGCTTGAAAGCGGCCGAGGTCTTTTCCGGGATCTTGATTTCTTCACCCGTGGCCGGGTTACGGCCGGTGCGGGCATTCCGGGTTTTGGCCGAGAATGTGCCGAAACCGGCGATAGCCACTTGCTGGCGGCTTTTCACGGCGCCGGCGATGGCTTCAAATACGGCGTCAACAGCTTTGCCAGCGTCGCTTTGCGACAGGCCGGATTCCGCTGCAACAGCCTTGGTAAGTTCACCCTTGTTCATAGGGGTTCTCCTCTAAGTTAAACGGCGATCCCACGCCGTTGGTGCGACATACCCACGATTCGTAACACATGAATATGCCGGATTCCCAATAAAGACGGGCTATGCGCCGAGAATCCAGCCCTCTTCTGACTGAATTTGCGACATTTTTTCCTCGTCAAGCGAATTATTTGTGGAAATAGGGGCTCCAAGTTGCCCTTTTTCGTCAAGTTCTGAGTAATGACGGGCAATCTCGCGAACTTGGGCGGCGTCCGTCGTCTCGCCTTTTTCCGGTTTTGCCTTGATCAGAGAAGGGTAAATCTCGGTCATCACGACCTTGATTCCGTCAAGCGTTTCATTGTTCAGTTCGCCATCCGGAAATTCGAACGGCCAGACGCGGGAGTTTGGAAACGCCTCACGCAAGCCGTGCACGTGCGGAATGCCGGTCAGCGACTGACTGCCGACACTACCGGTATAGGCGAGCTGCCAGACCGATTTCGGCTGGCCCAGCTTGCTTGCGCGCAGATAGGTCTCGACTTCCCGGAATTCCGGCAGGGTCTGACCCTCAAATTCCGGCTTCTTGTCAGACAGGGTGGAAACGACATCGCGGGCCTGTGCACCCCAGAAGGGGAATGGACCCTTCGAAATCGCATAGTTCATGCCTGCTGCAATCGCGTAGCGGGCATTGGAATTGTCCGCCTTGTCCTTCAGCTTTGAGGCCAGATGCGCGTGCATGGCCTGCCAGGGGGCCTTCTCCGAAACGTGGAGGCCAAGGGCCTTAGCCGTTCCGGCGGGATAGCCGAGGGCAAAGTCAAAGCCGAGCAGGACGCGGTCTCCGCGCCCTGTCAGCTTGGCGATGATGCCGTTGAGAAACTCCCGCGCCTTCAGGCGGGTCTCGATGTTGGCGGATTGGTATTGAAACTTCAGCCGGGCATCCCGCGCAAGAATTCCGATCCATATGGAATTCTTGCCGGTCACCGGTTTCGATGCAGCACTCCAGTCAACCATTATGTAGGCATCAAACAGACGCGACATGACTACCCCAGTTTTACAAGCATTTTGCCCTTGTTGGCCCCGCTGAAGAGACCAAGGAACGCGTCGGGTGCCTTATCAATTCCTTCCATGACCGTCTCCTCGTATTTCACCTGACCTGATGAAATCCACTCGGCCATGTCCTTGAAGAAGGCGGGCTGCATGTCAGCATGGGTGGAGACGATAAAACCCTGAATTTTTAGCTGTTTGCCGACAACCTGGATAATGTTGTGCGGCCCTGTGGGCTGTCCGGTCTCATTATACTGGGCGATCATGCCGCATTCGGCAAAGCGGGCCATCGGACGGGCGCACTCGATGGCGGCCGTCAGATGGTCTCCGCCGACATTGTCGAAATAGACATCAATGCCTTTGGGCGCGGCTTCTTTCAGCGCCTTCACGAGGCCCTGAAAGCCGCCAGCGGCCTTGTAATCGATCACATGGTCAGCGCCGAGGGATTTGACGAAGTCGCACTTCTCCTGGCCGCCGGCTGAGCCGATGACGTTGCAGTTCTTGATCTTGGCAATCTGTACGACAGTCGAGCCGACAGCGCCTGCTGAGCCCGACACAAATACCGTGTCGCCTTCTTTCAGCTCTGCCACGCGCAGGATGCCTGCATAGGCGGTGAGCCCCGGCATGCCTGCAATGCCCAGGAAGGCGCTTTCCGGCAGACCGACATCCGGCAGCTTCTGCGCCATGACGGCTTCCGGTTTTGCTGTCCAGGCCGTGCGCCAGCCCGCCATGGAGGAGACGAGGTCGCCTTCCTTGTAGTCGGGATGGTTGGAGGCCGTGACGCGGCCTACGGCGCCGCCTTGCATCGTTTCGCCGATCTGGAAGGGCGGTACATAGCTTTCGCGGTCATACATGCGGCCGCGCATATAGGGATCAACCGACATCCAGTCATTCTGAACCTGGATTTCGCCATCACCGGGGGCGGTGACATCGACAGTCTTCTTCTGGAAGTCTGAGAGTTTGGGGGTGCCGACAGGGCGTTCGGCGAGCGCCCATTCTGTTGAAGTCATATTGGCCATGAGAGTTTCCTTCCTGCTGTTTTTCTAGTCTTCTAAGTGGACTTGCCCCACTCCGAAGTGAAGGGGCAGGTGTCAGGAAAACCGGTAGTCTTTCTCAGTTGCGCGTGCCTGCAGGGCTTGCAGCGTCAGGCGATGCAGTGTCTTAAGGTGGGCAAGAGGGCTAACCTGACATGACTATTTTGAAGGTAGGCGTCGCTGGCGCCGGTGTGTTCGGCAACTATCATGCGCAGAAGGCCGCTGCCTCTGCCCAAACCGAGCTTGTTGGCGTTTTCGATCTGGACCTTGAGCGCGCAGATCGTGTGGCTGCCCAATTCGGGGCGAAGGGCTTTGACAGCTATGAAGCGTTTCTGGCGGCCTGCGATGCCATCGTGATCGCCGTGCCTGCGACATGGCATGAAAAGCTCGCCCGTCAGGCCATTGAAGCCCATTGCCATGTGCTGGTGGAAAAGCCGCTGGCGCTGAATGGCAAGGCTGCGCGCGATCTGGCCGATGAAGCCGCTGCCCGTGGCCGTATCCTTCAGGTCGGCCATCAGGAGCGTTTTGTGGCGCGCGCCATGGGTGTGCTGGCGATCGAGGAAACACCACTGCTGATCGAATCCGTTCGCGCAGGCCCCCCGGCACCTGATAATCGCGCGGGGGATGTCTCCGTGATCTGGGATCTCATGATCCATGATCTGGACCTTGCCGCCATGATGATGGGCAATGAATTCACCGGCGTAATGGCGAGTGGCAAGCGCGTGCATTCCGACCATATCGATGAGGCGAGCGCCCAGTTTACCTATGCCAGCGGCGGCGTTGCGCGCCTGCGGGCCAGCCGCGCCGCAGAGGCACGCGAGCGGACCATGCATGTGGTCTATCCGTCAGGCGAAATCTCCATCGACTTCCTGACACGCCAGCTGAAGAACACGACGCCCTATGATGTGCGCGTGGATATTGCCGCTGAGCTGCCAGACCCTCTGGGCGCCGCAGACCGCGGTTTTTACGCAGCCTGTCTGGGCCTCGCCCGCAGCCCGGTTCCGGCGCACGGTACGGTCGGCGCCGTCGCCATGGCGGAAGCGGCCGAGAAGGCCATCCTGACAAAACTGGATGCCTGAGGCCTAGTCGCCTGAGCGTGCGGTCTTTTTCGGATCGTGTTTTGGCGCAGGGGCAAGCCGCATGACTTCAGTCTGGAAGCGCTCGTCATTGCCCTCGACCAGAAAGGGCAGGGCAGACGCAATGGCCTTCGCCATCGGCTCAAACCATTCAATATCGGTCTTGGAAAAGTCTGCCAGCACATAGGGCATGACCTTTGACTTGTCGCCCGGATGGCCGACACCGATGCGCACGCGGCGGAAATTCTCGCCCAGATGCGCGATCATGGAACGGATGCCATTATTGCCGGAATGCCCGCCGCCCTGCTTCATGCGCAGACGGCCTGGCGCGAGATCGATCTCGTCATGCAGAACGACAACGTCTTCCGCGCTCAATTTGTAGAACTGGGCGGCTTTGGACAGGGCACGGCCCGTTTCATTGTAATAGGTCTGGGGTTTGACGAGCAAAACCTTCTCGCGGCCATTGGCGGTGTTGATCACGCCTTCGGCAATTTCGCTCTCAAATTTGGAGCGCCAGGGCTGAAACCCGTATTCGCGGTGGATGAAGTCCAAAACAAGAAAACCGGCATTATGCCGGTTCTTTGCGTACTTCTCACCGGGGTTTCCCTGACCTGAAAGAATGAGCACGGCTTTGCCTCCCTCATCCGGTATAGCAGGGGCTGGCTGCGTGCCTAGCCCTAACAGGCTGGACACGCGGGACCAGAATGTGCGGATCAATCTTCCGCTTCGTCTTCGCCGTTGTCTTCGTCAGCGGCTTTGGACTCGGTTGCGGCTTCTTCTTCGTCACCTTCCTCATCGGTCGTCTCGACCTTAGCGGTGCGGCCAGCGATGGTCGCGATGGTGAAGTCACGGTCCGTGATGGTCGGCTCGGCATCGTCCGGCAGCTTGATGTCGGAGATTTTGACATTGTCGCCGATTTCCAGCTTGGACACATCTGCGTCCAGAGATTCCGGAATGTTGCCAGCCGGGACGAGCAGTTCGACAGCGTGGCGAACCACGTTGAGCGTGCCGCCTTTTTTCAGGCCCGGAGACACTTCTTCACCGTGGAAGTGAACCGGAACTTCAACCTTGATCTGCTGGTTGGCGCTGACGCGGAACAGGTCGACGTGCATCGGCTGGTCAGAGACCGGGTGCATCTGGATGGCCTGCGGGATGACGAGCTGTTTCTTGCCTTCGTGGACCAGCGTGGCCGTGGAGGACAGGAAGTGGCCGGTTTCGATGGCTTTCAGCACTTCGTTGCGCTTCAGGCTGATGGCAACCGGCTTGTCGCCGCCGCCATAAAGAACGCCGGGGACGAGCCCTTCGCGGCGTGCTGCACGGGAACCGCCGGTGCCTACGCGCTCGCGCAGCTCAACATTGAACGTAATGGTTGGTTTGGACATGTTTTTTCCTTTCGCCCTCGACTCCGCCTCTGCTGTTATCTCTGAAGAGGTAAGAAGCTGACACGTACGGCCTTGCGCCGTCGTTTCTGAAGGCGCGCCTATAGGCGATGTTCAGGAGGCTGGCAAGGCATTAGGGCAGGCGAGGGGCCTGCCATCGCACCGCGATTTACCGAGGCAGGCCCAAGCTCAAGCGCCGGGCTTGTGCTCTCTGTCGCAACATCCTTCGACTTCGCTCAGGATGAGTCCGCTCTTACCGCACCCCCGAAGCGCTCATGCTGAGCGAAGTCGAAGGATGTCGCGGGCACCTCTCGGTACAGTTTTCGCAGGTCTGACGCCGTTATTAGCAAGTATCAAGTCAGTTGAGCCTTTACTGATACCCCCCGCTTTACGCCCAGCGCCCACCTTTTTCCCCACCCACAAAGCCAGATATTTCCCTCTCAGACCAAGGTCGGGGATGGTGGTAGGCGGAAATCGCGTAGACTGGTAAAATGAATGCGGGAGGAAACGCGCTGAAACATCACATCATGATCGCACTTGGCATTCTGATGGGCCTGGTCTTTGCGTTCCGGGCCGCGGTCGCGATTCTGGAGCCCGGATTCGGCTTTCGGGAGATATATCTGCTGGGCGGGCTGGTCCTGTCAGGCTGGCTGATCATTGGCGGCCTGGCCGAGTGGCGTCATGCGCGCAGCCTCGCCAAATCCGATGCGCCGGCCACGAAAGACTGATCCCCGCGGGCCGCTTTCGCCTCTCTCTTAGACCAAAGTACACCTTCCCCATCCCGGCCCCTTCCGGCAGCCTGCAAGCTGCGGAACACCCGCAAAAAGACAAAAATGTCATGGGAGGAAAACGTGTCGGAACCAAGCAAGGAAATTGATGGGAAAGGGTATTGGCGCGAAGTCGTCAGGCTGACCCTTGTCCTGCTCGCCATCTGGTTTGCAGTGTCTTATGGGGCAGGCATCCTGTTCCGGGACTGGCTGGATAATGTCTCGATTGGCGGCGCGCCGCTCGGCTTCTGGTTCGCTCAGAACGGATCGATCTACGTCTTTGTGGGTCTGATCTTCTATTATTGCCGCGCCATGAACCGCCTCGAAAAGAAATACGGCGTGGAGGCCTGAGACGATGGGACAGGATTTCTGGACCTATTTCTGGGTCGTTGGCACCTTCGGCACCTACATCGCGATTGCCTTGTGGGCGCGGGCCTCTTCTACCGATGATTTCTATGTGGCAGGCCATGATGTTCACCCGATGGTGAACGGCATGGCGACGGCGGCGGACTGGATGTCTGCGGCCTCATTCCTGTCCATGGCGGGCCTGATCGCCTTCCTGGGCTATGGCGGCTCTGTCTATTTGATGGGCTGGACGGGCGGCTATGTTCTGCTGGCCCTGCTGCTGGCGCCGTTCCTGCGCGAATTCGGCAAGTTCACCGTGCCGGACTTTGTCGGCGACCGGTATTACTCGACCGCCGCGCGTCTGATTGCCGTGGTTTGCGCACTGTTTGTCTCCTTCACCTATATTGCCGGGCAGATGAAGGGCGTCGGCGTCGCGTTCTCCGGCTTCCTGGGAGTGGAGTTCAACACCGGTATCATTGTCGGCATGGGCATTGTGTTTGTTTATGCGGTGCTCGGCGGCATGAAGGGCATTACCTATACCCAGGTGGCGCAGTATTGTGTGTTGATCTTTGCCTACACCGTTCCGGCGATCTTCATTTCACTGATCATCACCGGCAACCCGATCCCGCAGCTTGGCTTCATCTCCAATGTGAAGGGCGAGGACATCTCCATGCTGGAGAAGCTGAACACGGTGGTGAGCGATCTCGGCTTCCTGGAATATACCAAGACCGACAAGACCATGCTGGACGTGTTCGCCATCACCGGCGCGCTGATGTTCGGCACGGCGGGCCTGCCGCATGTCATCATCCGCTTCTTCACGGTGTCGAGCGCCGGGGCTGCGCGGGTTTCCGCAGGCTGGGCGCTGGTCTTCATCGCCTTGCTGTACACGACGGCGCCAGCAGTTGCGTCCTTCGCCCGGCTGAACTTCATCGATACGGTGAACGAGTCCACCTATATCGCCGATGATGCAGACTATGACACCGAGGCTGCCGCGATTATGGCCGCTGGCGGCAAGCCCACACCGAAATGGTTCAAGGACTGGGAAAAGACCGGCCTTCTTGGCGTTGAGGACAAGAATGGCGACGGCGTCATCCAGTACCGTGCCGGGGCTGACAATGAAGTCACCAAGCTGGACCGCGACATCTTCGTGATGGCGAACCCCTCCATTGCCAATCTGCCCGCCTGGGTGATCGGCTTGGTTGTGGCAGGCGGCCTCGCAGCGGCCCTGTCCACGGCGGCAGGCCTTCTGATGGTGATCTCGTCTTCCATCTCGCACGATTTGTGCCGGCGGACCTTCTTCAAGGATATGTCGGACAAGGATGAATTGCGAGTTGCCCGGGCCTCTGCCGCAGGCGCGGTGATCCTCGCAGGTATCATGGGGATGAATACGGCCAAGCTCGGCTTTGTGGCGCAGGTCGTTGCCTTCGCCTTCGGCCTCGCCGCAGCGTCGCTGTTCCCAGTCATCGTGCTCGGCATCTTCTGGAAACGGATGAACCGGGAAGGGGCGATTGCCTCCATGCTGACCGGTCTCGTCTCTACCTTCAGCTATATCTACTACTTCAAATTCGTGGATACCGACCCGGCAAACTGGTGGTTTGGCGTGTCGCCTGAAGGCATTGGCTTCCTGTTCATGTTCCTGTCTCTGGCCGTGGGTGTGATTGTGGCGCTCGTCACAGCTCCGCCGCCGCAGGATGTGCAGGATCTGGTTGAGGACATCCGTATCCCCGGAACGCGGACCTCGCATGGCATTGCGGACGAAGGGATGGCGCCCATGCCAGCAGAATAACCAGCCCTCCCAGGCTTTAACTTTCGGGCGGCCCTCCCTCTCCGGGCCGTCCGTTTTTGCGTTCTACCAGGTCGGCTATGGACAAAGGGCGGATTTGCCTGTGCGGTAGGGTGTGTATCTTCGGCGACGAGCCGTAATGTGAGGTGAGGATGCCCGTCTGGCTAATCCTTGGCGCAACGACGCTGTATATGCTTGGCCTGTTCCTGATCGCGTGGCGCGGGGACAGGCTGGCCATGCGGCCGGGCTTTACCCAGCATCCACTCGTCTATTCTCTGGCGCTGGCCGTATATTGCACCTCCTGGACCTATTTTGGTGCGGTCGGCACAGCGGCGGCAAGCGGGTGGGACTATCTGGCGATCTATCTTGGCCCGACGCTGATGTTTCTGGCCTTTTCCGGCATCATCCAGCGGATCGGCGATGTCACACAGCGCGAGGGTATCTCCTCGCTGTCAGACTTTCTATCGGCCCGGTATGGCAAGAGTCGTGCGATCGCCGCCGCCGCGACTCTTGCTGCCGTCGCGGGCAGCCTGCCTTACATTGCGCTGCAGCTGAAATCCGTCGGCATGAGCTTTCAGGCGCTGGCCTATGGGGCAAGCGGCGACACCAACACCCCCGCCAGCGAGACCGTTTTGCTCACCGCCATCGCGCTCGCCATCTTCGCCATCCTCTTCGGCACGCGGCAGTCAGACGCGACGCGGCACAATTCCGGCCTGATGCGTGTGCTGGCGCTGGAGGCCATGCTGAAACTGACGGCGCTGGTCGCGGTGGCGATTCTGTCTGTCATGCTACTGATGAAAGGCGGCATTACGGAGGGCAGCGCCGCCATTCAGCCTTTCAAGACCTTCAGCTTTTCCGAGCGCTTCGTGACGATGACCCTGCTGTCCATGGCCGCGATCATCTGTCTGCCCCGGCAATTCCATGTCGCCATGATTGAGCGCCAGAGCATGAATGATCTGAAAATGGCGCGCTGGGTTTTCCCGCTCTACATTTTCCTCACCTGTCTTGTGGTTGTGCCGATCACGCTGGCAGGGCTCTCCGTGCTGGGGCCGGGCGCGCAGCCGGACCTGTTCGTGCTGGATCTGCCGCTGGAACAGGGGCGCGGCCTGCTTGCGACCATGGTGTTTCTGGGCGGCTTTTCGGCGGCCACCGGCATGGTAATCATTTCTACCGTTGCGCTGTCTACCATGGTGACGAATGATCTGGTCGTTCCGGCGATCATGCAGTCAGGCCGTTTCGCCAGCCTGAGCGGCGATGCCGGCTCCCGCATCGTCACGGCACGGCGTATTGTGATCGTCGTGTTGTTGCTGCTCGCCTATGCCTATTACCGGGAGGCTGGCACAGGTGAGGCGCTCGCGCAGATCGGGCTTTTGTCCTTTGCTGCAGCGGCTCAGTTCGCGCCCGGCCTGATCGGCGCAGTGACATGGCGCGGCGGACGGCGTTCCGGCGTGCTGGCCGGATTGATCGCCGGCATGACGCTGTGGGCCTACACACTTTTCCTGCCAGCCCTTCTGGAACCGGATGCAATTGCAGCACATGTGCCGGGCTTTCTGCATCCCTACGCGATGTTTGGCACTCGCATCGAAGACAGTCTGACCCATGGCGTAGGGGTCAGTCTCGGCGTCAATCTTGCGCTGTTCATTATTATCTCCCTGCGCTCGCGAGAGAGATTGCGTGACCGTGTGCAGGCGGCGGCCTTTGTTGGTGGGGACGAGATTGCGGCGATTGCGGAAGGCGCAATGCAGACCCACGCCTCGCAGGTCTCTCCCAATGGCCTGAAGACACTGGCTTCACGCTTCCTGACGCCCGAGGCGGTGGATCATGCTTTCCGAAAGCTGGAAGAGGAAACCGGCATCACGGCGAGCGGGGACGCACCGGCGGACTGGCGGCTTGTGCAGCGTACGGAGAAACTTCTGGCCAGCGCACTCGGCGCGTCCTCTGCGCGGGTAGTGCTGTCCTCCGCCATTGGCGGCAGCGACGTGGCCTTGCCGGATGTCCTGTCCATGTTGGACCAGAAGACGCAAGCCGCCCGGTTCGAACGGCATATGCTGCAATCCATGCTGGAGAATATCCAGCAGGGCATCAGCGTGGTGGATTCCGACCAGCGCCTTGTTGCCTGGAATACCGCCTATGTCGAATTGTTCGATTATCCGTCGGAGAAGATTTCAGTAGGCGTCCCTGTCGCAGAGCTGATTGAGCATAATATCCGCACGGGCTGGATTGACGGAGACCCGGTCGAGGAAGCCCGCCGCCGGGTGGAGCATATGCGCTCTGGCAGCGCGCACAGCTATGAGCGTTGTAATCCCGATGGGCGTTATTTACGTATCAGTGGCAATCCCATGCCGGGGGGCGGCTATGTCACCACATTCTCTGATATTACCGATGACAAGCTACGCGAGCAGGCCCTGGTCGAGGCAAACGAGATGCTGGAAAGCCGCGTCAAGGAACGCACACGCGAACTGGAACAGCTGACCGAAGATTTGAACCTTGCCCGGCAGGAGGCGGAAGGGGCGAACGCCTCAAAGACGCGCTTTCTGGCGGCGGCAAGCCATGACCTCTTGCAGCCCCTCAACGCGGCGCGTCTCTATCTGGGCTCCATGATGTCCAGCAGCACGAATGCCGATCTGGCAGCGCGGGCAGACAAGGCCATTCAGTCTGCAGATGAATTACTGAAGGGGCTGTTGGACATCTCCCGCCTGGATCACAGCCAGGTCAAAGCCGTTCCAGTAAAGCTGCCGCTCGGCCCGCTGCTGGAAGATCTGGCGGATGAGGCTTCCCCCATGGCAGAGAAGGCCGGTCTTGAAATCCGTGTTGCGCCCACCCGTCTCGCCGTGTTCGCAGACCCTGACTATCTGAAGAGCATTCTGCGTAATTTCATCTCAAATGCCCGGCGCTATACGAGTTCTGGCGGCGTGCTGGTCGGTGCGCGGCGGCGCGGAAACAATGTGCGTATAGAGGTCTATGATACCGGCCCCGGCATTCCGGCTGACCGGATGGAGCTGATTTTCGAAGAGTTCCGCCGATATGAGGATGCTGACAATGCCGGCATTCGCGGGGCGGGCCTTGGCCTCTCCGTTGTGCGCCGTCTGGCAAGCCTCATGGATGCGCCGATTGATGTGCGCTCCGTGCCGGGCAGGGGGAGCGTGTTCTCCGTCACGGTTCCGCTGGCGGACATGCTAGGCAAGCGGCGTGCGAAGCCCGCTTTGCCGGTCATGCAGGATGAGGAAGATCTGGATGGTATGAGTGTGCTGTTCGTGGATGACGAGCCTGCGATTGTGGACAGCATGCAGCGCCTGCTGGAAAGCTGGGGCTGTCAGGCCGTTTGTGTGCGAACGGAGGTAGAGGCCGCGCAGAACATGAAGGACACATGCTTTGACGCTTTGATTGCAGACCTTGATCTCAGTGATGACAGCAATGGGCTGGACCTGATCCAGCGTCACAGGGCGCGGCTGCGCAGCCCGGCGAATGTGCTTTTGCTGACGGCCTCTACCAATGCGCCGGAACTGGCCGCGGCAAAGGGCGCAGGGATCGCCGTGCTGCACAAACCAAGCGACCCGGCAGACATACGCCAGTTTCTGAAGACCTGCCAGGTATCCCCCCTTCATCAGGCGGCTGACTAGTCACTGAGCGAAGTCGCTTCCTGATAGATCAGCAGGGCCTGTGTGCGATTGTTCGCGCCCAGCTTGCGGAAGATGGCCGTCATGTGCGCCTTCACGGTGGCGACCGAGATATCCATCTCATAAGCAATCTGCTTGTTGAGAAGCCCGGCTGACAGGCCTGCCAGAACGCGCCTTTGGGCAGGTGTCAGACTGGCAATACGCTCTGCCGCCTGGTTTGGGGGAAGGTCTTCCTCCAAACTTTCGGGAAACCAGTTGCCGCCATCCAGCGTGGTCGCCAGCGCGGCGGAGAGATCATCCAGAGACATGCTTTTCGGCAGATAGCCCGCCGCGCCCAGCGCCCTGGCGCGCTCAAAGGCCTGCGGCGTTTCCGTGGCCGAGACAACGACAATGGGGCAATCCGGTGAGGCCGCCAGCAAACTGGTCAGGCCTTCAAAATCCACCGTATCGCCAAGGTTCAGGTCCAGCAGGATAAGATCCACCGATCGGGTCTTCAGATTGTCGAGCGCCCCGGACAGGCTACTGGCGTGCGCTGCTTCTGCGCCTGCAGGATAGGCGCATTCCAGCGCTGTCTCCAGCGCGTCGCGAAACAATGGGTGATCGTCCACGATCAGGACGCGCGGTGCCTCTGCCACGGTGTCTTCCCCCTGTTACTTCTTGCTGCTTAAGCAGTCTCTACGATGAATGATCGCATTCCGGCAATCCAAGCACGAATTGCCATTCTGCGCCCTTAGACCTTTGTCTTAGCACCAATGGCTAATGGCGCACAGGGGCCTTCGGCTGGATACTCCGCTCATAATAAAAAGTGAGGGAGGAACTCATGTCACATACTTTCAAGGGTATTTTGCTATCTTCAATTGCGGTCGGATTGGCCTTCGGCGCGCAGGCGGAAGAGGCATCTCTGGAAGACCGCATAGCTGCACTGGAGGCCATGGTTTCCGAGCTGAAAACCGAACTGGCAGAAGAACGTGCCCGGAAGGATGATGTTGTCCGCATTGAACGCACAGTCGACGTTGAACAGGTTGAGGCTCCCAAACCCAAGACGGACGGTTTCCTCGTCGGTGACACAACGCTGAAATTCGGCGGCTTCATCGACGCGGATGTGCACGTGACCTCCCTCAGCGATGGCGCGATCGCGGGCAGCTCCATTGCGCGGGATTTCTACGTTCCGGGCTCAACCCCGATTGGCGGAAGTGAAACAACGTTTACGGACTTTACCGCCGAGCCGTCACGTTTCTTCCTGGCCGCCAGCCGCCCCGTGGGCGACAAGACGCTCAGCGCGCATATCGAGATGGATTTCCTTGGGTCGGGTCAGGGCAATGAACTGGTCTCCAATTCCTATTCCCCGCGCCTGCGTCGTGCCTTCATGACATATGGCAACTGGTTGGTCGGCCAGGAATGGTCCACCTTCCAGAACACTTCCGCCATTCCGGAAAGCGCGAGCTTCCTGATCCTGCCCGACGGCATGATCTTCGTGCGCCAGCCCCAGATTCGCTACACAAACGGCAACTGGATGTTCGCGGTGGAGAACCCCAACACGACCACGCTGAATGCCGGGGCGCGCGATGAAAACCTGATCCCGGATGTCGTCGCCCGCTACAATCTCAGCGGAGACTTCGGCAATATTTCCTTCGCGGGCATAGCACGCCAGCTGCGTGCCGATTTCGGCCCCAGCAAAGAGGAAGTCTTCGGCTATGGCCTCAGCGTGTCCGGCAAGGTGATGGTCGGCGCGAAGGATGACATCCGCTTCAATCTGGTCGGCGGGGAAGGCATTGGCCGCTATGTCGGCCTGGCTGCCAGTCGCTCGACGGCGCTGGACCCGAATGGCGATCTGGAAGCCATCCCCAGCTATGGCGGGCTGATCGCCTGGCGCCACCCGTTTGGCAAGACGGCGCGTTTCAGCGGCGGGTATTCCGGCCTGTTCATCGATAATCCGTCTTACTTGCCCGCGACCGTTACCTCCTCTGTGCAGTCTGTTTTTGGCGCAATCCTGTGGGATGTCGCCCCGAACGTCACCCTGGGCACAGAGCTGATGTACGGCCTGCGCGAAGAGGAAAGCGGTGCAGATGGATCGATCACACGGTTCACCTTCTCAACAAAGTATGCATTCTGATAAGAGGACGGAAACATGGCAGATGGAGAGGCAGTTATGACCGAGACAGCGAAAACCTACCCGGTACCGGAAGCATTCGCCGCGCAGGCGAACCTGACCCCGGAGAAGTATCGCGAAATGTACGCCGCCTCCATTGAGAACCCGGAAGCGTTCTGGGGCGAGCATGGCAAGCGCATTGACTGGATCAAACCCTATACCACTGTGAAGGATGTTTCCTGGGAGACCGGAGACCTTCACGTGAAATGGTATTCCGACGGTGTGCTCAACGTGTCTGCCAATTGTCTGGACCGCCATCTGGAAACCCGTGGAGACAAGCCCGCCCTGATCTGGGAAGGCGATGAGCCGGGCGAAACCCACACGCTGACCTATCGACAGGTGCACGCGGCCGTCTGCAAGTTTGCCAATGTTCTGAAGAAGCTGGGCGTCAAGAAGGGCGACCGCGTCACCATCTATATGCCGATGATCCTGGAAGCGGCCTATGCGATGCTGGCCTGTGCTCGCATCGGCGCGGTGCACTCGGTCGTGTTCGGCGGCTTCAGCCCGGAAGCGCTGGCCGGCCGTATCACCGATTGCGAGTCTACCTTCCTGATTACCGCCGATGAAGGCGTGCGCGGTGGCCGCAAGGTGCCGCTCAAGGTGAATGCCGACAAGGCCGCTGAGATTGCCGGCGGCATGGTCAAGAACATGCTGGTCGTGAAGCGCACGGGCAGTGATGTGGCTATGCAGGAGGGCCGGGACCATTGGCTCCACGAGGCTGCTGAAGGCATTTCAGCCGATTGCCCGCCAGAGCCGATGAACGCCGAAGACCCGCTCTTCATCCTCTACACGTCCGGCTCCACCGGCAAACCGAAAGGCGTGCTGCACACAACCGGCGGCTATCTGGTCTGGGCTGCGATGACGCATGATTATGTCTTCGACCTGAAGGAAGACGATGTGTACTGGTGCACGGCCGATGTCGGCTGGGTCACCGGGCACACCTATATCGTCTACGGCCCGCTCGCGAATGGCGCGACCAGCCTGATGTTTGAAGGCGTGCCGACCTATCCCGATGCCAGCCGGTTCTGGAAAGTCTGCGACGACCACAAGGTCAGCCTGTTCTACACGGCGCCGACCGCCATCCGCGCCCTGATGCGCGAAGGCGAGGAGCCTGTGCGCTCAACCTCCCGCAGCTCCCTGCGCCTGCTCGGCACAGTGGGCGAGCCGATCAACCCCGAAGCCTGGGAATGGTATTTCCATGTCGTGGGCGATCAGCGCTGCCCCATCGTCGATACATGGTGGCAGACCGAAACAGGCGGCGCGATGATCGTGCCGCTGCCGGGCGCAACAGACATGAAGCCCGGCGCGGGTAGCCATCCTTTCTTTGGCATTCAGCCGGCGCTGGTCGACGCCGAGGGCAACACGCTTGAAGGTGCGACGGAGGGCAACCTCCTGATCACCGACAGCTGGCCGGGCCAGATGCGCACCGTCTATGGTGACCATCAGCGCTTCATAGATACCTATTTCATGGCCTATCCGGGCAACTACTTTACTGGCGATGGATGCCGCCGCGATGAGGATGGCTTCTACTGGATCACAGGCCGCGTGGATGACGTGATTAACGTCTCCGGCCACCGCATGGGCACGGCAGAAGTCGAAAGCGCACTGGTCAGTCATGACGCCGTCGCTGAGGCTGCCGTGGTCGGCTATCCGCACGATGTGAAGGGGCAGGGCATCTATGCGTACGTCACGCTCGTCGCAGGCGTTGAACCGGATGATGCGCTCTTGAAAAATCTCGTCCAGCATGTGCGAGCGGAGATCGGCCCGATTGCCTCACCGGATCTGATCCAGATCGCACCGGGCCTGCCCAAGACGCGCTCCGGCAAAATCATGCGCCGCATCCTGCGCAAGATCGCCGAGGACGAATATTCCAACCTCGGAGACACCTCCACCCTCGCCGAGCCGGAAGTCGTCAACGATCTGATCAACAACCGCCAGAACAAGAAAAGCTAGCAGGGGGGATTTTCCCTCCAGGCGTCACCCCGGAATTTGCGTAGCAAATTTTCCGGGGCCCGTTACGGGCCTGAAGTTACATATCTGGGGCCCGGATAAACCCTGCGGGCTTCCTGTCTCAGATCGCGGGCAAATCCACGATAAACCGGGCGCCGCCTTCGGCGCGGTTTTCGGCCCACACCTTGCCGCGATGTGTCGTGATGATCTGCTTCACGATGGACAGGCCAAGTCCGGAATTATTACCGAAGGCTGTGCCTTTCGGGCGATCCGTGTAGAAACGGCTGAAAATGGTTTCCAGCTTGTCTTCCGGAATTCCGGGGCCATTGTCTTCGACGCAGATGCGGGCAATGGTCTGCGGCCCGTCATTGGACTGGTCCACGCGCACCATCACCACGCCGCCATCGGGGGAGAAGGACCGCGCATTATCGATCAGATTGCGGACGACCTGCCCCAGTGGCCCCTCGCGTCCGCGCACCAGCAGCCGCGCGCCCATCGTGTCATCGCGGAATTGCACGGTGACGGCGTCTTCCTCATCAGCGAAGGCATCATAGGTGCGCACGACATCCTGCACAAAGCCGGCAATATCCATCTGCTCATTCGGCACGCGGGTCATTTCCGCTTCCAGGCGGGAAGCATTGGAAATATCCGTGATCAGGCGGTCGAGGCGTTTGACGTCCAGCGCGATCACGCCGCGCAGCTTCTCGGTCAGCTCGGGGTTCTCTTTTACGCTTTCCAGCGTCTCGATGGCGGAGCGGATGGACGTCAACGGGTTTTTCAGCTCATGCGCCACATCGGCGGCAAATTGCTCATTGGCCTCGATCCGCTCCAGCAGCGCCTCGGTCATGCTCTGCATGGAGGCCGCGAGGTTGCCGATTTCGTCCTTGCGCGTGGTGAGGGAGGGAATATCGATCCCGTCAGACGCGCCCGCGCGGATGCGGTCTGCCGCCAGAGACAAACGCCGAAGGGGGCGCGCAATGCCCAGCGTCAGCAGGAAGGACGTAATGAACGCCACCAGCACCGCGACGCCAATGAACGGCACCAGCGCGGCGCGCTCGGCGCGGATGATCTCGTCAATGTCATTCGATTCCAGTGTCAGCACGCCGACAACGGCTGACACGCGCTGAATGGGCATGGAGACGGAAATCACCCGCTGACCCCGGTCTGAGAAGCGCTGGCTGGCCGCTTCCTTGCCTTTGACGGCTATCTCGAATTCCTGCTCGAAGCTTTGTGCGCGGAGCGCTTCGGAACTGCGACGCGGCATGATCGGGCCAAAGGTCTTGCCCGCCCATTCTGACAATTCCGCGCCCATCTTGGCAAAACTACTCGGCTCCTGCAGCGGGCGAAGCGCGTCGACATCCACGCGTTCGGACAGATAGAAGCTGTCGCCGATCAGTTCACCATCCGGCGTATAGATCCGCGCGCGGACACGCTCCGGCAGGTTCAGGCGAACGATGGTCTGCCGCGCAGCCTCAACGTCCAGAGACGGGGCAGGCGTCGTGGCATCATCGCCCAGCAGGCTGGTAAAGATCTGTGCCTGGGCGACCAGATCCTGTTTCTTGGAAACCACGAAGCCGGCCCGCATCTCGTTCAGCACCATGGCGCCGATGATGAGGATGGCCAACCCCGCCAGATTGGACGCGAAGATCAGACGAGCGATACGTGATCCAAAATATTTGGACCCGTGCCGGGCCAATGCCCTGCGTTTGACTCTGCCGCTCGCCATCTCTTCGTGTCCGTTGGTCTGCGATCAGGCGTCCGCAGCCACTTTCATGCTGACAATGCGGTCAGGGTTGCGCGGCGGCTCGCCCTTGGCCAGTTGGTCGACCACGTCCATGCCGTCCGTCACTTGGCCCCAGACTGTGTATTGCTTGTCCAGGAAGCGGGCATCATCAAAGCAGATGAAGAACTGGCTGTTGGCAGAATGCGGCGCGGAGGTACGCGCCATGGAGCAGGTGCCGCGCACATGTGGCTCATTATTGAACTCGGCTTTCAGGTCCGGCTTGTCGGAACCACCCGTCCCGGTGCCTTTCGGGCAACCGACTTGCGCCATGAATCCGTCAATAACGCGGTGGAAGATGATGCCGTCATAAAAGCCTTCGCGGGCCAGTTCCTTGATGCGCTCGACATGGCCGGGGGCAAGGTCCGGGCGGAGCTCGATGGTGACGGAACCCTTGGAGGTTTCGAGGAGAAGTGTGTTTTCAGGGTCGGCCATGAGAAATCCTGTTGCTTGTGTTAATCTTGTGTCTGGCTATTGAATGATTGTGCGCACGGCAAGTGTGCTGCGCATTTTGTGCAATCTGCCGGGCCAGTGAGGAATAGCGAATGGTGCCACAGATCGTATCGCCTGTATTGGTCCTGGTTTTGACCAGTCTTGGCCTGCTGCACCTGTCATGGGCCATGGGCAGCCACTTTCCCTGCGCGAATGAGCAGGCGCTGGCGCGTGCCGTCGTGGGCCGGCGGGGCATTACGCGCATGCCGTCCGCTGCGGCCTGTGTCTTCATGGCCTTCTGGCTGTTGGTGGCGGCTTTATGGGCGGCGGCTCTGGGCGGATTTGTGCACCTGCCGATGAATGAGCGGCTGTCGAAATGGCTGCTGGCTCTGGGCGGCATAGCCGCCGGCATGGTGTTCATGGGCCGCGGGATTGTGGGCATCCTGCCCGCCTTTGAGCGTGCCTTGCCGGAACTGCCCTTCCTGAAGCTCAACCGGCGGATATATTCCCCGCTTAGCTTTCTGATTGGTGTCGGCTTCATCCTCTTGGTCCTGGCGCTGCCGAACTGGGGCTGGCGGCTGGGCCTCGGCGGCTGACCCGGCCAATCTGGTTGATCCGGTCCAGCGCAGACAGCCCGTCTTCTGCAGGCGTCAGCATCATCTGGGAAAACGCGAAATGGTTCAGGTCTGCCGTGATGGCGGTGTGCGCGCACTCCAGCCGCCGGTGCAGCGTGCCGCAGAACAGCTGGCCGAAATCCTTCACCTTGTCTGACTGGTTGGGGCGTGTCGGCCGCGCATCAATGTGCAGGATGTGCTCCGCATTCAGTGGCCGGGGCGGTGGGTTCAGGCGAGACTTCGGCACAGGATCAACGCATACCAACAGCGGGATCGTCTCGGGAGACAGGCCTTTCAGCACGCGCAGCGCCGTATCCCCGCCCCAGCTATGTCCGATCAGCACAATTTCACGTCCGGACTCAATATGCCGCTGCGCCAGATGACGCGCCCGGCGCGGGGCATAATGCGGGAAATAATGCGCCTCTCGGTGAGAGTGTGCCAGCTTTGCGGCTCGTGCCTCGGCAAAGGCAGCGACGAGGCGTGTCCGTGTGTCGGCCGCCCCGCCAATATAGATTTCCGTGACGGCGCTATTCTGTATAGCGGTAGCCCACGCCATAGAGCGTCTCGATCGCGTCGAACTCGTCAGTCACTTCGCGGAACTTCTTGCGAAGGCGCTTGATGTGGCTGTCGATGGTGCGGTCGTCGACATAGATCTGGTCATCATAGGCGGCGTCCATCAGCTGGTCGCGGCTTTTGACGTATCCAGGACGCTGGGCGAGGGCCTGCAGGATCAGGAATTCCGTCACCGTCAGACGTACCGGGTGGCCGTCCCAGGTGCAGGCATGGCGGTTCGGGTCCAGCGTCAGCTTGCCGCGAACGATCGGCTTCTGGTCACCTTCTTCCGGCGCAGCGCCCGCGCCACGTGCCCGGCGCAGAACGGCTTTGACGCGTTCGGCCAGCAGACGGTTGGAGCAGGGTTTGCGAACAAAATCATCGGCGCCGATATTGAAGCCGATCACTTCGTCGATTTCCTCATCCTTGGAGGTCAGGAAGATGACTGGCAGTTCAGAAGTCTGGCGCAGACGGCGCAGCAATTCCATGCCGTCCATCTTGGGCATCTTCACGTCCAGGATCGCAATGTCCGGCGGCGTCTCTGTCAGCGCAGGCAGGGCGGCCTCACCATCATGATAGGTGCGGACATTGTAGCCTTCCGCTTCAAAGAACATCTTCAAGGACGCAACGATGTTTTCGTCGTCATCCACGAGTGCCAAAGTTGTCATCGCTCGATCCCTCTCAGCCAGACTATACCCATAGGCAGGGTGGGGCCGTTTGGCCATATGGTGTTCAAACACGGTTCGCGCCACGGCAAAAGCCCTCCTTAACTGCATTTCCAATGAAAACAGCCGACTAGGGCAAGCGCTTGCTCACATTACGGCAATTTAAGGAAGAATGGGGCGCATTTGCCTTGTTCTGGTGTGTCAGCCCGCACTCGTGCTTCGACTTCGCTCGAGCCATGAGCGCTTCTCAAGTACGGACTCATCCTGAGCGAAGTCGAAGGATGAAGCCACAGAGAGACAAGCCCCCGGATCATCCCCTTATCCACCCCCTGAGCTGCCCCATCCTGCTGCAAACACTGACGCGAAAATATAGTTTTCCGACACCTCCGTATCCGGATGTATACTGGGCTCATGTCGTTCTTCCATCCTCCCAAGGGCTTTCCGTCGCATCTGGCGATCATGTGGCCGCTGATCTGGGCGCAGATACTCCTGCTGCGCGCAGCGATCCGCATGACCTATGGGAGAGGCGTTCAGTATCACTGGAGCGTTACGCCGAACGGCCGCGTCTACCTGGCATCGATTGACTACATTCCGGGCCAGAAGACCGCGCAGCAGGATCTGCCGGCCGTGCGCCCGGCCAATGACCGCCTCGCTGCGGCTTGCGACGGCCGTGCCTTTATCCCGGCCTATACGCACATGAACCCGCTCTCCCTCGGGCTTGTGAGCAAAGGCGGACGCACTGCGTCCGCCCGAGCAAGGGCAGGGGTGAGGGGCAATACATGTGCCATACTTGGTGCACTCTCGGCGGCTCTACGCCCCCTCACCACCAACCTCTTCTCCCTTGGAAGAAGGGACTTGCCCCTGCCGGAAACCTGACCGCGACCTCACCCTGGAAAACAAACCACCCCCCCAAGCGCCCTCACAGGCGTCGCAGGTGCTTCATTAATGAGAAGCTAAATTTCAAGCTGGCAGTGATTAAGCGACTTTTGCATGGTATGTGATCACAATCCTTGATTGATCCTGGGGAGTAAGAATTGGCATATACGGCAACCGTCGTCCCGGTAATGATTGCGTCTCCTGGTGATGTTTTAGAAGAGCGTAATTTAATTAGAGACATTCTTCATGAATGGAACGATGTTCATTCAATACAGAGGAATTGTGTCCTCATGCCTGTCGGGTGGGAAACACATTCGGCTCCTGATTTAGGAGGACCTCCTCAAGCTCTAATCAACAAAAATGTACTTGAACAATGCGATTTGCTTATTGGTGTCTTCTGGACACGAATTGGGACCCCTACTGGGGTAGCAGAAAGTGGAACTGTTGAAGAAATTCGTAAGCACATTGGCGCTGGAAAACCTGCAATGGTGTACTTTTCGAGCGTTCCTGTTGCACCGGCTTCTCTCGAACCATCTCAGTACGAAGCGCTGAAAGATTTCAAAAAGTGGTGTAAAAACGAGGGACTTATTCAGCATTACGAAAATCTACCAGAATTTTCTGAAAAATTCCGCAAGCAGCTTCAGTTGATGATTCGAGACAATGATTATCTAGCTGAATTGCTAAGTGAAAGCAGTCAGGCTTTGATGTCAGAACGAAGTTCCGAAGATCTCAACGCTATATGGATGAGAACACTTTCTGAAAACAAATTGTCAGCTGAGGCACAAGAGCTGTTGAAGGCTGCTTGTGAAGGCAAGGGTGGGACAATCCTATCGCTTCGTTTTATCAACGGACAGACTATTCAGGCGAATGGTCGAAACTTTGTGGATTCTGGGGATAGGCGATCCGTGGCCCGTTGGGAGGCTGCTCTCAAACAACTATTGGACCATGAATTGGTTGTTGCCAGAGGATACAAGAACGAAGTGTTCGAGGTAACCGATAAAGGCTATCGGCTTGTCGATACTTGGAAATCCGACTCTGCCTAATGCTTGCTTCTTGTGAGGATGCCTAAGGGCCTTTAAGTCCTCTGGTAGCAGCATGTCAGGTTTTAGCTTCCTACGGATCCAGCCGCACCGCGCCCTGAGACGCATTGCCCACATGCGCCGCATAGACCTTCAGGGCACGGCTCACCTTGCGGGGGCGCGCTTCGACCGGCTTCCAGGCCTTGTCGCCTTTGGCGTCCATCGCGGCACGTCGGCGCGCGATTTCAGCATCGTCGATCTTCGCATGGATGGTGCGGTTCGGGATGTCGATCTCGATGATGTCGCCTTCTTCGACGAGGCCGATCAGGCCGCCTTCCGCCGCTTCCGGGCTGACATGGCCAATCGAAAGACCGGACGTGCCGCCGGAGAAGCGGCCATCGGTGATCAGGGCGCAGGCTTTGCCCAGCTTCATCGATTTGAGGTATGAGGTCGGGTATAGCATTTCCTGCATGCCGGGGCCGCCGCGCGGGCCTTCATAGCGGATGATGACCACGTCGCCAGCTTTGACTTCCTTGTTCAGGATGCGCTTGCAGGCCTCTTCCTGGCTTTCGCAGATAATCGCCGGGCCAGAGAATTTCAGGATAGAATCATCCACGCCTGCCGTCTTCACGACACAGCCTTGCTCGGCGATGTTGCCGAATAGAACGGCCAGGCCGCCATCCTGAGAGAACGCATGGTCAGCTGAGCGGATGACGCCGCCTGCGCGGTCCTGGTCCAGATCCTTGTAGCGGCGCGACTGGCTGAACGCCTGCGTCGTGCGCACGCCGCCCGGCGCGGCTAGGTACAGCTCCTGCACGTCCGGATCATTGGAGGTCGTGATGTCCCAGGTCTGGATTGCTTCTTCCAGCGTCGCGGAATGGATCGTCGCAACGGACGTATCCAGCTTGCCCGCGCGGTTCAGCTCTCCCAAAATACCGAAGATGCCGCCGGCGCGGTGCACGTCTTCCATGTGCACATTGGCCACAGCTGGCGCGACCTTGCAGAGGCAGGGCGTCTGACGGCTCAGGCGGTCAATATCGTCCAGCGTGAAGTCCACTTCGCCCTCGCGGGCGATGGCCAGCAGGTGCAGGATCGTATTGGTCGAGCCGCCCATGGCGATGTCCAGCGTCATGGCGTTCTCGAATGCAGCCTTGGTGGCGATCCCGCGCGACGAGACGGCCTTGTTGCCATTCTCGTAATAGTCCTTGGTCAGCTCCACGATGCGGCGGCCAGCGCGGCGGAACAGTTTTTCCCGGTCAGCATGGGTCGCCAGCGTCGAGCCATTGCCCGGCAGGGCGAGGCCCAGCGCCTCAGCAAGGCAGTTCATGGAGTTCGCCGTGAACATGCCGGAGCAGGAGCCGCAGGTCGGGCAGGCGCCCTGCTCGAAGGCTTCAACCTCGGCATCGGTCCGGTCCGGATTGGCCGCTTCGATCATCGCGTCGATCAGGTCGACCGAGCGCAGCTCGCCATCAATGTCGACCTTGCCGGCCTCCATAGGGCCGCCGGAGACGAACACGACCGGAATATCCAGGCGCAGCGCCGCCATCATCATGCCGGGCGTGATCTTGTCGCAATTGGAGATGCAGACCATCGCATCGGCGCAGTGGGCGTTGACCATATACTCGACGCTGTCGGCGATCACTTCGCGGCTCGGCAGCGAGTACAGCATGCCGTCATGGCCCATCGCGATGCCGTCATCGACAGCAATCGTGTTGAATTCCTTGGCCACACCGCCTGCCGCCTCGATCTCACGGGCGACCAGCTGACCAAGGTCTTTCAGGTGAACATGGCCCGGCACGAACTGGGTGAAAGAGTTCACGACCGCAATAATCGGCTTCCCGAAATCACCATCCTTCATGCCAGTGGCGCGCCACAGGCCGCGTGCGCCTGCCATGTTGCGTCCATGGGTCGATGTGCGGGAACGATACAGAACTGCCACTTTGTGCCTCTTTACTCGACGTGTCGGCACTTGATCAGTCAAATGCCCTTGCGGTGCAAATAGACCCCAGTCCGGGGTTTATCAACGGTGATTGTCGCCCAGCGCGCTTGCCTGCGCGGTAGGGGCCGGCGCAGGCCCTGAGTGTGCGAAGGCCAGTATTTGCTAGGCGTTGGCCCGCATCACCTGCTTCATGGAGGCGATAATCGGGCTCAGCTCTGCATAGGCGGCGTCATAGTCTGCGCGGTCGACAGACGGCAGATAGCGGCTTTCGAACTCATCCACGTAACGCTCATCGCCATCGGCGCAGATGCACACGGCGCTGCGTGGGCCATCCTGCTCGGACAACCATTGCATGGCACCCAGCATCACGCCCACACTGGACAGGCCGACCTCGGCCAGTTTGTGCTCATGCAACAGCGCGAAGGCGGCCAGAACGGCCGGTTCCTGCACGCGCAGCATGGCGGGCGGCGGGGTAATCTCAGCGAAAGTGGACCGGCGCTGGCTGCCATAGCCGGGGATTTTCAGCTTTTCGCCATCGCTGTCATCCGGCGCGACAAAGGCGCAGGAGCCTTGCGGCTCGACCAGGAAGAGCGGCGTCTTGTCCTGACGCGCCCGCAGATAATCTGTGAAGCCGCGCGCCGTGCCGCCTGAGGAAGACGTGGCGAAACAGGCATCAAACGGGCCTTGCGCGAACACTTCCGGCGCGGTCCAGTTCTGGTGGGAGGCCGGGTTCAGGAAGTTGGCGTACTGGTCCAGGAACACCATGCCCTCGGCCTTGGCAATCTCACCGGCCACGCGCATCCGGGCGGCATTGGAGGATTCGCCGGGCTGCGCCTCAGCGATCACCAACCGCGCCCCGGCCTTGCGGATGCCCTCGGCATTATAGGCGCTGATCGAGGGGGAGGAGACAATCGTCGCCTGAATGCCCTGACGCTCGCAGATGCAGGCGAGGGCATTGCCATAATTGCCGGATGAGGCGTCCACGACTGCCGTGACGGGGCCTTGCGCTTCGATCGTGCGCGACAGGATATACCAGGCCACACGGTCCTTGATGGACCCGAATTCATTGAGGCGCTCTTCCTTGATCAGCAATTCATGCTGATGGTCGCCAATCTGGATGCTGAACCGGGTGAGGGGCGTGTGGCCAATTTTGAAGGGACACTCATTCGGAGCGGAATTGAATGGCATGAGTCTGCCTCGGTCTCTATTGCGACTCTGCATAGCTAGCAGCCTGAGCGTCTTACGAACATGTGACAACTGCGATTCAGAAAATTTCCTGAAAGATACGATCACTTGCTGCGCAGGCAAGTGAACTTCGCGGCATAGATGAGCCGGAATTGGGAAGATTTCCCAATTTGCAGCCATATGACCAGACGTGGAAGGTGTCAGGCGGGGGACGGGGCAGGAAGGCCCTCTCCGCCCTAGCCTAGTGCGCTTCGGCCCAGTTCCTGGCGGCGCGCGCCTCGACGTCCAGCGGCACGGACAGCTGCAAGGCCGGTCCTGCGGCGCCCTGCATGGTTGTCTGGGCCACCTCGATCAGCTTGTCGGCTTCTTTCTCGGGGCATTCGAAGACGAGTTCGTCATGCACCTGCAACAGCATCTTCGCCTTCAGCCCTGCCTCGGCCAGCGCGTCCGGCATGCGGATCATGGCGCGTTTGATGATGTCGGCGGCGGAGCCCTGGATGGGCGCATTGATGGCCTGACGCTCCGCAAAGGCCTTTTGCGGGCCCTTGGACTGGATGCCGGACAGATTGATCTTCCGTCCGAACGCGGTCGTGACATAGCCATGCTCTTTGGCGAAGGCCTTGGTCTCGTCCATATAGGCGCGGATGCCGGGGAAGCGTTTGAAATAGGTCTTGATGTAGTCGCTGGCCTCAGACTGCGGAATGCCCAACTGACGCGCTAGGCCAAAGCCGGAAATGCCGTAGATGATGCCGAAATTGATGGCCTTGGCCTGACGGCGCACCATCGGGTCCATGCCCTCAATCGGCACCCCGAACATCTCGCTGGCGGTCATGGCGTGAATGTCGAGCCCCTCCTTGAACGCGCTTTTCAGCGCATCAATGTCGGCAATATGAGCCAATATGCGCAGCTCGATCTGGCTATAGTCGGCGCTGACGAGCACATTGCCTTCTTCGGCGATAAAGGCTTCGCGGATCTTGCGGCCTTCTTCCGTCCGCACCGGGATGTTCTGCAGGTTCGGATCGGTTGAGGAAAGCCGCCCCGTCTGCGCAACCGCCATGGAGAAGCTGGTGTGAACACGGCCCGTGTTTTTATTGATCGCGGCTTGCAGGGCCTCAGTATAGGTGGAGCGCAGCTTGGACAGGGTGCGCCAGTCCACAATCGTGCGCGGCAGACCATGGCCCGCTGCGGCCAGACCTTCCAGCACATCGGCATCGGTTTGCCACGCGCCGGATTTCGTCCGCTTGCCGCCTTCCAGGCCCATTTCGTCGAACAGAATTTCGCCCAGCTGTTTAGGGCTGCCAATGTTGAACTCCCGGCCGGCTTGCTCATAGGCTTCGGCCTCCAGCGCGGCCATGCGCTGGGAAAAGTCAGACGACAGGCGGGAGAGGCGGTCGCGGTCCACCTTGATACCTTCCTGCTCCATCCGGGCCAGCACAGGCACCAGCGGACGCTCCAGCGTTTCGTAGACCGTCGTGACCTTTTCCGGGTGTAGCTCCGGCTTGAAGATGTGCCACAGGCGCAGCGCGACGTCGGCGTCCTCGGCGGCGTATTCCGTCGCCTTGTCCAGCGCGATCTTGTCGAACGTGACCTGGGATTTGCCGGTGCCCGCAATCTCCTTGAACGGAATGGTATTGTGTTGAAGGTAGCGTTCCGACAACGTGTCCATGCCGTGATTGTGCTTGCCCGCATTCAGCACATAGGACAGCAGCATCGTGTCATCGATGGGCGCGACATCAATCTTGTGTGTCGCGAAGATGGACAGATCATATTTGATGTTCTGGCCAATCTTCAGGACAGACGGATCTTCCAGCATCGGCTTCAGGGCGCGCAGGGCATCCTTCATGCGGATCTGGCGCGGCGGGTCTGCACCGAACATGTCGCCATCGCCCGCCCCGTCCGGATCGACATGCGCGAGCGGAATGTAGCAGGCTTCATTGGGCGACAGCGCCAATGAGACGCCAACCAAATTTGCGGCAATCGAGTCGAGGCTGTCCGTCTCGGTATCGACGGCCACATAGCCCTGCTTTGTCGCGCGGGCGACCCAGTCTTCCAGAACCTCAAAGTCGCGCACGCAGACATATTTGCTCCGGTCGATCGGGTCTTCCGCAGGCTGAGCGCTTTCGATCGCACCTTCCAGTTCCATCATCTCGCGCACGCGGCGGGTGATGGTGCGGAATTCCATTTCCTCCAGAAAGCTGATCAGCGTGTCCGGGTCAGGGTCTTGAACGGCCAGGTCTTCCAGCGGCAGCTCCAGCGGCACGTCATCCTTCAGGGTGACGAGCTGTTTGGAGATGCGGATCAGATCTGCATTCTCGATCAGCGTCTGGCGGCGCTTTGGCTGTTTGATCTCCTCGGCGCGCTCCAGCAGCGTTTCGAGATCGCCATACTCATCCAGCAATTGCGCGGCGGTCTTCACGCCGATGCCGGGGGCGCCGGGCACATTATCCACGCTGTCGCCAGCCAGTGACTGGATGTCGACCACTTTTTCCGGGCCGACGCCAAACTTCTCGAACACTTCCTCACGGCCCAGCGTGCGGTTCTTCATCGTGTCCAGCATCACCACCTTGTCAGAGACAAGCTGCATCAGATCCTTGTCCGAAGACACGATGGTCACGCGCGCGCCCCTGGCTTCGGCCTGGCGGGCATAGGTGGCGATCAGATCGTCAGCCTCAAAGCCTTCCATCTCGATGGCATGGGCGGCAAAGGCCTCGGCAGCGCGGCGCACAAGCGGGAATTGCGGGCGCAGCTCCTCCGGCGGTTCGGGGCGGTTGGCCTTGTACTGGTCGTACAAGTCATTGCGAAAGGTGATGGAGGATTTGTCGAAAATGCAGGCAAAATGCGTCGGTCGGTCATCGCCTTTCAGGTCTTCCAGCAGCTTGAACAGCATGTTGCAGAAGCCGCTGACCGCACCAATCGGCAGGCCGTCACTCTGCCGCGTCAGGGGCGGCAGGGCATGGAAGGCGCGGAAAATATACGCGCTGGCATCCACCAGATAGAGATGACTGTCCTTGTCGACGGGGGCAGTGGCCATGGGTCAAGAATCCTCTGTTGCTGGCAGGTGTAGCCGCTGTTGCGCGCGGCGTCACCCACCCTCGGCCCTGGACCTCAGCCAGCCTGGCAAAAGCCCTGCACAATGTTGTTCATTGCCTGCTCTTGGGGTAGATTGGAGGCATCCTGTGGGAGGGACGAATGACTGTTTTGAAAACAAAAGCCCCATGGCACCTTTGGGTCTTGGGCGTTCTTGCACTGCTATGGAATGCGGTTGGCGCATTTGATTTTGCTGCCACCGTGACGCACTGGCAGCCTTACATGAAGAATTTTACGGCTGAGCAGCAGGACTTCTTCTATTCCTTTCCGATGTGGCAATATATCGTCTGGGGCTTGGCAACCTGGGGCGCGTTCATCGGCTCGGTCCTGTTGCTGACGCGCAGCAAACTGGCCCTCTGGGCATTTACCGTGTCTGTGATTTGCACGATCATGTCCATGCTCTACAGCCTGACGCTGACAGACGCGCCCGAGGGCACCAGCAACGCGGTCTTTACGGTCGCCATCATCCTGATTGCGATCTTATTGTTCGTCTATTCACTCTGGCTGACGCGGCGAGGCATCTTGCGCTGATACAGTTTCGGCCTAGCCTCCCTGCCAAGCATAGGGAGGATCAATCATGACCGAGATGAACAAGACCTGGATTTTGCGCAAGCGGCCCGAGGGCGAAGTGAAGGAAGGCGATCTTGAACTGGTCGAGCACCCGCTGGAGCCCCTGAAAGAAGGCGAGGTGCGCACGCGCCTTATATATCTGTCGCTGGACCCGACCAATCGCATCTGGATGAGCGATGTGGACGCCTATCTGCCGCCGGTCGGCATTGGCGATCCGATGCGCGGCGGCGGGCTGGCGGTGGTGACCGAGAGCCAGTTTGAGGGGCTGGCGCCGGGCGACATCGTGAACACGGGGCTCGGCTCCTGGTCGCTTTATTCCACCCATGCGGGAGAGACGCTGAACGCGCTGCCGAAACTGCCGGGCGTGCCGCTGACGGCCTTTATGGGCCCGCTCGGGGCGACGGGCATGACGGCCTATTTCGGCTTGACGGACATCGGCAAGCCGAAGGCAGGCGAGACGGTTGTTGTCTCAGCGGCGGCAGGCGCCGTCGGCTCCATGGTCGGCCAGATCGCGAAGATCCAGGGTTGCCGGGTCGTCGGCATCGCGGGCAGTGACGAAAAGTGCAAATGGCTGACCGGGACGGCCGGCTTCGACGCCGCGATCAATTACAAGTCTGAAGATGTCGGCGCGGCGCTGGACAAGCATTGCCCGGATGGCATCGACGTGAATTTCGAGAATGTCGGCGGCAAGATCATGGATCAGGTGATCGCGCGGCTGAACGATTTCTCGCGAATGCCGCTCTGCGGCCTGATCAGCACCTACAACGCGACCGAGCCTGTGCCCGGCCCGTACAATTTCTCAAACTTGCTGATGCGGCGAACCCTGGTGAAGGGCTTTATCGTGATCGACTATTTCCCGCGCTTCCCGGAAGGCATGCAGCAAATGGCCGGCTGGCTGATGGAGGGCAAGCTCAAATTCGAGACAGATATCGTGAAAGGGCTGGAGAATGCGCCGGCCAGTCTTTCCCGCCTGTTCGAGGGCAAGAACCTCGGCAAGCTGATCGTCGAGGTGAGCGAGCCGCCTGCCAGTTAAGACAATACAGGTTCAGGCCGCGTTCAGCTTGTCCCCATAATAAGGGACACAGCAACGTCTGGGTCGGGGACCGCGCCGGGTGTTTCTGGGGGAATTTCGCGCTAGTGCGCTGAATTCCCCTAGAGCACGAGCGGCGCGATCCAGTAGCCGACAGCGGCGATAATCACAATTCCGAGCAGATTGACGTAGAGCCCGCGACGGATCATCTGCTGCATGGGCACTTCGCCTGTTGCATAGACAATGGCGTTCGGAGCGGTCGCAACCGGCAGCATGAAGGCGCAGGATGCTGCGACCGCCGCCGGGGCCAGCAAGGTGGCCGGGGCCACACCCACCGCAATGCCCAGCGCGCCCAGGATTGGGGCCAGCGTGGTCATGGTCGCAACATTGGAGGTCAGCTCAGTCAGGAAGATGACCAGCGCCACAACGCTGACGATGAAGAACAGCGGCGGCAGGCTGTTCAGGACTTCCAGATTCTCGCCAATCCATGTCGAGAGGCCTGTGCGGGAGACCGCATTGCCGAGGGCTATACCACCACCAAACAGCACCAGCACGCCCCAAGGCAGGCGTTCGGCTTCTTCCCAGTTCAGAATGGCGCGGGTCTCGCCGCCGCCCGCCGGGATCAGGAACATCAGCACGGCGCCGAAGATGGCGATCATCATGTCGATCTCCGCCCCGCCAAAGCCTTCCAGCAGGGTGATGTCCATCGCGCGAAGGGCCATCTCGATTGGCAGGCGCAGCACCCACAAGGTGGCGGTAATGCCAAATACAATCGCCGCGCGGGATTCCTGCGGGGTGATCTTCCCCATCTCCCGGCATTGCCGGCGAACATTGGCGATAATCTCATCACCATCGTCCATATGAGGCACGCCACGCGTCACGCTCCACCAAGCGCAGGGCAGCAGGAGCGCGACCGTCGGGATGCCAAAGGCCATCCATTGCGGAAAGCCGATATTGGCGTCGATCTCGCTTTGCAGCCAGTTGATTGCGATGAGGTTTGTCGGCGTGCCGATCGGTGTCGCAACGCCGCCAATGGAGGCGGCATAACAAATGCCCAGCAGCAGCGCGACGCTGAACTTCTTGGACGAGGTGCCGAGAACCGTCGCAGCAGACAGCGCGATGGGCACCATCATCAGCGTGGACGCGGTGTTGGATATCCACATGGACAGCAGCGCCGTCGCCAGCATGAAGCCGAAGATCAGCGCATAGGGATGTGCGCCCACACGGCTGACCACATTCAGCGCTATCCGCTTGTGCAGGTTCCAGCGCTCGATCCCCATCGCGATGATGAAGCCGCCGAGCAGGAGCAATACAATATGGCTGGCATAGTCAGCGCCGACGACTTTCGGCCTGCCGGCCCCGATCAGCGGAAGCACAAACAGAGGCAACAGGGATGTGGCGGGAATGGGAATGGCCTCGGTTGCCCACCAGACAGCCATCAGCGCCATCAGGCAGGCCGTACCCCATGCTGCGTCATTCAGGCCTGCGGGCGCCCCGGCCAGCCACATCAGCCCTGCCAGGGTGGGGCCCAGGACCAGGCCAATTTTGCGCGCTGTCAACTGCACCTAGGCGTCCGCCATGGCGGCGAAACCGGCCTCAAGATCCGCAAGCAGATCCGAGGTCGCTTCAAGGCCAATGTGAATGCGCATCAACGGGCCTGCGCGGGTTTGCGTCCAGCTGTCTTGCATACGAGTCAGTTGCTGGTCGCACGGGATGATCAAGCTTTCAAAGCCGCCCCAGGAAAAGCCCATGCTGAACAGGCTGAGGGCGGCAATGAACTTGTCGACGGCTTCCGGTGGTGTGTCTTTCAGAATGAAGGAGAACAGCCCGCAGGCGCCTGTAAAGTCTCGCTTCCAGATCGCATGATCAGGGTGAGTCGGCAGGGCCGGGTGGATCACCTGGGCCACTTCCGGCCGATGGGTTAGCCAGTTCGCCACTTCCAGACCGGCAGCCTCATGTGCCTTGAGGCGCGTCGCCAGAGATCGCAGGCCGCGCAGCGCCGTATAGGCATCATCCGGTGAGAGACTGATGCCCCAATCATCGGACGTGTCGGCCACCTCCTGTGCAATGCGGGGGTCGCGGGTCATCACCGCGCCGGCGAACACATCAGAATGTCCGACCACGTATTTGGTCAGCGCCTGAACGGAGATGTCGACTCCGAGATCCAGCGGCTTGTGATGGAGGCCCGCGCCCCAAGTATTGTCCAGCGCTGTGCGGATCCCGTGCTTCCTTGCGACCTCTACAATGGCAGGCGTATCGCTGATCTCGAATGTGAGAGAGCCGGGCGCTTCAAGATAGATCAGTTTGGTATTGGGCTGGATCAGGTCTTCGATCCCGGCGCCAATGCGCGGATCAAAGCGGGTGGACTCAACGCCCATATGCTGAAGCCGCCTTTCGCAGAACCGTGATGTCGGGCCATAGGTAGAGTCCGAATACAGAACATGGTCGCCGGCTTTGACCTGGCTGCCAATGGCCAGCGCGCAGGCCTGCAGGCCATTCGAAGTAAGGCGTACCTGACGGGCATTCTCCAGTTCGCACAGGGCCGCTTCCAGTTCGCGGTGCACCGTCAGGCCCATGCGTCCATAGCCGGGCTTTGCGCCATACAGACGGTCAGCCGTATCGAACAGCAGGGTCGATGCGCGCTCAACCGGCGGATTGACTGTCTTGCTGGGAAGTCTGTCTTTCCGGGTGTGGATGATGCGTGTTTCTAATTGCTTGCTCATGCTTCGCCCTTCGCAATCGGGCGGCTTGAATCGGAGGCCCATTCTGTCCACGAACCATCATAGACGGCAACATCCCAATTGCCGAGACGGGCCAGAGCCAGCGCCGTTACTGCGGCAGAGACGCCGGACCCGCAGGTCGTGATGACAGGCCCGCTGGTATCCGGGAACAGGGGTTTCAATGCGTCAGCCGGTTTCATCTTTCCACCCTCATCGCTCAGCACACTGGAGGGGACAGAGATGCTACCGGGAATATGGCCGGAGGGCAGACCCTCGCGCGGCTCCGGTGCCTCGCCTGTGAAGCGCTCTTTGGAGCGGGCATCAATGATTGTGTGCGTCCTGCCTTCAGAGGCGGCCATCATCTGGGTGACATCCTTGACCAGATCCGAGCGGACACGGGCCGTGAAATGGCGCTCGACCGGAACGGGGGGCAGGTCTTCCGTCTCGCCGCCTGCATCGATCCAGGCCTGCAGGCCGCCATCCAGAACTTTCACATCCTGATGGCCCATGACGCGCAGCATCCACCACACCCTGGCAGCGCCGAACATATTAAACTGGTCATAGACAACAATGCGGTTGCCGTCTCCGATGCCCAGCTTGCGCACACGGGAGGAGAACATGACCGGGTCTGGCAGCATATGAGGCAGGTCTGTGCCGCCAGCCTTGATGGCATCAATGTCGAAATGCACCGCACCTGGAATATGGCAGTCTGACCAGAGCTGCCGTCCGGTTTCATCCCGGTTCAGGAAAGGTGGAATCCATGTGGCATCCACCACCCGGACATCCGGGGCCGAGATGTTTTCCTTCAGCCATTCGGCGGTTACGAGCGGGTCACCGGACTCCATGTCTTATGTCTCCATCCAGGCTGGTACGGGCAGGTCTTTTGATCTCAGGAAATCCGGATTGTACAGCTTGGTCTGGTAGCGGTTTCCATAATCACACAATACGGTCACGATGGTGTGGCCGGGGCCGAGGTCTTTGGCCATCTGAACCGCGCCGGCGATGTTCACACCTGCCGAGCCGCCAAGGCAGAGGCCTTCATGCTGCACCAGGTCAAACAGGATATTAAGGGCTTCGGTATCGGTGCAACGATAGGCGCGGTCCACCTCGATGCCTTCCAGATTTGCCGTGATGCGGCCCTGACCGATGCCTTCCGTGATGGAGGTGCCTTCGGACTTTAGCTCCCCATTTTTGTAATATTCATAGAGGGCTGCGCCGCCGGGATCTGCGATGCCGATCTGAACGGCCTTGTTCTTCTCCTTCAGGGCCATGGAGACCCCCCCTAGCGTGCCACCCGATCCAACGGCGCAGATAAAGGCATCCAGCTTGCCGTCGGTCTGTGCCCAGATTTCCTGGCCTGTGGTCTCGTAGTGAGATTTGCGGTTGGCGGTATTGTCGAACTGGTTGGCCCAGATCGCGCCATTCGGCTCTGACTTTGCCATGTCTTCCGCCAGGCGGCGGGAGAAGTGCTGGTAATTGTTCGGGTTGGCATAGGGGACGGCGTCCACCTCAATCAGCTCTGCGCCGAGCAGGCGGATGGCGTCTTTCTTTTCTTGGCTCTGCGTCCGCGGCATGACGATCACGACGCGATAGCCAAGCGCTGCGCCGACAAGCGCGAGGCCAATGCCGGTATTTCCGGCGGTGCCCTCAACGATCGTACCGCCGGGCTTCAGCGCGCCGGAGGCCTCGGCATCCCGAACGATGCCGAGAGCAGGACGGTCTTTCACAGACTGGCCGGGATTCAGGAACTCGCACTTGCCGAGGATCTCGCAGCCGGTCTCCTCAGAAACCTTGTTGAGCCTGAGCAGGGGCGTATTGCCGATGAGGTCAATGACTGAGCGATGAAATTTCATCTGTTTTCCGGTCCGATTCTGATCATTCTGTTCCTGCAAAAGCTAGAGCGCCTGACGGCAGAGTACAACCGCCACAGGGGCGCATGCACTTGATGTGATCCAGCTGAGCCTGCGCTGCGTAATAAAGATAGCTGATTACGCACGCAAAGAGGTCTCAGTCTTGACCAGTCCGGATACTTATACCGCCTTCATGATGGATCATGTCGCGGGAAATCATTCCGCCGCCTTTGAACTGGCGGGGGATCTGCACGTGATGTTGAGTTCGCAGGGTAGCGAAGCGGCTGCCTGGTGGGCCGCGATTGGCGGGGCCTTGCTGGAGGAGACCCCTGCTGGGCCACCTGTGCGCAATATGGTGATGGTGCATATGCCGCCAGCACAACGTCACGCCGAGTCTTCTGCGAAAGACATCATTCGGCAGATAGACGAAGGTCCCAACTGGCGACGGGGCCTAACTGGGGTGCGATATGCGGCCACTGGCACGCGCGGTGCCCGGCTGATGAAGCTGGATCCCGGCCAGAGCGCGCCCATGCATGGTCATAACGATCTGGAGGCAACTGTTGTTGTCCACGGGCGTTTCTCTGACGGGCACGGCACCTACAAGCGTGGTGATATAGTTCTGGGTGAACCAGGCATGCGTCACAAACCACAAGCGGTGGGACATGAGACCTGTGTGTGTCTCGTTGCCCAGAAACCCGGCGGATTCTGGAGGAATTTCATATGATCACTCGTATCGCAGCAAGCTTGCTGAGTGCCACGATGTTGGCAGGTGTCGCAGAAGCGAAGACCGAAACGCCTAAATGGAGCCCTCAGGCCGGCGATCTGATCCAGTTTGACGTGCTGAGACAGGGGAAGCCCTTTGGCAGTCACACGGTCAGCTTTGAGCGCGATGCAGAGGGACGTCTGATCGCACGCTCTCAGGTGGAACTGAAGGCCGGC
The DNA here is from genome assembly GCA_018222605.1 of Alphaproteobacteria bacterium. GTDB lineage: Bacteria > Pseudomonadota > Alphaproteobacteria > Caulobacterales > Hyphomonadaceae > Hyphomonas. The sequence goes on from JAAEZZ010000007.1 coordinate 224,571, forward strand.
CTCGGGCCGATCACGCTGTTTCGCTACAATCTGGACGCCACCGAAGTCTGGCAGAATGGCGAGCTTGTCTCTTTGGAAGGCCGTGTGAATGATGACGGCGAAAAGGGTCAGGTCGAAGCCGAACGTGAAGGCAAACTGCTGGAGGTCAACGGCACAGAGTTCCAGGGCGACGTGGACGGCAAGATCCTGCCCTCCAGCCACTGGAATTTTGCCCAGACGCGCGCCAGCGAATTGCTATCCACCGAAGACGGGGAAATCCTGAAAGTTTCTGTTTCCGATCAAGGCACCGAGACCATCGAGGCGGCAGGTAAGCCGGTTCAGGCGACCAAATATCTGATGGATTCCGATATCGATGTGACGCTCTGGTACGATGAATCCGGCCGCTGGGTGAAACTGGCATTTACTGCACGCGGGCAGAATATCGAGTATGTTCTTACGAATGCCTATTAAGCATGAGCGCGCTCCGTAGAGCTCTGTAATATAATGGGTTTTACGCAAATTCAGTATCCATGAGCCAGATGCTCATTAATCCGCTCCTTTCAATTTCAAAGCGGCGGATACTTTCATGTTCATGACCTGCTGATAGCTCCTCTCCATTCGCAATCGTGACAGGATGTGACGGAGCAGGGTGGACGATGACAATTATGGGTTGGGGCAGCGCCAGTACCGGGCCGATCGTCGGCTTGTCGGGCGACGTAAAATTGAGCGAAAAGCACTCCCATGAGCTGAGCCTTAAACAGCTCGCTTTTGTGCGACAGCTCACCACCATCATGTTGCTGACCAGCATGATGAATCTGGCGATTGTCCTGTTCTGTTTCCATGATACGTCCGCTCTGAAAAGCTTGCTGATCTGGGCAGCGGCTGTGTCCGTTGTAAATATCGTGAGCGTTGCAAGGAAACGTTATCTTGAGCGTTCCAAGGCGTCGGCTCGCAAGGCTTTGAGATTTTATGTCAGGCTGGCGCTTTCTCATGGACTGATCTGGGGCATTGTTCCCTTTCTGGTGATAAACACGTCAGACAATCAGGGCCTGATGGTACTTGGTATACAGCTGGCTGGAATCATGTTCGCCGGCTCTTTCCTGCAGTCCCGCATTCCGCTGGCCGCCTTTTCTTTCCTGGTGCCCATTGGCCTGGGCTTTGCCGGTACAATGGTGCTTTCAGGGCATCCTGAGTACCAGTTCGTTGCGGTCTTGTGCGTTGTTTATTCCGGCATTTTGATGCTGGCGGTGCGCTGGTCTCATGAGCAATTCATCGAGCAGCATTTGAGCGCAGCCGCCGTGAAAGAGCAGTCGCAGGTCATTTCCCTGCTTCTTCGCGATTTTGAGGAAAGTACGTCAGACTGGCTGTGGCAAACCAATGCTGATGGCGTTCTGATGGAAATTCCGCTCGCTGTGGAAGGCGCCGAGCATGAGAACCACAATGTCATGATTGGCAACAAGCTGGTCTCTCTGTTTCACCGGGATGAACCTTCCCGGGTTCTGGAAACCAGCCTGATGCGCAAGGAAAGTTTCCGCGACCTGGTTATGAAGGTGGAGAATGACGGAGATGACCGCTGGTGGTCTCTCACGGGCAAGCCGATCTATGAGGACGGCCTCTTCAAGGGCTTTCGCGGAGTCGCCAAGGACATCACTCAGTCCAAGGAAATTGAAGACCGCATCGCCTACATGGCTCATTATGATGGCCTGACCGGACTGCCCAACCGGGTGAGCATGCAGGAGCAGCTTGAAAAGGCCATGCGCAAGCCTTTGACGTCGCAGATGACGCGCGCGCTTGTCTGGCTGGACCTCGACAATTTCAAATGGGTGAACGACACCCTCGGCCACCCGGCCGGTGATGAGCTGTTGCAACATGTGGCGGCCCGCCTTCAGGAAGTCTGCGATGAGCGCGATGTTGTCGCGCGGATCAGCGGCGACGAGTTTGCGCTGATCGTGGAACGCCCGGCAGATGGCCAGCTTGAAACCTTCCTGGACAAGCTGACCGACTGTCTGAGTGAGCCTTATGATTTGTGGGGCTCCACCGCGAATTGTTCAGCTTCCGTCGGCGTTCGTCTGTTCGATAGCGAGATGACGGATTCCCGGGTCATTCTGAAGCATGCTGACCTCGCGCTTTATCAGGCCAAGAAAGTAGGCAAGGCCAATTGGTGCATGTTCACGCAGGAGCTGGACGACCGTGCGCGGGCGCGGCTTCAGGTCGAGTCTGACTTGCATCACGCCGTAAACGAGAATGAGTTCAAGGTTTACTTCCAGCCGCAAGTTAATGCGTATACGCATCAAATTGTCGGGTGCGAGACGCTGGTGCGCTGGCAGCACCCGACGCGCGGCCTGGTTTATCCGGGTGAGTTCATCGAGCATGCCGAAGACAATGGCCTGATCACGCGGATCGGTGATTGGGTTCTGCGCGCTGCCCTGTCAGAAGCCCGCAAACTGCCAGAGCATATTCGCATCTCTGTAAATATCTCTCCGGTCCAGATCCATTCGGCGAATTTAATCCCGACCATTGTGCACGCCATCGCGGCCAACAATATTGACCCGAGTCGTCTCGAACTTGAGATCACCGAAAATGTGCTGATGTCGGATACCGAGTTCACGCTTCAGCGCCTGCACCAGTTGAAGGAAATCGGCATTCGCATCGCTCTCGACGATTTCGGGACGGGCTATTCCTCCCTGTCATATCTGCGCCGCTTCCCGTTCGACCGTATCAAGATCGACAAGAGCTTTGTACGCGATATCGAGACTCGCTCTGACAGCCGATCCATCGCTGTTGCGACGCTGTCACTGGCCAAGTCGCTTGGCATGCGTTGTACCGCAGAGGGCGTGGAGACGCGCTATCAGGCAGACTTCCTGCGCGATTGTGGTTGCGATGAACTTCAGGGCTTCTTCATCAGCCGGGCGCAGCCTCTTGAGAAGCTGCAACACATGATCGAGCTGAAGAAGGTTCAGGAGAAGGTCACCCTGATCCAGGACCCGCGCGACTTCATGTATCGCCGCGCCTCTGAAATGCAGAATGCCGAAAGAGCCAGCTGATCACCTGGCGGTTGTTCAGGGAATAGGCGAGGGGAGCCAAAGGCCCCCCTCTTTTTGTATCCGGGTAACTCAGTCTTCCTTGGGCTTGCGGCCAAATAGATTGCCAATCGCTTCAATCGCCTTGTCTTCGTCGCTTTTCTGGTCGGCCTCGTTCGTGTCTGCATCGTCCTTGTTCTGAATACCGAGCAGACCGTTGATGACATCCTCCGTACCATTGGAAGACGTGTCGGGAGAGTTGTCTTCTCCCCCGAGCCGCTTTGTCAGCTCGTCACGCAGGCGATTGCCAAGCTCTGCTTCCAGCGCAGACTGCACACCGCTGAGGTCAGGAGACACCTTCACATTGGTCCAGCTGCCGGACACGCGGATCGGCACCGGAATGCCGTTCAGCTGGACGACGCTGCCATCTCCCTTGCCGCTTTTGTCGATGCTGGTCGCCAGGCGCAGGTCAAGGGCCTGACCGCCCAGATTGATCGTGCCCGTGCCGTCCACGCCCAGAACCGGGTTCAGCAATTTCATGACATCCACATTGGCCACCCCGTTGTTGATGGTCAGGATGGTGTCGAAATTGGTGAAGTCCGTTTCAGCGCTGGGGGAAACGGCAGAGCTGAGGTCCAGCCCCGCCAGGCCACCGCTGGACAGCGCGCTCTTCAGGGAAGATGCCGTGCGCACCAGTTGGGCCACATTGATGCCCTTCAGGGCGCCGTCTTCAAGGTTTGCCGAGACCTTGCCGTCGAGGGCATTCATGATCTCGTCGATTGAGGCGCCGGACGCGCTGGCATCGAGAGACAGTTCCCCCCTGCCGGTCAGTCGGTCAAAGCTGGCCAGTGTACCCAGCATTTCCGAGATCACGACGCTGTTGCCGGTCATGTCGAGGGCGACACTTGGTTTTGCCTGACGGGCATCAACAACCATTTTGCCGGCCCAGTTGCCGCCGAATGCCCCGAATTTCGAAAGATCCGCGGTGAGCTCACCGTCCAGCAGCTTGGCGACGAGCGCGGCGTCGGTCAGCCTGACCTGGCCAATCGTCAGCGTGTTTGCGTGGATGTTCAGATCCGCGTTCACGCTTTTCAGGCCGGCCAGATCGAGGGGCTCCTTGCTCCATCCCGTGGTGGCTGGCTTGTCCTCGGCGGCGGTGTCTTCACTGCCAAGAAATGGCGTCAGATCCAGTGCGCCCATGTCGAGATTGCCTGTCAGGCGGGGTTTCTCACCGGACAGGTCTACGCCCGCTGTGCCAGTTGCTGTGATGTCGTCCAGCGTGAAGTTCAGCTTGTTGACGGTCAGCGCCTGAAACGTGCCGGAGATATCGCCCTTGGTGCTGAAGCGCTGCAGCGTCTCGCCGGGCGGCAGCTCCATCTCAGCTGCTTTGAACAGGTCGCGCAGCTTGTTGCTCTTGGCATCTATGTTGCCATCAATGCGGCCATTCCCTGACAGGGAGACGTCGCCATAATAGGTCGCGTTCAGCAGCTCTCCGCTATGGTCGGCGCTGATGTTTGACAGGACCAGCGCATCGACGGGGCCCTTGATCTTGCTGGTCACCTTGACCTTCTCAAGCGCCGAGCTCGCCGGGATGTCGAGGCCCAGCTGGCGAGTCAGCTCACCGGCTTGCGGGCTGTCCACGGAAAGCTGGCCGTCCAGGCTCATTGGGTCACCGAGCGTCACTTTCCCAGTGTAGTTCGCCATCAATACATCACTTTTGACGCCCATCTGCTCAAAGTCGATGACCAGCGCGGAGAGCGGGCCGGAGACTTTCGCCACGATATTCGCTGTGCCAAGCGCTTCGACATTCACAGGCGGCGTGATCCCCGTGAAGGCGATGAGCCCGGGCAGGTTGTCGGAAGAGAATCGCAGCCCCCCATCGACATTGCCCTCGTCGCCCAGCTGCAGCGTGCCCTGGAAGGAGATATTTCCCATATCTGCCATCTCGAACATTAGCAGGGCTTCCGCCGGAGCGTTCGTCAGCAGCGAGTCGGGCGAATCAAGTTCGAGGCTGAGGTCAAAGGCGTGGTTCTGGAACTTGCCGTCAGCTTCTGCGGAGAGGGGCTGGTCCATGTCGCGCAGGCTGGCCTGAAGATTGAAGTCCTTCAGCTCATAGGTCTTGCCGGTCGAATCGTCCTGATAGGTCAGGGAGGCGTTCTGCAGGCGGGCCTGGCCGATACTGGCCTTTACACTGCCGCTGCCTTCAGAGTCGGTGGCGTTTTCCTCGGATTTGCCAGCGCCGAACTGCCAGTTGGTTTCGCCATCCGCGCGCTTTTGCAGGAAGACATCGGCGTCAACAAAGGCAATTTCCTGCACATCCACTTTACCGGACAGCAGGGGCAGCCATTTGACCGACCCGCGCAGTTCGCCCGCCTTGATCATGTTGTCGCGAGCGAATCCTTCAGGGTTCGCAACGGTTACACCATCAATGCTGGCCGAGATACGTGGGAAGACTGAGATCGAGACATCGCCTGTCAGTTCCACATCCCGATTCAGGGCATTGGTCGCGGCGCTTTCAATACGGGTCTTGTAGACCGATTTCGGGATAAAGAAGGGCACTGTCAGCGCAGCAATCACCAGCACGGCCAGCACAGCGCCACAGATAAGAAGAATGCGTTTCATGAATCGGGTCTCTCAGGCTTTTCAGCGGTATAATGGCCGACAATGTGTCGAGGGAATGACTGAAAATGCAGTATAATACATTTTGCGTGAACTTCCGTGCTTGACCGGGCATCCTGCCTTGATTAGAGAGACCGCTCGCCGCCAAGCGGTGCCAGAAATGCGCGGGTGTAGCTCAGTCGGTTAGAGTGCCGGCCTGTCACGCCGGAGGTCGCGGGTTCGAGCCCCGTCACTCGCGCCATTTCTCTCGAAATGGTTTCCGTGTAAAGCATTGAAGTTAAACGATATTTTTGATCTCGTTTGCTTCGCTTTGCATAAAATGGCCGGAATCTGTGGACCAAAATGGGACCAGATTGTGGACCAATGGTCGGCGTCATGAAGCGCGTCGACGACAATTCCTACCTCGAACAGCGAGGCCGCGTCTGGTGGTATAACCGCCGTGTGCCGAGTAAGTTCGCGCACCTTGATTCGCGCAAGCGGATCAAGGAATCGCTGGGGACCACTTCAATCGACCAGGCTCGCTACAAGCGCGACTTGCTGGCCGAAGCCGATGACCATTACTGGGCATCGTTGAAGATCGCCGAAGAGGTCGGGCCCTCATCCAGTCGGGAAACTTCGGAGGCCGTTCGTCGCCGCTATCGCATGGCGACCGTCAAGGCGCTGGCGAGCGGCTTCACCTATCAGCCCATCGACCATCTCGCGACTGTTGCGCCGCTTGAAGAGGCGCTGGCACGGCTGCTTGCGGTTCATCAGAACGCAGGGCCCGCCGAAATCCCCAAAGTGCGGGACGCCGAAGCGCTGCTTGGCGGCGCGCCGAAACCGACTGTCAGCGTGTCCGAGGCTTTCGAAGTCTATGTGAACGAGATCGCGTACAACGCGCAGCTGTACAAATCGCCGAACCAACGCGCATCGTGGGAGAAAACTAAGCGAACCTCAGTTCAGTATTTTATCGACTTTGCCGGTGACATTGCCCTTGAGGAGATCACCCGTGACCTCGCGCTCAATTACCAGAAGCACTGGGCCAAACAGGTCAGACCCAAGGATCAGAACGCAAAGCCGGTCGCGCCTAACACCGCTAACCGTCACATCGGCAATATCCGTTCGCTCTATGCCGATTACTTCAAGCACATTGGCGAAGAGGAACGTCCGAACCCCTTCCGCAATATGCACTTCAAGGCGAAGGCGAGAACCGAAGTGCCGCCATTCTCATCCAACTGGGTGCGGGAGAAGATTCTTGCGCCGGGTGCTACCCGTAAATGGCGGCCGGAACTGCAGCTCATTACGCTGATGCTGATCGAGACAGGATGCCGACCGAGTGAGATCATCAACCTACGCGTTGAAGATTTTCACATTGATGAGCCGGTGCCCTACATCTCCATCCGCGCACGGACGGACCGCGAAGTGAAGACCGACACCTCCGAGAGGGACATTCCGCTGGTCGGCATCGCACTCGAAGCGGCAAAGCGCGCGGCGCCGAAAGCCTTTGCCCACTACTACGACAAGGGCGAGCTTTTCTCCGCCAACATGATGAAGAACTTCCGCAATCGCGGCCTGCTGGAGTCGCCCGACCACAAGATCTACTCATTCCGCCACGCCTTCGAGAAACGCATGCAGGAAGCCAATATCGACTACGGCCTGCGATGCCTGCTCATGGGCCACAAGACGACAAGACCCGTCTATGGCGACGGTGGCTCGCTTGAGTATCGGCGTGACGAACTGCTCAAGATCATCCACCCGTTTGATCCTCGGGTGATGGAGTTGTTTGATCGCGAAAATGTACTCTGGGCAGTCGGCGGCTCCGCAAAATCATGAGTCAGGCTTTTGCGCTTTGTGTCGCTCGAGAATGTGCGCAGCAGACGACATCCAGGACAAGTCTGCGCCAAAGGAGGCGGCAATCGCGTGAAGGGCGGATGCGTTTGCGACCAAAAAGCTCCAACATAAATTGATGTACTCGGTTCCGGTTGCAGCCAACGCCCCGCCCGGAATACTTCCCGTGATTGCCGCGCCGCCGAGAGCGGCGCCTGTGAACAAGGCTGCGGTCCCAACTTGCTTTAGAATGAACCGAGTCAGGTTGCCGAACGTGTGTGCGGCGTTCTGATTCGACCGGCCTGGCTGGGGGCCGTGCCCTATCTGCGACGATGCCTGTACAACGAGTTCGCGGACGTCATCGGCAAACAGGCTTCGTGCACTGGCAACGGCATCGGCAAAATCATCCGCGGCCCTTCGCATTGCTTCTGTATCTGATGGCGTCCGTTGATAGGCGGCAGAATTCTCGGCGATCCTGCGTCCTTCCGGGTGGGCCATAATGTAAGCGCGGTTCAGGTCCAGCACAGAGGACAGATGCGCCTCAACACTCAACGGGAATGACGGAAGATAGTCCCGCGCGATCGCTTTTTCGGTTGCCTCACCGACGTTCGCCAGCCGTATGCCGCGAGAATAAACCTGCGAAATAGAAATCGAATCAGCGCTGATGGTAGCGTGATAGCGCTGCACGGCATTCAGAAGATCCGTATGCGCATTCGTTCCATTGAGTTCGTGTAGTAAATCCTGCGTTGCCTCACGTAACTCATCGAGCAAAGGGTTGTTCGCATCCGGCGTCGTCGCATCAGGAGGGATCGCCATATGGATCAGGCCATCACCGCCGACCTCAAACGCTGGCTCAGCAACGGCCTCTGGAAGGCCTTGAATTAAATCTTCAAGGTCGCGCGCGATTGCGGAAACTTCTAAATCATCCGGCTCGTTGTCCTCATACTGATCATAGTCCTCGGCACTTGCGACGGGTGCCCAATCCGTCAATCCGTCAGATTCGATTTCATCGACAGCAGCTTCGATGACGTCGTCGGGCAAGTCTGGGAAGTTCTCAGCCAGTTCCTCGCGTGCATCGTAAGGGCCGCCATAAATCCATTGGTAGCCGCCTTCGGCGCTGATATAGGGTAGCCGCTGGGCCGGATCTTCATAACGCTCAAAGAACCATTCAACCAGCGCGTCTATCTGCGCCTGTCGGTCTTCTTCGTCTATTCTTTCGTCGCCGTCTTCGTCCGGGTCTGGCGGTTCGTGTTCCAGTCCAAACTCAAGGTTGTTCAGCAATTCATGCGGGCCGACATCGGTCTCGCGATAATTTTCTGCGCCTATTGGATATTCTCAAATCGACCAGGTGAGCTGCCCAAGCTCCGGATGTTCAACGACTGCCGAATAGGCTGTTTCCGGTCCCATGCTGCGTTCTTCACTGGAGACGCTTTCGAAGTCGAGCATGTCGGCATCAATCTCATAGACCTGACCGCTCTGAGCGTGACGGATATGTGCGGTTCCATTTACATAGACCATTCATGTTCTCCGTCAGATATAGAATTTGAACGGCTGCTTTCCGCCGCCTCTCGCGCTACCCATAATCAGAACGTCACCGACTTTATTCGCGAATCGGATGGTGACGGGCAGGCCGTCCGAGTAGTTGCAGGCGTTGTAGTTGATTTTCGTCAACGCCAAGATGTCGGACAGCACCGTTTCAATATCCGGTCTTTCGCCGGATGACTTTAGTACAGTCACGTTCAGAGGGTTTGGCGTTTCTGGACCAATGTATGTGTCCAATCTCGGTGCGTAGCCGGATGTCCAGAGGAAGGCGTTATTCTGATCGAGGATCATGGCCGTGCCGCGCAAGGTTGGATACTTTCCGTCCCGGAACAGCTTCACCTGGCCGGTCGTCGTCTTAATTCGAACACCGACGATATTCGTTTCCTTGGGAGCGGCTGCCTCAAAGGCGCGCCATTCTTCGCTCGAAAATCCAGCGCGCCCGTGGATGAAGAGTTCCTTTGGGGGTGCGCCGAATTTCTCCTCATACGTCTCAAGGACTTTGCCGATGAGATCCCGGGCGGCGGTGCTCTTCAAGTGGAACTCGCCGTTTTCCGTTTGCCAAGGGCCATTTGCTCCACGGAAGACGATCCCGTCGCCTTCTGACAAAAACATCTGTGCCGCGCAGCATGCATGATTGTTCCTGTCATTTGGGAGGTTCTTGAAGACGAGCCCAACATAGCAGACGCCATCGCGCATATTAGCGATCTTCCACGGCGGTTCGGCCTGCGTTTTGTAGTAGAGACCAGTAGCCAGATTCCAGGCAATTGTGGCTGCATCCTGGACACCGCGGATAGGATAGCCGTGGGCATTTGTGAATGCTTCCGGCGCAAGCGTTGTTTCCCGCACGAGCTGCGAAGTGTAGCCCAGCTTCAGAAGCTTGGCTTTTGCCTGACGATGGAAGTCCGGAACGTCATCGAAGATGTCTTCTTTCGTAAGATCGATTACATCTTCCAGAAGCGGCAAGTTGCTGCGCTGCTTCTGACGCTTCACATATTCGCCAGGAGATAGAGTCACGCCGCTGCGCCGAGCCTGGCGTGTGCAACGCGTATAGATAATTTCTGGCAGGACAAACGCCCAGACGTCGGGACGTCTTTCTTCGTTTTCGTCATGATGGCGAACGCGTTCGAGAAAAACTTCAACTGTCTGGGCGACCGCTTCATGGTGGTTTTGCAGGGCTGTGGTTGTCTCAATCTTGTCGCCGTCGACCACGTATTCAATGAAGTCTCGGGGGTCGAAGCTAACACCAAAGGCCGCAGGCATCCCCGGAAAATTGCTGAGATGGAGACGATGTTCCTTGTCCGTCTTTTTTGGGGGCGGCACGAGCACATCGCCGAGCACGCTGCGCCCCCAGCGCCGGAAATATTCCAGTCCCTCTGTTGTGCCGATGACGCCTATGGTGATGACCTTGTTGCGATCATCCGCTTTGTGGGGTCCGTAGAGATATAGCCCGTCTTTGGGATGGTCCGTCGATTGACCGAAACCGAATGAGAGAGCTGGTTCCGGGAGGTGAATAAGTCTCGGCGTAACGACGTCAAATTTCATTTCTGCGCCTCCTCTTCATCGGAGGTATCCCCATCCTCGGGGTCAAAATCGCCAGCCAGAGTCGAGGGATCAGTTTCTTCGGCGTCCTCGTCGTCATGGACGATCGGTGTCGTCACCGGTGAAATCATCTGTATAGGCATTACGTTGAGGACGAGATTGCCGCCCGCGCCGATGGGAAGTGAGATATAGGAATCGCCTCCCGCCACAAGCTCCAGAAACGCCATCATGCGACCGTGCCAGGACTTGTTCCTCCAGCCCTTGCAGTCGCTGCGCCGATGACGGTGCTGCCTCTCCTTATCGTCGATGATGCTGCCCTGACGGTCCTCATCTCCTTTAGCGTTTTCCTTGATATCCGAAAACAGAACCCGAGCCTTGAGCCGGAAATGGGGGAAGGGATAGAGATTGGGAATTGCGCTCACGCCGTAGGACCAAACCCGCCCCTTTGCGACGTTCCGCAGAACCGACCTACGCTTGCCTTCCTTTGGCCCCCATGCCACGCGTTCGTTGATGCGAATCTGCGCGGGGGCGGCATGATGCCCGAGACCGCTCGCCCACCCATATTCTTGAAACCCGATCGAAGAGAGACGTCGCTCCCAGGCCTGACGGAATAGCGCGACTAAAATATTTTTGGCTTCACGACTCTTTATGTCGAGTTCCGACCACCCCTTTTCCATGAAAGATGAAAGGCGACTCGTAGCAATCGTCTTGATCGGTCCGAACCCCTCGAAATGCTCGGCCATTTCCAAGGGGGAAGCGAAGGTGATGAAACCAGATAAGTGAGGATAAGTGGGAAAAGCGAAGCTGTTCGCGCGCCTTTTCAGCTTGTCGCGATCGCAAGGTCCAGTCGGCGCGACATAAGCGATCTCGTCTGGCGCGTTTTCGATCGCGACCCAATTGCTGGTCAGGGTTTCGGCGCGGTTTTCCAGTCTGATCTCATTTCGCCTTCGGTGCTGCTCCCATTGCGGCTGAATCAAAGGTTCATTGAGTTTTGGGACGTTCTGCTTTTCGAGCGTCTCTAACAGATCAGCGAGACCATCCGCATAGCTATCCTCGAAGTTCAGATATTGTAGTTCTCCCATGCCGAAGACTTTGCGGAAGCTCCTAACGCGAAGCGGTATCGTGAATTTTTCATCACCGGTCGTGCGGGAGACGTCGGCTGCAATGCCAATTTCTTCCTGCACGCCGTTTTTATGCAAGCCATCTCCGGCGCAAATCAGCAATTGCTTTACCGCCCGGTCCTGCAAAGTACGGGTCAATGTTTTTCGCCAGCGTTCACCTCCTTCGAGATTCAGAATGTCGGCGAAAACCTGGTATCCTGCAGCCTCAAGGCGCGGGGCGAGCCACTCTGTGAATTCATTATCCTCTGGCGTCGCTTTTGTGACGAAGAGGACAGTGCGCTCATTCTGTGTTTTTTCCATGGAGCATTCGATTCAGTGGGATCCGACTATTTATGTAATTCAATTTTATGGAGTTTTCTGCGTGGTATCTGCAGAAAACAGTCGCTTGAGTCTTTCGTCGGTTTCCCATGCAAGCGCTGGAATACCAAATCTTTCTCCCCGAAACTCACATATCGTGTGCACGCCTGTCTTGTTGAACCATAGCCGCCAGGTCTGGTTTTGTGTCGGGGTTGCGGCGGCGAAGGCGGCGCAGGAGAGAATAGCCGCATTTGGCCGGTGCTCGGGATCGCGCACTGACGCATAGCGGATCAGCCCGATACTCTCCGCACGCGCAGCTTCTTCGAGTTGCTGGCACGCTTCGTAGTCGTTTGGATGCGTCCAGAGGTTGGCAGCGTCGCTAAATGGCTTTGACATGAGATCTATGGCTGCGTCGGTGCGGACCGGCACGTCGAATGCGGTGTGCTCGCTCGGCTGCGCCGGAAATGGCGTGCCCGGAGAGTCTGCGTAGAAGAGCAGCAAATGAAACGCGGTTTCGATGATCGCTGTCGCCGGTTCTTCGGACACATAATAGACGCCGGGCGTCGGTCCGGCGCGGCGGAACCGCGAGCCGTTCGGATAGAGGCCGTAGCGGAACGGCGTCATGTAGAGATAGTGGAGCCCTGCGCAGTCGGGGGGTACAGGCGGCTTTGTTTCTTCGAGCATGTCTTCGAGAATACGCTGCTCATCCAGCGTATCAACAAGCTGAAGCGTGGAGACGATGTGTTGCGCCTCCACGCAGCGCCAGAAAACGCGGGATACGCCTTGCCGCTCAGAGCGGAGCGCGTCTGGAATCCAGATAGGCAAGGCCATGGGTCAGTCCTGTAATCGTCTTGATCTGATCGAGTGGACGACCGCCAAGCGCCCGGTTTTCATTGCGTAGCCAGGCGTTGGCCACCTTGCCGTCGCCGCCGGTGATCGCATCAAGCGACCGGAACAGGCGAACGAACAGCGCTCCCAGTTCAAACGGCTTGGTGCCTTCCTCCAGCCGGAACTCATCCTTGCGCATCCGCGACACGGTCGGTTCCGAAACCCCCAAAATCAGGGCCATGTCCTTCCCGGAAAGACCAAGCTTTTCAGCGGCCCGGACCACGGCCATGGTCATCACCCGTGCCCGTTCCTGTGCGTCGATGGCTGCTGTTTGGGACATTGAGCGATCCTTTCCACTGAAGGGATATATAGCGGTTCTTTCTGAGGAAATCAAGAGCGCCCTCGCTTTCTCGGCCGAGCGGGCATGTTCGCGCCGATGGCGTCCTCGATCCGGTCGGCCGCCGAGGCCCGCTCGCGGACTTCCCGGTCGAACCGGTCGAACAGGGGAAAATACTTCTCACCGCAATGGCGCACGACGAGCGCCGCAATGCGGCGGCCTTTTTCAAGATCATGCAGGCTGAGGCTCATTGGGGCGCCAGACCCTTTGCTAGTTGGTCTTCGTCCGGTTCCAGACCATGACGCCGGTGCCGTCCTTTTCATTCTCGAAGAAGGCGGCGCGCACGGGGCTGGCAAAGCTTGGATCGTCGAGCTTGACGGCGAGGTACGGGGTTTCGCCGTCCTTGCTTTCCTGACGCCAGGCCGCACCGAGTTCGGCCCCGCCGGCATAGAGCCGGAAGTCGGGTGCGCCATCTGATGCCTTGTCACTGTTCGGGACAAGCTGTGCTTTGACGTTGATGGTCATGGTACGGATGGTGCCGGTATAGCTGCCATCTTTCAGGGTGAACGTGCCGATCTGCGCCATGGGTTAGTCTCCTTTGCTGGCGTTGGAATGAAGGGCGCGGCGCGCCCGTTTGAACCCGGCATCTGACGCCAGGAAGCTTTCGATCATGGCGGGGATGAGCGCTTCGGGCTTTTCCTCCGCGCCATAGGTTTGCCGGTAGATTTCGGCATAGTCGCTGAGGGCGCTGGCGAGGTCGGGATCGACCGAGAGGCTCATACGCACCGGGGTGCGATCGGGTAACTGTCCAAGGCGTAGGGTCATCTGCTTGTTCCTTGTGGATGGGGTCTGAGGATGAGGTCGCGGGTGACGACCACGCGCACGGGCCAGCCCGGCCGCACACGGACCGTCGGCTGAATGCCAAGGTTGCGTTCGACGACGCGCTGGCCGGCCTGGTTGACGGTGTCGGTCGTGCCGCGTCGGATCGCGCGTTCGAGATCGCCGTCACCGTCTGCACCGAGTTCTGCGCCGACGCCGAGAATGGTGGCGAGGCCTGCTGCGATGAACACGCGGTCCCAATGATGATCGGTTCGATCCGAGAGACCCGCAAAGCCTTGCGCATCAGCGCCTGGCGCGGAAATCACAATCGACGACCCGTCCGGGAAGATGATCCGGTCCCAGGTCACGAGTGCGCGGTCCTGCCCGAAAGAGACTTCCGACTGGTAGCGCCCGATCAGGCGCGAGCCCTGCGGGATGAGGAGGTATTGGCCGGTGACGGTGTCATAGACGGGCTGGGTGAGCTGCGCGACGATCGTGCCCGGCAGGTCTGAGTTGATGCCCGTGACCATTGAAGCCGGAATGAGCGTGCCAGCCATGACCTGATACGGCGAGGCAGGGTCTTCCACGCCGTGTGGATTGTAGATGTCGCTTGCTGGTCCTTCGCTCGTAAAGGCGAGCTTGCGGGACTGGAGATTTGTATCGATAGGCTGTCCGAAAGCGGACCGTGCGCCTTGCGGCAGAGCGGCGAGCGCCAGAAGCTCAGAACCCAGATCAAGCGCGGGGTCTCGATAAGCAGGACGGGTGTCGGTGGTGCTTGCCGTGCCGCTCTGAGAATCGAGTCGGAAAAAGACCGGTGCGCGGGCGGCTTCATCGGCAAGGGCGGCCTCGCGCATGCGCCTTGCACGTTCGGCCTCGTCGGCTGGGTTCGGGCGAAAGTCATCCTCGAACCGGGTCACATATTCCGGTTCGATACCGAGCTCGCGTTCGGCGCGCAGCATGGTCGCGCCGAGATCGCCCGAAAGCGGTGGGCCAAGACGCGTGACGCGGTCCTCGACGGATGTGATGTCGCTATAGCTGGTCGGAAGCGTTGAGAGACCTTCGGGCTTGCGCGTGTTCGTCGTGTTGTAGAGCTCGCGACGGGCATCCGGATCGATAGCGGTTGGCGGTTTGAGGGCAACGCTCATGGCTGCGAACAGGGCGAGCACGCCGAGGCCTGCGCCGACCATCAATACTTTGCGATTGATCCGCGTCACCGGCTTCGGGCTGGAGCGGATCTTCAGCCGCTCGGCATGTTCGTCGAAGGGAATGGGCTCGGACATCGGCTCAGTTCCCGAACAGGCCAGCCAGCGGCGAGCGCCGCTCGTTGCGTGAGATTCGCACCACGGTCTGGTTCCGCTCGCCGAGGCGCAACTCGGCCGCACGGAACAGCCGGTCCACGACATAATAATTGCCGCGCACACGGTAGTTCACCAGTTCCGCATCACCGTCCGTGCCGAGCACGAAAAGCGGCGGCATGTCGGTTGTGGCGATGTCCTCCGGCATCTGGATGAAGACCTGACGGCCATCATCAAAGACGCGGACAGGCTTCCAGTCCGGACTGTCGCCGGAGAGGCGATAGTCGAAGTTCAGGCCTTCCAGCGTCAGGCCGCGCTCAATGCTTCCCGCGTCCCGTGCGATCGCGCGCTCATTGCGGGCAGTGAGGCCTGCGAGTTCATCCGCGGGGTAGCGCCAGGACAGAGCGGCCATATAGCCGCCGTCCGTGCTTTCAAGTTCCAGATGATAGGTGCGCCGGTCCGTGGCGATCATCAGATTGGTGCGAATGCCGGAGGAAATCGGTTTGACCAGCACATGCGCGCGGGAAGTGTTTCCAGAGCCGGAGATCGTATCGCCCACGACCCAGCGGACCGTGTCGCCTGCCGAGACCGAGACCAGTTCCTCGCCCGGCTGCAGGGCAATGTCCGAAACCTGTCCGGGGCTGGCATAGAGCCGGTAGAGCGCGCCTTCTGTATAGGGATAGACCTGGATCGCGTTCACATAGCCATCGACCGAAGGTTCGATAAGCGCGCCGGTGCGGCCCTGTCTGATGGCTTCAGCCGGTGACACTGAGGGACGCGATATCGTCCTTGTGTAGGTCCGCGTCACGCTGCCATCGGCATTGGTGGTGACACGCGCGCCGATGGGCATCATCTGGCCGGGCAGCGGCAGCGCGACGGCGGTTTCGACGATCTCCACCGGATAGTCGGTCCTATCCTCGACGGGCTTGGCCGCGACAAAGGCGCTCGCATCGATAGGTTCAAGCTCGGTCGTGGCGCAGGCCGTGGTAAGTGCGAGGGCCGAAGTGGCAAGCAGAATACGAAGCATGGGGATCATTCTCCTGTAACGAGGTCCTGACCCCAGTTCAGGGCATGGACATAAAGGCCGAGCGGATTGGCGCGCAGGGTCTCTGCATCCGTCGGCGGCTGGGTGATGATTGTGAAATTGCCGGTGAACCTTTGGGCGCTGACGAGCGCACCATTCTCATAGGTCTTCTCGATCCAGCGGGCCTGGAAGCTGTCCTCCGAGACGCGAACCACGCTGACCACGTCCACGGTGCGGGATTTGCGCCCGACATCGGCGAAAGGATCATTGGCGGAGGCGTATTCGTTGAGCGTGGTGGCGGCGCGGTCGGTCACGAAGTCATAGGCGCGCAGCCAGTTCTCGCGGACGACGACAGGGTCAACGGAAAGCCCCCGGACATGTTCTATGAAGTTCGCAAGGTGATGGGCGATCTGGGCATCGGTCGGCGTGTAGCTTGTCGTGGCCGGAGCCACAGCGCGGGCCGCACCCGTCTCATCGACTTCGACCACATAGGGCGTGACGGTGGATTGCATCGAGCGCCAGACCAGCGCGCCGGAGGTGACGAAGCAGAGCCCGAGACAGCCGAGCGCCATGAGCCGCCAGTTCTTCGCCTGCACGCGGGCGGAGCCTATTCTTTCATCCCAGACCTGTCCGGCCTTCTGATATGGCGTCTCGGGGAACGGGCTGCGGCCGTAGCTTGAAGATGAACGCTTGAACGCCATAGATCAGACCTCCTGTCTTGTTGGGTTGAAGCGGGAGCCTGCGGGCCGCTGCCGCGGCGTTCTTCGCCTACAATCCATCCCCCGGATGGATTGTTTTGCCTGCGGCAAACCGGCTGCGAACTCCCAGATCTGGCCCGCCTTCTGGTAAGGCGTTTCGGGAAACGGGCTTGGTCCATAGCTGGAGGAGGATCGCCTGAAAGCCATCGTCTAGTCGTCCTTGTCTCTGAGGGTGGGGTTTGCGCCCGAAGCGCCGCGATCACCGTCGCGCAGGGAGTGCGCGGCCATCTGGCCTGCCTGTCCCATGCGCTGGCTCGCCTGCATGCGCCGCGCCCAGCCGGGGCTTTGGCTTGATGATGATCCGGAGGCAGAGTTTTGCATGGACGCGGCCTCAGACCCGCCGGTGGCGCGCCAGGCGCCCTGACTGCCGCGTTGGTAGGCGTCTCTGAGGGCTTGAGCCGGGCGCGATGCTGTGCGACGCATAGCGTCGCCGCCTGCACGGGCGACACCGGCAAGGCCTGCGGCGACGCCCGCTGCGCCGGATGCGCCAGAGGCGACCGATCCCAGCGTATAAGAAGTGCGCGCCGCGCCGGCCATGCTGGCGCCGGCCTTGACGGCGGAGGACGCCCCGCCCGCGACGGCGCCGACGGCAGCGCGGCCGCCCATCCCGGCGACATAGGTTCCGGCTGTGACACCGGCGGCCGCGCCTGCGGCGGAACCCGCGCCGAGTTGCGGCGCACCGGTGATCAGGCCGGAGGCGATGCCGGGCGCAAAGATGCCCATCCAGAAGAAGACGATCGCGGCGAGCACCGTGCCCATGACTTGCGCGAGCGTCACATCATCGCCGGTACGGAACGCATCGGTCACGGATGAGAAGAGCGTCGAGCCGATGCCAATAATGACGGCAAGCACCATCAGCTTGATGCCCGAGGTGATGACATTGCCGAGGACGCGTTCAGCCAGGAACGTCGTCTTGTTCCAGAGCGCAAACGGCACGAGCACGAACCCGGCGAGCGTCGTCAGCTTGAACTCCAGGATCGTGATGAAGAGCTGCACGGCCAGCACGAAGAAGGCGACCATGATGATCGCCCAGGCGATGAACATCACCGCGATCATGATGAAGTTATGGAAGAAGGAGATTGGCCCCAGCATGTCGCTGATCTCTTCCAAGAGCGGCTGACCGGCGTCGAGACCGACACTGGCGATGAAGCCGGGGCGCAGGAGATCATCGGCGGTCATGGTCCCGCCGCCAGCGGTCACGCCAAGCTCCGCGAAACTGTCAAAGACGATCCCTGCGAGAAGAGAGAAATTGCCAATGATGAAGGCGAAGAAGCCGACATAGAGCACCTTCTTGAGGAGCCCGGCGATCACGTCCGTGTTCTGGGAGAGCGCCCAGAACAGGCCTGCCAGCGTAATGTCGATAGCGATGAGCGTGGTCGACAGGTATGCGACATCGCCCGCCAGCAGGCCGAACCCGCTGTCAATGTAGGCGATAAAGGTCGCGAGAAATGTGTCGATCACGTCCATGGGGCGCTACTCTGCGAGGAAGGCCCGGGTGCGGGCGCGGCCGCGTTCGGCCTCGGCCAGCTGGCGCGCGCGTTCCAGCGCCTCGGCGCGGTAATGGGCGGCCATCATGGCTTCCATCTGCATCAGCTGCTCAGTCTGCAGGGCCTCGATCTGGTTTCCCGCCTGCGCGACCTGGAGATTGCCGACGGCGGACTGGCTGTCGGCGATCAGCCGGCCGAGACTGTCACTGTCAGCCCGCGCTGTGGAGACGACCTGCGCCGTGACGGTCAGACTGTCCCGGTAAGCCGTGCGGGACTGACGCCAGCGGGCGCGGGCCTCTTCGACGAGGACGGCCTGGCGCGGCGGTTCACTGCCATAGTCTTCAGGGTACACCTCTTCATACTCGCGCTCGATTTCCTCGACGCGGTAGCCGATGCCTTCGGCCTCGCGCATCAGCTCCTCGATGCGGCGCATGCGGCGCAATATGTCGTCGACGATACTATCGGGCAGCGCCTCCAGATCGCGCGCCATGTTCTCCAGCATCTCGATTTCATGGGTGAGCTGCTGGATTTGCTGGTTCACTTCCTGAAGCGACCGGATCGCCTGGTAGATGTTCTGGATGTGATTGGCCGGGTCATAGACCGTCCATTGGGCGGCGGCTGGCGGGGCGATGAGGATGGAGAGCGGCGCGGCGCAAATGAGGGCGGAGGCAAGGAAGCGTTTCATCGGGGGCTCCTATTCGGCGGCGATGGCGTGGACTGATTGGATCGGATCGGCGGCTTCAGGCGCATGGCCGGGCCAGCGGGTGAGCAGCTCAGCCGCCCAGGGAAGGCCTTTCTCGATCAGCCAGCAGGCAGCAAAGCCGTCGCCTTCCGTCTCGGCCCAGATGCGGTCCATGCGGGCCTGATTTTCCGGCGAGGACGCCCCGCAAACCGAGAGGGCGATGGGTCCAAGTCCCAGATCAAAGACGCGCGCGCCGAGGGGTGACTGGTAATAATAGTCGCGCTTCGGCGTGGCTCTTGAGATCAGTTCGATCTGGCGGGTATTGAGTCCGAAGCGCTCATAGGTCTCTTTCGATTGCGGTTCCTGCGCGCGTTCATTCGGGAGGAAGATCCGTGTCGGACAGGACTCGACGAGTGCAGGCGCGATGCTTGAGTTCGCGATGTCGGCCAGGCTTTGTGTTGCGAACACGACAGACACGTTCTTCTTGCGCAGGGTTTTGAGCCATTCGCGAATGCGCGCCGCGAACATCGGATCATCGAGGAACAGCCAGGCTTCATCTAGGATGAGCAGCGTTGGTTTGCCGGTGAACCGGGCTTCAAGTCGGTGGAACAGGTAAGTGATGACGGGGGCGACCGCGCCTTTCGCGTGCATCAGCTCTTCCATCTCGAAACAGACTGTATCGGCGAGGGCGAGGCTCTCCTGATCGGCATCGAGAAGGCGGCCATGCGGGCCTTCCAGCGTGAACGGGTGGAGCGCCGATTTGAGCGTGTCGTCCTGCAGCATCAGGCTGAGGCCTGTCAGCGTGCGTTCGTTTTCAGGCGCTGAGCTGAGAGACTGGATCGCTTCCCAGAGCCGGGCTTTCAGGTCCGGCGTCATGCTGACGCCTTCATTTGTGCAGAGACCTGTCAGCCAGTCAGCGGCGAAACTCGCGCCATGTTCGGTGTCGATGTCCTTCAGGGGCTGGAGGCTTGGGGCGTTCGAACTGCCAAGGTCGATATGCGCGCCGCCCATGCAAAGCGTTGCAGCGCGCGCGGACCGGCCCTTGTCGAAGATGAAGACCTGGGCGTTTGTGTAGCGCTTCCATTGCAGGGCGAGCAGGGACAGGAGCACGGACTTGCCCGCGCCGGTGGGACCGACGACAAGCGTATGACCAACATCGCCAATGTGGAGATTTAGGCGGAACGGTGTTGTGCCGTCGGTCTGTGCCTGGATGAGCGCAGGGGCTTGTAGGTGTCGATTGGCGTCTTCGCCCGCCCAGACCGCAGACAGCGGCACCATATGGGCCAGGTTCAGCGTGTGCAGGATGGGCTGACGGACATTGGCATACGGATGACCGGGCAAGCTCCCGAGCCAGGCATCGACGGCGTTCAGGGTCTCGCGGATTGCGGTGAAGCCGCGGCCATTCACGATGCGCTCGGCCACGCGGATATGTTCGTCCACCACGCGCCGGTCGGGATCGGCGACAGTGATCGTTGTGGTCACATAGCCATAGGAGACAAGGTCGGAGCCGAGTTCCTGTAGCGCGGCGTCGGCATCACCCGCCTTATTGTCGGCGTCATTGTCTACGAGGGCCGCCTGTTCATTGAACAGGGTCTCGCGCAGGACCGCGCCGATCGATTTGCGTTTGGCGAACCAGTGGCGGCGCTTCTTTCCGAGCACTTTTTCAGCTTCGGCCTTGTCCATGGCGATGAAGCGCGTTGCCCAGCGATAGGCAAAACCCTGCCGGTTCAGCTCATCAAGGATGCCCGGCAGGGTCGAGGCCGGAAAACCGAGAATGGTCAGCGTGCGCAAATGCGCGTCACCGATCATCGGCTCCAGCCCGCCAGCGAAGGGCTCATCGGCGAGCACGGCGTCGAGGAAGACCGGCAGCTCAGGCGTCACAACAGGATGGCGCTTGATCGAGATGGTCGAGTGGAGATAGGTCAGCGTCTCATCGTCAGTTAGCTTACCAATCTCGGCGAGGCAGGTGGAAAGGAGATCGAAGACGCGGTCCGCGTGCTGCTGGAACGTCTCCAGCCGGTGCCGCCAGGTCGCGGCATCTTCGGTCTCAGCGCGCTGGATCAGCGCCTTCTCGGCGCGGCCCGTCGCATCGGCAGGCGGTAGCCAGAGGAGGTTTAGATAGTAGGCACTCTCGAACCGGGCGCCGCTTTCTTCGGCTTGCAGCGCGCGTTCCTGATCGATGAGCCAGGACAGCGCATCTGGAAACTCCGCTTCCGGATAATCATGCACCTCTTGACGCTGCGCCTCGAAGAAGAGCGCCCAGCCGGAGCCGAAGCGGCGCAGCACATTGTTGACCCGCGCCATGACGGAAACGAGTTCTTCCTCCGTCGAACTTTCAAGGTCAGGGCCGCGATAGCGGAATGTGGTCTGGAACGAGCCGTCCTTGTTGAGGACGACGCCCGGCGCGACGAGACAGGCCCAGGGAAGATAGTCGGCCAGCAGCGTGGGTGTGTCGGCATATTCTCTGAGGTTCAGCATGTCAGATGCTCCTTGTGCCGCGTCGAACGGCTGGCCACGGCCATGAAATCCGGATCGCTCCGCGCCATGAACACCGCCGCCGAATGCCCGACCGCCCAGAGCACGAGCCCCGGTATCCAGAGCTGCAGGCCAAGGCCGACGGCAGCCGCGAGCGTGCCTATTGCGATGGCAGCCGTGCGGGGCGCGCCTGCCATCAGGATCGGCTCGGTCAGGGAGCGGTGCAGGGGGATTTCATAGCCGTCGGCCATTAGACCAGCGCTCCGCCGCCGAATGAGAAGAAGGTCAGGAAGAACGAGGTCGCGGCGAAAGCGATGGAGAGGCCGAACACGATCTGGATTAGTTTGCGCATGCCGCCGCTTGTCTCGCCAAAGGCCAGGGTGAGCCCCGTAATGGTGATGATGATGACCGCGACGATGCGCGCGACCGGGCCCTCGATGGAGGTCAGGATCTGGTCGAGCGGGCCTTCCCACGGCATGCCGGAGCCTGCCGCATGGGCGGGCCCTGCGATAAGAATGCCGAGGCCGATACAGGCCGCGACCTGAACCGTTCGGTTTACGGTCTGAAGGTGGGTGTAGAGGGTCATAGTGTTTCTCCATGTTGGACGAGGGACAAAGAGCGGGAGACGAGCGGCTGGGTCTGGTAGCCCTCGCCGTCAAAGCCGGTGACGCGGAGTGCCTCTTCAACGCGGCGCTGGCCGCCCGCGCGGCTCATGAACACGACGACGTCAATCGCCTCTGCGATGAGGTCGAAGGGCGCGCGCGGTGTGGCTTCCAGTGTCAGCTGTTCAAGCCGCGCTAGCGCGCCGTGGGCGGAGTTCGCATGAAGCGTCGTGATCCCGCCGGGATGGCCGGTGTTCCAGGCTTTGAGCAGGTCGAGCGCTTCAGCCCCGCGCACTTCGCCGATAATGATCCGGTCGGGGCGCAGGCGCAGGGTCGAGCGGACAAGGTCCTGCAGGCTGGTGCTGCCGCGATGGGTTCTGAGCTGGACGACATTGGGTGCGGCGCAGCGCAGCTCCCGCGTGTCTTCAAGGATGACGATGCGGTCGTCATGTAGTGAGGGCTCTGCCAGCAAGGCATTGGTAAATGTCGTCTTGCCAGAGGACGTGCCGCCGGCGATCAGAATGTTCGCATGCGTTGCAATCGTGTCCTTGAGCGCTTGGGCCAGCGCAGGCGCCAGCGCGCCCTGGGTGACATAGTCGCCGAGTTCAAACGGTGTGGTCGCAGGCTTGCGGATGGAGAAACATGGCGCGGTTGAGACGGGTGGGAGAAGCCCTTCAAACCGCTCGCCGCTGCCGGGGAGTTCAGCAGAGATAATCGGGGAGGTGCGGTTTGCGGCTACTCCCACCCCAGAGGCCACGAGCCGGATGACGCGCTCGCGGTCGGAAGACGGGAGAGTGTGTTCAGAGATGATGAGGCCGATGCCAGCCTTCTCGATCCAGACCGATCCATCAGGATTGGCCATGATTTCGATCGTATCTGGCGCTTCCAGCGCTTCGCGCACCACAGAACAGAACGCGGTGCGCAGCATTGCGCTGCGACGGTCTTCTGTTTCGCTTTGGTGCGCGGGCTTGTCCATTTCATAAGGCTCCTGTCACTCACGTTTCCGAGTGACCAAAGCCTGACAGCCCATGCGATTTTCGGGGAGTGGGACTGCGGGCCATATCCAGCAACGCCCCGCGACCTGCTGCAGATGAATGCAAACGCGAACCTGTAACTATTGCTACAGGTTGCGACTGTAAAAATCCCTCATGAGGAGAGTTTGAATAGTGATCAGATGCTCAAATTATTCCCGTAAGATGCTGTTCATGCATTAAGTAATCTGCGCGTATGAATTCAGTCTTCAATTTCAGGTTGGCACTCATCTTGCTGAATTCCCCTGTGAAGGGAGCTGATGATGAAGACTTTTACCTTGAGTTCGGAAGGCGTCCTGGCGCGCTACGATTACCTTTCGCGCCTGTCGCCTGATCGCTGGGCATGGGAATATGCAAGGCGCAATCCCGACCTCAGACGCGATGCAGAGGCGCGGTCGGACGACGATGTATCTGAAATGAAAGCGCCTTGCGCCGATATTCGTCTCTTGAAGCCCCGCAACCCGCAGCGCCTCGCTCACCGCTGGGGCCTTATGTTCATGCCCGATCCAGACCTTAATGGGTTTGAAGCCGATGCGGTCTGGAACAAGCATGTGTTTCCCGATCAGGTGGAAGTGAACTGCTCACCACGGGCGCCGGGCGAAAGCTGTGATATCTGGGACAGCACGGTTCCAATTTGCCAAATCACCCACATTACCGATTTGCAGGCCCGCGAATTTCTTCTGATCCGCGGCAAGGGCTGCGTCGTGCAGGTGCGCTGCACCGGCGTTTCGATTCTGGGGCTCGAACCTGTTCGGATGAAACTGACCATCTCTGATCTCAAAGCCTATGAGCGCAAACTGAAAGCGCAGAAAGCCGCACTTGCCCTGATCGAGGAAGGCAGCGTGCCCGAGGCGCCGCTCTGGACCAAAACCACGCAAATCCTGCGTGACGGTTTGGTCGCCCTCGATTGTCTTGAGCTTGGCATGTCACGGCGCGAAATCGCCATTGTTCTCAACGGCAAAGCGGCCGTCGATGCCGAGTGGAGCGATGAAACCGGCACCATGCGGGACGCCATCCGCTACATTATCAAAAAGGCGGAGGGGCTGCGGGATGGCGGCTATCTGGTTGAACTTCTCGGCGCACAGCTGGGGTTTAATCAGCGTGCCGCATGAGTGAAGTCTTCACTCATTGCGGGCAAGCTCTCTTAGAACGTCGCTCTTGCAGGTCTGATATGCCCGTCGCCTGAAGTCTCCGCCGCTCTTGAGTCTGGAAGCCGGTAGGATGAGTCCGCACTCGGCACGGACCGCTTCAGCTTCGATGACATCTAATGGTTGGAAAGCTTTTGGGGCCGACGCGCATCCCGCGAGCGAGGCGGCTAAGGTCCCCGTAATGAACAAGTTCCGCAAATTATTCATCGACATACGTAGACTACTTTTGTGAATGATTACTTTTCAGTTTTAGTCAGAAACACTGAGCCGCGCTGGCGGCACCAGGGCGTTTGATTGAATTCGGCACCAGATGACCTTCAGTTTCATCAATGCTCGCGATCCTGGAACGCAAGTAGTCGCAAAGCGTTGAACACGACGATCAAAGTTGAACCTTCGTGAATGAGGACAGCGGGCCCGATCCCGAGACCGAAAAGCGTCGCGGGAATAAGAAAGGCGACGATGCCGAGGCTCGCCCAAAGATTTTGCCGGATAATGCGACTGGTCGCCCGGCTCAATCCGACGGCAAATGGCAGCGTTTCAAGATCATCAGCCATGAGGGCAATGTCAGCGGTCTCAAGCGCAACGTCTGAGCCCGCCGCTCCCATGGCAATACCGACAGTCGCATTAGCCATGGCAGGCGCATCATTGACGCCGTCCCCAACCATAGCGACGCCGCGGCCTTGCTTGAGCGATTTGATCTTGGTGACTTTGTCATCGGGCATGAGATCGCCGAAGGCCTCGTCCAGCCCAACGTCTCGCGCGACAGCATCTGCCACATTCTGATTATCGCCCGAAATCATCATCATGCGGGTCACACCGATGTCGCGCAGCCGCGCTATGACGCTTTTCGCGGCCTCGCGCGGCGTGTCCATCAGACCGATTACGCCCAGATAGCGCTCACCATGGCGCACAATCATCGTTGTGCGGCCATCGGCCGACAGCGAATTGACGCGCTCTGCCAAGTCCTCGGGCACTGGCTTGCCGTCCACCTCATCAAACAAGGCCGATTTGCCGATATGCACAATCTGGCCATCATACATGGCGGAAACACCGCGACCGGTTATGCTTGTAAAATCGGTTGCGCTGTCGGGGATTGATCCGAGGCGCCTTTTCGCATCGCGCACCACGGCCTCGGCCAGCGGATGATCACTCAGCGTTTCAACAGCGGCGCTAACCCTGAGCAAAGTGTCTTCATCGACATCGCCGAAAGGCACAATATCCACTAGGCGCGGCTCGCCCTCCGTCAGTGTGCCTGTTTTGTCAAAGGCGATGGCGTCGAGCCGTCCGAGCGCCTCAAGCGGCGCGCCGCCCTTGATCAACACGCCGCCGCGCGCGGCGCGGGCCACGCCGGAGAGAATGGCGCTTGGGGTTGCAATGGCCAGCGCGCAGGGGCTTGCCGCCACCAATACAGCCATGGCTCGGTAGAAGCTTTCGGAAGCCGTCTCGTCCAAAACAAGGAAGGCCAGCGACGTAACAACCGCCAGAACAATGACGCACGGCACAAATATGCGCTCGAACTTTTTGGTAAAACTCTGGGTCGGTGACTGGCGTGTTTCAGCCTCGCTCACCATGGTGACAACGCGGGCCAGCGTCGTCTCGCCCGACAATTTGGTCACTTCTATATCAAGACTGCCGGACCCATTGATTGACCCCGCGAACACGCGGCTTTCGGCCTTCAGCGCGTCAGGATTAGCAGCTGCCTTTTCGCGGTCAGCCACGGGTCTTTTGTCTACGGGCGCGCTTTCGCCTGTAATGGGCGCCTGATTGACGGCGCTTTGTCCGCTGACCACAAATCCGTCGGCTGGCAAGCGCTCATTGGAACGCACCACAACGACATCGCCGACAACTAACTCGTCAATCGCAATGGTTTCTGTCGTCTCACCCCTACGGACAAGCGCCTCATCCGGAGTGAGATCCGACAAAGCCGAAATCGCATTGCGCGCCCGGGCCATGGCATAGTTTTCAAGGGCATGGCCAATGGCAAACAGGAAGAGAAGAAAAGCACCTTCCGCCCATTCGCCGAGAATGGCGGCGCCCGTAGCAGCCACCAGCATCAGAAAGTCGATCTGAAACTGGCCTTTGAGTATTTTACCCATGGCCTCACGCAGCACGAAATAACCGCCGAAAAAGTAAGCCGCGAGCAGGAAGCCAAATCCGATGGGGTCCGGTAGAAACCCAAGTTTGGGTCCGAGCCAGCCTGCCAGCAGGCAAAGTCCAGCTAGCCCGGCAAAGATGATTTCCGCGCGCGGGCCCACTATACGGCTAATGACATCGCCATGGTCATGACCATGACTGTCAGTGTCATGATCATGATTTGAGTGTTTCGGGGGTGACATAAGCGTCTCCAAAAAAGTGACGCCTTGGCGGATTACACCGCCAAGGCGGAGTGATTTATTCCGCTGGCACAGTTTCGGGGTTGTGCCGTGTTTCCAGTAGCGAATGATGCGAGTCAGGTTTTGGCGAGAACCACCGATGCAATGCCGGCATCACGAGCAGCGTCAGCAGAGTTGAAGAGACAAGCCCGCCTGTGACGACAGTTGCCAGAGGCCGCTGTACTTCGGCGCCGACGCCAGTCGCAAACAGCAAGGGCGCAAGTCCCAAAGCGGTTGTCATCGCCGTCATCAGAACGGGTCTGGCGCGCATCCCAGCCGCATCGATTGCGAGCGCATCCCGGTCCCGCCCGGCGCGGGCGAAATCATCCATGAAGCTCACCAGGACCATCCCGTTGCCAAGTGCGATACCAAACAACGCGATGAAACCAACCGTCGCGGGAACCGAGACAGGCAGGCCTGTAATCCAGAGTGCGAGCGCGCCTCCGGTTAACGCCAGGGGGATGTTCAGCAGTATGAGAATTGCCGATTTAAGCCGTCCGAATGTCAGTAGCAGGATCAGCAATACAATGCCGAGCGTGATTGGTATCACAACTGCGAACCGAGCATTGGCCTGTTGCTGCAATTCAAACTGACCGCCCCAGACAACGCGGTAGCCTGCAGGCAGGTCAAGATTGGCGTCCGTCAGAGCTTGCGCCTCCGTTACAAAAGACCCGATGTCACGGCCCCGCACATTGGATTGGACAGTGATAAAGCGCTCGCCATCCTCTCGCGTGATCTGGCGCGGACCAATCACGGTCTCGATAGTGGCCACGCTTTCCAGCGTGACACGTGCGCCGGTCGGCGATTCCAGCACCAAACGGCGGATGGCTTCGGCTGTATCGCGGCTCTCTTCATGAAACCGCACGACGATCGGGAATTGCCGAACGCCTTCAAACAGAGCGCCGGCTTCTGCGCCGCCGACCGAGGTCCGCAAGGCGTCAAGCGCGTCCTCAACATCGAGACCATACCGCCCGAGGGCCGCGCGATCGACACGCACCACGAGTTGTGGCGCCCCTGTAATCTGGTCAGCCTGAACTTCAGCTGCCCCATCGACCTGTTGCAAGATGGCCTGTAGCTCTTGTGACTTTTTCAACAGGACATCACTGTCCGGCCCGAAAATTTTCACGGCAAGTTCTGCGCGCGTCCCGGTCAAAAGCTCATCAACAGACATCGCGATAGGTTGACCGATATTGACGACAATACCGGGCACACCTTCGAGATTTTCCGATATCGCTGTGCGCAAGTTCTCCGGCGACAAGCCTTTGCGCCACTCCGACCTCGGATTGAGTTCAACAAAAGCTTCCGCACTATTGGTCGGGTCGGCGTGGGCCCCGACCTCACCGCGACCGATTCGGGTCACGATAGACTTGATTTCCGGAAAGGCCGTCAGAAGCCTTTTCTCAACGCGGGTGGTCGTTTCCGCCGCTTCTGTCAAAGAGATAGATGGTGCCATGGTCACGCGGAGTAGAACATCACCTTCTTCAAGCGAAGGAGTAAATTCAGACCCGAGGCGCGATCCGGCCAGTCCGCCCGCTACGAGGAGGATGGCGGCCAGAGCAATCGCCGCCAAACGCTGGCGAACGAAGAATCCGGCGGCTTGGCTGACCGTGCGGGCAATCCATCCCGGACGGTCCTCACGCGGCTTTTTGCTCCGACGCATGACCCCATTTGCGAGCGATGGCGCAATCAGCGCGGCGTAGAACAATGACCCCGTCATGGCGAGCGCCGCGGAGGCTGCCAGAGGCCGGAAGGTTTTACCTTCCACGCCTTGCAGCGAGAAAAGCGGCAGAAAGACGACGATCACCACCGCAACGGCCGCAATTAGCGGCGCTATGACTTCCGCAGCCGAGCGCGCCACAACATCTCTCTGATCGACAGACGGATCGCTTTCCCGGAATCCCCGGTCGACATTTTCTGCGATGACGATAGCCCCATCCACCATCATGCCAATGGCAATGGCCACGCCGCCCAGCGACATGAGGTTGGCACTGATGCCGAGCCATTGCATCGCGATGAAGGCAAAGCCCACGGAAAATGGAATAGAAAGGACAACAACCAGGCTTGGACGCCAGCCGCCCAGAAAGACGAAAACGACCAGTGCGACGAGTAGCGCGCCCTGCCACAGCGCCGTTGTCACCGTGGCGGCAGCTTTGTTGACCAGTGTTCCCTGATCATAATAGGGCACGGCGTTGACGCCTTCCGGCAGGTTTTTGTTGATTTCCTCAAAGCGTGTCTGAACGCGCGCAATCACATCGGACGTATTGGCGCCATAGAGTTTGAGCACCAGTCCCGCGACCACTTCACCTTCGCCATTGGCGGTGGCCAGGCCCTGGCGTACCCCGCCGCCGACAATGATTTCACCGAGGTCGCGTACCCGCACGGGGCGGCCATCATCGACATTGACGACAATTTCCGCAAGATCTTCAACCGATCGCGCCAGTCCGACGCCGCGGACCGTATATTGCTCGGCCCCGATTTCGAGAAATTGTGCGCCTTCGGTCTTGTTGCCGCGCTCAAGGGCGGTCATCACATCACCAATCTGGATGTCGTAAGCCAATAGCGCGTCCGGATCGAGCCTGACCTGATACTGCTTTTCATAACCGCCAAGTGACAGCACTTCGGTGACGCCGGGCACAGTCTGAAGCTGGTATTTGATGATCCAGTCCTGGATTTCGCGCATTTCTACAAGATCGCGCGCGCCGGTCTCATCTTCGAGACGGAAATAGAGAATAATCCCTAGACCTGTTGAAATCGGCCCCATTTGCGGGTCACCAAAGCCATCGGGGATATTGCCGCGCGCTTCGGCGAGGCGTTCACCAACAACCTGGCGCGCAAAATAGACATCCGTGCCGTCTTCAAAATAGATGTTAACGACGGACAGTCCAAAGTTTGAGACCGAGCGCATATGGTCTAGCTTTGGCAAGCCGGACATGGCGGTCTCGATTGGATAGGTCACGTAGCGCTCCACCTCTTCTGGGGCGAGGCCTTCGGTTTCTGTGAAGACCTGAACGAGTGAGGGTGTCACATCGGGAAAGGCGTCAACGGGTAGCGCCTTGAACGCGAATAATCCGCCAAGGGTCATGGCGAGCGCCGCGATGGCGGCGAGCAGCCGCCCTCCGGCGATACGGTGCATTAAATTTATCATATCAAATGTCCTAGTGGCCGTGGCCATCGCCAAAGGCGTCTTTTTCGAGTTGAGCTTTGAGGGTGAAGGCACCGTCTGTCACGACTGCCTCACCCGCCATTAGGCCGGAGCGGATTTCCACAAACCCGCCGGATTTGGTGCCTGTCATCACTGCGCGCGGTGCATAGCCGCCCTCGACAGGGACGAACACGGAAGGTCTGTCTTCAACCAATTGAATGGCTGCTTCCGGTACGCGCAAAACCTGCTCAGATGTGCCAACACTGAGATCGGCCGTGACATACTGACCAGGTCGCAGTGTGCCATCCGGGTTGTCAACGATCACGCGGGCCGTCGCGGTGCGTGACGTTTCGCTGATGACCGGCAAGACAAAGGCAATTGTGGACTGCGCAAGGATTTCACCGCTGTCGGTTTTTAGCGCGACAGGAGCGCCGACGCGAATGCGGGCGATGTCCTGTTTGTAAACGGCAATATCCGCCCAGACGACACTATCGTCGACAAGGGTGAACAGCGGATCAGCGCCGGCATCCCCGGCTGAGACCGTTTCGCCCAGCATGACCGTGCGGCGCACCACCGTTCCGGCAATCGGCGCTGTCAGATAGGCATTGGCATTATCGCCGTCAGCCGCCGTGGAAATGCGCTCCAGTGCGGCATGACTGACACCTGCGGCATGGAGCTCATTTTCAGCCGCGTCACTATCGGCTTTCGCAGCTTCAAATTCCGCCCGCGCGGCTTGCAAATCGGCTTCCGAGGTGATCTTGTCCGCAAACAGTTTTTCCTCGCGGGCCAGCGCCTGACTGGCCAGAGCTTTGCGCGTTTCCGCCGTGAGCCAAGCGGCTTTCAGACCTGCGAGTTCACGGCTCTTGATCAGCGCCAGCGTATCGCCGCGTGCCACGTGATCCCCTTCGCTCGCATAGAGTTTGCCAATTACGCCGCTGACCTTGGGCGAGACATTGGCAACACGATCAGCGTCAAAGCGGATTTCGGCCGGAAGGCTGAGAGATTGCGCAATCGCCCCCTCTGCAACAATTGCTGTTTCAATACCGGCCTCAGTGGCCGCGTCCTGGGTTAGTTTTACAACGTCGCCTTCGGATTCACTATGATCATCATGGCCGTCAGGCTCGCCGTCACTTTCCGCATGATCGTCATGCTCATCATCTTGATCGGTCTCGCCATGGTCATCGTGATCCGCTTTTTCTTCGGCATGATCATCGTGATCATCGTGATCAGCGGTCGCGGCGGAGGTTTCGCTAGCGACCCGATTTGTATCCGGGGTTGCATTGCCGCATCCCGCCAAAATCACGGCCAGAACCATCATGGTCGTTGGCAAAATATGTGTCTGTTTCATTGGAAGTCTCCATTAAACGGGGCGGCACCGATCAGGCTTTTGAGACGCATGAGGTCCGCATTAAGGGTACGCCGCGCGTCAATTACGCTGACGCCTGCCTCGATCAGCCCTTTACGGGTATCGAGCGTTGATGTGAGGTCAAACCGGCCTGCCGCGTAGCCTTCAACAGATGCGTCGTAGGCGGAACGGGCCGCAGGTAGCGCCTCCTGTTCGAGTAGCGTCAGCCGGGCCTCGGCGGCGCGCACCCGCGCGGCGGCGGCCTGTTGCTGCGACCGCAATCTGGCCTCAACGGCGACGGCGCTGATACGTTCGGCATCGGCGCGATAACCCGCTGCGCGAGCGGCGTCGCGGTTACGGTCAAAAAGCGGAATCGGCACGGTGACCCCGACCAGGAGCGCATTGTCGCCGGTCTCTTCAAATTGGCGAACGCCCGCACTAACCGTGACATCAGGAATACCGGCCGCGCGGGCGGCGTCCTGCTCAGCGTCGCGGGCTGTTGCTCCAGCTTTAGCCGCGGCGAGCGCCGGGTGCTCGTCAAGCCCGCGCGTCTTTGAGAGTATTTCACTTTCATCAGACAATATGGCGCGCGGGGGCGCAAAAACCGGCGTTGAGCTTCCCCAAAGCGCGGCGAGTTCATAGCGGCGTTGATCAATTTCAGCGTCTGCGGCAAGTGCGGCGGCTTTGAGTGCAGCCGCATCTGCCTCGGCGCGCGAGCGCTCCGGCGGGGCGGCCGCGCCGGCCTCAACACGTTTCGCAACGGTTTCAGCCAAAGACACGGCGAGATCCGCCGACTCCCGTGCCAGCGCTGCGAGTTCTGTCGCGGCGATCAGGTCATGATAGAGCAGCGCTGCTTCTAGCTCGGTCTCTCTTAATATGACGCGGCATTCAGCGTCGGCGAGCGCTGCCCGCGCCCGCGCGGCACGCTCGCGCTTGGCTCTTTTACCTCCAAGCTGGAATGTCTGCTCAATGGCGAGCGTGGTTTCGGTTTGGTCAAACCCGTTGAGCGGTCCGGTGCCTGAGAAGTTTTCAATTTCCAGTCCGATTGACGGATTAAGACGGCGCCCAGCCTGATCGGCTTCGGCTGCGCTGGCGCGCGTCTCCAGTGCGGCCCGGCGGACATCCGGGGACGCATGACGGATTTGCATGAGCGCCATAGTGAGGGTTAGCGGCGCATCGGGCACGATGGTCGGCGCGCTGCCTGTTGGCCCGTTGCACGGGGCCGCGACCGCTGTGCCTGCAAAGGCAGCCGCGATCAGGACGCAGAGTGCGCCCTGTTTGAATTTTGGCATGGGATATTCTTCCTTGTGATAACCTGAATCGACATCAAACCCACGCGCAAAAGGCGCGGATTCAGAGAGTCAGGTTAGGCACGCGGAGGACGATAAAGACCGTGAGGACCAGCGCGCGGAACGTGCTGGTCTGCGCCGGGGCGAAGCCCCGATGTAGCTGATAAAGCGTAAGAGAAGGTCAGGCTGTTCATACCCACCATATGCAAATGGCATGGCCCGCAGCTATGAGTATGATGTTTGTGGGCCGGACGCTGCTCACTATCATCATTTTCAGTGTCACCGATTTCGGCGGCATGATGCGCTTCAGCGTCTGCGGTCATACAGGCAATCTCTTCAGCGTCCACAGGATGAATATCGGCCGCCGTTGCACCCATACCAAGGGTCACGCTCAACATGAGCGCAAGCCAAAACCTGGCGGTGCATATGACGGTTACAATTTTCATTCGCTCAACGACTATCCAATTTCATTGTCAAAATCATTAAATCTATTCATTTATTTAGTGCGGCTCAGTGTCATGACCCGTCTTTATCGCAATCTCGCTGCATTTAATGCGTTCCCGAATATCGCCCTTGGCATTTCGGGTGACAAATCTATCAGCGTCCAATGTCATAATACTGAGTTCAACAGCGGGTTTTGATTGCCCGCTGGGATCGAGCGGAAAGTCATTATGCGTCATGGCCAGCACGTCGCCGTTGCGGTCCCAACTGCCAATCGCATGGACCGGCCCTTTGGCGCTGAGGAGGACAAGCACGACCCCATCCGATGAAAAATAAGTAATCGGAGCGGTTTCACAGGCGTCACCGTCGGTCCCGCTGGCCCAGGCCCCGAGCGGTTGTAGCGTCTCAGTGAGCGGATCGGCAAAGCTGGCGCAGCTTGCTACGAGCGCTGAGGCGGCCATTGCGAGGCCAACGCGAAGTGAATCGAATTTGATCATGTCGGTTTTATAGCCCCTACAGTGGCTGTAGGGGCAAGCGAATTCTTACATCGACAACTATTAAGCATGGGCCAGATTAATCAGCCGCTATTTTTGTTCAGCATTATCCGTCCGTCGTGGCTTCGTGAGTAACTCAGAGATCAACAGTAAGCCGACACCGCAGACAATCGCGCTATCGGCGAAGTTGAACGCGGGCCAGTGGTAGTTATTGATGTGAAAATCTAAAAAATCGGTCACCGCTCCATGTCGCACGCGATCGACTATGTTTCCGAGTGCTCCACCTGTAATCAGCCCGAGTGCGGTTGCGATCTGGCGATCAGCGGTGCGCCATAACCAATAGAATAAAACCGCGACGATCGATAGAGCGGCTAGAGTAAGGAGCCAGGGAGGCAGGCTGCCTAGAAGACCAAAGCTGATACCATTGTTCTTGAGCCGCACAATGTTGAAGAATGGAAGGACCGTCACACCGTTATCCAGGGCATCAATATTGAGGATAAGTGCTTTAGTGAGTTGATCTATCGCCAGAACGCCCAGACCAATGATGAATCCAATCTTCTGAATGGTCATATTGCGGCTCTGAGGTCGTTGCGTGCATCGCGAATTATTGCCCATGCAGAATGCAGGAATAGCCCGGCGATCCCGACTGCAACCACGAGATCGGGCCAACCGTGACCGAGCCAGGCGACCAAACCTGCTGCCACAATTACGGCCGCGTTCCCGATGGCGTCATTACGTGAAAACAACCAAACCGCGCGGACATTAGCGTCGCCTTTTCGGTGAGGGAGTAGCGGTAAGACGGCGATGACATTTATGACGAGCGCGATGAGCCCGAACATGCCCATCAGGGCAGCGTCAGGTATCGTTTGATTAAGAAGACGCCACACCGTATTCGCGAGTACGCCGAAGCCAAGCAAAGCTAGGAATACGCCTTGAATCATGGCTGAACGAGCGCGCCAGGCAAGACTCCAGCCGATTGCGAGCACGCCGAGGAATGTAATGAGACCATCACCGACAAAATCTAACGCATCAGCTTTTAACGCCTGTGAACCGGCGAAAAAACCCGCGATCATTTCCACAATTCCATAACCAACGTTCAGGAAAATTACGATCCAAAGGGCGCGTAAATACTCCGGATTCTTTTGGGTTTGTGAGGCGGCGGGGCCATCATCGCCTGGCGCAATTCTCTCGAAGCCGTAACCGGTTTTGGCGACGCCAAGTTCGATTTCTGGAAGTTGGGACTCTGAAACCCATAGCGTCATAATATGTGTCGCAGCCGAAACTTTGACGGCTTTTGGGGCGACACCAGCCGATTGAGCCGCCCGTTCGATTTCGGCAGCATCTCGCGCGCAATCCATTCCTGATACCCGGTAACGAAACGGGAGCGAAGTGTCGGAGCCTGCTGTTGGGGAGGTAGATGTTTTGCTCATGACAATGCTCTCAATTGAGAGACTACACGTATGCTTTGTCGTTGTTCCATTCAGTCTCGCCCATCCAAATTTATCGGGAGGTGCTTTCAATAATGGAAGAGAATTACCATCTACAGTCACTGTAGGGTCAAGCGGTTTGCTCAAAAGGTCGAAAGCCGCTCATGCGCATCTGCGATGCATTCGCTATGATCATTGAGCGTTGAAATGATCCGACACGTGTCAACCCGGCCGCCCTCGCAGCACGTAATCATCCGTTTGAGCTCCGCCTCAAGCGCTTCAAGCTGCGTCAGGCGTTTGCGCACATCTGCAAGCTGTTCACGGGCTATCGCGTCCACGGCCGTGCAATCCTGATCCGGCTGAGTTTGCAGATCAATCATTTCACGAACGGCCTCCATCGGAAAACCAAGATCACGGGCATGCCGTATGAACGACAAACGCTGCACGGCCTCATCGCCATATAGCCGTTGGCCGCTCGAACTTCGGTCCGGCTCGCCCATCAAATCAATCGATTCATAATAGCGTATGGTTGTCACTTTCACGCCCGCCGCTTTCGATAAACGACCAATGGTCATCTGCGTCATTCCGGGCTCCAAAGAAAAGTCTTGCCTCTATAGTCGCTGTAGACTGTAGGGTTTCTTCGAGAATCGTCAATGGGGAATAGGATTAGAAGATGTCGGGTTGCTGTGAGGACAAAACATTTGATGGGGTTTCGCCTGCTTATAAGCGGGCTCTGATGGCCGTCATCGCCATCAATGCGGTCATGTTCTTTGTTTGAAATGACGGCGGGGATAATGTCGGGCTCTCAGGCCCTCAAAGCCGACGCACTCGACTTCGCAGGCGATACGGCGACCTACGCGCTCAGCCTCTTCGTTATCGGGGCGAGCCTGAGGACGCGGGCGCTTGCATCGCTGATCAAAGGCGCCTCGCTCGCAGCGATCGCGATCGCCGTCCTCGGCATGACCGTGTTGAGGGTCATGAACGGCGCGCCGCCGGAAGCCGCAACCATGGGAGTGGTCGGCTTTCTGGCACTGTCCGCCAATGTCGCGAGCGTGCTGATACTGCTGCGCTGGCGCGACGGCGACAGCAATGTGCGTTCGGTCTGGCTCTGCTCGCGCAATGACGCCATCGGCAATGTCGGCGTGATCGTCGCTGGCGGGGTTGTCGCGCTGACCGGAACGGCCTGGCCGGACCTGCTTGTCGCCGCCCTTCTGGCGGGCCTGTTCCTGAAATCGGCGAGCGCCATCACGCTGCAGGCCCTGCGGGAACTGAACACAACCGGCGCGTCGCATGCGACTCCGGTCGAATCGTCCTCATGAGCCTGCGCATTCCACCTCTTGTTCAGGTCCTGATCTGCGGTGCGATCGGCTGGGGACTGTCCTCTGTCACGCCTTTTCTGGCGTTCGAAGGCGTGTGGCGTTCTGCGGCGGCGTTGCTTTTCATCGCTGCTGGCATGGCCATTCTGGCGCTCGCGCTCGGCGCATTCATCCGCGCCCGCACAACCGTCAATCCGCTCGCCCCTGAAGAGGCTGCCACGCTGGTCACCACAGGGCTTTACCGCATCAGCCGCAATCCGATGTATTTGGCCATGGCGGCCATTCTGACAGGCGGCGCGTTTCTGATGGGCAATTTGTCCGCTTTCGTAGCTCCAATTCTCTTTGTCTGGCTGATGACTGAGTTTCAGATCAAACCGGAAGAGCGCGCGCTGCAGGCGAGATTCGGTGAAGCGTTTGACGCCTACCGTATCCGCACGCGGCGCTGGATTTAGGAGGCGCGCCTGTGTTCAATACACCCCTATGGATGGAATGGCTGGCGTTCGGATTGTCAGTGTCCGGAGCGGCAGCGATCTTTTCGCTGTGTGCGGTATCGCTGTTCCGACGCGATTTTCAGTTTTTTCCGCCTCCGGAAAAACGGAGCTGGCAATACCGGACGTTCTGGGCCTTTTTTCGTTTGTTTCTATACCCGCTTGTTGCGCTCTCCATCCTCGTTTTTGAGCCGGCGGAGGATGCGGGGGCCATGGCCCGGCAAGGTGTCGGCGGCGTGCTGGCGGTCACGGGTATTGGCCTTGCCTTCTGGATCTCAATCCAGATGGGCTGGCGCAATGCCTTCGGCGAAGCGCGGGGGCTGGTGACAGATGGCTGGTTTCGTTTCAGCCGGAACCCGATCTATGTCGTGACCTGGCTTGGTCTGCTGGGCTGGGCGATCATCTTGAACGATTTGCGCGTAACGTTTCTGCTGTCTTTATGGGCAGCGATGTACTGGCTCGCTCCGAGGATAGAAGAGCCCTGGCTGGAACGCCAGTATGGGGATGAGTATTGCGCCTATAAGCAGCGAACGCGGCGTTTTTTCTAAGGGCGGTGTTCGGCTGTTCGACCAAGGAAAGGGCGCCCCGGCCTTCGCCGGCCGGGCTGGCGTGAACCAGGCCATCGCTGCGCGCCGTCCCGGCCCTTCGGGCTTTCATCCCTGGCGCAGTTTTTAAGCAGTGTTGTGAAGGATTCGGTCGGCGCTGGCGCGCCGGCATGTTTGCTTCTTTTTTCCCTCTCAGGCGGGGGCGGAGGCGCGCATGCCAGATGGCGGCGCTCCCGGAAGGGGGGCGGCGTCTTGAAGATCGTCTATGTGCCTGCGGCCTCCTACCTGACCCCTTCCGCTCACGCCTGACGCCATCTGGCCAGCGGCCTCTCACCGCCCCCGCCTTGCGGGAAAAAAGCGGGGGTCAGAGGAGGCAGAGATGGCGCAGCGCCGCAGACAACGAAACACGCGGAAAGACCTTTATTCAGAGGTCACGGATAACATCATCGCGGAACTGGAACAGGGGCGCGCGCCTTGGGTGCAGCCTTGGGGCGGGGTGGAGGGGGCTACTCCGCTTGGCTTGCCCGAGAATGGCGCGACGGGCAGGCGCTATTCCGGAATCAATATTCTGCTTTTATGGGGCGCGGCGATTGAGCAAAGCCGTTCCTGTCAGACATGGCTGACCTTCAAACAGGCGCTGTCACTTGGCGGGTGTGTTCGCAAAGGCGAGCGCGGCACGACGGTTGTTTATGCCGACCGCTTCACCCCGAAAGCCGAACGGGAACGTGTGCGCGAGACGGGCGAGTCGCCGGGCACGGTGCCGTTTCTCAAACGCTATACCGTGTTCAATGCAGACCAGTGCGACGGCCTGCCCGAAGACCTGACCGCCAACGCGCCCGACTTGCCGGAGCGCGAGATTATCCCCCGCGCCGAAGCGCTGATTACAGCGACGGGCGCGGATTTCAGGATTGGCGGCGACCGCGCCTATTATGTTCCGTCCAGGGATTTCATTCAGGTTCCGCCGCAGCCTGCTTTCTTTGACCAGATCAATTATTACCGCACCTGCTTTCATGAGCTTGGCCACTGGACCGGGCACCCGAAACGCCTCGCCCGCGACCTGAAAGGCGCATTCGGCACCAAAGATTACGCCCGCGAGGAACTGGTGGCGGAACTCGCCAGTGCGTTCATCTGCGCGGACCAGTCCATCGCCCCGACCGTGCGGCATACGGATTACATCGGTTCTTGGCTGGAAGTATTGCGCGAGGACAAGCGCGCCATTTTTCGCGCCGCGTCGCTCGCTTCCAAGGCGGCTGATTACATTCTCGCTTATGCCGCGCCGGACCCCTGCAGCGCTGCCGCAGCGATGGAAGCGGCGCCATGGTGAGGCAGATAAACAAAAGGTCCGGGGGACATTTTGTCTGCCGAACGAATCCGCCCTTTCGCATCAGCCGACTCGACGCGGCGCTTGCATCGCTTGACGCCGAAGACATTGGCGCATGGGCCGTGCTGGTCTGCGGCTGTTTCCACATTTTCGAGAGCGAGGGGGCGGCGCATCGCGCCTACCGCCTCTGGCTTGAAAACCGCCCTGTGCGCTGACGCACGGGGCATCCCACCAACTGCACATCATGAAGGAGGCAACGCCATGCAGTTAAAACATATCCCTATCACCGACATGAAAGTGTCCCGGCTCAATATGCGCCACGGGCGCAAAGCGCCCGACATTTCCGACATCTATCCGTCGATAAAGTCGCGCGGCGTCTTGCAGACCATGCTGGTCCGCAAGGAAGGTAGCAAGTATGGCGTTGTCGCCGGACGCCGCCGTTTCTTCGCCCTCAAACGCCTCGCCAAGGAGACAGGCAAGGCGCAGAAAGCGCCCTGTCTCGTTATGCAATCCGGCGATGACATTGCCGCGCTGGAAGCGACCCTTGTCGAGAACACCACCCACCTTCCAGCCGACGAGTTTCTGCAATATGACGTCTTCGCCCGGCTTGCTTCAAAAGGCGAGACCGTCACGGTGATTGCAGAGCGCTTCGGCGTCACCGAACTCATGGTGCGCCGGGTGCTGGCGCTGACGGCGCTCACCGATGATATCAAGGCGCTCTACAGGGCCGAAATCATCGACAAGCGGACGCTTTACGCCCTGACGCTCGCCACAAAAGAGCAGCAGGAAGACTGGCTGACCCTGTTGAACGCGGAAGACGAATACGCCCCGCGCGGCGAGCAGTTGAAAGACTGGCTCACAGGCGGCGGCCGCATCACCACCGACAAGGCGCTGTTCGATTTGGAAGCCTATGACGGGACCGTGCTGACCGACCTGTTCGGCGAGACTGCCATTTTCGGGGACGCTGACCTGTTCTGGACTTGCCAGAATGAGGCCATCGCCGACATGGCCGAACGCTACCGGAATGAGGGCTGGGCCGAAACCGTCGTGCTGGAACGGGGCGCGCACTTCCTGACATGGGAGCATGGCAAGCGCAGCCGGAAAGACGGCGGCAAGGTCTATATCGAGACCCGCCATGACGGCTCTGTCACGGCCCATGAAGGCTATCTGCCATCAAAGGACATCGAGAAAATCGAGCGTATCCTTGGCCGGGGCGGCGATGGCGAGAACGGCAAGCCCGCCCCAAAACCGGAAATGTCCGGTCCCTTGGCGGAATATGTCGCGCTGCACCGTCACGCCGCCGTCAGGGCGAGTCTGTGCGATGCGCCCGGCGTCGCGCTGCGCCTCGCCGTCGCCCATCTTGTCACCCGCTCGGATAACTGGCGGCTGGACGTTGAGCAGCAGCGCACACGGAAGGAAGCGACCGCGGAAAGCCTCGCGGCTTCGGCAGGGGAAGTGAAGTTCGCCGCGCACCGCGCCAAGGCCAAGGCGCTGATTGGGCAGGATGACCAAGACGGTTCGCTGGTGGCGGAGAATGCTTTTCCCGCCGACCCTTGCGAGACCTTCGCCCGGCTTCTGGCGCTCAGTGATGAAGAGGTGCTGCATGTTCTCGCCGTCGCAATGGGCGAAACCCTGCAGGCAGGTTCGCCCGCCGTCGAAGCCGCCGCACATGTGACGGACACGGATTTTGCCGCGCTGTGGTCGCCCGATGAGGCGTTCTTTTACTTGCTGCGCGACAAGCGCGTCATCAATGAAGTGGTCGCTGAAATCGCCTCGCCATCCACGGCCCGGTCTGTCCTGACCGATACCGGAAAGGCGCAGAAATCCGTCATCCGCAACCGCATCGCCGGGCATGGATGCGACCCCGACCCGGACTGGCGGCCCCGCTGGATGCGGCAGTCGCCATCCTCTTATCTTGACGGCGCGCCATGCCCGCCCGCCGAAGCGTGGGAGGCCGTCAGGGGTCTGTTCGAGGACAGCGAGGACAGGGCTTCGCTCGAAACCCCGGAAGCAAAGACAGCCATCGCCGCCTGACACGCCTCCCGTAAGCGGCATGGTTCGGGACCGTCCGGCAGTTTTGCCGGGCGGTCTTTTCCTGTTGGTGGCGCGGAAGCAAGCTCGCGAAACGACATGGGTGGTTTCCTTACCAACTGCCCTGTTTGTTCCTGACATATTGGCGTGCCTGCCAGTTGCAAACACCTCTGGCATTGCACGAAGGACGCCCCGAGCGGCCCCGTTTCCTTGCCTGACCTGGACGACCGCCTGCGGGCCATGAAACCGCCCATCGCCAGAAATTTCCTCTGCTGTTCGGTCTGAAGAAGACCGAACGCGCATTCACCGCGAATCAAATTTCCGCCACCGGGCGGTGCTCCGCTTTGCTGCGCCCGCTTCGCGGTTCAGACCTGCCGCCCGCCGTCCCTTTAGGTCAGCGTCAACGGAGCCATCGGGGCGCCCGCGACACGAAGCCAAAAGGAGATATGAAAATGGCTAACGCACTTGGATATGTCAGCGAAACAGACACAGGCTTTGAAGGCGCACTTGCCATGATGAGCCTCAACACGCCGATCCGCATCATCAAAAATGACGAAAAGACCGCCGACAAACAGCCCGATTTCAGGGTCTATGCCGGAGAGAAAGGCTCCGATATTGGCGGCGGCTGGGTCCGCACCGCGAAGTCTTCGGGCCGCGAATATGTCTCGCTCACCCTCGCAGACCCGATGATCGGCCCGCGCAAAATCTATGCGAACCTCGCCCCGGTCAAGGATAAGGATGGCCGCCACGTCATCCTCTGGAACCCGCAGGGCTAGACGCCGAAACACCAACCATAACGCCGCCCCGGAGGCTTTCTCCGGGGCGGTTTTTTTATGCTTTTTCCTTGGTTAAAACGTCGGGGGAAAATTCATGTGATCCATTTTCCCTCTGCAAAATCCCGCAATCTCCGCCAATCCTTTCGTCTCAAAAGTGATGAAAGGACACTGTGTACAATGACGAAAAACAGACGAAATGATCGCCGAAACGATGGCTGGCCGGAGCTTTTGAGTGTCGAGGAAGCGGCAGAATTTCTGAGGCTGAAACGCTCAACGCTTGACCATTATCGCTGCGAGGGACGCGGGCCGATTTACCGCAAACATGGCGCGCGGGTCTTCTATCCGAAACCCGATCTCATCCGCTGGTCAGAGCGCAATTCCTATGCGTCCACATCCGAACGCCTGCAGAAGCCGGAATGAAAAAGCGCACGCTTTGGATGACAGGATTTAGCGCCGGTCTTGTCTTTTTCGGTCTGGTTCTCGACCCCGCAGATCGCTTGATCTGGAACCGGACCGCGAGCGCACCGACAGGGCTTTACTGGCTGAGCGACGCGCCCTTCACCCCTGGCCGATGGGTCGTCGTCTCCAGCCAGAGCGTGCAAGCGAACTGGGCGCAGGAGCATGAATTTGTTGGCGAAGACTGGCCGTTATTGAAACAGATTGCCGGGGGTCCCGGCGATGAAATC
Source organism: Alphaproteobacteria bacterium (assembly GCA_018222605.1). Classification (GTDB taxonomy): domain Bacteria; phylum Pseudomonadota; class Alphaproteobacteria; order Caulobacterales; family Hyphomonadaceae; genus Hyphomonas. The sequence goes on from JAAEZZ010000007.1 coordinate 266,653, forward strand.
TGCCGGACCGGACGCGACATTCTGATCAATGATGAAGTTGTGGCGGAAGCGCTGATTGTCGATTCCAGTGGCCGAAACCTGCCTGTGTGGGATGGCTGTGTCCGGCTTGAAAGCGATGAGCTTTTCCTGCTGACGCCGCATCCGGCGTCGCTTGATGGCCGGTATTTCGGTCCCGTAAAACAAACAGACCTGGATGGCGTCGCCATCCCCGTTTTCGTGGCCCGGGACAGACAGGGCGCAAGCGGATGCAAAGCGATACATGCGGATGCAAGGGAATCAGAAGCGAACCCGGTAGGGCAAGATTGAAGCTATGGCACCACATGGCGCCTAACCCCTTGTCTGCACATCTGTTTTTTGGCGCCCTTTGCACAGCATTGTGGTGCATGCGTTTCTCGAAACGCGTTGAAATTACTGAATATTCCTTGGTGCACGGATTGAGTGACCTCCGATGAGCGAGGAAAGACCCTTCACGCCGCGGCTCGGACGTATACGCGATCAAGGCGCGCCCGCAGGCAAGCGCTTGTCACGCCAGCTGAATAAGGCCGGAGCGAGACTTTCCAAAGCCTCTCGCAAGTCTGCCTTTACAGGCGCGCGTTATGGCACGGGCGGCGCGGCCCGAACCGGTGGTTCTCGCCATAGGCATTTGTCTCGCCAACACATGCGCCGCGTCATTGTCAAAGTGCATATCGCAAGAGCGCGCGGCGCAGGTCCCGGACTCTTTCGCGCCCATGTCAGCTATCTGCAGCGCGACGGTGTCGATCGCGAGGGAGAAGGAGGCATTCTTTATGATCGCGATCAGGAGGGGATCAGCCCCCGCGAATTTCTGGAGCGTAGCGAGCATGACCTCCACCAGTTTCGGATCATCGTCTCGCCGGAAGATGGCGCACGTATGGGGGACCTCAAACAGGCCACGCGCGAACTGATGGCGAGAATGGAAAGGGATGTCGGGCGGCGTCTCGATTGGGTCGCCGTTGATCACCACAATACAGGCCATCCGCATACCCATATTGTTGTGCGGGGTCGCGACGCCCGGATGAAGGATGTCGTCATCGCGCGGGACTATCTCACAAAGGGCCTCCGAGAAGCTGCCGAAGAACTCGCCACGCAACGGCTCGGACCGAGGCGAACATTGGAGATCGCGGGTGCGCGTCAGAAGCAGGTGGATCAGGACCGCTGGACAGGGCTCGATTCCGAGATCGAAACGCGATTGGAGAACGGCGCATTCAGGCTAGGTGATGCAAGCTCGAGCAAAGAGCGGTTTGATCGGTCCTTGCGCTTCGCGCGCATCAGGCACCTTGAATCTCTTGGCCTGGCTGAACAGGACGGCACGCTCTCCTGGCGAATGAAACAGGACTGGCAAGAGCAGCTAAAACGCAGAGCACGGCGCGGCGATATCATCCGCACACTTGCCGCTGAATTCGGCGAACGAGAGTCCGACATTCGATTTGTTCAGGACCGCGCGAAAGACGCCGCCCCCATTCGCGGGGTCGTGAAGGCTTATGGCCCGGAGGATGAACTTCGCGATACGCGCTATCTGCTTATTGAAGATTTTGACGGTGGCATCTGGCATGTGCCTTCTGCAGCGGTCGATGTTCACGCCCGCCCGCCGCAAGGCGCAGTGGTGGAGCTCTCCCGCGCGCGAGCCGTGGCGCGTTCCTCGGACAAGGCCATTGCTGAGGTCGCAGAGCAAACCGGCGATATCTGGTCGGAAGCCCTGCACGCCCGCCACGATCCCGGATCAAAACCAGCCTATCATCTGACACTGAAGCGGCGGCTCGAAGCTTTGCGGCGTGTGGGTATTGGGGAGCGCCTTGCGACCGGTGAATGGCACATTGGCGAAGACTTTCTGGAGCGCGCAGCGGCATATGAGGCGGGCCGATCCGGCGGCGTCAAATTGAGTGTCCTGTCCTGGCTTTCACCGAAGATGCAGATCGACCGCCTCGGCGAAACATGGATCGACGACCTGTCAGAGGATGCAGCAGCGCAGCAGCAAACCTTGAAGGACTTGAAAGCAAGTCGGCAGATCTGGCTCCGCGAACAAGGCTATCTGGGTGCGGGCCAATCAGAACTCATGGAAGAGCAGAAAAGCAAGCTGCGCGCTCTGGAACTGAAGCGTGAGCGGGACACCATCGCAGTCGCTTCAGGCCGAACCTCTGTTCAGCTGGCGAAAGGGGATCGGTTTGAGGGCAAGCTCGAAGGGCATGTCGACCTTGCAGCCGGGCGTATGGCGATCATTGGCAACGCAAAGGAATTCGCGCTGGTGCCATGGCGTGGCAGTCTTGGTCGGCAAATGGGACGAGAACTGACCATAAAACGCACCGCGTCGGGTATTGGCTGGAGCATGGATATGGGGCGTTCCAGAGGGCTGTCTCGCTAGACGGCTTGGATGGCTTTGCAAGGCGCTGCGGGAATTGGCGCAGAATCCCGCTGGTCCAAGACCAGTCTCAGCAATCATTCTTGGGAGACGACAAATTGCTCTTTCAAGGAGGCACGCCATGACCGGCACAAAGATACTCATTGGCCAGATCATGGTGGTGTTCGCGCTGATCATCGGAGCGGTCTGGCTCGCCACACAAATGACCGCTGACGCGCTTGGCCATCAGGCAGCGCTTGGCGCGCCCTGGTTCATCGCAGGCGAAACACCAATCTATAAACCGTGGCGGCTGTTCCAATGGTGGTACGCCTATGAAGCCTATGCGCCGGAAGTGTTCGCACGTGGCGGGCTGATCGCGGTCTCCGGTTCGGCGCTCGGCTTTCTGGCGGCGATCATTGGTTCTGTCTTGCGCAGTCGCCACGAGCGCCATGTCACCACTTACGGCTCGGCGCGATGGGCCAGCGCACCCGATTTGAAACGCGCCGGATTGTTTGCGGATAAAGGCGTGTTCCTGGGGCGTTGGCAAAAGCGCTATCTGCGTCATGACGGCCCTGAACATGTCATGGCGTTTGCACCAACGCGTTCAGGCAAGGGCGTGGGGCTGGTTGTACCAACCCTGTTGTCCTGGACCGGCAGCGCCGTCATCCACGACATCAAGGGCGAGAATTGGGAGCTCACGTCTGGCTGGCGATCCGGATTTTCCCGATGCGTGCGGTTTGATCCAACCGACCGGCGATCCCCGAAATATAATCCACTTATGGGCGTGCGCCGCGGCGAGCATGAAGTACGCGATGTTCAGAACATCGCTGACATACTGGTTGACCCTGAAGGCTCGCTGGAGCGCCGAAACCACTGGGAGAAGACCGGACATGCCTTGCTCGTCGGTGTCATCCTGCACGTGCTTTATGCAGAAGCAGACAAGACACTCAGCGGCTGCGTGCGGTTCCTGTCCGATCCGAAACGCTCCTTCGCCGTCACACTCCGTATCATGATGACAACGCCTCATCTGGGGGAGAGAGGGGTGCATCCGATAGTTGCGCAGGCCGCTCGAGAACTTCTCAACAAATCAGAGAATGAGCGCTCCGGGGTTCTGTCCACGGCTATGAGTTTCCTGTCGCTTTATCGTGACCCCGTGATCGCAGAAATCACCAGCCGGTCGGACTGGCGCATCGAGGACCTGGTTGAAGGGGAGAGCCCGCTTTCGCTCTATCTGGTCGTCCCGCCATCCGACCTCTCACGGACGAAACCGCTGATCCGGCTGATCCTTAACCAGATTGGACGCAGGCTGACGGAAGATTTGCCCGAAAAGAACCGCCGGAAACTGCTCTTCATGCTGGATGAGTTTCCTGCGCTCGGGCGGCTGGACTTCTTTGAAAGTGCACTCGCCTTCATGGCAGGCTATGGCATCCGCGCCTATCTGATCGCTCAATCCCTGAACCAGATCGAAAAGGCTTACGGGCCCAATAATTCGATCCTGGATAATTGTCATGTGCGCATTGCTTTCGCGACCAATGATGAACGCACCGCCAAGCGCGTCTCTGATGCGCTCGGAACAACAACGGAACTCCGCTCGCAGAAGAACTATACCGGTCACCGGCTTGCGCCCTGGCTCTCTCACTTGATGGTTTCACGCCAGGAAACTCAGCGCGCGCTTATAACGCCCGGCGAGGTCATGCAACTTTCTGCCAGTGATGAAATTATCATGGTGTCCGGAGCGCCGCCCGTGCTCGCCAGGAAGCTTTGTTATTTCAAAGACGCAAATTTTACGAAACGAGTCTTGTCACCAGCGCCCGTCGAATGGAGCGGCCAAGCATGTGACGCCGAATGGACATCCATTGTTGCGGCCCCGCCGTTCCAGGAGCCGGAGGCTAAGAAAGATATCGGACAACCCGATAGTGTGTCACTGAAACGGACGAGAGAACCTGAGTACACGAATGATGATACGCGTGAAAAATGCGTACGCGAGCCAAGTGCTGACGCCAACATAGACGATGAGATTGATCCGACCAGCGATCAAAATCTGGAAACCGTAAGACGCGCCGTAGCGGCAGATCGCGGCGATCCTGACGTCCTTCCGGGGTTCTGAGTGGATGGGAAAGCCGCGCGTCAACATACGGATTTCGACAAAGCTCTATGCGCAACTGTGTGAGGCAGCTGACAAGCCAGGGGTGACAAAAACGGCGATCGTTGAAGACGCACTGAGAGCATGGTTCGATCCAGAAGCGCGTTCAGTGCTGGAAGAGCGTTTGCTCGCCCGCATGGACGCCTTCGATCAGCATCAGGCGGATATGGAAAAGGACCTGGCCTACACTTACGCCACGCTGTCGCACTTTGTGTACTATTGGCTTACGCGGACCGAACCTATTCCTGAGGGGGAGCGTGATATCGCGCATGCGCTGGGGCAGAGGCGATTGGAGTATTTCAATGAGCAGGTGAGCAGCAAAATGTCTGCCGCGCCTGAGCCGGCCGCCTAGACGGGAGAAATGGACCCATCATAATTCTCGGTTCAGAAGTCTTGATTCGGAAGTATGGATACATTTCACACGAGCAGGCGCTGGCTCGATGGTTTCGTTGCGGTGCGAGTTCCGTACATGCCCACCAACCGAGACAACAATATTACCGTATACAGAACACCAATGACCGCCTCGAACGCGGCGGCGGCTTGAGGGTAATGCCCTTGAGGGGTGATATCGCCATATCCGAGTGACCTAGCCCCCTGAACTGCAGCCATGTTTTAGTTATAGAACTAGGCTGTTCAGGGGGCTAGGTCATCTGGTCGGACGATCGCGGATGTCGGGCATGGAAGGATTTGAGCAGGATAAGGCCCTCTCGTATCGCGGAATGACGATCTGTTGGCGTGAACTGGTATGACTCTAACAGAGCCATCTTTCACCAGAGTTCATAATCTACTTTCGCGTCCTTGTGCATCATAGCGGGAACGGAAACACGGAGCACAAAAGGGCTCTTGGGAGGATATATATGAACCAGAAGTTTAGACTCAATTTGAGCGGCGCAGCAATTTTGCCGATCGCCATTGCCCTTGCCACGCCGGCCTATGGGCAAGTGGCAGATGTCCCTGCCGAAACAGAAGCGGAGCGGGAAGCAAGACTGACAACAGTGACTGTTACGGCACGTAAACGGGACGAGACGCTGATCAATGCGCCGGTGGCCGTGACCGCCGTTTCCGGAGCAGAGCTGGAAGCGCAAGGGGTCACGAACCTTGAGCAGATTTCCGCGCGCGTGCCGGGCCTGCAGGTCGGTCGGGGAGCGCAAACCTCGAACATCTTTATCCGAGGTGTCGGATCTGGTATCAACAAGGGATTCGAGCAATCGGTTGGCCTTTATGTGGATGGCGTTTATCAGCCGCGCAGCCGCCAATTCTCACAGTCCCAGTTCGACCTGCAGCAAGTCGAGGTTCTGCGTGGGCCCCAAGGCGTTCTATTCGGTAAGAACACGGTTGCTGGCGCGATCAAGCTTGAAACGGCCTCGCCAGAAGTCGGAGAGGAACTCAATGGTTGGGTCGGTGTCACCTGGGAACCAGAATTCAATACGCAAAGCTACTCGGGCGTCTTTTCCGCGGGCTTGGCGGATAATTTGGCAGGCCGGTTGGCAATTCGTTATACGACAACTGACGGATATGTTGAGAACCGTGTCTTTGATCGCGACGAAGCCGAGCGCGAAGACATGTTCGCCCGGGCGACGCTCGCCTGGCAACCAACGGAGAGTTTAAACGTTGAGACGAAACTGAGCTATCTTGAAATGGACGGGGTCGGTAAGGAGCTTACCATTAATGCGATTGATGATCGCCTGCCGACGCCTAGCACGATAGCGCTCTCACAAATGCTTCATCCAGACTTTGGAGTTTCTACTGGCGATACCGCTTATGTCAGCTTCAGCGGCAATCCCGCATTCCGTGTCGGCGATCCTCCAATCTCCGACACGGAGACAACCGAATCATTGATCGGATCTGTGAAGGCAGAATGGGAGTTCGATAACTTTACCCTCACTTCGATTACTGGCTACTCCTCTTTCGATTTCGCTCAACATCACGATGTGGATTTTCTGCCTGTCAGCTTCATTGACAATCTTGATGAAGAAGAACTGGACATGTTTAGCCAGGAACTTCGCATTGCCACAGACTGGGATGGGCGCATAAATTTCTTGGGCGGGCTGTATTATGAAAACCAGGATGCTTATATTGAAGAGACAACGGCGTTCAATGGCACATTTGGCGTTTTGCCAACATCGATTTTGCCCGGCGGTATTGTTAACGTTGCTCAACGCACTTTCTTCGATCAACAAGCCGAAACGATTGCGCTTTTTGGCGAGCTTGGCATTGACCTGACCGACAGCGTCACACTTGAACTAGGTTTGCGTTACTCCGAAGATGAGAAGAGCATCGATAAGAGTGTTGTTGTTGGAGCCGGCACACCCCGAGACTTCGTTGGCCTTGTCACACCCGCAGACACGATCGGGTCTGCCGATCTAACCGAATATCTAACCGCCGCCGCTACTGTTGGGGGTGCAGATGGATTGAACTCTGCAGCGACTTTTGCCGCATTGCTCAACCGCTTTGCTGCTGACCTCAACGATACGCGAACAGAAGATCATCTTGATCCATCTGTAAAACTGCGCTGGCAGTATGCTGACAACGGGTCGGCCTATATTTCCTATTCCACTGGCTATAAATCTGGTGGTTACAATTTCAGTCCTGACACGGCGGAACCGGATGGGAGCCCGCGTCCGGGTCATGAATTTGAGGATGAGAAAGTCACGGCTTGGGAAGCTGGTATCAAGCACCAGTTCATGGGTGACCGTGCTCGCATCGGGGCAATCATTTTCCGAAGCGAGTTAGAAGACCTGCAGGTAACCTCGTGGAGTGGGACAAGCTTCGTGGTTGGGAACGCGGCTGAACTTCAAGTGCAGGGGCTGGAACTTGATGGCCAGTTCCTTCTCAGCGACGAAATCGAGATTGGCGGTGCGTTCGCCTATCTCGATCACGAATTCCAGTCCTTCCCAGGGGCAGGGTGTTCAGTGATCGAAACGGGCTTGGGCACATGCCCGGATTCTGCAGGTGTGGGTACCAAGGACCTTGCCGGCGAACGCGGGGCCTTTGCGCCCGAGTTCAGTGGTAACGTCTATCTCGCCTTCAATCGCAGTTTCGAGAATTTCGATCTGAATGCCCGGATTGGAGCCAACTTCAAGGACGAGATGTTCCTGGATGGCGACCTCGACCCGAACGCGTTTCAGGAAGGATATACGAAATTCGATGCTCATGTCGGGGTGGAGTTTGGCCGCTACGAATTCCGTGTATTCGGTCGCAACCTAACCGATGAAGCCACCTATACCGCCTCGGTCGACGCGCCACTCAGCCCGGGCGTGTATGTTGGCTGGATCGAAGAGCCGCGCGTGATTGGTGCCGAAGGCCGTATAAATTTCTGATCGTCTTGTAGCAGCCTCCTTTCCATCGAAGGGAGGCTGCTCCAGACTTGAGCAGTTGAAAGCTGACAATAGCAGGTCAGGAGCTTGCGAACATGAAACTCGATGGAAAAGTCGCTGTGGTTACAGGTGGTGCCTCTGGACTAGGCGCTGCTGCGGCGCGCAGTTTTGTTGAGCAGGGCGCACGCGTCGCGCTCTTCGATCTGAGCGAAGTCGCAGGAAACGCGCTCTGTGGCGAACTTGGAAACAAGGTCTGCCAGTTCTTCAAGGTCGATGTGACCGATGATCAATCGGTTGCGGATGCGGTGACAAATACCGTCGAGAAATTCGGGGCCATTCAGATTGCTGTCAACGCGGCAGGCATTCCGGCACCGACCAAAATTCTCGACCGGGACGGCAACCCTTGTCAGCTCGACAAGTTCACCAAGGTGATCATGGTCAACCTCGTCGGCACGTTCAACGTCATGAGTAAATGCGTCGCCGTCATGGCGAGGAACGCACCAGACGATCTGGGCGAGCGGGGAGTCGTTATCAATGTGTCATCCGGTGCCGCCTATGAAGGGCAAATAGGTCAGGCCGGCTATTCAGCGTCCAAGGCGGGTGTGATCGGTATGAACATGCCGGCGGCGCGGGAACTCGGAGCCGTCGGCGTCCGTGTCAACGCGATCGCACCGGGGCTGTTTTTGACACAGATGGTGAAGAGTCTGGGTGAGAAGGTGGTCGTTTCACTGGTCGACACTGTCGAGGCGCCACGCCGCGCCGGAGACCCCATGGAATTTGCACACGCATGCCAGTTCATCGTCGAGAATGGATACTTGAATGGTGAAACAATTCGCCTCGATGCGGCAACACGTTTGAGGGCGAGATAGTGGGGATTGAAACCGGCATCACCGAGCTTGAGAGGATATTCACCCTGCAGCGTTCCCTCACGCGAGAGCAGGTGTCCTGCAGCTATGAAACCCGGATGGACCTGCTGGCTCGTCTTGGGAAAATGTTCGAGACGCATGAAGACGAACTCATTAACGCGGTTACGGCTGATTTCGGAATACGCAGCCGGTATGAAACCATCCTGACAGACATCATGCTGGTTCTGTCGGATGTGAAATTTGCACGGCGCCATTTAAAACACTGGATGAAGCCGCGCAGTGTCAAAACTGACACGTTTGGATTGCCGGGATCTTCGCGGCTAATTCCGCAACCCCTTGGTGTCGTCGGCATTCTCGGAACCTGGAACTATCCCTATGGCACAGTATTCGCCGGTGCGGCGGGTGCGTTGGCGGCTGGCAACCGGATTATTGCCAAGCCAAGTGAAATTTCGGCTCATTCAGCTGAAATTTCGCAGCGTCTTGTTCGCAAGTATTTTTCAGAAGAAGAGATGGCAGTGGTAATCGGCGGCCCGGATGTCGCGCAGCAGATGACGTCTCTTCCATTCGATCATATTCTCTTCACCGGTTCGCCCAATACAGGTAAAAAAGTCGCCCAGTCGGCCGCAGCCAATTTGACACCAGTGACGCTTGAGCTTGGCGGCAAGTGCCCCATTATCATTGATAAAAGTGCTCATTTTCCAGAAGTCGCGCAGAGCCTTGTTTTCGGCAAGCTCCTCAACGCAGGACAAACGTGCATCGGTGTCGACTACGCATTCGTTCCAGAAGGGAGTGTAGAAGACTTTGTGTCAGCGCTCGCCAGGCAGGTGCACAAGTGTTTTGGCGAGATCGAAGCCAATCAGGACTATACAAGCATTATAAATCACCGGCAGTTTGACCGTTTGCGGGGACTGGTTGAAGACGCCCGCGCAAAAGGTGCCGGAGTGACCAATCTCGCAGGCAGTGGCGATGGCATGTTCGAGGCTGCTCATCGAATAGCCCCGCTGGCTGTGACCAATGTTGCAAGCGATATGGGGCTGATGCAGGAAGAGATTTTCGGGCCGATTCTGCCGATCCTGACCTATCGTACGGAAGACGAAGTAATCGAGTACATCAATGCTGGCGAGCGGCCACTGGCACTTTACTATTTCGGTAAAGACAGTGCAGGTCGACGAAAAATCCTTGGCGAAACCCATGCTGGCGGCGTGACCCTGAACGGCACGGTGATGCACGTCTTCCAGCGCCGTCTTCCATTTGGCGGCATCGGGCAAAGCGGGATCGGATCCTATTTGGGGCCGGGAAGTTTCGAGCGGTTCAGTCATTTGAAGCCGGTGTTCTCACAATCGAAGATCAGTGTGCTTAGCCAATTGCTGCCTCCCTATTCTTCGAAGACGGGCTGGTTGCTGAATCTATTTAAAAAGCTGCTTTAAATCGATCCTGTACGCAGCAATCTTAGGGTGGTGTAGACAAAAGGGAGGACAGTCTCTGTGTTCGGAATTTTCTCAAAAAAGCGCAATGACCGTGAACTGATGCCTGTTGACGTCGCTCCAAGTTCTGCTGCAGCATTGGTTTCGACAGAAGGCGGGCGGGTAAATTACAGCCGTGTCATGCAAGGGCTCGCGGAATCCTTCGGAGATCGTGAGGCGATTGTGAATCTTGAGCGTGGCCGCCGGCTGAGTTTTCGTGACTATCACATCATAACCAATCAGATTGCACATATTCTCAATGGAAACCTGAATCTCGGCGCGGGCGACCGATATGTCTGTATGCTGCAAAATGACAATCTCTCCCTGTTCCATTGGGGGTCAGCTGCAAAAGCTTATGCAACATGTTGTCATGCCAACTACCTCGACAGCCTGGAAACGCATCTTGGCCAGATCGACATCGTCAAGCCCAAAGTCGCGTTCATCGAGAATGACCTCCTAGCCTCCCATGCTGGCCCGCTTACCGAACGCGGCATTCAGATTGTTGTGATGGATGCTCTGGTCAAGCCATATTCAGGCGTGTTGGCCCTTCCCGATCTTTTGGCGAACGCGTCGACAGAGAACACAGATATTGAAATCGATGATCGAACGCACGTCGTGCTCATGCGCTTTACAGGAGGCACGACTGGTGACAGCAAGTGCGCGAAGTATTCAATCGACAACATTCTGGGGTGCCGCGATAGTTTCCTGACACTTCCAGACCCGGATTTCTTCGATGGCTGCCGCATGCTGCATATAGCTCCCATTAGCCATGGCAGCGGTATGATGCTTTTGCCGGTTCTGTTCAGCGGTGGTTGCACGGTAACAATGAACGAGCCCAGTCTGGAGAACTGGTGCCGCTATATCCAGCAAGAGAAGATTTCTCACGCCTTCATCGTACCGACTCTGGCGTACCGCCTTTTGGAAATGCCCGAAGCACGAGAGTATGACCTATCCTCATTGCGCACGGTGTTGTATGGCGCGGCCCCCATGAGCCCGGCCAAGGCCAAGCTCCTGGTTGAGCGATTCGGTTCAATATTCACACAAGTGTACGGCTCCACGGAACATCTGGCGGCAACCCTCTGCCTGAGCAAGAAAGATCATATCGTGGACGCCGAGACTGAAGGCCGACTCGCGTCCGCGGGTCGACGCTCAACCGGGATCGAACTGTCGGTTTGCGATGATGACGGTAATCCAGTTCCTGTAGGCGAACTCGGCGAGTTCTATTTGCGATCGCGCTCAACCTGTCTTGGCTATGAAGGCAATCCAGAGAAGACGAAGGAGGAATTCGTCAACGGATACTGGAAGTCAGGGGATATCGGATATACGGACGAAAACGGATATTGCTACCTGGTTGATCGGAAGAAGGACATGATCATCACGGGTGGTTTCAATGTCTATGCGACTGAGGTTGAGGCCGCAGTCAACTCCCATCCTGGCGTTTTGATGTCAGCGGTTGTCGGTGTTCCCCACGAAGAATGGGGCGAGGCTGTACATGCGGAAGTCATCCTTAACGACTCTGTTGAGGTGGCCGAATCTGACCTGATTGCCTATGTAAAAGAGCAGATCGGATCTTTCAAAACACCAAAATCCGTGTTGTTCGTGGAGGAACTGCCTCTGAGCGTCGTTGGTAAGGTGTTGCGAAAGGATGTACGTAAGAAATACTGGGGCGGCCAGGTCCGCAGTATTGGCTGAAGCGTGTACAATCCTGTTCAAAAATTGGACAAACCGTCATGAACCGATAAAGCTTGTCATCGAAGACGGTCGTACAGGACAATCGATATTTGAACCACACATCATCAGGTAAGGCGCAACCAGAATTGAGTGAGACGCGGTCAGTCATTGCATCCTGGCTCATACAGATTGTGGCCATATTGGACGAATTTGACTTTTCCATTGATGTACCAGATCTACTGCGGCGTGCGGAAGTTGATCCTGATATTCTCCAGGACCCGAATGCCAGGGTGCGGTCTAGACGATTCAGTCGCTTCATTGAGCTCATCGTAGAGGCGACAGGTGATGAGACGATCGGGCTGAAGCTGGCCGAGCGAAATACGCCCGGCTCAATGCATGCGCTTGGGTATTCATTGTTCTCAAGCCGAACGCTGGAAACATTCTTCCACCGGTTTGATCGTTTTTTCAGGCTAATTTCTCATTCTGCTGAGACAAGGTCTGAAATCAGGAAGGGGTGCCTCATTCATTCCATTGAACTCAAGGAAGACGTGCCGCCGGTCCGCCAGGATGTTTTTTTGGCGACGGTGCTTCGCTTCGTCAGAATGGTTTACCGAGCGGACTATTCTCCTGTTTTGGTAAGAATGCGTCGTCCGAAACCTGGTAAGGTCGCGATGGATGAATTTGATGCCTTTTTCTGTTGTCCGATCGAATATGGTCACGACAGTCTAGAGCTGCATGTGGCCGAGAAGGACTATACGCGCGTGCTGCGCGGCGCGAATTCCGACATTGTTCGAAGGAATGACCAGATTGCGATGGAATACATTGCCCGGTTCGATGAACAACAAATTATTCCGCGGATCCGGGCGGCGATTGTCGAAATGCTACCGGATGGAGCTGTCTCCCTGGAGTCGGTTTCAAGAGAGCTAAATACAAGTAACCGAAGTCTTCAGCGCCAATTACAGGATGAGGGCACAACCTTCAACACCGTGCTCGACGATGTTCGCCAGCATCTCGCTATCGGCTATTTGCGGACAGGTCGTCGGTCCATCAAGGAGATATCGTATCTGTTGGGATACAAGGACCCCAGCAATTTCTCCCGTGCGTTTCGCCGGTTAACGGGGCAGTCCCCGCAGGAATTCCTCGAGAATGAGCGCCAGCTGGACGACAGCTGACATCGCTAGAGCTCTGCATTGCCTTGGGCGGCTCGACTGACGACGCTTTGGCGCACGGTGACATGCGTCTGATGTTCAATAAGTTTTCTGGCCCGATAAAGTGAAGCCTCATCTGGAACGGGCCAAGTTTTGGAGCGAACGCGGCCCAATGCTTGGAATTGGACAATTGTCGTTTGAAACCCTGAAATTTGAGGCGGAAGATTCGTGTGCACGAATTACCCTGACGCGTCCGGGCAGCATGAATGCACTGTCCGCTCTAATGGTGAATGAACTTGCGCAATGTGTGAAAGATGTTGCCGAGCGCGATGAGATTCGAGTGCTGACTATCACTGGGAGCGGGCGCGCCTTTTGCTGCGGTGCTGACCTGAAGGGCGTTTTGGGGGAAGTTCAGGCTGGTGACAATACCGGGTTTCTTGGCTTCCTTCGCGACATTCAGAACGTGTTTTTGGCTATTCGTGCTTTGCCGAAGCCGACAATTGCAGCGCTCAATGGATTGACTTTGGCCGGCGGACTGGAGCTAGCCATGACCTGCGATGTCGTGATGGCGGCGCGCAGTGCGCGGCTGGGCGACGCCCATTCCAATTTTGGTGTTCTGCCGGGCGGCGGGGGATCTCTCTTGCCGAGGTATGTTGGCGAAAAGAAAGCGAATTATCTCCTATTCTCCGGCGATCATTGGTCGGCGGAAGCGTTTCGTGAAGCCGGATTTGTAAGCCAAGTTGTTGAGGATGACGACTTGTCATCGGCTGCAGAGGCGCTTGCTGCAAAGCTGGCGGAGAAAAGCCCGCTTGTACTTCAGCGTATGAAGGAGATGGTTGCCGGAAGCGCACACTTGTCCGCGCGCGAAGCCATCGCGTTGGAAATGCGCCATCTCGAAGCGCATGCAAAATCCGCTGACTTCCTCGAAGGGCTTTCAGCCTTCAGTGAGAAACGAACACCGAAATATTCAGGCCAGTAGCGGCCATCTGTAGATGGGGAGAGAGTCTTGTCGGATAGTAAGATTTATATTGTAGGCGTCGGCATGACGCATTTCGGGCGGCATCTGGAAACAAGTATTTCTGAATTGCTGGACACCGCCATTTTGCGTGCGGCGGATGATGCAGGCTGCACCAAGGCCGCCGTGGAGGCAGTTTACCATTCCAGTGCGACCCAAGGTTTCTTGCAGGGACAAACCTTTGTTCCTGGCCAGGTTGCGCTCAGCAAGATCGGGCTGACAGGTATTCCCGCATTCAATATTGAAAACGCCTGTGCGTCCAGTTCATCCTCCTTTCACCTTGCTGTTCAGGCGCTTAAGGCTGGTATGCAGGACGTTGTCCTGGCGGCGGGTGTCGAGAAAATGAACGTGCCTGACAAGGCGAGGATGTTCGCTGTGTTCGATGGCGGTTGGGATGTTGAGACACCTGAGGAGAATGCCAAAAGGCTTCTCCAGTTGGGTGAAGGTGTTGCCGAACCGGAGGGATCGGAATCTGAACGCCCTTATAGCGTATTCATGAAAATCTACGCAGCGTTCGGCCGGAACCATATGAAGCGCTATGGCACGACTCAGCGCCAGATTGCTGCGATAGCCGCGAAAAATCATCAGCATTCAGAGCACAATGAGTATTCGCAATACCGTCAGCCTTACACGATTGATGAAATTCTTTCAGCACCTCCCATCACTTACCCTTTGACGCTGCCAATGTGCTCACCGATCTCGGATGGTGCTGCAGCGGTCATCCTTTGCAATGAGGAAGGCTTGAGGAAGATTGGTGCCACTACGTCACGAGCCGTCCAGGTTATGGCCAGCGCCGTTGCAAGTGGAAACCCCGCGCGCAGCGCCGATGCACCGGAACGCCATGTTGCGCGAATTGCCGCTGAGAGGGCGTATGAAATGGCCTGCCTTTCACCAGAAGACATGGACGTTGCCGAGGTGCACGATGCAACCGCGATTGGTGAGTTGATGCACGCCGAGAACTTGATGTTAGTTCCGATCGGTGAAGCAGGCCCGGCAGCGGAACGCGGGGACTTCACGATTGGCGGCTCAATCCCGATCAATCCGTCTGGCGGGCTGGAGTCCAAAGGCCACCCCATCGGCGCAACCGGGCTGGGGCAAATTCATGAGCTTGTCACCCAATTACGCGGCGAAGCTGGAAAGCGCCAGGTTGATGGTGCCCGACACGCTATCCACGAAAACAGCGGCGGCCTAATTGGCATTGAGGAGGGTGTTGCTGTGGTCAACATTTTCAAGAGGGCAAATGCATGATTGGGGGATTAGATATTTTCTTTGACAAGGCTGAGCTCGCCGCAATCGAAAGCCTGCGTCGCTATCTTGATGAGCAGCTGGAGCCGGAACTGGCTGCGCATGGGGAAGACTTCGTTCCAAAGGACAAAATGCAAAGCTGGACGCAAAAGCTGGCAGAATTTGGTCTCGTCAACGCCCCACAGCCGGAATCTGCCGGCGGGCTGGGGTTGTCCTGGAAGCTGCACGTTCAACTAATTGAAGAGCTTGCCTATAGTTCGGGAGACTTGGCGATAGCCGCACTTGTTAATGGCAGCGCAGCGTCGATGCTGGTCAAACTCGCGCCGGAGCACATCAAGACACGTTACCTGCCTAGATTGTTGGCGGGGGAACTTTTTGCGTCTGTCGGCATTTCCGAGCCGGATGTCGGTTCGGATGTCGCGGCGGCGAAAACCAGGGCTGTGCGAGATGGTGACCATTGGGTGATTTCTGGTGAGAAAACATGGATCACCAATGGTGAGTACTCAGATTTTTTCATCTGCACCTGCCGAACTGGCGAGAACGAACTGACCCATATCCTGCTCGATCGCAATGAGCATCCTTATGAAGTCCGCGGTATTCCAAAGATCGCGCTCAATCGACAATCAACATCACAGGTTTTTCTCGATGATGTGCGCGTTCCGGTCGAGAATACTATCGGTGAAATAGGCTCGGGTCTGAAGAACACGCTCACCCTGTTCGAACGCGCGCGAGTTCACGTCGGGTCGTGGGGCTATGGCATGGCGCGGCGCGCGCTTGATGAGTCAATAAAATATGCAATCGACCGTTCGCAGCATGGCAAACCAATTGCCGGCCACCAGCTCATTGCAGAAAAGTTAGCTGTAATGGCCACAGAGATCGATGCAGCGCGCCTGTTGTCTTTGCGCGCAGCGGGCATGATTGACGCCGGACAGCGCTGCGACAAGGAGTGCGCAATGGCAAAATGGTACGGTACCGAAATCGCTGTCAGTGCAACGCGCCAGGCAGTACAGATTCACGGCGGTAATGGCGTCACGAAGGAGTTCATTGTCGAGCGCCTCGCCCGCGAAGCGATGATCGCACCCATTCCGGATGGAACGACTGAGATCCAGAAACTCCTTATCGGGCGGAGCCTGACGGGCGTCTCGGCGTTCAGGTGACGTCCCGTGTCTAAAGGGCCTCTGCAGGGCATTCGGATTGTCGAAATCGAGGGCATTGGGCCGGCGCCCTTTTGTGGCATGCATCTGGCCGATCTGGGCGCGGATGTCGTTCTCATAGAGCGAAAGACCAAGGGCTCCGATCCGGGATCGACTTTGCCTGTCGGCATTCTGAAAAGAGGCAAGCGCTCGATCGCTCTGGACCTGAAAGACTCTGAAGACCGCGCGGTCGCGCTGGATCTGATTGCGACGGCGGACGCCCTGATCGAGGGCATGCGGCCGGGAGTGATGGAACGCCTGGGCCTTGGTCCGGAAGTTTGTCTGGGGCGGAACCCACAGCTTGTCTTTGGTCGCATGACGGGCTGGGGGCAGGCGGGACCGCTCGCCCAGGCGGCTGGACATGATATCAATTATGTATCCGTCAGTTCAGCTGCCTGGTTTGCAAGCCCAACTGGAACGCGATCACTGCCGCCACCAGGCTTGGTCGGGGACATTGGCGGCGGTGCGAACTATCTGACGATTGGCATTCTCGCGGGCATTCTAAAGGCCAGAGCCACCGGTGAGGGCGATGTGATTGATGCAGCGATTGTCGATGGGTCGGCGCATATGATGAACCTCATCTTCGATTTGCTGCCCAGCGGCATGATGCAAGCCGAGCGCGGGCGCGGCTTTCTGGATGATTCCCCTTGGTACAGTTCCTATCGCTGTGCAGACGGGCGTGACATCACGCTTGGCGCGCTAGAACCGAAATTTTACGCAGAACTTCTACAGCGCCTCGGTCTTACAGGCGATCCCGACTTCGAAGACCAGTATGATCGTGATAGCTGGTCGAAGCAGTCAGAGAAGTTTCGTGCTCTTTTCGCAACCGAACCATCTGCATACTGGCAAGACTTACTAGAGGGGACCGATGCATGCTTTGGCCTTGTGGAAAGTCCGATCAGTGCACCTTTGCACCCTCATAATCTGGCGCGCGGAATCTTTGAAAACAGCCAGGGTTATGTTCAGGCTGTTCCGGCCCCGCGTTTCCAATCGAACGTGCAGGCAATCCCCGGTCCAGCACCTGAGCATGGTCAGCACCAGCAAGAGCTGCTCAAGGAGTTGAAAACCCGCAACTAGATCCGTTGCAAGTAGGTGTCCCAGGCTTTGTCGCTGGCACAAAATGACGGAACATTGGCGTTGCGCGGGGCTTGAGAAACTTCGCCGTTCCAGTGCAATCTTGCTTGGTATGAGAAAAAATCCAGAACCTCATCCACTGGGGTGTCCGGGAGGACAAAATGAACGGCAAAAAAATGCCCGCTACAGCGCTGAAAGTCATTCTGACGGGCGCTACGATCGGTCTTCTGGCTGCCTGTGGAGGGGCGGTCGACTCTGGCGACGCTTCCACACAAGCCTCCCAGGGGATCAATGAGGAACGTTTGCTCAATGCCGCAGGCGAACCACATAACTGGCTTACTCATGGTGGCACGTTTTCAGAAACGCGGTTTAGCGCGCTTGACGCCATTAATCTGGAAACAATCGACCAGCTGGATCTTGCCTGGGCGGCACCGCTTGGCAGCTATCGTGGCGTAGAGGCAACCCCGATCATTGTTGATGGTGTCATGTACACTACGGGTTCGTGGAGCGAAGTGCTGGCGCTTAATGCTGCCACAGGAGAAATTCTTTGGCGCTACGATCCGGAGGTTCCCCGATCAAAGGGCGCACATGCTTGTTGCGATGTCGTCAATCGCGGCGTGGCTGTCTATAACGACAAGGTCATATTCGGGTCGCTGGATGGTCGTCTGATCGCTCTTGATTCAAAGTCAGGCGAACAGATCTGGGAGACCCGTAC
Organism: Alphaproteobacteria bacterium; assembly: GCA_018222605.1. Classification (GTDB taxonomy): domain Bacteria; phylum Pseudomonadota; class Alphaproteobacteria; order Caulobacterales; family Hyphomonadaceae; genus Hyphomonas. Next base: position 284,856 of record JAAEZZ010000007.1, read on the forward strand.
TGTACCGCTCGAAGAACCCTATACGATCACAGGGGCGCCTCGCATTGTGAAAGGCAAGGTCATCATCGGAAATGGCGGTGGTGAGTTCGGCGTTCGCGGATTTGTTGCAGCCTATGATGCTGAAACAGGTGAACAGGCCTGGAAGTTCTACACTGTGCCGGGAAATCCGGATAATGGATTCGAAAACGAAGCCATCGAGATGGCTGCTGAGACCTGGACAGGCGAATGGTGGAAGCTGGGCGGTGGCGGGACTGTCTGGGACAGCATGGCATTCGATCCTGAACTGGACCTCCTCTATATCGGCGTTGGAAACGGCTCGCCCTGGAATCAGAAAGTACGAAGCCCGGACGGCGGCGACAATCTGTTCCTGTCATCAATCGTCGCGTTACGTCCAGACACAGGAGAATATGTCTGGCACTATCAGACGACGCCGGGCGAAACTTGGGACTACACAGCTACGCAGAATATCATTCTAGCTGATCTTGAGATCGAGGGAGAGCTTCGTCAGGTGCTGATGCAAGCGCCGAAAAACGGCTTCTTTTATGTCATCGACCGAATAAGCGGCGAACTTATTTCCGCAGAGCCATTTGTTCCCATTAACTGGGCCACACATATCGATATGGAGACCGGGCGTCCTGTTGAAAACCCCGAGGCGCGCTATCTGTCTGGTGGACCTGCGCTCGTCAAACCCAGCCCATTTGGTGCCCACAACTGGCACCCCATGTCATTCAATCCGGAAACAGGGCTGGTATATATTCCCGCACAAGATGTTCCTTTCCTCTATTCCGATCAGATCGAGGGCGAGATTGCCCGCTTTGACCGAGACGCATTCAATATCGGTGTCAGCCTGACAGACGCATTACCGGAAACAGAAGAAGCACGTCGCACACTTCTGCGCCAACTTGTCCAAGCACATCTTGCTGCCTGGGATCCGGTAGCTCAGAAAGAAGTCTGGCGTGTTCAGCATGAGCGAATGTGGAATGGAGGTACGCTGACAACGTCTGGAGATCTGGTATTCCAAGGCACGACGAGCGGCGTTTTCAATGCTTACAACGCCAAAACAGGCGAAGAACTGTGGTCGTATCCGGTTGGTGTCGCAATGGTCGGTGGACCTGTGGCGTATGAGGTCAATGGCGAGCAGTATGTTGCTGTATCAGCTGGTTGGGGCAGTGGTGCCAATTTGCTCGCCGGCTTCTATGTCGGGCAGACAGGAGGCCCGGTTGAAGGCCATGTACTTGCCTTCAAACTTGGCGGAGAGGGCGAGCTAAACGTCGCCGCGCTTCCGCAGAAGGCAACGCCTGAGCCAGCGCGACAGCCGCATTCGGCTGAAGCGGTTGTACGGGGCACAGACCTCTACGGTCGATTCTGCGGTGTCTGCCATGGCGGCGCGGCCATTTCGTCCGGAACGCTCCCCGATCTGAGGCAGTCAGCGACTCTCGGGATAGACACTTTTGATGCTTTCCTCCTTCAAGGGGCCGGCGAAGCGATTGGCATGCCCAACTTCGCCGGCCGCCTAAGCCAACAGGAAGTCGATGATATTGAGGATTTCATCCTCTCTCGAGCCTGGATGGCGTTTCAAGACGAGCAACAGTCGACGTCTCAAGCTGAATAGTATTCTGACAATTCGCTAAACCAGTACAAATCTGTCACTCTGGGAGACAACAAATGAAACCTCATATCGCTGCTGCTGCAGTCGCAATCGTAGCCGTGCTTGGTGCATGCTCCACTATCCCAGTCTTTGATGCGTCGGGTCCGGAGTTTCCTCCAATGAACCCAAATCTGGTGGACAGCGAGCTTGCCACCACGCATTTTAATCCGGCTCAACAGGATTCCCTTCCGTTTGCTGGGCCGGTCGGTATTCACGAGATTGATGATGAGGGTATTCAAAGGGTCCCGGCAGGGTTGGTGAACCTCACGCTTATGCAATTACCAACTTATCCTTCAGGTGAGCAGGTGGCCATCTCCGCCAACAATAATCGTATCTCCAAAATCCTGATTAGCGATGGCAAGTTTCAACTGATCAATGCTCTGCCTGTGGAAGGTCAACCCTTCATGTCTGTCGAGGATGCTGAACGTATCGCCGTCGAAATGGATAGTACGGCCTCAGAAGCTGAACTGCTTGGCTATCTCAATCGGAACTATCCACGTTATGTTGAGCGGGTCGTCGCCAGAGCAGCAATCTATAATGTCGTCGACCGCAATGGTGACTTCTACACTGTCGTCAACAACGATGTCGTCGTTTATGGTGATGCCGAACCCGGCAATCCGCTGTCACCACTGGTGGAAAAGCGCCGCTTTCAGCTGCCGCGCGAATATTTCAATCCAACACTGGAAGACCCTGATGCTGTGTTCGGATTGAATCTGACTTATGATGGCATGCTGGCGCTGGTGACGATGGGCGGCGTTGTCGTCATCGTAGACCGAAATTTTGAACAGGCACCGATCATTCATGAGTTGGCTGACGATGAGCAGGTTACGAACTCGATCGCCATTGATGAGGGTGGTGGCATTTATGTTCTCTCAAATAGGAGGCTCCATAAACTGGTTTGGGACGGGGAAACACTTCACTCTAGAGGGTATGGCGCGTGGTCATCAGAATACGATTCCTTCACCGGCAAACTTGGCGGCGTGAGTCTCGGCAACGGATCAGGCTCTACGCCCTCACTTATGGGCTTCGGAGACGAGGAAGACAAACTTGTTGTCATCACGGACGGAGAGTTGATTATGAATGTCGTCGCCTTCTGGCGCGACGATATTCCAGAGGATTTCGTCCAGAAGCCAGGGACCAAATCGCGTCGAATTGCCGACCAGATTCAGGTTAGTTTCGGAAAGTCTGACCTTGAGCGCGCCCAGTCTGAGCAATCCGTTGCGGTATATGGCTACGGTGCCTTGGTGGTAAACAACACATTGCCATCGCCATTGCCAACAATGCTGGAGAATGTTGTCATGTCTGGTAGACTACGCAAAGGACCGACGGGTGCTGAAAAGTTTGAATGGGACGTTGAAGCTGACCGCTGGGTGCGTGCCTGGGCAAATCCCACTGTATCGAGCCCATCAACCGTCCCCATGATTTCTGGCGGCGCCCAACAGGTCTATGTCAATGGTTTCGTAGACGGAAAATGGGAGGTCACAGGTCTTGATTGGGAGACGGGTGAAGCCGTTACACGGCTTCGCCTTGGTGATAGCCACATTTACAATGGCGCTTACTCTGTCATTCACCTCCTGCCGGGCGGCGATATCGTTCTTGGAGGATTGCTGGGCATGATGCGGATATCGGTCGAGCGCTAGGTGTTGACTTTAGTATGATGTGTTGAGTTTCGGCGCTCTGTGCATTGTAGTTAGCGGTGAAATCTAGTTCTATAGATCAAGCTTGATTTGGCAGGGAGTACAATCCGCGTTAACTATGGCTATCGGTGCCGGTGAGCGGCGTCGAACTCAAGCGGTCTACAAAACTGTGGACCAAAATCAGACCGAGCTGAGGACCAAGAATCGATTACACTTCCCGTAAGTGATTGAAAAATATGGATAAAAAATATGGAATGTGGCACGTCACTCGCGCCATTTCTCTCTAGATGGCAACTCCCAGATCCCTTGAAGTGATTGAAAGTACTGGGAAAGCCTCGGGTCTTCACGCCTTTTCGCCGGTCGTGCACTACAAATGGCGATGAAGCATTTCTCACTTGGTTAAAAATTTCTAAAGGATCGTGGCGGCTGGTGGCACTATGTGCGACGTGTCGCCGAGGCGCTTCAAAGATGTGGACAAGCGCGGCTTGATACAGATCGCACTGCGAACCCGCTCTCTCGAAGTTGCCATGATGCGCCGCAAAAGCCTGGCTGAAGCCGACGATGCGCTCTGGAGTAGTCTTGCGCTTCAGGCCGAGGATTCAGAACGTGCGCGCAGCCGTGCCACGACTGAACGCCATCGCTCTGCGGTTGCCCGGGCAATGGCAGAAGGGTTTGTCTATCGCCCTGTCGAGGAGGTGGCGGCCCGCCTTGATCTTGAGGCGATCGTAGACAGGCTGCGCAATGTCGACCGCAGCGTTGAGCCTACTGAAGAGAAGACTGAGGCGCTTCTTGGCGGCGCCCCGGAGGAAAAGGATCGTACAACCGTTTCGGAAGCCTTCGAGCTCTATGTCTCGAAAATCGCGTTCGATGATCAGTACAACAAGTCAGATGCCCAACGGAAATCTTGGGAGAAGCGCAAACAGGTTTCGATTGACTACTTCATTGAGCGGGAAGGTGACATACCGCTGCTCGACATTACGCGTGAGGTCGCAACGCGCTATCGGGACTGGTGGCAGTCGCGGATGCTGCCGCAAAAGGATGGCGCAAAGCCGTTCACGCCAAACACGGTCAATCGTCACATCGGCAATATGCGCTCGCTCTACCTTCGCTACTTCAAGTATCGCGGGGAGACGGATGTCGAAGACTGACTTGCTTCCGAGAAACTGGACCATTCGATTTGGGAAAATTCTCGTTTAGCATGTGGG
>JAAEZZ010000008.1 GCA_018222605.1 Alphaproteobacteria bacterium
GGGCGAAGAGGCGATCCATGCCTCGCAGTATATCCCGGCACGGAGGGGTGTCGGATAAATAAAAGTCAGGTCCCTGTTTTTGTTTCAGTTTTGTGACGAAATTTGTGGGGTATGCTGTCATAAAACTCATACCGAACTGGATTAAGGGCGTCAGGCATGACCCGTCCTGATTATCGCGCCATTTTCATTTCCGATGTGCATCTCGGCAGTGCCGGGTGCCAGGCCGATGCGCTGTGCGCCTTCATGAAGACGCATACGTCAGAGCAGCTCTATCTGGTGGGCGACATCATTGATGGCTGGCGGCTGCGCAAGAAATGGTACTGGCCGCAGGCCCATACCAATGTCATCCGCCGTATCCTGACAGCCGCCAAGCGCGGCACGGAGGTGACCTATATCATCGGCAATCATGACGAGTTCCTGCGCGCCTTCCTGCAGTTCCGACTGGCTTTTGGCGACATCAAGGTGAAGAACCGCGCGACCCATGAGGGCGAGGACGGCAAGCGCTATCTGGTTGTGCATGGCGACATGTTTGACGGCATGATGCGGGCTGACCGCAAATGGATCATGCATCTGGGCGACCATGCCTATAATTTCCTGCTCTGGGCGAATACGAAGCTGAACGCTGTGCGTCGCCGTATGGGCATGCCCTATTGGTCCCTCTCGCAGGCGCTGAAAAAGCGCACCAAGCGCGCGTTGAACCATATCCACAATTTTGAGGGTCATGTGGCGGATTACTGCCGCCGCAAGGATTTTGACGGTGCGATCTGTGGCCATATCCATGTCGCCGAGATGCGTGAGATCGACGGCATCACCTATATGAATGATGGCGACTGGGTGGAAAGCTGCACCGCGCTGGTGGAGCATCATGACGGCCGTTGGGAATTGCTGCACTTCCAGCCGCACGACGTAAAAGCGCCGGAGCCCGTCGCCGAAGCCGCAAAGATGCGCGTGGTGGCGTGAAGCGCTGCTAGCTGGCCTTCGCGCGTTCTTCCCAGGCGAGGCTGAGGCGGAAGAGTTTTTCATTCTTGAACCAGTGCCAGGTGCGGGCGCGTTGTGTGCCGTCTGGCGAGACATTCATCAGTCCGCGGACCTGGACGCTGGGATCATCCGTCATGGCGAAGGTGACATAGACGGTCGTGTCGTCAATTTCGCGCATCTGGCCCGTGACGCGGTCACGCCATTCCAGCTGGTTGTTGCGATAATCGGCCAGGATCATGATTTCCCGCTGCTTGCCGTGCGGCCAGGTGTGGATGATATGCAGGGAATAGTCTGCGCTCCCATCTGTCGGGAAGCGGGAAAGCGTGTCGACTGTATAGCTGTCGAGCAGCTTGCCGTCCGGAGAAATCATGCGGTTGTGCCCCGTCCAGCGACCGGACCCGCGTGACACCACGGGCATATGGCGTGCAATGGCTGACATGTGAGATCCGACTTCCTCTATCTGTGGGAGAGTCTGTGTATTTGAACTTGCATGTCAATTTCAAACTGAGCTGGCATCATGGTGCGCGTGCCGTTCTGGCTGCTTGACTTCCGCGCCAGACGCCGCCACGCAGCAGCATGAGTTCTGTCCTGAAGGCCATTCTTGGCCCCACCAATACCGGCAAGACGCATTACGCCATCGAGCGGATGACGGGCTATGGCACCGGCATGATCGGCCTGCCGCTGCGCCTGCTTGCGCGCGAGGTGTATGACCGTGTGGTGGAGCGCAAGGGCGCGGTTCATGTGGCGCTGGTCACGGGGGAGGAGCGGATTGTTCCGCCCACGGCGCGCTATTGGGTTTGTACCGTGGAATCGATGCCGGTGGAGAAGCGCGTGGACTTTGTCGCCATCGACGAGATCCAGCTGGCCGAGGATGAAGATCGCGGGCATGTGTTTACCGATCGCATCCTGCATCTGCGCGGCACGCATGAGACGCTGCTGCTGGGCAGTGACACGATGCGGCCCTTGCTGCGGCGGCTGGACCTGAATGCCGAGACCGAGCCGCGCGAGCGCTTTTCGGAGCTGCGCTATACCGGCCATGCCAAGATCACCAAACTGCCCAAGCGTACGGCGATTGTCGCCTTCAGCGCCGATGAAGTCTACGCCATTGGCGAACTGCTCCGCAGGCAGAAGGGCGGCGCTGCCATTGTGATGGGCGCGCTGAGCCCGCGTACGCGCAATGCCCAGGTGGCGATGTATCAATCGGGCGAGGTGGATTACATCGTCGCGACGGATGCCATCGGCATGGGGCTGAATCTGGATGTCGACCGGGTGGTGTTTGCCTCGCGATCAAAATTCGATGGCCGTCGCCACCGTCTGCTGACACCGGCAGAATGCGCGCAGATTGCCGGCCGGGCCGGGCGCTTTCGCACAGATGGCGAGTTTGGTGAGACGGCGACCTGTCCGCCCATGGATGAAGACATGTGGCGCGCGATTGAGGCGCACCGTTTCGATCCTGTGGACCATATCCAGTGGCGCAATTCCGATCTCGATTTCTCCAGCCTGCGCCTCTTGATCCGCAGCCTTGAGAAACCGTCCGGCCATGCGGCGCTGATCCATAATCCGCATGCGCTGGATGAATGGGTGCTGCGCCGGATGAGCGAGGATGAAGCCATCGGACCGCATGTGGCGGGCACGCGCAAGGTGCGCCGGTTGTGGGATCTGGCGCGGCTGCCGGATTTCCGCAAGGCAGGCCCTGAAGGCCATGCGCGGCTGGTGCTGGGGCTGGCGGAAACGCTGGCCGATCCGGATGCACGCCTGTCCGACAAGGGGCTGGAACGGCGGCTGGACGACCTCTCCTCGATCCAGGGCGATATTGCGAAATTGCAGCAACGACTTGCCAATATCCGCACGTGGACCTATGCCGCACACCGGCCGGACTGGCTGGAGAACCCTGAAAAATGGCAGGATCGGACGCGGGAGATTGAAGACTCCCTGTCAGACGCGCTACACGAAGCGCTGACGGCCCGGTTTGTCGACCGGCGAACAACGGCCCTGCTGGCAAGTCTGAAGAAGGAAGACGCTCTCGTGACCGAATTGACCCCGGAAGGTGATGTCCGTGTGGAAGGCCATGTGGTCGGGCGCCTTAAAGGCCTGATTTTTGAGCCCGTGCTGGATGCGCGGACGCTGGAAGGCAAGGCTGTGCGCAACGCTGCGCAGGCGGCTGTGCGCCCCTTGATCCTGGAGCGCTTGTCGCTGATCGTGGCGGCGCCGGATGATGCCTTCCGTCTGAATGATGAAGGCGAGATCGAATATATAAATTCGCCGGTTGCCCGTCTGGTGAAGGGATCGGGCTGGATGGCGCCGCGCGTCGAGATTGCCGGCGCTGTGGAAGTCGACCCGAATGAGCGCGAGCCCGCCCGCCAGAGGCTGGAAGCCTGGGCGATGGCAGAGATTGCGCGCGTCCTGCCGACCCATGCGAAGCTGGCGAACGAGAAATCCGGCGAGGCGCTTGAAGGCCTGGCGCGCGGGATTGCCTTCCGCGTGCTGGAAAGCGGCGCGGCGGTAGATCTGCGCCAGGATGATCCCAATCTGCGTCTCAGCGCCGAGCAGCGTGAAGCCCTGAAAGGCATCGGCATTCGTGCCGGTCGGGTGGCTGCACATGTGCCGGACGCCCAGAAACCTGCCGCGCAGCGCATGATTGCCATCCTGCGCGCGGTGGAGGCCGGCCAGCCTTTCCCGCTCGCCCCGGAGGGCGCAGGATCGTTCGCGCTGGACGGCACCTGGCCGGAAGAGGCGCTGGCGGCCAATGGCTATCTGCGCTTTGGCAAGCGGGCCGTGCGCGCAGACCTCGCCGAACGCCTCGGCTGGGAAATCGCCAAGCGCCGCAAGGAAGCCGGCAAGAATTCCTTCGCCATCGAGATTGATCTTGCTTCTGTCGTGTCATGCCCGGCGGATGACTGGCCGGCGGTGCTGAAAGGCTTTGGCCTGGCCCCGGCAGAGAAGGACAAGGAAACCGGCGCGGTCACGCTGTGGCGCTATGCGTCGCGGGCGCGTCCGGAAGAGGGCGGTGCAGCGCGCGGGCCCCGTCAGGGCGGACAACGTGGCGGCGAGAAACCTGCCGGTGGAAAGCCGCAAGGGCGCGGCCCGAAAGGTCCGCGCGGGGGCAAGCCCCAAGGCGGGCGTCATCAGGGCGGCAACCGTGGCGGCACTTCCAGGCAGCCGGACCCGAACAGCCCGTTCGCGGCGCTGGCTGTCCTGTTGCCGGACCAGAAACCGGCTCAGTCAAAGCCGAAGAAGAAAAAGAAGAAGCCAAGAGACAACCAACAGGGCGACGCGCCGAAGGCGGCCTCTTCCGACTCCGGCTTTGTGTACAAACCCTTCCAATGAACGAGGCGGCCACGCTGCGCATTGATGTGTGGTTGTGGCGCGCGCGCTTTTTCAAAACGCGGACCCTGTCAGGCGCTCATGTCCGAAAATCCGGCATACGGCTTTCACGGAATGGTCAGACACGGCGTGTAGACAAGCCGGGAACCGCAATCTGTGTGGGGGATATTGTCACTCTGGCGAGAGGGGCGCATATCACGACCATAGAAGTGCTGGACCTTGGAATACGGCGCGGCCCGCCGGAAGAGGCCGCTGCGCTGTACAGGACGCTGGAGGCTGACCGATGATGAATGCGCTGAAAAACCTGTTTCGCGCCAAGACCCCGGCAGAAAAGCCGATGGACCCTCAGGTGGCGGCAGCTGCTCTGCTGGTTGAGGCGGCCCTGTCAGATGGCGTCTATGTGAACATGGAAAGCGATGTCATCGCGGAGATCCTGCTGGAAGCGTTCCAGTTCGATGCCGACAAAGCCGATACCGTTCTGGCAGAGGGCGAGGCCCTGGCTGAAGAGGCGGTCGGCTCCCACCAGTTCACCAAGCATGTGAAGAAACTGGCGATTGAAGAGCGCGTCTCGATCATTGAAGGGCTTTACCGCGTGGCACTGGCCGATGGCGAGAAAAGCGACATTGAAGACGCTTATATTCGCCATGTTGCCTCGCTGCTTTACGTGGATGACATCATGCGCGCACAAGCCCGTCAGGCCGCAGAAGCCCGGATGACTGACCTATCCTGAACAATGCTGTCAGAAGGTCTCATTGACATGAGGCCTTCCGCGCGCCATTTCGCCCGTGCACAATTTCTCAGAAGGCCCCCCTGCTCATGACTTATATTGTCGTCGACGCCTGTATTCGCTGCAAGTATATGGATTGCGTCGAGGTTTGCCCGGTCGATTGCTTCTATGAAGGCGAAAACATGCTCGTCATCCATCCGGATGAGTGCATCGATTGCGGCGTGTGCGAGCCGGAATGTCCGGTTGAGGCCATCAAACCGGACACCGAGGACGATCCGGACGGCAAATGGCTGAAGCTGAACAGCGAGTATGCGAAGACCTGGCCGAACATCACCCGAATGAAGGAACCGCCTGAAGATCGGGAAAAATTTGCGCAGGAAACAGGTAAATTGGAGAAATATTTCAGCCCTCAGCCGGGTAGCGGCGACTGATTGTCCGTCTCCGGACGCCCTGTATTTGCTACACTTCTCAACATACCTTACCAAAAAGCCATGCGAGGTTAACTTTACACCTCGTCAACATTTGGCCGTGTCTGTTGAAAAACCTGCACATTTATGCTAGTCTTCAGACTTGAGTAATAACTGACAAGAGCCGGAATCATCACCTCAGCCGTCATAGTGGCCGGACTGGGACGATTTTTATCGGCTCGTTACTGCGTAGAAAAGGGCGATACCTAACATGGCTAAAAAAGCATCTGCGGAACTGGCGTTTGAGGTGGGTCAGAGCGTCGTTTATCCCGCACACGGGGTGGGCAAGATCACAAGCGTCGAGAAGCAGACTGTGGCCGGGATGGACCTGGAAGTCTATGTAGTATCCTTCGATCAGGACAAGATGATCCTGCGGGTTCCGACAAACCGCGCTGAAGCGTCCGGTATGCGCGCTCTGGCGGGCTCCAAGCTGGTCGATGACGCGCTGAAGACGCTGGGCGGCCGTGCCCGCATCAAGCGCACCATGTGGTCGCGCCGCGCACAGGAATACGAAGCCAAGATCAATTCCGGTGATCTGATCTCCATTGCGGAAGTCGTGCGCGACCTTCACCGCGGCGAAGACCAGCCGGAACAATCCTATTCCGAGCGTCAGCTCTATGAGAGCGCGCTGGACCGTATGGCCCGCGAACTCGCCGCTGTCGAAAACATCGACAAGGGTGACGCCATGGAAAAACTCGCCAAGTCTTTGGCGAAAAAGAAGGTTGCAGCATAGGGCGTAAGCCTGAACGCGCATCATGCAGAACCCCGGATCGCTCTCGCGGTCCGGGGTTTTTCTTTGTGACCAGCTTGCAGGTCTTGCCTTTTCCCGGTGCGAAACAGGCCGCCACATGAGCGTCACGCATTAAGCGTGCGGGATCCAAAATCCTGGAAGGGAAGGGCCTGCATGACCGCTGAGGCACCGAAAGTAAACAGATCGCGCGCGCACCTTTACCAAGCCGGGCTTTCCGGCAGGTCCTGTTAACCATACGGCAAAGTCCGACGTGCAGTCTTTCTCCGTTGCCGGATGTTCCGGCGGCAGATGGGTGCCTTCGCTGACACGGGAAAATTTCCGGCAGCGGGGCAGGGTGACAGGAGAAACAAGATGCCCTTCTCGGATATTGAAATTAAGCCCGGCGGCCTGCTGGATCGTGATGCAGGCGCTGAAGAGTTCTATCAGGCAGGTCTCGCCTGTGCCGCAGGCCTGCAATCAGACATCGATCTGATCGCTGCGCACAAATGGTTCAATCTGGCAGCCGCCAAGGGCCATGAAGATGCCAAGATGCAGCGTCAGGAAATGGCCGACATGCTGAGCACGGATGAAGTGAAAGTGGCGCTGTCTGCTGCCCGCGACTGGCTGAAGCTGGCCCATTAATGCCATTCAGGCCAGCTGCCCGGGACGGGGCGCCGGCCTGAAGGCTTCTTCCGCCTAGCGGATGCGGCGGTCCTGGTCTTTCCAGTAAGGCTCGCGCAGATCCTTGCGCAGGATCTTGCCGGAGGGGTTGCGCGGCAGGCCTTCCAGAAATTCGATGGATTTCGGACATTTATATCCGGCAATCCGTTCGCGCGCATAGGCGAGGATGCTGTCTGCCGTTGGCGTTTCGCCAGGCTTTGGCACGATCAACGCCTTGACGGCCTCGCCCCATTTTTCGTCCGGCACGCCAATGACGGCGACATCCGCGACGCCCGGATGGCCGAAGATCGCATTCTCCACCTCTGCCGGATAGACGTTTTCTCCGCCGGAGACGATCATGTCCTTGACCCGGTCATGGATGTAGAGAAATCCGTCCTCGTCGAAATAGCCTGCATCGCCAGTTCGGAAAAAGCCCTCTTCATTGATGGCATCCCGCGTTGCATCATCTCTGTTCCAGTATCCCTTCATGACAAAAGGAGACTTGATGGCGATCTCGCCAACTTCGCCTTGCGGCACAGGATCTCCGTTCGCGTCCAGGCAACGCACGATAGTGGACGGGTAGGGCACACCGCAGGAGCGGAGCTTGCCCCATGACGGGTCATGCGCTTCCGGCGGCAGATAGGTGGCGCAGCCTGCCGTTTCGGTCAGGCCGTAAAGCTGTGTAAAGCGTGCGCCCATGATCTCCCTGGCTTCCAGCAGCAGGCTTTCCGCGATGGGGGAGGCACCATAGAAAACCTGCTTCATGCTGGACCAGTCGATCTGGCGCACATTCGGCATCTGCGTCAGCATCAGGATCACCGCCGGCACCCAAAAGGCATGGGCGATCCTGTGTTCCGGGATCAGCTTCAGGATCAGTTGAGGGTCAATCTCACGTAGCACAACGGCCTTTGCGCCCTGCGCGGCGGTCAGGATGCCGATATTCACGCCGGCCACATGGAACAGCGGCATGGCATTCATCACGGCTTCGCCGACACCATAGCTCGCCCATTCAAGGCGACCGGCCTGATCGAACACGGCATTGTAATTGCCATTGGTTAGTTGAACGCCCTTGGGCAGGCCAGTCGTGCCAGACGTGTAGAGCTGGATGACATCATCCGTGTCGAGTGTTTCCAGGCCGGGGGCGATATCGTCCTGGCTGTCGCGCCAGGCATTATAGGTTGGCCAATCGCCATGGGGCTCATCAATCGCGATGATGTGCTGAACGTCCGGCAGCTCGCTGCGAATCTTGTCGATCATGTCGTAGAAGTCACGACCGACGAACAGGACCTTCACATTGGCGTCCGACAGGATGAACTTTACTTCCGGTGCGACGAGGCGTGTGTTGACGGCCGTCATCACCGCGCGCGCCTTGGCGGCGCCGAACAGCATTTCGTAATAGGCGGCGGTGTTTTTCGCCAGATAGCCGATCCGGTCATCGGGGGAGGCGCCAAGGGCGATCAGGCCATTGGCGACCTGATTGGAGCGCGTTTCCAACTGGGCAAAGCTGGTAGTTTCCCCTTCAAACCAGTAGGCGTCATCCTGTGGACGAATGCGCGCCTGCACCCCTGGGATGTCGGCTATATGGGGCATTGCCTCCACGTCGATCATATTTTCCTCCGATACTCGTCTTGTTCTTTTTGAAATATCTTATTTGGCGGGGATAAATTGTCGGAAGCGAGCTTTTTGTCAAATAAGTTGACATTTAAGCATGAGGGAAACTCCGAACTTATCCGTTCTCTTTCAGGCAAAGATTTATGTCTTAATGGTCGCGGCGCAAGCCATTGCCTTGAAGTCTTGCCGGTAATCGGCCACATCCCATGACATGACTGTACAAACCACATCGCCCGACGCCGCCCTTGCTGAAACCATGCTGGAGATGGGGCGCCGCGCCCGTGCCGCTTCACGCGCCCTGGGGCGCAAGACCCCGGAAGACCGCACCCGCGGCCTGAAGGCCGTCGCTGCCGCCATTCGCGAGGCTGCCTCCACAATTCTGGACGCCAATGCCAAGGATATGGACGCCGCCCGGGAGAAAGGCCTGGACGCGGCCATGCTGGATCGGCTGGCCCTGAGTCCGGAGCGCCTGGAAGGCATCGCTGCCAGCGTCGAGACGGTTGCCGATCTGGGCGATCCGATCGGGCGTGAACTGGCGCGCTGGGAACGGCCAAACGGGCTGGAGATTTCCCGCGTGGCCGTACCGCTGGGCGTGATCGGCATTATCTATGAAAGCCGCCCGAATGTGACGGCCGATGCGGGTGCGCTATGCCTGCGCTCCGGCAATGCGGCGATCCTGCGCTGCGGGTCCGAGAGCACGAATTCCTCACGCGCGATCATTGCCTCCATGCAGGGCGCACTGATGAAAGAGGGTCTGCCGGAACATGCTGTTCAGCTGGTCATGACAACCGACCGCGCCGCTGTGGGCCATATGCTGGCCGGACTGGAAGGCAATGTCGATGTGATCGTGCCGCGCGGCGGACGCAGCCTGGTCGAGCGCGTGCAACGCGATGCCCGCGTGCCGGTGATTGGCCACCTTGAGGGCCTCTGCCATGTCATCGTCGACAAGGATGCCGATCTGGACAAGGCCGTCTCCATTGTCGTCAACGCCAAGATGCGCCGCACTGGCATTTGCGGCTCTGCCGAGACGCTGCTGGTGGACGAGGCCGTTGCGGATGGCATGCTGCCCAGCATCGCCGCGGCTCTGATGGAAGCGGGCTGTGAACTGCGCGGCGACGCGCGGGCCCGCAAGATTGTCCCCGAGATGAAAGAGGCCGTTGAGACTGATTGGTCTACGGAATACCTCGCGCCGATCCTGGCCGTTGCCGTGGTGGATGACCTTGACGCCGCGCTGGACCATATCGGCACCTGGTCTTCCGGCCATACCGAATGCATCATAACGGAAGACGATGCGGCGGCAGAGAGATTCTTTGCGACCGTGGACAGCGCCATCCTGCTGCACAACGCCTCCACGCAATTTGCCGATGGCGGCGAATTTGGCATGGGCGCAGAGATCGGAATCGCGACCGGGCGTATTCATGCGCGTGGGCCAGTCGGCGCCGAGCAACTGACGACATATAAATATGTCGTGCGGGGATCGGGGCAGGTTCGTCCTTGAGCAGATTGATCCTGCCGGGTCCGACAAAAGGGCTGCGCATCGGCCTGTTCGGTGGCAGCTTTCACCCGGCCCATTCCGGGCATTATCATGTGGCCTCAACCGCGATGAGGCGGCTGCAGTTGGATTGGGTCTGGTGGATCGTGGCGCGGGGCAATCCGTTGAAGACCGGGCATGGTGATTTTGACAAGCGCTTTGCCTCCGCCGAGGCAATGGCGCATGAGCCACGCATGATTGTCACCGACATCGAGCGGCAGATGGGGTTGACCTATACATTTCAGACTCTGTCCACAATTGTGGCTGCTGCTCCGCAGGCGGATTTTGTCTGGCTGATGGGCGCAGACAATATGGTCGGCTTTCACCTCTGGGGGCAGTGGCAGCAGATCGCGTACCTGATGCCGATTGCCATTATTGCGCGGCCGGGTGTCGGGCCGGGGGCGCGCAACTCTCCCTTTGCGCGGCGCTTTGCGGCAAGCCGCATTCCGGAGGCAGCCGCCAAGACCTTGCCGGGGCGCCCGCCGCCCGCCTGGGTCTATCTCAATGCGCCGCTGGACCCCGCATCTTCCACCGCGATCCGGGAGGGTAGAGCATGAGCCCTCTTAGCCCGGAAGACCTTGCGCGCCACAAACGCCATATCATGCTGAAGGAGATCGGCGGCCCCGGCGTGCAGAAGCTGCGCGCCGCGGCGGTCTCCATTGTTGGGGCCGGGGCGCTGGGCGGACCGTGCGCCATGTTCCTGGCAGCGGCCGGCGTCGGCAAGCTGGAAATCTGGGATGATGACCATGTCGAGCGCTCCAATCTGCAGCGCCAGGTCCAGTTCGGGGAAGGGGATCTTGGCAAGTACAAGGCCGATGTCCTGGCTGCGCATCTGATGCGAGACCATCCGTCCACGGTGGTTGAGCCCCGGCGCAAGCGCTGGGCCGATAGCGACGCATTGCACGGGAAAATCCTGGTCGATGCGACCGATAATTTTGCGACCCGCTATGCGCTGAACCAGGTGGCGCATGCCAGCGCGCGCTACATGGTGCATGGCGCTGCAGCAGGCTGGCGCGGCCAAGTGAGCGTGTTTGCCTCCGGCCGCACGGGCGACGCACCTTGCTATCAATGTTGGGTTCCGGAAACCCCGCCGGACGCCGAAGCCTGTGACGAGGTGGGCGTGGTCGGGCCAGTGACCGGCATGGTGTCGACGGCGATGGCGCTGGAAGTGATCAAGCTGGTCACTGGCGCCGGCAGCCCCCTGATCGGGCGCATTCTTCTTCTGGATGGACTGTCTGCAACCCCAAGGACAATCGGCCTGAGACGCGATGCTGCCTGTCCGGTCTGTAATCAGCTGCCAGCCATTTGACTTGTCCCCCCGGCGCAGGCTTAGTGCCGCGACGTAGATTTGCTTACAGGGGAGATTCGAGACGTGTTCAGACGATTTCTTGTCGTTCTTCTGACGGTAGGAGTCATTCTGACGGCCGGATGGTACATGCTGAAACGGCCGGATATTTCCTACAACACGCTGGAATCCGTCTACTCCTATAATGACAGTCGCTTTCTGAAATCGGGCGGGGAAACCCAGATTCATTTCCGGGATGTTGGCCCGCGTGATGCACCTGTCATCGTGCTGGTGCATGGCTATGCGGCGTCCCTTCATACATGGGATGACTGGGTCAAGCGCCTGCGCCGGGATTACCGGGTTATCAGCCTGGACCTGCCGGGCCATGGTCTGTCGCGCTGTGTCGACAATGACGCCATCGGCATCGAACAATTCGTCGATACAGTGGACCGCGTGGTCACGACGGTGGATGTACGCAACTTTACCCTGGTTGGCAGTTCCATGGGCGGGCATACGGCTTGGGCCTATGCGCTGGAATACCCGGAAAAGCTGGACGCGCTGGTTCTTGTTGATGCTGCGGGCTGGCCGGATGAAAAGGGTGAAGGCAATAGCGATCCGCTAATCTTCAAATTGCTGCGTAATGGTTTTGCGCGAAAGCTGATGAAGGATCTCGACATGTCGGCGCTGATCCGTTCTGGCCTGGAAAAGAGCTTTGCTGATCCGGCGATGGTCGATGACCCGATGGTGGAGCGCTATTCCGCCCTGTCACGTGCGCCTTGCCATCGTGAGGCTTTGCTGAAGCTGATGAGCGGGGCGACAAAGCGCGTGCCGGCGACGTCGGAAGCACTGGCCAGAATCTCCGCACCCACGCTGGTGATGCAGGGAGAGGCCGACAATCTGGTGCCGGCCGCACATGGTCGCAAATTCGCCGAGGCCATTCCGGGCGCAGAGCTGAAACTGTATCCAGATGTCGGCCACATCCCGCAGGAAGAAATTGGCGAAATGTCGGCGGACGATCTGAAGGCGTTTCTGGCCGAGGTGTATGCGCCAGCTGCACCGGCAGAGGCCTCTGCACCTACGGAAGGGGAATGATGTCGCAGCTGTGAAACCGGACCCGGCGCGAATGCGTAAATGCTCCAAAGGAGACACATTCCATGCGCATCGTTCTGTCCGTCATCGCCGCTACCCTTCTGGCAGCCTGCACCAGCCAGCCGGATTACCGGGAAGAAACCACGCCGCCGCCAACCGTCTCGTCAGTCGATCTGCAGCGCTATGCAGGACTATGGTACGAAATTGCCCGCTATCCGAACAGTTTTGAGCGCAATTGCAACGGCGTGACCGCAGAATATACGCTGAATGAGGATGGGACGGTTGCCGTCACCAATACGTGCTTCAGAAACTCTCTTAATGGCGAAAAGGATGTGGCCGAAGGGCGGGCACGCGTCGTGGAAGGCTCCAACAACAGCAAGCTGAAAGTGAAGTTTGCGCCAGCCTGGGTGCCCTTTGCCGAAGGGGATTACTGGATCCTCGCATTGGAAGATGACTATTCCGCAGTACTGGTCGGTAGCCCGGATGGCAAATATCTCTGGATTCTGGCCCGCGAGCCTCAGCTGGATTCCGGTACGCTGAATGCCCTGAAACAGCGCGCAAAAGAGCTGGGATATGACACGGCGCCGCTAGAAATGACGGTCCAGCCAGAACAGGGGTGACGGGGTTTGCAGCCTCTGATACGCGAAAGTCATGAGCCTGCCTGACCTTAATGACCGCAATTTCGACGCCGAGCGCCAGCACTGGATTTCCGTGCGGGTGTACTATGAAGACACAGACTTCACCGGCATGGTCTACCACGCAAATTATCTGCGCTTTTTCGAGCGCGGGCGATCAGACCATCTGCGTGATGCAGGCATTTCGCATCAATCCCTGCTGGACCGCGAAGACCCGGCGGCGTTTACGCTGACACGAGTCGAGGTGGACTATAAAAAGGCCGCCCGCGTGGATGATCTTCTGCATATCCGCACACGCTATATCGGCATGGAAGGCCCGCGTATACGTTTCTCGCAGACCTGTTTTCGCGGCGAGGACGTGATTGCAGAGGGCGAGATCACGGCCGTGATGATCCATGCCGATGGCCGTCCGCGCCGCCCGATCCGGGAACTGGCAAAGCATCTGGAAGCTTACCGGTGGGGTGCGCCGGACGCATGAAGCTGCTGGCGCTCGCAATAGGCCTTGGGGGCCTCAGTCTTCAAGGATGGGCCGATCCTGTGGAGGATTTCGACGCCGAACGGGGCATGTATGTGGCAGTGCGGGGCTATGGTTCGATTGGCGACCAGAACAACCTGATATTCCAGGACAGCCGCGAAGTGGCTGGCGCCTTAGGCTATAGGGTCAATCATTCTTGGCGGCTTGAGGCGGAATATGCCTTCCGCTGGGCCAATATTGATGGGCTTAATGGGGCGAGTACGGCCAGCGGGGATTTTACCAGCCGCTCTCTTGGACTGCACGCCTTTCATGATTTCCGCAATGGCAAGCGGCTGCGTCCGTTCCTCGGGGCAGGTGGGGGCGTCGGTGTGCTGGATTTCACTTTTGAAGGTCCGGCGGACATCAATCCTGACTTCACAGTCATCGGCAAAGATACCAATTCCAGCGCCTATTGGAATCTCTTTGCGGGTGCGACCTATCATGTGTCTGATAGGTTTCGTGTGTCGTTTGGGACTGAGTATGTCTCATATTCCGATCAGGCGGTTGCCTCGAACCTCGGGGGCATCGACGGCATCAACCGTGCCTACAATTTCTACATCGGTACGCGTTGGTTCCTGCCCGACTTTTTTGAGTGAGCTGAAGCGCTTATTGGGATTTCCGGATTTTTGGCCACGATTCGTTAACAAAACCGGCTTAGCGGTTAACCAAGCTGCGGAAACTGGCGATTCTGCCCCGTTTCTGCCGGATTTGACGTTGATTAAGGGGGGCCGGTCCCGGGCGGGATACGGTTGCTCACCCATGACCCGTAATAAGGAGCGTTAGCCCTAATGGAATCAGAAGCGATTGGCACCGCCGCGAGTCACACAGATTTCTCGCTGATCAGCCTGATAATGGCGGCTGACCCCATTGTTAAGCTTGTTCTCTTGTTTCTCCTCCTGGCCTCTGTCTGGTCGTGGATGGTGATTGGCGAGAAGCTGTTTTCTCTGGGAAGTCTGCGCCGCAAGGCCAAGCAATTCGAGGAAGCATTCTGGAGCGGCCGCACGGAAGATTTCGACATGCGCCCTGGCGTTGGCGGCAATGATGCGGCCAGCCGCGTATTTGCCTCTGCGGCGCGCGAATGGTCCGATGCAAAGCGCATCACGGCATCCCCGGAAGAAGCTGCTGCGATTGTCAGCCGCGCAGAACGCTCCATGCGCGCGAGCGTAGACCGCGAGTTGGGCAAGGCGGGCAACGGCCTCGGCATTCTGGCCACGATTGGTTCTGCCTCTCCCTTCATCGGCCTGTTCGGTACGGTGTGGGGCATCATGAATGCCTTCCTAAACATCGCAGAAAAGCAGGATACCAGCCTCGGGACCGTCGCAGGTCCGATCGCCGAAGCGCTGTTTGCGACCGGCATGGGCCTCGTCGCCGCTATTCCGGCGGTTATCTTCTACAACAAATTCACCGGCGACCTGACCAAGCTGGGCGACCAGTTGGACGCATTCTCTCAGGATGTTCTCGTCCGCCTGTCTCGCCGCGCATCTGATAGCGCGAGGGACTAGGCGATGGGTCTGATCCTTGGTTCAGGAGGCAAAGGCGGACGCCGGGGTCGGCGCGCGCTGAATGCCGAAATCAACGTGACGCCCTTTGTGGACGTCATGCTGGTCTTGCTGATCGTGTTCATGATCACCGCGCCGCTTCTTGTGCGCGGTGAGGAAGTGAATTTGCCGAAAACCAGTTCCGGACCGTTGCAGACAAATCCGCAGGATGACCCGCTGGCCATCTCCATCCGCGAGAATGGCGATGTCTTCATCCAGACGACCAAGATCGAGAATCTGTCTTCGCTCGGACCGCAGCTGCAGGCGATTATTGGCGAGGGCTATGACCAGCCTATCTATCTGCGCGGCGATGAGAACACGCCCTATGGCCGCATCATGGATGTGACCGCAGAGATCCGGGCGGCCGGCTATACGCGCGTATCCTTTGTGACTGAACAGAAGAAGAAGTAGGAGCGACCCGCCCCAAATGCTTCGCGGCTTCACCATCTCGACTGTGTTGCATGCCACCGTGCTTGCGGCTGCGGTGCTGACCTGGCCGCAGCGCAAGAGCGAGTGCGACCGGCAGATTGAACGCCTGGAGCGCGAGGAGCCTGGCCTGTCGCAGGTCGATATCCTGATGCGTCTGCCGCAATGCGCCAGCGCGATCGATGTGCCGATCGACATTGTCGATATTGGTCTGGTGACGGACATTGCCCCGGTCCGCAAGGCGGACGTGCCGCCAGAGGAAGAACCCGAAGAGACCGAGCCGGAAGAGCAACCGGACCCTGTCGAAGAAGACGCCGAGATTGTCGACGAGCCGCCTGAAGAGCAGCCCGACGAAGTCAACGAGACGCGCGAAAGCGAGCCTCAGGAAGAGGAAGTCGTCGTTGAGGATCCGGAAGCCGAACCAGAGGAAGAGCCGGAACCGGAGCCCAAAAAGGAAGAGCCGCCCAAGCCCAAAGACAAGCCGAAGCTGATCGAAAAGCAGAAGCCCAAGGCGGAAAAGGACGACCTCGACTTCCTGAATGATTTTGAAGACATCCTGAAAGACAAGGCACAGGACCAGCGCAAGGTGGCCCGTGAAGAGGCACCGCCGCCGATCAACAAGCCGGTGCTGAAGGATGTGCAGGAGCCCCGCAAGGGGGCAGGGGAGCGCCGTGGTAACACAGCCTCTCTTCAAGCCGCGATGCGGCGCCAGATTGGCTATTGCTGGAATGGCATCGATGATCTGCCCAAGGATGACCAGATCAATGTGGTCATTCGGGTGAAGCTGAATCTTGACGGTTCCCTTGACGGAGACGCGCGCCTGGTGTCACCACGATCAATACCGGTTGGCCGCAGGGGCGTAGTGGTTCAGCGGGCCCTGACGGCTGTACGCCAATGTGCGAACTATCAGCTGCCAGCAGATGACTATGACGAGTGGAAAGACATTGAGGTTACGGTCGGGCCACTCAAATAACTGAATGAGTACTCCAGGGAGAGTTTGATAAATGACCCGTATTCTGACAATGCTGATGCTGGCGGTTTTCATGCCGCTCAGCCTGGCCCTGCCTGCCGCCGCGCAGCTGCAAGTGCGGGTCGATGAAGGCAACTTCAAGCCCACGCCGCTGGCCATTCCGGACTTTGAAGTCCGTGGCGAGAATGCCGAAATGGCGCAGGATATTGCGGATGTGGTTCGCGCCGATCTGGAATCGACCGGCCTGTTCGATATCCAGAACCCGGCCTCCTTTATCCAGAAGGATCTGTCGATTGACGTCCAGCCGCGCTTCCCTGACTGGCGCATCATCCAAACCGAAGGCCTGGTGGTTGGTGCGTATGAGGAGCTTCCCGATGGCAAGATCGCCGTTTCTTTCCGCTTGTGGGATGTCTATGGCGGGGAAGTGATGCGCATCAATGGCCAGCCGGGCCGTCGCCTGACTACGACTCCAGACAATTGGCGCCGCATCGCGCACAAGATTGCTGACTCCATCTATACGCGCCTGACCGGGGAAGACCCGTATTTCGATACGCGTATCGTCTACATCGCCGAGACCGGCCCGAAGACGGAGCGCGTCAAGCGTCTCGCCATCATGGATTCCGATGGCGCCAATCAGCAATATCTCACGCCGGGCACCAATACGGTGCTAACCCCGCGCTTCAGCCCGTCTGCCCAGGAAATCACCTACATGTCCTATGAAGGGGGGCGCCCACGCGTGTACCTCTTCAATATCGAGACAGGCCGCCAGGAACTGCTCGGCAACTTCCCGGGCATGACCTTTGCGCCGCGCTTCTCCCGCGACGGGCAAAGCGTATTGCTGACACAGGCGCAGGGCGGCAACTCTGAAATCTATCTGATGAATCTGCGCACGCGGCAGTCTCGCCGCCTGACAGACCATCCGGCGATTGATACGTCGCCCTCCATGTCTCCGGACGGCCGCGCCATCGTGTTCACGTCAGACCGTGGTGGCAGCCCGCAACTCTATATCATGAACACCGATGGCAGCCCGCGTACCTGCCCGTCAGGCGGACGTGATGTGGCCTGCCGTATTACCTTCAACAAGGGCCAGTATTCCACGCCGGTCTGGAGCCCGCGAGGCGATCTGGTGGCCTTCACCAAGCAGCTGGGCGGTCGCTTCTACATCGGCGTCATCGGAATTGACGGCAAGGGTGAGCGCCTTCTGACAGAAGCCTATCTGGACGAGGGCCCGGACTGGTCTCCGAACGGTCGTGTCATCATCTATTTCCGCGAAAGCCGCCCGGGCGCCGGTCCGGAACTCTGGTCTGTGGACCTTTCCGGACGCAATGAACGCCGCGTTCCCACCCAGACGGACGCATCTGACCCCGCTTGGTCGCCGCTTCTGGAGTAATTTTATAATAATTTCATAGGTTTCTCCCCCGGATTTTCGTCCGGGGGCGTTGCTTTTTAGAGACATATGATGAAAATAGATAGCAATTGGGACGGCAGCTGTGTTTCCGCCCGATTGTTGCCCGAATTCTGTCAGAATATGGAGACAGATAACCGCTACATCCGGCACAACGTTGACAAACGCGAGCCGTAAGGCGTCAAATAGCACTCAGGACATCCAGGGGAGTCTGATTAGCAATGAAAACCACTCTTAAATTTACTGCCGCAGCAGCGGTTGTGCTCGCGGTTGGCGCGTGTGCGTCTAAGCCTGAGCCTGTAGAACAGGTTGAGGAACAAGCACCCGTTGAGGTCGTGGACAACACGCCCACCGTGACCGAGCCGGTCGACACCAAACCGGTAGGCCCGACGGGCCCGGTCGCCGGGTCGCTCGAAGATTTCCGCGTAAACGTTGGTGAGCGCGTATACTTCGACCTGAACGGCTACCGCCTTGACAGCGACGATCAGGAAATCCTGAAGCGTCAGGCTGCCTGGCTCGAAGCCTACCCGGCCGTACGCATTCTCGTTGCAGGTAACTGCGATGAGCGCGGTACACGCGAATACAACCTGGCACTGGGCGAGCGTCGCGCGTCCATCGTGAAGGACTATCTGGTCAGCCTGGGCGTCAACCCGTCCCGCATCGACACGATCTCCTATGGTAAAGAGCGTCCGATTGCTGCTGGCTCTGATGAGCAGGCATGGGCTCTGAACCGTAACGGCTTCACGCAGCTTGTTTCCGGCACAACCAGCTAGGTTTCTGCCGCGAATACCTTACACTATGCAGCCGGGTGCCTTATTTTGGCCCCGGCTGTTTTTGTATGTTCGCCCCTAATTCCCGGAGGCCTTCTTTCATGTTCAAAGCTCCCGCACTCGTCCTGGCTGGTTTCTGTCTTCTTGCAAGCCCCGCCATGGCACAGCGCAGCGCGCCCATCACGCAGGGTGTCACCAGCTCGGATCTCGCAAATCAGGTTGCCCAGGCCCGCCAGCAGAGCGCAGAGGTTCGCGTCGAGGTGAACGGTCTCACGGGCGATGTGATGCAGCTGACAGGCCGGGTCGAGACCCTGGAATTCCAGTTGCAGCAAGCCCGCGAAGAGAACGCAAACCTGCAGCGCGACAACGAAACCCTTGTGGATGAACTGGACGAAATGCGCGCTCAGCTGGACCAGCAATCGCGTGCGCTGGCCTCCCTGCAGACCTATCTCTCCTCCGCGGGCATCATGCCGGAGACAGACATGATGCCCGGTGCAGCAGGCGACTTTTCTGCGCCGTCTTCGTCTGAGGGGGTGTCGGCCCGTACGGATGCTGGCGCATCGACCGATCTGCGCCCGCTGACTTCTGATGGTGGCCCTGCCGAGACGACAGGCCCGAAGCGCCTCACGCCGGGCCAGATGGCCGGAGACATGAGCGGTCAGGACGCGCTGCCTGAAGGTACCCTCGGCACTCTGCCAGCCAGCGAGCTGCCGGGCGAAGCTGGCCCGCTGTTCGCTATGGCGAAGTCCAAGCTGATCCAGTTTGACTATGAAGGCGCCGAAGAGGCGTTCCGCGCCTTCCTCGACAAGTTCGGCGATGATCCGCAGGCCGGCGAAGCCCATTACTGGCTTGGTGAAGCGCTCTACCAGCAGAAGGCCTATGCCGATAGCGGCGCGGCCTATACCACGATGATCCGCTCCTATCCGGAGGATCCACGCGCACCGGATGCGCTGGTCAAGCTGGCCCGCGCGATGCGTCTGATTGGCGACAAAGACAAGGCCTGTCTGGCGCTGGATACGTTGCCGAAGCGCTATCCGAATGCCTCTGGCGTCACGCGTGATCTGGCCGCTGTCGAGCGGACCAAATCTGGCTGCAGCAACTAGATCATTCCGACGGGTTCGATGAACGCTTTTGACCGGCTCTGCGGCTCTGCCACAGGGCCGGTTGGCGTTGCGGTGTCAGGGGGAGGGGACTCTCTCGCGCTTCTGCTGCTGGCGCAGGAATGGGCCATGGCAAAGGATCGACAGCTGATCGCGTTCACGGTCGACCATCGCCTGCGCCCCGAAGCGGCCGAGGAAGCGGCAGGCGTTGCGGCGCTGTGCGGGCGGCTGCAGATTCCCCACCAGACCCTTGTCTGGGACACACCTGCGGGCAAACAGGCGGCGGCTCGCCGGGCACGTCATGCGCTGATGGCGACAGAATTGAAGGCGCGCGGGGGGACGCATTTGCTGCTCGGCCACACGGAAGACGATCAATGCGAAACCTTCCTGATGCGCGCGCGCCAGGGGTCCACCTGGTATGGGCTGGCCGGTATGCAGCCGGTCTCGCTGTCTCCGGTCTGGCCGGAAGGGCAGGGCATCCTGCTGGCACGGCCCGTGCTCGGCTACAGCCGCGAAGCCTTGCGGCATGTTCTGCTGGAAGCGGGGCAGGCCTGGGTGGATGACCCGTCTAACATAAATCCGGTCTATGAGCGCGTGCGCGTGCGGACCCTGCTGGCTCGCCGCACGCGCCTGAAGCGGCGCATTCTTGCCGCACAGGCGAGGCTGCAGCAACTGAGACGGCTGGAAGAGCGCGCCATGGCCCGCTGGATTGAGCAGAACGTCACCACGGACGCTGATACGGGCCGGTTTGAGGTCTCGCTGCACGGCCTGCCGCCGGAACGGGCGGAACGGCTGATCAGCCTTCTGATCCAGATCATTGCCGGACGGGAGGTGCCGCCGCGCCGCGATGGTGTTCAGCCGCTCGTCTCACGCTTGATCAGCGAGGACCGCTTTGAGGGCGCAACCTTGGGTGGTGCTTTGATCTACCGCAGGTCTGGGCAGATTCTGTTGTCCGCAGAGCCTGCCGTGACTGGCGCGGAGGCCGATTTTTGCCGGGCGAAGGTCCGTCTGGCGGCGATTATGGCGCTCTACTGCAGTCAGACGTGACAAAACAGCTATATTAAGACCAAAGGAGTCGTTTTCCTGTAACAAGCCCCCTATGTTATTGTGGAAACATCCGAACCTGAAGCGAGACGCGATATGAACGTCAGGAACCTGGCTATTTGGGGCGCCATTGCCCTGCTTGTCATCGGCATGGCGGTTGCCATGGGCGGTAATTCCCAGTCGGCCGGTGCGAAAAAGGCCCAGTTGTCCGAGATCAACGAGCTGATCATGAATGGCTCGGTGACCGATGCGACTTTGGGAAATGAGCGCATCGTCGTTCAGACAACCGATGGCCGCACGCTGCAAAGTGAGCTCCGCGTCTTCGACACCCGCACCCAGGACTATCTGGAAGAGCATAACGTGCCCTTCACCGTGGATGCAGATAGCGGGCAGAACGGCTTTGCCTCTCTGATCTTTTCCATTCTGCCGATCATCCTGATTGTCGGCTTTGTCTTCTTCATGATGCGCCAGATGCAGTCTGGTGGCGGTCGTGGCGCGATGAGCTTTGGCAAGAGCCGGGCGCGCCTGCTGACCGAGAAACATGGCCGCGTGACGTTTGACGATGTGGCCGGTGTGGATGAAGCGAAGGAAGAGCTTGAGGAGATTGTCGAGTTCTTGCAGGACCCATCCAAATTTCAACGCCTTGGCGGCAAGATCCCGAAAGGCGCGCTTCTGGTGGGCCCTCCGGGCACTGGTAAGACGCTGCTGGCCCGCGCGGTGGCGGGGGAAGCTGGCGTGCCCTTCTTCACGATTTCGGGGTCCGACTTTGTCGAAATGTTCGTCGGCGTCGGTGCGAGCCGTGTGCGCGACATGTTCGAGCAGGCCAAGCGCAGTGCGCCCTGCATCATCTTTATCGACGAGATCGACGCTGTGGGCCGCTCCCGCGGGGCAGGTCTTGGCGGCGGCAATGATGAGCGCGAGCAGACACTGAACCAGTTGCTGGTCGAGATGGATGGCTTTGAGGCCAATGAGGGCATCATCATCATGGCCGCAACCAACCGTCCGGACGTTCTGGACCCGGCGCTGCTGCGTCCCGGCCGGTTCGACCGTCAGGTTACCGTTGGTAATCCGGACATAATCGGCCGCGAAAAGATCCTGCGCGTTCACATGCGCAATGTGCCGCTGGCCAAGGATGTCGATGCCAAGGTGATTGCGCGCGGCACGCCCGGCTTTTCCGGCGCAGACCTTGCCAACCTTGTGAACGAGGCGGCGTTGCTTGCGGCCCGTCGTGGCAAACGGGTCGTGGCAATGCAAGAGTTCGAGGATGCCAAGGACAAGGTGCTGATGGGCCCTGAAAAGCGTTCCATGGTCATGTCCGAAAAGGAAAAGGAACTGACCGCCTGGCACGAGGCTGGCCACGCCATCGTGGCGCTGAAAGTGCCGGTGGCCGATCCGGTTCACAAGGCAACCATCATTCCGCGCGGTCGTGCGCTGGGTATGGTGATGCAGCTGCCCGAAGACGACAAGATGTCGATGTCCAAGATCGAGATGACCTCTCGCCTGGCCATCATGATGGGCGGCCGTGTGGCGGAAGAGCTGAAGTTCGGCGACGACAATGTCACCGCCGGCGCGGCTTCGGACATTCAGCAGGCGACGCGTCTGGCGCGGGCCATGGTGACGCGCTGGGGCTTTGCCGAAGCGGTCGGCCCGGTCGATTATGGCGATGATCAGGGAGATGTGTTCCTGGGCCAGCAGCTGATGCAATCCTCTCATGTGTCTGAAGAGACTTCCCGCAAGATCGAAGAAGAAGTTCGCAAGCTGATCCAGACCGGCATGGATGATGCCCGTCACATCATGACCGAATACCGAAGGGACTGGGAAGCGATTGCGACCGGCCTTCTGGAATATGAAACGCTGAGCGGCCATGAGATCAATGAGCTGCTGAAGGGCAATCCGCCTGAGCGTCCGGACTTTGGCGATGATGATTCCTCGCCGGGCTCTGCAGTTCCGGTCATCGGTAAGCGCCGTAAGCCGAAGGGCGATGGCGGCCTGGGCGACCCGGAGCCGAACCCGGCCTGATCCGGCGGCAAGACTGTTTCATCAAGGCGCGTATCCCATGGGTCCGCGCCTTTTTGCTGCGCTGCGGAAATTTATGCTGCACTGCAAAAAGCAGGAACAGAATCATATGTTAGCCTTTATGTGACCCTACAGAGAGAACGAGAGACAACACAGGGAAGGGCCCATGTGTAATCAGCCCGTATATGTAACGCTGAATGATGGCGCGCATGCTGTTTTACGCCCGGCTGACATCCAGGATGAGGCGCGATTTGCGCATCTTGTGGAGAATATGTCAGACCAGTCGCGCTATTTACGCTTCTTCTCGGGCGTCCGGCATATACCGCAGACCATCATCCACATGCTGGCCGATGCGGACGGACACCGCCATATCGCCTGGGGCGCGGCAGAGGTGGACGCGCCGGGGCATCCTTTCATCGCTGCGGCGCATGTTTTCCGTGACAGGGAAGACCCTACAAAGGGCGAGTTGGCCATGGGTGTCCTCGATGCGCACCACTCGCAGGGTCTGTCACGCATGCTGATTGCCTGTCTGGCGCTGTGCTGCCGGGATGAGGGTGTGATCGCGCTGGAGGCTGAAACCCTGTCCGAGAATCGCAAGGCGAACAATCTGTTCCGCGACATTGGCGGCCATGTCGTGCGGGCAGGCCCTCCTACCATGCTGTGGAAGTTTCATGTCGGCGAAGTGATCAGCATCCTGCGCGCCATGGAGAGTCCGCGTGGCCTGCGCGAAGTCTTCCGTGTGAACGGTGCGGAGAACTAGGCGTAGGTCAGGACGGCAATGATGATGCGGAAGAGCACATAGCCAAGAATGGCAATGGCCCAGCGCCAGGCTGCGACAGGTCCGGTCTGGTATTGCAGTCCGTCATATTTGTCCCACAGCACAAAGCCATCCTCGCTGAGCGCGCGGGCCTGCATGATCTGTGTCACCAGGCTGAGGAGGGGAAGGCCGAGCCCCATCCCCGCGACCACCGACATGCCGGTACGCTTCAGGCTGGTCGGGAAGGACAGACGCCCGCCAATCGCATTGCGCACGCGGATGCCCATTAGGGCTTTGCCCGGCGTGTTGCCAAATTGGGAAATGCAGAATGCCTCCACTAGCCAGAAGACCAGCATCTGCAGGACGAAATACCCGATCACAAAGCTCCAGCCTTCGAAATAGGCATCTTCAAAGGGCCAACCAAACAGGCCGACGCCAAAACCGTAAAGCAGGCTGAGAATATAGAAGGTGGCAAAGGTCGGGATCTGGCTGAGAAAGAAATCCACCCATTTGGCCAGAAAGCGCGCCCAGATGCGTGGTTCGGAATCTGTATAATAGCTGGCTGTCTTTGGCGTCGCGCCAGGCGCTTCGCCGAACACGTCAATGTCCGGAGTGGATGTCGATGTCATTAAAAAAAGCCCCCATCTGGCTCAACCCCAGATGGAGGCTAGATTGTTTATCCCGCAATGGGAAGCGGAGAGTTTAGGAAACCCGCTCCACCATCATGTGCTTGATCTTGGCGATGGCTTTCGCCGGGTTCAGGCCTTTCGGGCAGACCTGCGCACAGTTCATGATCGTGTGGCAGCGATACAGTTTGAACGGATCTTCCAGATCGTCCAGACGCTCGCCCGTGGCTTCGTCGCGGCTGTCGATCAGCCAGCGATAGGCCTGCAGCAGCGCAGCCGGGCCGAGATACTTGTCGCCATTCCACCAATAGGACGGGCACGAGGTGGTGCAGGAGGCGCACAGGATGCACTCGTAAAGGCCGTTCAGCTCTTCACGGTCTTCCTCTGATTGCTTCCATTCCTTCTCGGGCTCCGGTGTGACCGTCTTCAGGAAGGGCTGCACATAGGCGTGCTGCGCGTAAAAGTTGGTCAGGTCCGGGATCAGATCCTTCACTACCGGTTGCGAG
This sequence comes from Alphaproteobacteria bacterium, assembly GCA_018222605.1. Classification (GTDB taxonomy): domain Bacteria; phylum Pseudomonadota; class Alphaproteobacteria; order Caulobacterales; family Hyphomonadaceae; genus Hyphomonas. Next base: position 24,710 of record JAAEZZ010000008.1, read on the forward strand.
GGCAGGGGAGCGATGGTGATCACGCCGCCCGGCAACTCGTCAAAGCCCTTGGTGCAGGCAATCGTGTTCTGACCAGCAATGTTCATGGCGCAGGAGCCGCAAACACCTTCGCGGCAAGAGCGGCGGAAGGCCAGCGTCGGGTCGATATTGTTCTTGATGTAGAAAAGGACATCCAGAATCATCGTGCCGGCGCGGTCCATGTCTACCCAATAGGTATCCCAACGGGGATTACCGCCTTCTTCCGGGCTGTAGCGATAGATTTTGAACTGACGCAGATTGGTCGCGCCTTGCGGCTTCGGCCAGGTCTTGCCTTTTTTCGGGGCGGACCCTTTGGGGAGTGTGAGCTGTACCATGTCGTGTTCGCCTTGATGTCCTAGTAAACCCGGGCCTTGGGCTCGATATAGCTGATCTCGTTGGACAGCGTGTAATCGTGCACAGGGCGGTAATCGAGGGAGACTTTGCCGCTGTCATCGCACCAGGCCAGCGTGTGCTTCATCCAGTTTGCGTCGTCGCGTTCGGAGAAGTCTTCCCGGGCGTGCGCGCCGCGGCTCTCCTCACGGTTGGCTGCGCCGTTCACGGTGACAGCCGCCTGCAGGATGAGATTGTCGAATTCGAGGGCTTCGACGAGGTCGGTATTCCAGACCATGCCGCGATCCTTAACGTCGATGCCCGGCAGTTTCTTGAAGACTTCCTCAATGGCGTCGACACCATCCTTCAGAACGTCGCCGGTACGGAACACGGCGCAATTGTTTTGCATCGCCTTCTGCATTTCGAGACGCAGCTTGGCGACCGGCTGGTCGCCGGTGGCGTTGCGCATCCTGTCGAGGCGGGCGATGTGGCTGTCGGTTGCGCCTTTCGGCAGTTCCGGCTGCGTTGCGCCGGCTTCCGTCGTTGCGCCGCAGCGCTGACCGGCCGCGCGGCCGAATACGACAAGGTCGATGAGGGAGTTGGAGCCAAGGCGGTTGGCGCCATGAACCGACACACAGGCCGCTTCACCCACAGCCATCAGGCCGGGAACGATGGCGTCCGCGTTGCCGTCTTTCTTGGTCAGCACTTCGCCGTGATAGTTCGTCGGGATGCCGCCCATATTGTAGTGTACCGTCGGCAGAACCGGGATCGGTTCTTTCGTGACGTCCACACCGGCAAAGATCTTCGCCGTTTCGGAGATACCCGGCAGGCGAGCGGCCAGGACTTCTGCGCCCAGATGCTCAAGGTGCAGGTGGATGTGATCCTTTTCCGGTCCGACGCCGCGGCCTTCGCGGATTTCCATCGTCATCGCGCGGGAAACCACATCGCGGGAGGCGAGGTCTTTCGCGGATGGCGCATAGCGCTCCATGAAGCGTTCGCCTTCGGAGTTGGTGAGGTAGCCGCCTTCACCGCGCGAGCCTTCGGTGATCAGACAGCCCGAGCCGTAAATGCCGGTCGGGTGGAACTGAACGAACTCCATGTCCTGCAGCGGCAGGCCGGCGCGCAGCACCATGGCATTGCCGTCACCCGTGCAGGTGTGGGCAGACGTACAGGAGAAGAAGGCGCGGCCATAGCCGCCGGTCGCCAGAATGGTCTTCTGCGCGCGGAAGCGGTGCAGCGTGCCATCATCCAGTTTCCAGGCAGTGACACCGCGGCAGGCGCCGTCTTCATCCATGATCAGGTCAAGCGCCAGATATTCGATGAAGAATTCGGTCTCTTCCTTCACGCACTGGCCGTACAGCGTGTGCAGCATGGCGTGGCCGGTCCGGTCCGCAGCGGCGCAGGTACGCTGAACAGGGCCCTGGCCGAAATCGCGGGTCATGCCGCCAAAGGCGCGTTGATAGATCTTGCCTTCATCGGTCCGGGAGAAGGGCATGCCCCAGTGCTCAAGCTCGTACACGGCTTGTGGCGCTTCACGGCAGAGATATTCGATCGCGTCCTGGTCGCCCAGCCAATCAGACCCCTTGACGGTGTCATACATGTGCCAGCGCCAGTCATCCTCGCCCATATTGCCAAGGGAGGCGGCGATGCCCCCCTGCGCTGCCACCGTGTGGGAGCGGGTCGGGAAAACCTTGGTGATACAGGCCGTTTTCAGGCCCGCCTGAGCGGCGCCCAGGGCTGCGCGGAGGCCGGAGCCACCGGCGCCGACAACAACGACATCATAAGTATGGTCGGTCCAGGTATATGTGCTCATCTTGTCAAGTCTCCCGCAGGGCTCAGGCGCCTGCGCCAATCCAGAGTTTCAGAACCGACAGCGCGACCGTGACGAACAGCGCGATGCACGCAAAGCTGTTCAGGATCAGCAGGGCCGAACGGGTTCCTGTCTTTTCGATATAGTCCTCAATGACGACCTGCATACCAAGACGCATGTGAAAGATCGCCGCGCCGGCGGTGAGGATCAGCAGAATGGCATTCAGGGGCTGGCCAGCCCATGCCTGTGCGCCTTCCATGCCGGCACCCATCGCATTGATGATGGAGAACATGAACCATGGCACCAGAAAGATCAGGGCGATTGCGGACACGCGCTGGCGGATATGATGCTCCGTGCCGGATTTGGCAGAGCCGAGACCGCGGGCATTTTTGGCGGGGGTGGTGAATTTGCCGTATGACATGTCAGCAGCCTCCTACAGCCAGATCGTGGCAGCCATGATGGCCGCTGCGCCAACAAAGGCGAACACGTAATTGAACAGGGACACGGCGCTGGCCGTTTTCGGGTCGAAGCCGATATTCGGGCCATCCCATAGCAGGTGGCGAATGCCGTTTGCGAAGTGATACAGCACGGCAACAGCCCAGAGATACATGATGATCTGGCCGTACCAGGCCGTCACCAGGCCTTCGATGGTGCTGTAGCACTCAGCGCCGGTGGCGAGGGCAACAATCCATGCCGTGATGAGAAATGTACCGAAATACAGTGCCACACCCGTAATACGGTGAGTGATGGACGCTGCCATGGTGAGGTGTGGACGCCAAATCTGAAGATGTGGCGACAGGGGGCGGGTATCGGCCCGTGGAGTGCCTGACATGAGGATTACCTTGCCTGCAATGAAACGCTTGGCTTTGGGTTCTAGGATTCTCTATGGTCCTGTCAACGCTGCAACGGGCCGGGAGCGACAATATGAAACTTTTTCTCTGCGCTTTAAGTGTGGCCATAATGGCCCCTTTGGCCGCCGCGGACCCTCTGGATGAGCTGATTCCGGCCTATGAAGCGCATGTGAAATCGGCCAGTCCTGAAGCAGCTGCAGGGGATCTGGACGAAAGCCCCCATCAATGGAGCGATGTCAGCCCGCAGGCCGTTTCCGATTATGCCGAGGAAGCCCGCGCGCTTCTGGAAAAAGTGCAAAATGCCAAAACAGACCGGGTGATCGATCAGGCGATCCTTGAAAGACTGCTGCAGTCTGAGCTGATGGAAGCCGATTATGATACGGCGCGCATTCCCTTTACCGGCGATTGGGGTTTTCAGGCCCAGCCGATCTTTGCGGCCATGCGCGAAACCATCACGACTGTGCAGGAAGGGCAGGCCTGGATCGACCGGCTGAACGATACAGACCGCTATTTCGAGCAGAACATTGCCAATATGCGTCGGGGCATCGAGACCGGCTGGACCGCCAATGCCGACCCGCTGGGCACGGTGATGGAACAGATCCGCGAGCAGATCGTGGAGGATCCGGCGGAAAGCGGCCTCTATGCGCCATTCCTCAGCCTGCCGGATGACATGTCGGAGGCCGACAAGACGCGCCTGCAGGCCGACGGGCTGGACGCGGTCAGCCATGCGATTGAGGCCTATCGCGAGACGCTGGACTTTCTGGAAAGCGAATATGCGCCTGAAGCCCGCGACGGCGCAGGGATTGCCGACCTTCCGGGCGGGCGCGATGCCTATGCTGCCGCCGTGGAGCATTACACAGCAGGGGCGGGCTATGATGCCGAGATGATCCATGCGCTCGGCAATGAAGAGGTCCAGCGTATCCGCGCCAAGATGGAGGCGATCATCGCGGAGATAGGCTATCAAGGCAGCTTCGATGAGTTTCTGACCTATCTGCGCACCGATCCGCAATTCTATGCCGAGACGCCGGAACAGTTGATGGCGGCTGCCGAAGAGGTGTCTGCCCGCCTGCGCGCCATCCTGCCGGACTATTTCGGCCATCTGCCGGAGCTGGATTTCAATGTCGAGCCGGTGCCGGCCTCGATTGCGCCCGGCTATACGACAGGCCGCTATGTCTCCGGCGATCCGAAGGCAGGCCGCAAGGGCACCTATCTGGTCAACACCTACGCGCTGGACCAGCGCCCGCTATATGAGCTGCCATCCCTGTCAGCGCATGAGGCCGTGCCGGGGCATCACCTGCAGATTACGCTGGCGCAGGAAATGACCGACCAGCCGGAATTCCGAAAGGATTACTATGCCACCGCCTTTGGCGAGGGCTGGGGGCTTTATTCTGAACGTATCGCCGGAGAGGCGGGCATTTACCGCACACCCTATGAGCGCTTTGGTGCGCTGTCCTATGAGATGTGGCGTGCCTGCCGTCTGGTCGCCGACACGGGGCTGCACTGGTATGGCTGGAGCCGGGAAGAGGCCGAAGCCTGTTTCGTCGAGAATTCTGCCCTGTCGCCGCTAAATATCAAGACCGAGGTGACGCGTTACATTGGCTGGCCGGGTCAGGCGGTTGCCTACAAGGTGGGCGAGTTGAAGATCCGTGAACTGCGCGCCTATGCCGAAGAAACGCTCGGACCGAAATTCGACATCCGGGACTTCCACGATGTTGTGTTGGGCGAAGGGGCCGTTCCGCTGGATGTGCTGGACTGGCGCATAAAGACCTGGGTGGACAGCCAGATGGTCGCTGAAGAAACCGTTCCGGAGGCCCCGCAGGACTGATCAGGCCGCCGTCACCGGCAGCTTCAGATATATTCTGCCGTCATCCTCCTCCGGGGGCAGGGCCCCGGCGCGGATATTCACCTGAAGGGATGGCAGGATTAGGCGCGGAGCCGACAGGGTCTGGTCGCGCTTTGTCCGCATAGAGACGAAGTCTTCTTCGGTCACGCCGTCATGTACGTGGATGTTGCAGGCGCGCTCGTCCGCGACGCAGGTTTCCCATTCATATGTGTCCCGGCCGTCAGGCAGATAGTCATGCCCCACAAAGATGCGGGTCTCCGGCGGAAGGGACAGGATCTTGCGAATGGACCGGTAAAGCGTCGCTGCGTCGCCGCCCGGAAAGTCTGCGCGGGCGGTGCCATAGTCAGGCATGAACAGCGTATCGCCGACAAAAGCTGCATCGCCGATCAGATAGGTGAGGCAGGCTGGCGTGTGGCCGGGCGTATGGATCACGCGTGCCTCCAGATGGCCGATCGGGAATGTGTCGCCTTCCTGGAATAGACGGTCGAAGACATGACCGTCCGGGATCAGATCATCGGCGTTGAACATGGGTTTGAACTGGCGTTGCACATCTACAATATGCGCGCCGATGCCATACAGGGCGCCGGTCTGCTTGCGAATGTAATCTGCCGCCGACATATGGTCTGCATGGGCGTGCGTGTCCAGCACCCACTGTATGGTGAGGCCAGCCGCTGCCGCGTCTTCCAGCACCCTGTCAGCTGAGGCGCTGGAGAGTTTGCCGCTGTTCGGTTCGAAATCCAGCACAGGGTCAATGATCGCAGCTTGCTTCGTCTCCGGATCAGAGACCAGATAGGTCACTGTCGAGGTGTCGGGGTCAAAATAGGCCTGGATGTCCATGACGGGCTCCTTGTCCGTATGTATGCTCATGAGGCTAATATATTAGAGCTTGCTAAATAAGCAATACCTAATATATTAGCCTCATGGAACAGACACAGATCAGCCCGGAGATCATGGCACGGAATGCGGGTGCGGCCGCAGACCTGTTGCGGGCATTGGCGAATGAGCACCGCCTGATGGTGCTCTGCCAGCTCGTGGCCGGTGAGCGCAATGTGACTCAGCTCTGTGAGGCGTGCCCGGTTTCCCAATCGGCCTTGTCACAGCATCTGGCTAAACTGCGCGCGCAAGGCCTCGTCCGGACGCGCCGGGAAGGGCAGACTATCTGGTATGCCATTGCTGATCCGTCGGCAGCCAGGATCATCCGGACACTGGCGGAAATCTTTTGCCCGGAGGCTTTGACATGAGCGCCCTGAAACCTCTCAGCCCGGCAGATGTCTCCCGCCGCCTTGCCAAAGGAAAGATCACCCTGGTCGATGTGCGCGAGCGCAGGGAATATGCCAGCGAACATATTGCTGGGGCACTCTCCATGCCGTTGTCGGATTTGCGGTCCGGCCGCAAGCAGATTGCGGATGGCCAGCCCGTCGTCTTTCACTGTAAGTCCGGCATGCGGACACAGATGCATTGCGATGACCTGGCCGCGAAGGTGACCGGCAAGGCCTATGTTCTGGAAGGTGGCCTGAGGGGCTGGAAGCAGGCGGGCCTGCCGGTGGAATATGGTCATGTGGCGGGCTTGGGATTGCGGCCTCTTTTCTTGGTGGGGGCTGCCGCGATGGTGACGCTGGGGCTGATTACCCTGCTGACACGGGCGGGCTGAGTCATGTTCGGACTGGATCCGACGACCCTGGCGCTGGCACTTGCCAGTGGCGCCCTGGTGGGATTGTTCCTGTCTGCCTTTGGCGGCGGAGGTTCTGTCCTTGCAGCACCCTTGCTGGTCTATGTCGTAGGCGTTCAGGACCCGCATGTGGCGATTGGCACATCCGCGGCGTCCGTTGCGGCGACCGCTCTGATCAGCTTGATCGGCCATGCCCGCGCACACAATGTGAAATGGCCATGTGCATCCGTTTTCGCCCTGTCGGGCCTCGCCGGATCGCTGGCCGGGTCATCGGTCGCTAAGCTGGTTGACGGGCAGGCGCTGCTGCTGGCCTTTGCCTTTGCGATGGCGGCGATTGCGCTCTCCATGTTTCGCCAGCGGGAGTTTGCAGGAAACCCGGATGTGCGTCTGACGCCGGCCTTCATGATGCGTCTCGTGCCGCTCGGCCTGCTGGTTGGGTTCGCGGCGGGCTTCTTCGGGATTGGCGGCGGCTTTCTAATTGTGCCGGGCCTGCTCTATGCGACCGGCATGACGATCGGCGCGGCGATGGCGTCTTCGCTCGTTTCGGTGACGATTTTTGGCGCGGCGACCTCGTCCAATTATGCCCTCAGTGGCTATGTCGATCTGCGCCTGGCGGCCATTCTTGTGGTGGGTGGCTTTCTTGGCGGCCTGATCGGGCATCAGCTCGCGAAATACCTGGCCAGCCGCGCCTTGTTCGCCCGGCGTGTTTTTGCTGCTTTCATTCTGGTCGTGGCTGCCTATGTGGCGATACAGGCCGGGTTGGCGCTTGCCGCCTGAGCTGGAGGCGGCCTAGACGAGGCCGTTACGATCATATGAGGCGGCATGAAACTCACCATTATCGAAACGGGCCTTGTGCCTGAAATGATCCGGCAGGACTTTGAAGACTATCCGGCCATGTTCCGCCGTCTCATCGGCGCGGCAGATCCGGACCTGCAATATGAGACTGTTTCCGTCATTACAGGGGAAGAGCTTCCGGAGGTGGCCGGGCTGGACGCCGTCCTGATTACGGGCTCTCCGGCCGGTGTGTATGATAGCGACCCATGGATTGCGCCGCTGATGCAGTTCATTCGCGAGGCGGCTGGGGCAGGCGTGCCGCAGGTCGGCATCTGTTTCGGGCATCAGGTAATGGCCGAGGCGCTGGGCGGCAAAGTGATCAAGTCTCCGAAAGGCTGGGGCATTGGCCGCCACACTTATGAGATGAAGGCCTGTCCGGACTGGATCGGTGAGGCCTGCCCGGCAAGCATTTCCGTGCCGGTCAGCCATCAGGATCAGGTCGTGGCCCTGCCGCCGGGCGCCAGCGTGTTGGCTGCGTCAGAGTTCACGCCCTATGCGGCGATTGACTATGGCGCTTTGCCGGCCATGTCCTTCCAGTGTCATCCGGAATTCAATCCGCAATATTCCGCCGCGCTCTACGCGGCGCGCAAAGGGCGGCCGCTGACGGACGAGGCAGTGAAAGCGGCGATCAGCAGTCTTGAACAGCCGCTGGACAATCAACGCCTGGGCAGATGGATCGCCGCTTTCGTCAGGTCCAAGGCCTAGCCGAAACGATAGCGCGCGCCGAGCGAGAAGATGTTCTGCTTGTTCTCGATCTCAAGCGTGCCGGGGAAGAGGTCATTGTCGACTTCGATGTCTTCGGTCGCGCGATAGGCATATTCACCAAAGACGTCCCAATTCGGGTTGAGGGCCCAGGTCACGCCAGCCTTGACCTGATAGGCGAATTTGGTCTCGCCATCATCAATCACGCCGATGCCGGACGGGCTGTATTTAACCTCGACATCCGACATGCCGATGCCGGCGCCAAGATAGGGCTGGATCATTCCTGCCGTGTTGAAATCGTAATAGATATTGGCGAACAGGGATGTGCTGGAAATATCGCCCCGGCCATCGGCCACGACATCTGCAACCGTCACGCCGAGCGGGGTCGGGCTGCCGGCAATGGCTGCGGCATCTACCGCATCGATGCTGCCGCCGCCCAGAGAGACGCCGGTATGTGTATCAACATCTGCTTTCGAATAGGCGATTTCAACGCCGCCTCTCAAGCCGCTCGCATAGCGTTTGCCGAGTTCAACGCCAAAGCCGGAGCCGCTGTCAAATTCCGTGTTCCACCCATATGGCGTGCCAGCCGCGACATCCAGCGTCGTGCCGTCCCCCAGATTTCCTGTCGTAAAGGCACCGGTTGATCCGGAATTGTCGCTGTCCGATTGGTCAATGTAATTATACGAACCGCTTACATACCATTCCTGAGCCATACCCGGCAGGGCCAGGCAGCTTGCTGCGCACAAAACAGCGCCAATCTTAGCCATATTCATGATGGGTTTCCTTCCAAGGGGGTGATTATTAACCATCTGTACGCAGCTGATTTACCCTCGGATCATTAACTCTGATCCATGTTCGGGATAGGATCGCATTTAACGTGATAGCTTATCGCTATATTGACACATCCGTGCTGTAGGGACGCACATAGTCTGGAGACGTAACGCTCATGATGCCTAAACCGCTCGCAAATATTGCCCCGAACACATTGGAGTTCGAGATCCTTCCGCTGGTGAAGCCGACCGGCTTCCGTGAGTATGACGCCCGTTGGTGGTTCAACGGAATCGGCAAGGAAAAAGCCCCCGAACTCAATTTGACCGGGGTGCAGGCATTGGGTCTGGGCATGGCGACCCTGTTCCACGAACTGGGGGTGGAACCGAAAGTTGTGACCGGCCATGACTATCGCTCGATCAGCCAGCCGATCAAGAACGCGCTGATCCTGGGCCTGACACAGGGTGGCTGCGAGGTTCTGGACGTTGGCCTCGCTTTGTCGCCCATGGTCTATTGGAGCCAGTTCGAGCTGGACGTGCCGTGCTGCGCCATGGTGACGGCGAGCCATAATGAGAATGGCTGGACCGGCGTGAAGATGGGCGCGAACCGTCCGCTGACTTTCGGACCGGACGAAATGGGCCGCCTGAAAGAGATCGTCATGGGCGGAGACTTCCAGCCCCGTGCCGGCGGCGCGCATCACCGTGTGGACGGCATGCGCGAGAGATATATCGCAGCTGTCGTAGGCGACACAAAGCTCAGCCGTCCGCTGAAAGTCATCGCCGCGTGCGGCAATGGCACCGCAGGGGCCTTTGCCCCGGATGCCCTGCGCGCAATGGGCGCAGACGTGATCGAGATGGATTGCAATCTCGATATGACCTTTCCGAAGTATAATCCGAACCCGGAAGACTCCGAAATGCTGCACGCCATGGCAGCCATGGTGAAGCAAACCGGCGCAGATGTAGCCCTCGGTTTTGATGGCGATGGCGACCGGTGCGGTGTGGTGGACAATACGGGCGAGGAGATCTTTGCAGACAAGATTGGCCTGATGCTGGCGCGCGACCTGTCAAAACTATATCCGAATGCGACCTTTGTGGTCGATGTGAAATCCACTGGCCTTTACAAGACCGATCCCGTGCTGAAGGAAAATGGCGCGACGGTTGATTACTATAAAACCGGCCACTCCTACATCAAGCGCCGCACGACAGAGCTGGGCGCGCTGGCAGGCTTTGAAAAGTCCGGCCACTTCTTCTTCCGTGAGCCGATCGGTCTTGGCTATGATGATGGCCTGGTTGCGGCGAAGGCGGTGCTGGAAATGCTGGACCGCAATCCGGACAAGACCATGGCGGACATCAAGTCGGAACTCGGCGTGGCCTATACCTCTCTCACCATGTCTCCGCATTGTGATGACGAGACCAAATACGGCATCGTCGACAAGATGGTCGCGGAATATGAGAGCCTGAACGGTACGGAAATCCTTGGCCGGAAGGTTGTCGATGTGAACACGGTGAATGGTGCGCGTGTGACGCTGGAGGATGGGTCATGGGTCCTGGTGCGCGCTTCGTCCAACAAGCCGGAACTGGTTGTCGTGGTCGAATCCATGACCAGCGAGGATGACATGCGGGATCTCTTCCACAAGGAAGTGAAGCCGCGCCTTGGCAAGCATCCGGAAGTCGGCGCCTACAATCAGGAAATCTGATTACAGCCAGACCGGGTTTTGACATGTCCCGCTGCCTGAAGGCAGCGGGCAAAGTCCTCAGGCCATATCGGCGGCGGCTGCGTCATCCATTTGGGTGGCGCGGGTCCAGGCCCCGCGCGGGGCCAGACGCTCCCAATACGCTTTCAGCACGTCATGCTCGGGCAGGGTGCCGAATTGCAGGCCCCAGCCGACCTGCGCACCGACATAGACATCGGCTGCGGTAAACTTCTCCCCGCAGACATAGGGTGTGCCTGACAGCGCGCGGATGAGGGCATGATAGGTGTCATCAAAGTCGCCATATCCTGCCATGCGCTTTTGCTCCGGCGTGACCTGAAAGCCCAGCGAGCGGTTGATGATCGCACTTTCCAGCGGGCCTGCGGCAAAGAAGAGCCAGCGATAATAATCCGCGCGTTGATCCAGTGGCGGCGCAAGGCCCGCCTCCGGAAAGGCATCGGCCATATAGGCGCAGATGGCGGCGCATTCAGTGACCGTTTTGCCCTTGTGTACAATGGCTGGCACCTTCCCCATCGGGTTGATGGCCAGATAGTCTGCGTCTTTCATTGTGCCATCATAGGTCAAAAGCACCGTATCATATTCGGCGCCCACCTCTTCCAGCATCCAGCGAATGATGCGGCCACGCGATTGCGGGTTGGTATAGAAAGTAAGATCTGCCATGCGCCCCTCCTGTTCACGTTTTGATCTAGTCTTGGTAGGGCTTCGCGTCAAGCCCGTATCTGGCGACCGGAAAGGGGTTTGGAAGGCATTGCAGGAAGGTAATGTGTTTCTTATTCCGCCAGCACATCCTGCCTCTTGACCTATTGGCACAAAAATCGCACCCCTCGCCGCAACCCCTGTTGTTTGTTTGTGGTGAGGGATTTCCATGCGCGTCGCGATGATTGGTACCGGCTATGTAGGCCTGGTGAGCGGAGCCTGTTTTGCTGATTTCGGACACGTTGTGACGTGTGTCGACAAGGATGCAACAAAGATCGAAAAGCTCAAGGCTGGCATCATGCCGATCTACGAGCCTGGGCTGGACAGCCTGGTCGCGAAGAATGTCGAGGAAGAGCGTCTGTTCTTCACGACCGAAGCGAAAGACGCAATCAAGGATGCCGACGCGGTGTTCATCGCCGTGGGCACGCCGTCCCGCCGAGGGGATGGCCATGCGGACCTTTCCTATGTCTATGCGGCGGCGGAAGAAATCGCTCAGCTGATGGACGGCTTCACCGTCGTCGTGACCAAGTCGACCGTTCCGGTCGGCACGGGCGACGAAGTGGAAGAGATCATCCGCAAGGCTCGCCCGGATGGCGACTTTGCCGTTGTCTCAAACCCGGAATTCCTGCGCGAAGGCGCGGCGATCAAGGACTTCAAGATTCCTGATCGCGTTGTCGTCGGCACTGAAGACGAGCGCGCCCGCAATGTGATGAGGGAACTCTATCGCCCGCTGTTCCTGAATGAGACACCCATCCTGTTCACGGCGCGCCGTACGTCTGAGCTGATTAAATATGCCGCCAACGCCTTCCTGGCCGTCAAGATCACCTTCATCAACGAGATGGCGGATCTGTGCGAGAAGGTCGGCGCGAATGTCCAGGAAGTGTCCCGCGGGATCGGTCTGGATGGCCGGATCGGCAAGAAATTCCTGAATGCCGGACCGGGCTATGGCGGCTCCTGCTTCCCGAAAGACACGCTCGCCCTGACGAAGACGGCGAATGACTATAATTCCCCCGTTCGCATCGTCGACACAGTGGTTGAGGTGAATGCGTCCCGCAAGAAGGCGATGGCCGGCAAGATCATCGAGGCCATGGGCGGCGATGTCAGCGGCAAGAAGATCGGCGTGCTGGGCTTGGCCTTCAAGCAGAACACCGATGACATGCGCGATGCGCCGAGCCTGGACATCATCCCCGCCCTGCAGGCCGCCGGGGCCACGATTCAGGCCTATGATCCGGAAGCCATGGACGAAGCTTCTCACCTGCTCAGCGATGTGACCTTTACCAAGAGCGCCTATGAAGCCGTTCAGGATGCAGACGCGATGGTCATCATCACCGAATGGGACCAGTTCCGCGCGCTGGATCTGGATCGCATCAAGGGAGCCCTCAACTCTAATATTGTGGTAGACCTCCGGAACATCTATGCACCAGACGATATGGCGGCCCGCGGATTCCACTATTTCTCCATCGGCCGTCCCAGCGTCTGAGACTTAAAGAGAACAGGACAGGACAGATGAAATTTTTCGTAGATACCGCCGACACCAAGGACATCGCCGATCTGGCTGAAAGCGGCATGATCGACGGTGTGACCACGAACCCGTCCCTCATCGCGAAAGCCGGCCGCCCGTTTGCTGATGTCATTCAGGAAATCTGTGAGATCGTGCCGGGCCCGGTCAGCGCGGAAGTGGTCGCCACAGACTATGAGGGCATGATCACCGAGGGCCGTAAATTGGCGAAAATCGCTGACAACGTTGCCGTAAAGCTGCCGCTGACCTGGGACGGGCTAAAAGCCTGCCGTACGCTGTCGGGTGACGGAACGCAGGTTAACGTGACGCTCTGCTTCTCGGCCAATCAGGCGCTTCTGGCCGCCAAGGCGGGCGCGACCTTTATTTCCCCCTTCATCGGCCGTTTGGATGACATCAACATCGATGGCATGGAACTGATTGCAGATATCCGCCAGATCTATGACAATTATCTGTTCGACACGGAAATCCTGGCGGCGTCGATCCGCTCAGCGAACCATGTGAAGCTGTCCGCGCTGGCTGGCGCGGATGTGGCGACGATGCCTCCGGGCGTCATCAAGTCCCTGGCCAATCACCCGCTGACCGACAAGGGCCTGGAAACCTTCCTGGCCGACGCACAGAAGGCCGGTATCAAGGTCTGATCCGATGGCACAGCCAGAGGGTCCGCAGGGCCGCGTCCTGATCATTGCCGGGTCTGATTCTGGCGGCGGCGCAGGCATCCAGGCGGATATCAAGGCCATCACGATGCTGGGCGGTTATGCGATGACCGCCATCACAGCCATCACGGCGCAGGACACACACGGTGTACAAGGTGTGTGGCCTGTGCCGCTGGATGGCGTGGTCAAGCAGATTGACATGACCCTGAAGGATATTGGCGCAGACGCGATCAAGACCGGCATGCTGGGCAGTGCCGAGCTGGTCGAGGCGATTGCCGAGCGCCTGTCGGACCTGGCGATTCTGGTACCGCGCGTGATTGATCCTGTCATGATCTCCACATCGGGCCATCGTCTGGTGGACGAGAAAGCCGTCGGCGCCATCCGGTCCGACCTCGTGCCTGGCGCGCGGCTGGTAACGCCGAATGCGCCAGAGGCCGAAGTGCTGAGCGGCAAGGCCGTTGAAACCGTGGACGGACAACGCCGCGCCGCGGAAGCTCTGCTGGAGCTCGGCGCGAATGGCGTGCTGGTCAAGGGCGGTCATATTGGCGGCAGCATCATCCATGATGTGCTGCAGACGACGACCGGCGAGTGGATCTTCGAGAGCCCGCGCATCGAGACCACTTCCACCCATGGCACCGGCTGTACGCTGGCCTCGGGCATTGCCGCGCTTCTGGGGCAGGGGCTGAGTGTGCCGGACTCGGTTGAGCGCGCGCGGGACTATCTGCTCGAAGCCATCCGTACCGCGAAGGGCTTTGGCCATGGCCACGGTCCGGTCAATCATGGCTGGGTGCTGGACGAAAACCGGAATTCCTGAGCGCCACCAAAAGTAGTTCTTGAAACTTCTTAAGATAGATGAGACCCTCATCTGGCTTGATCAGGCATCACTGTATTCGCAATCATGAAAGGATCAGGCCATGCCTTTGGCTATTACCAAGATAATTGTGTCCGGTGTTGCATTCTCCCTCGCAGGAATCGGTGGGGCTGTTCAGTCTCAACAGACTGCAGCCGAAGCACCGATTGTTGTGGACACGACATCCCAGACTTCCCGGCCCGCCAGCGCGGAAGGGCGTGTGACATGTACGCTGATCTCCAACGATTTTGGCACATGTGTCTGGAGTGTTGATGGCGTCTGGGTGATCGGCGATTGTTCTCGTCCGCCCGCACCGAACTGCCCGACCTGATTGGTTGGCGTATCTGCTCTGCCGGGAAAATTCCGGCAGGGCTTCTCCCTCCTGCGTATAGCGGCATTTAACGATGCTGCAGAAATCATCGTTTCTCCGGTGCCAGGCCTTGTGGCATGAAGCCTGCCCGATTGGAGATTTGAACGATGACGAAACTTCCCTTCTACCAGGTCGATGCCTTTGCCTCGAAGCCGTTCGAGGGAAACCAGGCCTGTATCATGCCGCTGGACGACTTCCTGCCTGACGAGACGCTTCAGGCAATTGCCGCCGAGAACAATGTTTCCGAGACGGCCTATATTGTTCCGGCCGGGGAGGGCGTCTGGAAGCTGCGCTGGTTTACGCCCGCTGTCGAAGTGCCGCTATGCGGACATGCGACACTGGCCAGCGCGCATGTCTTGTTCAATGAACTGGGCTTTGATGGCGAAGCGATTGCCTTCGACACGGTCAAGTCCGGCCGCTTGACGGTGCGCCGTCTGGAAGATGGCCGGCTGGAGATGGATCTGCCTGCTTACAGGATTTTCGAAGTTCCGATGACGGACGAGATTGCGAGCGCTCTCGGCGCGCGCCCGGTGAAGGCCTGGGGCGGCGCCTATTATGCGGCCATGTTCGAGACGCCAGACCAGATCATCGCGCTGGATGTGGACCATGCCGCGCTGAAGGATCTGGGCGAGGATTCGGCAGACTGGCCGCGCGGAAATTTCGGCTGCTTTGCCAGAGGCGGTGAGGGCGTGGATGTGACCAGCCGTGTCTTCGGGCCCGGCAGCGGCATTGATGAAGACCCCGCTACGGGCAGCTGGCACGCCATGCTGGCGCCGATCATGCAGGCCGTCACCGGGCAGGATGCCGCGTCCTGCTATCAGGCCTATCCGGGCCGGGGCGCGCATATGGAAACGCATCTGGAAGGTGACCGGGTAAAGGTGATCGGCCGGTCTGTCACGGTGATCGAAGGTCAGTTCACGCTGTAACCAACGCGTGCGGCCGGCGCGGCGATGGCCGTCCGGTGATAAGGATGCTGTTTCGTCTCCGCCGCAAGCGGAGGAGGGGACAGTCAGGCGGGTCGCGCGCGCAGGTGCAATATGTGCCTGAAAAGATGATCTGCTTACGGCAGGATTTGCCTGACAGTTCGCAGATAGAGACAGGCTCCGCATCCGGAAGATACATGCCGGGCGCAAGGCGTTCCCAGGCGCGGATCTTCGACGGCTCATATGTGTAGGTTTTCTTGGCCCCGGCCACATCGCCGACATACTGAATGTAAACATTGCCGAGTTTGTCGACGACGACAAAGACGTTTCGTCCCGTCCGGCGACGCCACTCGGTCAGCCGCACCAGATTCCACCACAGCCAGGGCCAGCAAAAGGCCCAGACATGTTTGAAGAAGGGACGATAGTGCGGATCCATGCGCGCAAGCATGGCGCGGGCTGAATACCAGTTGGATTGGGGGCGTGCATTTTTCCCCTCTTCCGCCCGCGTGAGGGGCCTGGGGCGAGGGGAAACAGGCTTTCGCTCTGCGCCGGGACGTGCAGTGAGCACGGGCATTCCAGCCGCCGCAGCCTTCCGTGCACGTGGGACCTGTACGCTCCCTCACCCCTGACCCCTCTCCCAGAGGGAGAGGGGGATTGGTCTGGCCTTTTCCACGATTTGTGGTGAGTCCCTTGTAGTGAGGGAATCGCTTATAGTCAGAGAGTTGAAAAGTTGGGGGATTAGTGATGCCTACAAACAAGAGGCGATGTGCCATAGACAAATCGGGTCAGGTAAGCTTAGCGCGACATTGTTATTACAATGGCTGAGCGCAGTGGGAGCAACGGCCCGGCCTATTTTGTAGGCGCAATCTTGGTAATCGCTTTTGCTGGAATGGCGCTACAAAATCAGCTGCGTGAACATTGTGGCTATCATAGTGCCCCCCAGTATGAATGCTCCCCGACCAATCAAGGGATTGCGTCTTTGGTCATCCCAGCCCCCGCGGCTGATCCATACCCTGGGCGCCAAGAATGGCGAGAGGAGCAAGACCTTTACGCTCAGCGTCAGATGGCTAAATGGGCCTTTTGGATGCTCTTCGTATCCGCTGTAGGGGTTTTAGTTGGTGCGGTTGGATTAATCTTCCTGAAAGGCACTTTGGATGCGGCTCGCGATACTAACCAAAGCGCTTTGGATTCGATTAGGGTAACTCGTGAAATCGGGCAGGCTCAGGTGCGCGCCTATCTGTCGTTTATGGAGCCAGCATTTCACCTGTCTCCCAAAATTCGCATCAGCTTTTTTGCCAAAAATAGCGGGCAAAGTCCGGCGCGGCATCTTAGGGTTACCGAGGCGTCATGTGGCGCGTTGCTTCATCAGGCTACGCCCCATTGGGAAGACGGAGCGCATGATTATGATTTTTCCGTCAATTTCGGAGACGTACCTGCCAGTGATGGTATGCAGCTCTTTGTTGATGCTCCCTATACTCAAGAACAAGCCGAACGAATTCGCTCCTTGATTGGGCGGCACTTTGTGGGCCTAGACTTTATGGGAGTAATCAGATGGGACGATGCTTTTGGGGTTCCATTTGAGGAAGTCTTCATGGCGCACGTTCACATTAAGCAGGACGGTTCCATCGAAGTAGAATTCAAAACCGGTCACGATAGTGTTGAAAACGCTCGAAATGTGAGGTTGGAGAAGGCCCGTAATCAGCGGCGCTAATGACGAACTTAAAAGAAGCCCGCTCTTTTGCGCGGTTTAGTCGAAGCCCCAGGGGGCGAGTGGGGTGTCCACAGGGGTGGACGTATCGAACTCGACCCGGAAGACTCGTCCCGGCCGTTCCATTTCATAGGCGAACAGGCTGTGGGTAGGGCGAACTTCGATGGCCCAGATATTGTCTTTTGAGTCAGGAATTCCATTGGCATCAAACAGAGCCTTCGTGGCTTCGTCTGGGGGGAAGTTCAGGCGGCTGCCGCTGAAGCGGTCATCGCGAACGCCGCCATAGCCGGTCACCGGGTCGAGGCTGCCATCTTCATGGCGGTGCTCATGATGCAGGGCGAGGCGATCTCGCTCGCGGTGGATGACCCAGATGCGCGAGCGATTATCGCCGACATGAAGCGGGATGCGGATTTCATCCTTCTCGCAGGACCGGACATGCATGACGATGCGCTCGGCGCGCCAGGCATCGTCTTCTGCATCGTCGCTGACGATCCTGCCTTCGAAAGCCTTGCCACAGAGGGCGGAGAGCCGTTGCATGAACTCCGCTTCCTGAACAGTCGGCTGGCTGCATGCGGACAGCAGCAGCGCAACAACGACGAGGAGGCGGGCACGCATCGGGCTGGCCCCTAGTGGCGGAAGTGGCGCATGCCGGTGAAGACCATGGCGAGGCCGGCTTCGTCGGCGGCGGCGATGACTTCATCATCGCGGATCGAGCCGCCCGGCTGGATCACGGCGGTCGCCCCGGCGGAGGCCGCTTGCAGCAGACCGTCCGGGAAGGGGAAGAACGCGTCGGAAGCCGCCACGCAGCCCTTCGTTTTCGGCTCCGCCCAGCCAGCGACTTCGGCGGCGTCTTCGGCCTTGCGCGCCGCGATGCGGGCGCTATCGATGCGGCTCATCTGGCCCGCGCCGATGCCGACGGTTGCGCCGTCTTTCGCATAAATGATGGTGTTGGATTTGACGTGCTTGGCGACGCGCCAGGCAAACAGCATGTCTTCCAGTTCCTGCTCGGTCGGCGCCTTCTTGGTGACGACTTTCAGGTCTGCCTTCGTAATGCGGCCAAAGTCTCGGTCCTGCATCAGGAAGCCGCCCGCAACGGTTTTCACGAAGCGACCGGCAGCGGCCGGATCTGGCAAGCCTTCAGTGATCAGCAGGCGGAGGTTTTTTTTCTTCGCGAAGACAGCTTCAGCGGCGGCATCCGCGCCAGGGGCGATGACGACTTCGGTGAAGATCTGCGAGATTTCTTTCGCGGTCTCTTCATCCAGCGCGCGGTTCAGGGCGACGATGCCGCCAAAGGCTGAGGTCGAGTCGCAGGCAAGCGCGGCGCGGTAGGCCTCAATGATGCTGGACCCTTGCGCGACGCCGCAGGGATTGGCGTGCTTGATGATGGCGACGGCGGGCGTTTCCGCCCCCAGTTCGCCGATCAGCTCATAGGCCGCGTCGGTGTCGTTGATGTTGTTGTAGGAGAGTTCCTTGCCCTGCAGCTGTTTCGCCGTGGCGACGCCGGGGCGCTGCTCTCCCGTGACATAGAAGGCGGCCTTCTGGTGCGGGTTTTCGCCATAGCGCAGGCTCTGCTGCAGCTTGCCACCAAGCGCGGCCCAGTCTGGCGCGGTTTCGCCCAGCTGCGCGGCATACCAGGACGAGATCGCGGAATCATAGGCGGCGGTGCGGGCATAGGTCTTGGCGGCGAGCTTGCGGCAGAGCGCGACGGAGACCTCGCCGTTAGTGGCGTCCATCTCGGCGAGTACCTTGTCGACGTCCCCGCCATCGGTGCAGACGGCAACAAAGCTGCCATTCTTGGCGGCGGCGCGCAGCATGGCCGGGCCACCAATGTCGATATTCTCAATGCAGGTTTCAAAGTCCGCGCCGGAGGCAACCGTCGCCTCGAACGGGTAGAGATTGACGTAGATCAGGTCGATCGCGCCGATGCCGTGGGTTTCGGCGTCTTTCACGTGGGAAGGATTGTCGCGCAGATAGAGCAGGCCGCCATGCACTGCCGGGTGCAGCGTCTTCACGCGGCCGTCCATCATTTCCGGGAAGCCAGTGAGATCGGCGACGTCTTTCACCTCAAGGCCGGCGTCTTTCAGAAGTTTCGAGGTGCCGCCGGTGGAGACGAGCTCGACGCCTTTTTCGGCCAGCTTTTTGGCCTGGTCTACAAGGCCGGTCTTGTCGGAAACGGACAGGAGGGCGCGGCGAATGCGAACGGGGGCTCCGCTCGTGGCGGCATCAGTCATGGGAAATATCCTCTGGCGCAGGCATGATGGCTTGTGCCGCGGGGCGTAGCATGAAAGGGCCGTGCGTCAAGCGCTCCAGCGCCGCGCCTTTTCAGCGCGTTCAACGGCATATTCCGGAACCAGCACGCCCAGAAGGCGCAGGGCTTCTGACCGTTCACGGCGGGAGGCTGCCTCGATGATTTCCTTGAGGCGCTTCTCGAAGAGTTCGGACGGCACGGTGCAATTGTCGACGCGGTTGACGCCATCGACCGGTGTCTTGCTGACATGCTCATGCTCATAGGTCAGCACTTCGTGCATCTTCTCGCCATCGCGCAAGCCTGTCGTGGTGATCTTGATGTCGACGCCGGGCACCAGGCCTTTCAGGCGGATCATGGTCTCGGCCAGCTGCAGGATCTGCATAGGCTCTCCCATGTCCAGCACGAACAGGCCGGTATGGGCCGGCTGGTCCTGCAGCGTCGCGGCTTGCAGAACGAGGGCTGAGGCCTCTTCCACGGTCATGAAATAGCGGGTGACGTTTGGATCGGTCAGTGTGACGGGGCCGCCCGCGGCGATCTGCTTCTCGAACAGCGGAACCACCGAGCCGGAGGAGCCGAGCACATTGCCGAAACGGACAATGGAGGCGGCCATGCCGGATTCAGCGGCGATCTGCGTAATCGCCATTTCGGCGAGGCGCTTGGTGGCGCCCATGACATTGTCCGGGTCAACCGCCTTGTCGGTCGAGATGAAGACGAAGCGCTTGGCGCCGACAGCGGCAGCGGCCTGCACGGAATGGATTGCGCCGGCCACATTGGTCAGGATGGCTTCGCAGATATTGCGCTCCATCAGCGGTACGTGTTTCAGCGCAGCGGCATGGATCACGACGTCCGGCTGCGCGCGGCTGAACACATCGCGGACGCGATTTATGTCGCGCACATCGCCCAGGCGGGCCTTGTGGCATCCCTTTGGCATGATGCCGGCCAGTTCCATGTCAATGGAATAGAGATTGTACTCGGAGGCGTCGAATACGGTGAGAGAGCCGGGCTGGAGCCGCGCGATCTGGCGGGTCAGCTCTGAACCGATCGTGCCGCCACCGCCTGTAACAAGCACATTGGCGTTTTCGACGAGGTTGCGGACCGGCTCGATGGACAGGTGACGTTCCGGGCGCGATAGCAAGTCTGCGGGACGGACAGGCTCCAGCACTTGCGCCGCCTCATCCCGGTTCAGCGCCATGATCTCGGCGCCATGGTCAGACGCGGTCTCCAGCACTTTAAGCATCGTATCCCGATTGCGGGCTGCGCCTGTGACGGCAATCCACGGAACCTGTTTGTAGCGAACCGCGATCACTTCGATGATTTCGCCAAGCTCCTCCAGAGAGCCCATGATCGGGATGCCGCGAATCGCCCGTCCGGGCTCTGTCGCCTGTGTCTCAACCAGACCCAGCAGGCGGACCTTGCTGCTCTGGGGCGAAGACTGGATGCGCCGGATGACGTGAAAACAGCTCTGCGAATCGCCCACAAGTAGGACGGGCTGGCCATTCTTGGCAACCGGGCTGAAGATCTGGAAAGGCTCATGCGTGGACCGCGACAGGGCATACATGCGGCCGGCGAACAGACCGATCGTCCAAAGCACCAGCGCTACCATCAGGCTGGCGAGCGGCGTTGCCAGCAGTCCGTTGAGAAGCAGCATGCCCGGCAGATAAATCAGGGCGGCCAGACAGATGGCCTGGAAAATGCGCACGGCGTCCGGCCAACCCAGATGGCGCCAGACCTGCTTCTGGATACCCATGACGACAAAGGACGCAGCGACAGACATGCCGAAGGAGAGCGTACTCAGGGCCAGAGAGAGCGCGGGGAAGGAGTCCCGCGGCCCTTCAGAGGACCAGACAAGCACAACAGCAACAGACATTGCAGCCAGAGCCATCAGGATGTCGAATCCCAGGGTGAGCATCATGGCGCGGCGCGCAGCATGTTTGGGGGTCATGATGCTTCTTCCTTCAGAAAGGCCCACCGGATACAATTCGGCGGCTGTTGTCCATCTCCATTAGGATCGGCATAACCAGCCATAACGATTTGCTCCGGTCTTTCAACCACACCGCGACCTAAATAAACGGTTCGTTCCAGACGTGCACCCTCATGACTCGTCTTGAAACGCCAGACAGTCCCATCATCGCAGACCAGACGAATCGCATCGCGACCCATCATGGCCGTAACGGTAGGGTGTAAATGAAAGCGTATCTCAAACCCAATGAACATACGGTCATCCGAGGGTGGCTGAGAGATCGGACGGACCAGGGAATCCTCACCGGCGAGGCGCTTTCCGTCGCCCGACATGAACAGGCGGCGGCGATGTAAAAGACCGCAGGGAGACTTGTAGCCGCCATGCTGCGCATCGAGCCAGATTTCGTCAGCTTCTTCCAGGCGCTTGGCTGAAATACCGTCCGGACCGCTGGCGGCAAGCAGGCGTGATTCTTCATTCAGGGCGAAATGCGACGAATCACGTCCTGCCAGAACAAGGGTTGAGTGGGCGCCGGTACGGCGGACGGCGGCCTGCCAGTCCACATTCACTTCCGCGCTGTAGGCGCAGGAGGTCACCAGACGGGCCGGGCCATCGGACAGTTCAAAACCAAGGGCGCCTGCATGGGCGAAATCCCCGAATGGTCGGGCAGGGGCCTCGCCGCAATCCAGCACAAGACGCAGGCCGTTCTTTTCCAGTTTCTGGAAGCCGGATTTGGGCGCAAAGGTGAAACGGCGCGGCGGTGCAGGTAGCAGAGCCAGGGCAGCTTCAACGACTTCCGGACGGCCTTCATCCCCATCATTGAACGGGTTCAGGGCGCCATCGCCAGCCCGGAAGAAGGAGACCATGGCTCCAACACGCGGGATACATTTCCCGAAAAAGTCCGGTTCTGGATATCCAGCGCGGCGAAACAGATCCTGCAAGGTCAGCAAATGCACCAGAACGTGCAGGGCGCGCGATGGACTGCGGCTGACATGGCCGCCATCGGGAAGGATCTGCGCCGTGCATTCAGCGTCCAGCCGGGCCAGCGCGCTGTCCATGCTCATGGCGCGGTCAATGCAGAGCGCGCCGGCCACAATGGTGACAGAGCTGTTCCAGCGAGCCTTGGGGTCTGTTGCCGCGTCGACCTGATCGGAAAGATAGCGCAGCTGGCGGACGAGGCATTCCAGGCGTGCCTGGCGGATTTCCTGTGTTCCGGTCTCGAACAGTTCCGGGCCGCACAGCATCCAGTTCCAGCAGCGCACACTGGTGGGGCCAAGCCGCCAGGAGAAGCCATTAAAGCCACCATGGCCTTCAATCCAGTCATCCACGAAACGCAGGGCGCGGTCTGCACCCAGTTCGCCTTGTGCAAAAAGATCAGGCAGCCAGGAAAAGCGGTGCAGGCGATCTGCAAAATGCTTGGAGGGCAGCGGGACTGACCAGGGTGGCTGACCGGGCGCGAGGGTGAGGCGCTCCATACCGATTCGCCAAGTATCGCGCATCAGGGCGTCCGTTCGGCGATCATCGGCCGGGACAAGGCGTTTCAGGTGATGGGAAAAGCGTTCCGGAATCGGCCCGGATAGTTTCAATCTTTGTAGGACGCCAACTTTGGCGTCATCGCCGGCAACGCCCCGGAAACGGCGCCACAGGGCAGCGTCATCAGCGCCTGATCTGGTACGATCAGCCAGAATTTCGCTGTCTGCGCCTCCCACGTCCACCGTCCATTCTGTTGTAAACTATACTTTTACACCGGGCCTGAGTGCCCGAATATTGTTAGCATATGCTGATGCGCCGCCCTTGAAAACGGCAGACCCCGCTACAATTGCATTAACCCCGGCAGCGATGGCCTTTGGAGCAGTGTCTGCATTCAGACCACCATCGATCTCGAGAATGATATTCCGCCCGGTCTGGTCGATCATCGCCCGCAATTGCTGCACTTTGCGCAGCTGGCTGTCGATAAAGGCCTGCCCGCCAAAGCCCGGATTCACGGACATGACGAGGATGAGGTCGATATCATCCAGCACGGGCTCAATAATGCTTGCCGGGGTCGCCGGGTTCAGTGCAACGCCTGGACGCATGCCTGCGGCGCGAATCGCCTGGATCGTGCGGTGAAGGTGCGGACCGGCTTCGGGGTGTACGGTCAGGATGTTTGCGCCAGCCTTGGCAAAGGCTGTTATGAAGGGATCCACCGGGGCAATCATCAGGTGCACGTCAAACGGTTTGTCCGTGCAGGGCCGCAATTTTTCAATGACAGGCGGGCCAAATGTCAAATTGGGCACGAAGTGACCATCCATGACGTCGATGTGAATCATGTCGGCGCCGGCCTGATCAATCGCGGCGATTTCCTCGCCCAGTCGGGCGAAGTCAGCGGAGAGAATCGAAGGGGAAATGAGCACGTTTTGCATGGTGCTTCCCTATGCCGGAACAGCCGACCGCACAAGGCGGTCGGCCGTCCGTTTTCAGCAATTGCGGAGCTTTAGTAACCTGCGGGTACCAGCTTCCAGCCATCGGCGCCGGCAATGATGTCGACCGGCGTACCGGGGGCGATGTAAACATCGGCGCCCTGGATGATTTCCTTCACTTCGCCATTGGAGAAGCGAACAATATAGGCATAGCCCTGTTTCTTGCCGACAGCCTTGCCGGCTTCGTTACCGGCGATACCACCGATCACGGCGCCGCCAATGGCACCAGCGGTCTGGGCCTTGTCGCCGCCGCCTAGCTCGGAACCTGCAAGGCCGCCAAGGACGGCGCCTGTCGCCGTGCCGATCAGTGAACGGTCGGACTGGATGGTGATCTGGCGAACCGATGTCACCGTGCCGTGATAGACACTGGATGCCTGGCCAACGGCAGCCGGGCTTGCCGAGCTGGTGCCATAATTATTGGCACAGCCTGCAAGAGCGAGGGTCAGCGCGGCAAAGCTGCCTGCGGCAATCTTGCTGGGGGAAAAGGTCTTGGTCATAATTGAAGTGCTCCCTGCACATTTGATGCAGGTTATTTGCACGGTTTTGCCTGAATAGCAGATGAATTCTTGGAGGCCTTTTGATGGCGAATCTGTTCATCGCACAGTAACCAAAGGAAAATTTGGGCGTCAGAGGCGTTTCAGACGCGCAATGTAGAAGGCGTCGTGACCGGCGCTCGGAGCAGGGAGAGTCAGCAAGTCCCCCTCCGACGTGAGGCTGGCTGCAAAGCCGGGCACTTCCGCATCTGTGATGGCGATCCGCTCATACAAACCGTTTGAAATGGCCTGCGCGACAATGTCCGACCCTTCGGCTTTCAAAGGTGTGCAGACACAATATATGACCGTGCCGCCGGGCGAGACCATGTCCGCTGCCGAGGCCAGCAGGCGGGCCTGCGCGATGGGGAAACGGTCAATCTCGGCTTCGCGCTTGATCCAGGCCCCTTCGGGGTGGCGGCGCAGCGTGCCGAGGGCAGAGCAGGGCGCATCGAGCAGAAGTTTTGAGGCGGGCGCCTGTGGCCGCCACTCATCTGCATTTGCTGCGATGATGTCTGCGGTAAGGTCTGTGCGCTCGAGATTTTCCCGCAGCCGCTCAAGGCGGGGCTTGGACCGGTCAACCGCTGTGACGCGGGCGCCGGTTGCTGCCAGCTGCAGCGTTTTGCCGCCGGGTGCGGCGCAAAGATCTATCACGGAGTCTCCGGACCCGGCATTTAGCAGCCGTGCTGGCAGGGCAGCGGCAGCATCCTGTACCCACCAGTCGCCATCCTCATAGCCGGGCAGTGTTTCAATCATGGCACTGTCCAGCCGAATGGAGCCGCTGTCTGTAACTTCGCCGCCTGTCGCATGGGCCACGTTTTCAGCGGAGGTTTTGGCGGAGAGGAAAATAGGGGGCTCGTCCAGCTGGTGGGCGGCAAAGGAGCGGGCGGCATCAGGGCCCAGATCCGCTTCAAATCGTGCGGCGAGCCAGTCCGGCCAGATCTCGGTCGTGGGCAGATCGTCCAGCGGTGCCGACATGTCCGCCGCGCGGCGCAGGACCGCGTTCAGAAATCCGCCCCCAGAGCGGGCGTCTGGCCAGTCCTTGGCAGCCTCCACCGTTTCGGACACAGCGGCGTGGGCGTGCGTTTCCAAACGCCAGAGCTGAGCGGCCCCGACGCGCAGCAGGGCCCGAATGGCGGGGCTGGTCGCTTCCAGCGGGCGGGAGAGCAGGGGACTGAGGGCTACATCGATACGGCCTAGCTCGCGCAGCGCCGCACTGGCCATGACGCGGGCAAAGCCCCGGTCAGATCCTTCCAGCGTATTGAAGCTTTCCGAGCGCACCATGGCTTCATCCAGCGTGCGCCGGCTGTCCAAAGTCAGCATGAGGAGTTCGGCGGCCGCGCGCCGGGAGAGGGCTCCACTCATAAAATCAATTACCTGTTAGCCCCATGGGCCGGCTTGCTGGCGAGGCGCGTCAGCGGTTTCGGAGGAGACGCCCATCTCTGCCGCCATGCGGCGCAGGGCTTCAATCCGGTTGGCGGTGGCCGGGTGGGTCGAGAACAGATTGTCCGCGCCACGGCCGCTCAGCGGATTGGCGATATACATGTGCGCCATGGCGGGGTTGCGCTCGGCATTCACATTGATGGACGCGCGGGCGCCGCGTTCGATCTTCTGCAGGGCTGAGGCCAGCCAGAGCGGGTTGCCGCAGATTTCGGCGCCGCGCTTGTCAGCCTCGTATTCACGCGAGCGGCTGATTGCCATCTGTACCAGCGCAGCCGCCATGGGCGCGAAGATCATGATTGCTAGGGAGCCGATCAGTCCGGCACGCTCGCGGCCGAAGAACAGCGCAAAGTTCGCTAGCATGCCGATGGCACCGGCAATCGTGGCGGTGACGGTCATGGTCAGCGTGTCGCGGTTTTGCACATGCGCCAATTCGTGCGCCATAACGCCGGCGACTTCCTCACGGGAGAGGCTGCCGAGCAGGCCGGTCGTGGCGGCCACGGCGGCATTGTCCGGGTTGCGGCCTGTGGCGAAGGCATTGGGCTGCGGTGTCTCAATAACATAGACGCGCGGGGCAGGCAGGCCGGCCCGTTCGGCGAGGCGCGCGACATCATTCGCAAAGGTGCGCATCATGGGAGAGGCATGATCCGGCGTGACTTCCTTGGCGCCCTGCATGCGCAGAACGATCTTGTCAGCATTCCACCACGAAAAGATGTTCATGGCTGCGGCGACAACAAAGGCAATCGTCATGCCCATGACGCCGCCGATCAGATAGCCGACAGCCATGAACAGCGCCGTCAGGGCTGCCAGGAGCATAAAGGTCTTTGCGGTACCCATGGGTTACTCGTCTCCAACAGTCACAGGTATGAGGATGAAATTATTTCCACAGAAGCTATATGGGGATTGTTAACGAATTGGGGAGTGCAGATGAGCACAGCCGACTTTCCTGACGAGACCGAAATAGAGCGCCGCAAATCGCTGTCGCCAGAGGCGCGCCGCGCGCTGGAAGAAGCCGATGCGAGACGCGCGCAAGAGTCGGAAAATGCTGGCGATTTGCCGGAAGACGAGCATGGCGGCCCCCGCAAGATCGAGCCCACGCGCTATGGCGACTGGGAACGTAAAGGCATTGCCTATGACTTCTGAGATTACGCATTTTTAAAGGTCCAGCACTTTCTTCGCGATAATGTTGCGCTGGATTTCGTTCGTCCCGCCATAGATGGATTGTGCGCGTCCGCCGAAATAGGCCGCGACATCCGGCGCCGCATAGGACGGGATATCTGACGGCAAGCCGCTGCCCTTGCCAAAGGCCTGGGCGTAAAAGGCCGCCATGTCCAGCATCAGTTCCGTGATCTGCTGATGCGTTGTCGTCGCCAGGATCTTAACCGTGGAGGCCGCATCGCCTGGTGATCCGCCTGCGGACAGGGCGGAGAGGATGCGGAAGACCGTCATTTCAAGACCATCCACAGCCATCTCTGCCTCAGTCAGTTTCCGCGCAAAGCTCGGCTCATCGATCAGGCGATGATTGCCGCCATCCGGCGCAGCCCGTGCAACATCGCGAATATGGCGCAGCATGGCACGCTTGCCGCCAATCCGGGCATAGGAGGTGCGTTCAAAGCCCAACAGGTATTGCGAATAGGTCCAGCCTTTGCCTTCTTCGCCAATGCGATTGCCTTCCGGCACTTCGACATTGTCGAACAGGACTTCATTCAGCACATGCTTGCCATCAATCGTAATGATCGCGCGAACGGTGACGCCGGGCGCATCCATGGGGCAGCAGATGAAACTGATGCCTTGTTGCTTTTTCTCTCCGCGCGACGTGCGGGCCAGCAGGAAAATCCAGTCCGCATGCTGCGCAGCAGAGGTCCAGATCTTGTGACCGTTCAGAATATAGGTGCCGTCTTTCAGTTCCGCGCTGAACTGAAGGGAGGCGAGGTCTGAGCCTGCGCCTGGCTCTGAATAGCCCTGCGCCCAGCCTACCGAGCCATCGCGGATGCCCGGCAGCCATTTGTCCTTCTGTTCGTCAGAGGCAAAGGTGTAGATCACCGGGCCAACATAGACGACGCCCATGGGTGTGACCGTTGGCACGCCGGCGCGTTCCAGTTCCTCATCGAAGACATATTGCTCTTCAATGGACCAGCCGGGGCCGCCATATTCTTCCGGCCAGGCAGAGGCGAGCCAGCCCTTTGAGCCAAGCGCCATTTCCGACCTTCGGACATCTTCCGTGGTCAGAGCCTGTCCGGCACGGTTTTTCGCAATGATGTCCTGCGGGAAATCGGTTTCGAAGAACTCTCTGACCTTCAGGCGAAAGGCTTCCGTTTCCGGACTGAAATCAAGATTCATGGCGTTTTCTCCCTGCCCGAGAGCCTAGGGCAGGGAGGGCCAGTGACAAGCCCTGACCTAAGGTCGCTTTAGTCTTGCCGAGGAAGTGTCACGCCTTCCGCCGTAGCGGTGACGGGCTGGATGGTGCCATCCTCATTGAAATAGAGATGCTCGGCGCGAACTGAGCGCCGGCCGATGGCGCCGTCCTCTCCGTTCAGGCTGAGCGCGGCATTATGGTAGAAGAGATACCAGTTGCCTTTGAACTCCACGATGCCGGGATGGATGGTGAAGCTGTTCTCGCCGGGGCCCATGATCTTGCCGCGATAGGTCCACGGACCGGTCACGGTGGGGGCGGTGGAGTAATAGAGCTGCTCGTTTTCATTTTCCGCTTCGTCGATTCCGGCATAGGCCATGTAATACAGGCTGCCGCGCTTGAAGAGCCATGGGCCTTCCTCGAAGTTCGTCAGGGAGACTTGTCGGATCGGGGCTGCGAAGCTGATCATGTCGGGCGCAAGCGGCGCGTAGTAGAGGTTGGCATTACCCCAATAGAGCCAGAAGGTGCCATCATCATCCTCGAACACGGTCGGGTCGATGTCATCCCATACATGCGGGCCGTCCGTATCCGAATTGGCAACAAGCGCGTGGCCGAGCGCGTCGTGGAAGGGGCCTGTCGGGCTGTTTGATACGGCGACGCCGATGGCCTTGCCGACATCTGTCTCGTCGTGTTCGACGGCGGTGTAGAGCCAGAATCTGCCGTCCCGCTCTATCGCCTCGGAGGCCCAGGCGTCGCGGATCGCCCATTTGAAGTCTGTCGGCTTCATGATCGGGCCGTGATCGGTCCAGTGCGCCATGTCGTCGGTGGAATAGACGCGCCATTCGGTGATGTTGAACATTTGGTCGCCGGCCGCCTCGTCATGGCCGACATAGAGATAGAGCCGCCCGTCATGCACGATGGGGGCGGGGTCTGCGGTGAAGATGTTGGTGATGATGGGGTTTCTGGCTTGTGTGGTCGCAGGCGGAGGCGTGTTGGCGCACGCTGCGAATGCGGTGACGGCAATGATGGCGGCTAATGATCTCTGCATGATGTGGTCTCTCCCCGATGATTGTTTTGTTTTGCGAAACTCTTCAGGTGGGAAGAAACGAAGTCAAGATAGCGCTAACAGTATTGCTAATGGCGTAGAAAAAAGCCCTTCCCCGTTAGGGGAAGGGCAAAACTGTTCGTATCAGTATCTGACCTTAAGAGGCTTTCACTTCTTCGATCCACTGATCGACGCGGCGTTCGAGAACCTTCAGCGGCAGGGCGCCGCCGCCCAGAACGGTGTCGTGGAAGGCGCGAATGTCGAATTTGTCACCCAACTCGCCTTCGGCTTTCCGGCGCAAATCCTGGATCTTCATCATGCCGATCTTGTAGCTGGTCGCCTGACCCGGCATCACGATGTAACGCTGGATTTCAGAGCGGGCCTGAGCCTCTGTGATGGCGGCATTGTCCAGGAAGTATTGAACCGCTTCTTCCTCAGTCCAGCCCTTGGAGTGGATGCCGGTATCAACTACGAGGCGGATCGCGCGCCAGATTTCAGAGCCGAGCCGGCCGAAGTCAGAATACGGATCTGTGTAGGTGTCCGGGAATTCCTGAGCCAGCCATTCGGAGTAGAGCGCCCAGCCTTCGACATAGGCCGTGAAGCCCGCCTGCGTACGGAACTGGGGCACACCGGTCAGCTCCTGCGCGATGGAGATCTGCATGTGGTGGCCTGGAATGCCCTCATGATAGGCGATCACTTCCAACTCGCGCTTCGGCATGGCGGTCATGTCGGAGAGGTGCGCATAATAGATGCCGGGACGGGAGCCATCCGGCGTACCCGGATAATAGTGTTGGGCAGCGCCGTCCTGTTCGCGGAAGGGTTCAACGCGCTTCACGACCAGGTCTGCCTTCGGCAGGATGCCGAAGAATTCCGGCAGATGCATCTTGATATTGTCGATCACGGCGGTCGCGTCATCAATATAGGCCTGACGGCCCTCATCCGTGTTCGGATAGTAGAAGCGCTCGTCATCCTTGGAGTCGCGCAGCATTTTGAAGAAGTCTTGCAGCGAACCTTCAAAGCCGACCTGATCCTTGATAGCTTCCATGTCGGCATGGATGCGGTCCACTTCTTCCAGACCGATTTGATGGATCTGGTCTGCTGTCATGTCAGTCGTGGTCTGCGTGCTGAGCAGGTAGTTGTAATAAGCTTCGCCATTGGGCTGCGTATTCGCGCCGACCGGGCTGTCCGGATCGGGAGAATTCGCCATGTCTTCCTCGGCAAAGGCGATGATGTTGTCATAGGCTGGCTTGAAATTGTCCAGGAGGGCGGTTTTCACATCCTCCAGCATCGCATCGCCATCTTCTTCGGAGACTTTTCCGGTCTCGACCAGAGCTGCGATCTTGCTTTTTGCGTCGGCATAGATGGCGCTGTCTTCCCCGTCAGTGAAAGGTGCGCCGGTGATGACCTTCTTGGACTGATCAATCACGCCTTCATAAGCAAATTTCGGCGCATGGACACCGCGGCTGGCGGATTCCTTTGCGATGTCTATGGCCTGGTCCATGGCGCGGCCAATTTCCTTGAGGCGCGAGATATAGGCTTGCATGTCTTCCGGCGTGTCGACGCGGTGGAAGTTGATCATGAAGGTCGGCGCAAAGCTTTGCGGCCCGTTCATCTGATCAAAGACATAGCCATTATAGATGTATTCCTGGCCAGCGACGGCCTGGTCGGTCTGGTACTTCCAGATGTCATAGGAAATCTGGTCAGCCGGGGACAGGGCGTCATAGTCGAACGTCTCTTCCATTTCTTTCGTAGCCGCGACGCGCCAGTCGAGCTGTTCCTTCGCGCACTCGATGGTGAAGCAGTCGATCTCGTCGTACTTGTCCTTGCGCCCCAGAAAGGTCAGGCCCATTGGGCTGAATTGCAGGGATTCTTCGTACTTCTCGTCGAACCACGCATTGATGCGCTCACTATTGGCGGCAATCTGCTCTGCAGTGACTGCGGGTTGCTCTGTCTCTGTGGCGGCTGGGGCCTGATTGCTCTGGCCACAGGCGGCCAGGGCGAACGCGAGCGCGATCGCTGAGGCGGTGTGTTTGATCATGGGGATCTCCGGAGGGTATTTCTCGAATAACGATAAGTGACGCTATCCCTTGGCGCGGCGCTCTGTCAATTGGCAAAGGGCGTTTCGGGCGCTAGGGGAGGGGGATGACTGATCCACGTATATCTTCTGACGATACCCGCCCCCAAGACCAGCGCAGTTTGCGCATCGGGACACGGGGCTCGCCCCTTGCTCTGGTGCAGGCACGGCAGGTCGCGGCCGCCCTGGAAATCCATTCCGGTGGTGCATTGCGTGGAGAGATTGTGACCTTCACGACCTCTGGAGACCAGTTGACGACGGAGCGTCTGATAAATTCCGGCGGGAAGGGGTTGTTTACCCGCGAACTGGACGCCGCGCTCAGCCGAGGCGAGGTGGATGTCACCGTGCACAGCCTGAAGGACGTGCCCTCGGTTTTGCCGGAAGGGCAACGTTTTGTGGCATTCCCGGAGCGCGAAGATGCGCGTGAGGGCTTCCTGTCATCGAAATATTCGTCTCTGGCAGAGCTACCGGAAGGCGCGAAAGTCGGCACCGCATCCCTGCGGCGCGAGGCGCAGACACTGGCGCGCCGCCCGGATCTTGAGATCGTTACTTTCCGGGGAAATGTCGCTACGCGCATGCGCAAGCTGGAAGAGGGGCTGGCGGACGCCACCTATCTGGCCATGGCGGGACTGACGCGGCTTGGCATGTCGCATGTCGCCAATCCCATTCCATTGGAAGAGATGCTGCCTGCCGCCGCGCAGGGCATTGTCGGGGTCGTCGCGCGCGATGATCTGCCGGAAGATGCTGCAGCGGCCTTTGACAAGATGAACTACAAGCAAAGCGAAGCGGCCGCCTACATGGAGCGCGCGTTCCTGGCGGCGCTGGATGGCAGTTGCCGCACACCGATCGCCGCGCACACATTCGACCGGGGCGAAGAATGGTTCCTGTCCGGAGAAGTTCTGGCGCTGGACGGCAAGGAGAAATGGTCTGCCAGCGGATCATGCCCGAAGTCTTCGACGCATGAACAGATGGCTGCCCTGGGCGCTGACCTTGCGGCGCAGATCCGTGAGGCCGCAGGCGGGCGCCTGCCAGCCTTTGGAGAGACATGGTAACGCCTCCCGTCATCGTGACCCGGGCCGAGCCCGGGGCGAGCGAGACCGTAGAGCGGCTCGCCCGGCTGGGCTTTCGGGCAATCCTCTCCCCCATGCTGGTGCTGAAGGAGCTGGAGGGAGCTGTTCCGGATCTCTCGGATGTCCGTAATCTGATCTTTACCAGCGCCAATGGCGTGCGCTTTTTCATGCAGGCCGCTGGCGGCATGACACCGCAAGTCGCGGGGATGACCGCGTGGGGCGTCGGGCCCGCCACGAATGCCGCCATTCAGGAGGCGGGGTTCGGCCTGCATGTCGAAGGGGATGGCAATGCCGAAGACCTGGCGGCAATGATCCTGAAATCTGACCCGGACAGTGGCGGATTTCTTCATGTGGCGAATTCGGCTGCCGCCGGTGATCTTGTCCGCCGCCTGAGGGAAGGAGGGCGCACAGCCCGGTTCCAGGCATTGTATGAAACGGCGCCGACGGGGCAGCTGGCTTTGAAAGCGCGGCAGGCTATTCTAGCGCCAGATGATTGCATGGTGTTGATCCATTCGGCGAAGGGTGCGGCGGCCTTTCTTTCCGCCGTGGACAAAATTTCACTCGAAACCAGTACTCTGGTCGCCATCTCTGAAGCGGCAGCCACGCCTCTGACAGACGCTGGGGCAAAGCGTCTGCTGCATGCCGAGCGGCCAAATGAGGATGCATTGATGGATGCGCTCGAGAAGGCGCGCCAAGAGCTTTGATTGGCGTAGAACTATGTGCCACTGTGAAGAAAATCCCGCCTGAGGGGAAAGTGTGAGTCATGACTGACGATATGTCGCCGGAAGAACCGGTCAGCTCTGTCGAGCCGATTGATGCCGATTTTGAGCCGGCTCCGGAAGAGGACAGCAAGACCAGCCGTGCGCAAGGCGGTGGGCCCGGCTGGCTGGGTGCCATTGTGCTCAGTCTGTTTGCCGCGGGTCTTGGCGGTCTGATGGGCATAGCCGGAGTCCGCTATCTGCCGCCGCAATGGGATGCGGCCAATGACATGACCGGGCGTCTCGATACGCTGGAACGTCGGCAGGGCGATAATAGTGTGGAGCTGTCCAAGCTGAGTCGGGACCAGGCCCGCATGGCAACCGAACTTAAAAATGAGATGAAGGCGCTTGGTACGGGCGGTGCCCCGAACGGGCAGGTCAAAAAGCTCGCTGAGGATATCGACGTGCTTTCAGAGCGTCTTGATGAGGTTGGGGTATCCGGTGCCGGTGAAGCGGTCCGGGCGCTGGAGAAGCGCATTGCCGCCTTGGAAGAGGTCGACACATCCGGTGCGGTTAGCCCGCAGGATCTGGCGCGTGCCGTCGCGGGTCTGGAAACGCGGCTGGATGAAATGGAACAGGCGCTTGATGAGCGGCCACAGGGGGTAGACCCCTCACGTCTGGCTGCGGTTGAGGCCGACATGAAGGCCCTCCGGTCAGATCTGGAGGCGGCAAAGCTGGCAGGCAATCAGGATGTCGAAAAACTGACAGGGCTGGTGGAGGATATGCGCCGCGGTGAGCAGGCTGCCCGCAGCGAGGCTGAAGCGGCCAGCGAGTCCGCCCGGATCGCCCGATCCCTGTCTGCAATAGAGGCAGCGTCGCGTCGTGGCGGGGCGTTCGAGTCTGAATATCGCGCCTTGCGCAACCTGATGCCATCTGACCCGGCTGTGCGACAGTTGGGTGAGATCGCGTCCACGGGGGCCCCCACCGTTTCTGCCCTGCAAGACAACTTTGAACCGGCCCGCGTCGCTGCCCTCAAGGCCATTCCGGATGAGACCGGTGATCGCCTGTCCTGGCTGAACCGCGCATTTGGGGATGCGGTCAAAGTACGCAAGCTGGACGGCGATGATCGCGACCCTGCTACTATTCTGGACCGCGCCGATACGGCTGTGCTTGCAGGAGATATTGATAAGGCCGCCATGCTGATTGCGGGTCTCAAGGGCCCTGCGGCAGACGCGATGGCTGACTGGACCGAACAGGCAAACCGGCGCATCACTTTGGAAGCCGCGCTTGAGGCCTTGCAGACGCGCCTCATTGAAGGGGATAAGTAAGAACTCATGAACCGGATTGTCCTGTTTATCCTGATCCTGCTGCTGTTTACGGCATCGGCCACCTTTGTCTGGTGGGCGCTGACGCTGCCGGGAGCGGTGACTGTCCCCTTCGGCGAACGTGAGATTTCCATCCAGTCAGGGCTTGCGACTTTCCTGATGTTACTGTTTGGCGGGGTGATCGCCTTTATCTGGTGGCTGGTCAGTGGCCTGTTCATTCTGCCGGGCAAGATTGGCAAGTCGCGTCAGGCGTCGCGCACACGCAAAGCCAATTCTGCGCTTACCGAAGGTCTGCTGGCGGCTGAGGCAGGCGATTCCAATGCCGCGCTGAAGCTTGCCAAAAAAGCGGCCAGGCATGCCGAGGACGAGCGGCTGAAACTGCTGCTGGAAGCGCGCGCGGCAGAAGCCAATGATGACTGGGCGGGGGCAGAGCGTGCCTGGGGGCAGCTGAGCCGCCTGCCGGGTGGCCAACTGGCTGGTTTGCGTGGCAGTGCCGCCGCCGCCGCCGAGCGAGGCGATCAATTGACCGCAGAGGCCCGGGCGCGGGAAGCGTTGGGCATCAAGTCCTCTGCCGACTGGCCCTTCAACAATCTCTTCGACCTGCAGGTTTCGAAAGGGGAGTGGACCAAGGCGCTTGAAACGCTCTCCATCGGGGAGAAGCGCGGGCTTGTCACCGGCGACAGTCTGCGCCGCCGTCGGGCTGTGCTGCATACGGCGCGGGCTGTCGGCCTTCCGCATGAGAGCAAGCTGGAAGCGCAAAAGGAACTGGCCGAGGCGATCCGCTCTGCCCCGGCTTTTCCGCCTGCCGCTTGGCATGGCGCGCGTCATCTGATGACGGATGGCAAGGCCAGGGCCGCCCAGGGTGTGCTGGAGCTTGGCTGGAAGGCTCGTCCGCATCCGGCGCTGGCGCAGCTTGCCCGCCGTCTGGTGCCGCAGGATACCGCAGCCAACATTGCAGGGCGCCTCAAAGGCCTGATCGACATGAACCCCGCCCACCGGGAGAGCAAGATTCTCTCGGCTGAGCTGGCTATGGACAAGGCGGACTGGACCGACGCCATCAAGACGTTGGCCCTGCTGGTAGAAGAGAATCCGACCGCGCGGCTCTGTCTACTGATGGAGCGGGCCTTGAAAGGCTATGGCGACAAGAAGGAAGCCGAACGATGGGGCCGTATGGCCGTCTCAGCCTCGCGGGAGCCGGACTGGTCTGACATTGATCCGAAGGGAACTGCATTCGACTATTCGGTGCGCGATTGGAGCCGCCTGGTCTACGCTTTTGGCGATGTCGGCGATCTGGTGCATCCGCGCTATGAATCCTTCGGGCGCGAACTGGAGGCCGGGCGTGTGATGGCTCTGCCGGCACCTGAGGACGACAAGATCACTCCGCCCAAGGCGCCGGACGGTCCTGTAGTTCCACCGCTGGACTATGTTGCCGACGAGGATTGAGGCTGGCCTGCTGCAATGCGCAGGCGGAAAGCGACAAAAGCGTCTTGCGAAACATGGTCTCTGTCGGTATTAGGCGGGGCTCGAAACTGGATATGCCGCTATAGCTCAGCTGGTAGAGCATCGCATTCGTAATGCGGGGGTCAGGTGTTCAAGTCACCTTAGCGGCACCATTTCTTTCCCTTCATTGTGTAGTTTGTGCAGCAGGTCCCGCGACTTGGGTTTTCCCTTGTCAGTTGCGTGCTGAAGCCCCTAAGGTTCGCCCTCCAAAGATACGCACCATCCTGTGGAGAGAGGCATTTGATGATCAGGCAAGACACAACACGCACTTCGTGGCTTTCATTTGGGCGGCGGGTCGGCATAGTCGCCAGTGCTGCGGTGATCTCGATTGGAATGGCGACGGGCGCCTTGGCGGATACCTCAGCAGATAATGAAAGCGCTACTCTTCCGCCGGAACTGGCCGAGCGTATAGATGCGCGTTTCCTGGCGTATCAGGCCGAAGAGCATGTGCCTGGGATTGTATGGGGCATCGTCAAGGATGGGAAACTGGTTCATTTCAGGGCGTCCGGCACGGCGAATCTTGAAACGAAGGCGCCAGTGACAGAGGATTCCGTGTTCTCCATCGCCTCCATGAGCAAGGCGTTCACGGCGCTGGCCATCCTCAAGCTTCGTGATGAGGGAAAGCTCAGACTTGATGCTCTGGCAGAGGACTATGTACCGGAACTGCGGGATTGGACGTATCCGACGACAGACTCCCCGCGCATTCGCGTGCGCGACCTGCTGGCACATGCGGGCGGATTGGTCACCGACAATCCTTGGGGCGACCGCCAGCAGGACATGCCGGAAGAGGTCTTCACCGAAGTTCTGAAGCAGGGTGTTCCGTTCAACACCGTGCCGCAGACAGGGTATGAATACTCGAACTTCGGCTATGCCCTCCTTGGGCGGATCGTCACCAATGTTTCCGGCATGCCGTATGAAGAATATATCCGTACAAAGATATTGCTGCCGCTGGGTATGGTTTCTACCGGCTATGACGCATTCGCGCTGGATCAGAACCGCCGCGCGCTAGGGTATCGCTGGCAAGATGACGTCTTCACTGAGCAGCCTGCGATGGAGCCTGGTGTCTTTGGTGCCATGGGCGGGATGATTAGCAATGCAAGTGACTATGAAAAATGGGTCTCTTTCCTGCTGGACGCCTGGCCGGCCCGCGACGGGGAAGAAAACGGCCCGGTAAAGCGTTCGACCGTTCGGGAAATGTCTCAAGGTCTGAACTTTGCGCGTGTCCTCACATTTGACGGCCTGGAAGAGGGGGATGAGTGCGATGTGGCCATTACCTATGGAATGGGCTTTAATGTCAGTACCGAGTGTGAACTGGGCACAGCATTGGCGCATTCCGGCGGGTATCCGGGATATGGATCGTATGTGATGCTGATGCCGGATGCTGGCGTGGGTATCTTCACATTTGCCAACCGAACATATGCCGCGGCGTGGCAGACCGTGCGCGAGGCGGCACTGGAGATGGAGAAGGACGGCTGGATGGAAGAGCGGGCCGTGCCGGTCAGCGATGTGCTGGCGCAGGCCTATGCCCTGGCAGGCGAGATCTATACCGAGGGGAAGCTCAGTCCGGCAGAGGGGCAACTGGCGATGAACTTCCTGCTTGATGGGTCTGTTGCTGTGCGGGAGCGCGCATTGGCGGAGCTGAAGGAGAAGGTCGGGGCCTGCGATACGGATGCGCCTGTCAAGGCAGGTGGCCGACTGAGCGGGACAATCTCATGGACCTGCGAGAAGGGGGATGTGGAGGGCTTGCTGTTGCTGTCTCCGACCAATCCGCCGCAGTTCCAGGAGCTGAGATTGCGCGCCGCGCCCTGAGGCGTGTGACAGCCATCTGACATATTGCGGATGATGCGTTTATTCGAGCACGTAGTCGGCCTCAGCCACATAGCGGCTGGGGCCCTTACCTGTATGGCTTGAATAGAGGTGGAAGCCCTCTGCCCAGAATACGCCGCTGCGATAGGCATGGTGGGCTTCCACCCAGCGCCGTGCGTCTTCCAGGGGTGTGCCATGTAGATAGGCGAGCGTTACGTGGGGTGTGAACGGCCTGCGGTCTGGTTCCAGTCCCATCCGCCGGGCGATCCGTTCACACTGGGCCGAGAGGGCGCGTAGTTCGTCGCTCTCGCGCACACGGGCCCAGACAGCTGACGGCTCTCGCCGACCAAACCAGCCTACGCCTTCAAGAGAGAGTTCAAATGGCCGGCAGCGAATGGTTGCCAGCAAGTCATCCAGATCGCGCGCGGTCGTGTGAGTAACCTCACCGAAGAAACGAAGCGTGATGTGAAAGTTTTCTTCGGGCCGCCAACTCGCCCCGTCCAGACCGTCCTGAAGGTCTGTCAGGCCGTCATGTAGTTCCTGCGGAATAGGGAGGGCGGCGAATAATCTGTACATGTTGTTCGCGGGCTTGGACCTGCCGGAAAAGAAGAAACCCGGCACCAAGGCCGGGTTTCAGAACTTTCATGAATGCCTGTCTGGATCAACCAGCCAGTGCTTCAAGTTTGCCGAAATGTTCGGCAAGCAAGTAATAAAAAGTGACACGCGATTTCGTGCCACCTTCCGCACTCATCTTGTCGCACACAGCCGCCATGGCTGCGTCGAGTTCTGATTGCGTGTGCGCCAGGCCCAGCTTGCCCCGGCACCATTTTTCCCGAATCCGGTCCAGCTCACCGGAATCGGAGCAGGCTACGAGAGAGCTGTCACGATTGCGCAGGGCGATCCCCAGATGCCCTACGATCTTCTCTGCCGCAGCCTGATTGTAACCGTTTGCATATTTTTTGATATTGTCCGCATATTGTGATGCGTCTGCCATTGTCATCCCCTTCATTGTTTGGTGCGCCCACTGTTGGAAGTCCACCAGATTTCAAAAGTTAACCTCGGGTAGGTCCGAGTCAATCCTAAACTCCAGTCTAGTATACTACTTAAAGTGGTATATTTGCGCAAATTTCGTCTATTTTCCTGCTTAAGAGAGGAAGTTTATTGCGTTTGGGCGACCTTATCCACACCTCGGTCTCGCACAGGGTGTTCGCTTATCACGCGATTGGCGCGGAGAGCGCGTCATGATGAAGTCCGGTTTTTCTTGCGAATGGCGCCTGAAATGACCATATTCCAGGTCAATAAGGCAGACCAAGAAAAGCTGCCTTCAAGACAGAAAGGGTTCTGAACCTATGAACGACTTTAATCGTGCCTATTCGCAGCCTGTTAATGCCGGCGCAATGGACACATCCGTCAATGCTGGCCTGCGGGCCTTTATGTTGGGCGTTTATCAAAAACTTGCCCTTGGCATTGCGTTGGCCGGTGCGCTCGCTTTTGTGGTGGGGACCAATATGGTGCCTGCCCTGACGCAGCTCGTGCTGGCGTCTCCCTTCTTTTATGTCGTCCAGTTCGGTCCAATCGCCCTGATCTTGATCTCGGCGTTTGCGATGCGCAATCCGTCCCCGTTGGGAACGGCTATCCTGTACTGGACGATTGTTACCTTGCTGGGCCTCAGCCTGTCCGTCTGGTTCTATATGGCCTCCGGCAGCATTGAAGGCGCAACCCGCGCAGGGGCCAGCATGAGCCCGACCTTCGTCACCATTGCCAAAGCCTTCTTCCTGACGGCGTCTGCCTTTGGTGCGCTGTCGCTATATGGCTATACGACCAAGCGTGACTTGCGCCCGATCGGCGTGGTTGCAGTATTCGCTCTTTGGGGCGTGGTTGGCATTTCGCTGCTCAGCTTCCTGTTCCCGCCATCCGGCTTCATGGAAATTGCCATCACGATTGGCGTTCTGGTGATTTCCGGCGTTTTGGTGGCCTATGACACCCAGAACCTGAAGCAGTCCTATTTCGCGATGGAAGGGGATGCTCGCAGCCTGGCCGTGATGACGAATTGGGGTGCCCTCAACTTCTTCATCCTGTTCTACAATATCTTCGTGACTTTGCTGTCGCTGCTGTCTCGCGACTAGCGGCCATACCCGGTCTGACGATCATAGCCCCGCCCTTGTGGCGGGGCTTTACTTTTTGGCGCATTGCACAAAACCGTGCGCTCGGCTAACCCTCCGCCCAGTTTCTGGACCTTACCCAAAGCAAGGAGTTTAGACGGATGGCCCGCAAGAAAATTGCCCTGATCGGTTCCGGTATGATTGGTGGCACACTCGCCCATGTTGCAGCACGCGAAGAGCTGGGCGATGTCGTCCTGTTCGACATTGCCGAAGGCCTGCCACAGGGCAAGGCGCTTGACCTCGCAGAGTCGACCCCGGTCTACAATTCCTCGGTCAGCCTGAAAGGCGCAAACGCCTATGAAGATATCGCAGGCGCAGATGTCTGCATCGTCACCGCAGGTGTACCGCGCAAGCCAGGCATGAGCCGCGATGACCTGCTGGGCATCAATCTCAAAGTCATGAAAGCCGTTGGCGAAGGCATCAAGGCCCACGCACCGAACGCATTCGTGATCTGTATCACCAACCCGCTCGACGCCATGGTCTGGGCGCTGCAGCAATTCTCCGGCCTTCCGGCGAACAAGGTGGTCGGCATGGCCGGCGTGCTGGACAGCTCCCGCTTTGCCTACTTCCTGTCCGAGAAGACCGGCGTGTCCGTAGCCGACATTCACGCCTGGACGCTGGCTGGCCATGGGGATTCCATGGTTCCGATGGTGCGTCACTCCACGGTTGGCGGCCTGCCGCTGCCACAGCTGGTCAAGCAAGGCTGGATGGCTCAGGAAGAACTGGACGCCATCGTTGACCGTACCCGCAAAGGCGGCGGCGAGATCGTGGCCCTGCTGAAAACCGGCTCTGCCTATTACGCGCCAGCCGAGTCGGCCATCGCTATGGCGAAATCCTATCTGAAAGACCAGAAGCGCGTGCTGCCGTCCGCAGCATTCTGCCAGGGCGAGTATGGCGTGGATGGCCTGTATGTGGGCGTGCCGACCCTGATCGGGTCAGAAGGCGCAGAGAAAATCGTCGAGTTCGATTTCAATGACGATGAACAAGCCATGTTCAACACGTCTGTTGAAGCCGTTCGCGGCCTGGTCGATGCCTGTAAGGACATCGATCCGTCCCTGAAATAGGGGAGGCCATTTTGGCTATCGGTCCGACAATCGAGACGGAACGTCTGATCCTCCGCCCACCCCGGGCGGAGGATTTTGACTCATGGGTGGCATTTCATGCCGATGAAGAGGTGATGAAGCATCTTGGCGGCACGCAAGGACCTGAACTGACCTGGCGCTCAATCTGCACCCTAACCGGTGCGTGGACGATTGGCGGATTT
The DNA here is from genome assembly GCA_018222605.1 of Alphaproteobacteria bacterium. Classification (GTDB taxonomy): domain Bacteria; phylum Pseudomonadota; class Alphaproteobacteria; order Caulobacterales; family Hyphomonadaceae; genus Hyphomonas. The sequence goes on from JAAEZZ010000008.1 coordinate 65,896, forward strand.
TCGATGTTCTCTGTCATTGAAAAGGCGTCCGGCCAGTGGATCGGACGGCTTGGGCCCTGGTGCCCGCATGGCTGGCCCGGCACGGAAGTCGGCTGGGGCCTCATTCGTAGCGCTTGGGGCAAGGGCTTTGCGACAGAGGGTGCGTCTGCGGCCATGGATTATGCCGTCGACATTGTGGGGTGGAGCCAGATCATCCACACCATCCTTCCTGAAAACGAGGCGTCCATGCGTGTGGCAAAGCGTCTTGGCAGCCAGTTCATGCAGAAGATGGATACACCGCCCCCCTTTGCAGGGATGATATGGGATGTTTACGGGCAGTCTGCGGATGAATGGCGGGCGCGGCGCGGCTGATCCACCAGGCTTGACGGCTGCGCTTCGACCGACTGCAGAACTTTCCTCCCGGGGCCTGTTCATTCGGGGCAAGTGCTGATTATCTGCCACCAGATTGGCTGAAGGAGATACGGCATGAGACGCAACGGATTGAGAATGAGTGGTCTTGTAGCGCTTGCGGCCCTGTTGACCGCGCCTGCGCTGGCCGAGACAGGCAGCGTCCTGTCGCAGGATATTTCCGAGACGACAGAAAGCCTTATGGAAGCCGCCGCATCTGACGCAGTCGGACTGAAATTCGTTGAAGACCTGACCACAGAGATCGGGCCGCGCCTGGCGGGATCGCCTGCCGAGGCGCGCGCCCGGATCTGGGCGGTGAACGAGCTGACACAACTTGGCTTTCAGAATGTCCGGGTTGAGGATTTCTCCATTCCTTACTGGGCGCGCACGCATGAGACTGCCGAAGTGATTGGCCCGAATGCGCAGTCCCTCGTGATCACAGCGCTTGGCGGCAGCAAGGCAACGCCTGAAGGCGGCGTTGAGGCAGACATTGTGCGCTTTGACTCCCTCAGCGATCTGCAAGCTGCGCCCGCAGGCAGCTTGACTGGCAAGATCGCCTATATCGACGAGCTGATGTACAAAACGCAGGATGGCACAGGTTACGGCTTGGCCGTGCGCAAGCGCAGTGGCTGCGCCAATGCCGCAGCAGAGAAGGGGGCTGTGGCCTGCCTGATCCGGTCTGTCGGCACACAGTCGCATCGTATCCCGCATACGGGCATCATGTCTCGCGACGGGGCGCTTGGTGCGCTGCCTGCTGCGGCGCTGTCTGCCCCGGATGCCGATCAGCTGACCCGTCTTCTGGAGCGCGGTGATGTTCGCGTGAAACTGGACATTGGCGTGCAGTCTGCAGAGGCGGCACCGTCTGGCAATGTGATTGGCGAGATCGAGGGAAGTGACCTGAAGGATGAGATCGTCCTGATCGGGTGCCACCTCGACAGCTGGGATCTTGGCACGGGTGCCATTGATGATGGCGCAGGCTGTGGCATCGTGGTGGGCGCCGCCAAGCTGATCGATGCGTTGCCGGGCAAACCGCGTCGTACGATCCGTGTCGTTCTGTACGGGTCCGAGGAAGTCGGCCTGTTTGGCGGCGATGCCTATGCCCGCCAGCATGGCGATGAACTGGACAAGCATGTTCTGGCTGCAGAAAGCGATTTCGGCGCAGGCCGGATCTGGCAATTCCAGACGCGCTTTGGCGAAGGGGCCAAGCCGTACGCGGATGCCATCAAGGCGATGTTGACCAGCATTGGTGTTGCAGAAGGCAATAATGAAGCAAATGGGGGACCGGATGTCGGCGTGCTGCGCAGGGCCGGTGTGCCGGTCGTGACGCCCAGCCAAGATGGCCGCGACTATTTCGACTATCACCACACGCCAGATGACACGTTCGACAAGATCGACCCCGAGGAATTCCGTCAGAACGTAGCGGTGTACGCAGCGTTCAGCTACATCGCGGCCGAGACGGGTTGGGATTTCCGCAAGGCGGCAGATGCCGAAAGCGGGCAAGGGGCTGACTGATCCTGTCGGCGCAGGACAGGATACGTCCTGCCCTCCGGACAAGTCTGGAAGGGCTGAAGCTGGCCCGCCGTGAGGCGATGTGTGCGGGCGAAGATCCTGAGCGCTGGCGCTGGATTGCCGTCGGGCTGGTGACTGCGCTGAAGGCGGCGGCCATCACGGCGCTTTCAGCCTATGAAACGGCCACGCCGGGAGATGTGCTGGACCCTGCTAATCCGGGCAGGGTGGCGCCTCTGGCCATGTTGCTGCGCCGGACAAGGTCCGAGAAGTATCTTGCGCCGCCAGAGCGTCTCGATGTGCCGCTGTCGCATCTGGAAGCGGCCCTTAGGCTTGCCGCCTATCGCAATGAGGTTGTCCACGGGGCAGATGCGCGCCGCCCGGCAACACTCTGCGCCGACAGCCGCACGTCCCTAAGCATGATTGCGCATTTTCTTGTGGTGGCCCCAGCCTTTCAGGTGACCAGGCACGGTGTGGTTTGCGCCCTTGTGAAAGATGAAATTGCAGCGCTCCAGCAGCAGCTTGAGGCGCTTGGTTAATCTTGAGGTCATGACCGCTTGGCATAAGAGCGGAATGCCTTGGAAGTACCGGTCCCTTTTCGTGTCTTTTGCGGCGCTCGCCCTGACTGCGGCGGCGCCGGATACGTTCTCGCGGGAAGAGCTGGATGCGCTGGAGGCAGAGCGCCGCGCGGCCGAGCAGAAACTTGCCGCGCTGGAAGCCGCAGGCGAAGAGACCCGCGTAGACCTTAAGAATATCGACTCCCAGCTCATTTCAGCGGCAATGGAATCCCAGCGCCGGGAAGAGCAGGCCTCAGAGGCGGAAAAGCAGCTGATTGATCTGGGCACACGCAGGGTTGCAGCGCAGATGAGCCTGCTGGAGGATCGCCAGGCCCTGGAAGACCTGCTGGGCGCGCTCACGGCGTCCAACCGGCGCAAGCCGCCTGCGCTGATCGTCTCTCCCGGGAAGGCAAATACGGCGATCCGCCGGGCCATTCTGATGAGCGAGACAACGCCGAGGCTGGCCGCACGGACGGAAACCCTGTCAGCAGAGATTGATCGCCTGAATGATCTGGAGCGCCGCATCCGGGGCGAGAAAGCCAAGCTGGAAGCGGCTGAAGCAACGCTTGCCCTGAAGCAGGTCGAGATCGAGAAGCTGGCTGCTGCCAAGCGGGGCAGTTTTGAAGACCTGTCCGGCGATATTGCGAGCCTCAAGGCGCGAACTGCCGAACTTGGCGCCGAGGCCCGTAACCTGAGAGAGTTGCTGGCGGCACTGGAATCCAATGCGCCTTCTGCGCCGGGTACAAAGCCGGCGACGCGCCCGCGTCAGGCGGCGGCTTCGCCCAAGGCCAAGCCCTCGTCAAAGCCTGCTGTGGTGCAGACCTCTGTCGCGCGCCCCCTCGGAAAGGCTGTCCTTGGCGCGCTGAAGCCGCCTGTCGCAGGCAATCTGCTGCGCTCCTTCGGTGAAAAACTTCCAACCGGCGGCAAGGCGGAATGGGTGACCTTCACGACCCGCGCCAACGCCCAGGTAACCGCACCTGTTGGTGGAACCGTGGAATATGCCCGGCCCTTCCGGACGTATGGATCAATGTTAATTTTGCGGACGAGTGACGGCTACCATGTTATTCTTACCGGAATGAGCCGGATCTATGTCACTGAAGGCCAAAGCGTTTCTCCGGGAGAACCTGTTGGCCGGATGCCGGATCGCGCGGCTCCCGAGCCTGAACTAAATATGGAATTAAGGCTTGGCGACAAGGTGATGAATCCGGCAGACTGGTTGCCGGGCCGTAGTTAAGGCCGTGAGCATGACGGAGGATTGGAATATGCGTTCACTTCTGACGGGGGCTGCCCTCGGAATTGTTTTGGGTGGCGCAGCAGTCGGGGTGTCGGCCTTTGCCGCGCCGGACGAAAAACCTGAAGATCCTCGTATGGTCACCTATCAGCAGCTTGATTTGTTTGCAGAAATCCTTGCTCGCGCGCGTCAGGACTATGTCATCGAGATTGACGAAAAGGCCGCTATGAAGGCGGCTATCAATGGCATGCTGACCTCGCTGGACCCGCATTCCGGCTATCTCGATCCCGATGATTTCCGCTCCATGCAGGTGCAGACCAGCGGCGAATATGGTGGCCTTGGCATTGAAGTGACGATGGAAGATGGCTTTGTGAAGGTCATTTCCCCTATGGATGAAACCCCCGCCAGCCGCGCCGGAATTGAGCCGGGCGATCTGATCACTGCAATTGATGGCAAGCCAATCATCGGCCTGACTCTGAACGAAGCCGTTAAGGAAATGCGCGGCGAGAAGGGCACCGACATCAACATCACCATCCTGCGGGAAGGGGAGGACCCCTTCGATGTCACGCTGACTCGCGAAGTCATTCAGCAGAAATCCGTCACCTGGAAAATGCAGGAAGACGACATCGGCTATATCCGCATCTCCACCTTCAATGACCGTACGACCCTTCTGCTGGAAGAGGCTGTCGAGGGCATTGCTCAGGAGACGGGCTCGCGTCCGCGCGGTCTGATTATCGATCTGCGCAATAATGGCGGCGGTCTTCTGGATCAGGCTGTCTCTGTGTCCGACATGTTCCTGTCAGGTGGCGAAGTCGTTTCCACGCAAGGACGCCGCATCTCTGACATGGAGCGCTACAATGCGCGCTCCGGGGAAGTGTTCAAAGGCGTGCCGATGGTCGTTCTCATTAATGGTGGGTCTGCTTCGGCATCCGAGATTGTTGCCGGCGCACTGCAGGATCGTCACCGCGCCACGCTGATCGGCACGACCAGCTTTGGCAAAGGGTCTGTCCAGACCGTCATTCCGTTGGGCGCGGATCGCGGCGCTGTCCGCCTCACGACGGCGCGCTATTACACCCCGGCCGGCCGGTCCATTCAGGCGCTGGGCATTGAGCCCGATATCGAGATCACCAATGCCCGCCTGACGGAAGAGGAACTCGCCAAGATCAAACGCTGGTCTGAAGCCGATCTTCCTCATGCGCTGGCCAATGAAGACGGCGAAAAGCGCCACGAGATGACTATGCCTGATGAGCAGCCGCCGGAAGATTGGGATGGCGATGACTATCAGCTGAAACGGGCCATCGACATGCTCAAGGAAGGCACTGTCACGGCAAGTGCAATGAGGCGCGCTGGTTAACGGTTTCTTTGCTACCTATTAACCATTTGGATGCAATTCTGATCGTTCAGAATTCTTCAATTTGCCTGAATGAGGTCAATCAATGGCTCACCGGAGGGATGCCGATCCGTCTCCCTTGCGCACGGGAATCGCGCATGCAGGCCTGAGCTTGCTTGTGTTTGGGGTTCTGGCAGCAAGTCTGGGAGTCGGGATTCATTTTTCCGGGAATCCGGCAGAGGCTGGCCCGCGCCAGAATCTGGCCCTGTTCGAAACAGGCCCTGAGGAAACGCCAGCCCTGAAAGCCCGCCTGAGAGGCGAAGCTCCGGTTGCGGTCACGGCTGGGACAATTGTCGTGGCAGATGCGGGTGAGGATGCCAGCGGGGACGAGCCAAGCCTCGGTGTCGAATATGCTGATCTGTCCACCCCGGCCGCAGAGACCGGCGCTGCAGCGCCTGATGCCCAGCCTGATGAGGGCGGTGTACGGATCAATGGAACAATGGTGCGTCCGGGCGAATCCTATGGTGAGGTTTCCAAGGTTGTTTCCCTGGATACAGCGCCTGTTCAGGGCCTGACCGAGCGCGTGAACGGCCTGAGCCTTCCGCGTATTTCAGACAGTGGCGAAGCCCCGTCAGATGTTTATGCGCGTCCCTTCAGCAATCCGGAAAACAAGCCAGTGATCGCCATCGTCGTTGGCGGACTGGGCATCAATGCGACCCATACGCGGTCCGCAATTGAGGAACTGCCGCCTGAGGTCACGCTCTCCTTTGCTCCGGACGCGAACAATATCCAGTACTGGATCAACAAGGCGCGTGACAGCGGTCATGAAGTTCTGATCGAGCTTCCGATGGAAGCCTATGATTATGGCCGCATGAAAATGCATCCGCAGACCTTGCTGGCAGGCGACACAGGCGCACGCAACTTGCCGCGCATCGAACGGCTTCTGGCCAAGGGACGTGGCTATTTCGGCGTAATCAATTATCAGGGCGCCAAATTCGCGGATGATCCGGGGGCTGTCGGCCCGATGATAAAAGTCATCCGTGACCGGGGGCTGGCCCTGGTGGAAGACGCAAGTTTTCAAGAAAGCGAATTCGACAAGGCCGCCGCGCGCAACCAGATGAAATATGTTCGTGCCAATTCCACGATTGACGCCAAATTGACCGCAGCCGAAATCGGTGCGGAGCTGATGGCGCTGGAGACCCAATCCAAGGAGCATGGCGCTGCCGTGGGGGCGGGCTATGCCTTCCCGGTCACCATCCAGACGGTCAAGGAATGGACGGAAGACCTGAACAGCCGCGGCATAGTCCTGGCGCCGGTATCTGCGCTTACCTCTGTAATTCCTGCAGAAATTACCGAAGGAAAGCGCCTTCAGACTGGAAGCCTCAATCAGGCTGCGGTAAACCCTGAAGGGTGACGATCAACACACCGGACCCCGAGCTTTATCGCCCCAATGTCGGTCTCGCCCTCTTTTCGAAGGCGGGACACGTCTTCATTGGCCGCCGCATCAATGGCCGCGGGGCCTTCCAGTGGCAGATGCCGCAAGGCGGTATCGACAAGGGCGAGACACCTTTGGTCGGCGCCCTGCGAGAGCTGGAGGAAGAAGTCGGTGTACCGGAAAAGCTGGTCGATGTTCTCGAAGAGACGTCCGACTGGCTCTATTATGATTTTCCACCAGACCTGAAGAAGCGTATGGGCGGCCCCTATATCGGCCAGCGCCAGAAATGGTTTGCCTTTCGGTTCAAGGGCTCTGACAGCGATGTCAGGCTGGACCGTCACACGCCGGAATTCGACGCCTGGCGCTGGGCCCGGCTGGAAGAGGTGCCCGCGCTGGTCGTGCCGTTTAAGCGCATGGTCTATTCCGACGTGGTGCAGAGATTTGAGCCATGGACCGAGCCTGTCACAGGGTACAAGGCTGCGCAGGGATAAGGTCAGGTTACAGGGGAATTAGCATGACAAAATCGCTCCTGATGATCCACGGTATTGGCTGTGATGGAAATGTCTGGGACCGGATGCGATCCGGGTTTGAAGCTGCGGGATGGCAGTGCGAAGCGCCGACCCTGTTTCCGGACAAGCGCGTCAGAGAGACCCCACCTGCGGACCTGCCGGACTTGGGGCTGGATGATTACATCGCCGCCATGGCCAAGGAGGCTGCGCGCATGACAGCTGAAACCGGCAGCGCGCCAGCGGTCATCGGCCACTCCATGGGCGGCCTGATCGCCCAATGCCTGGCAGAGAAGGGGCTGGTCAGCCAGGCTGTGTTCCTGACACCAGCCCAGCCAAAGGACTGCACGGCTGTAACCCTGTCTGTGGCCTACACATTTCTGAACATCCTGATCGGGCGTGACCGTAGCAAAGCCTACAAGGTCTGGCGGTCCGGTTTCCGGTTTGGCGTGCTGAACAAGGTGCCGCGCCGACGTCATGAAGAGATCTATGCCGAAGCGGTCTACGATTCCGGTAAAGTCTATGGCGACATCACCGACGGGATCGAGATCGATGAGACGCGCATCAAGATTCCAACCCTGACCATTGCGGCCACAGCAGACCGGGCGACACCAGCCAAGGCTGTACGGAAAGTTGGTGCCAAATATGCCAAAAGCCCCGTCGCCGGAGACTTTCTGGAATACAGGGACAATGCCCACTGGATTGTCGACGAACCCGGCACGGACAAGGTGACAGCCGATATTCTCGAGTGGCTGGAGCGCACCTGGCCCCCAAGGCAGAGTAGCCATTAAAAAACCCCGGCCATCAGGACCGGGGTTTCTTTGATCGCATTATGCGCAGGATCAGCCGTGACCGGCCATGCGCAGGAAGCGGTTGCGCAGGTCAGCGTCAGATTTGAACACGCCAGTGAACTGCGTCGTGATCGTGCTGACATCCTTGTGGTGGACGCCGCGTGTGGACATGCACTCATGGACAGCATCAATCAGCACGGCCGTGCCCATGGGCGCCAGGCTTTCGGTGATGGCATCACAGATCTGGGCGGTCATGGTTTCCTGTGTCTGCAGGCGTTTGGAGAAAATCTCCACAACGCGGGCCAGTTTGGAAATGCCAACAACGGCTTCAGACGGCATATAGGCAACATAGGCCTTGCCCAGGAAGGGCGCCATGTGGTGCTCACAATGGCTCTCAACCTCAATATTGCGCAGCATGACGATGTCGTCATAGCCTTGCACATCTTCAAAGGTACGAGAGAGATACTTTACCGGATCTTCCTCGTATCCGGAGAACCATTCCTTGTAGGCATTCACGACACGCTTGGGCGTATCGAGCAGGCCTTCGCGGCGCGGATCGTCACCAGCCCATGCAATAAGGGTCCGTACGGCCTCTTCGGCCTCTTCAACAGACGGACGTTTAACAGGGTCAGTGCGCGGCATGTCTTTTTTGGGAGTGATGGCATCCATGGCCATAATAGAAGTTTCCTTCGACTGAGGGACGGGGGTCGAGCCGAGGCTTGGTCTGGGAAAGCATGTGCTCCCCTGCCCGGACTTAACGCCCGCCCGGAGTTGATACCCTCAGGGCGATGAGCGGAACATAATGGCCGTAAAGCCCCGTTTCCAGCGATTTCTACGGTGACGCAGCGTGAATGGATCCCAATAAACTTGGCGCGATGACTGCGGAATGCTATCGGAAGACCATGCTTGATGTGCGTTTTGCCCTCTGTCCTGCCTGTTGCTGTTGCCGTTAGAGCCTCAACCCGCCATTAGGGCTGGCTATATATGTGTGCAGCCAGCGATAGCGCAGATTACGAAGAACCGAGCAACCATCAGATGACAATCCGCCTTTATGACACCGCTGCGCGCGAAAAGCGCGTCTTTGAACCGCAAGACCCAAAGCGGGTGACGATGTATGTCTGCGGCCCGACGGTTTATAATTATGCCCATATCGGCAATGCCCGCCCGCCTATCACATTTGATGTGCTACGCCGCGTTTTGTCCCATGCCTATGGCAAGGACGCGGTCGTCTATGCGCGCAACATTACCGACATTGAAGACAAGATCATCAAGGCGAGTCAGGAAAGCGGCGAGCCGATTTCTGCGATCACCAAAAAGTTTGCCGATATCTACAATGCGGATGTGGTAGCCCTCAATGTGACGCCGCCCAGCATTGAGCCCTGGGCAACAGGCCATGTCGACGAGATGATCGAGATCATCGGGAAGCTGGTCCGCAAGGGCTATGCCTATGTCGGCAAGGAAGGCGTCTGGTTCGCGGTGAAGCAGATGCCGGATTATGGCAAGCTGTCCGGCCGCAAGTTGGAAGACAATGAGGCCGGTGCCCGCGTCGCTGTGGATGAAGACAAGCGCGACCCGGCTGACTTCGCGCTCTGGAAATTCGCCAAGCCCGGCGAGCCGGAAGATGCGATCTGGGATAGCCCCTGGGGCAGGGGACGTCCCGGCTGGCATATCGAATGCTCCGCCATGGCCGCGAAGCATCTCGGCAAGACGATTGACATTCATGGCGGCGGTATCGATTTGCAATTCCCGCATCATGAGAATGAGATCGCGCAATCGGAATGCGCCCATGGCCAGCAGATGGCCCGCTACTGGATGCATAATGGCTTCCTCGACATGGGCGGAGAGAAGATGTCGAAATCGCTCGGCAATGTCGTGCTGGTGCATGAGCTGCTCGAAACTTGGTCCGGCGAAGTGCTGCGCTTTGCCATGCTGAGCGGCCATTACCGCGCACCGCTGGACTGGACTGAGGATCTGCTGAAACAGGCCAAGACCACGCTGGATCGTATCTATGGCGCGCTACGCCGGGTGTGGGAAGCTGAAGGCGGCAAGGCGAGGGACAAGGGTGTGCTTCGTGCTCTGCAGGACGATCTCAACACGCCAGTTGCGCTGGCAGAGCTTTCCCGTCTGGCCGGTGAGGCAAACACTGCCGCAGACCAGAAGGATGAAACCGCAATGGCCGAGGCCCGCGCGGACCTGCTGGCAGCCGGCGAGCTGCTGGGCCTGCTGACATTGACGCCGAAAGCCTGGGAGCAGGGCGGCGATGATGACGGCAATGCGCGAATCGATGCGCTGGTTCAGGCACGGATTGATGCTCGCACTGCAAAAAACTGGGCAGAAGCAGACCGCATTCGGGATGAGCTGGCCGCCGAAGGCATTGAAATCATGGACGGTGCGGGCGGGTCGACCTGGCGGCGTGTGTAATTCCACTGCACTTGGGCGATGACGAAAACTTCAATTGACCTTAACAGGCCGCTCCTGTGTGTTCGGGTCAAGGCCTGAGCGCCCCGTTTTCAATGCATGACAAACCTTTAGCCGCTTGTTCCGCGAGCCCCGTGGAACAGGCGGCTTTTTTTGTCGCTCTCGGGCAGTCTTGCGCGGGGGCCGGCCTGACGCCATGTTTCCGATGATGAGCGAATTGTATCACAACCGCATTCTGGAGCTGGCCGCAGGAATTCCGAATACGGGAGACCTTGATGGTGCTGAAGGCTCTGTCCTGAAGGTCTCGCGTGTATGCGGGTCAACTGTGAAGGTAGACCTGACGCTGGACGTGGCTGGTGAGAAGGTCACGGCGATTGCCGTTGATCCGAAGGCCTGCGCCCTGGGACAGGCGGCTACTTCCATTCTGGCAGAGCATGCGGTCGGCGCGACGGTGGAAGAGGTGATCGCTGCACGCGACGCGCTGAAGGAGATGCTGAAAGAGGGCGGGGCGCCCCCGGAAGGGCGCTTCTGGGAATTGCGCCATCTGGAGCCGGTCGCTGACTATCCCCCGCGCCACACCTCCACCCTGTTGGCCTTCGACGCGGCGGTTGCGGCGATTGAAGAGGCGCTGGCAAAGCGCCGGGAGACGCAAGAGGCGGCCAGCTGACATGGCCGGTCTGCGCCGCCGGGCGGCCTATGCCTTGCTGTGGATCTACAAGCACGGGCCCAGCCAGGTTTTCTACGCCTTTGGGGCGCGTTGCCAGCATACGCCAACCTGTAGCGAATATGGCGCGGAATGCGTTGCGCGGCATGGCTGGTGGCCTGGCTTCTGGATGACGCTGGCGCGGTTCGTCCGCTGCCGCCCCGGTGGCAGTCATGGTCGGGATCCGGCACCGGAAACCCTGCCAGATGTGCCTTTCTGGCAGCCTTGGCGATATGGCGAGTGGTCTGCCCGCAAGGTGATGGCCCGAATTGATCAATCCGGAAAGACGTGACATAAGCCCGCGCATGAACGCTTTTCGTTGTCTTCCGGGCCCGGCTGGGCTGACCACACGAACTCGCCGGGGTGCCTGACGCGCCGTCTGGCTGCGCTTTTGCGCGCCCGCTTCAAGCACCCATAAACAGCCCCGATAAAATCCCGGAACAGCTCCGAAATGCCCCAACTGCATCCTCAAAGCATATGGGGTGGGAAATCTGGTGAAGTCGCGTTAAGCAATCGCCGGAATAAGGGCCTGACCGGATCCGATATTGCCGCGCCCCGAAGGCGCACCCTGCACGAAAAGATTAGACCATGATCAAAGTATCCCTGCCTGATGGCTCCGTCCGAGAATATGAAGAGGGCGCGTCGCCCTTCGATGTCGCCAAATCCATTTCCAACTCTCTCGCCAAGAAGGCGCTGGCCGCCCGCGTCGATGGAGAGCTGAGAGATCTGATGCGTCCGCTGGAGGGCGACGCGAAGGTTGAGATTGTCACGGCGAATGATGATGACGGCCTAGAACTGATCCGACACGATGCTGCCCACGTGCTGGCGCAGGCGGTTCAGGATCTGTATCCCGAGACGCAGGTCACGATCGGCCCGGTGATTGATGACGGCTTTTATTACGACTTCGCGCGTGAAGAGCCTTTCTCCACGGAAGATTTCGAGAAGATAGAAAAGAAGATGGCCGAGATCGTCGATGCAGACTATCCGATCGTGCGCGAGGTCTGGGACAAGGGCGAAGCCATCGAGACGTTCAAGAAGATCGGCGAGGACTACAAGGCGCAGATCATCGACGACATTATCCCGCCGGGTGAGGCCATCACGGTCTATCGTCAGGGCGACTGGTTTGATCTCTGCCGCGGGCCGCACCTACCATCGACGGGTAAGCTGCCGAAAGCGTTCAAGCTGATGAAGCTGGCCGGTGCCTACTGGCGCGGCGACTCGAAGAACGAGATGCTGCAGCGCATGTACGGCACGGCCTGGGCGAATGAGAAAGATCTGAAAGCCCACCTCACGCGCCTGGAAGAGGCCGAGAAACGTGACCACCGGAAAGTTGGCGCGCAGCTGGACCTGTTCCACCTGCAGCCCGAAGCGCAGGGTTCTGTCTTCTGGCACCCAAAAGGTTTCATGATCTGGCGCCAGCTGGAAGCCTATATCCGCCGTGCTCAGGACGATGACGGCTATGTCGAGGTGAAGACGCCGCAGCTGCTCGATTCGGTCTTCTGGGAAAAATCCGGCCACTGGGACAAGTTCCGCGAGAACATGTTCGTGGTGCCGGACTTCATTCCGAACACGGACGAGGCTGAGGTCAAGATCCCGGCCGAGACGAGCCTGATGGCACTGAAGCCGATGAACTGCCCGGCCCACGTCCAGATCTTCAAGAACGCCCAGCGCTCCTATCGCGACCTGCCGATCCGCATGGCGGAGTTCGGCTGCTGCCACCGCAACGAGGCGCATGGCGCGCTGCACGGGCTGATGCGCGTACGGCAGATGACGCAGGACGATGCGCACATCTTCTGCCGCGAAGATCAGATCGGCGAGGAGACGCTGCGCTTCCTGAAACTGTTCGAGCGTGTCTATGGCGATTTCGGGCTGTCGGACATTTCCTACAAGCTGGCGACGCGGCCCGAAGTACGCGGCGGTACGGACGAGAACTGGGACCGCGCCGAGAAGGCGCTGGCCGATGCGCTGGACGCTGCCGGCCTGCCCTTCGATATCGCCGAAGGGGAGGGCGCGTTCTACGGTCCGAAACTGGAATTTCACCTGACAGACGCCATCGGGCGGACGTGGCAGTGCGGCACGTTCCAGCTGGACTATGTGCTGCCGGAGCGTCTGGATGCGGAATATACGGGCTCAGACGGTGCCAAACACCGTCCGGTCATGCTGCACCGCGCCGTGTTCGGCACGTTCGAGCGTTTCATGGGCATCCTGATTGAGAACTATGCCGGGGCCTTCCCGATGTGGCTCTCGCCGGTTCAGGTTGTCGTGGCCGCCATTACGGATGCCGCCAATGACTATGCCGAGGAGGCCGCTGCGGCCCTCCGCAAGGCTGGCCTGCGTGTGGAGACGGATCTTCGGAACGAGAAGATCAACTACAAGGTCCGTGAGCATTCCGTGCAGAAAGTTCCGATTATTGCGGTCGTCGGAGGCCGTGAGGCGGAAGAGCGTACGCTGGCCCTGCGCCGTCTGGGCAGCAATGCGCAGCAAATGATTTCCCTGGATGATGCCTGCGTAGGCCTTGCGCAGGAAGCGCTCGCGCCGGACCTGAAGCGCGACTGACACGAGATCAGCAGGTGACAGAGGCCGCAGAATACCGAAAGATGCGTGGCATGAGTTACGCACCTTTCCTTGCTGCGGCCTATCTGCTCTGGCCGGTCATGGGACTGTTGGGAGGGCAGGGTTATGCGCCTCTGCTCGTGCTGGCGGCCATCCCTGCCGTCTTTGTCGCCCGCCCGGGGGCAAAACCGGCTTGGTACCTGTTATCCGCAATGGCCTTCGTGGTTTGGGCGATCCTCAGCGAGTATTGGTCACCCGCCTCACGCGGAATCGCGACCGGCAATCTTCTGCAAGGGGATTTTGCTGTCAGATCTGCCGGCTTGCGGATGGCATTGACCCTGGCCTTCGGGACCATCCTGATCGCCGGCGCCCTAAGAATAGCGCACGGTCGTGCGCAGCTTTCCGCACGGCTGACCCTTGGTGCCTTTGCGGTGCAGGGCTTTCTGGTGATTTTGAGCGTCATGGTGGGTCACCAGGTTCTGCCGCTGATCTATGGTGACAACCCCCAGCGCTTGGGGGAGGGCGTTCAGAATATTGGCCGTAATGCGAATGCGTTTGCCCTGGTTCTGCCCATATTGGTCGCCTATCTGATGGTTCGACCGGCCATGGCTTGGAAAGGACTGGCCTGTCTGGTCACGTTCGTCAGCGCGGTTGCCTTTACCCGGATTGATGCTTCCGCAGCGATGATGGGCGTGGTCTTGATGGTTGCGGCATTTGCCATTGTGCGGATGTTTCCGCGCCAGGGACTTCGCGCGCTGTTTCTGGCCGTTGCGGGATATGTGGCCCTCGCACCCTTGCTGATTGGCGGCCTTATTTACGCGCTGGCCAAGGCAGGCATATCCTTGCCGGGGTCTTTCCAGTCCCGCGCTTGGTCGTGGGAGGCGGTGATCGGCAAGATCCAGCAGGCCCCGACCTTTGGCCATGGCATCGAAGCCTCAAAGACATGGCGTGAGACCTATGCCGACCATCCGGACTGGCTGGCCCGGCTGCCGGACTTCTGGGCCCAATATCCGGTCGTTCCAGGCCATCCCCATAATATGGCGCTGCAGATATGGGGCGAGACTGGGGCGGTCGGCGCGGCCTTTGCCGCCCTGACCATCGGCCTCATCGGCTGGCGTCTGCCACCCGCCACAGAGCTGCGCGGGGACATAGGCTATGCGATTGCGGGCATGCTGGCCGTTGCGACATGCCTGTTCAGCTTTTCCTACAGCGTGTGGAATGAAGCCTTCTGGGCAAGCCTTGTACTGGCCGTAGGCAGTATCATCCTGCTCGCCCGCCGAGAGAGGGAATCCTTGTGATCATTGTGCCGACGATTACGGCAATTGTGGTGAGCTATCATACGGGTCCACGCCTGCATGAGTGCCTTTATGCTCTGAAGTCTGATCCATCGATTGCGGAAGTGATCATCGTCGATAATGGCAATCCACCCGAGGATGAGGCTTGGCTCGACAGTTTTTCCCGTGACGTGGACAAGGTTCACATCATTCGTGATGGAACAAATCCGGGGTTTGGCGCTGCCGTAAACAAGGGTGCGGCCGGGGCACTGGGCGAATTGCTGCTGATCATCAATCCGGATGCCGTACTGCGGCGCGGTTCGTTGCCCGTCATGTATGAAGCCATGAAGGATCGTCCGCAGCCTGTTCTGGTGGGCGGCAAGATCTTTGACATTCATGGCAGGGAAGAGCGGGGCGGCCGCCGCAATACACTGACCCTGACGCGCGCCATGGGTATCGGAAAATGGACATTGGAAAATGATCCGCCACCGGAAGAGGCCATAGAGGTTGGCGCAGTATCGGGCGCCTTCTTCATGATGAACCGGAAAACCTTTCGCGGCATGGGCGGTTTTGACGAAGGCTATTTCCTGCATGTGGAAGATGTAGACCTTTGCCGCCGCGTGCTTCAGCAGGGCGGTTCTGTTGTGTATGAACCGCGCGCTGGTGTGCTGCACTATGGCTCAACATCTGATGTGCCTTCCGAGACGGTGTTGGCGCACAAGGCTGATAGTCTGGCGCGCTACTTCCGGAAGTTCGCTTCAGGACCGCTGGAGAAGGCGCTCGTTGCGATCATATCCCCGTTCTTTCTTCGGATGCTGAAAGCACGTGCCTAGACGGTGGGTCGCCAGTCTGGCGGGGCCATTTCAAATCCGCTGAAGTCAAAGCCGGGCGCCACAACGCAACTGATCAGCGTCCATGCGCCGAGGGTTTCAGCCGTTTGCCAGTGATGCGCAGGCACCACGCCTTGCGGCTGCTGCCCTGCACGCAGGTCAGGGCCCAGGGTCATCGCTGCTGCGCCCTTGCCATCAGGCGCGCTCAGCGTCAGCGACAATGGCCCGCCTGCATGCCATAGCCAGATCTCGTCTGCGTCGACGCGGTGCCAGGCAGATAGCTCGTCGGCTTGCAGCAGATAGTAGATCAGCGTGGCAGCCGGGCGTTCATCCTCCAGGGCAGGGGACCGGAACGTCTCCCCATAATGCCCGCCCTCTGGATGGGGCGTCAGGTTCAGGAGGCGAATGATTTCATTGGCGCCAAGGTCCCCTGAAATCGCTGGCATCAGAACTTGTCCTTGCGGCCGCGGATCTCAGCGAAGGTGGCGACGGCGTCGCCCGGATGGCCCATGGCGGCTTGGAGTTCCGGCATGTCGGCGCGCAGGAAGGGGTTCGTGGCGAGCTCCCGATCGAGGTAAGTCGGCACGGTGGGCAGACCCTTGGCGCGGTGTTCGTCGATCTGCTTCACATAGTCGGCAAGCTCCGCATTTCCGGTCTCAATCGTCTCGGCGAAGCGGGCGTTTGCCTCTGTGTATTCATGGGCGCAGTAGACCCGCGTTTCCGGCGGCAGCGCTTTCAGCTTGGAGAGGCTCGCCCACATCATCTCCATCGTGCCTTCGAAGACGCGACCGCAGCCAAGCGCAAAGAGGGCGTCACCGACGAAGGCGGTGCTCTGCTCCGCGAAATGATAGGCAATATGGCCGAGTGTATGGCCTGGTACGTCCAGCACATGGGCTGTGGCGCGGCCGAATTCCACCGTGTCGCCGCCGCACAGGCGCACATCAATGCCCGGGATCTTCTCTGCTTCGCCGGCTGGGCCGTAGATGGTGCAGCCGGTCGCTTCCTTGATCTTCAAATTGCCGCCGGCATGGTCTGGGTGCCAGTGTGTGTTCAGGATGTGGGTGATGTGCCAGCCCATCCGTTTCGCCTCGGCGAGGTATTTGTCGGCGTCCGGCGTATCGATGGCGGCGGTCTCGCCAGAATAATGCTCGTGAACCAAAAAGCCGTAATTATCGTTCAGGCAGGGAAATTGATGTATGTCGAGGGTAATCTGCGTCATCTGGGTCTCCTTGAGACTGAACTAGCATAGAGAGGATCATGCGTCAGGATGCCGTCACCTTGCAGCGTTTTTATTCTGCTCCGTTGGGGCAGGCTGCCGCACGAATCCTGTCCGGAAAGCTGACGGATCTGTGGGGCGATGCAAGGGGCTTGTCGCTATTGGGCCTTGGCTATGCCGTGCCCGTGCTGGAAGCTTTTGGTACAGCGCCTGCGCGCACAGTGGCTGCAGTGCCTTATGAACATGGCCAGGTTAGCTGGGACCCCTCCGGCAGGGGAAACTCTGCCGTCTCTGTCGGCGATGTGCGTCTGCCATTTCCGGATGGTCTGTTTGACCGCGTCATCGTGATGCACGGTCTGGAGGAGACCGGCGACCCGCGCGCCTATCTGCGCGAAATCTGGCGCATCACCGCGCCGGAGGGGCGGGTCGTGCTTGCGGCGTCGAACCGGTCTGGTCTGTGGTCACGGGCCACACGCACGCCCTTCGGGCAGGGCAGACCTTGGACGCGCTCGCAATTAATGAACTTTCTGTCGATCGGCCTTTTTCAGGTGACAGCGTCGGCGAGCGCGCTCTACATGCCGCCTGTGGGCAACCCTGTTGTCACGTCTGCAGCGGAAGGCTGGGAGGTGATGGGGCGATTCCTCGCGCCAGGCCTCGGCGGCGTGGTGCTTGTTGAGGCAGTTAAGCGACTTTATGCCTCTCCTGGAGGCGGTGCCCCGGCGCCTGTGACTGAAAAGGTACGCATTGCGCGTCCTGTAACCACCAATGGGCGTGAAAGTCATTGACGCCCTGTACCGTCTGATTACTTTTGTAGTTCTAATTAAAGATCAAAGGATTATGCGCCATGAAACTCGTGACCGCCATTTTCAAGCCGAGCCGTCTGGACGCGGTCATTGATGCGCTGTCCGAAGCGGGCGCCACAGGCCTGACCGTTTCGGAAGTACGCGGCTATGGCCGCCAATTGGGCAAGACGGAAGTCTATCGCGGCGCCGAATATGAGGTCCGCCTTTTGCCCAAGGTGAAGGTTGAAGTTGCCTGTCCGGGCGCTGCTGCCGAGCGCTATGCAGAAGCAATCAGCCAAGCTGCCAATACAGGCACGATCGGCGACGGCAAGATCTTCATCTACGATCTGGACAGCATTATACGCATCCGCACGGGTGAACGGGACGAGCAGGCCGTTTCAGGCTAGGAATCTGGCTGGCTCAGGCGTCGCCGTTTTTCTCAAAACTTGCTTCCACCGCATCATGGTGCAGCTGAAGGTTCAGCAGCACACCCTTTGCCACAGGCAGTAGCCAGAGCGACAGGCCAATCACCGTGCCGCACAGTGCCATAAAGGCCAGGATTTTTGGCACCAAGGGCAGCGGGCTCATCGGCAGAAGGAAGAGGAAGGGCGCAAGCAAAAGCAGGACGCCAAAACCGACAAAGAAAGCCGGGCCATCAGCCGTATCGGCTTTGGACATGTCGCGGCCGCAAACCGGGCAGGACTCGTTCAGTTTCAGGTATGAGCTGTACAGTTTGCCTTCGCCGCAATTACCGCACCTCTGGCGGATACCGGAGAGAATGGGGGATGCGTTGCTCATTTCTAGTCCCTTTCTGTTCGGACCTTGTGTGACTGACCCACGCTTCAGCGTGGCTGGTGCAATCACATGTCCGGAGTGTGCCAGCTTAGTCTTGTCAGAGTTCTGACATGGTGGCGTTTTCTATTTCGCCAAGACTATATCGCCAGCGCCCTGTGTCATCTGCGGTAGATGGCTGCAGGCGGCTTGTAGTCGCAGACCGATGCAGGACGCGGGCCTAATTCCAGCTGCGGGCTCTTGACCTTCGCGCCTGCTTTGCCCACCAGAGCGGGCGGTATTTTACAGCAGGACCATTATGACCGAACCAGTCTTCGAACAGATCGCCATCATTGGTGCAGGCCTTATCGGCGCCTCCATTGCGCGGGCAGCCATGGAGTATGGCGTCGCCGGGTCTGTCAGCCTGTATGATGCCGATGCGGATGTGCGCCGCCGGGCTGCGGCAATCGGTCTGGGGGATGTGGCGGATACGCTGAAGACTGCGGTCGAGACAGCGGATTGTGTCTTTCTGTGTGTGCCGGTTGGCGCATTGTCTGCTGTAGCGGCAGAGGCTGTGCCTGCAATGAAGTCCGACGCGATCCTGACGGATGTCGGCTCTGTGAAGGGGCAGGCTTCCAGTGCGCTGGCAGCGGCGGCTGATGGAAGGATACATATCATTCCCGGCCACCCGATTGCCGGGACGGAGCAGTCCGGACCGGAGGCCGGCTTTGCATCTCTCTTTCGCAATGCGTGGCACATCCTGACCCCGCTGGAAGGGGGCGATGAGGCCTATGCCGCAGCTGTATCTCAGCTTGAAGCCTTCTGGCGAGGGCTTGGCGCGAAGGTGGAGACGATGGACGCCGCGCGGCATGACCGAGTTCTGGCGATTACGTCTCACCTGCCGCACCTGATCGCCTTCAACATCGTCTCCACCGCGTTCGACATGGAAACGGTGGAAGAGGGGGAGGTGGTGAAATACTCCGCTGGGGGATTCCGGGATTTTACCCGGATCGCGGCGTCTGACCCTGTGATGTGGCGCGATGTGTTCCTCACCAACAAGGATGCCGTTCTGGAATGTCTGGGGCGCTTTTCGGAAGACCTTGCGGCCCTGCAGCGGGCCATTCGCTGGGGCGATGGCGAAACCCTGTACAAGGAATTCAGCCGCGCGCGGTCCATCCGCAAGGCTATTATTGATGCCGGTCAGGATTCCGGCGCCGTGAACTTTGGCCGGAACCAGCCTGAGGATGCGCCAGAAGGAGATGGCGATGAGGCCGATTGATCTGTCGGATGAGCGCCGCGAAGCACTCAGGAGCCATCTGCAAACCCTGTTTGCGACAGAATTTGACGAAACGCTCAGCGAGTTTCGCGCCGACGAAATTGTAGCCCTGATGCTGAAGACACTTGGGCCGACAGTTTACAATCAGGCCGTCGCCGATGTACGGGCGCATTTGCAGACAAAACTGGATGATCTGGACGGTGAAGTCTGGGCTGAGGAAGACCGGTAAGATCTGCTCACGCGCTTGTGTGTAGCGCGAGAGAACCAGCGCGCTATGTTTTGCGTATGACTGGTATGAAACATCTGCTTTCAAGACGCGCGCTTCTTCTGTCCGGCGGAGCTGCTTTGGGCCTTGCGGCCTGTTCCGGCAATACGGCCTCCAGTGCGGCCGAGACCGATAATGCAGGCAACGCAGACAAGTATGCTGACAGCAAGTGGCGTAAGCTGACAGACGCTGAGTGGCGCGACCAGCTCAGTGAGCCTGCCTTCAATGTGCTGCGTCGTGAAGACACCGAGCGTGCTTTCACCTCTCCTCTGAACAAGGAGAACGGGGAAGGCACTTACCATTGTGCGGGCTGTGACCTGCCATTGTTCTCATCCGACACGAAATTCGATTCCGGCACCGGCTGGCCAAGTTTCTGGGATGCTTTGCCCGGCGCTCTTGGCACGCGGCCAGACCGCAAGCTGATCTATGTGCGTACGGAATATCACTGCGCCCGATGCCTTGGGCATCAGGGTCATGTTTTTGAAGATGGCCCAGCGCCCACGGGGCTGCGTTATTGCAATAATGGTGTGGCGCTGACCTTCAAGCCGGCCTGAGGCTCAAGCCTGTCGCTTATTCGATGATTTCCATGCCTTCCGGGATGACGAAGGGTGTACTGGCAACCCCGATACTGGGCGCTTCAATCGCTTCGCCGGGGCCGTTCTCACGGCGCTCATAGGCTTTGACAAGAGACAGATAGGGCGGAACGTGAACCCATTGGCCATTGCCGCCATTCTGCGTGATTTCGAAATGCAGATGGAATGTGGTTGGTGTACCGCCGAAATCATTTGAGACATAGCCGATATGGTCTCCGGCCTTCACCGCGTCGCCCGCTTTCACCTCCAGCTTACTCATGTTCATGTGCATGTATTTGTAGATGCGTCCACCCGCGCGTAAGTTCACGCTATAGCTGCCGACATGCGAAATGATGCCGTCTTCCACGGCGACCACTTTCTGAAATGCCCGGTCAGCGGCTGGGGTTCTGCGTATTGTATTGCAGCTTTCGGCAGACCCGACGCGAATGTCCTGGCCCTGATGAACCTTGTTCTGCGGGCAATAGGGAGAATTGCGATTTGCGCTTCTGACTTCGCAGAAATTGTCACGCCACGGATAGGCATAGTTCCGCGCGTCGCACTGGTCGCCGCCCGCAACGCCGCCGCCAAAGCTGAAGACTTGTGACTGTAGATAGGCCGGCGCGTCGGCAATCGGAAAGACCATGTCCGGTGCATAGACGATCTGATCCGGGGCGCCCTGGCCAGAGCCGGGCAGCAGCGCGCCTGCTTCATAATAGCTGAAGGTCGGCTCTGCCGTATCTGTATCAGAAACGGGATCGGGCTGGGTGGGTGTTTCCGTGTCAGGCTCAGTCTCGCCCGTGTCTTCAGGCTCAGCATCCGGCTCTTCGCTTGTCGGAGTATCTGTTGAGTCCTCGGGCGTTTCATCTGTTCCCGTGTCTGGAGCCTCCGGCGTCTCTGTCTCATCCGGTGCATCTGTATCAGGCATGACGTCGTCGGCAGGATCTGCGTCAGGGTCTTCAACATCGTCTGCGTCCGTCTCGTCAGAAACGGGATCAGGCGTGTCTGTATCCTCTGAAGGCGGAGCAGGCAGATCCGTATCATCCGGGGTTTCAGCATCATCACCCAGACCGTATGGGTCTTCCACAGGTGCTGCCGGAGGCGGTGGCCCTGGCGCGCCGGGCGGTACGGCGGGGCCGGGTTCCGGTGTTTCTGGCGGCGGGCCGCCATCGCCCGGAAAACGGATAAAATCACAGGCCGACAGAGCGAGCAGTGCGGCACCCGAAGCGATCAGAAGTCTGGCAGATCTCATTAGCGCGTCCCCGCAATGACCAGTTTTCGGGTGACTTCGAGGGCCTCGTCTTCCGAAATGCAATCCGCCTCGCCGCCTTCAATGGATTTGCACTCGAACTCGACCAGATAGTCAGCGCCATAGCGCGAGAAGGAGACTTGCGCGCCCGTCATGGTCGGCGTGTAGGTAAGGGCGCTGTCCTCGGCAGGAGTGCTGTCGCCCGGAATCTCCAGCACCTCATTCGTTCCGTTCACGATGATATCGTAGTCTATGCCCGGATAGGTGGCGAAATATCCGTCGGACATGGGCTGGAAGCGCACGCCGGACTCTGCGCCCTGTGGCACGACAATGCCGGTGGGCAGAAGAACCGGAACAGGTGGCGCGGCCGCTTCTGCCTCAACCTGGAATCCGGTCGTCTCCCTGCTGCTGCTGGGTGTGGAGGCCATGTCGCGGCGGGCCGCTTCCCAGTCGATATTTGCCGTGCTGGCGACCACGACAGACGTGTCGTCAGCGGCGGGCTGGATGCCTGCGACATCCTCTGTGGGTGGTGCGACCGTTTCGATTTTGGTATTTGCGTCCGTGTCATCCGACTTGCGGGCAATCAGGAAGTCACAGGCGCCAAGCGCAAGGCAGCATACGCTCGTCAAAACAAGAGTGTGGGGGGCGGTCATGAATGTCAGTCCTCTCCGGGATGGGCCACATAGTCTGGATCAGCATAGGCA
The DNA here is from genome assembly GCA_018222605.1 of Alphaproteobacteria bacterium. Taxonomy (GTDB): domain Bacteria; phylum Pseudomonadota; class Alphaproteobacteria; order Caulobacterales; family Hyphomonadaceae; genus Hyphomonas. The sequence goes on from JAAEZZ010000008.1 coordinate 88,249, forward strand.
ACGCCCTCGATTGCCATGATCTTGTCCTTGACCTCGTTGATCGCGCCGTGGGTCGGCTCCACGCCGGGCGCGAGCCTGTAGGCCAGCTTGAGTTCACCGGAATAGCTGGCACCAACCAGCCGAAATTCCTTCAGGCCGGGCAGGCGCTTCGACAGCTCGGCATAGGCCTTTTCCGCGGTCTCGCGGTCGCGTTTGTAATTGCGGGAAATCGTGTCGACTTCCTTATGTCCCTTGATGCGGACAATGAATGTCACCTCCGCACCTGTGACAGAGGTTGGCAGCGTGACAGGGTCGGCGGGCTCGGCTGCAGGGCGCGCTATGGGATCATAGGGCGCATCCGGATCAGAGTCCGGACGGGCCGTAGGCTGTGTCGGGAGAGACTCGCCCACATCTGGGCGGCTGGTTCCCAATGCGGCCTGGCCCGGTTCTGTCGCCGGCCTTGTATCCTCGGTTCCTACAGCGGGACGTTCGCGGTCATCGCCTGCGACCACAACAAGGCCAGCGGCCCCGGCCAGCATGGTGAGGCCAGCCAGGCCCAGCGGCCCCCCGACATGGAAGGGAAGAGAGCGGTGTCCTGCCATCTATTGTCCACCGCCGCTGGTTGCACGTTCCGGCACTTTGGCCAGATTCAGCAGGCCCTGACCACAGGGCCGCAGGCACATGTCCGGGCTGCCTTCGATGGGCGTTGTGCCGGGATAGAGTGCGCAGGAGCCAGCGCATTGCTGCGGTTCACGCGGGTCGACAGCGGCCAGTAGCGTAGAGATCAGCGTATCGGCATCTGCGTCCGGGTCCCGCGCCTTCAGCAGGGCAAGGGCCGCCGATACGTGTGGCGCCGCCATGGAGGTACCTTGTTCATAGGCGTAGAAGCAGTTTTCAACGCCTTCGCCAGTGACCGGATCATAGCAATTGGTGGAGGCCTTGGTGGACAGCACGCCATCCGGGCGACCATCGCCATTATCATCGCGCGTCAGATCTCCGCCAGGCGCGAGGATGTCGACCTCCGGGCCAAAGTTCGAATACGGTGCAATCTGGCCGCGTGCGTCACCTGCTGCCACGCTGATCACATTGGCACAGCCGCCGGGCGCGTAATATTGCGTAGCAACCCGGGCATTTCCGGCTGCGGAGACAACGATCACGCCGCGCTCCGTGACAGAATCAATCGCATCCTGAAGAGAGGCCGGGCAGTATTCAAAGAGGCCTATGGACAAGTTGATAATGTCCGCCGGATTATCATTCCAGACTTCATTGCCTTCCTTGTCTTCCGCCGGGATCAGGCCACCAGCCCAGCGGATGGCGTCATTGATATCCGACAGGCGACCACCGCATTTACCGAGGGCGCGTACCGGAACGATCTTTACATTCCATGCGCCGCCCGCAACGCCTGCGCCATTGTTCGTGGCGGCGGCGCCAATTGTGCCGGCAACATGGGTGCCGTGGAATGTATCCGCGGCATACGGAACAGAGGGATCGCACAAATCGCCAGGGTCATTCGGATCACTATCGCGTCCATCGCCATCATTGCCCATGCGGGGGTCTGAGACCATGTCCCAGCCGGAGGCGATGTTCGGAGAGGCCTTGATGTCGGGGTGGTTCATCTGCAGGCCTGTATCGACCACAGCCACAACAATGTCGGGCGAGCCTTCCGTTCCCTGACGGGTCCAGAAATCCTGAAATCCTGCGCCACCGCTGGATTCACCTTCGCCGGTGCCATTGTTCTGGAAGTGCCATTGCAGCGACCAGAGCGGATCATTCGGGGTGATGTCTGTTTCAGTGATCGTGCCGCCGGTGACATCAGGGCTGGTGCCCGGCGTATCAGGGCGAGGTTTGCGGGCGAACTGGTTTTCGAAAATATAGTCCTTTTCGACATATTCGAACTGACCGGAGGCGCGCAGATCCTTAACGATGCACTCCGTTGCCATGACCGGATTGGACTGTACGGTCACCATGTCCGGATTATCCGGGCATTCAATCTTCTGGTCGATGGCGAGGAAATTCTGGAAGGCGCTCTTGGGGCCACTCTGCGTATCGAAGCGCGTCGGGCTGCCGCCATCCTCGCCAATCTGTATCACCATCTGACCTTCACGCGACATGGCGACTTCTCCGCCCACGCCATATTTCGACAGCGTGTCCAGCATGACGGAATTGGCATCGCGCTGGGCGCGGATCGCGTCCTTGCTGATGACTGAGCGGCGGGCGAGTTTGCGGGCGGCTTCCTTTTCCTGAGCCGGGGCGGCTTCAAGTGACCGGGGAGACAGGGAGCGTGTCTGTGTCGGGGGCTCAGGATCCGCCTCGGCTGTCCGTTCCAGCTCTTCTGTCGCCTTGTCGATTTCGCTGAGGCTCTCGTCGCGTTTATTCGGGTCCAGCTTCACCCTTGGCATCACACGTGCAGGCTCCACGAGGGTCAGGCTACGGCTGGTGCTCGGAGCAGGGGCCGCGGCGGGCGGAGTATCAGCATTTTCCTCTGCGGCTTGGGATAGCGCTTCGGGGTCGGCCAGGAAGACATCATCTTCGGTCTCAAGCGCCATAGGTTCTGCGGGGGGTATGTCTTTCGGCTTTGCGATGATCGAGCCAATGGCAAACATTGGCCGCTCGCTTTCGGTATCAAATGTCATGTCATTGCGCAGCGTGCCGGCTATGGCGCGATCCATGATATCTGCAGTTTCCAGAGCAGGTGCACCGTCTTGCTCCACAATCGTGCGGCCGCTGAGCTGGTCCAGTGTCGCGTCTGCCAGGTCACGGGCCCGTTCGAGGCGTGTATTCTGCTGATCACAAGCGGCCAGGACCAGCAAGCTGGCCATCGCCGTCCCCACAACCAGCCGGGCTGGCTTCGATGTCAGTTTCCGCAGCATGTGAGATATCCCCGTATTTCTGCCAAGGTACTCCCAGCTCCTTAGGTTAACCCTTTAGCAAGATTATGACGAGGGTTAGGCCATTGTCCAACTTAAAGACATTTCCGGCAGGCTGGTTCCCTCATGCGTGTTGCCTTTTGGGCAAGTCGACCGAGGGCGGAAATCTTCTTGCTGGACATTCCGCCGGACGCAGTTGAAGACATTGTGCATGAATTCGGGAGGCTCCACACCGCCAGACATGTCGCGTCCGGATCGCCGGGGCGCATTCTTTCTCCTGTTTTTTTCCCTGATGGCTATTGGCGCAGGCAATACGATGCTGATTGCCGCCGTGCTGCCGCCGCTGACCCGGGAGATAGGCCTGCCGGACTGGATGGCCGGGGCAATCTTTGGCCTATCCGCGCTATGCTGGTCTCTGACATCACCTTTCTGGGGGGGGCGGTCCAATCGTTGGGGTCGCCGTCCGGTCGCCGCGCTGGGGCTCGCTGGCTTCGGAACCTCGATGCTGCTGCTCTTCACGATGGGCTGGCTCAGCCTGAACCGGGTGATGACAGGCACGATTCTGGTCTTCACGTGTCTCGCATTGTCGCGATGCATTTTCGGCCTGATCGGCTCCGGCACGAACCCGGCGGCGCAGGCCTATGTCGCAGACCGGACAAGCCAGGCCGAACGCCAGTCGGAAATCGCGTTCATTACATCCGGTTTCAGTGTTGGCACCGTGATCGGCCCGGCTTTCGCCGCGGCGCTCGTGGCAACGCTGGGCCTGCTCAGTCCGCTGCTTCTGACTGCAGGGATCGCCTACACGATGGCGGCCATGATCTGGTTTCGCCTGCCAGAGGAGCGTGAGCCTGTTACAGATGCAAAACTTATCGAAGAGATTCCTGGCGCGCGAGGCTTATGGCGCTCTGGCAATGTCCTGCCCTTTCTGATCTTCGCCGTCTCCCTCTCGCTGACGACCGGCGTGCTTACGCAGGTGTTTGTCTTCTCTGTGATGGACAAGCTGGATGTCGCCGGGAAGGAAGCCGCCCAGTTTACCGGGCCGGCCTTTACAGTGGGGGCGCTTGCCGTGCTGTTGGCGCAGCTGGTGCTGATTCCGCGGATGAAGCTGAAGAACAAGACGCTGATGTGGGGCGGATGCTTGCCCTTGCTGGCAGGCGCGCTGCTCATGGTGTTTGCGGCGGATTATGCGACGCTGATTCTCGCGCAATTCTGTATTGGCATCGGGCAAGGGCTTGCGCGGCCAGGCTTTTCCAGCGGCGCCTCGCTCGCCGTATCGCCTCAATTGCAGGGCAATGTGGCGGGACTGGTCATTTCGGCAAACGGGATGGGCTTTATCATCACGCCCTTTTTCGGGCTGTTCATATATGAATATGTGAACCCGCATTTGCCCTTCATCTTCTGCTCAGGCCTGTTGGTCTGCATGGCCCTGTTCGCCCGGTTCGTGCTCAAGGATGGCCTTGGCGAACCGGACGAAAATGAAATTGATGTGTTCTGATCAGTTTGTGCCAGGACTGACCGCGACACCAACAGCCCCGTTTCCGGTGACCATGGCCAGCGCTTCGCGGGTCGGGTAGCCGTCTGCGACCAGCCCCTGAGACTTCTGGAAGGCCTGCAGGGCGCCTTTGGTCTTGCGACCGGGAATGCCGTCTACCACGCCCGCATCAAAGCCCTTGGCGTTCAGGGCCGCCTGTAGCGTCTTGATCTCACTGACAGTCAACGGATGCAGATGGGTTGGCCAGGCGGCCACGGGCCCCATGCGCCCGCCCATGGCATCTCCTGACAGGCCGACGGCGAAGGCGTAGGAGTCGGCATTGTTGTAGGTCTTGAAAACCTTGAAATTGTTGAACAGCAGATATTTCGGGCCTTCCGCACCTGCAGGCAGCCACAGTTCGGCATAATTGGCACCATTTGTATTGAAGGCACCGCCAGCGGCAGGCACCAGGCCAGTCTGCATCCAGCTTTCCATGCGGCGCTCATTGCCATCGGCAAGGCTGTAATCGAACCCGGTAGGGGCCAGCACTTCGATGCCCCATGGCTGATGCAGGGCGTAGCCGGAGCTGGACAGGTAATTGGCGGCAGAGGCGAGGGCGTCGGCTTCGCTGTTCCAGATATCCTTCAGGCCATCGCCGTCAAAATCCTGCGCGAAGGCAATATAGGTGGAGGGCATGAACTGGGTGTGTCCCATGGCCCCGGCCCAGCCAGCCTTTAAATCATCGCGCTGGGCATCGCCCTTTTCAAGAATCTTCATCAGGGAGAGCAGTTCGCTCTCGGCCAGTCCCTTCCGGCGGCCTTCCACGGCCATATTGGCCAGCACGTTCGGGCCATCATAATTGCCCTTGATGGCCCCAAAGCTGGTTTCCATGCCCCAGATCGCGACAATAGCTTCCCGGTCGACATTGTAGGCGGCCTCCAGCGCATCAAACAGCGCAGGATTCTCCGCCAGACGCGCCTGACCTGTCGAGATTCGGCTATTGCTCATCGGAACGCGCAAATAATCCCAGATCGGTTTGGCAAACTCGGCCTGGTCCTCGATTCCGGTCTGGGCAGGCTGGAACGTGCTTCCCAGCCACAGCTCCAGCGGCGAGATGCCGGTCAGAACAGATTTCACGACAGCGCGGTCATGTCCGGCGGCCAACGCGCGCGCCGAGAAATCCTTCCGCCAGGCATCCATGCCGGCATGGCCTGAGGATTCGTAGCTAATGGGGCCAGTTTCCGGGGCAGGAGATGTCACGGGAGGTTGAGACGGAGCAGGCGGCTGCGGGCTGTGCGCACATGAAGCCAAAAGAGCTGTCAGGCTGGCCGCAGCAATGATATGAGACCGCCGAAGCGCGAACTGTGCCATCTTTTCTGCTCCTGAAACTGCATGCTCATAACAGCATGCAACCTTGACTCTCTTCACCGGATTCATTACGCGCTCCGCTTTCCATTTCCTTATGATCCACAGGCTAGGCCCATGAAAGTCCGCTCGTCTCTCAAATCCCTCAAGTCGCGTCACCGCGATTGCAAGATCGTGCGCCGCAAGGGCCGCGTTTACGTCATCAACAAGACTGACCCTCGCTTCAAAGCAAAACAGGGCTGACGTGAACATGAACAGGCAATGAGGCGGCACTATGGCTGTCCGGATTGTCCTGTTCGACCTTGGCGGTGTGGTTCTCGATTGGGACCCCACGCGATTGTATTCGAAGATATTCGAAGCGCCGCAGGAACGCGACATGTTCCTTGCGGACGTCTGTACTATGGCCTGGCATACCAGGCATGATGCCGGCGAAAGCTTTGCGAGTAACGCAAAGCCTTTGATTGCCGAATACCCACATTACGAAGACCTCATCCTCGCCTGGGGCCAGCGCTGGTTCGAGATGTTCGATGGCTATCTGGACGGTACGCCGGATCTGATCGCCCGGCTGCAGGCACGGGATGTGCCGCTCTATGCGCTCTCCAATATGCCGGCAGACCCTTGGGAAGAGATGCTGGATGTCTTCCCTGTGCTGCGCGTCTTTCGGCATGTCGTGGTGTCAGGCGAGATCGGCATGGTGAAACCGGACCCCGCCATCTATCACCATGCTCTTGCCAAAATGGACAGTCCTGATCCGGCCGAAGTATTGTTCATCGACGACAGTCTGAAGAACATTGAGGCCGCAGACGTGCTGGGTTTCCGGACGCATCATTTCAGGACAGTCGATGGCCTTGAAGCCACGCTTCGCTCTGAAGGTCTGATCTGACGGTAAGATAAGGTTGCCGCGGACCCGTTGCGCCGTAATATCCAGATAATGATACGTGTTTTTCTTCTCGCATGCCTGTTTCTGGTAGGGGTGGCTCATGCCGAACCCTCTGACGAGATGTTCGAAAAGCTGCGCAATGCCCCCAGCGATAGTGAGGCGCATGATGTCGCGCTGGATATCTGGGCGTCCTGGATGGAGTCCGGCTCAGCGACCGTGGATGTCATCATGGAGCGCGGCGTGGACGCGCAGACCGCCGGAGACATCGAAACGGCGCGTGCACTGTATGACCGTGCGATCCTGATCAAGCCGGACTATTCGGAGGCTTGGAACCGCCGCGCCTCAATCTTCCTGATGGAAGAGAACTATCCCGAAGCCTTGCGAGACCTCAACGAAGTGCTGCGTCTTGAGCCGCGCCATTTCGGCGCCTGGGCCGGGCTGGGCATGATGTTCGAGGGCATGGAGGCCCCTCATCAGGCGCTAGAGGCCTATCGTGAGGCACTCGTGATCTATCCCCGCATGCAGCAGGCTCTGGCAGCCGAGAAGCGCCTCGCCAAGCTGACTGAGGGGCAGGGCCTTTGAAGCGCATGCTGACCGCTGCTGCCCTTGGAATATCCGTAATCAGCACTGGCGCGTGCGTCTCCAGTGCGGCCTATACCTCCCGCGTGGAAGCGGCCAACCCGGCCGTTGGCGAGATGGTGGAGGTGAATGGCAGCAAGGTGCATGTGATCCAGCAGGGCGAGACAGGCACGCCGGTTCTGATGATACATGGTGCCAGCGCCAACGCACGGGAATTTACCTGGACGCTCGGTCCACGCCTTCAGGATGAATATCGCCTCCTGATGGCCGACCGGCCCGGGCATGGCTATTCCGAACGCCCGGACGATGCGACTGAACTTGGCGTGCAGGCTGCACAGATGGCGGGCGTTCTGGACGCGCTGGCGCCGGGCGAGAAAGCCATACTGGTGGGCCACTCCTTTGGCGGTGCGGTTGCCTTGCGCGTTGCGCTGGATCGGCCAGACCTGGTGAAAGGTCTCGTCCTGCTCGCGCCGGTCACACATGACTGGGGCGGCGGCGGACAGGCCTGGTATAACAGCTTTGCTTCGCAGCCCGTGATCGGCCCTGTTTTCAGCCAGTTGGTGCCGATTGTCGGGCCGCAACAGGTGGCCAGCGGTATCGATGGCGTGTTTGATCCTGCGCCCGTTCCTGAAAATTATTTTGAGAAGTCGGGCATCGCTCTTTTGTTCCGTCCGCCAAACTTCCGCGCCAATGCACGCGATGTTCAGGCGCTGGAAGCCGAGCTGGCCAAACAGTCTGAGCGCTATGGCGAACTCACTGTCCCCATTGTGGTTTTTTCCGGCAGTGGCGACACCGTAATTACGCCCACGGTGCATGTCGGCCGCCTGAAGAAACAGGTCCGGTGGAACTGGTTATTCTGCCGGCGGAAGGTCACATGCCGCATCATGCGGAGGGTGAAGCTGTTGCCGATGCCATTCGCCGTCTGGCCAGCGGTGAAATCTCCGGCTAAGACGCGCGCTCGATTTTAATTCCTCCCCGATTCTTTCAGATATGGAGCCTCTCATGGACGACGCCTCGATCCAGCATCTCACTGAAGCGACCCGCGAGAAGCTCCGCCAGACCGTCTCCAAAATAGAGCGTCTGGAAGAAGAGAAGAAAGAGGTCGCCGAGCAGATCAAGGAAATTTACGCCGAAGCCAAGGCGTTCGGATTTGATACCAAGGCGCTGCGCCAGGTCATAAAGCTCCGCAAGCAGGACCGTGCCGAGCGCGAAGAAGCTGAAATGGTACTGGAAACCTATCTGATTGCCCTTGGTGAAGCCTAAGCGCGGTTTGCCTCTCGCGCCGGATGCGCCATAATATTTCCCATGGGCAGGGATGTCGACGATCGCAAGAAACGCGCTGCGCTGCGCAAATTGCGCAAGGCAGCACAGCTGGCCGAGCAGGGGCTCGGGCCGCCCCTGTCTGACTGGGAGCGCCAATTTCTGGAAGAAGTCGAAGAGCGGATTGAGACTTATGGTTCCGCCTTCGCCGACCCACTGAAAGGCGATGAGGGAGAGCCGCTCTCCGCGCTGCAGCAGGTCAAACTCAAGGAAATCGACAAAAAGGCCCGCGGCAAGACGCGCAAGGGCTTCGGCCAGAAGAAGGGCGGCTTCAACAAGCGTCCTGTCCCCCGGGTGCGCCAGCTGGATGATGACATAGAGGCTGAGGACGAAGCGCCGCAGGCACCGCCGCCTATGCCCCGTGAGCTGCCGAAACTGGTTCGCGCGGCAGACCTCAAGACTAATGACACGCCAGAGCAGCCCGCACGGTCCGCGCCGGAGGGGCGTCCGGTTTTCCGTGTTATCAATGGCGGAAAGACAGATTAGGGAGACCCGATCAGGGGTCTCGCGCGTACAAAAAGCAGATCATCCTGACAGATAAGGATCGCCGCATGAAGACCGTACTTGTAACCGGGGCCTCTACCGGAATTGGCGCCGCCGCCGCGCGACATTTGGCTAAACAGGGCTGGTGCGTTTATGCTGGCGTGCGCAAGCAAAGCGACGCCGATGCATTGCATGCCAATACGCCGGGAGACCTGCACCCGATTATTCTGGACGTGACAAAGCCAGACCAGATTGAAGCAGCTGTTACGACGATTTCAGAAGGCCTGAAAGGTGCAAGGCTTGATGGCTTGGTCAATAATGCCGGCATCGCGAACATGGGCCCGCTGGCCCTGCAGCCCATGGACACATTCGAAGCGCATTTTCAGGTGAATGTGATCGGCCTGATGCGTGTGTCCCAGGCTTTCATCCCCTTGCTGGGATCGGACGAAACCCGCACCGGAGACCCAGGCCGCATTGTCAACATTACCAGCGTAGGCGGACGGCTCTCTGCGCCATTCCTCGGCGCCTATGCGGCCACCAAGCACGCGGTGGAGGCGCTGACGGATGCCCTTCGCCGGGAACTGGTCATCTATGGCATTGATGCGATTGCGATTGGTCCAGGCTCTGTGAAAACACCGATCTGGGACAAAGCGGAAGAGGCCAATAGTGACGGCCCCTATGCATCCAGCGATTGGGCAGACTCTCTGGAGACCTTCGAGCAGGTGATGTTGAAGGGTGGCCGCACAGGCCTTCCGCCGGAAAAGATCGCCGAAGTGATCGAGACGGCGCTTGATGATCCGACGCCCAAGGCGCGATATGCTCCGGTCCCGGACAAGCTGACCAATTGGTACGTCCCGACCCACCTGCCCAAACGGATGCTGGACAAGGTGTTCTGGAAGCGCTTCGGCCTGAAATAGGCACCTGAACGCGGGCGTTTGCGTTATCTTTGTTTCCGCTACTTGACGAACCACGCGGAAAGCAGATGCATTCTTTCCGAAACGAGGGAGGAATACATCCATGGCAGATCTGTCAGGCAAGGTTGCAATCATCACCGGCGCGGCAAGTGGCATTGGTCTGGCGGGGGTCGAGACATTTGTTGCGGCAGGCGCAAGGGTCGTCGCGGGTGATATTCAAGATGAGAAGGGACATGCCCTGCAGCAACGCTTCGGGGATGACAAAGTCCTGTTTGTGCATTGCGATGTGACGCAGATGGACCAGCTGGAAGCGCTGATGGGCAAGGCCGCCGGACATTTCGGGCAGTTGGACATTCTATGGAACAATGCCGGCCATGGCGGCACGCCGGATGGTGTGGAAGAGCTGGATCTGGATGCCTATGACCAGACGATGGCGCTGCTTCTGAAACAGGTATTTGCCGCCACGAAATTCGTTATCCCTCACATGAAGGAGAAGGGCGGCTCCATCATCAACACGTCATCCATCAGTGCCATTGCGGCGGGCTATGCGCCATTGACCTATTCTGTCGCAAAAAAGGGCGTGGCGCATTTTTCAAAGATGGCGGCAGCGGAACTGGCCAAATACAAGATCCGCGTAAATGCGGTGCTGCCGGGCTTTATCGCGACCTCTATCTTTGGCGCTTCGCTCGGCTTGCCGCGGGAGCAGGCAGACCAGATGGCCGCGATGCTGGTTGAGGCAGGGGCCTCGATGCAGCCGATCGGCCGCACAGGCAAAAGTGAGGATATCGCAGAGATGGCGGCATTTCTTGCTTCGGACGCAGCGAGTTTCATCACAGGCTGCGAGTTCGTCGTTGATGGCGGCATGACTGTGGGGCCGCGCCACTCCTGGGACGAAACGGCAGGCGGACCGCTTCTGGATGCGCTGGGCATTACGCCGGAGCAGGCTGAACAGATGCGCGCCCAGATGCAGGCAGGCTAGGCTGCTGCGTGTCTAATCCTGAGAGAGCGCCTCAAGGCCGGGAATTAATTCCACCTTCTTGAGGAGCGCTTTCAGGCTTTTGGCGTGAATGACAGGCCTGCCCAGTTCGTCGGCTATGCTATAGCCTGTCTCTGTTTTGCTGAGGGGAAAACGGCGCCAGTGTGCTCGTGTCCGGAAAATCCAGACCTGTTCCGGCTCTCGTCCGGAGGCTGCCCATCCCGTCCACATATGATCTGCCGGCAGCTCCCGCCAGAGACGGTCGATTTCGTCAATTTCGGAAGGCGTAAAATTGCCCATTCATACAAATCCTGATCATGCGGAAAGTACAGACCTACTGACACCAGAGGCCCCGCGCAACATTGAAGGCGCGATGTGGATGATCGCTTCCGGGGCTGTTTTTACGGTATTTCTTACGCTGTCAAAGGTCCAGTCGGCCACGTTCGATCCGGGTTTCCTGGCATTCTGGCGTTCCGCTGTGGCGATGATCGTGACACTGCCGATCATTTTCCAGCAGGGTGTCAGCATTCTGAAGATACATCAGCCCGGTATGATTTTCCTGAGAAGTGCGTTTGGTACGCTGGGCTTCATTCTGGGGTTCTATGCGGTCTCTGATGCTGTGGGCCTGCCGCTATCGGAATTCAATTCCATCAGCTTTTCCCGCGCCATGTTCATTACCGTGCTCGCAGCCTTTGTCCTCCGGGAGAAGGTGGGCGTTCATCGCTGGGGCGCGACGTTTGTGGGTTTTCTGGGTGTCATGATCATGCTGCAGCCCCAGATGGGGATTAGCCTGGGCATGGTGCTGGCGTTGGCAGCAGCGTTCTGCATGGCCGGGGCCATCACGCTGGTTAAGTCACTGACGCGCTTGCACAGGCCGATGACACTGCTGATCTGGGCCAATTTCCTGTCATCCGTGCTGCTCTTGCCGCTGGCTGTCTGGAAGTGGCCCGAGGCCGCGCCATCCCTAAAGGATTGGGGGCTGATTGTGTTGATGGGGCTATGCGGTGTGATGGGGCAGTATTTCTACATTCGGGCCATGAGTATCGGGGATGTCTCTTTCCTGTCGCCCATGGACTATCTGCGCCTGCCCATGGCGGCGCTGGTTGATTGGAGCCTGTTCCATATTCTGCCGGGCTTTTGGACCTGGGTGGGCACGGCCATCATTATTGCTGCAACGCTCTACATCACCTTGCGCGAGCAGCGCCTCAAAAAGCAACGCATGGCCGCGCTGGATCAGCCTGGTTGATCGGAAGCCGCCCCGCGAAACGTCGCACCTGCAGCTACGAAGCTGCTGATCGCCATGAAGGCAGAGATCACGCCATTCCAGCCCGCCATGGACAGGCCCATGATATAAAAGGGCGCGTCCGTGCAGGAGGGCACATGCATGGGCTCATTGAAGTCCCGGAACGCCATCGGGTCGATGGGGCCTTCGCCGGAACAGCCTGTCGGGGGCGGAAAGACCCCCCATTCCACCCCGGAATGATAAAAGGCCACAACGACGCCTACGCCGAAGACCAGGCCGATCATCACATTCAGAGCGACCAGAAAACGGCGCTTGGGAACAATCTTCCAGAGGGCAAGCCCGGTCAGCGTCATGGCGATAAGCGCCCAATAGACATCCCGTTGCCGCAGACACAGTGGGCAGGGGGCAAGGCCGCCAAAGGCTTCAAAGGCGTGGGCCGTCGCCAGCATGAAGACAGACAGGCCGACCGCGATGCAGGGCCACTTCCAGTCTTTCAGAAGGGATATGAAAAATGCCATGTCGCAGCTAAAGCCGGGACATTGCCGCTTCACAATGCGGCGCGTGGTCACTTTGCCGTTATCGGCTCAGCCAAGCAGGGTTACCGCGCCCAGCATGACGGCACCAATCAGGCCGCTTACCCAGGCCGTACCGATCAGCAATCCTGCAATCACCATAAGGCCATCTTTCTGCATCAGGCCGAAGGAGGCGATGGCAACAGCGAAGCCAGGTACGGTATTGGTCATTGGGAGCGGCACCAGGATCGAGGCGCAGAAAAAGCACAGAAAGGCGCCAATCACCCGCTCGGATCGCTTTCCGGTGATCAGGGTCAGGCGCGGGCGGACAATGGCTTCAATCCAGCCAAGCCATTTGCGGCCGCCCTTCGACATTTGGGTCAGCCCTTTCCGGTCAATCTTCCGGGCGGCCATTTTGTCCGGCATCCAGGGCTGCTCACGCCCCATCACCATCTGCGCTGCCAACGCCATCATTGGCAGGGAGACGACTTGGGGGACCCCATAAAGAAACGGAATGCAGCAGGGCAGAGCGAGCAGGAACAGGCCTGCGCCAAACGCGCTTTCATCCAGTTGATCAAAGATCTCGCGGAGGGAATAGCCTTCCTCCGGCGCGCGCGCCGCCATGGCTTCCAGAGTCTGGAGAAGGGTTTTTTCTTTGGCGGGAGAGGCTGTTTGCATGGAAGATGTGTTAGCCAGCTTTTTCTACGGCGTCGAGAAGATTGACATGTGCCCTGCCTATGCGGCAGGAGAAGCGCTCCCGATGTTGGGCCTCTGTGGCGGAATTGGTAGACGCGACGGATTCAAAATCCGTTTTCTTCGGAAGTGCCGGTTCGAGTCCGGCCAGAGGTACCATATGTTTTCAGGAACTTGGTGAAGCTCAGAATTCCTGCATGCTTTCTGCGAGCTCAGAATACCTCTGCTGACGTCGCCATACTGGCCGGCCACACAAGCCTAATATTCGTACTTTTCGATATGCGTCAGTTCCAGCGTGTAGGCCGCATCTGCCAGATCGCTTTCCTGGGTTTGCGTATGAAGTATGCCTTCTACCCAGACGGCCTGCGCCAGATCCTTCAGTTGGATTGGGTCTGTCGTTGAGACGAACACCGTCTGGTTTGGCGGCGGAGGGGGAGAGTGAATGCAGGCCCCAAAATATGGCACCAGCAGGAATTGCGTGATTTGTGCCTTGGAGCCGTACTCGAACGGAACCGTATAGCCCGGAATGCGGACTTTCTTGCCGTCCAGTTCCTTGACCGTGTTGAAGGTGCCGATCTGAACCATCGTGTCGGCCGCAGAGCCTTCCGCGATGCCGCCACCGCCATACAGCATGGCCATCTGGCTTTGATACATCTTGGCCAGGCGTTCTTCCTCGCCTTCCGGCATCAGGTCTTCCCAGCCGATCTCGGTTACGCCGCGCGCCTTGATTTCTTCCTGCTTGCGGGCCTGCTCAGCGGCCTTGGCCGCGATGGAGGCGTCCTTGGCGGCCTGACGCTCTGCGTCGCTTTCGCCAATCTTGTCGCCCACTTGCGGGCCGTCAGACTTGCCGGTCTTGGCTTGCGAGGATTCCGGAGCGGGCGTTTCTGCGCTGGCTTCCGGGGCGGTCGATTGTCCGCAAGCCGCGATCAGGGCGGCGATAGCTGCTGCGGAGAGAAGGGAAGGGATCTGTTTCATGATGGCCAGTCTAAAGTCTGCGGGCGTATCGTGCCAGAGGGATTAAGCGGTTTACAATCTGACGGACAAGCCATCGGCGAGTGAGCGGCGGAAGGCCATCCAGGCAGGGATTGCCCCGGCCAGCAAGGCGGCCAGTGTGACGGCCAGCAAAGTGTATATGTCTGTCACACTCAGTCCTGTTCCTGTCAGAGAGATGCCGTATTTGGCCGTGATGATCGGTCCGGCAATCGCCAGGATCACATGGATCAGGGCGATACCCAACAGCGCGCCAAGAAAGCCGACCAGGCCTGCTTCCAGCACCAGCAAGGCAAAGATATGACCCGGCCGGGCGCCGACTGCGCGCAGGATGGACATTTCCCGTCGCCGCTCATTCAGGCTGCTCAGAATGGAGGTGAGGATGGAGACAATGCCGACGGCAATGACGAAGATGGAAACGGCCAGCAAGGCGCGTTCTGCCACATCGGTCACGCTCCAGAGTTCCGCCAGTGCCTGAGAGGGCATGATGGCCATCAAGGGTTCGCCAGGATTTGTATTGATTGCACGCCGCGTGGTCAGGATCGTTCCTTTTTGCTTCAGGCCGATAAAAATGGCCGTAACGCTCTTGGGCGTCAGATCGAAACTCCGGATCATCTCTTCCGTGATTGTATCAGCCAGCGGATTTTTCGCGCCGGTTTCCCAGCCGACATGGATCGCTGTGATCGCTTCCAGTGAGACATGTACCGTGCGGTCCACCGGGGTGCCTGTGGGCGCCAGAATACCGACGACGCGAAACGGGCGGTTGTCGTGACCAGAGCCCAAACTGGCTTTGCCCAGCCCGTGTGACAGCACCATCGGAGAGCTGATATCATAGCCAAGCTCCTTGGCCACATCGGCGCCGATCACGGCATCGAATAAGTCTTCAAAGCGTCTGCCCTTCGCAATGACCAGGTCCTTGTTGCGGCCATATTTATAATGGTCGAAATAGTCCGTAGTCGTTCCCATCACACGGAAGCCGCGATGGCTGTCCCCCAAGGAGATTGGAACAGCCCAGGCAACATCATCACGATGGGCGATCTTCTGATAGGTGGGCCAGGAGATTTCCGCCGTGGCATTTCCCATGCGGAAGACCGAATAAAGCAGAAGATTCACGCTGCCGGTAGGCGCCCCTACGATCAGCTCTGTGCCGGAAATAGTATTGTCAAAGCCTTCGCGCGCACCAGTGCGGGCTTTGTCGACACCAAGAAAAAGCGCAACAGACAACGCCACCGCAAGAAGGGTCAGGATGACAGACCCCTTGCGGTTCATCAGGCTCTTCCAGGCGAGGGAAAGTATGGTTTTCATGCCTCAGCCCTCGCCGTGTTGATCTCTCTCAGATCCACGGCGCGGTCGAACAGGCGCGCCAGGCTGGCATCATGACTGACAAACAGAAGCGCTGCGCCGGTGCGGGCGGCTTCCTCGCTCAGCAATTCGATGAATCGGTCGCGCGCATCTGCGTCCAGCGCAGAGGTTGGCTCGTCCGCAATCACGATCTCAGGCCCGCCGATCAGGGCGCGTGCGGCGGCTACCCTTTGCTGCTGCCCGACGGAGAGGTCCGAGACGCGGCGATCCAGCAGGGCTGCATCTGTCAGGCCGAGCCGGGCAAGCAGGCGCCGGGCTTCCTCGTCAGTATCCCCCGAAATGGCCTTACGCCGTGTCGGAGAGAATTTCAGCGGCAGCGTGACATTTCCGACAACAGACAGATAGGGCACCAGATTGAACATCTGGAAGATGACGCCCAGATGGTCCGCCCGAATGCGGTCTCGCCTCGCAGAAGGCAGTTTTGCCAGATCCATACCCAGAACATTCACGTGTCCTGCGCCCGGCTCCAGCACGCCGGCAATAAGGCCTAGCAGGGTGGATTTTCCAGACCCGGAGGGTCCGCGCAGGAACAGGCGCTCTCCTGCGTTCAGGTCAAATCGCTCAATATTCAGCACCTCTCCGCCTGAGGGCCAGGAAAAGCGCAGCTCTTCAATGGAGATGACGGGATCAGTCACTGGGAGAATGGCAGGAACGGGCTGGCAGGGGTAAGGGTCGCGGCGGTCTGTTTGCCGTCACCAAGAAAGACGGAGGAGACTTTTTCAAAGCCGGGATAAAGATCAAAGCCTGTAAACATCAGGCCGTCCAGACGGCTCGGGCGGCGGCAATCCCAGACAATCGACAGGGTGAGGACGGCATGGTCGCCACTGCGGCGGATGGCGGCTGAACGCTCGACCAGATCACATCGCGCATCGCCCATCAGCTCCGTCAGCCCTTCGGCATATTGCTCGAAATCGGCGTCTTTCTTTTTCGTTCCTTCGGAGAGACCGAAATTCGCCAGTGGCGCATCGACACTGATCGTAATGAAATTGTCTTCCTGTGTGACGGCCAGTTCAGCGGCGCCGTGAACATGGGCCTCACCGCGAAAATGCTCACCATGCTCTTCTTCTGCTTCCAAATGTTCCTCTTCGGCATCCGCTGCATAAGCGTCCTGCATGTCGGCGATATCTGAGGCATCGGTCTCCGCGCCTTCTGCAAGGGAGTCTGGTTCGCCGCGCGCTAGTGGCATTTCAGCCGTCATCGGCGCCATGTCTGCAGATGAAGCCTCTTCAGAGGTCTGTTTGGAAGAGGGGCCGCAAGCAGCCAGCAGGCCAATCAGCCCGCCCATGCAAAGCAGGCCGGCAAGGCGGCCAGATGTTCTGTTCATTCAAACGCTCCAGTCGTCGTGTCTGGCGAACTGCGTAAAGCAAAAAAATCTGCTCGCAAGCCCAGTAATGATACCATATAACATTTTCCGCAAGGCCGCTGGATGCGGTTAAGAACCGCACGCTTCCGATTCTGCCTATTTGACTGACTCATATATGCTCACTTCCATGCAAGCCCCCATGTTCTTTGGCTTGATCGCGGCCTTTGTGACCACGATCGGGTTGATCGCCGTATCGACACGCGGGGACTGGAGCGCACGTTTTTCTGCTGTCATGGGCCTGGCAGCGGCTGGCATGCTGATCACGCTCAGCCTGCTGCACATTGCCCCGGAAGCGTTTGAGCTCAGCCGGAATGCGCCGGTGTACATGCTTGCCGGATTTCTCGGCGGGTTGGTGCTGCACTTTTCCCTGCACACATTCTTTCCGGAACGTCCTGACTCTGCACGCTCTGCTGCGATCACACCGATCCTTGCCATTGCAATCCACTCACTGCTCGATGGTGTCATCTACTCTGTCACCTTTGCGGGCAGCTTTTCTTCCGGTGTGTATGCAGCGGTGTCCCTGATCTTGCATGAGTTTCCGGAAGGCGTGATCGCCTTTGCCATTTTGCGTCGGCACTCTTTCAGCAACCGTCAATCATTCCTGTTTGCCTTTCTTGCTGCCTCCGCAACGACCCCGCTGGGCGTGCTGATCTCGTCTCCCTTCATGTATCTGATGGGGCCGGATGTGGTTGGATCGCTGTTTGCGGCGTCGGCTGGCCTTCTGCTGTATGTGGCGACGGGCCCGCTGATGGAACCTCTGAAGGGCGAGCCGCCTTTGCGCAGCCTGATTGCGTTGGCCGTGGGGGTTCTGACGGCTGTGCTGATCTCGCTTCTGCCGGTCCATGATCATGCGCATGCCGACGGGGATGATTATGACCACACGCATGAAACCATGCAGGCGCCGCATCCCTTGCCGGAGCCGATCCGCTAGGCCCGGCACAGCGTTTGCACGCTGTCCTACCTCAAGGACCGTCAGAGTTTTACCGGTGGATGAAGGATTTTCCTAACCGCTTCGTGCCTACACTGTCCTGATAAATAAGGGGTGGTGTGCCATGTGGCAGCTGAAAAGACTGACATATCTGGGCTGTTCGGTCCTCGTTTTTGGGCTGGCTGGGTCTCAGGGACAGGGTAATCTCGCCTCTGCCAGTTTGCTGCAGAGCGATCATGTCCAGATTTTGCCTGGCAGCGCTGTCCTGATTCCACATCCGCTTCCGGCCATGGAAACGCCTGCTGCCCGTCAGGTCTATCTGGATGTCGCGGCAGGGCGCGGCGCCGAGGCCAAGCAGGCCCGCAATGCGGCGATCTCCAGCTGGCTCGGCGGCTTGCACGATGCCGGTCTGGCCGATTTCTCTGTCCACCATATGGATAAGGGCGTGATCTACGAAGTGCGCCTGCGTCACCCGATTGAGACGGCAAAAGTGTCTGCCTTGTGGGTGGCTGTGCCGGATGGGCTGGACCTGCCGTCTTCGGTGCTGCTGAATCAGGCCAGGGCAGGGGGCGACTCCACGCTGGAGCTCCAATCCTGCACATCAAAGGAAACGCTCGCCAAGTCCGAGGCCAACATCACGCTGGACAGCGCCAAGGAAAAGGCGGTCTCACGCCTGAACGATTATCTTGATGCGCCAGACCCGATGCGGATCAATGTTGTGGGCGGTCCGCAAACCGAGTGCCGCGAATTGGCAAGCATGTTACCACGCCTGACAGAGCGCTAGGCGACGCGCGTATTGATTGCCGCCAGTCTCTCAGCGGCGGCTTCATCCGCATCGCGCATCGTGAAGCGTTTTGTGAACTGCGTCACACGCGGGGCGATTTCCGTGCGGAAGCGATTGCCGTTGAACACGCCATAATGCCCGACACCCGGCTGGATATAGTCCGCCTTCATATCATCCGGCAGCTTGCTGCACAGCTCATGCGCCGCCTGTGTCTGGCCGATTCCGGAAATGTCATCCTTCTCGCCTTCCACGGTCATCAGCGCGACATCGCGCACCTTGGATGGCTTCACCAGACGTGTGCTGCGATAGCGGAATATTCCGCGCGCCAGATGGTGTTCCTGGAACACGCGCACGATGGTTTGCAGGTAGAATTCTTCCGTCAGATCCAGAACGGAGAGGTATTCGTCATAGAATTCGCGGTGCTTGCCGGCATTGTCGCCGTCACCATCGACCAGGTGGTTAAAGAATTTCCACTGCGCATCGACATGGCGCGACCAGTTCATGTTCATGAAGGAGGCCAGCTGCACAAAGCCGGGATAGACACGGCGGAAGGTGCCCGGATAGGGCGCCGGTACGGTGTGGATCATGTTCTCTTCGAACCAGGACAGCGGGCGTTCTTCCGCCAGCTGGTTCGGAATGGTCGGGCTCTGGCGGCAATCGATGGGAGAGCCCATGAAGGTCATCGTGGCCGGGCGGGCCGGATCATCATCCTCGGCCATCATGGAAATCGCAGCCAGAACCGGCGGGCCCGGCTGGCACACGCCCAACACATGCGCACCGGGGCCGACATGAGTCAGCATGCTGCGGATATGGTCGATATAATCATCCAGATCGAAGCGGCCGAGCCAGACCGGGCTCATCCGTGCATCCTGCCAGTCCGTGATGTAGACATCATGCGTTGGCAGAAAGGCCTCGACCGTGCCGCGCAGAAGCGTGGCATAGTGGCCGGACAGCGGTGCCGCGATCACCATACGTGGCTGCGGGCCAAGGCGTTTTGCATCGCGCGCGGCTGCCAGGGCGGTAGGGTCCTTGCGGAAATGCACCAGATTGCACCAGGGCGAATGCCAGGCGACGGTCGGTATGACGGGCACAGGTGCGCTGTTGATTTTCACGCTGTCGATGCGCCATTCCGGCTTGCCATAATAGCGGGTGGCGCTTTCAAACACGTCCGCCATGGCAGAGAGGGACTTGCCGTAATCTGTCTTGCTTATGGGGTTAAAGGGCGAGTTGAGGGCGGCGCGGCTGGCGCGGGCGGCGAGGCGAACGGGCGCCATGGCGGCACGATTCATTTCAACGAGCGAGTAAAGCATCAGATTACAAGCCTTCCATGTTGCATTGCAGCATAAGTGTCAAAATCAGGCAGAGCAAACGGATTCACCAGACAGGGGCAAGTTTGATGACTAAGGAAAGCTTGTCAAAACGCTAGGAAATGATCCGGTTCCGGCAGCATCCGATTAAAGCTGCACTGGTAAATTTCATCTCTGTAATGGAGCTGACAGGCCATGTTTCTCAAATGCCAACCCAATCCGCATAGAGGTGGCCGCATGACGCGGGCGCTGGTTTATGAGCAAGCGCCGGGCCAGGTTTTCGCCATTGATGCTGAAACCCTGCATAAACAGCCGGAATTGCTGAATGATTTTGGCCGCTACATGTATGCGCGTTTCCGCATTCTGGATGCCATGGCCTACATGCTCTGCCTGCTCGGTGTCCTGGCCTCGATTGCCTATGTCTGGTGGATGTTTATCCCGGGACTAGCCGTGTGTGCCATGATGCTGTCAGTTAACCGCAAGACGGCTGGTGCCATCGCCCGTAGCGCGGCGCGTAAATCCGCGGACAATTTCCGCAAATTACACGAAATGGGCTGCCTCTGGCTGGTCTATGTCTAGCGGTCAGATGCCGACCATGGCCAGGATTGCCGCAATGATGGCAATCAGCGTGAACATCAGCGACAGGCTGACAGAGACCGCCCGCTGACCCTTCCGGCTGGTGCGCACGCCTTTGGGGTTTTTGCCGGTCTTGGGCGCCAGCATCCATCTGTTTGAAAAGAAGCCAAACGCGGCGAGCAGCGCCGTGACCCCTGCCGCCCAACTGCTGGACAGTAGGAACAAGGACCCCGAGGCCAGCATCATGCCGGCAATCGGCGTGGAGGTCATGTGCAGCAATTCACGCACATGACGGTCGGCTCGGCTGCCATCCAGCTTGTCATAGCTGCAATTGGGCGAGGCGATTGCCGCCACCCAGGAGGCTCCGATCGCCATGGCACAGCAGATCAGGCCCAGATGCGTTGAAGTGGCGGCGAATCCCTGAAGCATGGATGCGAGTATGCGCAGGATTCGTCCCTTCGCCTAGCGAAAGAGTGCGACCCTCCGCACCTTCAGGGCTTAGCCGAGCGCGACTTCGTACACTTTGGCATAGTCGTCCGCACTCATCGGCTTCGGATTGCCGAAATGCGCCAGATCCTTCAGCGCATAATCGACAATGCCAGGGCCATCTTCTGCGGTCAGTCCAATCGCCGAAAGATTGGCCGGAATGCCGATATCCGCATTCAGTTCTTCAATCGCCTCGGCAAGGTCTGCGCCGGGCTTAAGGCCCATGGCCTGGCGCAGGCGGGCATACTTCGCGTCTGCGGCGCCCTCGTGGAAGCGCAGGATATGCGGCAGGAAGATCGCGTTCAGTGTGCCATGGTGCAGCTTCTTCTCATGCAGGCGGCCCGCCGCGTGAGACAGGGCGTGCACGCCGCCAAGTCCTTTCACAAAGGCCAGCGCGCCTTCATAGCTCGCCATCATCATGTGCCAGCGGGCATCTTCATCCGAGCCATCCTTGACCGCCTTGCGCAGCCAGCCATCCCCAATGGCGCGATAGATGCCTTCATAGCCGATACCTTCTGCCGGTGGGTTCACACTCGGCGCCAGCACGGCTTCGATACAATGGGTCACGGCATCCATGCCGGTGGCCGCGGTCAGGTGCGCAGGCAGGCCCAGGGTCAGGTCCGGGTCGCAAATCGCGGTGGCCGGGATCAGATTCGGCGAAACAAAGGTTTCCTTGCGGCCATTATTCATCGTCACGATCATGCCGACGGATACTTCAGAGCCTGTGCCGGATGTGGTCGGAATGGCGATCAGCGGGGCCACCTTGCCGATCTTCTTCGCGCCGCCTGTAATCGCCGCATAGGATTCCAGCGGTTCGTCATGGCTTGCCAGCAGGCAGACCGCCTTAGCCAAATCCATCGATGACCCGCCGCCGAGGGCGATGACGCCGTCAGCGCCACATTCCTTGTAACGGGCCGTGGCTTCATCCACCTGCTTCTCGGTCGGGTTCGAGACCGTTTCGTCAAACACGCCAGCCGGGGCAACACCCAGCGCGTCTTCCACCTTACCCAGGATTCCAGCGGCCTTGATGCCCTGGTCTGTAACGATAAAGGGGCGACTCATGCCGAGTCTCTTTGCGGTTCCGGCCAGCTGTTTGAGCGCACCGGAGTCAAAGATGCATGTGGTCAGATAGGTGATGACGGGCATTTGGGTGTTCCTCGCTGGGGCTTTTTCCTCAGTGCCCATCTGCCCCAGCGTTAGGGCAAAGTTCAAGCCTGACCGTGGGAAAACCCCTCTATCTCGCGTGGATGAGCAGTGTGTGGCGGGCATGTCGGGGAGGGGGCGTCCGGCAGGCCTTCTGAGGGCCGTTTCCCGTCGCACGAAGATCAAGATGGCGAGGATCTGCCGGGTCAGCAATTGGGGGGAATACCTAATCGCGCGGCTGTGTCGCGCGACACGCGCCCGCGCGTCAAACTGCACGCTTATCTTCATCAAAACAGGGGTCTAGGTGTGGCTCATCGGGCGCAGCCGTTTGCGCCAAATGTTGGAGTGAAATGATTATGAAACAGCTTCTCCTTGCCACTTTGGTTGCCGGGGCGACTTGGCTCGGAACAGCACCTGCTGCCTCTGCGGACGAAAATCCGTGGATGGTACGGGGACGGGTAATCGGGGTATTGCCGGACGAGTCCGGTGACCTTTCCGTCGCAGGGGCGCCTCTGGGCGGCGACGTCGAGATCAGCAACCAATATGTTCCTGAACTGGATATCACCTACTTTTTCACGAAGAACATCGCTGCCGAACTGATCCTCGGTGTCACACCGCATGATGTGAAGGCCACGAATGTTGCCGCTGTTGGCGGTGCGAATGTGGATCTTGGCGATGTCACGCTGCTGCCGCCGACTCTGACGCTGCAGTATCACTTCGTGAATGACAGCCAGTGGAAGCCCTATGTGGGTGCTGGCGTGAACGCCACTTTCTTCTTCAATGAAGATGAAGGCCCTGTGGCTGACGGCATCGACTATGACCCGAGCTATGGCTTCGCCTTGCAGGCCGGTGTGGACTACGACCTGGACGGCGAGCCAGGCGGTTGGGCCATCAATGCCGACATCAAGAAAATCTGGATCAACACAGACGTAACGGTTGATTTCACCACAGCGCTTGGCGCGACAGTGGATGCAGACGTGGACATCAATCCACTCGTGGTGGGTCTGGGGCTCGGATACAAGTTCTGAGCCCGCTCTGAGGGCCGGGGCACCCCCTTTCTGTTTCGGTCCTGAACTCCAAGGCCGCGTTTTCCCAAGGAACGCGGCCTTTTTTCTTCTTTCTGCACTAGATCGTTGCGCAATGGCCCCGCGCGTATAGAGATTACGGGTATGGCTATTCTATCTGTCAAAGATCTGCGGGTGACCTTCGATACGCCGGATGGCGAAGTCGAGGCGGTCAAAGGTATCAGTTTCGACGTGTCCAAGGGCGAATGTCTGGGCATTGTCGGCGAAAGTGGCTCTGGCAAAAGCCAGACGGCCCTCTCGGCGCTTGGCCTGCTGGCCGGCAACGGCGCGGCGACGGGCCGGATCGAGTTTGACGGCATCAACATGCTGGATGCGCCGGACGCCAAGCTACGGGAAATCCGCGGCGCGCGCATGTCGATGATCTTCCAGGACCCGCTGACCAGCCTGACGCCCCACATGACGGTCGGGGCGCAGATGCGCGAAGTCCTCGCCCTGCACAAGGGATTGAAAGGGGAAGCAGCCGACAAGATCTGCGTCGAATGGCTGGAGAATGTGCGCATTCCTGAAGCTGCCCGCCGCATGAACCAGTTTCCGCATGAATTGTCCGGCGGCATGCGCCAGCGCGTGATGATTGCCGTGGCGATGCTATGCAATCCGGAACTGCTGCTGGCGGACGAGCCGACCACGGCGCTTGATGTGACCGTCCAGGCGCAGGTGTTGGAACTGATGGACGAGTTGAAGCGCGAAACCGGCACCGGTATTGCGCTGATCACGCACAATATGGGCGTTGTGGCCCGAATGTGTGACCGTGTGATCGTGATGCGCCATGGCGAGATTGTCGAGCGCGGCAATGTCGATGACATTTTCTATAATCCGCATGCCGACTACACCAAGATGCTGCTGTCTGCTGTGCCGCGCATTGATGAGCCGGACCGGCCTGGCCGTCCGGTGCTGACGTCGCCGCCTGCTGATGACATTGCGCCTGTTTTACAGGTTCAGGACATGAAGGTGCACTTTCCGATCAGCGTGAAAGGCGGCCTTTTCGGCAAGACCAAGCCGCTGAAAGCCGTGGATGGCGTGTCCTTTGACCTGAAGCCTGGCGAGACGCTGGGCGTAGTGGGCGAGTCCGGATGTGGCAAGTCAACGCTGGCGCGCGGCGTTCTGAAGCTAATTCCGCCAACGGATGGTACCGTCGCCTGGCTGGGCAAGGACATCGCCAAGGCCGGGCGCAAGGAGATGGACAGCCTGCGGGATGATCTTCAGATCGTCTTCCAGGACCCGCTGGCCAGCCTCGACCCGCGGATGAGCATCGGAGCGTCGATTGCCGAGCCGCTGCAGGTTCATCAGCCAAACCTGTCTCGCAAGGAGCGTGACCAGAAAGTGCGCGAGATCATGCCGCGTGTTGGGCTCGATCCGGCCATGATCAACCGTTATCCGCATGAGCTGTCCGGCGGCCAGAATCAGCGCGTCGGTATTGCACGCGCAATGATCCTGCAGCCCAAACTGGTCATTTGCGATGAGGCGGTCTCTGCCCTCGACGTGTCGGTACAGGCCCAAGTGGTCGACCTGCTGATTGAACTGCAGAAGGAATTCGGCCTGGCGATGATCTTCATCAGCCATGACCTCGCCGTTGTGCGCCAGATCAGTCACCGCGTCATGGTGCTCTATCTTGGCCGCGTGGTGGAGCTTGCAGGCCGCGACAAGATCTACACCGATGCGCGCCATCCCTATACCAAGGCCCTGATCGCCGCTGTGCCGAACGCAGACCCGCAAAGCGAACGCAGCCGCGAGCGGCTGAGGCTGAGCGGAGATCTGCCAAGCCCGCTCGATTCCCGTGCCTCGCTGCGTTTTCTCAAGTCGAAACTGGTTGATGACGGGGATGTAGATCAGTATCGGCCCAAACTGGTTGAGGTCTCGCCCGGCCATCTGGTGGCAGAGCACGATCCGGTTCTCGGTAGCGAAGGCCTGCTGGTCAGCTAGGTCTGCGCTAAGCTTGGCTTAAGATGAATATGCCACTGTGCCGGTTGGTAAACCGGGAGTGCGCCTCTTGCCGCAATTGCTTGGCCTTGTGCTGGTTGTCGTTCTTGTCATGGGCGGTCTCGTCCTGACGGGCGGGAAGGGGGCCATGGAGGCATTGCCTTTTGAGCTCGCGCTTATTGGCGGCGCAGCCATCGGCACGGTTCTGATCGGCAATTCTCCTCAAGTTGCGCGTCAGGCATTGGGCGGCTTTGTGCGTTCCTTCCGCGGCAGCCGTTGGCAACGGGCACAGCATCAGGAACTGCTCGTTCTGCTCTCTGCCATGATGCGCAAAGTGCGCCAGGGTGGTTTTGTGGCCATTGAGGCTGACATTGAAGACCCGGAGAATTCGGCCCTGTTTGCCAGTGCGCCCGCCGTTCAGGCAGATCCTGCCGTGCGGGACATGATCTGCGATGCCTTCCGGCTGATGGCGCTGGACCTGTCAGACCCGGCCCGCGCCGACGCGCATATGGAGCAATCCGTCGCCCTGCATCTTGGCCAGCGCATGAAAGCTGTCGGCGCCTTGAACACATTGGCCGATGCCTTGCCGGCCCTCGGCATTGTTGCAGCGGTTCTGGGCATTATCCGCACCATGGGTTCAATTGACCAAGCGCCTGCCGTGCTTGGCTCCATGATTGGCTCAGCGCTGCTCGGTACATTTCTCGGCGTGTTTCTGGCTTATGGGCTGGTCGGTCCGGTGGCCGCGCGCTTTGGCCAGATCGTGGAAGATGAGGCCCAACCCCTGGACGTGGTGCGCACGGTTCTGTCGGCCTTTGGCAGCGGTGTGCAGCCCGGAATCGCGGTTGAGCTTGGCCGCACCAGCATTCCCGCAGAGCAACGCCCGGCCGCCGAAGACGTCGAGCAGGCCCAGACCGCCCGCCGCTTTGCAGAGCGCGCCGCCGCCTGACCGGGCAGCCATTCGCGATTGACCCCGCCACCTGCAGACCGCATCAGGTTTTGATGCCCGAGATCCGCCTCGCCACCTTCAATTGTGAAAACCTGATGATGCGGTGTGATTTCGCGCGCTCAGGCCTTCCCAATGCGCGGGACCGGCTGACGGAAGTGGATGATGCGCTGGTGGCCGAACAGGTCGATGCTGTCTTTGATGTTCTCTCCGAAGATGATCGAACGCTGACGGCGCAGGCGCTTGCGGCCACAGGCGCGGAAGTCTGCGCCCTGCAGGAGGTCGAAAACCTCGTCACGCTGACGGCGTTCGACAATCGCTACATTGCGCCCTGGGCTGGCCAGCCCTTTGGAGAGCGTGTGCTGCATGAAGGCAATGACACACGCGGCATCGATGTCGGCCTGCTCTCCAGGCTGCCGGTCATCTTCCAGCGCAGCCATGCCCGCGCCACCTATGGCCGACTGGACATTGCGCCGCCGCCGGGGGCTTCGGTGAATGATTATGCTTTCCGCCGCGATTGTCTGGAGGTGGACATCCAGAAGGATGGGCGCGCGCTGACGCTTTTTGTCTGTCATTTCAAGTCCATGCATGGCGGACGCGAACGTACAGCGCCCATTCGTGAGGCAGAGGCCCGCGCTGTGCGCCGCATCATCAGGCAACGCTTTGATCGGCCTGAAGACGAGGAATGGGTCATTCTGGGTGATTTCAATGACTATTGGGAAGTCGATGGCCAGTCGGTTTCCTCGCATGGGCTTGGGCCTCTGCTGGAAGACGATTTTGCCGTCGATCTGGCCAGCCGGGCAATTCCCGACCCGTTCGAGCGCTGGACCCACCATTATAATGGCGATGATACCTATGGCGCGCTAGACCATATGTTCTTGTCACCTCGGCTAGCCGCGCTGAATCCCGCGCCAGGCATCAAGATTATTCGGTCCGGTGTGCCTTATATTGCCGACCGCTACCAGGGCTTCCGCTTCCCGGGCGTTGGCTGGAAGGTTCCGAAAGCCTCTGATCATTGTCCCATGGCTGCGACCTTAAGGTTTGAAGGCCGGGACGTATCGCTCTAGTGTCCTTCACTGTAATAATCATGGGAGCCGCAAGGCTGTGTCACGCTTCGACAAACTGATCGAGACCGTTGAGACCTATCAGGCGCTCGCGGCGGAAAATTATGACCGCATCCGCTTGCTGGCCGGGGAAGTGCGCAGTGGATTCTGCGATTATCTGGGCTCGGGTGATGGGGTCTGCGTGCATCTTGTGCCGCCAACCGGGCAGTTCGAGCCGAAAGACTATGGTGACAAGGCGTTTTCCCTGCCGCCACGGGGCTTTCGCCTTCTGGGGCCGATCTCTTTTGGCCTCGCCGTGCGGGTCTCGCGGGAGCAGGACTGGCTGCGCCTGACCATGGAATGCCGCAAGATTGGCGAGACGTTTATCGTTCAGATTGAAGACGGTTCGGAATATGAATTCAGGCTACCCCTGACGGATGCGGATCCCCAGCCTTTTTATGGCCATCTCTATAACCATATACTTCTCTGGTTCGCCGGGCGCATAGAGCGCTACAAGGATGGGGATTATGGCACCCGGGAGATCGGTTTCGACTTTGCTGATGACATCAACGTCCAGCAAGCCTAGGTTTCGGGCTGGCGGGGTAGTTGCACCATTGATGGGGTGTGTATGAACGAACTTGAATTCGCACTGGCAGCCGCCGGATCGAGCGAGCTGATCTTTGCGTGCGCCCTGATTGGTGCGCTGGGCATCGGTGCGCAATGGGTGGCCTGGCGTATCCAGGCACCGGCTATCGTTCTAATGGCACTGGCAGGTCTGGCTGTTGGGCCGCTCTGGTCCATCATCTTTGGTGAGCCTTTGCTGAACCCTGAAAAAGTCTTCAATGGGGGCGGGAATGAGCTGCTGAGGCCGATTGTATCTCTGGCTGTTGCCGTCATCCTGTTTGAGGGCGGTCTTGTTCTGAAATTCGAGAATTTGCGCGATGCCGGCGCAGCCGTGCGGCGCATGGTGTTCCTCGGCGGGCCCATGGCCTGGGGGCTAGGCACGCTGGCAGCCCGCTATGCCGCCGGGCTCGACTGGGGTAGCGCTGTTGTCTTTGCAGGCGTTCTGGTCGTGACAGGCCCGACGGTAATCATGCCGCTGCTGCGCCAGTCCAAGCTGGGCGGACGTACCGGCCAGTTCCTGAAATGGGAAGGCATTGTGAACGATCCCGTCGGCGCGCTGTTTGCTGTCGCCGCATTCGAGATCATCCGGGTTGCTGCGACGGGCGAGTCCATACTGGGCAAGGGCGCAATGATCATCGTCGCGGCGGCGATCGGCGTTGGCTTGGGCTTTGCCTTTGGCTGGGGCATTGTGCGCGCCTTCCGCCAGGGCTGGACGCCGGAATATCTGAAGGCCCCCATCATCTTTGCGTCGATCATCCTGTGTTATGCGCTGGCGGAAATGGTCGAGAAGGAAATCGGTCTGGTGGCTGTTACGGCCTATGGCATGACGCTGGCCAATTCGCGCCTTGCCGGTCTCGCGGAACTGCGCAAGTTCAAGGAAGACATCGCAGTCTTGCTGGTGTCGGGTGTCTTCGTCATCCTGACGGCCAATCTGACGCCGGATGTCATCCGGCGCGCGCTGACTTGGAACACGCTGGCCTTCCTGCTGTGCATGCTGTTCATCGTGCGTCCCCTATCGGTCTGGATCGCCACCTTTGGCACATTGAAGCGCAATGAAGCGCTGCTGCTCGGCTGGATTGCGCCGCGCGGGATTGTGGCTGTTGCTGTGTCCAGCCTGTTCGCGACCCTGCTGGAAGATCTCGCACGGCGTGGGGATTCCCGCTTCTATTTCTCCGGGGCGGAGCAGATTACGCCGCTGGCCTTTGCCATGGTGTTCGTCACCGTGGTGCTGCATGGCTTCACCATCGGGCCGCTGGCCAGGCGTCTGGGGCTGGCGCGCAAGGAGCGCCCTGGCGTGTTGATGGTCGGGGTCAATCCTTGGAGCATTGATCTGGCCAAGACACTCAGGGATGTCGGCATTGAACCGATCATGGCGGACAATAACTGGCGTCGCCTGCGTCCTGCGCGGGAGGCGGGTCTGAATACGTTTTTCGGGGAAGTGCTGTCGGAAGACGCTGAAGTGCGACTCGACCATGCGGCTTTCGACCAAGTGGTCGGCCTGTCGGCCAATGAGCCTTACAATGCGCTTGTATCGGGCCATTTCGCCCCGGAGCTTGGCCGCCACAAAGTGTATCAGCTGTCCGCGCAGGATACCGAGGATGAAGACCCTCGCGCGATCGGCATGGGCACGCGCGGGCGCACGCTGATCCGCCGGGGCAGGGGCTATGACAGTCTCATCCGGGATCATTATCGCGGCTGGACCTTCGGCAAGACAAAACTGACCGACGAGTATGACATCGCCGATTTCCGCGAAGATCGGCCGAAGGCAGACCTGATTGCGGAGATCCGTCCGGATGGCAGCCTTATCTTTTTGGGGCCGAACCGCGAAGCGCGGGGCGGTGAAGGCGTTACCCTGATCAGTTTTGGCCCGGCGCGTGAGGTTGAAACTCCGGTTGAGCAGGCGGAAGTTGTAACAGACTAGGGGGGCATTAAGCCCCCGCAGCCTGCAATTCCATGCCATGCGTACGCAGCCAAGAGCGCAGCCGCTTCCAATCCGGGCAGCATGTCGCAACATGGGCCCAGAAGCGCGGGGAATGGTTCATTTCCAGCAGGTGGGCGCATTCATGCGCGGCCACATAGTCCAGCACATCTGACGGTGCCATGATCAGCCGCCAGGAAAAGGACAATTGGCCGTCTGCCGTGCAGGACCCCCAGCGGGAGCGCGTGTCCTTCACGGAGATGCCTTTATACTCCACCCCCAGCGTTGCCGCATGCCGCTTGACGGCACGGGTGATGTCGGCACGCGCCTGTTTCTTCAGGTAGCGCAACACGCGCTGATCCAGCGTTTCAGGGTCTCCGGGCGCAGAAAGTGTCGGTATTTCCCCGGGAATCATGCGCGCCAGGCGGCCGTCGCCCTCGGCGGTCAGGTGACAGGGCTTTCCGCGATACGAAATGATGCTGCCTTCTTCGAAACTGACAATCTCGGGTAGATGCTGAAGGCGGCTCGAAATCCAGTCGACGCGCTCTGCAGCAAATGCAGCAGCATCCTTGATCTGTCGTCTTGTGGGTGCGATTGCCACCGCCTCGCGTCGGCGTTCGTCGAGACGCAGAATCAGCCGCCGTGCCTTGGAATTGACCTCCAACCGCACCTTGATTTTGTGTCCGCCTGGCCCATCGAGTGTCATGGTCTGGCCATTGTTGTATGCCATGTTAATAATCTCATCCTAGGTGACGGGCGCGAACCACTCGCTGGGACCATTGATTAAAGGGACTAATACATGAAATATCTGCTCACAGGCGTTGCCGCCATCGCCATGCTTACGGCTTGCGGGGACAAAGACAAGCCGGTTAAAGAAGCTGGTGCTGAGTATGCCAGCAGCGCCGGTACCGATGTTAAACTTCGCAAGGGCGACCCTGCTACAGCCGGTCAGGTTCTGTCTGTGCTGTCCCTGGATTCCTCTGAATCTGGTCGCATCGCCTTCGGCAGCAGCAAACTGGATGGCGCCAAAGCGGTCTTTACGGATGTTACGCTGAAAGCAGCAGAGTCTGATGACGATGAAGACGCTTTGGACGGCACGGACGTCAAAGCCGGCAAGCTGGAGTTTGAAGGCCTCGGCATGATCGACGGCAAGGCAAACTTCTCCCGCATGGTCATGTCGGATATCACCATGACGGCAGCTGATCCTGAAGAGAGCGAAGACGGCAGCGGCGCGATCAAGTCTATCGAGCTGGTCAACCCGTCTCCGGAAGTGGCCGCCTGGGTCGCCAGCCTGTTTGGCGAAGGCGAGCCGATCGACATGCCGGAAGGTGACGCGCTGTCCTTTGACCTGTGGTCCATGAACGGCCTGGACTTCAAGGTTGATGACGAGGATGGCAGCAAGGGCAACTTCCTGATCAACAATGTCTCTGTCACGGGCCTGAAAGACCAGAAGGCCGCGCAGATGCTTCTGAAAGACATGAAGTTTGACATGTACGATCCGTCCGAAGACATGGACATGAAGGCCAATATCGGAAACATCGACATTCGCGGCTTCGACTGGGGCATGTTCATGCCGGAAGAGGGCGAAAAGCTGGAAGACAGCTTTGAGTCCGGTTTCATGGCTGGCCTGAACCCGAAAGATCCGGCGAACCCAGGCTATGACTCCATCGACATCAAGGATTTTGATGTCGATATGTCTGGCGTCACGTTCGACATGCCGAAAATGGTTTCCAAGGTTTCCAAGGACAAGCAGGGCCGTGCCGTAAAGGTCACCACCGAGCCGGTGAAGATGACCCTGACGGCAGGTGAGGGCAAACTGGGTGAGCAACTTGGCGCCCAGCTGGCCATGCTTGGCTATGAAAAGCTCGAACTGACCATGGCTGGCGAGCAGACTTATGATCCCGACGCCGACATCGTCACCATTGCCAAGGGCAAGAACTATTGGGAGCTGAAAGACGGCTTCCGCCTCGACTTCGGTGCGAAGTATGGCGGCGCCGCTGGCATGGCGGAAAGCCAGGCTGCCGAGATGGATTCTGGCACGCAAGACCCGTCGGCAATGTTCGACGCGATGATGGAAAAGCTGACCATCCATTCTTTCGATATGGCCCTTGATGATGATGGCATCGTCGACCGTGCCTTCAACGCCTATGCGGCTCAAAGCGGGGAAGACCCGCAGCAGGTCCGCAACCAGATGGCCGGCATGATGGCCATGCTGCCGATGATGGCATCCGGCTCCGGTATCGACATGGAACTGGCAACAGAGGCCTCCACGGCGCTGTCCAGCTTCATTACCGATCCGAAGACGCTGACCATTTCGCTGAAGCCGAAGACGCCGCTAAAAGTGTCCACGCTGGCCGAGATGGAAGACCCGTCTGCCCTGACCAAAGAGTCACTCGGCTTCTCCGCCACGAACAAATAGTCAGGCTGGCCCTACAGATTGGCGCGCGTGTCCATATGGATACGCGCGCTTTTCTTTGCGCGCATGGCAGGGCATAGGTTTTCTCATGAAGCTCGCTTTTTTTGGAGATGTGGTCGGAAAGCCCGGCCGACAGGCGGTTCTCGACCACCTGCCAGGCCTGAAGGCCCAACTGCGTCTCGACTTTGCCATTGTGAATGCCGAGAACTCCGCTGGTGGGTTTGGCCTGACAAGCGCCATTGCCGAGGAATTCTTTGCGGCAGGCGCCGACTGCCTCACCCTGGGCGATCATGCCTGGGACCAGCGCGAAGCGCTGACCTATATAGAGCGTGAGCCCCGCCTGCTGCGCCCGGCCAACTATCCCCCCGCCGCGCAGGCACCGGGCAGGGGCGCGCATCTCTTCTCCCTGCCTGACGGGCGCCGTGTTGGTGTGGTTCAGGTGCAGGGCAATGTGTTCATGCGCCAGGCCATGCCTTGCCCCTTCGCGGCAGTGGATGAGGCGCTGGATTCCATGCCGCTTGGTGCGGTTGCCGATGCCATCATCGTGGACATGCATTGCGAAGCGACCAGTGAGAAGATGGCCATGGGGCATCATTGCGATGGCCGCGCCAGCCTTGTTGTCGGCACGCATACACATGTCCCGACGGCCGATACGATGATCCTGGAGGGCGGTACGGCCTATCAGACAGATGCCGGCATGTGCGGGGATTATGACAGCGTCATCGGCATGCAGAAGCAGATTTCCCTGCATCGTTTCATCACTCAGCTGCCTGGTGAACGTTACCAGCCAGCCCTCGGCGAGGGCACGCTCTGCGGCACCTATATCGAGACAGATGACCGTACAGGCCTTGCCACACGCATTGAGCAGATCCGTGTCGGAGGTCGCCTGAGTGAAATGATCCCGGAATAGGCGACTGTCGGGTATCATGCAGACATTACGCGCACGACTTAAGGCTGAGACCGCTGAGGACCATGCTCGGCTGGATACCATAATGAGCCGGCAGGACCTGACCACACCGGAAGGTCTGGCGGTCTATTTGCAGGTAAACTATCTGGCGCTGACCTGTCTGGAACCCGTCATGGCAGGGCATCAGGATCTGCTGGCACCACGCCTGCCTCTCCCGGAAATCAGGCAGGATTTGTCCGCGCTGGGTGCGCCCCTTCCGCAATGGGATGAGCGGCCAGACCCCGGCAATCCCCATCCGCTGGGATTGATCTATGTTATATCCGGCAGCAGTTTGGGGGCCAGATTCCTTTATCTCCAATGGGCTAAGACTGAAAACATTTCAGTCAGAGCGGCAGGCAATTATCTTTCGTCTTTAAAAGCTGAATCTGATTGGAACCTTTTTCTTCGCCACACGTCCGACATCGAAACAGATGAAGCCGAAACTCTGCAGATCGTGAGATCTGCCAGGGTAGGCTTTTCAATATTCTCTACTGCGTGTGAGCAGTTGAACAGGGGGTTACTTGGTCAATCAGAATAGTCAGGGCTTTACCCCTCAGGACACCCCGGTAGATCTAACGAATTGTGATCGCGAGCCCATTCACATTCCCGGGCGTATTCAGTCTTTCGGAGCTTTGATTTCCGTTTCGGCAGACTGGATGGTTAATCATGTTTCCCTGAATATCTCTGCCTTCATCAAGGCGGAACCGCAGGACATGATCGGCACGCCGCTCAGAAAGTATGTGGATGAGGATGCCATCAAGCTGATCCGGTCGCGCTTGCCGTTGCTGGCCGGGGTGGATGCCGTAGAGCGCCTGTTCGGTGTGACCCTGAATGAGAGTGGCGAAACCTTTGACATTGCAGTGCATATGTCCGGTCGCTCCATCATCATCGAGATAGAGCGCCATGTTCAGGGCAAGCGCGCCGACTACACGTCCTATGTCCGCCCGATGATTGAACGGATCGGCAAGGCTGAAACATCAGAGGAGCTGTGCGAGGATGCCGCGAGGCAATTGCGCCATCTGATCGGCTTTGACCGTGTGATGGTCTATCAGTTTGCTGAGGATGATTCCGGCAAGGTGATTGCCGAATCCCGGCGCGCGGGGATGGACAGTTTCAAGGGGCTTCATTACCCGGCTTCGGACATCCCGAAACAGGCCCGCAAGCTTTATACGCGCAACCTTCTGCGCATTATTGCCGATGTGTCCGACGACGGAATAGAGATCATCCCGACGCTTAGCCCGGAAGGGGAGCCGTTGGACCTGTCGCTCAGCACCACGCGCGCCGTCTCTCCCATCCATCTGGAGTACCTCAAGAATATGGGCATCGAGGCATCGCTCTCGATCTCCATTATGCGCCGCGGCAAGTTGTGGGGATTGTTTGCCTGCCATCATGAGGAGCCGAAGACGGTTTCCTATGATGTACGGTCGGCCGCAGAGCTTTTCGCTCAACTGTTTGCCTTTGTGCTGGAGCAGAAACATAATGATGAGGCCCGGCTGGAGGCGGCTGGCGCGCAATTGCTTCATGACCGTCTGATGTCCCAGCTGGCGGAGCACTCTTCGATCATCGAGAATTTCCGCCTGATCGTTGAGGCGATTCAGCATGTCATCGATTATGACGGGGCTATCGGCTGGGTGGAAGGAGAGTTCCAGTCTCTTGGCCATACGCCGACCCAGGAAGAGTTCATGGGGCTCGTGAAGTTCCTGAATACGACTGCGGCCAGCCGGATCTACAGCACAAATAATGTGGTGAGCGTATATCCGCCTGCGGAGGAATTTGCTGATCGGGCCGCCGGAATGCTGGTTTTGCCTGTTTCGCGCACGCCGCGAGACTATGTTGTCCTCTTCCGGCGCGAAATGGTGAACTCCGTCACATGGGCGGGTAATCCTCAAAAGGCCGTCACTTATGGTCCAAATGGCGCGCGCCTGACTCCGCGCAAGAGCTTTGAGGCCTGGAAGGAAGTTGTACGCAATACCAGCGTGCCATGGACCGAGGCAGAGGTACGCGCTGCGAACTCTCTTCGCCTTACCCTGCTTGAGGTCATTTTGCGGATGGCTGATGCCGCCGTCAATGAGCGCAAGAAGGCGCAGGAGCGTCAGGAGCTGTTGATTGCAGAGCTCAATCACCGTGTCCGGAATATTCTCAATCTCATCAAGGGGCTTGTGAACCAGAGTCAGGCGGAAGCGCGCAGCGTTTCGGAATTTACCCAGGTGATCGGAGGGCGCATACACGCCCTTGCGCGCGCGCACGACCAGATCACGGAGAAGAAGTGGGAGCCGACATCGGTTCGGGAGCTGATCGAGACAGAAGCCGAGGCCTATTTCGGTTTGAAAGCCTCCCGCGTGCGACTTGAGGGTGATGATGCCCTCGTTTCCCCGCAAGCTTTCACCACGCTTTCCCTCGTAATCCATGAATTGATGACGAATTCTGCCAAATATGGCGCTCTTTGCGACACAAGAGGCAGTGTACGAATCGGTATCAGCCTGCAGCCGGATGGCAGCCTCGTCATCGACTGGAAGGAGATAGGGGGGGCACCAATTACGTCCCAGCCCACGCGGACCGGCTTCGGCACCACGATTGTTGAACGCTCGATTCCGTATGAGCTGGGCGGCAAGGCCAATCTGCGCTTCGAGGTGTCAGGTGTGGAGGCGCAGTTCGTCATTCCAGAGGACTATGTGACGCGGCCTGATGGCACGGCAATTATCCACAAGATAGCTCCGCCTCCGGAGGAGGCGTTAGGGAAAAAGGCGAGTGGCCTGTCTGGATGTGTGCTCGTACTGGAAGACAATATCATCATCGCGATGGATGCAGAGCACATGCTGAAGCAGATGGGCGCAGCTGATGTGGCTTTGGCGGCAGATGTGTCTGAAGCACTCGCGCATATCGATAAGTCAGACATCACTTTTGCGCTTCTGGATGTGAATCTCGGCGATGAAACGAGTGAGCCCGTTGCAGAAAAGCTCAGTGAGAAGGAAATCCCTTTCGTCTTTGCAACCGGCTATGGAGATGCGATCAGCATGCTGGATCGCTTCCCCAATGCGCCCGTGGTGAAAAAGCCCTACAGCAATGCTTCCGTAGAACGCGCCATTGCCAAGGTCATGTAAGGGGCAGCTCTGCCGCCCCTTACGCGGTTTTTCGGTTTTTTACTCGGCGGCTTTGGCCTGGCTTTCGGTTGTCGGGCGTAGCCGCGAGTCCAGCGTGCCGACGTCGGATGTAACAAAGGACCTGATCACCGCGCGGGCTTCGGTCGACGCCTCTGCCAGAGGTTTCTCCCCGTCCGCTACGTTTTCCGCCAGCTCCAGCAGGGGAATGTAGAGATCTTCCGTCTCTCCCTTGATCGTGATGGCAAAGCGCTGGTTTTCGTTCTCGATACGGGTCCACTCATCCCGTACGGCGGCCCAGAACTCTTCCGTGGACGCCCAGTAGTCTGTCGCGATGGACGCGTCAAAATCGCTATTGTGACGATAGGTGTTGACCCCCACTTCGCGCACCAGGACATGCGGCTCGCCTGCCAGAACCAGCTTGCTGTTATCCTGCTCATGCACCCAGCCCCAGGGCGTAATGGCATGGCGATTGATCGCGTCGACGGCATTATAGTCATCACGCGTAGTCATGTCGCGGCGTGGCAGGGGACGCCATTCGCGCGGCGGGGTCCATTCCGCGATACCGTCTTCATACTCCCATGCTCCGACCGCGCCATAACGCGGCGCATCATCCACCTGATAGACGGTCTGGGACCATTTGCCCGCCCGCTCGGCTTCGGGCACCTCGCGCCACTCCCAGGCATTTCCGCCAATAAAGACCAGCACGCGCTGGGGTTCATATTGCCAGTCCTGCCGCCAATGCTTGATAGCCAGCTTTTCGTCTCCGCCCACGACAAGAATATGCTGTAGGCTGATGAAGTCGCCGCGATCCTCAATCACGCGTATCACTTCATACCCGCCGGAAATCTTCTCCGGTTTCAGCTCATAATTTTCAGCAAAAGGCACGGTTTCGATGAAGTCGAACTTCACCTTGTAGTCGCCTGCCATTGCCAGAATCGATTCGCGGTCCTGCCGGAACGTTGCCTCCGTTGTGTCTGCCCGTGATACCGCAGCGCTCTTTGCTGCGCTCTGAGTAACCTGTTGTGCCGGCGCGCTCGCGCAGCCAGCGCCTAGTGCCAGCGTCAGTACACCCAGTGATATCCCCATATATCTCATCATTTGTCTTGTTCCCCTGTTTGGTCTGGCTGCCTGTTCGCAGCATGAAAGCCGGATATCATTTATGAGAATGACTTGCAAACTCAAATGGGCCCTGCTAGGCGCATTTATGAGAATGACTCTCATATACAGAAAGGGGTAGCATGCGAGTTTCACACAATCCAGCCAGATCGGGGAAAGCCTGGCGTATTTGTTCCACCGCCTCCGCGCTGGTTCTCGCCAGCAGTGCCGCCATGGCCTATGCCGACGAGGCCGTGCCGGATGAGGAGCGCCGGGAAGAGGCCATCACGGTCTACGGCACATCCAACCCGATTCCGGTGTTTGATTATCCAGGTCAGGTCAGCGTCATCACGCGCGAGGATATTGATTTTTATGCGCCGAGTGCGCCGTCCGACATGCTGCGGGATGTGCCCGGCGTCGAGTTTTCCGGTGGTCCGCGCCGCACGGGCGAAACGCCGAGCATCCGCGGTCTCAGTGGGCAGAATGTCCTTGTTCTGCTGGATGGCGCACGTCAGTCCTTCATCTCCGCCCATGATGGCCGCTTCTTCCTGGACCCGGAAATCATCGGCACGGCAGAAGTCGTGCGCGGGCCGGCTTCTGCGCTGTATGGCTCTGGCGCTGTCGGCGGGGTGATGGCTTTTGAAACGGTGGATGCGGAAGACCTCCTCCGGGAAGGGGAGAGCTGGGGCGCGCGTTTGCGCGTAGGCTATCAAAGCGTCAATGAAGAAAGTTATGGCACGCTGACCGGCTTCACCCATCAGGGAAAGTTTGATGGCTTGGCCAGTTTTGGCCTGCGCCAGTCCGGGGATATTGAACTGGGCAATGGGGCCAGCCTGCCGTCTGATGATGATATCGACATGGGGCTCGTCAAGCTCGGCTATGAATTCTCTGATGCCTTGTCGGCAGATGTCTCCTGGCAGCGTTTCTCCAACTCCGCCTTTGAGCCGAACAATGGGCAGGGAACGCTCGGCACAGGCGATGATGTGCTGGACCGGAATGTGAACAAGGACATCACCACAGAAACCTGGCGCCTTGGCCTTGCCTTCGATCCGGCATCGGATCTCATAAATGCCAGCATGACGCTGTATGATACCGAGTCCGCAGTGGACGAATTTGATGCCACGGTTCCACGCACAATCGGGCGCAACATTGAAACCACGGGCATCAGCCTGCGTAACGCGTCGGAGTTCACAATCGGATCTGCGCGCAGCGTCTTCACGATTGGTGGGGATTGGTATGAAGACAGCCAGGATGGCAACGATTCCGAAACAAGCGACGGCGTGCGCAGCGGCGTCCCGAACGGGTCGTCTGAATTCAGCGGCATCTTCGCGCAGCTGGAAACAGAAATTGAAAGACCTATGGGTCTGCCGGGCAGCCTGATCATCATTCCGGGCATCCGTTATGATGAATTCAAGAGCAGCTCGGATTTGTCGGAAGCGGACAGCTCGGATGATCATGTCTCGCCCCGCCTTGCCGCCAGCTATGGACCGGTCAACTGGTTCCGTGTCTTTGCCAGTTATTCAGAAGCCTTCCGTGCACCTTCCATCAACGAGCTGTATCTTGATGGCGTTCACTTCTCCGTGCCGCACCCAATCCTGTTCAATCCGGGCATGGGGCAGATGGTATTTGTCAGTAACAGCTTCGTTCCGAATCCGGATCTGAAGCCTGAAACCAGTGAAACTGTCGAGATCGGATTCGGGCTGGACTTTGCAGATGCCTTTCAGAAGGGCGACCGCCTACAAGGCAAGATCTCTTATTTCGAAAGCGATGTCGAAGACCTGATCAATCTGACTGTGAACTTCAGTTATGATCCGACATGTTTTGCTCCGCCGGCTTATTTCCCGTGTACGGCAGGAACCACAAACTCCGCCAATGTTGCGAGTGCGGAACTGGAAGGCGTTGAAGGCGAAGTCTTCTATGATGCAGAACGCATTTACGCGCGGGCCAGTTTCTCCTCCATCGACGGAACAGATACCGAAACGGGCTCTGATCTCGGCACTCTGACACCAGACCGGGTTGCCTTGGATATGGGTGTAAAGGTGCCGGAATGGAAAGCACGGTTCGGAACGCGCGTTCAGTTGGCCAGTGACTTCAAACGGCGTGAAGATGATGGTGCAGGCAATCTGATCGTTGCTGAGGAGCGCGACGGCTATACGGTATTTGATCTATATGCGTCCTGGCAGCCGGAGTTTCTGCGCGGTGCGCGCCTTGATGCCGGCATTGAGAATGTCTTCGAGGAAGACTATGAGCGCGTCTATTCCGGCGTGTCGGAGCCGGGCCGTAATTACAAGATTGCCCTGTCCTACCAGTTCGGAGGTTAGGGCTCTGCCCTGCGCATCCATCCGGCTGCCTCTCTCGTCCGGATGACATCCCTGTGGCCCATATCTCCATCCCATCCCGATCGTTTCCCCCGGGATGGGCAGGGATGGTCTCCCGCCTTCTTCTCCGAAGGCGGGAGAGATGCGTCCACCCCGCGCTCGTGCTTCCAAGCCCTGCGCTTGCGCCCCTGCCTGCCTCGGGACATCGCAGTGCGATGTCTGATCCTCGGCAGCCTGAGCGAAGTCGAAGGATGAAGCGGCAGAGAACCAAAGCCCCCAAAAGACACCCCAATCCGTCTGATAGCTCCCCAAGCCATACTTCAGGCCTGCTCACACGGGGGCCGGATCAGGTACCGTTCTGGTCGTGGGGGCAGGGTCAGGATGGCGCTGGGGGGAGAGACGGTCCCCTCGGTGCCTAGGCAGGTCAGGCCAGGGTGAGCCGGTGAAAGCCGGTAGGGCATCCACCTCGTCGGGCGTACGGGAGCTTGCTCCCCGGATGGATCTCTCGGGTAAAAAGCCCGGATGCTCCGTTTGCTGTATGTTCGCTCAGAAGACCCGGGACCTTGGGGTATGTTGAGCATATCTCGCCAAAGCTCCTGACCGGCGCGGCGGGCGGTAACGCTCCATTCCGTAGCCTTATTTCATTCCAGGCGGAGCGCCACGGCGCCCGCCGCGCACGGCTCTTTTGTTAGGGCCCGGTAGTATCAGGAAACCCGGATGGTCTCGGCCAGTCCGGATATTTGCGCAGGAGGAACGCCGACAGCAGCCGCCTTGCTTGAGGGTCGTTCTCCCCCCTGAAAGGGGGGAGGTAGAGGGGGGTAATCCCTCTCCCCCCGG
Organism: Alphaproteobacteria bacterium; assembly: GCA_018222605.1. Taxonomy (GTDB): domain Bacteria; phylum Pseudomonadota; class Alphaproteobacteria; order Caulobacterales; family Hyphomonadaceae; genus Hyphomonas. The sequence continues at coordinate 128,713 of JAAEZZ010000008.1, forward strand.
GAGAGGAGGGGCCCGCCGCCAAAGGCGGTGGGAGGTGAGGGGCAGATAAAGGGATACACACCGGCTCCGTCCCGCCCTATCTATTCCCCATGCAGGCCTTTGCCGAACTTCTGGACCGCCTTGTCCTCACCCCGTCGCGCAATGGCAAACTGCGCCTGATGGTCTCCTATTTCCGGCACGCGCCGGACCCGGACCGCGGCTATGCCCTTGGCGCGCTGACCGGGGATCTGGACCTGAAAAGCATCAAGCCCGCGGCGATCCGCGAGCTGATCACGGACAGGATGGACCCGGAACTCTTCCGCCTGTCCTATGACTATGTCGGCGACATGGCCGAGACCGTCAGCCTTGTCTGGCCGACAGAACGGCGCGCGAACCGGCCACCGCCCCTGTCGGAAATTGTCGAAGCGCTGGAGGAGGCCACCCGGCCAGGAGCGCAACGTCTGGTCGCCGGCTGGCTTGACGGGCTGGCCCCGACAGGCCGCTGGGCGCTGTTGAAGCTGATCACCGGCGGCTTGCGCATCGGTGTGTCGGCGCGGCTGGCGAAGCTGGCGCTGGCCGAGTTCGGCAGCGTCGATGTGACGGAGATTGAAGAGATCTGGCACGGCCTCGCCCCGCCCTATGAGAGCCTGTTTGCCTGGCTGGAAGGCAAGACAGACAGGCCGGAACCGGACATCCGCGCCCCCTTCCGGCCGGTCATGCTGGCTCATCCGCTGGTGGCGAAAGCTGACCGGGACAATCCGGATGCGGTCGATCCGGCACTGATCACACCGGAGGCCTTTGCCGCCGAATGGAAGTATGACGGTATCCGCGTACAGGCCGCTTCCGAAAACGGTGTGCGACGCATCTATACCCGCACGGGGGACGACATCTCCCACACCTTCCCGGATGTGCTGGCGGCGATGGAGTTCGAAGGCGCGATTGATGGCGAGCTGCTGGTGCGCGCAGAGGACGGGGAAAGCGTCGCGCCATTCAATGCGCTGCAACAGCGCCTGAACCGCAAGACCGTTTCGAAAAAGCAGATGGAGACACACCCCGCCTTCATCCGCGCCTATGACTTGCTGCAGGATGGCGAGGAGGACGTCCGCCAGCTGATCTTTCGGCAACGGCGCGAGCGTCTCGAAGCCTTCATCGCCCGCGCAGGCAGTGCGCGGTTTGACCTCTCGCCCCTCGTGCCCGTCACGACGGTGGAGGCGCTGGATACTCACCGTATGCAGCCCCCCGCCCCGGAGATTGAAGGCCTGATGCTGAAACGCTGGGACAGCCCCTATCTGCCCGGCCGCGTGAAAGACCATTGGTACAAATGGAAGCGTGACCCGCATCTCGTCGACGCCGTTCTGCTTTACGCCCAGCGCGGGCATGGCCGCCGGTCCAGCTTCTACTCGGATTTTACCTTTGCCGTCTGGCGCGATGAAGACGGCGAAGAGCGGCTCACCCCGGTCGGCAAGGCCTATTTCGGCTTTACCGATGAGGAGCTAAAACAACTGGACAAATTCGTCCGTGACAACACGATTGAACGGTTTGGCCCCGTGCGCTCAGTCACACCGTCGCTCGTGCTGGAAGTGGCGTTCGAAGGCCTGCAGCGCTCTGCCCGCCACAAATCCGGCATTGCCATGCGCTTTCCGCGTATCAACCGCATCCGCTGGGACAAGCCCGCCGAAGAGGCCGACCGTCTGGAAACACTGGAGGCGATGCTGCCGGAATAAGGACGGCACGGTCCGCCCCAAATCAATCCTTACATTCCGCATAACAGAGTCTAAGCTGAAAAACGGGAAGGAGTGAAAAACCAATGAGCCAAAACAATCTACGAATGATCCACACTTACGCGGATTTCTGCAAATACCATGATCAAGGAAACATCAGGCCTGATCTGACATCTCACCTGGGTCGGAAAAGCCTGAACCGTCTTAAGGAAATGGGCTGGCATATAGGGTACTGGCGGCCTCAAACCGATTTTCTGCGTATATGCAGAAGCTCGGATGAAAACTTCCAAACCGCATATCAGACCGCTGGAATTGATTTCTGGGTCCGCGAATAAAAAGGGCCGGACAGAAACCCGCCCGGCCCTTTGAAATTTGGTACGGAAGAAGAAATCCTTAGACGGACTCTTTCAGTTCCTTGGAAACGCGGAAGGCAACTTTCTTCGACGCTTTGATCTTGATGGACTCACCCGTTGCCGGGTTGCGGCCCATGCGTGCCGGGCGCTTGCGCACTTCCAGCGTGCCGAGGCCGTTCATGCGGATACGTTCGCCTTTCTTGAGGCGCTTCGTGATCCGATCAGCCATGTCCGCAAAGATTTCCTCGGACTGTTTCTTCGTGAGGCCATGGGCCTCTGCGATTTCGACAGACATCTGACGCAGGGTCGTTGTCGTTGCCGTTTTCGGCGCAGCCTTGGCAGCAGCAGCTTTGGCCGGAGCGGCCTTTTTCACTGGTGCAGCTTTTTTGGCAGGAGCAGCTTTCTTCGCCGGTGCCGCTTTCGCAGCAGCAGGCTTCGCAGCTGGCTTTTTCGCCGTGGTAGCCGCTTTAGCAGCGGCCGGTTTCGCAGCGGCCTTCTTGGCCACAGGTTTCTTTGCCATGAGCAAATTCCTCTATTGAGTCTCCGCAGAGAGGGCGGCGTATAACGCAAATTCACCCGATGGCATCATACTTTTTTCAGCCGCAACTTATTTGCCGCCCGGAAATTCAGGCACATATGACTGGCATGGGAAAACGTCTGCCTCTGATCATCATCTTGCTGGGCCTGTTGCAGCCCCTATCCGGGGCGCTTGCCCCTGCCTTTGGAATTGGTACGCCGATTGGAAATGCCACACGAGATATCACCGCGCCGGAACAGCCTTTGCCGCTGTTCTTTTCCATCTGGAGCGTAATCTTTCTGACATATTTCCTGTTTGGCCTGGCCTATTGGAAGGCCCGCGAGCCTTGGATGGACCATGTCGCAAAGCCTCTGGCACTCGCAGGGCTCTTCAATGTGATCTGGATGATCAGCGCACAACTCATCGCCTACCAGCCGCTGAACTTCCTGCTTCTGTTTCCCATTGCCATCACGGCCTGGCTCACCGCCTACAGACTGGATCGCCTGCGCGAAACCGGCTGGAGCCCGATCAAGGCATTGGCAGACATGACGACATGTCTTCTGGCAGGCTGGATAAGCGTTGCCGTCGCCATTTCCATTCCGGTGACAATCCGGAGCTTTACCGATCTTGGGCCGACTGACCTGCCCTGGAACATGCTATGGACCACGCTGATCACCGCAGGCATGGCCGCGTGGATGTTCGCGCGCTATATCAGCCGCAGCTGGTGGTACTTCATCGCGCTCGCCTGGGGCGTGATTGGCATAATTCTGAACAACTGGATGGAGACACAGATGCATTGGCTGGCCATCGCAAGCGGAATTGTCCTTGTCGTGATCCTGTCCCTGCGCCTTTTCCGGGGGGCAGACGGCGCGGTAATTCCCAGCTGAAAAACTGGACAAGCCACACAAACTGACGCTCTCTTACCTCCAGACACAGATCAAGATCCGACCCACTCATGGACATAGAACACATCACCCTGCCAAACATCGATACGACAAACTGGCCTGTTTGGCTGTCGTCATCATGGCCCTTTATCGAGAAATGGGGCCTGGTTTTGCTGGCCTGTATCCTGATCTGGCTGGTCTCGGGTCTGGTGAAATACCTGATCATGCTGGTCGGCAAGCGGGCCACGGCGGAAGACAAATCCTTTGAAGGGTCCAGCTGGGATGTCGCCAGCTCGATTGCGCGGGTCTTCGCCCTGATCTTCATGTCTCCCCTGCCCCTTGGACTGGCCGGATATGACTGGGAAGCCATCATAGACAAACGCGGACCCGGCGCCTTTGCAGCGGTGGCCATTCTTGTCATTGCCGTGATGTTCGCCAATTGGGTGGCCCGCTCCATGCGCGCCTTTGGCGGCAAGGCACATGCCCATCATGGCGCAGACGACACGCTGTTTGCCTTCTCCGCCTCGCTGCTGAAATATCTGATCTTTGCCATCGCCATTGTCCTGGCACTGACCCAGCTCGGCTTCCCGACAGCCTCTCTTGCCGCATTGCTCGGCGGCGCAGCGCTGGCGATCGGCCTGGCCCTGCAGGATACGCTGAAGGCGGTTGCGGCTGGCGTCATGCTGGCTCTGTTCCGCCCCTTCCGCATCGGGGACTATGTAACCCTGGCCGGCATGGAAGGCGAGATTTCCGACATCACGCCCTTCCGAACGACATTCCGGCAGATCGACAACAAGACGGTCTCAGTTCCCAATGACAAGGTATGGGCCGATCCGCTGGTCAACCATACGCGCCAGACGCGCCGCCGCCTCGACCTCTATTTCGATATTTCGTATGACGACAATATGGACCATGCGCTTCAGGTTCTGCTGGCTGTTGCGAATGATCATCCGCGGGTTCTGGCCAAGTCAGAAACCTGGGTGGGCGTTCATACCCTGGCAGACTGGAGCGTGCGCCTGCGTCTGCGGGCTTTTGTTGCCACCCCGGAATTCGTGCAGGTCCGCGCGGACATCACCAAGGGCGTGAAAGAAGCCTTTGACCGCGAAGGGATCACCATTCCCTTCCCGCATCAGGTCAACATGGCGTATCGACCGCACCCTCAGCCGGATGTTGAGCCGGCTGACCTGCCCAAAACCAATGATATTGAAACCTAGATACCCCAATCCCCATAAAGGAGACCGGCATGCCAGAAGATCTTACTCCCAGCGCTCTGTGGGCTGAGTACTCGCCCTATATTCTCGCCTTTGGCGTGAGAGTGCTAGGCGCGCTTCTTGTCCTGATCATCGGCCTGCGCATTGCGGGCTGGTTGTCCGGCGTGGTGCGCAAAGAAGCGCTGAAGCGCGAAGGTATTGACGATACACTCGGGAATTTTTTCTCATCCCTTGTGCGATGGGGCCTGATGGCTGCGGTCTTCATTGCCGTTCTGCAGGTCTTTGGCGTTCAGGCGACCAGCTTCGTCGCCGTGCTGGGTGCGCTCACCCTGGCCATAGGCCTGTCCATGCAAGGCGCGCTCGGGAATATCGCCTCTGGCGTCATGATCATGCTGTTCCGCCCCTACAAACTGGGCGATTATATCCAGGCAGCCGGTGTTGCTGGCACGGTGAAAGACATCAATCTATTCCAGACTGTTCTTGCTACGGTGGATAACGTCAAAATCATTATGCCCAACAGCCAGGCCATTGATGGCGTTATCGAGAATTATTCAGGTTATGATACGCGCCGCGTGGATGTTACCTTTGGCATCGACTATGATGACGACATGGATAAGGCGATTGATATCATCCGCGGCGTTATTGAAGCTGACGACCGCATTTTGAGCGATCCGGAACCATTTGTGAAAGTGGTCAATCTGGGTGACAGTTCCGTCGATATCGCCAGCCGCAGCTGGGTACAGGCCAGCGACCTCTGGGACGTAAAATTCCACCTTACCAAAGCGGTGAAAGAGGCCTTTGATCGTGAAGGCATCTCCATTCCGTACCCGCATCAGGTGGAAATCCAGAAAAAAGCCGCCAATGACTAGAGTGAGACCGCAAGCCAAATGACCACCCCTCCGCCTTCTTCCGAATTGCCTGAAGTCACGGTCGAGCCGATTCCGGCGCCGGAACCGAAGGCAAAAGAGGCGGTAGCAAAACCTGAACCGCGCCCCTTGCTGGCGCGGTTATTCGGCATCTCCATATGGGGCGGTCTGAAGCTGATTGGCCTGTGCATCCTGGTCGGTTTTTTTCGTGCTGGCCTCGCAATTCGATCCGACCAATCCGGATGTGAATGCGGGTGAAGCGATCATGAATGTCGCGCGGACGGCGGTGTCAGCGCTTGGCTGGGCGCTGCAGAATTTCTGGAAACCGGCCTTGGCAGGCGCAACCATTGTGCTGCCGCTCTGGGTGCTTTGGCGGCTGATAAGCCTGCCGTTTCGCAAATAGGGACTTTGCGGCTCGGGGGAACTCCCTGGCCTTTTCCGCGTAGACTTGTTGAAGACGGGACAGGAGCCCCACATGAAATATTCCCTGATTGCAGCCATTTGCGGCCTGATGATTACGACCGCCTGCGCCTCTGCGCCGGACTATCGCCCTGCCCTGACAGATGACGGACAAGGCTACTCCTCTCGGGTAATCGAGGCGAACCGCTACCGCGTCACCTATAGAGGCGATACCGAACAAACCTCGGCAGAGGTGCAGAACATGGCCCTGCTGCGCGCCGCCGAAGTAACCATGGAAAATGGCGGCGACTGGTTTGAAATCGTCGGCGACGAGACCTCAGGCGATGTGCGCACACAGCAGCGTCTGGCCGGTCAGGACGTGACGACCCGCCCGGAACTGCGCCGCGAGTGCGGCCTGCTGGGCTGCACGACACGGGGCTATCCGGTGGATGTGCGCCGCAGCGATATCGAAACCGAAACACGCGTCATCTACAGCCACACGCTGGAAATGGTGATCCATCAGGGGCCGAAGCCGCAAGGCAATTCCCGCGCCTATGACGCCGCCGAAACAGCTGCAAATCTGAGGGCCGCAATAGACTGACCCTGCGTGACAGCTTTGCAGGTATCCCAAGCGCCTTATCATCCTCCTGGACTGTACATCCGGGAGGAAATTTCATGGACATAACAAAACTGATGTACCGCGACGGCCTGATGGAGGGCGAACGCGTTCTCATTACGGGCGGCGGCACAGGCCTGGGCAAGGAAATGGCCGAGGGCTTCCTGAAGCTCGGCGCGGAAGTGCATATCTGCGGACGGCGCGGACAGGTCTGCGAAGACACCGCGGCCGAACTGATGAGCAAGCATGGCGGCAAGGTCGTGCCGCATGCCTGTGACATCCGGGTGGCCGAGGCCATCAGTGACATGAATGACCAGATCTGGGCCCAGCATGGCCCGTTGACCGGCCTGATCAACAATGCCGCCGGCAATTTTATCAGCCGTACGGAAGACCTGTCCATTCGCGGCTTTGATGCGATTTCGAACATCGTGTTTCGCGGCAGCTTCTACATGACGCAGGATATCGGCAAGCGCTGGATCAAGGCGGGTGACAAGGGCAGCGTGTGTTCCATCCTGACGACCTGGATCTGGAATGGCGGCCCGTTCGTGGTGCCGTCTGCCATGTCCAAGGCTGCCGTCAACACGATGACGCAATCGCTGGCCGTTGAATGGGGCCGCTATGGCCTGCGCTTCAATGCCATCGCGCCAGGGCCTTTCCCGACCGAAGGCATGTCCAAGCGCCTGGCCCCGGACGCAGAAGGCGCAAAGCGCATGGATTCCGGCGCCTCCAATCCGATGGGCCGTGTCGGCGAAATGCACGAACTGGTCAATTTGGCCGTGTTCCTGATGGCGCGCGGGGCGGAATATGTGAACGGCCAGACCATCGCGATTGACGGGGCCGCCTATAATGCCACCGGCGGCAATTTTGCCCAGCTGACGGCGTGGGGCGATGAGGAATGGCAGGCCGCACGCGACGCCATCGAAGCCACGAACGCGAAAGACAAAGCGAAACGGACCGTATAGACTGCCCCCTCGACATGGTACCATGAAGAGGATGATCGACATGTTCAGACGAATTTGCCTGACCAGCCTGCTGGCGGCCAGCGCACTGAGCGCGTGCGTGGCCCCTGAGGCGAGGACCATCAGCGGGCCAGCCGCCGGGCCAGAAAGGGCCACGGAGCATGTGATCACAGGGCAACTCACCTATCGGGAACGGATAGCCCTGATCCCCGGCAGCATGGCCGAAGTAACCCTTATTGATGTGTCACTGGCGGATGCGCCCTCCACACTGATCGCGGCAGAAGAGATCGAGATCGGCGCAGAGCAAGTGCCGATCCCGTTCACCCTTATCTACGACTCCACAGCGCTGGAACCGCGGATGAGCTATACTCTGCGAGCAACGATCAGCGATCCGGAGGGAAACCTTCTGTGGACGACAGATACGATGTACCCCATCGCGCCCGGCGACGGGGATATCGAGATCGGCACGCTGATGCTGGTCAGTGCTGCGGTGTCCTCTGCGCCCTCTTCTGCCCTGCTGGGAGAGGAATGGATCGTCGAAGACATCAATCGAAGCGGCGTCATGGATTATGCCCGCGTCTCCATACAGTTCGGCGCGGATGATACGGTGAGCGGAGAGGCATCCTGTAATCGCTATACCGGCAAATATGAGCAGACTGGAAATGATCTTGCGATCGGCCTGCTTGCCCTGACGCGTCGTATGTGCAGCGAAGCACAGATGGATCAGGAAAGCCGGTTCACGGACATATTGAGCCGCGTGACAGAATTCTCCTTTGACCAGACAGGTGCCCTCATCCTTTCTACCGATGCAGGCGAAACCCTGCTGGCGCGCCGGTAAGGCATGGCAGCGCGTGACGGCACCGAAGCGCTTGCCCGGCGACTGCTGGAGCTGAAGCGGGAAACAGACAGCCTGGTGGCCGGGCTCACCGGTTCTGTCGCCTCCGGAAAGACAACACTGGCCGGCGAGATCGAGATCATTCTCGACAAGACTCACCGCACAGAAACAATCTCGACAGATGGCTTCCTGTTTTCCAACGCCATCCTGGAAGAGCGTGGGCAAACCCTGCGCAAGGGCTTTCCGGAAACCTATGACCTGACCGCGATGGGCGACGCGCTGGAGGCGCTTGCCGCCGGAGAATCAGCCTTCCCCGTCTACAGCCATGTAACCTATGACGTTGACCCGACCCTGACGCGGACGATTTCCCAGCCGGACATATTGATCCTGGAAGGGCTTGGCTTTCGCCCGCTTTCCCCGCCACCACGTCATGAGCGAGAGCCGGACATCCTGATCTATCTGGATGCGACGGAAGACAATCTGCAGACCTGGTTCCTGGAACGCTTTGTACGCTATTGGAACGCAGCAAGACAAGATCCGTCTTCCTTCTATGCCAATTTCCTGCACATGTCCGAACCGGAACTTCTGGCCTTCGCAACGTCCGTCTGGGAACAGATCAATCTACCCAATCTGCGGGAGCATATTGCTCCGCTCCGCGAGACGGCGGATATTATCGTCCTGAAAGATGCCGATCATGCCATCCGCATAACGCATGACAGGATCGGCTAGTCTTCATCAGGCGTTTGGCGTGATCAGATATTTCTCACCCGTTGCCTTGGCATTGTAGGCGTGGAGCGTCTCCAGATCGAGCGCTTCGGCGAGCGAAACCCTCTTCGTATAGTGGCTGGCGAAGGTCGTGTTCAACTCGTCGATTACGCGCTTGTGCATCCGTTCGCGCACCTCCGGGGCTGCCTTCTCCAGGAATGGCGTCAGCAGATAGCCACTGAGATTCCAGGCAAAGCCGACACCGGCCGGCACGATACTCGGCGACATGTCCAGCCGGCCATAGATGTAGACCTGTGTCTCGGTGCCGGATCCGTACCGGGAATATTCTTTCATCTTGCGGTTGGCCGCTGCTTCCATCGCGATCAGCAATTGGCCCGCCAGCGGACCGCCACCAATGGCATCGAAACCCATCGTGGCACCAGTCTCGACGAGGCCATTGATCAGGTCTTCCATAAAGGTGTCCGAGGAAGAATTGACGATATGCTTCGCCCCGATGCCGCGCAGGATGTCTTCCTGTTCTTTCTTGCGGACGATATTGAGGAGCGGCACGCCGTCCTTGAGACAAATCTTGTTCAGCATCTGGCCGAGATTCGATGCAGCAGCTGTGTGCACGAGAGCGGAATGCCCTTTTGCTTTCATCGTCTCGACAAAGGACAGCGCCGTCAACGGGTTCACATAGCAGGATGCGCCCTGCTCCGCCGTCGTCCCCTCCGGCAGGGCCATACATTGTGAAACATGCAGTGTGCGATATTCCTGGTACATGTTGCCGCCCAGGCAGGTGACCATCTTGCCAAGCAGTGCCTGCGCCGCAGGGGAGTCACCTGCCGCAATCACGGTGCCTGCCCCTTCATTGCCCACGCCCAGCGACTGGCCGAGGCGGGCCTTCATGGCGCGCAGGCCACCTGCCGGCACATCAGCCGAAATGGTGGGGCTGTCTTTCGTGCCGCCCTGCACGGCGGTCGACATATCCGCGCCGCCGACGAGGAGGCCAAGGTCAGACGGGTTGATCGGCGTACCCTCAACGCGCACAAGCACCTGGTCCGGACCAGGTGCTTTCACCGGTGCGCTTTCAAGGGAAAGTTCAAGCTTGCCTTCCGGCGTCACCAGCGTGCGGATTTGCAGGCTTGTCTCGGGAAGTTGATCGGCCATTGGGTATTCCTCTCTTGGTGTTTGACGTCCTGAATCTGATTTCAGGGAGTTATAATGACCTTGCCGACGACTTCTCTGTCCGTCAGCAAGCGGTAGGCTTCACGCCACTCGTCCAAAGGCAAATTGGCATGGATGCGCGGATGCGTTTGCCCCTCCGCCGCCCATTTCCAGATGGCCTGAACATTCTCTTTGCCGCGCTGGGGAAATCGGCGGCCATACTCCCCCGCCCTTACACCGACCACGGAGAACCCCTTTATCAGGGGCATGTTGACTTTCACTTCCGGAATGCGCCCCGATGTGAACCCGACCACCAGAAGCCGCCCGTCAAAGGCGATACAGCGTACGCTCTCATCAAACACATCGCCGCCAACGGGATCGAAGATCACATCTGCGCCCGCACCGCCGGTCAGCGTCTTCACCTTGTCCCGAAAGCCCTGAGTGACATTAATCACATAGTCGGCGCCATACTCCAGAACCTTGTCCAGCTTGGCGTCAGAGGCCGAAGTCGCGATCACGGTCGCGCCAAGCAGCTTGCCGACATCAACCGCCGCCATGCCGACGCCGCCACTTGCGCCGTGCACGAGCAATGTCTCCCCCGGCTGCAGATTGGCCCGGCGCACCAGCGCCACATAGGCCGTCACATAAGCAGCGGAGTAAGATGCTGCCTGTGCAAAATCCATCGTCTCCGGCACGCGGGTCAGCCCCGAAGCCGGCAGGACAGTATAGTCCGCAAACGCACCGGTCTTGTTGCCGCCTGCCACGCGGTCACCCGGGGCGAAGCCTTCAATGCCCTCCCCGACTGCCTCGACCACACCCGCGCATTCCATCCCCTGTATAAAGGGCAGATCGGGCTTCAGCTGATACGTGCCCTGGCTCATCAGCAGGTCCGGGAAGTTCACACTGGCCGCCTTCACGCGCACCAGCACCTCCCCCGCCCCCGGGTCTGGCCGCGCGACATCCACGACACCCAGACCGGAGAAATCCTCCGTCAGTTCATGACAGACAAGCGCTCTCATAGGCGGGCAACGGTCTCGCGAACCATGTCGGCAATTTCGAGACAGGCTTTGCGCGAGCCTGGAGAAAAACCGGTAAAGGCCGTGAAGGCATGTGGCAGGGTCTCAAAGCATTTATGCTTGACCGGCACGCCCGCCGCTTTCAGGCGCTTGGCATAATCATCGCCCTCATCACACAGCGGATCATGGCCAGCCGTCACAAGGACAGCCGGTGGCAGGCCTTCCAGCTCTCCTGTCTGGGCGGGCGACAGCAATTGATCGGCCCGGTCGAAGCCCTCTGGCAGATACTGGTCCATGAACCACTCCATCGTATCGGTGCTGAGGGAGAAGGTTTCGCCGAAATCTTTCTGGGAAGGATACTCCTCCACAAGGTCCACCGCGGGATAGATCAGCAATTGATAGGCCGGCAGCGGCTTGTGCTCGCGCTGCATCTCCTGGCTGATAATGGCGGAGAAATTGCCGCCCATACTGTCACCGCCGACGGCTGCCATGCCCTCAGGCGCGCCATATTTACCGGCATTGCGCACGCCCCACTCATAGGCCTGGATACAATCATCAAGGCCTGCTGGAAATTTATGCTCAGGCGCCAGCCGGTAATCGACCGAGAGGACCGGGCATTTCACAACCGAGGCGAGAATCGAGCACCAGGCATGGCAGGTCTCCAGATCGCCAATCACGCCACCGCCCATATGATAATAGACCAGCAAAGGCGCTTTCGGGTCTTGCGTCTCGGGCCGGTAAAGGCGGACGGGAATCTCGTTGCGGTCCGGACCGGGAATGGTGAAATCCTCAGTCTTCACGCCCGGCTCCAGCGGTGCGGCCATCGAATCCAGCTGTTCCTTTACGGCAGCCTGCACAACTTCAGGCTCCAGCGAAGACATGGGCGGCGCATCACGGCCATTCCAGGCCACCAATTGCAATTGCGGCTCCAGCACCCGTCCGCGTATCTGCACAGGCTTGCCGCCGGCCATACGGACCAGAATACCATCTGGCAGCTTGAAAATGAGCTTGGTGATCATCTGCTGCAGGCTCATGTCGGCCTCCCTGTCCTCAATGAACCGGAAGATTAGACCTGCCAGGGCACATCCGCCAAGGGCTGGTTCAGCTTTACTTGGCGGTAATCTCGCGAACCCCGCCCAGCAGCATGGACGCGGCAAACTGTGTGGCCCCGTCAACATCAATCGGACGGCGCGTCAGCATGTGATCGCCCATCTCACGTGCAATGCCGATTGCAGCAGCCGTCAGATAGGCCGTATCGAGTTTCGGGCCCTCATCCCTGGACAGCACATGCTCCAAATCCAGACGGATCTCTTCCGCAACGGCCAGCATTTCCGGTGTATCCACGCGCACGCCAATCAGTGCCAGGTGCGGCGCGCCATTGCCGATAGCCTCTTCATTCTCGGCGGCGATAAAGCCGAAATAGGCCCGGAAGGCATCATGGACATAGGCCTCGAAGTCTGTTGCCGTAGCGCGCACATCGCTCAGATGCGCACGGAAACGATGGGCGGAATCCTCGGCAATCGCCTCGAACACTTCTTCCTTGGACTTGAAGTAATTATAGAATGTGCCCGCCGCGAGTTCCGTCTCCCGGATGATGTCGCGCACGGTCGTGGCCTCAAAGCCAATCCGCGCAAAGACTTGGCGGCCGGCATCCAGAATGGCGCGCCGGTTGGCGGCTTTCGAACGGGCACGCTTGCCGGAGGGGGACGGGAGGATTTTTGCGGGTGCTGTCATGGGGACTTCCTGAGCGGGATCGCACCATCATGACCAGAGTGTCACCATGCGTCAACTTTTTACACGCCCTGCGCGAGAGCATCTGCAGTGCTGTCTCCGCCCGTCTCCCGTTTGAACTGGCGCAGCATGGAGACAATCACGCCAAAAACGACCCTCAGAACGATCAGCAACAAAACCCCCAAAAGCGGCTGGCCCAGCCCGATGGCCAGGAAAGCGCCAAGGATGATCGCCACATGCAGGGTGACGATCCGGCCATAGGGCGCGAACATTTCGCTGCCCAGATCTGCATCCCGGTACTCGCCCTTGAGGATATAATCGCTGACATAGAGGATGAGGTTCACCGCCAGAATCGCCGCGACGAACCAGGCCATCCCCTGCCCTGAGCCGAGCGCCCACTGCACCAGGCCCAGCGGGTCTTCCCCACCTGACGACATGCCCTTTCCGGACATGGACCGGATGAACAGGCCGTGGCCGTAGCAGAACATGCCGTAGTGGAAGGTAAAAAAGGGAATGATGAACACCAGGCCCGCCAGATTAAGCAGGCTGGTAAAGCCCGTTCCGATCATCCGCAGAATGGTCATCACACCGATGACCAGATTCTCCAGCCAATAAAGCGCGACCAGCGGCACCGCGCCCCAGCCATAGATCACAATCGCCAGGATCGGCAGCAGATCGACCGCCAGCACCAGCCAGGCCAACGGATTGCGATAGGTCCGCAGGACAAGTTCAGGATCGAAGAAACGCTTCATTCAGCGCCGCGCCTTCCGGGCGCCGCCCCGGTCATCCAGTCTGATGTCACGATACGTCCCCCCTATCGCGTCTGCCTATTCGTAAGCCTGCGCATATTCATAAGGCGGAAACGAGAACGGGTCACGAGGGGTCAGGCCTTTTGAGCCACGGGGATTGTTATAGTCGCCCAGTAGAATCTCGTAATGAATGTGAACGGCGGACGCGTTGCCGGATGACCCCATCATGCCAACAGGCTGGCCAAAGCCGATATGCTTTCCGGCAGAAACACCCGGCTGAATGTAAGCGAGGTGCGCATAGCGGGTGTAGACGCCCTTGCCATGATCGATCAGCACCATGTTGCCATAGCCGGTGGACACGCGTGCCTCGATCACCTTGCCGGGCGCGGTCGCGTAAATCGTGCCTGCGGGGCGGGACTGAAGGTCTATCCCGTCATGGCGGCGGCTGAAGCGCTGGCCGAAGCCGGAGGTCAGACACACATCATTGGCCGGCGACGCCGCGAGCGGCATGCCATTGACCACGACAATCGGCTTGTAGTTCAGCACCCAGCCATCTTCATCCACCAGCGGCGAGTTCGACACCCGAATGCCATAGCAAGCGCGCAGATAGGCATTTGGCTGAAATGTGCCCTGCGGCGCGGCCCTTACGGGCGGGCTTGCCGGTGTCTGCGTGACAGGCCCGCGCGAAGGCGCGCCGCGTATATCTATCGGCGCGCGCGTGGCACAGGCGGCCAGTACGATCAGCATGAGGACAGGCAGAAAACGAAACATGCCTGCCCTTATGCCCTGTGTACGGTTAATATCAGGCAACGACGGGAGCGCGTTTCGCGCCGCGATCAATCTCTTTCATTAAGTCTTTGCAATAAGCGTTAAAATCCACCTGCATGCGGTGACGCGGACTGTCATAGAAATGGCCGAGATGCTGTTTCTCGTCTTCGACAATGATGCGCTCCATCTCCCCTTCCGGCGGGAAAACATAATCGCCATTCAGCGCAGCGGCGACCAGCTTTGACTGCTGCTCTGCAAAGTTCACCAGCGTTGGCAGGGGCTGAGCAAGGCCCAGGAAGAAGATCGTCTCCCGGCCCGGTTTCACCATGCGTTTGTAAAGCGGAAAGACATTTTCCTTCGGAGTCAGGTCATCCTGCTTCAGGAAGGGAAAGGTCACATTATAGCCGGTTGCCCAGACAATCGCGTCCACTTTCTCCCGCGTGCCATCAGTGAACACGACGCCATCACCGTCCAGACGCTCGATGCCCGGCTTGGGGATGATATCACCACAGCCGACCCGCGTCAGAAACTCCCCGGAGACGGACGGGTGCCCGTCCAGCGGCTCATGATCCGGCTTGGGCAGGCCGTAATCTTCCATCATGCCGATGGTCTTCTTGATCTTCTTGCGGGCCAGCGCCCGTCCGATCCCGGAGGGCAGCCAGGAGGGCAACACCGCCTTGTCGGCTGGCTGGCCATCCATATATTTCGGCATCACCCAAACACCGCGGCGCATGGAAATGAACAGCTTCTCCGCCAGCGGACGTTGCGACAACTCCGAGGAAATATCCATGGCAGAGTTCCCTGCGCCGACGACCATGGCGCGTTTGCCGCGGAAGTCATAGGGCTCGAATGGGTCTGTATAATTGTGGGAGTGGACCTGATAGCCGTCGAACTCGCCCGGATATTTCGGCATGCGCGGGTCCCAGTGATGGCCATTGGCGACGACGACCGCATCATATTCCCGCGCCTCCCCGGTAGACAGCGTCACCTTCCAGCGCCCGCCGGGCAGGTCTTCCACATTTGTCACGGCCGTATTGAACGTGATCGTCTCGCGCAGGCCAAAGTGGTCCACATAATCGCGGAAATATTGCAGCAGCTGGGCATGATGGGGAAAATCCGGCCAATCTTCCGGGACAGGATAATCCTCAAAGGCCAGGCGCCATTTGGACGTGTCGATATGCAGGGACTGATAGCAGGAAGAGGCGCCATTCGGATTCTTGTAATACCAGTTGCCGCCGATATCGTCCGACATCTCGAAACAATCATATGGCAGGCCATAATCCTTCAGGCGCTTGGCCATGGTAAAGCCGGAACAACCCGCGCCAATAATGCAGGTCTTAGGTTTTGAGACACCGTCGAATGCCATTTTCTCTTCCTCCAGATGAGCTGTTTGTTTTTGCTCTTTTGACAATGATGTTATCGGGGCAGAACAACTCGTCAAACGAATGAGGGCCAAAATGAGCGATGACCCCGCGTCAGCACCCGAACCCTGGGAGCTTATGCAAGAAAACATAGAGATGATTAGCGGCGGCATTCCATGGGGTCGCCGAATGGCGTTCCGGTTTACACGCATCGAGAAAGGTCATGCCTGGGGCCTTCAGCCCTGGAAAGAGCGCCTGGTGGGCGACCCGGATACGGGCGTGATCCATGGCGGCGTGCTGACCGCGTTTCTGGACAATCTGTCCGGCACGGCGGCCAGCTCGGCACTTTCCAAGCCGCGCTTTGTAGCAACGCTGGATTTGCGGATCGACTATATGCGACCGGCAGAAAAGGGCCGTGACATCATTGGCGAAGCCGAATGCTATCACACCACGCGCAATATCTGCTTCACGCGCGCCTGGGCCTATCATGAAAGCCGCGACAAGGTGATCGCCACCGCAGCCGGCGCCTTCGCCATCAACAAGCCGCGCCCTGCGGAAAGCATTGCGAGGATGGGCTGATGGAAGAGGAAGACATGAAACTGACCCGCGCCGACGAAGTGCGCGCCTTCATCGCCCGCACGCCGCTGGCCCAGGAAATGGGCTTGCGCTGCGAAGTCATGGGCGACGAGATGACCATGATCATGCCCTTTCAGGACAAGCTGATCGGCAATTTCATGATCAAGGCCATCCATGGCGGGGCGATTGGCGCCTTCCTGGAGCTGACCTCACAGGCACAGGTCTTCCTTGTGACGGAACATCTGGCCCGTCCGCCAAGGCCGATCAATCTGACAATTGACTATCTGCGCCAGGGTCATGCCAAGGATCTGTATGCCCGCGCAGAGATCACCAAAATGGGCCGGCGCATGTGCTCGGTCCGCGCCGAAGCCTGGCAGGACGAGCGCGAAAAACCCGTCACGACGCTTATGGCCCACTTCATGGTGGCTGGCGATTAAACAAATTTGGGGGTGGACAAGACGCGCCTGTCCACCCCCAAACTTAGCTCCTGAACTATCCCAAAACAGACCCGAAAGTGGCCCAAGCAGCCCCATAGAAGCCCCAGTCTATTGGGGCTGTTCTGCTGCTTCTGTCTCTCCCGACGCGTTCGCGTCCGCAGCGATGGGCGGAAAGGCCCGCGCGATTTCCTGGTTCCACTCATACAGATGCGGCCAGTTGTCCCCCGCATTGTCCATCAGGCCAAGATGCACGATGACCAGATCGCGGCTCGGCACGATCCAGATGGTCTGGCCCTCATGGCCCTGCGCGGAGAAGGCATCATAGGGCGGCGAGTGCGCAGCCTGACTGGCCGGCACGGGATTGGCTGACGGCGTCAGCCAGAAACCGGCCCCATAGGTATTCGCCTCTGTCTCTTGCGGATCGGTACGAGAAAAATCCACCCAGCCGTCCGGCAGCAGGCGCCGCCCGTCCCACATGCCGTCACGCAGATATAGATAACCGAATTTCGCAAAATCCCGTGCAGACGCCCAGACGAGCGACCCGCCGAGATAGGTGCCCGCCGTATCATATTCGATCACGGCATCCATGCCGATTGGGTCTGCCAGATTACGGTCGAACCAGTCTGTAAAGTCAGCTGCGCCGCTAACCTGCTGCAGCGCATGGCTGATGAGATGAAAGCCGGCCGTGGAATAGTTCCACACAACCCCCGGCGTGTGCACACGCGGCAGATTATCCTGCGCATATTGCAAGACATCGAACCGGCCAGCGCCATACATCATCTGGACGACATCATTCGTCATCAGATCAGTTGCACCAATTTCAAGATAATCGAGCCCGTCCGTCATGGTCAGCCATTGACGCCAGGTAATCTCCGCCCTCGGATCGCCTGCTGCAAACGGGGTTGGCATGGGGGCGTCCAGATCATCAATCAGGCCCAAATTGACCGCCCGCCCGACCAGCGAGGAGGTGATCGACTTCGCCATGCTCCAGGAGACCTGCTTGGTGTCCGGCCCAAAGCCATTGCGATAGGTCTCGAAAACCAGTTTGCCATGATGAATGATGACAATGGCGCGGGTCTCCCCCATCGGGTCTGCCAGTTCACCCGCCATGGCGCGATCAATGACAGGCTGGATCAGCGTCGCCGTTTCCGCCGGCATCTCTCCCGTCTCCCAGCCACTTGTTGGCCAGGCGAGCTCGTCCGGCTGGGGCGGCAGCGGCACAAGTGGTTCCGCACTGGCAAGGCCCGGCGCCAGCATCAGGCCCAGCGCTGCCAATCCTGATTTAACGTATCTGCTGCACACGAAAAACTTGCCCATCTTGCCCACTCTCCCTTACTCTTTGTGTCAAAGATTAGGGGCAAGGGATGAAACTCGTCAAAGCACTTTTGATTGTCGCGGTGACATTGGCCGTCATTGGCGGCGCTGTCTGGCAATTCTGGCTGAAGGATCAGGTGGCCTTTGCGCGTGTTGCTACGGCCTATGGTGCCAAGACGGTTTGCTCCTGCCTGCACATTGGCGAGCGCGAGATGGAAAGCTGCCGCAACGACTTCACCGTGGATGTCAGCGCCATCACTTTCAGCGATGAGAACAATGTGACTCGCGCCAGCGTGCTGGGCGGCCTCGTAAAGGCCAAAGCCCGCTACGAACCGGGTATGGGCTGCACCCTGGTGAAGGAGTAGGCTTCACCCGCTGACACGCCAACACCGGCCAATTCGGCGTTTATTCACTTCTCGCTTTTAGGCTGCTTCCCAGCATTCGCATTTGGGGAGGATGCCCGTGTCCGATAAGCATAGGCCTGCCGGGGCATATCTCTCCCGCAATTTGCCCGTCTTCCTTTTTCTCGCGGTCAGCATCGTTATTCTGGTCATCGATTCCGTGAATGGCAGCTCCGTCAAGGACATCGACGATATAGCCAGAAAACTTCAGATCAGAGACCTGCTGACAGATGGAGACTGGTATGATCTGACGTGGCCGTTTCTGGCGACAGACCCGGCCTATACCTCCCCCTGGTCTCGTCTGGTGGATCTTCCCTACATACTGGTCACAAAGCTTTTTCAGCCCGTCCTTGGCATGGAAAGCGCCTTTCTAGTGGCCCGCTTCATTGTTCCACCGCTCTGGCTGGCGGCCTATTCCTACCTGGCCGTAAAGCTGATGAAGGTATTCCTCGGCGAGGATCTGCGTCTCGCACATGTCGCAGCGGCCGCCGCGGCGTCTCTGTTTGCGGTCATCGAGTTCATGCCGACCCGCATTGATCACCACAATGTGCAAATGGTTTTCTTGCTGATGGTCTGTCTGGGCGTTGTGTCCAGTCATCGTTATGCCGGAATCTTACTGGCCGCAGGCTCCATTCTGTCAGTCGCAGTTGGCCTCGAATGCATTCCCTATATTGCCGTGGCCATGGCGGGGGTTGCCCTCTATGCAGCGCTCGACCCTGCCTCCAGCATGACCAGACGCCTCACATGGATGGGGCTTACCCTGCTTGTCGTCACCATACCGGTTTCGCTTGTGCTGAATGGCCCATCTGTGTGGCAAACGCAGTGTGACGCCCTCTCCCTGCCCTGGATCAGTGTCCTGATGCTGGGGGGTATTGTGGCAACGACCGTGCCCGCAATCTGGCGCGTCATGCACATGACCGCCGCTCTGCCGCGCCTGATCGTGCTGGCCTGCGTGGGGGCTGGCGCGTTGATGATCCTGTGGCTTTCATTCCCGGAATGCCATTCCGGCCCCTATCCCATGGTCAACGATGTCGCGCGGACATATTGGCTGTCCAATGTCATCCAGGAAGTGGGCCCGGCCGCCGCCTTTGCTCGCGGGGAATACATGCTTGCGGCGATATTCCTGTTCCTGCTCGGCCTGATGATCGCCGCGCTTCTGACCCCACGCGCGCGCGCTAGCAGTATCGTGATCATCCTGGCCATGGGTATTGCCGGCGTGACGCTCACATGTTTCCAGATGCGGAACTTCAAGTTTCCGTCTGTTATCCTGCCTCTGCTGCTTCCCTTGTTCATCTGTCATGTCAGGCAGACGCGCAATATCCGTCTGCTCTATCCGGTTCTGGCTATCCCGTTATCCATTCTCGTTGCTTTCATGATTCTCGTGAAACCGGACAAACGCGACTTTACCCTGATCGACTACATGGAAGGCGACCATTGTCAGCAGGCAGACTTTTCTGCTCTGGATCGCGTGCCGCCTTCCCGCATAATGGCCCCCTTGGGCCTGTCGCTTACGATCGCCCAACACATAAGCCAGACCGGGAGCGGCCATACCGTTGCGCCCCTGCCCTTCCACCGCGCGTCACCTGACATGAAACGCATGTTTGAGGTCTTCGTCCTGACAGACCCGGAAGTTCGCCGGAAGGCGCTGGAAAACTTTGACTATATTGCGATCTGCCGCCTGCCTGAAACAGACGCCGATGCGGAACAGGCCCCGCTATTCGGTGTGCTGAGTTCCGGAAAGGATTGGCCGGGGCTGGAGGATGTTCCGCAGGAAAGCGAGACACGCCTGCGCCTCCTGAAAATAGGCCACGACAAGCTGAAATAATCTAAGCGCCTAGTCCCCCATACGCTCAACGGTGGCGGGCTGTCCGTCAAACAGGTTCAGATATTCAGGCTTCAGCTTGTCCCGAAAGGCCGATTGCGGCACCGTAATGTGATAGGCCCCCTCCGCATACGCCCCAATATCATAGGGCGCAAAATGCACGACATAGCCACCGAATTTTCCAGGCACAGTGGACGGCACGAAATTCACCTCCCCTGCGAGGATGCTGTCTGCATTGACCAGTTCAGCGGCCTCGGCAGCAAATGTTTCCAGTTGGCCTGAACCGCCAGCCTTGCGCTGTTTCTGCTCGGCAATCTCCTGCCAGACCAGATTCATATGCTCACGGATGGTCGCTTGCGGCTGAAGGAAAAAATTGCTGAGCCGCAGGGGCTGTCCCGTCTGGGAATCATAGAGCCGCGCATCGGTCATGTAATTGCCATGCGCGCCGCCGGTGAAGGTATAGATGAAGCCCTCAAGGCTCATCACATTGCCGGCTTCTGCCACGACATTCCACTGGACGCGCACGACATAGGGCCGGAAATAGTCCGGATCGGCTTCCTTGTAGGCTTTGGCATCGGCCAGCATGGCCTCGATGCGGATCTGCGCGCTGTCGACCACATCCATCGCGATGGCGGGTGCCTTCTGGAACAGGGCCTCATCAAAGGTGACCTCTGCCTTCACATACTCATCATCGACGAGAATTTCGCGCGGCAGGTCCGCAAGGGTTTCGATGGCCGTCACATCGACCGAGCCGTCATAATCATCGCCCTGGCCTGCAACCGCTTCGCCCGCATCGGGCAGTTCCCGCACCTTCTTCTGACAGCCTGCCAGAAGAAGAGCCCCTGCGAGCGTAGCCATTGCGAGTGTTTTCATGCCGGTCTCCCTAGAGGCTGAGGAGTTCGGTGTCGCCTCCCTGTGCCGTGATATTCACAGTAAGAGTGCGCTCTGTGGCGAAACGATGCAAGTAGTGTGGCCCACCTGCTTTTGGTCCGGTTCCGGAGAGGCCTTCGCCGCCAAAAGGCTGCACGCCGACCACGGCCCCGGTCATGGAGCGGTTCACATACGTGTTGCCGACCGGCACGGCATCGCGCACTTCGATCTGGAAGCTGTCCAGACGGGAATGGATACCCAGTGTCAGGCCATAGCCTTTCGCTTTCAGCGCCGCACCGACCTCATCAATGTCATCCGGATCATAGCGGACAATGTGGAGAATCGGACCGAATTTCTCTTCCGTGATCTGATCGAGGGACTTCAGCTCGATCAGGGCCGGGCCGAAGCCATAGCCTGTATCACCGATCTTGCCTGCCGGGATCTGATGAAGCACTTTGGCCTCTTTCTCCATCTTCGCCAGGTATTCCTGCAACATTTCGCGGGATTCCTGGTCGATCACCGGGCCGACATCCGTATCCGGATCGGCTGGGTCGCCGAGCTTCAATTCGTTCATTGCGCCGATCAGGCCGTCGATCAGCATGTCCGCCGTGTCATGCGGCAGGAATGCGACGCGCAGGGCGGAGCAGCGCTGCCCGGCCGAGCCATAGGCCGACACGATGATGTCGTCGATCACCTGTTCCCTCAGCGCCGTCGTATCGACGAACAGGCCGTTCAGGCCGCCAGTCTCTGCGATCAGCGGAATGATCGGCCCGTCACGATCTGCCAGTGACTTGGCAATGATGCGCGCCGTGCTGGTGCCACCCGTGAAGCACACACCGGAGACACGGGAGTCCTTGATCAGGGCAGAGCCGACTGTCTCACCGCTACCCGGCAGAAGGTGCAGGGTTTCCACCGGCAGGCCAGCCTTGTGGAACAGCTTCACGGCTTCAAACGCGATCAGCGGGGTTTGCTCTGCGGGCTTGGCAACAACCGTATTGCCGGCGGCCAGTGCAGCCGCGATCTGGCCTGTAAAGATGGCCAGCGGGAAGTTCCACGGGCTGATGCAGCAGAAGACGCCTCGTCCGTGCAGGGAGATCTGGTTGGTCTCACCTGTCGGCCCCGGCAGGCGAACCGCGCCGGTGAATTCGGCCTCGGCCTGCTTGGCGTAATAGCGGCAGAAATCGACCGCCTCGCGCACTTCAGCCACGCCGTCGCCCAGCGTCTTTCCGCCTTCGCGGGCCATCAGCGCGATCAGGCGCGTCATGTTCTCTTCGAGAATGTCGCCCATGGCACGCAGATGCTTGGCACGCTCTGCCCCGCCCAGACGGTCCCAGCTGACCTGATAACCGACGGCGGATTTCAGGGCCTGATCGATCTGCTTCTCGTCAGCTTCCTTGACGGAGCCGAGCACGATTTCGGTGTCGAACGGAACGCGTACCACGTCGCCGCCGCCTGTCTCTGCCTTGCCGTTGACAATCGGCCCTGCAGAAATCGCCGGGCTGTCACGGAAGGATTTGACCGCTGCGGCCAGCTCCTCGCGGACAGCATTCTGGCTAATGTCCATACCAGAGGAATTGCGCCGGTCCGGGCCATAAAGACGCGGCGGTGTCGGGATGCGCGGGTGACGGCGCGGACCGACTTCCACCTTCACGATGGGGTCTGCCACAACCTGTTCTGCCGGAACGTCCGGATCGAGGAAGGAGTGCACGAAACTGGTATTGGCACCATTCTCCAGCAGGCGGCGCACCAGATAGGGCAGCAGATCGCGGTGGGCGCCGACCGGTGCATAGACGCGTATCTTGCGGCCGGCATCGGCTGCTGCAAACAGGGCTTCGCCCATGCCATGCAGACGCTGGAATTCAAACGCTGTGGTGCCGATATCGTCCGCCAGCTGCTCAATCGCCGCGACGGAGTGCGCGTTATGCGTGGCAAATTGCGGATAGATCGCGCCGGACGCTTCCAGCATCTTCCGGGCACAGGCAATGTAATGGAAATCCGTACCATTCTTCGTGGTAAAGACAGGGAAGTTCGGGAAGCCTTCGACATGCGAGTGCTTGATCTCGCTGTCCCAATAGGCGCCCTTCACGAGGCGCACCATGAAGCGGCGGCGGGTCTGCCCGGCAAGTTCCTTGAGCAGATCAATCACCACACCGGCACGTTTCTGATACGCCTGCAGGGCAAGGCCGAGGCCGTTCCATCCCTTCAGCGAAGGTTCGCGCGCCAGGCGTTCCAGGATTTTCAGGCTGATGACCAGGCGGTCTGCTTCTTCCGCATCGAGACAGAGGTTGACGTTTGACTTGGCTGCGCGCTGGCACAACTCTAGAACGTGCGGATACATCTCTTCCATCACACGCTCTTCATTCACCGCCTCATAGCGGGGGTGTAGCGCGGAGAGCTTCACCGAAACGCCATTGGCCTGTTCCGGCGGCACAGATGGGTCCTTGTCGGCGGCAACGGCATCAATCGCGTTCTGATAGGCCTTGAGATAGCGCTCGGCATCCTTGGCCGTGCGGGCCCCTTCCCCCAGCATGTCAAAGCTGAAATGCGCCGCTTCGCCGGCCTTCACCATGCGGCGGCCGCGTTTCTGTGCGTCCTTCACATTGCGGCCCAGCACGAATTGCTCACCCATGATCCGCATGGCCTGCATCATGGCAGCGCGGATGACCGGCTCACCGCTTTCGCGGATCAGGCCCTGAAGGAAGTTCCCCGGCCCCTTTTTCAGGCTGGCCGGAACGCCAATGACGCGGCCTGTCAGCATCAGCCCCCAAGTGGACGCATTGACCAGCCAGGAATCCGATTGCCCCAAATGTGCGCTCCAGTCGCCGGAATTGATCTTTTCAGCAATCAATTCGTCGCGGGTTTCAGGGTCCGGCACGCGCAGCAGAGCCTCTGCCAGACACATCAGCGCCAGCCCCTCGGCATTGGACAGACCGAACTCCTCAAGGAAGCTCTCCATCATACCCTTGTTCTTGTCCTGCTTGCGCGCCTTCTCGACCAGTTCCAGCGCGCGGCGCATCGTGGCCTGGCGCAGATCGTCAGAAAGAGGGGATTGTTTCAGCAGATCTTCGAGAAGCGCCTCTTCATCTGCAAACTTGATATCGTCGAGGGAGTGCCAGTCGATTTTCTGCAAAGCAAGCGTGTCAGCCATGTAGTTCCTGAATGAGCGTGTGTGAGTAATGCGATTGGTAATTACACTAGGCTTTAATCCGCAAAAGGCGAATCCGGGCCATTTTTTCCTTCTTATTAAGCCAAACAGAGGCAGAAGCTCATCGCCTGCACTGCATGCAAAGCAGGGCTGTTCAGGATACAACTGGCCCTTTACGCACTCTACCAACCCCGCCAAAGTGGCGTGGGACTGTGGCTGAGGCTGTTGAAGGAGCGCTCATGCGCATCATGCTCGTAACGGACGCCTGGGATCCTCAGGTGAATGGCGTCGTGCGCACTATGAAGCGCGTGATCGAGGAAACCGAGGCAATGGGCCATGTCTGGGAGATCGTTCATCCCGGACAGGGCTTCATGACCATGCCCCTGCCCACTTATCCTGAAATCAAGCTGGCCCTGTTCGCCCGCCATCGGATCGAAGAGCGCTTCCACGAGTTCGAGCCGGACGCCATCCATATTGCCACAGAAGGCACGCTTGGCATGGCCGGACGCGCGATGTGCCTGACGGTGAAACACCCCTTCTCGACGGCCTACCACACACGCTTTCCGGAATATGTCGCCGCGCGCCTGCCGATCCCGGTCTCTGCCGGCTATTCCTTTGTGCGCTGGTTTCACAAATATTCCGGTAAGGTGATGGTGCCGACCCCGTCCATGGTGGAGGAACTGAAAGCCCAGCGCTTCATCAATCTCGTCGCTTGGAGCCGCGGCGTGGATACAAATCTCTTCAATCCGGACAAGCGCATTCCGGAAGGCACGGAAGACGACCCGTTCAAGGGCCTGCCCCGTCCGATCTTCCTGAATGTCGGCCGCGTGGCAGTGGAGAAGAATATCGAAGCCTTCGCAGAGCTGGACCTGCCGGGCACCAAGGTGATCATTGGCGACGGCCCGCAACGCGAAGAGCTGGAAAAGCGCTACAAGGATGTCGTGTTTCTGGGCGCCAAGTTCGGCGAGGAACTGGCCACATATTATGCCTGCGCAGACGTGTTCGTCTTTCCCAGCCTGACCGACACGTTCGGCCTGGTCGTGCTGGAAGCGATGGCCTCCGGCACGCCTGTGGCGGCCTATGAGGCCACCGGCCCGCGCGATGTCATTCCCGGTTCGAATGCCGGCACGATCACGCCCGTCGGCGGCGATCTGGCAGAGGGTGCAAAGGCCTGTCTGGACCTGGACCGGGAGACCTGCCGCAAATATGCCGAGGGCTATAGCTGGCGCGCCTGCGCGGAAGCCTTCATCGAAAACCTGCAGCCCCTGCCGGCCCCTGCCCGCAAGCGCTTCTGGCAGAAGATCCGCCTGCGCCGCCGCAAGAAGCCCCAGCTGCCTGGCCTGTAGGACACGCTATTTCCGCGCACCGCGATTGGCCAGCTGCTCGGCAATCTCCTGCTGGGCATGACGATCTTCCTCCGGCAGCGGGATCAGCCCCTTTTCCAGCAGATAGCCATCCGGCCCCATGGCCCGGTCCGAGACGAATTCGGCAATGAATTCCGACAGGCCCGGCACCAGCGGCAAGTTCTGATCCTTTACATAGATGTACATGCTGCGCGACAGGCCGTAATCGCCCGACGCAATCGCCTCAAACGTCACAGCAACCCCGTCCAGATGGGCCGCTTTCACGCGGTCTCCATTCTGCTCCAGAAAGGAATAGCCAAGCACGCCTATGGCGGTTGGCGTTTTGATCAACGACTGGATGATGGCTGTGTCATTCTCCCCCAGATCGATCCACGCGCCATCGGTACGGATCGTATGCGTACGCAGCTTGTAGGCGTCAGGGTCCGATTTCTTGAGGGCCGCCATTTCAGGCACGGCCAGCGCCCCCTGCTCCATGCCCAGCTCAACAAAGGCATCGCGCGTGCCAGAGGTGGGTGGTGGGCCGAACACCATGATCGGCTCGTCCGGTAGATTCGGATTGACCTCGACCCAGCTTTTGTAGGGATTGGCCATGAAGCCGCCCTGCCCGTCCGACAGCTCTGCCGCGAGGGCGCGGTAAAGGTCCACCTTTCTCAGATCCAGTGGCGGTGCCTCGCGGGCATTGGCCAGCACGATGCCGTCAAAGCCGATAGAAAGCGCGGTAATATCCGTAATGCCATTGCTGGCACACAGGGCCGTCTCGCTCTCATGCACGGGACGCGAGGCATCCGCGATGGAGGGATGGTTCGGGCCGATGCGCTGGCAGAAGGTCTTGAAGCCGCCGCCTGTGCCGGTCGTCTCGACAATCGGTGTCGGGTAGCGGGTTGTCGCACCGAAACGTTCGGCCACGGTCGTCGCAAAGGGCGCTACCGTGGACGAGCCGACAATGCGGATCTTCTGCGCATCCTCGCGGTCCACCGGCGGGGGCAGGATGACGTCTCCGGTCTCGATTTCGGACAAATCCGTTTTGCCGCATGCCACAAGGCATGCCATCAAAAGGGATACGAAGAGAGGCCCAAGCCTGGCTGTCATTCGGGAGGAACTCCTCGGCAAGTGGTCGCGTTTTGATCAATGAACGGCAGGGTTTTGTCCCTGTAGAATAAGGGCTTTACGCCCGCAATGTTATCTATGGGTGACAAAAAATGCATGCTGCCCAAAATTTTTGCTTGCATGCCCGAAAAGAGTCTCCTACATCGCCGTTCGAAATTGAAGCGGCGGACATCTGGGCCAACCCTTAAACTGGGGGCCCCCTGTACTAACGCCCAAAGCTGGTTAAAAGCCCTTTGGAGGTTAGGTGTCATGCACTCCTATGCTACTCCCTATAATATTGTTGCCGACGTACAGCCGGACGTTCCCGTTTGGTGTTTCCGTCCGGATCGCGTCACTGCGGCTGCGAAATGGTTCCGGGAATCTTTCCCGGGTGAGCCATTCTATGCCGTGAAGGCAAACCCCGGCGAGCACGTGCTGGAAGCCCTGTGGGACGCTGGCGTTCGCAGCTTCGACACGGCCTCTCTGAACGAGATCGAGCTGATCCACCGCAAATTCCCGGGCGCCCGCATGGCGTTCCTGCATCCGGTGAAGAACCGCCGCGCGATCCAGCGTGCCTATCACGAGTTCGGCGTGCGCATCTTCGTCACTGACACGATGGAAGAACTGAACAAGATTCTTGAGGAAACCGGCTACGCCCAAGACCTCACGATCATCGTGCGCATTGCGGTCTCCTGTGACGGCGCGGCCCTGCCGCTGGCGGGCAAGTTCGGCGCAGGCGCTGAGGATGCAACGGAAATCCTGCGCGAAGCCCGCCGTTATGCGGACGAACTGGGCGTGTCCTTCCATGTCGGCAGCCAGGCCATGAAACCGACAGCCTGGGCCACCGCTATGGCAGACGTTTCCCGCATCATCATCGCGGCCTCCGTCACGGTCGACATCGTGGATGTCGGCGGCGGCTTCCCGTCGATCTATGCTGAAAACCCGCCTCCGTCGCTGGAAGACTATGCCGCCATGGTCGAGCGCTCCTTCGAGACCATGTACGTTCTCGAAAACGCCGAACTGTGGTGTGAACCGGGCCGCGCGCTGGTGGCTGAAGCAGAAAGCCTGCTGACCCGTATCGAACTTGTCAAAGGCGATGCGATCTACATCAATGATGGCTCCTATGGCGCCCTCTATGATGCTGTGCACGAGCGTTGGGCCTTCCCGATGCGCGCGCTGCCGGGTGATGGCCGCACGCTGGGCCGCCTGGTCGAATACACGGTG
The DNA here is from genome assembly GCA_018222605.1 of Alphaproteobacteria bacterium. Taxonomy (GTDB): domain Bacteria; phylum Pseudomonadota; class Alphaproteobacteria; order Caulobacterales; family Hyphomonadaceae; genus Hyphomonas. The sequence continues at coordinate 156,789 of JAAEZZ010000008.1, forward strand.
TACGGCCCCACCTGCGACTCCACGGACAAGTTCCCGGAGAAAGTCTGGCTGCCAGCCGGTCTGACCGAGGGCGACTATCTGGAGTTCGGCAATCTCGGCGCCTATGGCCGTGCGATGTCCAGCCGCTTCAACGGTTTCGGCGAAACCGAAGTTGCCCTGGTACACGATGCGCCGTGGCCGAGCCTCTACAACTCGGTCGGCGCGGAAGTCATCTCGATCGGCGCATCCGCCACGCTCTGAACATCCGGAAATCCATACCGCCTGAGGACCAGCGCCAGATCCGGTGCCTCTTCAGGCGGGCTGGTCAACCAGGCATGCCCGCCCAGCCCCCTGCCCTCGGTATCCGGCGGCAGCACGCGAATGGTCTGGCGGGCAATCGCCGCCCCTGAATCGATATAGCTGACCGGTTGGGGCGCGCTCGCCACCAGCTGGGCCCGCACCAGAGGGAAATGGGTGCAGGCGAGCACAATCGTGTCGATCCTGTCACCGCCAGAGGCCTCGAACAGCGGGGCCTGTGCAGCGGCGAAGGCCTCCACGGGCAAATCTTCCCCGCGCGCATGGGCTTCGGCCAACTTCACCAGTTCGATACTGCCATGCATGATGACCTGAATGTCCCTGGCGAAGGTCTTGATCAGCTCTGCCGTATAGGCGCGGCGGATGGTGCCCGGCGTTGCCAGAAGGCCAACTGTGCCGGTCCGGGTCAGCTGCGCTGCAGGCTTGATCGCTGGGACGGTTCCGACAACCGGGATATCCAGTACGGCACGTACTTCCGGCAGGGCCAATGTGGAGGCCGTGTTGCAGGCAATCACGAAGACATCCGGGCGAACATGCTCAACCAGGCGCTTTGCCACTTTCGGCAGGCGTTGTCTCAGCGCGTCGTCTGACTTGTCGCCATAGGGGAAAAAGCCGGAATCTGCTGCATAATGGATGCCCAGCGCAGGCCCCAGCGCCCGGATTTCCTCCGCCACGGTGAGGCCGCCGACGCCGGAATCGAACACAAGCACTCTGCCCCGCGCAGGTGACGGCACGAAATGAGAGGGGAGCGTGTCGGTCAGCATTTCCGGGAATCCTAGTCGCATTTGCAGAAGGCGAAAACCGGGCAAACCCGTGGCTTTGGCACGGGATTTGTTGTGCAGCGCAACATAAGTAGCTATATATTCCTCTTTGGAACAAGGGAAACACCATGTTTGATCTCTGGCTGACACCTTGGCGCGCCACACTTTCCCTGACCGCCGCCACGCTTGAAACCATGATTGCCGCTCAGAAGAGCATGGCCATGCTGGCCCCCATGGGCACAATGGAGCCTGTGACGGAAAACAAGCTGCGCGACGCGTTTCATGTGGCGGCAGATGTCAATTTGCGCCGCTGGGAAGACACAGCCGGAGCCATCCAGAATCTGCCGAACTGGTATCATGAGATGAACCGGATGCCGGGCAATCTGATGACTGACTGGTTCGATGCGGCCCGCCGCTCCCACAAGGCCTAGTCCGACAGGCCCTCTTCCCGCGCAGCCGGCAGCCATACGCCGAAGGCCGTGCCCTCGCCGATACGCGTTTCGACAGCGAACCCGCCGCGATGGTGCGCCATGATGTGCTTCACAATGGCAAGGCCCAGCCCTGTGCCGGTGATCTTGCCGCCCCGGCTCTGGTCGGCGCGGTAGAAGCGCTCTCCCAGACGCGGCAAGTGTTCGCGCTCAATGCCCGGCCCCTGATCCTCGACCCGCATCCAGACAGCCCGCTCCTTGGTGCCCGGACGCCCGGAGGCCGGCAGCAGCGTCATCCGCTCTGCGCCCATCCAGCTTTGGCCCGCCTTGACGCGCGCATCCGCCATGCTGCCAGCAAGACCAAAGCTCAGCACGATCTGACTGCCCTCAGCAGAATATTTCAGCGCATTGGAGACGAGATTCTCGACGACCTGGATCATTTCATCCCGGTGCGCAATGACCGGGATGCTGCCGCTTTCGGCACGCACGTCCAGCCGCACACCCTTTTCTGAGGCAATCGCGCTGAAAGCGTGGGTGGCATCGGAGACGATGTCCTGGAAGTCCTCGCGCTCTCGCGGGGAAACATGTTCAGACGATTCAATCCGCGACAGGGAGAGAAGGTCTGCGATGAGACGCGACATGCGCTGGGTCTCCCCTGCCATGATGGCTAGAAAGCGATCCCAGGAATCCTTGTCGTCCTTGGCCGGGCCACGCATGGTTTCGATAAAGCCGGACAGCGCCGTCAGCGGTGTGCGCAATTCATGGCTGGCATTGGCCAGGAAGTCTGACCGCGCCCGCGCCGCACGGCGAACGGGGGTCAGATCCTCCAGTACGACAAGCGTGCGCCGCGCCTTGCCTGGGCGGGAGACATAGGCCCGCCAGGTTTCATCCGGACCGCTTTCCACCTCAACGGCAGCAGGCTCGACCGTACCGCTCTGAATGGCATTCTCGATGGCCGACAACAGGCCCGGAGAGCGGATCACCGTGCTGGCGCGCGGCTTTACCCGGCCGTCCAGACGAAGGATGAACTCGGCCTCCTCATTGAAGGCAACAATGCGCTGCTCGTCATCAATCTCGAAGGCAGGCAGCGGCAGGGCATCCAGCATGACCGTAGAATCGCTGGGCTCCGGCGTTATGGCTGTCTGCTCAATCGCAAAACGCGGACTGATTGGCAGGATCGACGCGGTGCCGACATAGACAGCTGTGGCCACAGAGGCCGCCACAAGCAGCGCAGCGAAAGCTTCAATCAGCCCGACAGCCCCGGTCAACCACATCAGGAAAAGGATCGCGCCGAAGCAGGCCACCAGCGTGACGAAGTCCCGCGCCCGGCGGGTCAGGGCCTTCTTCGCGGCCTCTTTCGCGTCGGCTGACATGCCTTCGCTCATCGCAACTCCCGTTAACAGACTGCCCACAGACATCCTTATCTGTAGCGGCTATTGTGTAACGATAAAACTACCAAGTGCCGTTATGCATATGAGGCACATAATTTACTGTCTTTTAGTCATAAAATGATTATTGAATAACGATAATTTATCGTTGACAGTCGAGTAGCAGACGCGTAACGGACAAAAGACCAAGTGGGAGCGTTGCCAACGGCATGACACGATCAATTCTAATTTTCAGCACGGCATTTCTTGCCGCATGCGCCTCATCACAGGCAAACTTGCCCGGAATTGATGGCGACCGGGGGGAAATCTTTGCCGTTGCGCCGGAAGCCCCTGCTGAATGGGCCGCGCGCGGTGTGGCTGGAACGGCACCAACGGGCAACTGGCTGACGCAATTCAATGATCCGATCATGGCCGAGCTGGTACAGGAAGCCTTGGCCAACAGCCCGACGCTGGAGTCGCGCGCAGCCCTTGTACGCGCCGCCAAGGCCGCCACACGCACAGCCCGCTCCCAGCGCCTGCCCAGCGTGGATGCTTCTGTCTCTGCAGGCGGCACCTCCAATGCCTTTGAAACAGCAGGCGGCATCGACCGTACGACGGACAGCGTCTATGGCCTCGGCGTCGATGCCAGCTGGGAAGCAGATTTGTGGAACCGGCTGGGCCGCGGCGTGGCTGCATCGGAAGCCGATCTCGCCGCCAGCGAAGCTGATCTCGCCGCCGCCGAACTGTCGGTTGCTGCGCAAACCGCGATCGCCTGGATCAATCTGAACGCCGCTCTGGCGCAGGAAAATGTCGCCCTGCAGACCTATGAAGCGCGCGACCGCGTCCGCATTCTGACCGAGCGGCGCTTCCAGCGTGGTCTCGCCCAGGCGCTTGACGTGCGCACGGCCCGCAGCGCACTGGCCGGGGCTGAAGCCAATATCGCCCTGACTCGCCAATTGTCTGGCGAGGCAGCCCGTCGTCTTGAAATCCTGCTGGGTCGTTATCCGGCAACGGAAATTGAAGCCCCTGCAGAATTGCCAGTGCTGGGTGTAATGCAACCGGAAGGCAATCCGATGCTTCTGCTGGCCCGTCGGCCGGATATTGCCCGCGCAGAGGCGAATCTGGTCGCGGCCGGTCTGAGAGCAGAACAGGCACGCCTCGCCATGTTGCCAAGCCTGCGCCTGACCGGATCGCTGTCCACCAGCCAGGCCGACTTCGCAGACGCGGTCGACCCGGAACGTATCGCCGCCCGCCTTGTGGCAAGCCTGGTGCAACCGCTGTTTACCGGCGGCCGCCTCAGCGCGCAGCGTGACGCCGCCATCGCCCAGGCAGAAGCCGCCATCGCCAACTATGCCAGCGCAGCCCTGTCTGCCTGGGGCGAAGTGGAGGACGCGCTTGCCGCTGACACCCTGCTCGCGGATCAGGAAGACGCGCAGATGCGCTCCCTGGAAGAAGCCCGCCTGGCAGAAGACCTGGCGGAACGTCAGTACACAAGCGGCACGATCACGATCTTCAACCTGATCGATGCCCAGACCCGCCGCCTGACAGCGGAAAGCAACCTCGTGTCGGCACGCGCCAATCGCGCGACCAACCGCATATCCTACCATCTCGCCCTTGGTGGCGGCTTGCCCGTGAGCGCCGCTGCCAATGTCACCCAAACCTCGCAGGAAGACGTCGCAGAATAGCGACAGGAGATAAATAAAATGGGACGCATTCTTTCAGTCTTGTTGCCACTTGGCATCGTTGCCGTCGTTGGGGTCGGCGGGGTCGTTGCACTGACAGCTCTCAAGCCGGAACCGGAAAAGGCCGCTGAACCCAGCGCCGGGCTGAACGTGTTCGCAGAACCTGTGCGCCGTGGCGATCTGGAGCTTGTTGTCGACGCCCAGGGCGAAGTGAAGCCGCGCCGGGAGATCGTCGTCGCTCCGCAAACATCCGGCCGTATCTCTTATGTCTCCCCGGACTTCATTGATGGAGGTTTCATCAAGAAAGGCCAGCTTCTGGTGCGGGTCGAAGCCGCCGACTATGAACTGGCCGTCGTCCGTGCACAGTCTACCGTTGCGACAGCGCAGCAAGCCCTTGCCCGCGAAGAAGCCGAAGCCGAACTGGCCCGTCAGGACATTCTGGACCTTGGCATTGAAGACGCCTCCCCTCTTGCCCGGCGCGAGCCTCAGCTGGCGGAAGCCCGCGCTGCGCTGGAAGCGGCGCGCGCGCAGCTGAAGGATGCCGAACTGGCCCTCGACCGGACGGCGATCTACGCCCCGTTCGATGGCCGCGTGCGCGAGCGCAATGTAGACATTGGCCAGGTGGTCGCAACCGGCCAGTCCCTGGGCAATATCTTTGCCAATGATGTGGTTGAGGTGGCCATGCCCCTGAACGACACGGAAATGGGCCGTCTGGGCCTGCCGCTGGCGTTCGCCTCCACCAAGGAAAATCCGGGTCCGGAAGTTACTTTCCGGGCCGTGGTCGGCGGAATTGAACGGGAATGGCATGGCCAGGTTGTCCGCACAGCCGCGGCCGTCAGCACACAGACCCGCCAGATCAATGTGATCGCGGAACTGAAAGACCCTTATGGCGCGGGCGCCGATGGCGATGCGCCGATGGCACCTGGCCTGTTCGTGACGGCTGCCATCAAGGGCGAAACGATCAAGGATGTACTGATCGCCCCCCGCGCATCCCTGCGCGGCGATGACCGCATCTTCATCGGCCTGCCGAATGAGGGCAAGCTGTCGATTCGCCAGGTTAACCTGATCTATTCCGACCCGGATGGCGCGTATGTCTCCTCCGGTCTGGAACCAGGCGAACTGGCCATTGTGAGTCCGATCCAGGCGCCGTTCGATGGCATGAACATCACCGTTATGCAGCGCATGGAAGACGGCTCCATCAAGGTTTATGAGCGCAAATCCTCCGAAGACACATCGAAGACGGATGAAACCGCCGAACTGGCTCAGGCTGGCGACGGAGACAAGGGAGTCGCCCAATGAACGGCATCGTCGCCTGGTTCGCGCGTAACGCGGTCGCAGCAAACCTGCTGATGATCGTTGCCTTTGTGGGCGGCGTCTTTGGCTACACCAAGATGGAACAGGAGATGTTCCCGGTTGTGAACGTGACCGGAGCATCTGTGTCTGTTGCCTGGAACGGTGCCTCGCCTCAGGATGTTGAGGAACAGATCGTTACACGGATCGAGGAAGCGGTCGCCGACATCAACGGCCTGGACCGGATTACGTCCATCGCCAATGAAGGCTTCGGGGTGGTCAACATCAAGGGCCGCGACGACATCGACATGGACAAGTTTCTGGACGATGTGAAACTGCGCGTCGACCAGATCAACAACATGCCACAGGCGGCGTTCCAGCCACAGGTCACGCGCTGGGAGCAGCGCAACTCGTTTATGGGCCTTGCGATCCACGGCAATGTCGATGAGCGCACGCTTAAACGCCTTGGCGACAAGGTACGCGATGACATCGCAAATATTCGCGGCGGAGAGCTGGCCGAACTGAATGGCGTCATCGATGAACAGGTCAATATCGAGGTCTCCGAAGAGGCCCTGCGTCGCTTCGGGATCAGCTTCAGCGATGTGGCCAATGCCATTCGCCAATCCTCTCTGAACTCTTCCGGTGGACGCATCGAATCCTCTTCAGGGGATGTGGCGATTACGGCCCGTCAACTGGCAGACACCGCCAAACAGTTTGGCAACATCATCATCCGCCAGACGACCGAAGACGGCACGATCCGCGTGGATGATGTCGCTTCGATCGATGATGGCTTCGTGACAGACAAATTCCAGGCGACCTTCAATGGTGAGCCGACCGTGTTCGTCATGATCCCCTCCCCGGACACAATGCACATCCTGGATTATACCAAAAGCTTCCATGAATATGTGAAGAAGGCCAACGACCCGGCCAATGGCATTTTGCCCCAGGCGGTGAAGGTAGATGTGCTGTGGGACGATTCCGAAGGCTTTCAGGACCGTATGGACCTGATCACGCAGTCTGCCCTGCAGGGCGCTGTGCTGGTGATGCTGGTGCTGATCCTGTTCCTGCGCCCGACTGTGGCGCTGTGGGTGACGGCAGGCATCATCACCGCCTTTGCTGGCGGCATCATGCTGCTCCCCTATTTCGGGGTCTCCTGGAACATCCTGTCGACCTTTGCTGTGCTGCTGGTGATCGGCGTGATCGTGGACGACGCAATCGTCGTGGGCGAGAACATACACAGGGAAATCGAAAGCGGCCGGAGCGAAGGCCTCGATGCGGCCATCATCGGCACGCAAATGGTTCTGAAGCCCGTGATCTTCGGGGTTCTCACCACAATCATCGCCTTCCTGCCCTGGGCATTCATTACGGGCCCGACCCGCATGTTTACCCAGCAGATCACATTCGTTGTGGTGGCTGCACTGATCTTCTCGGTGATCGAATGTATGCTGATCCTGCCGAGCCACCTGTCGCACATGAAGAAGCAGAAATTCGACGGCCCGTCCGGCAAGCTGCTGCGCATGCAGCACAGCATTGCCGACAGCCTTCTCTGGTTCGCCAACAATATCTACAAGCCCGTTCTCGAGCTGGCGATCCGCTTCCGCTATGCAACCGTGGCCCTGTTCTTCTGCCTGTTCTATCTGGCCACCCAGGTATCGGGCATGGGGATTGTTCCGTTCAAATTCATGCCGGAAATCGAAGCGGACATGATCCAGGTCGAGATCAGCATGCCGGAGGGCACGCCCTATGAGCGCCTGATTCAGGTACGCGACCAGTTGCAGGCAGGTATCCAGAAGACCAAACAGGAAGCCCATCAGGAATTCCCGAATATCGAAGGCGACATCATCACGGATGCCTCCGTGGTTGCCTCAGGCACCAGTGTTCGATCCTGGATCAGCATCATCCCGCCGGAAGAGCGCCCTGTTGGCTTGAGGTCCAAGGAAGTCTCAGAATTCCTGCGCAGCAATGTCGGCGACATTCAGGATGCAGAAGAAGTCACGTTCGATTTCACCTTCAATGACGAACAAAGCGGCGTGCGCTTTGCCCTGAACCATCCAAATCTGGAGCGCCTGCGTGAAGCGGCCGCCGTGGTGAAAGAGCATCTCTCCACGTACAATAATGCCTATGACATCGGAGACAATCTGTCCTCCGCGGCAGAAGAAATCCGTATCTCGATGAAGCCGGGGGCCGAGACTCTTGGTATAACGCTGGCAGAGGTGTCCCAGCAGGTGCGCCAGGCCTATTTCGGGGAAGAGGTACAGCGCCTGCCCCGCGACGGGGAAGATGTGCGCGTCATGGTGCGCCTGCCGGAAAGCGCGCGGGAGAACCTCGACAGCCTCAGCGCCCTGAAAGTACGCACGCCAGATGGTCGTGAGATCCCGATCACGCAGGTAGCCAATTTCGAATATGCCCCCGGCATCAACCGGATCATTCGCCGCAACCGCACCCGCTCTGTCTCGGTCTATGCCGAAGTCATGGGCGAAGGTGGCCGTGGCCAGATCATGAGCGCCATGGAGCAGGATTTCTGGCCCGACTTCCAGAAACAGTTTCCGGACGTACAGCGCGGAGAGGCCGGCGGCTTTGAGGAAGAGCAGAAATTCTTCGCAGAGATCGGCCGTCTGATCCTGATCGCCATCGGTACAATGTATATCCTGCTGGCCGTGGCCTTCCGGTCCTATGCCCAGCCCATCCTGTTGATGATGGCCCTGCCCTTCGCCTATTGCGGCGCGGTTTTCGGCCTGTGGATCTTCAATACGCCCATGGCGATGTTCTCCTTCTTCGGTATTGCCGCCGCAGCAGGCGTTGTGATCAACGATAACCTCGTTCTGATCGATTATGTGAACCGCAGGCGGGATGAAGGCGCAGGCGCCGTGCAGGCCCTGGTAGATGGTGGTGTGTCGCGTTTCCGCCCGATCCTGCTGACCTCCGTGACAACCTTTGTCGGTATCCTGCCCCTGATTGCGGAGAAATCCGTACAGGCGCAGTTCCTCAAGCCGATGGTCGTGTCACTGGGTGCAGCGGTGGCCTTCGCCCTGTTCGTGTCCCTGCTGATGGTTCCGGCAATGTATGCCGTGGGCGTGGAGATCGGCCGTATCTTCCGGTGGACCTGGGGTGGCAAACCCTTCCGCCAGATCGGTGAGACCTATAGCGGCGAAGTAACAATTGATGAAGAAGAATTGATCGGCACCAGCCACAGTGGCGGGCTTGGCCCTGCGGCTCCTGCGGAGTAAATTAATTTCAATTGATGTGTATTAACCCGCCCCTTCTGGACCGGCTGGTGCGCATCGAAAAGTCTGGGAGAGACCTAATGAAAAAACTCATGCTTGGTGTCGCAACTGCGGCGCTACTGGCTGCCTGCACAACAGCGCAAACCGATGAGACCGTTCAGACGGTAGAAGCGGTTGAAGCCGTGCAAGCGCCGCCTGCAGAAACTCCGGCCACCACGCGTCCGACGCCAAATGCAGACGGCAAATATGTCACCGCAGATGGCCTGGAACTGACCGCCGCAGACTATTGGGGTCCTTGGGGCATCGATCTGACCCTTCAGAATCCTGCCGTGAAGCCGGGCGATAATTTCTACGCCTGGGCCAATGGCAAATGGCTCGATTCCTTTGAAATCCCGGCTGACAAATCCCGTTATGGCTCTTTTGACCTGCTGGCGGAAAAGTCCGAACAGCGCGTTCTGAAGATCATTGACGATCTGGCCGCTGCAAAGCCCGCACTTGATACGCCGGAAGGCAAGATCGGCGCTTACTATAATGCCTATATGGACACGGACACGATTAACGCCGCAGGCCTGGCGCCGGCCCAGCCCTATCTGGACAAGATCCAGTCCATGAAGAATCTGGATGATCTGGCCGTTCTGTTCAGCTCACCGGGCTTCAGCTCTCCCATCAACGGCTTTGTCTTCTCCGACGACAAGGATCCGAATACGAACATCTTCCAGATGGGCATGGGCGGCCTCGGCATGCCAAACCGCGACTATTATCTCAAGACGGACGACAAATCTGTTGAGCTGCGCGCCAACTATCTGGAGCTGCTGACCTTCCTGTTGAGCGAAGCCGGCTATGAAGATGCCCCGGCAGAAGCCCAGAAAGTGCTCGATCTGGAAACAGAGCTTGCCAAGGCAGACTGGGACCCTGCCCTCTCCCGCAACCCGGAAATCACCTACAACAAGGTGTCAAAGGATGATCTGGTCGCCATGTCCGGCAGCTTCCCGGTGGTTCGCGCGCTCGACACGCTCGGCGTGGGTGACCAGAAGGAATTCCTTGTCGCAGAAATTCCGCCGACTCCAGAGGAACTCGAAGCGGCCGGCATCACCCCTGAGCAAGCTGAAAAGCTCGGCGGCGGCTTCCCGGCCATGTTCCAGATCATCAGCGATACGCCGCTGGATATCTGGAAGGCCTATCTGACGGCGCACTTCCTGTCCAATTACAGCAGCGTTCTGCCGCAGGAAATTGATGATGCCGACTTTGCCTTCTATGGCACCGCCCTGCGCGGCCAGCCGGAACAGCGCGAGCGTTGGAAGCGGGCTGTGTCCGCCACTCAGGGCGTTCTGGGTGAAGCCATCGGCAAGGTCTTTGTCGAGCGTTACTTCCCGCCGGAAAACAAGGCGGAGATGGACGACCTGGTCAAAAACCTGCGCAAGGCCATGGCTGCAAACCTGCAGGACCTTGGCTGGATGAGCGAAGCCACAAAGGTGAAGGCAGAAGAGAAACTTGACGCCTTCAACCCGAAGATCGGCTATCCGGACAAGTTCGAGACCTATGACACGCTTGTCGTGGGCAACAACGCACTGGAGAACCAGATCAATGCTGGCAAATGGGCGCTTGAGGACAATATCTCGAAACTGGGCAAGCCGGTCGACAAGACCGAATGGTTCATGACCCCGCAGACGATCAACGCCTATTACAACCCGGCCTATAACGAGATCGTCTTCCCGGCCGCGATCCTGCAGCCGCCCTTCTTCAACATCTCGGCTGACCCGGCTGTGAACTATGGCGCCATTGGCGGCGTCATCGGTCACGAAATGGGCCACGGCTTTGATGACCAGGGCGCCAAATACACTGGAGACGGTGTGCTGGAGAACTGGTGGACGGAAGAAGACCTGGCCGCCTTCCGCCAGCTGGGTGATGCCCTGGCCGAACAATATTCGGCTTATTGCCCGCTGGATGACGGCGAGACCTGTGTGAATGGCCGCCTGACGCTGGGGGAGAACATTGGCGATTTGGGCGGTCTGTCCCTCGCCTATCGTGCCTACAAGATGTCCCTGAACGGTGAGGAAGCCCCCATCATTGACGGGCTGACCGGCGACCAGCGTTTCTTCATGTCCTGGGCACAGGTCTGGCGTGCCAAGTATCGCGAAGAGGCGACGCGCAACCAGATGGCAAGCGATCCGCACTCTCCGCCGAACTACCGTGTGAACGGCATCGTTCGCAACCTGGACGAGTGGTACAAGGCCTTTGATGTTCAGCCGGACGACGCATTGTACCTGCCGCCGGATGAGCGTGTACGCATCTGGTAATCACCCAGAAATAGTAATCCATGTTACAGAAAGCGGCGCTTAACGGCGCCGCTTTTTTATCGCGCGTTAAGAATGTCTTGCTAAGGTCCATAATTGGTATGGGGGTTGCATAGAGTACACCAAGCAAAGGACCCTAACCCAATATGGCAATTCTGGACCGCCTCTTCGGAAGTCGAAAGTCTGAGACTCGCGCGCCCACGACCGAGCGCGTGGAGCAAATGGTTGCCACACATGTGGAGAGGCCGCGCCCTGCCCGCGCCATGGTCTATCGTGAAGCCTATGTGACCTATGATTCCGGCTACAAGCGCCGCGGCATTGTGCTGGATCACTCGGATACAGGCGTGCGTCTGCGCTTCCCCACCAATGAACGCCTGCCTGCAACCGTGACCCTGAATGCTGGCGCTGTCGGCCTCGAAGGCCAGGCCCGTGTGGTATGGCAGGAAGGCTCTGAAGCGGGATTCTCCCTGATCCGGCGCTAGTTTCTCCGGCTCTCAAATCCGGTCAGCGAAACTTTCCCCAAGGACAACTTCCTTGGCTTTTCCCGCATTTCAAGGTTGTATGGCCTCCCATCAGAAAGAAAGGGAGACCCAAATGGCCATCATGAAATCCGAGCAGATCCTCGCTGAATCCACCAAATCGTTCGAGGATGCCATTCAGACAGCCATCACCCGGTTCGATGCGACGGTCAAAGGCCTAGCCTCTGCCTATGTGAACGAGATGTATACCACCATCAAGAACGGCAAGATCGACAAGTATCGCGTCAATCTCCAGATGACGTTCGAAGTGATGCCACCGAAAGCCGACGACAAGGCCTCCCGCAAGAAGGCCAGCAAGAAGAAATAGGGCGCTGATCGGCCCGGAGGGTATATATCTCGCCGGGCCTTCTAGCTGCGGCCAGCTTCACATTCACGGCATATGGCCGGAAAAGCACGTGACAAGTTTCGCGGTACGCTTAGTTTCCATCGAAAGCTGGAGGAGATGACCCATGCCACGTTCCCTGATCATTGCCGCGATTGCGCCCGTCTGCCTGGGCGCACTTATCACCCTGCCGGCCAGTGCCGAGGGCCCCTCCCCCGCCCCTGAACAGGAGACCGCCATGCGCGCCACCGAATTCACTTCAATCGACGGCAAGCCGCTGGACCTGACCTCCCTTGGCGCGAAGGCCATCCTCGTCGTGAACACCGCCTCCAAATGCGGATACACACCGCAATATGAAGGCCTGCAAGCGCTCTATGAATCAAAGAAAAAGGACGGCCTGATCATCGTGGGCGTCCCGTCCAATGATTTTGGCGGACAGGAGCCCGGCACAGAGGCTGAAGTCAAAACCTTCTGCCAGATCAATTATGGCGTCACTTTCCCGCTGACCAAGAAATACGCGGTCACAGGCGCGGACGAGCACCCCTTCTATCTGAACGCCGTCGACAAGCTGGGCGATGGCGCGCAGCCGAAGTGGAACTTCCACAAAGTGCTGGTCTCCGGCGGCGGAGCGCCCCTGAAGGCCTACCCTTCCGCCACCAAGCCGTCTGACCCGGACTTGCTGGCGGATATTGACGCAGCCCTCGGCGGCTGACGCGCTCTGTCCTGCGCCATGACGGGCCTTCACAGGGGGCCCGACAGGCCGGTTACGACCTAAGCACGGTCTTGACGACTCCCCGGTGGAAGCGCTTTGTGTTCGCAACTGCAAAAACCTTAGCGGAAGGAAACTCCATGTCAGAACAAGATCCCGTCGTCATCGTCGGTATGGGCCGTACCCCCATGGGCGGCCTACTCGGCGACCTTGCCAGCCTGACTGCCAGCGAACTCGGCGCCATCGCGATCGAGAAAGCTGTCAACGAAGCCAAACTATCCGTTGGCGAAGCCAATGAGATCATCATGGGCAACTGCCTTCCCGCTGGCCAGGGTCAGGCCCCTGCCCGCCAGGCAGGCTTCAAGGCAGGCCAGGACAAGGGCCTGGAAGCCACCACGATCAACAAGATGTGTGGCTCGGGCATGCAGGCTGCCGTGATGGGCCGCAACGCGATCCTCGCCGGGGAAGCCAGCATCGTCATCGCAGGCGGCATGGAATCCATGACCAATGCGCCGCACCTGATGAATGTGCGCAAGGGCCACAAATACGGCACCATGGCTGCTCAGGACCATATGGCGCTGGATGGCCTGTCGGATGCCTACAAAGGCGGCCCCATGGGTGAGTTTGCCGACATGATTGCCGGCGAATACCAGTTCACCCGCGAGCAGCAGGACGCCTATGCCCTAGAAACGCTGAGCCGCGCCCAGACGGCCACGAAGGAAGGCAAGTTCAAGCGCGAAATCGCTCCCGTCACGATCAAAACCCGCAAGGGCGAAACCGTTGTCGATACGGATGAGCTGCCCCGCACGGCGATGCCGGAAAAAATCCCGAGCCTGCGCCCTGCCTTCAGCAAGGACGGCACCGTGACGGCGGCCAACGCTTCCGCGATTTCCGATGGCGCAGCAGCTGTCGTGCTGATGCGCGAATCCGAAGCCAAGAAGCGCGGCCTGACCCCACTGGCGAAGATCGTGTCCGCCTCCAGCCACGCGCATGAGCCGGAATACTTCACCACGGCCCCTGTGCCGGCCATGAAGAAGGCCCTCGAAAAGGCTGGCTGGAGCATTGACGATGTCGACCTCTGGGAAATCAACGAAGCCTTCGCGGTCGTTCCGATGATCGCCATGAAGGAAATGGGCATTTCCCATGACAAGCTGAACGTGAATGGCGGCGCCTGTGCCATGGGCCACCCAATTGGTGCCTCCGGGGCCCGCCTGATCGTCACGCTGCTCGCCGCCATGGAAGATCGCGGCGTCAAGAAAGGCATGGCCAGCCTCTGCATCGGCGGCGGCGAAGGCATCGCCATGGCGCTTGAGCGCTACTAGGCGCTGATATGCTGGAAGATACCCGGGTCCCGGATCATTTCGTCGAACAGGCGGGCTGGTGCGCGGATCTGGGGTCTCCGTTTACCGCCGCCCTGCTCCGAAAATTCGCGGAAGATTTTGACGCTGGCGGCCCCATATATGATCTGTGCAAGGACTGGGACGGCAATCCCCGCAAGGATGCCCTGGCCCTGCGTATTGCCGGCGCATTGCACCATGCCGTTCTGACAGGCGACGCCCCGGAGCTTGCCGCCGCCTACCCCGCCGCGAAGTATGACTGGTCCATGGATGATGTCTGGGCCAGCGCGGGGCCCTGGCTGACTGCCCATATGGAGCACGTCAGGTCTTTCATTCAAAGCCCTCCGCAGACCAATGAAACCCGGCGCTGCATTGCCCTGCTGCCGGGCTTTCTGCACCTCGCCGACACATACCGCATGCCCATGAATTTGCTGGAGCTGGGCGCCAGTGCGGGCCTCAACCAGAACTGGGACCGCTACGCCTATGATGGCGGCACCTGGCAGCGCGTCGGCACCTCTGACGTCAGCATCAGCACGCATTGGCGCGGACCGGAACCGGCGCATCTGGACACCGCACCGGTCATCGCGTCACGCGCAGCGTGTGACCTGAACCCGATCAATGTGGCGGATCAGGCCGCCTATCTGCGCCTGAAAAGCTATACATGGCCTGACCAGACCGAACGGCTGAGCCGCCTAGACGCCGCCGCAAGCCTGGCGCAGCGAACAGGGGTGCACGTGGACCAGGCCGATGCCGTAGACTGGCTGGCCCGCAAGCTAAGCGAACGCCCGCAGGGCGAGCTGACAATCGTCTATCACTCGGTCTTCCTGGTCTATCCGCCGCGGGAGGTCATCGCGCAGATCATGCAGATGATCGAACAGGCAGGCGCTGGCGCCAGCGCCAATGCGCCACTGGCCTGGCTGTGCTTTGAACCGGAATCCCTGTTCGGGGGCAACCGCACCTCGCCGCGCATGCAGACACGTCTGAAGACATGGCCTGATGGCGAAAACCTGCTACTGAACGAGTCGGACGGACATGTGACCGAGGTGGACAGCCTCCTCGGCTAGTCGCTCTCTTCTGAGGCATAGCTCGCGGCCAGTTCCGCCGAAAAACTGTTCAGGGCAGATGCGGCTTTCTGGCTGAAGCTGTTCGTATTCACGATGATGACAAGCCCCTGTTCCGGCAGAAGATGTATGGTCGACAGCCACATCGTGTTCGATCCGCTATGCCCCAGAACCGGCCCCAGTTTTCCCGGCGGAATCATCCCCCAACCGAAGGCGTAATCCGAATCCGCATCCGGATAGGGCGTCATCAGCTTTTCTTCCGTCGACCCGGGCGTCAGGAACTGGCTGAGGAACACAGCATGCGGCACGAGCGGAACGTGCAGGGTTCCGGCAGGCCCTAGCGCAGCCGGGTTGTCCGCTGCCGAGCCTTTGCCTTTGGGTTTCCATTGGCCAAAGAGGTTTCTGGCGTGGCCTTCAATGCCCTCCTGGGGCGAGCCAAAGCCCCAGCCCTCCCCTTCCGGCACCAGCATTGAGAGGAACAAGGCCTCATAATTCTCATAGCCCTGCCGCTCGGCGATCCGGTCAATCGCCGCCCCGACAATCATGTAGCCAAGATTACTGTACTGGAAGGCTCCGACCTTTCCGTCAGGGGCTTTGGAGAGATATTTTTGGGCCAGCTCCGCTCGCTGGGCTTCCACCGGCTCTTCGGAATCCCGGTGGGCCAGGAACCAGATCGTGCCCGGATTGGCCGCCAGACCGCTACGATGCGAGAACAGCTGCTCGATCGTCACATCCTGCCAGGCGGGGTCCATATCCTCTGCCAGGTCCGGAAACATCTCCGGCAGGGTCGCGCCCCACTCGGCCTCCCCCTGCTCCACCAGACGGCCATAGAGCAAGGCTGTGAGCATCTTGGTGTTGGAGCCGATATGCCAGGCATCGCCCGGCTGGACCGTGTCTCCGCTGCCCTTGCGCCGCTCGCCTGCGACCGCAAGGCCCAGCACCTCCCCGTCCGCATCGACTACGACCGCGCCCAGCGCGACAAGTCCCGCCTCCTCGCGGACAGTTTCCACTTTTTCCTGAAGCTCAGCCTCGGTCAGCGGCGCCGCCAGGGTGGGAAGCGCCATCAGGCCCAAAGCGGCCACGGCAGCCATCATCGAACGAAACATCATACATCTCCTGCTATCCTTTAGAGGTATAGTCAGGTGGACGAGGACTTTCTTACATCTTCCACCAGATCCAGCGGCAGCGCCGTCGTGCGCTTAGCCACACGAATGACGATGCGAGACTGAACGTCCGAGACAAGGGCAGACCCCAGCAGCTTGTCGCGCAGGAAATTGTCATAGGCGTGCATGTCGGTCGTCACAATGTGGATCATGTAGTCCACCGCGCCGGTCACCGTCATGCATTCGACGACTTCCTGCCAGTCCTGCACCATGCGCTCAAACGCTTCGAGATTCTCCCGGCTCGGCAGCGCCAATTTGACGCTTGCCAGGACTTCGAAGTTGAGTCCGAGCGAATTATTGTCCAGCAGGGTGACGCGTCCGGTAATGAAACCGGCCTCTTCCATACGCTTGATACGGCGCCAGCACGGGGAAGAGGACAGACCGACACGGTCAGCGATTTCAGCAACGGATAATCCGGCATCATGCTGGATGATGTCCAGGATTCGCGCATCAACTGCATCTAGTTCTTGGGCCAATTTTGCTTACACTCCCGCAATTTCCGGTAAATTTTACCCCGGAATAGCAAAAACCGCGCAAGAAAGGCAAGCAATTTCGTGCGATTTACCCAATAATATGCCACAAACCCTTGGGATAGGCATATCATGCAACATCGCGAAGTTACGCTGGACGACAAATACGATCTTGTCGAGGGCAAAGCTTTTATGACAGGCATTCAGGCGCTCGTGCGCCTGCCGCTTGATCGCAAACGACTGGATCTGGGCATGGGGCTGAACACGGCCGGCTTCATTTCCGGCTATCGCGGCTCTCCTCTCGGCGGATATGACCAGCAATTACGGGCCGCGCAGAAATGGCTCGACACCTATGACATCAAGTTCTGGGAAGGCCTGAACGAAGATCTTGGCGCGACTGCCGTCTGGGGCAGCCAGCAGCTAGGCCTGTTTCCAGGCGCCCGATATGATGGCCTGTTCGGCATCTGGTATGGCAAGGCCCCCGGCGTTGATCGGACGGGCGACGTGTTCAAGCACGCCAATGCCGCTGGCGCCTCCAAGCATGGCGGTGTGATTTCCATTATTGGCGACGACCATAATTGCAAATCCTCCACCCTGCCCTCGCAATCCGAATTCGCGATGCAGGATGCCGAAATCCCGGTGCTGAACCCGGCCTCCATTCAGGATGTGCTGGACTATGGCATCCATGGCTGGGCGATGAGCCGCTTTTCCGGCGCGTGGACGGGCCTCGTCGCGCTGGCCGATACGATGGATTCCGGCGCCGTGGTGAGCGTGGATCTGGACCGCTTCACCTTTGTCACCCCGGACTTTGCGCTTCCGGAAGACGGCGTCCATATGCGCCGGGGCGACAGCCCGCTGGATAAGGAGCGCCGCCTGCGCCAGGTGAAGCTTCCCGCCGCACAGGCCTATGTGCGCGCCAACCAGCTCGATCAGATCATCCTGCCGTCGCCGAAGCCCCGTATCGGCGTCATCGTGACAGGCCAAGCCGCCCGCGACGTGTTCGAGGCGCTCGCGGCGCTTGGCCTCTCTCCGCAGGATGCAGGACGCCTGGGCCTCTCCATCTACAAGGTTGCCATGCCCTGGCCCTTGGAGCCGGAAGGGGTCCGGGCGTTCTGCCGGGGGCTTGAGCGCGTCGTCGTCATCGAACACAAGCGCCCCCTCATCGAGGATCAGCTGCGCTCTGCGCTCTACGACCTGCCGGATGGCCAGCGCCCCTCTATCGAAGGCAAGCGCGACCGCGAAGGCAAGCCCCTGCTCTCCGACATCGCCTCCATCTCCATTCCGGAAATGGCCGGCGCCCTGATGAAGATCATGCCGGAAGGCTGGGACACGAGTCGCGCCGACGCCTATTTCGACCGCGTGGGCCGCGCAGGCGAAGCGGCCCGTACCAATGCCTCCCCCACCATCCGGACGCCCCACTATTGTTCCGGCTGCCCGCACAATACGTCTACGGTTGTTCCGGAAGGCTCCCGCGCCATGGCCGGTATTGGCTGTCACTACATGGCGAACTTCATGCCGGACCGTAAAACCGACATGACCAGCCAGATGGGCGGTGAAGGCATTGCCTGGGTCGGCCAGCACTGGGCCACCGATGAGGGTCATGTCTTCGTGAACCTCGGCGATGGCACTTATTCCCATTCCGGCAGCCTAGCCATCCGCGCAGCGGTCACGTCCGGCGCGAACATGACCTACAAGATCCTGTATAATGACGCCGTGGCCATGACCGGCGGCCAGCATGTCGAATCCGGACAGACCCCGGCCCAGATTGCCCAGCAGGTAGAGGCAGAAGGTGTCGAGACGATCGTCATCGTCACCGAAGACCCGACACGCTACGCCAATGTCGCCGACCTGCCCCGCCGCGTGAAAATCTATGACCGCGAAGATCTGGACGACGTGCAAGACATGCTGCGCAAGACCAAGGGCGTCTCGGTCATGATCTATGATCAGATCTGCGCCACCGAAAAGCGCCGCCGCTCCAAGCGCGGCCTGCGCGCGCCGGACCGCACCCGCGTCGTCATCAATACCGAAGTTTGCGAAGGTTGCGGCGATTGCTCCATCAAATCGAACTGTCTCTCGGTTGAGCCGGTCGAGACGGAACTCGGCCGTAAGCGCCGGATCAATCAGTCCACGTGCAACACAGACCTTTCCTGTTTGCGCGGATTCTGCCCCAGCTTTGTGACCATTCAGGATGGCGAACCGGCCTGGGAAGACCAGCCGCGCCCGGTGTTTGACGATGCCGGCCTGCCCCTGCCCGAAACGCCCAGCCTGTCAGAGCCATGGAACGTGCTGTTCACCGGCGTAGGCGGTACAGGCGTGACGACCGTGGCTGCCGTGCTGGCCATGGCTGCGCATGTGGATGGCCATGCCGCCTCCAGTCTGGACATGACCGGCCTTGCCCAGAAAGGCGGCCCGGTGCTCAGCCATATCCGCTTCGCACGCGAGCCGGAGATGATCTCCACAGGCCGCGTACCGCCGGCCAGTGCTGACCTGATCATTGCCTGCGACCTGGTTGTCGCCGCAGGCGGGGATGCCATCAACATGATGGATGTCGGTCGCACGGCCGCCTATGCCAATTCCGATGTCACGCCGACCAGCGAATTCATCCGTGACCGGTCGAAGCGTTTTGAGAGCGATCTCCTTGCCTCCCGCGTAAAGCGTCAGGCGCGGGACTTTGCGGCCTTTGATGCCGAGGCGCTGGCCGTCGGCTATCTGCATGACGCGATCTATACGAACATGATCATGGTCGGTTATTCTTGGCAAAAGGGCCAGGTGCCGGTCAGCCTGCGCGCGCTTTACCGTGCCATCCGCCTCAACGGCACCAAGGTGCAGGACAACATGTCCGCCTTCAATATTGGCCGGATTGCCGCCGCAGACCCGCAGCGCCTGGAGCAGCAGCACGACCCACGCGGCCATCTTGAGCCAAAGACGCTGGACCAGCTGGTCGATGACCGCGCAGACCGCCTGACGAAATATCAGGATGCGGCGTATGCCGAAAAATATCGCAGCATCGTCGCGCAAGTCCGCGCGGCGGAGCATGGCGCGGGCCTTGGCGACAAGCTGACCCGGGCCGCCGCCACCTATGCCTACAAGGTGATGGCCTACAAGGATGAGTATGAAGTCGCCCGTCTCTACACGGATGGCAGCTTTGCCGACTATGTGGCGAAACAATTCAAGGGCGGCAAGATGCGCCTGATGCTGGCCCCGCCGATCCTCGCCAAGAAGGATGCGCAAGGCCATCTTCAGAAAAAGCATTTCGGCGCCTGGATGCTGACGGTCTTCAAGCTGATGGCGAAGTTCAAGGGGCTGCGCGGCACCAAGTTCGACCCGTTTGGCTATACCGAAGAACGCAAGATGGAACGCCAGATCCGCGATGACTATCTCACCGGACTCGCCCGCATCGCGCAGGAACTGACGGCAAAGAACCATGAGCTGGCCATCGCACTCGCCGAAATTCCGGACGATATCCGCGGATATGGCCATGTGAAGGATGCGGCGGTCGAAACCGCCAAGACGAAGGAAGCGGAGCTTTGGACCAACTGGCCGGAGGGCAAACTGCCGAGCGAGAAAACGACCCTGATCTCGGCGAAGTAGTCCCTACTTCGCCGGTCGAACGTCAACGTCGACAATCCGGCCCTTCTTGCCGAGCTTTTTCAGCTCGCGCTCAAGATATTTCTTCTTGATCGTTTTCCGGGTGTGCTTGCCATTTCTGTAGGTCACATCGATGCGGACATGCTCGTCCGGCCCGTCCAGCGCATCGCCGGTTACGCGCACCGCGCCGGAGCCGACCGCATAGGCGCCCTTGGCCGTGCCCTCGACAACATCCCCAGCCACACTTACCGGCACGGTGACAATCTTGCTGGCCATGCAGGCAGGCAGAGTGATGAGCGCGCCTGCAAGCAGCGCGGTGCGAAGAATGGTCATGTGCGGAAAGCCTCCCCTGTTCAGGGGCCACCTAATCAGGGAAGTGTTTAGGGCTGATTACAATTACCGCAGCATGCCCCCTGCCCCTAATCCCGCGCCAGTGCCTCATCGATCAGGCGGGCCGTGTTCGCAACGCCATAGAGCGCAGCGAAGCTGCCGAAGCGCGGGCCCTGGCTCTGGCCGAGCAGCACTTCATACAGCGCCTTGAACCATTCGCGCAGATTCTCGAACTCATGTTCTTTGCCAACAGAGAAGGTCAGCGTCTGCAGGTTTTCAGACGTCGGCTCATCATCGAATGCCTTGAAGCGCGCGGACAGGTCTTCCATCGCGGCGCGTTCCTTGTCCGTAGGCGCACGATAGGTTTTCTCCGGCAGAACGAAGTCCGTATAATAGCTCATCGCATAGCCGGCGAGCTTGTCGAGCATCGGGTGCGTTTCGGGCGAAGCCTCCGGCGCATATTGCGAGATGAAGCCCCAAAGCTGGCTCTTGTCTTCCGGGTTCGCCACGGCGACCAGATTGAGCAACAGCGCAAAGCTGACCGGTGTCTTCACTTGCGGCGGGTTGCCAGAGTGGATGTGCCAGACCGGATTTTCGATTTGACGCGCAGGCTCCTCCTCCGGATACTTTTCCAGGAAGGTCAGATACTCGTCCACCGCTTTCGGGATGACATCGAAATACAGCTTCTTCGCCACGCGCGGCTTCTGGAACTGGAACAGGCTTAGGCTCTCATCCGGGGCGTATTTCAGCCAGTCTTCAACTGAGATACCATTGCCCTTGGTCTTGGAGATCTTCTCGCCCTTGTCGTCCAGGAACATTTCGTACACGTACTGTTCCGGCGGACGCTTGCCGAGAATTCTCGTGATCTTGGAATAGATCGGCGCATTGGCCTGGTGATCCTTGCCGAACATTTCGAAGTCCACACCCAGCGCCGCCCAGCGCATGCCGAAATCCGGCTTCCACTGCATCTTCACATGGCCGCCCGTCACGGGCACGGTGAATTCCTTGCCGGTCTCGTCCTCAAACGTAACGGTCCCCTTCTCTCCGTCCACGGCCTTCATCGGCACATAAAGCACCTCGCCGGTTTCCGGATGGATCGGCAGGAACGGGCTGTAGGTCGCCTGGCGCTCCTCGCCTAGCGTCGGCAGCATCACATCCATGATGTCTTTGTATTTCTGCGCCGCGCGCAGCAGCATGTCATCAAACCGTCCGGACTTGTAGCAATCCGTTGCCGACAGGAATTCATACTCAAAGCCGAACTGGTCCAGGAAGGCGCACAGCCGCGCATTCATGTGCGCGCCATAGCTGTCATGCGTGCCGAACGGGTCCGGCACCGCCGTCAGCGGCTGTTGCAGATAGGGCTCCAGCTTTTCCGGGTTCGGCACGGTTGGCGGAACTTTCCGCATACCATCCATATCATCCGACACACAGATCAGGCGCGTTGTGTATTTGTCCGCCGTCAGCACTTCAAAGGCATGGCGCACCATGGTTGTGCGCACAACTTCGCCGAACGTGCCGATATGCGGCAGGCCGGACGGGCCATAGCCGGTCTCGAAGGTGACCGGGTCATCGGCGGCGCGCTGGCCCGCCTTTATCTGCTGCTCCACGCGTTGTTCCAGCTTGCGGGCAAGCTCGAACGGCCAGGCCTTTGCGGATTGGGCGAGCGTAGAGAGATCGGTCATCAGGAATGTCAGTCATTGTTGAGTGAAAACAGGTGCGCCGGAGGTAGAGGCCACAGCCCCTCCGGTCAAGCTGGGGGATCATTTATTGTTAAAAATTTTTGACATGTCAAAAATCTTTGACTACACGTTCCATGTAAGAAATCTTTTACACCGCAAAGGACTTGTAGATGTCATTCCGAGAGAAAACCGCCTGGGGCATGGGCCTCATCCTGATCGTGGCAGGGGCCTGGTATTTCAGCAAAATCGTCAGCGTTTCGAGCGCGCTTGGCCACACATCACCGCCCGATCTCCGCTTCTTCATAGGCTATGTCACTCTGGTTGTGATCACCTCGATCATTGTGAATGTCGTGCTCGCCATTATGTCCGGCCAGGAAGCCAATGCTCCTGTAGACGAGCGCGAGAAGGCCATTCTCGACAAGGCAGGCCACTGGTCAGGCTATGTGCTGGCCGTCGGTGCATTTGGCGGCCTCTGGCACTTTGGCTGGCTCGGCGACGGAAACCTGTTGTTCCACATCATCTTCGGTGCCCTGATGCTGAGCCAGATTGCGGAATATGCGTTCCAGATATTCCTCTACCGCCGGGGCGTGTGAGGCATGGCGAAACGCCCCCCTATCTCGAATCGCGTCAAGCAGCTGCGCGAGGCTCATGACGGGATGAGCCAGGCCGCCCTCGCCAAAGAGATCGGCGTTACGCGGCAAACCGTGATCGCCATCGAACAGGGTCGCTACTCCCCATCTCTCGAAAGTGCCTTCCGCATCGCGCGCGTCTTCGGCGTGGGGCTGGAAGACGTGTTCAGCTGGGACGAAGCCCAAGATAGCTGAGCACGGCATGGCGGATGCGCGCCTTCAGGCCATCGCCATCCGTCTCGCCACGCTCGCCCGCCGTATCGCAAATGCCCAGCACGATGGCGAAGACATCCACCGTGCTGGCCTCCAGCCCGAAGGGCAGGCTGAGGCCGCTGTCCTGCAACTCCTGCCGAACAAGGGCAAAGCCCGCCTCATGCACGGCCTGCAGCGCCGGGTCATGTGCCAGCCGCCGCTCTTCCATATCGATCATTCGGGCCAGCACCGGGCGCTCCATCTGGTGCGCAATCACGACATCCAGCAATGCCTCCAGCCGCGCCAGGAACGGCGCGCCTGCCGAGCCATCGGAGGCGGCCTGCAACCCTTCATACAGGCGCTCTGCATCCGCCAGCACCAAAGCCGCCGTAATCGCCTCCTTGTTCGGGAAGTATTGATAGAGAGACCCGATCGACACGCCCGCGCGCGCCGCAATGGCATTCGTGGTGTAGCCCTCCATCCCCTCCCCTTCGAGAATGTGAGCTGCCGCCGTCAGGATCGCGTCGACCGTGATGGCAGACCGCGCCTGAACTGGCCGTTTTCTGGGGGCGGGCGTCTCAGCGGAACTCATGCGGCAAGGCTCTCTGAATGCGAGTTTCAAAATACGAGTAATAGCTCATATTTAACGCATCACACCGCCACCGCAACAAGGATTTGCGCCATGCCCTTTGACATGCCCCCGCCCGCCAATGGCCTGAACGCCCCGCAGATCTCCGCCATGCTCGCCCGCCTGCATCAGGACGCCCGCCAGGACCGGAACGTCTTGCTCCGCGCCCTGCCCTCCATCCTGACCGGCTATCTGAAAGGCCGTTCCACTTTTGTGTCGGCAGAGCCCTATCTGAAAGACGCCTACATCCCCGTCTCGGCGGAATTCGGCCAGCTGATGTATCTCGCCGCCCTCTCCGCAGGGGCGCGCAACATTGTGGAGTTCGGCTCCTCATTCGGAATCTCCGCCATCTATCTGGCGGCGGCAGCCCGTGAGACCGGGGGGCGTTTTATCGGCACGGAAAAAGACCTCCACAAGGCGCAAGTCGCCCTCGCAAACCTGGCAGAGGCCGGCCTCAGCCGCTGGTCAGACATCCGCGAAGGCGATGCGATGGAGAGCCTCGCGCCGCTGCAGGGGCCGGTGGATTTCGTCTTCCTGGATGGCTGGAAGGATCTCTACATCCCCATCCTGCAGCTGCTGGAGCCAAAACTGGCGCCCGGCGCGATCATTCTGGCCGACAATATCTTCAGCTTCCGAAAGACGCTGAAACCCTTCGTCGATTATGTCAGCGACCCGGCAGGAAACTATGAGACAACCACGCTGAATATCGGCAGCGGCGTCAGCTGGTCTGTCTGGCGCGGGAAAACAGGTTAAGAAGCGTGAAAAAAGCGTATTGACAATCATTCGCAGACTGTTGCAAATGGTTCTCATGATCGTTTGTGTCTGCAACCGCATTAACTGCAAGAGCGTCCGCGCCGCCGTGGATGCCGGGGCGCGTAGCCCCAAGGCCGTGCAGGCGCATCATGGCTGCAAGTTCCAGTGCGGAAAATGCAGCTGCTCCATGGGCGAAATCATCGCCGAGGAGATGGATCGCCGTATGCCGTCCCCTGCCCTGATTGCTGCAGAGTAGACGCTAGCCCTTTGCCTTGACTGGTTTTTTCCGCCGCCTTGCGCGCGCGACGCATTTGCATGCCCGTCTGCAACTGTGTCGCACTTTCATATGCAATTGATTTTATTGGATTTTTTCTTGCCTGCGCGCGCCAATCGGCCTATCTGCTAGGTATATTCACGTAATCAATCAGGAGCCCCCCATGAAAGGCGATCCAAAGGTCATCGAATTTCTGAACAAGTGTCTGAAAAACGAGCTGACAGCCATCAACCAGTACTTCCTGCACTCCCGCATGCTGAACGATTGGGGCGTCAGCAAACTTGGCGAATATGAGTACAAGGAATCCATCGAGGAGATGGAGCATGCCGACTGGCTGATCGAACGCATCCTGTTCCTCGGCGGCCTGCCGAATCTGCAGGATCTGGGAAAGTTGCGCATCGGCGAATCTGTGCAGGAAATTCTCGAATGCGACCTGAAGCTGGAGAATGACGCGATTCCGATGCTGCGCGACGCGATGGAATACTGCGAGAGCATCCGCGACTATGGCAGCCGCGACCTGTTCGGCAAGATCCTCCACAATGAGGAAGAACATGTCGACTATCTGGAAACCCAGTTCGACCTGATCGAACGTATCGGCATCGAGCGCTACACAATGCTGCAGTCCGAAGCCAACGGCTCAAAAAGCCAGGACTGACCTGTCTCAGGCGCCGCTCTCTTCGGGGGCGGCGCCTTTTTTGGCTTCGGCCTCTTCCACCCGGTCCTGCAGCTTCTGAAGCTGGCGCTCGCGCAACTCATCAGAGAAGGCGCTGGCGAATACGCCGGCCGGCAGGGCCACCACCCCGATCCCCGCAATCGCAATCACAGAGGCCGCGATCCGGCCCAGCGTCGTCACGGGGTACACATCCCCATACCCCACCGTCGTCAGCGTCGCGATGGACCACCAAATGGCCCGCGGGATGGAGTTGAACTCCTCACGCCCCTGCCCCACACCTTCAATGAAGTAGAGCAGCACAGCCGCGACATAGACCAGCGCCATGGCCATGGCGAGCGTTGTGAGAAGCTGCGAACCGGCCCGCTTCATCGCCGCGCCCAGCACATCAAAGGCAGGCACAAAGCGCGCAATCTTGATCAAACGGAACAGGCGGAAGACACGCAGCGCGATCAGTGGAATGCCGCCGCCAACAATCATCACGATCAGTTCCGGCAGGAAGGCCAGCAGATCCGCGATGGAATAGAAGCGCGTGACATAGCGCAGCCGCCCGACAAAGCCGGCATATTCCGGACGCATACCAGCCACCGCCACACGCAGCACATATTCGATGGCGAAGATGATGACGACCGCAACATTGAACCACCTGAACGCCAACCGCCATTCGGGAACGGCCAGCAGCGTCGGCTCGGTCTCAAGCGCCAGAAACAGAAAGCTGGCCAGGACCAGGCTGATGATGAACCAGTTCGTGAGGGAGATGCCGGATTCCCGGGCTTCGGGAACCAGCTGATTGTGCAACCACCGATACAGCCCCATGCGTCCCCTCCACGAACAGGTTGATCCTCTCCTATCCCCTTAGCACACCGCCTGTACCCTTGGCGACCGCAGCAACGACCTTGTCCATCAGGGCCTGGATGTCTTCATCCTTCATCTTCTCGCGCGGCTGAAGCGTCAGCTCGAAGGCGACCGATTTCTGGCCTTCCGGCACACCGGTACCTTCATAGACATCGAAGACTTCTGCCTGGCTGATCAGCTTCTTGTCAGCGCCCTGCGCCAGACGCACCAGCTCACCCGCCGGAACGGCCTGATCCACGACAAAGGCCAGGTCACGGCGGATCGGTGTCAGGTCGATGCGCTCCAGAACCGGCTTGGTCTTTGTCGCCTTGGCCTTCATCTGCGGCAACGCATTGAGGTTCAGCTCAAAGCCGAACATCGGGCCGTCAACGCCCAGCGCCTTCAGAACGCCGGGGTGCAGCTGGCCGAAATGGGCCACCGTGACTTTCGGGCCAAGCTTCAGCGCAGCCGCCTGCCCCGGATGCCATTGCGGCAGCACGGGGTCAGCCACCTGGAAGCGATCCCCCGGCTGGCCAAGAGATTCCAGCACGGCAAACAGGTCTGCCTTCGCAGCATAGGAATCATAGGCATGCGGGGCGCCCTGCCAGTGGCGCTCATTATAGGGACGCACCAGCCCCGCGACGACCGTACGCTGATCTTTCGGGCCATCGCCCAGATAGATCGGCCCGGCCTCGAACAGGCGCACGCCGCGCTCACCATGATTGGCCGCGCGTTGGGCCGCCTGCGCCAGATTGCCCAGAATGGACGGGCGCATATAGTCAAGATCGCTCGCCACAGGATTGGCGACCGTCAGGGCCTCATTGATCTTGCCGAACAGCGCCGCATGGGCTTTTGACATGAAGCTCCAGCTGACGGTTTCAAGGAAGCCACGAGACGCCATGACACGACGGGCCGTCCGCACACGCGCCTGTATCGGCGTCGTGATCGCGCGCACGCCGCCCTCAGGTGCTGGCAGAGACGTTGTCGGCAGCTGGTCATAGCCGATCAGGCGGGCAATCTCTTCCACGATGTCAGCCGATTGTTCCATATCGAAGCGGAAGGTCGGCGGCGTCAGATACCAGGCATCGCCGGCATCCTCGATCACGAATTCCAGATCCTTCAGAATACGGCGCATCTCGGTCTGTTTGACAGTCAGGCCGGTCAGGCGCTCGACATCCGCCGGATAGAAGGTCACCTTGCGCGGGTTCACTGGCGGCTCGCCCACAATGCGCGGCTTGGAGACGGTGCCGCCACCATATTCCACAATCAGCGCCAGCGCCATGTTCAGGCCGTCCAGACAGCTGTGCGGGTCCACACCGCGCTCAAAGCGATAACGGGCATCGGAATGAATCGCCGTGGCCCGGCCCGTGCGGGCGGTGCGCAGCGGATCGAACCACGCGCTTTCGATGAACACTTCTGTCGTCTCATTGGAAACCGCCGTGGACTGACCGCCCATCACGCCGCCAAGACCAATCGCGCCGCTGTCATCGGCAATGACGCACATGTCATCGCTCAGCGTGTAGGTCTTGCCGTCCAGGGCGTCTAGCGTCTCCCCTGCCTTGCCCAGACGGGCCACAACAGGACCGGACAGTTTCTGCGCGTCATACACATGCAGCGGGCGGGCACGGTCCAGAGAAATATAGTTCGTGACATCCACCAGCAAATTCTTCGGCTGAATGCCAACGGCTTTCAAGCGCTGCTGCATCCAGTCCGGTGACGGACCATTCTTGACGCCAACAATCACTGCCCCGGCAAAGACCGGGCAGGCCTCCGGCGCATCCAGCTGTATCTCGACAGGGCATTCGGCATTGCCGCTCACCTTCTTGACATCCACCTGCACGAAACGCCCCCCGCCCGCGGCGGCAATGTCACGGGCAATGCCCTGTACACCCAGCCAGTCCGGACGGTTCGGCGTCACTTCGAAATCGATGACCGGATCATTCAGGCCCAGCGCCTCTGCGGCCGGTGTGCCCAGCGGGATGGACGCATCCAGATCGGCAATACCGTCATGGTCTTCCCCGGCTTCCAGCTCCCGCGTGGAACACATCATGCCATAGCTTTCCACGCCGCGGATCTTGCGGGCCTTCTTGTCCAGCGCGAAATCCAGCCCCGGAACATACGCGCCCAGTGGCGCATAGATGGCCGTCATGCCGGTGCGGGCGTTTGGCGCGCCGCAAACAATCTGCTTCTCGCCATCCACCGTATCCACTGTGCACACGCGCAGCTTGTCCGCATCCGGATGAGGTTTTGCCTCTTTCACCTTGCAGACGGTAAAAGCGGCCAGCTTCTCACGCGGGTCTTCCACCTCCTCAACCTCAAGGCCGGCTTTCAGCATGAGGGCGAGAATGTCATCCAGCGTCGCCTTGGTGGCGAGGTGGTCGTTCAGCCAGGACAGGGTGAATTTCATTGTCTATTCCACTTCGGGAGTCTCAATACCTGCAGATGGTGCAGGTGTACGGAGTTCTTCAAAAATATCTCGGTCGCTGCGTTCGCAGCGTTGTACGCGCTCTGCCCGGGCCGTGCCGATACCGCGCAGTTTCCAGCACCGCTCAAAAACAGAGCAATAACAGATCTCAAGCGCCAGATCGTCCCACTCACCGGCCACCTCGTAAAAATCGTCCTCAGACAGCACCTCAACCGGCCAGGCCACTTCAACGGGCGTGATCATCTGGTCAGGCGCCAGGGCGCGGCCCGTTGCTCCGCTCCAGGACAGATCATAGCCGGGCGGCAGGCTTTCGCGGTGGCTCTCAAACCCGTCAATCGGTTCGCCGTCTTCCAGTAACGTCACAGACTCGATCAGCGCAGGCCCAACCCCACTATTGCTGAGACGAAGGCCGAGGGAGCGTCTTGTCGGCGTACTGGACACAAAGCCGTCCACCTGCAGTACAGGATAAACCGATCCGTGCTGCTGCGCGCGCATCACGCGGCCCTGATCCCAGGCAACGAACAGGGCAATCACGCTGGTCAGCACCGCGCAGATCGCGATCAGCATTTCCGCCTTGTTGCCATTGCCCATGCCCGCCCCCTACTGCGTCGCCCCGGCGCGTTCCTGCGCAAGGTGGTCAGCGGCCTTGGCCGCGAAATCAGAGTCCAGCACATCGACCAGACGGAATGTCTCGAACAGAATGTCCATGTCCTCTGCGAACACACCGGCGCGGGTGAAATAGTCCCTGTGGGCGCGCTGCCAGTAATCGAGGCTGAGGTCGCCCTCCCCTTCCAGCGCCGCCAGTTCCTGCGTCATGTCCGCGAATTTCATCCGCGTGACCGTCTGGGTTTCAAGGATTGCCACCGGCCTGCCATCGCCGCTCATCAGATATCCGCGCTCGCCTTCAACCGGCGGCTCATCAATGCTCGCCTCGCTGCAGGACGCCGTCTTCACGCCAGCAACGATCAGCGCGGCCAGACGGTCGGCCAGTTCGGGGGAATCCCCGAAGGTCCATTTCGGCAGATCAGATGACGCGGCGCTGTCTGTCACGACAGCCCTCCGCTGACACTCGGCGTGGCCCATGGCGCAAAGCCGTAATGGCGGGTCCATTGCGGGTCCGCTTCAAAATACGGGCGCAAATCCGGCATGCCGTATTTCAGCATGGCCAGGCGGTCGACGCCCATACCGAAGGCAAAGCCCTGATACTCTTTCGGGTCGATGCCGCAATTGCGCAGCACATTCGGGTGCACCATGCCGGAGCCGAGGATCTCCATCCAGCTATCGCCGGCGCCGATCTCGATCGTCTCGCCCTTGCGGGTATATTTCACATCCATCTCGGCAGACGGCTCGGTGAACGGGAAGAAGTGTGGGCGGAACCGTGCCTCCACTTCGTCCACCTCGAAGAAGGCTTTCACGAAGTCGATCAGGCAGCCTTTGAGGTGGCCCATATGCGTGTTCTTCTCGATCACGAGGCCTTCGACCTGGTGGAACATCGGCGTGTGCGTCGCGTCCCAGTCATTCCGGTAAACCCGGCCCGGCGCAATGATGCGGATCGGCGGCTTCTGGGTCATCATGGTGCGGATCTGCACCGGCGATGTATGCGTGCGCAGAACCTTGGCATCATCCCCTTCCAGCGCCTTCATGAAGAAGGTGTCGTGCGTCTCGCGCGCCGGGTGGCCTTCGGGGAAGTTCAGCGCCGTGAAATTGTGCCAATCGTCTTCCATGTCCGGGCCTTCGGCCACAGCAAAGCCCATATCGCCAAAGATCGCCGCGATCTCTTCAAACACCTGCATCACGGGGTGCAGCGCGCCAGCCTTCGGGCCCGGCGCCGGCGGCAGGGAGAGGTCGACCTTCTCGCGGGCCAGTTGGGCTTCCAGCGCAGCGGCTTCCAGTGTTTCCTTGCGGGTGCGGATGGCCTCATCAACGCGCGTTTTCAGCGCATTCAGCTTCGGCCCCATTTCCTTGCGCTCTTCCGGGCTCATGCCGCCCAGCTGCTTCATCAGACCGGACACGCGGCCCTTCTTGCCAAGCTCCGCCACGCGGACGTCTTCAAGCGTGCCGAGATCACCGGCAGACTCGATTGACGCGAGGGCTTCTTTTTCAATCGTATTGATATCGGACACGGGGGAAATTCCCTTTTCTGTTCGCGCGGGCTTTTTAGGCGCTTCGAAGCAGGTTGCAAACGCCCTTAAAGAAAAAGCCCGGCTTTGAGGGCCGGGCTTTGTCACTTGTGCCTTGATGGCAAGTTAAGCGAGGGCAGCCTTGGCCTGTTTGACCAGGGCACCAAACGCTTCCGGCTCGCGCACGGCAATGTCAGCCATGACCTTACGGTCGACTTCGATGCCGGCTTTGGTCAGGCCGTTGATGAACTGGGAATAGTTCATCTCGTCATCGTGAATACGCACAGCGGCGTTGATACGCTGGATCCACAGGGAGCGGAATTTCCGCTTCTTCACCTTGCGGCCAACATAGGCGTACTGACCGGCTTCCCAGACAGACTGGTGCGCGATGCGGAACGTATTCTTGCGGCGGTTACGGAAACCCTTTGCCTGCTTCAGAATCTTCTTGTGGCGGGCGTGGGCGGGAACTTTATTACGTGAACGGGGCATCTAGGCCTCCTTGGTCAAGATCTTGAACGGATACGGGCCTAGAGGCCGTAGGGCAGGAATTTCTTCACAACGCGGGCAACATCAGCTTTAGCGGCCAGCTTGGTACCGCGGTTCTGACGGATGTATTTCGCATTGTGGCTGATCAGGCGGTGACGCTTGCCAGCGACGCCGTGCTTCAGCTTTCCGGTTGCCGTGATCTTGAACCGCTTTGCAGCGGCCTTTTTCGTCTTCATCTTCGGCATTTCATCTCTCCTCTAATTGAGCTCACACCTTGCGGCGGCCCAGGGTTCATGAGCCAAAGGGGCATGCCGTTCGCCCGCATTGCTCGGAAGTGGCGGCTTATGACGGATCGGCGCGCAGGAATCAAGGGGGTGAATCCGTTAAAAGCAGCGTCACTATTGGGGAAAGCCGCGCGGTCATTCCCCGGCCCTGACAGGCCTGCCCCGGCTTGTAAGCAGGGTTTTCACCTTTCCCAATCCGGCGCAGAGGCCCCGCTTGTAGGTTTGGCCCTGTCATTTCGGTGGTGACATGCCGGAATGGGGGTTTCCATGGCCCCGGCGCGCGGAGAGACAGGGTCGCTACCTGTTCCCTCCCCTCTCTATACTTACCGCGGCCTTTGTACTCTCCGCGTGTTACAAACAAAAAACCGGAGGGCTTGAGGCCCGTCCGGCTTTTCGTGTTGCTTCAGACTGACAGGAAAACCTGCTTCAGCCGCACTTCATGCTGAGAATAAGGCCATCCTCATCGGTCAGTACGTTCAGGCGTGTCGGGCTGTAGTCTTCCGTCACAGGGGTATCCGGTGCCACAATACGGGCCCCTTCCGGCAGTTCATCTTCCGGAATGTCGCTGGCGGCCTGGCCGATATAGGCTTCCAGAGCTGCCATGCCGCAGGAATCTTCCACCTGGTCCAGCGGGTCCATTTCCGGTCTCACGGTCTCATCAGAGGCGGAGTCCTCTGGCGGCGCACCCTCAACAGCCTCAACAGGGGGCTGTTCAACTTGTGGGGCATCTGCCACCGGATCAGCGTTTTCGCCGCCACATGCGGCCAGCAGCAACGTGGCTGAACCGGCCAGAAGGATCGCGCGCATCTTCATCGCGGCGCCAGAACCATGGTCATCTGGCGGCCTTCGAGTTTCGGCTCCAGTTCAACCTTGGCCATTTCGTCAAAGTCTTCTTTCACGCGCTGCAGCAGCTCCATGCCGAGATGCTGGTGCGCCATTTCACGACCGCGAAAACGCAGCGTGACTTTCACCTTGTCGCCAGCTTCAAAGAAGCGGGTCATGGCCTTGGCCTTCACGCCATAGTCATGCACGTCGATATTGGGGCGCATCTTGATCTCTTTGAGCTCGGAAGACTTCTGCTTTTTCTTCGCAGCGGCCTTCTTCTTGCGCTCCTCGAACCGAAGCTTGCCATAGTCGAGAATCTTGACGACGGGCACCTCCTGATTTGGAGACACCTCCACAAGGTCCATCGCGGCTTCACGTGCCGCGTCCAATGCAGCCGTGAGGGGCATCACGCCCTGTTTTTCCCCGTTCTCATCAATCAAGAGAACTTTGGCGGCGCGGATGTCATCATTGATACGTGGGCCGGCGGTTTTCTGCGGTCCACCCATGTCTGGTCTGCGAGCTATGGCGAATCTCCTTTGTCGCTATTTCAAGAATGCCTGAATATGCCCGTAAATGCTGGCATATTCAAGGCAGAGCGCACTCCTTGAATTTTGGTTCCCGGTCAACCCCACAACTGATGAGCAGCAGGAAGGCCGGTTCACTGTGCTGCGTCCGGCAACACGCCCAAAGCGCGCACGGATTGCCAGACATCATCCACACTGAGTTCCGCCAGAGTCGGAGCGGAATTGATGATGATCGTCTTCGGCCCGCGCGGGGCGGCATGGTCCGGATTGCTCTCATTCAGGGCAAACAGGGCGACGCCCGGCGCGCCGGCAATCGCGGCCATGTGCATCGGCCCGGTATCATTGCCGACAACGAAAAGCGCCTTCTCTGCCAGAGTAACAATCTGGAACAGGTCCGTCCGCGTGGTCAGACTTTTCGCCCGCGGCTCCTTGCGCACAATGTCTTGCGCCAACTGGCCTTCCGCCTTGCCGCCAATGATGACCGGCGTAATACCCAAATCTGCGACACGCTTTGCCAGTTCGGTATAATTCTGCACCGGCCAGCGCTTGGCCTCACGGTGCGCAGAGGCACCGGGGACCAGTAGCATGTAAGGCTGTTCCAGGCTGAAATAGGCCGGCTGAAGCCGCGGTGCATCGCGCAGCTTCGGGCGCACCCATGAAAGGTCCGGCTTCGGCGCGCTATTGCCCAGCCAGCGCCCCCCCGGCGCGACGCCCGCCACTTCCAGCTGCTCTGCCAGCCGGTCAATGGAGTGCATCGTCTTGCGGTCGGCATTGTCGTGGAAGAAGGCGGCCTTCTCATGATGGCCGGACCAGAGCGGCGCGCGACCGGTACGGTTCAGCGCCGTGTAGTAATTCTTCGTGCGCCCGCTCGTCTGGAAGTCATAGATGATGTCATATTTTTCCTTGCGGATGCGCTGGATCAACGCGGCCGTGGCCTTCATGCCTTCCGGGCGGCCATCGGTTTCCACCTCGTCCACATAGGGGCACAGCTCGGCAAATTCCTTGTAGGGCGGCGTTGTCAGCAGGGTGATGCGCGCCTTGGGGTGGGCTTCGCGCACAGCTTTCATTGCGCCCAGCGCAAGCACAAAGTCGCCTAGGGCGCTGAGTTTGATCACCAGCACCTTGCGCGCGCTCTCTCCCGGATTAACGGGACTGGCCGACTTGCCTGGTTTTGTCATGCTTGCCTCGGTTTTCCCTATTCAAGCAGGGTCTTATAGACGCCGAGCGTCGCCGCCTGAAGCCCCCGCTTGGAGAAATGCTTGCGAACATGCAGTTGGCCGGCCCGTCCCATGCCGCTGCGGGCATCTTCCCCTATGGAAATCAAGGCGCGGATGGCCCCGGCCAGCGACTGCGCATTGCCCGGCTCGACGCGCGCACCGGTTTCGCCCTCGATCACGGTTTCCCGTCCGCCGCCATGATCCGTCACCACGACCGGGCGGCACATGGCAGAGGCTTCTGCGGCCACGCGCCCAAAGGCTTCCGGGCGGATGGACGGAGCCAGCACAATGTCGCTCGCCATATAGGCCGCCGGCATATCGGTAATGTGTTCTGACATAACCACGCCCCGGTCCAGTCCATTGGCGACCACGGCCTCTTCCAGCCGCGTGACATAATTCTTGCGGCCCTGCGCATCCCCCGCCAGCACCAGCACCAGTTTCTCGCGCTCCTCCGGGGCCAGCAGTCCCAGCGCCTCGATCGCGACCAGCTGGCCCTTCCACTCTGTCAGGCGACCCGGCAGCAACAAAACGAGACGGTTGTCATTCTCCAGCCCCATGGACTGGCGGATCGCGGTTACACGAGACGGCGCAACGGCAATCGGGTGAAACACCTCCAGATCCACGCCGCGCGGAATGGTGACGATCTTTTCGTCCGGCACGCCATGCTCTGCCTTCACATGTTCGGCAATCCATTGCGAATTGGCGATCACGATGTCGCCCTTCGCCATCACCGAATTGTATTTTTTCTTGAGGGAAGATTTTCCGGAATACGCGCCATGATAGGTTGTCACGAACGGCACACCCATGGCGCGGGCGGCCTTGTAGGCACTCCAGGCAGGCGCGCGCGAGCGGGCATGTACAAGGTCCACCCCTTCCCGCGCGATCAGGCGCTTCAGCTTGCCTTCATTCAGTTTCAGCGTGATCGGGTTCTTGGTCTTGGCATCCATGCGGAAGAGTTCGCCGCCAAGCGATTCAAACTCCTTCTCCAGCCGTCCGCCCTTGCTGGCAAGCAGGGCCCTGCCGCCCGCGCTGACAATGGCTTCGGTGACTTCCAGCACGGTGCGCTCAACCCCGCCCGCAGAGAGTTCAGGGGCCACCTGAAGAATGGTCTTTCCGGTCAGATCCGGGAATTCGTCCACAGCGCGCTACCTCCCACTCGCTTGACAGGCGAGAGAGATGGAGGAACGGGAGAGGAATGACAACGACCTATTTCACTTCCCCTGAGGGACGCCGCCTGGCCTACCGGGCCTCGTCCCCGTCTCGTTCGGACCTGACCTTCGTCTGGCTGTCCGGTTTCAAATCCGACATGAGCGGCACAAAAGTGACCGAGTTGGAGAACTGGGCCAGCGCAGAGGGCCATGGCTTCCTGGCGTTCGATTATTCCGGCCACGGTGAATCCGATGGCGCATTTGAAGACGGCACGATTTCCGCCTGGCGCGAAGATGCACTCGCAGCCATTGACGCGCACACGTCCGGACCACTGATCCTTGTCGGCTCCAGCATGGGCGGCTGGATGGCGCTGCTGTCAGGCCTTGCCCGCCGCGAGCGCATTGCCGGTCTCGTCCTGATTGCGCCCGCACCGGACTTTACCGAAAAGCTGATGTGGCCGGAATTTTCCGCAGAGGCGCAGGCAGAGATCATGGACAAGGGATTCACGCTGCGCCCCTCCGATTATGGTGAGCCCTACACGATCACCCGCGCGCTGATCGAAGATGGCCGGAACTGGCAAATCCTGGACGAACCGATTGATCTGGGCGTTCCGGTCCGTATCCTTCAGGGCATGCAGGATGCCGATGTGCCATGGCGGCACGCAGAGCGCCTTGTCGAGGCCATTACCAGCGAAGACCTCGTCTTTACCCTGATCAAGGATGGCGACCACCGCCTCTCCCGCGAGCAGGATATTGCACGCCTGAAAGCGACCTGCGCCGACATAGCAGAGGCTGCCCGCTGAAACAGGCAGACATTTCCGCTATTTAATCGGAACAAGGCATGGGCCTCACCCATTGATTGTGTGATGGACGGGATGATCCTGTCCGCCGCGCTCCCCCCAAAGGGTTGCAGCGCGGGTAACACGAAGCAAGGAGGCATATTCCATGTCAAACCAACGCGCTGAAGGTCGTAAACTCGCAATTCTGGCTGCGGACGGATTTGAGCAGATCGAGCTGACATCTCCGAAAGAAGCCATCGAAGCCGCAGGCGGTGACACAAAGATCGTCTCCATTGAAAAAGGCTTCATCCACGCGAACAAGCACCGTGAGCATGGTGACAGCTTCCATGTCGACATGTCCCTGGAAGAGGCAAAGGCAGACGATTTCGACGCTCTGCTGATCCCCGGCGGTTTGTTCAGCCCGGACACCCTGCGTACAAATGACCGTGCGAAAGACTTCGTCTCAAAATTCTTTGAACAGAAGAAACCTGTCTTCGCCATCTGTCACGGCCCACAGGTCCTGATCTCTGCCAATCTGGTGAACGGACGCGAAGTCACCGGTTTCCCGGCCATCCAGCAGGATCTGCGCAATGCCGGCGGTAAAGTGAAAGACCAGTCCGTGGTCGTTGATGGTGGCCTTGTCACCTCGCGCTCCCCGGATGACCTCGGAGACTTCAACGCCAAGATTGTTGAGGAAATCTGTGAAGGCAAGCACGCTCGCCAACGCGAGTCTGTCACCGCCTGATATCGCGACCGATAAGAATACCCCTCTATACCTGCCCCTTCCGAACACGGAAGGGGCTTTTTTATGAGGCAGTCTCTTCCGCCTGCAGCACGGCTCTAAATCCTTCACGATAGGTGCGGTAAGCTGGCTGCCAGCCCAGCGCGGACTTTGCCCGCGCATTGGAGACCCGCTTGCACTCAGCATAGAAGCTGCGCGCCATGGGGCTGAGATCAGCTTCGTCAAAAGGCACTTCAGGCGGCGGCGCAATGCCCAGCAGCTCAGCCGCATAGGCCGTGACATCCTGCGGCGGGGCGGGCGCGTCATCACACAGATGAAACACACCGCTGATCTGCGGACGCAGCATCAGGGCCTCGAGGCCAGACGCAATGTCATCAACATGCACGCGGGAGAAAACCTGTCCCGGTTTCACTGTGCGGGTGGCCTTGCCTTTGCGCAGCTTGTCGAAGGGAGAGCGGCCAGGCCCGTAAATGCCTGGCAGGCGCACACTACGAAGGGCGCCATCTGTTGCCTCCAGCCATTGCTGTTCGGCCTTTACCCGCGCCGCTGCCCGGTCAGAGCCCGGATTGACGGGGCTCCACTCCATGGCCCATCCGCCATTCAGGTCTCCATAGACCCCGGTTGTCGAGAGATATGTGATCGATGCGGCCGTTGCCTCGGCATAGCTGGCAGCCCGTGCGGCGGGGCAGCCATCCGCGTCCGGCGGCAGCGTCACCAGCCAGTGCGCCCCTTCCGGAATATTCGGCCGTCCCTCCCCGGCCCAGACCTGCGCGGCGATGCCCTCTGCCTGTAGTTTCTCGGCTTTTTCAGCCGTGCGCACCGTGCCATGCACCTGCCAGCCCTGCGGTTTCAGGCGCTCAGCCAGCTGCAACGCGCTATAGCCAAGTCCGAAGACAAAAAGCAGAGATGGCTGATCTGTCATTTGCGCTGGCCTTTCCCGTCGGGTCTAAAGTCAGTCATATAGTCTCCGGAGCCCATGATCCATGTCCCTCCTTGCCCTGGCCACAGCCTCGCTTTTCCTGTCGCAAAGCGCGACGGCCCGTCTCGACACTCGCGAAGCCGAACGTCTCGAAGCCTGTGTGGCCAAGATCGAAGTGGACGCTGAAGAGGCCTATGAAGACGGCCTCGCCTGGACTTATCAGGGCAACCGCCCCGGCGCGCGCCAGTGCACGGCCCTCGCCCTTATCGCCCTTGGCCGCGCGGATGAAGGCGCCGCCCGCCTGGAAAACCTGGCCAATGCGGTTGATGGCGGCACGCTGGAACAGCGCGCCGAATATCTGACACAAGCCGGCAATGCCTGGCTGCAGGCCGGCGCGCCGGAAGCGGCAGAACTGACGCTGACCAATGCGCTGAAACTGAAACCGAATGTCCCGGACCTGCTGATCGACCGGGCAAGCGCCTATCTGCTGCAGGAAAAATGGGCCGAGGCCGAAGCCGATCTCGACAAGGCCATCTCTCTGCAGCCCGGCCATGCGACGGCGCACCAGTTCCGCGCCGAGGCCCGCCTGAACCTCGACAAGCTGGACCCGGCCATGGCCGATGTCGAAGCAGCCATGGCGGCAGATCCGGAGAACGTCGACACGCTGGTGCTGCGCGGCCGCGTCCGGGAAGCCAAGCGCCTGTCAGAGGTGCAGATACTTAGCCCCGAAATTATCGACTGATCAGGCCGAATAGCGGTTCTGCAGCGTCTTCCAGATCGCGCGCAGACCGCATGCGGCAGCGCCTTCCGGGCGGCCATATTTGCCAAGACGCCACGCCCAGACATCCAGATGCGTCCAGCTAGGTGCATCGACGAATTGCTTCAGGAACAGCGCTGCCGTGATGGAGCCTGCAAACCGGCCGCCTGAATTGACGAGGTCCGCGATCGGGCTTTGCAGGTCTGCCAGGTACGGGTCCCATAGCGGCATGCGCCAGACCGGATCGCCGGACACGTCTGAGCCTGCCTGAATCGCCTCGGCCATGGTCTCGTCATCGGTGTAGTAAGGTGCAAGATCCGGCCCCAGAGCGACACGGGCTGCGCCGGTTAGTGTTGCGAAATCGATCAGCACGTCCGGCTTTTCCTCACAGGCGCGCGTCAGCGCATCGGCCAGGATGAGACGGCCCTCGGCATCTGTATTGTCGATTTCGACGGTCAGGCCCTTGCGGCTGGTCAGCACGTCACCCGGCCGGAAGGAATCCCCCGCCACGGCATTCTCGACCGAGGGCACGTACAGCTTCAGGTGCACAGGCAGATTGGCGCTCATGATCAGCTGCGCCAGCGCGATGACATGGGCAGAGCCGCCCATATCCTTCTTCATGATCCGCATGCCGGAGCCGGGCTTCAGATCCAGGCCGCCGGAGTCAAACGTCACACCCTTGCCCACCAGCGCAATGCGCGTATTGGACGGGTCGCCCCATTCCAGCTCCATGAAGCGCGGCGCATAAGTCGCGGCGCGGCCGACGGCGTGCACCATGGGGTAATTCTCTTTCAGCAGATCGTCGCCGACAATGGTCGTCAATTTCGCGCCGAACTTCCCGGCAATCTCTGCAATCGCGCCTTCAACATGCTGCGGCCCCATATCCTGGGCAGGCGTGTTGACCAGATCGCGCAACAGGGCGCAGGCATCAGCCTCACGGCTGAGCGCGTCGGCATCCTCGCCGTCCGGGATGACCAGTTGGGGCGGCTTGGCCTTGTCTTTCAAATAGCGGTCAAAACGGTACGCGCCGTCTGCCCAGCCTGCGGCCACCTGCTCAAATGGCAGGCCGCCCGTCTCGGCAATGCTGTAAACACCCTTGGGCAGCTTGCCTGACAGGGCCGCGACGGCCAGCGCATCCTGTCCCTTGCCCAGACCGAACAACACCTTTGCCAGCGTGCCCCCTTCCCCGGGGATCATCGCCACCTGTCCCGCCGCTGCGGTAAAGCCAAGCGCCTTGGCCGTCGCACGGGCGGACGGGAACGGATCGTTCTCAAGACTCTTGAAGGCGGCAGATGTGTAGAGGAAGACGTCAACGGCGCCCGTGGGGTCGGCGGTGAAACTCTTATGCATTCAAACAGGCCTTTCAGCGGCGAGAGTTAATGGAAACTGCCGGGGCGTTAACTGATCCTTGACGCCATGCCGCCAGAGTCCCTGTGGCTATAACTGATACAAACCCGGAGCTTGTCCATGTCCAGAGCCAAAACGTCACTGGCTGCACTCGCTGTCGTGCTGAGCGCCTGCGCGACCAGTCCGGACCCGGCTGAACAGGCAGAGCAGGACTATGCGCGCGCTGTCGAAGCCGCCATGCAGCCTGCCACGGAAGAAGAAGTCGCCGCGGCCAACCGCGCCGACCCTCTGACCAAGGCCAATTTCTGGGCCAAGGAACATGCCAAGGACCCGGACAATCTGGAAAAGGCGCTGACCTTTGCCAGCGCGCTGCGTGGCATCGGCTCTGATGAGCGGGCGATTGAAGTTCTCTCTCAGGTTCTGGTCGTGCATCCCGGTGATCCAGACCTGCTGATTGCGCTGGGCAAGGCGCTCTCTGCGAAGAATGACATTGTGGCCTCTGCCCGCGCCTTTGAACAGGCAACCCGCACCGCGCCGGACCGGGCTGAAGCCTGGGCTGCGCTCGGCACGTCTCTGGACAAGCTGGACCGTCACAAGGATGCACAGCTGGCCTATACGCAGGCCCTGCTACTGGAGCCGACCCGCACCTCCACGCTGACAAATTACGGCCTGTCCCTGGCCCTCAGCGGAGACCTGAACAGCGCAGAGGAAAAGCTGCGCCTGGCCGCCGCGCAACCGGATGCGGATGTGCGCGTAACGGAAAACCTGGCCCTCATCCTGGGGCTGCAGGGCAAATATGACGAAATGGCCGAGATCAGCAGCCGTCACGCTCCGCAAGGCGTGGTGGAACAGAACGCAAAACTGCTTCAGGACATGATCCAGCCGGTGCGTTCATGGGAAGCGCTGGAGACCGAGACACCGGCGGCCAAGCCTGCAGTAACGCCTGTCAAGAAAACCAGGCCAAAGCCGGTCACGCCGCCTGCTGCCGCTGAGGCAGAAGACAGTGCGCCGGAAGCCAGCTCAACAGGCCTGCGCCTGCGACGCTCCGGCGAGTAGTATTTCGAAAATCAGGAAGAGCTGCAGCAGATCAGGACTGGCGCGTAACAGGCGCCGGCGGCTCTTCATTCAGCTGTGATTTCTTGAAGGTGAGATAGGCCGGGCCCAGCACCACAAGAAACAGAACCGGCAGGAAGAACAGGATCATCGGCACGGTCAGCTGGGCTGGCAGCGCGGCGGCCTTCTTTTCAGCCTGCGCCATGCGCATGTCGCGGTTTTCCTTGGCCATGACGCGCAGGGCATCGCCCAGCGGCGTCCCGTAACGCTCTGCCTGTCCAAGGGCCATACAGACGGCCTTCACACCCTCATGCCCGGTCCGCTTCGCAAGATTCTCATAGGCCTGGCGGCGTTCCGGCAGATAGGCGAGTTCCGCCACGGTCAGGCCGAACTCTTCGGCCAGTTCGGGAGAGGCAGAGCCGATTTCCTGGCTGACCTTGGAAAAACCCACCTCGATCGACATGCCGGATTCGACACAGATCAGCAGCATGTCCAGTGCATCCGGAAAGGCGCGCATGATCGACTTCTGACGCTTCTGGGCCAGGTTCGAGACGTAAATGTTGGGCGCATAGAACCCCGCCGCCGCGCCAAACAGCAGCGAGCCATAGCGCATCGGCCCCTGCAGACCGTGATCATTCACATAGAAGATGTAGAGGAACATCAGGAACGCACCGACAAAGGGCAGCGTCATCCGCGCAAAATAGAAGGCAGACAGCGGCCCGGGGCCACGCAGGCCTGCCTTGCTGAGCGTTGCAGTAACGTTCGGGTCTTCAAGGGCCTTGGCCAGGTTCAGCTTGGACGAGATGTTCCCGACCATGGAGTCATCGGTGCGACGAAGCCCGCGATTCTCCAGTGCGGCGCGGTTCTGCTTGCGCAATTTCTCGCGCTGCTCCGTCACCGCCTTGAGGCGCGTTTCGAGTTTGTCCGTCTTCAGATAGGGCAGCATGATGGACAGGACTGTGCCGAATACGGCCAGCGCCACCAGAATGGACGCGATGGCCTCAGGACGGGCCAGCGAAACAAGTGTGCTGTACATCGCGCCCCTCCCCTACATGTCGAAATTGATCATCTTGCGCATCGTCAGGACGCCCAAGGTCATCAGCACAAAGCCGATAGCGATAAACAAATGCCCGGTCTCTTCGGTAAAGAGCAGCATGATGTAGGCAGGGGTCGTCAGGAAGACGAGAAAGCCGACCACGAAGGGCAGGGACCCGATAATCATGGCAGACGCCTTCGCCTCGGAAGACATTGCCTTGACCTTCTCCCGCATCATTTTCCGGGAACGGATCACATTGGAAAGGTTGTTCAGGGCCTCCGACAGGTTACCCCCGGCCTTGGACTGGATCAGCAGCACGATGACAAAGAAGTTCACTTCCTGCAGAGGAACACGCTTGTAGAAACTGTTCAGCGAGCGCTCCATGCCTGCGCCCATGGCCAGATTGTCAGCCAGAATGGCAAATTCGGTACGCAGCGGCTCCGGACTTTCCTTGGCAATGATCCGTACACATTCGTTCAGCGGCAGACCAGACTTCACACCCCGCACGATGATGTCCAGTCCATCGGCAAACTGGTTGATCATCTTCTTGTTGCGACGATTGGTCAGCAGATTGATCAGGAAACGCGGAAACCCGAACATGCCGGCAAAAAAGGCGCCGGCCACAATGACTGGCTGGCTCTTCAGGACAATTCCGCTGATCGTCAGCCCATCAAAGCCGGTGAGATAGAGGAAGCCGCCACAAAATACACCGGCCACCAAAGAGAACAGCCAGAACATGGTAGGCGAGATATCGAGACCGGCCTGGGTCAGCTTGGTTTTCAGATCTTGCGGGCGAACGGATTTACGGCGCTCTTGGTCCTGCTTGCGCAGCTTGTCCAGCATTTCCTGCGTCTTCTGGCGGCGCTTGGCATTCTCATCCA
The DNA here is from genome assembly GCA_018222605.1 of Alphaproteobacteria bacterium. Lineage (GTDB taxonomy): Bacteria > Pseudomonadota > Alphaproteobacteria > Caulobacterales > Hyphomonadaceae > Hyphomonas. The sequence goes on from JAAEZZ010000008.1 coordinate 199,850, forward strand.
GAATGCGTGTATCGCGACCCTTGCCATTGACGGTCTGCCCTGAGCCGATGGCCTTCACGCGCTTGCGGGCGGCCTCGTTCTTTTCTGAGGTCATGGCAACGCCAATGCCGGCAATCGCGAGGAAGGCCAGCGCGGCGACCATGTAGATGATCATGTCACTGCCCATGCCTCAATTCCCCACGGCGTCCAGCGCAGCGGCCAGCTCTCGTTCCATGTTGTAGTAAGAAGCGCGTTCCCAGAAGCGCGGACGACCAACGCCTGTGCCACGATGTGTACCGAGCACCCGGCCGTTTTCGTCTTCGCCTTCGATCTCGTATTTCAGCACATCCTGAAGCACGATCGTATCCCCTTCCAGACCCATCACCTCTGTGATGTTCATGATACGGCGAGAGCCATCGCGCAGGCGGGAGGCCTGTACGACAACATCAATCGAGCCGACAATCATTTCACGGATCGTCTTGGCCGGCAGGGAGAAGCCGCCCATCGTGATCATGGATTCCACACGGGACAATGCTTCGCGCGGACTGTTGGCGTGCAGGGTTCCCATCGAGCCGTCATGGCCCGTGTTCATGGCCTGCAACAGGTCAAACGCCTCCGGGCCACGCACCTCGCCCACGATGATGCGTTCCGGACGCATACGCAGACAGTTCTTTACCAGATCGCGCATTGTGACTTCGCCGGAGCCTTCAATGTTCGGCGGGCGGGTTTCCAGACGCACGACATGCGGCTGCTGCAACTGAAGCTCGGCGGAGTCTTCACAGGTGATAACGCGCTCGGTCGGGTCAATGAAGCCTGTCAGGCAGTTCAGGAGCGTTGTTTTACCGGAGCCCGTACCGCCGGAAATCAGCACATTACAGCGGGCATGGCCGATGATGCGCAGGATCTCTGCCCCCGGCTCGGAAATGGAGCCAAAGTTTACAAGGTCCTGCAGCTTCAGCTTGTCTTTCTTGAACTTACGAATGGTAAGGGTCGGACCGTCAATCGCCAGGGGCGGCGCGATGACGTTGACACGGGAGCCATCCAGAAGACGCGCGTCACAGATTGGCGAGGAGTCATCAACGCGGCGGCCAACCTGGCTCACAATGCGCTGACAGATGTTCATCAGCTGCGCATTGTCCCGGAAGCGGATATTGGTCCGTTCGATCTTGCCGTTGACCTCGATATAGGTCGTGTCGGCACCATTCACCATGATATCAGCAATGTCATCGCGCGCGAGCAGAGGCTCCAGCGGGCCGTAGCCCAGTACGTCATTACAGATGTCATCGAGCAGCTGTTCCTGCTCCGAAATCGACATCACCACATTCTTGATACTGATGATCTCGACGACAATGTCGCGGATCTCTTCGCGCGCGCTCTCCGCATCCAGCTGCGCCAGCTGCGACAGGTCGATCGTATCGATCAGCGCGTTGAAGATGGTCGTCTTGGTGGCGTAGTATTGCTCAGACTGCTGATTCACCTGACGCACAGGTTCCGGCTTTGGCTCCGGTGTCTTGACCTGAACAGGCTTTGCCTGCGCGGAGGGCGGCTTGGGCGCACCCTTTACGGCAACCGGCGCGGGGGTCTTCGGCTTTTGGGTCTGGGGACGCGGCACAGCAGCAGGCGCAGCCTTGGGCTTCGGCGCAACGGGCGCCGACGCAGGTGTGCTGGATGCTGATCGTTTGCCGAAGGCCATTCAGGGCTCCCTAATGGGCTATTTGCCAAGCAGTTTCTTGAAGAAGGATTTCTCGACCGGTTCGATTGTCCGGCCAGACATGGTGCAGGCCAGATGATCAATGGCCTGAGAGGATTTGGACGCCGCGTCCGTCTCGGAAATCATCTGGCCATTATTGGCCGCCGTCCCAAACAGCTCGGGCTCGAACGGGAGAATGATCTCTGGCTCGACACCGATGGCGGCCGCGAAATCCTTGACCGGAATTTCCGGACGTTTCGGCACACCGCTCATGTTCAGCACGAGGCGGGGCGGATTGTCATTCGGCCGTTTGGCCTTCAGCTGATCGATAAAATTCTTGCCATTGCGCAGGGAGGCAAGGTCTGGCTGGCAAACAACGATCACCTCATCGGACGCCACCAGCGTCTCCAGCATCCAGGCGGACCAGACATGCGGCAGGTCCAGCACCACATAGGGTACGTTGCGGCGCACGACGTCGATCACCATGGAATAGGACTCGTCCGGGATATCCATGATCTGGTTGATCGTGGCGGGCGCGGTGAACAGTGACAGACGCTCCGTTGGCTTTGCCAGCAGGCGCTCGACAACAGCATCATCGGCACGCTCCGGTGCCAGCAGGGCATCTGCAATGGTCTGCGGTGTCTCCTGATTGAAGTCCAGCGCCGTTGTGCCGAAGGACAGGTCCAAATCCACCAGCGTGGTGCTGACCTTCACATTTTCTGCAAGGGCCCAGGCCAGATTGTGGGCAATTGTGGAGGCCCCTACCCCGCCCTTGGCGCCAACTACGGAAATCTGCTTTCCGACAAAGGGCGCATCCGGATTGTGGAACAGCTCTCCAATGGACCGGATGATCTGAAGCGGTTCGAATGGCGGCACCAGATACTCGCTGACGCCGCGCGCAATCAATTGGCGGTACAGCATGATGTCATTGACGCTGCCGATGACCATGACCTTCACGGTCTCATCACAATGCTCTGCCAGCTGATCAATCTCCCGCAGTACCTGACCGGCAGAATCAGACGATTCGATCAGCAACAGGTTCGGCGTCGGGTTCTCGCTCATATAGGCAATCGCGGCCGGAATGCCGCCGGGAATGGATTCCACGGTAGCCCGGCCCATACGGCGATCATTGGCACAGGTTTCAAGCAATTGGCGCGTTTCATCTCGCTCATAGAACAGCTTGATGGAGATGGCAGGCAGCATGCTGTCGCCGCCCGCACGATCAACGGCACTGAACCGGAACGCATCATTGTCTGCAGCCGGCGGAGTCACCGCTTCAGCAGGCATGGCACCCGTATCAGCCGCAGGCTCCGCAGACGGGTTGACCAGATCCGCCAGCGGATCTTCTGCAAAGACGTCCTCGAAATCGGGATCGATCTCGTCGTCGAAAAGTGCTTTGTCATGTGACATGTTCAGCCCAATCCTCTCTCGCCCGGTCTAATTTCCAACCGCGGTGGAAACAGTCCCCGATTCATTGTCGGACCGGTCAGCGCCTGTGACTTCACCTTGGCGGAATTTCTCAAGAATAACGCTGCGGCGTAGCGGATCTGCCGCATCCAGCGGGCGCTGCCCCAGCAGGTCGGCCGGATCGGCAATCATGGCGGCCAGGTTCGTGCGAACCGAGCAGCCAAGCGTCGGCTGCTCATTGTTGGAGGTAATGTCAGCAAAATCCATGCTGGCCATGGACGGACAGTCCGGCGCGATAGCATCATATGTCTGGTAGGCCAGGATCAGCGGCTCTGTCAGGTCTTCTTCAGTGCCATGATGCGTATCCGAAATCTCTTCATATTGAACGCCATTCTCCCAAGCGATGGTACGCGCCTCGGTGATCGCGGCGACTGCCAGCTGCGGATTGGCGGATGAGGCCGGTAGCGACATGACCAGCGGGCCATGGCCCTTCTGGCGATAGTCGACCACGAAATTATTGATCCGCGCCTTGTCGACCAGGCTCAGTTCGCTGCCCGACGTGTCCAGTTCGATTTCCAGAAACTCGGTGCGCTTGGCAACGCCGATCGGGTTGCGGTCGAGCGCCGTACCCTGAAGGTAGGATTGCGGCACAGCTGTTGGCGCATAATTGGAACAGGCCGCCAGCGCGCCCAGTCCCGTCACTGCGGCCAGACCAAGAGATAGTGTCTTCAACCTGCTCATTCCTCGTCCCCTACTCCTCAATGAAGCCAACAGGGCTGCGATAATCGGAGGCGTCCACCGGGGCGCCATCCTTGCCATATTGTTCGTTCAGCTTACCGAAGAAGATTGTCTTCGCGTCCGATGCGTTCGCATAGCCATCTGCCGGTGTGCGCAACTGGTTCTTGGCAGCCGGGTCTACCAGATATGGCGTCACGATCACGACCAGTTCGGTTTCCTCCTGCAGGAAGTCCCGCGACTGGAACAGCGCGCCCAGAACCGGGAGCTTCTTCAGACCGGGCAGCTGATCCAGATTCTGACGGGACCGGGACTGGATCAGACCGGCCATCATCATGGAGCCACCGGACGGCAACTCGATCGTGGATTCTGCGCGCCGGACCGTCAGCGCCGGCAGGGTAACCCCCTCCTGCGTGACCACATTGCCATCACTGTCGACCGTTGTCGTGCTGGCAGCCTGATAGGCCCCTTGCGAACTCAGCTCGGAAACTTCCGTGGACACTTTGAGAGAGATACGGCCTTCTGACAGCACGACTGGCGTAAAGCCGAGGCCGACGCCGTAGGGTTTGAACTCAATCGTGATACGGCCATTATTGTCCTGGCCGATAGGCACAGGGAACTCACCGCCCGCCAGGAATTTTGCGCTCTCTCCGGACATGGCGACCATGTTTGGCTCGGCCAACGTCTTGACAACACCAATCCGCTCCAGCGCGTTGATCGTTACACCGACCGCAGACTGAAGGTTTTCTCCGACATAGTTTGCATAATTGAAGGACGTATCCAGACCGCCAATGCTTCTCCCCTGCACAGGAAAGCCCAGACCGGTGTCAATCTTGCCCGAATAATCGAACGGCAGACCCGGGCCCAAAGCCGTCGTATCCTGATCGACGAAAACGCCATCCTCATTTGGAGAAAAAAGCTGTTGTTCAACCAGCTTTCCGAGGTCTCCGAAAGTTGGACTGCCGCTCAGATTGACGCCAAGCTGCTTTACCGCATTGCGCTGCATTTCCACGATGCGCACTTCCAGCAGCACCTGGTCCTTGGCGGAGATACTCATCATATTGACAATTTCGGCATCATTGCCAGAGCCTACATAGGCCTTGACGAGGCGCTCAACCGTATTGAATTCCGTCAGATTGCTGGCATTCCCGGTAATGACGATATTACCATTCATGCCCTCGACCTTGACGCGTGCGCCGGGCACCAACCGCGCAATGGTCGCGTGCAGATTTGCCATGTCCATTTCGACGCCAATTTCGAGATTCAGCATCTGGTTGCCATACTGGTCAAAGACGAACGCGTTCGTCTGACCATAGCTGACTCCGCGGAAAATGATCCGCTGCGCCGTCTGCACAACCGCATCTGCAATCTTGGGATTCGTAATCACGACATCCGCGGCTGGCTGGTCCAGGTCGATCACCATGGACTTGTTGAGGCCCAGCGTGACGCGCTGGCTGTAGTCAGACTCGCCCGGATAGGTAATCCGTGTTCCCTGCGTACCCGGCTCGGCATACGCAAAGGACGGCATTGATGCCGCCATGGCCAAGACGAAGAGGCCCGTAATGCTGTTGCGTGATTTCATGTTCAGCGTCCCCAAGGCCGACTCGGCATATCCGGCTGTCCATTCTTGTAAACAACCACCCCACTCTCCATCGGCGTATTGCCTGCAGAGTTGAGCAAATCTGACCGTGCCTTACGGCTTTCCCCCTCTCCCACATCGGACCAGGAGCGAAGCGAGAGGGACAGGACGCCCCGGCGCTCAGAATAGGCAATCAGTTCGGCCTCTTCCCCGGTAACTTCCAGCGTCGCGGTGCTGCCAATCTGCGTCGCACCGCCGAACTCATCCATATTGTAAACTTGGTCGATTGCCAGAACACGCACGTTCTGAAGTACGGTTTTGGTGATCGGCATCTTGTCATCGCTTGATCCGCCACTTGAGCCTGCATCGACCTCATAGGTGAGAATGACGTCAACATGGTCATTTGGCAGGATGAACCCGCCCGTTGCAGATTCCACCGAAATCTCCACGGCGATGGCACGCATGCCAGGCGTCAGCAGCGCGGCCATGGTGCCTGTATCGCCTTTCATGACCAGCTTGGTATCCATGATCGGCTCTTTTTCATAGATCGGGATACGCACGATACTGCCGGACAGTTTCTGCATCGCGTCCGGGTCGGCGGCCTCCGTGCTGTACGTGTTGAGAACATTGCTCTCCGGCCAATCGGCCCAGCGCATGTCCTCCGGCACGATCATCTCGCCAACCTGCAGGTTGCGCTTGGCAACCAGGACCCGCGTCTGGGAAATCTCCCGGGTCTCAACGACCGGCGCAGGCGCTTGCGGCGCGGGAGCCTGCGCCATGTTGCGCACAAGAAACGCCGCGGCGATGGCTGCAATAGCGGCACCAACAAGAATGATCAAACGTATCGGCGACATCAGATGTCACTCCCCTAGATACATGTTCCGAGTAGACACACTTGCATCATGTACCCACCCGATTTGACTCGACAATTTCACACCGGGCCTAAAGCATCGTTAACCGAAAAAACTGATCTGCCTTAAGACTCCGCTAAGGAATGGAGATCCGGAGCCAGCGACGAAAACGCCAATGGCAATCGCCACCCCATACGGAACACCTGCCTTTTCCTGAAAAGGCGCGCGGACAGCCCCCGGCAACGCTTCCACCGGCATGGTCTTGCGCACCAGCAGGATCAACAGGGCACAGACCCCGCCCGCGATAGCCATCGCAAACAGGAATTCAAAGGCCACGTTGGGGCCGAGCCATAACATCACGGCAGGGATCATCTTGGCATCCCCTCCCCCGAAGACATTGAAGGCGAACAGGGCAAAGGCGATGACGAACGCACACAGCGCGGCAAGAAGATGACCGCCAAGAATTTCGAGAGGCAAGCCAGAGACAAACGCGGCCGGAACAAACAAGGCCGCCAGGGTTAGGTTCAGCCAGTTCGGAATGGTCAGGCGGTTTACATCATGAAGGGCGGCAAACACACAGAGCGCCAAGAACAGGCCGCCAAGAATTGTCAGGATCATGATCTCGCTTCCCCAAGCTTTGACTTTCCCGAACCATGCCGAAAAAGATTGAAGGAAGTTTTATCCGGACAGATATGAAAAAAGCCGCCAGGCGAAAACCTGGCGGCCCTTTATGAAGCGGTTAAGCGTTTAAAGCTTAGCCGATTGCGGTCGAAACTTCAGTGAACTTAGCGTTCGTAGCCGTACCAAGAGCGGTAACACCGCCGATGATAGCAACAGCAATCAGAGCAGCGATCAGGCCGTATTCGATAGCCGTGGCGCCAGACTCGTCTTTAAGAAAACGTGCAAACATTTGGAAACTCCCATCATGCATTTCTAACTGCCCCGGTTTTGGATTTCTCTGCCCGGAACAGTGATCACATTAGGGTATCAGTCTCAATATCAGGTGAAAGAAAACAGAAAATCCATAAAGGCAAATGAGTGATTCGTTTACCAATTGAAGCCCTGCAAATATTGGCCTTTTTGATTCGCCGCCTTAGTGCCTCAGTACACTTATAAAGTATAGACCGTCCTTCCTGATGACCTTCTGGAAACCCTATTAGGAAAGGCGCAACCTTATTCAGCGAATGTCGAAAGGCTGATTTACTCTGGAGACGGCAGACATGAAGTTCGCGGGGAAACTTTGCGCATTGCCGCTGGCGGGCGCCCTTATGGCACAAATGGCCATGGCGGAGCCCTTGACGCTGCAAGCTAACACAACGGTTCCCGTCAAGCTGCATGGGAAAGCCAACAGCGTCGTGCTCGGCAATCAGAGAATTGCCGATGTTGCGGTTCATAATGAAAACCTGATCTTCATTACCGGTCGCTCGGCAGGCACGACGAATGTCATGGTTTTCAATGAAAACGGTGACCAAATCTATGCGGTCGACATCACTGTCACGGTCGATACGAGCAATCTCGTCACGGTTAATCGCTCCGGCGAAGACTATACATATGATTGCGCGCCAGAATGCGTGCCAATGCCCTCCCTGGGAGATGAGCGCAGCTTCTTCTCCACAGTGATCGGCCAGGAAAACAGTCTCGATCGGCGCGCACAGGGCAAATAGCGCCCTACCCTGCCCCGGGATCATGGCCGCCTGCGGGATTTTGTAAAATTTCATCTAAGTCTGCAACGGCCTGAAAACTGTGCTTTGCTACAGTCCCATCTGGACCCGCATGTCCTTTTGGGGAAGCCGCGCAATGACCATGCCGTTTACAATCCTGACCGCTCGCCTGCGGCGCAAGGCGGAAGCCTGGTGCCAGGACCACAAAGGGGCCGCCGCAGTCGAGTTCGCGCTGGTGGCCATCCCGTTCTTCTTCCTGATCTTCGGCATTCTTGAAGTCTGCCTGATCTTCATCATGTCGACCGTCCTCGAAAATTCGGTCAGCGAGGCCGCCCGTAAAGTCCGCACAGGGCAGGCTCAAGAAAGCGGGTATACGGAAGTCGAGTTCCGACGTGACATCTGCAATGAGTTCTTCAACCTGCTGAGCTGTGACAACAAGCTTCATATTGATGTCCGCTCCATGACCAAATTCAGCGCCGCAGACATGAGCACCCCCAAGGACGCAGACGGCAATCTGGATGATGTCGGCTTCATCTACGATCCGGGTGATGCAAACGAGATCGTGGCGGTTCGGGTCTATTATGAATGGCCACTGATTACGCCGATCATTTCTGCCCCTCTGGCAAACCTTCCCGACAATCGGCACCTGCTTCAGGCCAATGCCGTATTCCGCAACGAGCCTTTCGGAGACTGATGGACATGGCCAAGAAATCCCTTCTTTCCCGGCTGAACCCGCGTCTGAAATGGCGCGGCGTGCGGGGCATCCGCTATAATGAAAAAGGTGTCTCGGCCGTTGAGTTTGCCCTCATCGCCCCCATTCTCATTCTGCTTTATCTCGGCGCTGTTGAGCTCAGCCTGTTGATGCGGGTGGACCGGCGGGTCACCTCAACCAGCTCCAGCCTGGGTGACCTGACAGCCCGTCTCGCTAAAGTAACCGATGATGACATGCGCGAGATGTTCGCAGCCGCTGACGTGATGATGCAGCCCTATAGCGCCCGGACCGCCCGCATGCGGATCACCAGCATCGTCGACAATGGCGACGGCAATGCCCGCGTGGCCTGGTCAGATGCCTACCTGATGACACCATATTCCAAGGGCACAATCCTGGCTGTTCCGGATGGCATCATTTCGTCTCCCGGTTCGGTGATCTTTTCAGAAGTCGAATACAATTATGATGGTGCCCTTGGGGGCTTCCTGACCAATGACAAGAATTTGCGCAGCCAGTTCTATCTGCGTCCACGCCGGGTTCGCGAAATCGAGCGCGTCTCAGGTGGCGGGTCCGTTTTCGGCCCGACCAGCTAAGTCTGATGGGGATCGCCCCTGCCCTATTCCGCAGGGGTCTTGCTGACGCGCACCCGGGTCAGAACAGCGAAGCCGCAAAAGAACAAAAGCGCGATGGCAGACATGCCGACCCGCTGGCTGTTTGACCATGTCGTAAACAATTCAATCAGCAGCGGCCCGATCCAGACTGTCACCGTACCGGCAATGGCGTAGAGGCCGAAAAACTCCCCCCGCATATGCTTGGGCGCGACATGCACCAGCATGGAACGGCTGGAGGAAATGTTCGCTGTCGCAAAGACACCGATCAGCGCCCCGGTCATCAGATAGGTCACATCCGACAGGCTGGAGAAGACTGGCGTGTTCCACAATTCCCGGTTCTCGATCAGGCCGTAGAAGATGGAGTCCCGCGTGACCGACAGGCTGAGGAACATGATCAGCACGATCGCCATCAATTCCATCAGAAGGGCATTCTTGGGGCCCAGTTTTGAGTCGAACCAGCCACCGGCTACACCGCCAACGGCGGCCCAGACCGATGCCCAGATCGCATACACGGTCAGCTCGACAATGCCCCAACCGAGGAACAGGCTGACATAGACCGCCGCCAGCGCCAGCAGGGCAAACATGCCATCGGCATAGATCGTCCGCGCGATCAGGAATTTGAATGCTTCGCGGTGCTGGCTGGCCTTGCGCACCGTACGAATGACATTCTGGGCCCCCTGCTTGACCGACGGGAAGAATTTCGTGCCCTTGCGGCCGGTATCTTTCGCATAGAGGAAGAAGGGGATGATCATCACGATCAGCCAGACGGCACAGATCGGGCCCGCAATCCGGAAATGCTCATATTCCGACGTATCAATGCCGAACAGCGGCTCTGCGAACGGCCAATGCATCATGTCCGGCAGGGCGAACATGAAGACGATGGCAATAAACAAAACGGTCGAGGCTGCATTGCCGAGCGCGAGGCCCATGCCCGACACCGCAGGCAAGGCGGAGGGCCGTGCCGCATCCGGCAGCATGGAATTGTGCGTCACTTCGCTGAATGTATAGCAGACATAAGCCGCAATCAGGATGCCAATGATCGCGCCCGTGGGCAGCCCCTCCTCGCCGGGAATAGCCCACCAGAGCAGGAAGCTGAGCACCGAAAGCCCCCCGAGAACTAAAAGCAGCAGCGGCTTGCGACGCAGGCCCCGGTCAAAGGCCGCGCCCAAAAAGGGCGCCGTCAGCGCCGCAATCGCGCCAGCCCATTTCGACAGGGAGGCCACCACCGCCTGCCCTTTCGCCCCTGCCAGCTGCGCAGCCGTGTCCGCATCCAGGCCGTCCAGCTGTCCGCTGGCCAGAATGTCTGCGCCGATAATGTCGCGCGCGAAATAGGGCGCGAAGACATAGATGATGATGAGAATGTAGTAGGGATTGCGCGCCCATTCGAACCAGGCCCAGGCAAAGCCCGTCTTGCCGAAAGCGCCGCCTTCACCGCCTGGCACCACACCCTGCTTGGCTGCGACAATCGCCGCTTCTTCATCCTGGCCGGGTGACAGTGATGTCTCAGTCATTCGGTATCCTCCACTTCGCCTCTATCGGACGCTGGAGAAGAACCTGCGACATTCGCGGGCAAAGGGAAAGCCGTTTTAACCTTGTCGCGGCGTCAGGACTGTAGCTTTTCCGCCAGTTCACCCGCGTAACGCGTGATGTCCCCGGCGCCCAGACAGACCACCATCGCGCCCGGCTGAGCCAGCGCTTTCAGCGCATCTGGCAGCACGTCCAACGACGACAGAGCCTGCGCGCCCCGATGACCGTTACGGGCAATGCTGGTGACGAGGCTTTCATGCGTGATACCCTCAATGGGGCTCTCCCCGGCCTCATAGACCGGCGCGACCAGCACATTGTCGGCTTGATCAAAGCAGCGCGAGAAATCTTCGAAAAGGTCCCGAAGGCGGGTGTAGCGGTGCGGCTGGCAGACGGCGATCAACTGGCCCTGGCCCAGCATCGCGCGGGCGGCTTTCAGCACGGCCTCGATCTCGACCGGGTGATGGCCATAATCATCAATGATGCGCACAGGCGCCTCGCCGTCGACAGGCGTCCACTCCCCTACCGGTGTGAAACGGCGTTTCACCCCGCCAAACTGGTTGAGGGAGGTGCGGATGTGCTCATCACTCGCGCCCAGCTCCAGTGCCACAGCGATGGCGGCCAGCGCGTTCTGGACATTGTGCTCCCCCGCCATGGGCAGGGTCAGCCCCTCGATCATGCGCGGCTGGGCAGAGCCCGGACAGCGCAGCGCCACATCAAAATGCGCGCCAGAGAGGTCTGTATTGAGGTTCACGGCCCGTACATCGGCCTGGCGGTTGAAGCCATAGGTAATGCGTCGGCGGTCTGTCACGCGGGAGGCAAGGCCCTGCACTTCTGGGTGGTCCGTGCACAGCACCGCAAAACCGTAGAAGGGCAAATTCTCGACGAAGACATCAAACGCCTCGCGCAGTTTTTCCATGGAGCCATAATGATCCATGTGCTCGGGATCGATATTCGTGACCACGGCGCAGGTCGGGTGCAGCTTTGCGAACGTGCCGTCACTCTCATCGCTTTCCACGACCATCCAGTCGCTTTCGCCCGCCTTGTAGTTGGAGCCATAGGCATGAATGATCCCGCCATTGATGACGGTCGGGTCGATACCGGAACCATCCAGCAGCGCAGCCACCATGGAGGTCGTCGTCGTCTTGCCATGTGTGCCGGCAATGCAGACCGTGTATTTCAGGCGCGTGATCTCTGCCAGCATATTGGCCCGGCGCACCACGGGGATACCTGCCGCGCGCGCAGCCGCAACTTCCGGATTGTTGCCCTTGATGGCGGAAGAGATGATGACGGTGCCCGCCCCTTTCACATTCTCTCCGGAATGGCCGATGAAAATCTTCGCGCCACGATCCCGCAGGCGCTGGATATTGTCGGACTCCCTGATGTCAGAGCCCTGCACTTCATAGCCCATCGTGATCATCACATCGGCAATGCCCGACATGCCAATGCCGCCAATACCGACAATATGGGCCGGGCCGAGATCGAAAGGCGTGGGAGATGTCATACAGAAATCCGCTCAATCAGAGAAAACACAAGACACAGCGTTACCTTGCTGCACATTGGAGTGGCAAGCGTTCCGGGCGATTCAAAGTCAGCCGTCTCTCCTGCGACAGAACGGCCTGCCAAGGTGCGTTGAGCATCCTTTTGAATCGTGGCTATTCATTGGCGCAACAGGAGGTTGTTTATGACGCATGAGACTGAAATGAAAAAGCCGATGGAAATGCATCTCGCAGAACTCAATATCGGCCGCCTGATTGCGCCAACCGACGATCCGCGCGTCAAGGAATTCATGGACAATCTCGATTTCATCAATGGTCTGGGCAAGCAGATGCCGGGCTTTGTCTGGATGATGGAAGGCTCTGGCGAGCCGGGCAAAGGCAATACCGAGAACAAGATCGGCGGCGATCCGCAATTCGTGTCCAACCTCACCGTCTGGGAAGATGTGGAAAGCCTCGAACGCTTTGTGTGGGGCACAGTGCACCGCAAATTCTATGAGCGCCGTGAGGAATGGTTCGAAATCCTCGGCGGCATGCATTTCGTCATGTGGTGGGTAGAGCCGGGCCATCAGCCGACACTGGACGAGGCCCTGGAGCGACTGGCCGCACGCCAGCGCGACGGAGACTCAGACTTCGCGTTCGGATGGGACTGGCTGCGCGACGCAAAGATGCATCGCACCCATGCCTGCCGCCCCTCAGCGGCTTAGAGTTCTGCCACGCGCTCGGCCATGTCGGCGAGATCACGGGTCGCGTTGATTTTCGCTGAGGCCTTTGCGGCGGCGGCGCGGGCCTTCAGATCATCCGTATCCTGCAAGCGCGCCGTGATCAGCGCGCCGAGCAGTTTCGGGTAGAGATTGCTTTCCAGCACCATGTCCGCTGCGCCAACATCGACCAGCGCTTCGGCATTGGCGGCCTGATGGTCATCCATGGCAATTGCCAGCGGGATCAGGATGGAGGGCCGCCCAACCGCCGCGATCTCTGACACAGTGCCCGCGCCAGACCGCGCGATTACAAGATGGGCCTCTGAGAGTTTCTCCGGCATGTCGGAGAAGAAGGGCGCGAGCTCTGCCTCAATCTTCATCCGGCGATACATATTGTCGACAAAGGCATATTGCTCCTTGCGCACCTGCTGGATCACCTTGAGGCGAGCCTGCAACGGCGGGGGCACATGATCGGCAATGGCGGAGGGGATGATGTCTCCAATGATCTTGGAGCCCTGACTACCGCCGGTAATCAGGATCGTCAGCTTGCCATCCGTGGAGGGATACGGGTCTTCCCGGCGGGCAAGAATGGGCGCCCGCACCGGATTGCCGACCGCCAGATGCGCGCTCCAGTTCGGCAGGCGGTCCAGCCGGTCAAAGCCGCTGGCGACCAGTTTGGCATGTTTGGCGAACTGGCGGTTCACCCGGCCCAGCACAGCGTTTTGCTCATGAATGATGATCGGCACTTTCTGACGGCGCGCCGCCGCCAGCGCCGGAAAGGCCGGATAGCCGCCAAAGCCGGCCACTAGCAGGGGCTGTGTCTCGCGGATCAGCGTCACCGCGCGGGAAATGCCCGCATTGATCTTCAGGGCTGCGCCCGGAACGGTCCAGGGCTTGCGGAAATTTGGGGAGGCCGCCTGCACCTGCTCCATCCATTTGGCGGGGAAGCCCTCGGCATATTTCACGCCGCGCTTGTCAGAGATCAGGCCGACCTTCCAGCCACGCTCACGCATCTCATCGGCAAAGGCCCTGGCCGGGAACAGATGCCCCCCGGTACCACCTGCTGCAATGATGACGAGCTTGTCTCTGCCTTCAACCATACCGGCCCCTTGTGCGCGTACCTTGTCCGCGCACAAGTGCCAGGGCGAGGCCAAGTGTCAATCCCGTGCCGATCATGGATGAGCCACCACTGGAAACAAATGGCAGTGTCATCCCCTTTGGCGGGATCAAGGCCAGATTAACGGCTATATTTATGGCAGCCTGAAGACCAAAAAGCGTGAAGAGTCCGGCGCTCGCAGCGCGGGCATACCCATCATCCACGCGCGCACTGGCGCGAAAGCCCCGGATAATCACCAGAACGAAAATACTCATCAGCACCAGGGCGGCAATCAGGCCATATTCTTCGGCCATGACGGCGAAGATGAAATCGGTATGCGCATCCGGCAGGTGCAGCTTGACCTGCCCCTCCCCCGGACCAACGCCGAACAGGCCACCCCGGCCAATGGCCTCCGCCGCCTTGTCGATCTGGTAGGTATCTGCCGAAGACGGGTCGATGAAGCTGTTGATGCGCACGCGCACATGCGGCAGCAGCATGTAGAGCAGCGCCGACAGGCTGATCCCGCCCACGCCGAATCCTGCCGCCCAGCGCCAGGGCAGCCCACTGACAAAGAAGGTGACCACAAAGGCCGCCGTCAGCAAGGCGGACTGACCCACATCCGGCTGCAGCAGCAAAAGGCCCAGCGTTACCGCATAGAAGAGGAAGGCAATGATCGCCCATGGCCCGCTGGGATACAGCTCCCGCTGGGCCAGCAGCCAGCCGCTCAGCACGATCAGGGCAGGCTTGACCACTTCGCTCGGCTGTACGGTGAACCCTGCCACCAGCAGCCAGCGCTGCGCGCCCTTTGCCTCATGCCCCCAGACCAGGATGAAGAACATCATCGCCAGTCCGCCCATGAAGACCAGCGTTGCAAAGCGCCTTGCCCAGGACCTGTCCAGCATGCTGACGCCGATCATGATCACGCCGCTGGCGGCCACGAAGATCGCCTGCCGGAAAACGAAGTAATATTCATTGTCATAGCCGATGCGCGCGGCCGCGCTGGGCCCGGCAGCGAGCGACAACAACATGCCAATGGCCATGAGGAATAAAGCACCGCCGACCAGACCCCAATCAAGCGTCCGCCTCCACTCGGTCAGCCAGGATGTATCCGAGCGTGCGAGCAATGGGGCGGACGATACGTAGGTCAAGCCAACTCCTTCAACTCCTGCGGCATCATCGATTGGACGATGCTCCGAAACACATCCCCGCGATGTTCAAAATCGCGGAACTGGTCGAAACTCGCACAAGCAGGTGAAAGAAGAATGACCGGCTGCTCATCGCCTGCAGCACTTGCATCTTTAAATGCAGCCTGGACGGCATGTTCCAGCGTGCCGCATTTCTGCAGCGCCACCTTGCCCTTGAGCGTATCGGCAAAGGCCTCTTCGGCATCGCCGATCAGATAGGCCTTGGTAATATTCGGAAAATGCGGCGCCAGGGATTTTATCCCGTCTGCCTTGGGAACGCCGCCAGCGATCCAGTACGCATTCTTGTAGGCCTTTAGCGCCTGTTCGGCGGCCTCGGCATTGGTCGCCTTGGAGTCGTTGACGAATTTCACGCCGTCAATCTCTCCCACCATTTCCAGGCGGTGCGCCAGGCCGGGGAAGGATTTCAGGCCATCCATGATGGTTTGCGGATCAAGGCCCAGCGAACGGCAGGCCGCATAGGCCGCAGATGCGTTCTGGTGATTATGCCGCCCCGGCAGCGCCGTGCAGTCAGCCAGCTTGCCGACAAAGTTCGCCTGGCCGGTCGTGCTGTCATAAAGCCGTCCGTCCACGGCGCTGACCCCGCGGCCCAGCGCATAGGTGGACGAGGCCTGAACGACACGGGCCGGGCCATTCGCAGACAGGCCGATGGCGATGGACTGGGTGATCACATCATCAAACCCGATGACCGCAACATCCTTCGCCACCTGGTTCTGGAAGATGCGCATCTTGGCGGCCTGATAGCCTTCCATGCCGCCATGGCGATCCAGATGGTCCGGCGTGATGTTCAGCAGAACGGCCACGTCGCAGTGCAGGCTCTTCACCAGGTCCAGTTGATAGGAGGATAGTTCCAGCACATAGATCGCATTGGCATGTAGCGGAGCAAGGTCCAGCACACCCGTGCCGATATTGCCGCCAATGCGCACGTCCCGGCCAGCCTGCTTCAGGATATGCCCGATCAGCGCCGTTGTCGTGGATTTGCCATTGGTGCCGGTAATGCCGATAATTTTCGGGCGTCCACGCTCCGGCAGGGACTGCACGGCGCGGGCGAACAATTCCATGTCACCGACAATCGGCACGCCGGTCATCTCGGCCATGCGCACGATGCGGTGCGGCTGGGGGAATTTGTAGGGCACGCCGGGCGACAGAACGAGCGCGGCAAAGGTCTGCCAGTCGCGCTTGTTGATGTCGGACAGGACGAGGCCCGCCGCCTCTGCCTTGGCGCGGGTTTCCTCATTATCATCCCACGCATGAACACGCGCGCCGCCTGCCCTCAGGGCCTTGGCAGCCGAGAGGCCTGTCCGGCCAAGGCCGAACACCGCAACATCTCTTCCCGCATATTCAGTAATCGGAATCATGAGTCTTGGGTTACCTCAGCTTCAGGGTTGCGAGGCCCGCAAGGGCGAACAAAACGGACAGGATCCAGAAGCGGGCGACAACCCGGGTTTCTGGCCAGTTCTTTTTCTGAAAATGGTGGTGCAGCGGCGCCATCAGGAAGATGCGCTTGCCCTGACCGGTCAGCTTGCGCGTGATTTTGAACCAGCCAACCTGCATCATCACGGACATGGCTTCGATCACAAACAGGCCGCCAATGATGACGAGCGCAAATTCGTGCTTTGCGGCCACGGCCACAACGCCCAGCATGCCACCAAGGCCAAGCGAGCCAGTGTCGCCCATGAAGACCTTCGCCGGATAGGCATTGTACCAGAGGAAGCCCATGCCCGCGCCGATCATAGCCGACAGCAGAACCGTCAGCTCTCCCGTGCCGGGCGTAAACTGAATACCGAGATAATTGGCGAAGACGAAGTTACCAGTCAGATAGGCGATCAGCGCATAGGCCGCCGCTGCGAACGTCATCGGCACGATGGCCAGGCCGTCCAGTCCATCCGTGAAGTTCACGGCATTGGCGCTGCCGACGACCACGATCATGCCGAAGAGGATGAAGAAGCCGCCAAGCGGCAGGAAATAGTCATTCACGAACGGCACAGCGACACCGCCGGAGAAGGACGGGTCAGCCGGCTTAACGCTCGTCTCTGGCGCCAGGCCTGCAATGATTTCCGCAAGACCGTTCAGCGGGCCCCACTCGGCATGTCCGGCCGGAGTATGCGCACCTTGCAGGCCCATGATGAAGGCACAGGCCAGCGCCGCAATGCCGAAGCCGACAATCAGGCGTACCCCCGCAGACACGCCATCCGCGCTCTGCTTCGACACTTTCGCAAGATCATCGAGGAACCCAAGGAAAGCATAGGACAGGGTCACGAACAGGGTGACCCAGACATACGGGTTATGCAGATTACCCCAGAGCAGAACGCCGACGACCAGACCAAGCCAGATCAGGAAGCCGCCCATGGTGGGCGTGCCCTGCTTTGACAGCTGCGCCTCCAGCGACAAGTCGCGGATCGGCTGTCCCTTGCCCTGCCGGGCCCGGAGGAAATTGATGATTGCATCACCGAAGATCACGGTCACCAGGAAAGCCGTCACAACGGCGGCTCCCGACCGGAAGGTGATGTAATTCAGTAGATTGAATATACCGCTGTCAGCGGCCAGCCATTCATACAGCATCACCCGACCTCTGCGGTACTTTCTGCACCGCTATCCATCTTGCCCAACGCCGGCTCGCTCCATTGGCGTAGCCGGTCTGCTAATCTCCCCATCCCGGACGCATTCGAGCCCTTGATCAAGAGCACATCTCCATCCTGGAGGGCTTTTTCGAGCTGATTCCACAGCTCTTCCCAATTGGGTGCCCAGATCTGCTGCAACTGAGGCGGAAGTGAGTCCGCAAGGTGAGTCATTTTGTCACCAACGAGGAAGACTCCGGCTGCGCCCGTATCGGCAACAGGCCCTGCCAGCGCCGCATGTTCCTCGTCCGAGGTCGCACCAATTTCCAGCATTTCACCAAGGGCGACCAGGCGCCGGCCCTCAGGTCTACGCGTCAGCGCCGCGAGGGAGGCGCGCATGCTGGCGGGGTTCGCATTATAGGCGTCATCAATCAGCGTGATATGGCCTCCGCCCGGCAAGGCAAGGCGTTCTGACGTGCCACGCCCCGGCGGCGGGGTGTAGCCCGACAGCGCCTGTGCACAATCTTCCACGGTGAGACCGGACTGGCTGGCCGCCAGCACGGCAGCGGCCGCGTTCAGCGCCCAATGTTCGCCTACGGCATTCAGCGTCACCAGCACCGGCTTACCGACAACATCCAGCTGGATGCGGCTTTCCTGGCCATCCGTTTCATAGCCGACGATACGGGCCGTCGCATTCGCGGCATGGCCAAAGCTTTCCAGATTTCCGGTGGAGCAAAAGCGGCGCGCCCGGCCAGCGAGATATTCGAAGAATTCATCATCCGCCGGCAGGATGAAGGTGCCGCCTGCTTCCAGACCAGCAAAAATGTCTGCCTTTTCATGGGCCACCGCGCTGAGAGAGCCGAGCCCTTCCAGATGTGCCCCGGCAATGCAGGTGACGATGCCCGTATGTGGACGGACCATATGACTACGCGGAGCAATCTCGCCCGGCGTGGACATGCCGATCTCGAACACAGCACGGGCCGTCTCTTCCGGCATGCGCGCCAGCGTCAGCGGTACGCCCCAGTGATTGTTGAAGCTTTTGACATTCCAGTGCGCCGGGCCAAAGGCGCGGTAGATCTGCGCCAGCATTTCCTTGACACTGGTCTTGCCGGCAGAGCCGGTGACGGCCGTGCGGTGTGCGCCGCACCGGATGCGGGCTTCGATGCCCATCTGCTCCAGCGCCTTCAGAACATCGTCGACCACAATTTGCGGCCCGTCGCCCACCTTGCGGGAGACCAGAGCGCCAGACGCCCCAGCGGCAAAGGCGGCCTCGACAAAGTCATGCCCGTCGCGCTGGTCGGTCAGCGCCACGAACAGATCGCCCGGCTTCAGCGTGCGTGTATCAATGGACACGCTGCCCGTGACATTGAAGTCCGCCGTCGCAGTGCCGCCGGTGGCAAGCGCAATATCTGCAGAGGTCCAAAGTGGCGCGCTCATCTGGCACCGCCTTCCAGCGCAGCCAGCGCCGTATCCTGATCAGAAAACGGAATGATGTCCTTGCCGATGATCTGGCCCGTCTCGTGGCCCTTGCCCGCGATGACCAGCGTGTCACCCTTTTGCAGCTCTGCAATGATGGTGCGGATCGCTTCGCCGCGATCGCCTATCTCGCGCGCATCCGGCGCAGCGGCCATGATGGCCTTGCGGATCAGCGCCGGGTCTTCAGAGCGCGGATTGTCATCCGTCACAATCACATCATCGGCCTGGCGTGCAGCAATCTCGCCCATCAGTGGACGCTTCTTGGCATCGCGGTCACCACCGCAGCCAAAGATCACCTTCAACCGCCCCGCCGTGTGCGGACGGACCGCGCGTAGCAGCACATCCAGACCGTCCGGCGTGTGGGCATAGTCCACGAACACACCTGCGCCAGCCTCGGTCTTGCCGACCAGTTCCAGGCGGCCTTTCACAGGCTTCAGGTTTTGCAGGCCCAGTGCCACTTGCTCGAACTCCATGCCCAAGGACAGGCAGATCGCGGCCGCGGCCAGCGCGTTCAGGGCCTGGAACTCGCCAATCAGCGGCAGTTCAAAGGGCTTCTGTTCCACGTCGCGCCAAAACAGGTTCAGCACCTGACCGGTCGCGCGCGGCATGATCTCGTCAATCCAGAGGTCTTCCCCGCGCCAGCCGAAGGATACCACTTTCAGGCCATGTTCCGTTGCGGCCTTCTCAAATATGTCGCGATGGTCGCTGTCCGCATTCACGATGGCGGGCATGCCCGCTTCGCCAAAGTCGCGGAACAGGCGCAGCTTGGCATTCAGATAGTCTTCCATCGTCGCATGGTAATCGAGATGGTCCTGCGTGAAGTTCAGGAAGGCGACCGCCGACAGATCCACGCCGTCGAGGCGGTGCTGTTCCAGGCCGTGGCTGGAGGCCTCCATCGCGCAATGCGTGACGCCCTGCCCTGCAAGTTCACGCAAGGTTTCGTGGATGGTCACCGGGTCCGGCGTCGTGTGGCCGACATCAATCTTACCCTTCGGGCCGATCGCGCCCAGCGTCCCCATGGAGGCCGCCGGCAAGCCTGCCCCGGCCCAGATCTGGCGGCAGAAATCTACGGTCGAGGATTTGCCATTCGTACCGGTCACGGCAGCAATCGTCTTCGGTTGCGAATTGTAGAAATGCTTCGCGGCCAGGGCCAGCGCCCGGCGCGGCTCATCGGCCATGACATGCGCCGCAGCCGTCACATCCACGCCGCTATCGGACAGGATCGCGGCCGCGCCTTTTTCAATCGCCTGCGGAATATAGTCCCGCCCGTCAGATACCGTGCCCTTCAAGGCAGCGAACAGATAGCCCGGCCGCACCCGGCGGCTGTCCGCCGTCATGCCCGTGATCTCGGTCTCCCCATCCTCGACGAGAGGGAACAGGTCTTTCAGTTTGGTCACAGCGAACTCCTCTTCTCCTGGGCAGAGCCGAGGGCGGCACCAGCTGGACGGATATCCTCAAAACGCGGGGCCAGGCCGAGCAATGGCGCGACCCGCTCAATGATCCGTCCGGCTGTGGGGGCCGCATTATATGCTGCGGTGACGCCAATCTCATTTCCGGCCTGCGGATCATCCAGAGTCACGATCAGGGCATATTGAGGACGATCATAGGGAAAGATCGCCGCAAAGCTCGCAACGTTTTCCGTATCGGAATAGCCGCCAGGAATGGGCTTCTCTGCCGTGCCCGTCTTGCCGGCGACGCGGTAGCCGGCCACTTCGGCATTCTTGCCGGTGCCGGTCACAACGGCTTCGCGCATCATAACATTGACGATTTCCGCCGTCAGGGCAGACATCACACGCACCGGCTGGGGCCGCTCGCGATGGTTCATGATCAGGGTCGGCTTAACGCGCTCGCCACCATTCGCAAAGGCCGAGAAGGCCTCCAGATACGCCATCGGCGTGACGGCGATGCCATGGCCATAGGAAATGGTCGCAGAATAGAGATCATCGAACCGTTCAGGCAGGATCGGCGCCGCGCTGCCGGATAGTTCGATATGCGCACGATCCAACAGACCGGCCTGCTTCAGGAAAGCCTGCTGGCGCCGCGTGCCGAGCTTCTCATTGATCCGCACCGTCCCGATATTCGAGCTTTCCGAGATGATGTGGGTGACATCCGCGTCACCATAGAAGGGATGATCATCCTTGATCGTATAGCCCTTGATCTCCAGAGGCTTGCGAACATCGAACAGGTCTTTCGGATGCACAACGCCGCTCTCTATGGCCGCTGCCACGGTGAACGGCTTGAACACCGATCCCAACTCATAGACAGCGCCCACGGCGCGGTTCATCCGGGAAGGATCACTGACGCCAATATCCAGCGAGCGGTTCGGATCGAAAGGTGGCCAGCTGGCCATGGCGCGCACTTCGCCGGTCTGCGCATCCATCAGGATCACGGCGCCGCCCTGAATGTCATGCTCTGCCGCCGTTGCGGCGAGTTCGGCCTCGACAGCAGCCTGAACGCCATTATCGATGGTCAGGCGAATGGGCTCACCGCCCTGGGCCAGGCGATCATTCTGGCTGTATTCAATGCCCCCTGCCCCGACGCCATCAATATTGGTGAAGCCCAGCACATGACCGGCCAGCGTGCCTCGCGGATAGGCCCGGCGGCTTTCCTCTTCAAAGCGCAGGCCCTCAAGGCCCAAGTCGAACACGGCCTTGCGCTGGCGCGGGGTGAGGCCGCGCTTGACCCAGACAAATTCCCGCGTCTGATCAGACAGGCGCTCACTCAGGCTATCGACATCGATCTCGGGCAGCACCGTGGCGAGCGCTGCAGCGACTTCGCCGCCATCCCAGATCAGTTTCGGGTTCGCGACCAGCGAATAGGCGCTGACGGATGTGGCCAGCAATTCGCCATTCCGGTCAACAATGTCGGCGCGCATGACATGGGGCGCCTCCTTCGGGGCATCATGCACAGGTGCCCCCCCGCCATCCAGCGCCAGATAGCCAGCCTTGCCCGCCAGGACGACAAACAGCGCGCCGATGCCAAGACCAGCGAGCCGTGTCCGGTTGCGGGAGGCTTCGCTCACTCGGGCGCCTCCCCTTTGGTTTCCGCTGCCGGGATTTGGCCCAGCTCCGTGACCGGCACGCCAACCATCGCGTCCAGATCCCCTTCAGAGGCCATCTGTTCCGGCTTTGGCGGCCCCATGCCCAGCTCCTTGCGGGCATATTCCTCGATCCACTCACGGCGGCTCATGTGTGACAGCTCGGTTTCGAGCAGCGCCTTCTCGTGAAGGGCCTCCTCGATCTGGGCTTCGACAGCCATCAGTTCCGCAGCCGTATCTTTCGCGCCATATTTCGCGCGGTAAAGGCTCACAATCAGCAAGCCAATGACAACAAGTCCAAACAGGAACGCTCGGCGGCTCATATAGCATCCTCCAGCGCTGAGAGTGGCGGCAAATTCATGCCATCACTCGCGTCTTCCACGATAACGGGGGCTTCGGTCCGGATCGCCGCCCGCAACTTGGCTGAGCGTGCCCGTGGATTGCCTTCCACTTCGTTAGCAGACGGCAGAACCGCTTTAGAAACAGCGAGTTCGAATGTGGAATCAGGCCCTTTTTGTGCCAGGGGCATGTGACGCGAGCCCCCACCGGTCTTCCCGGAACGGTCACGCAGCCATTGCTTCACCATCCGGTCTTCCAGTGAATGGAAGGTGACAATCACCAGCCGCCCACCGGGGCGCAGCAAGCGTTCCGCCGCATGGAGCGCCCGCGCCAGCTCTCCCAGCTCGTCATTCACATACATGCGGATGGCCTGGAAGGTCAGCGTGGCGGGATGGATACGCGCGCCCTTGCGACCGCCAACAGCGCTCTCGACCGTCTCGGCCAGCTCTGTCGTCGTTTCGAATTTGGCTTCCTCGCGGCGGCGCACAATGGCCTTGGCAATGCGGCGCGCCTGCTTCTCCTCGCCCAGACGGAAGATGACATTGGCGAGATCGCGCTCGCTCATATAATTGACGACATCTGCCGCCGTCGGCCCGACCGCGCCCATGCGCATGTCCAGGGGGCCATGTTTCATGAAGGAAAACCCGCGTGCGGCCTGGTCAATCTGAAAGCTGGACACGCCAATATCCAGCACGACGCCATCGACCTGCTCAAAACCCGCTTCCGGGACGATTTCGTCCATTTCGCCAAAGCGACCAAGCAACGGAACGAGGCGTTCCATATCTTCCGCCATCTTTTCAGCCCGCAGAATGGCGTCCAGATCGCGGTCAATTCCGATCAGCGTGCACATGGCCGACTGCAGGATGGCGCGGCTATAACCACCGCCGCCAAATGTGCCGTCGACGATGACATCGCCATCCTTCGCGGCGAGCCATTTCAGAACTTCATCCAGCATGACCGGCTTGTGTCCGGCCGGCTCGCCCAGAGTCGGGGTTGCAGTGTCTTGCGTCATCAGCCCTCCCCTCCATCAATGATTGTGAGACCCGGCGCGCCGCCGACCTGCTGGCGCAGCACTTCATTATAGGCCTGGCCCAGCGCTTCCAGCGTGTCTTCCTTCGCAGCCTCTGCTGCCATGGCATCGAAATGGGCGGCATGCCGTTCGGGGTTCCAGATCTGGAAACTGTCCATATTGCCGGCAAACTTTACCCGGCCTTCAAGGTCAGCGGCTTGCATCAACTCATCGGTCAACTTGATACGGCCCGTATCATCCATTTTCAGGTCGGCAGAGCCTGCAATGATGCGGGTGACAAGCGCCTTGCGGGCCGGGGATTGCGGCGCAAGGCGGGTGAGTGTCGCGCGGTACATGGCCATCAGCGCTTCGCCGCCCCCTTCGAGGCAGCCAGAACCGTCCAGCGCAGGCCAGAGGAAAATCCGGTTCCCACCGCCCAGCGCAGCGCGAAAGGAGGCGGGTATGGAAACCCGTCCTTTTGCATCAATAGCGCTTTCATAGGTGGAAACAAACACCCGCCAACCCTGACTTATTCTGCCTAAACCCCGCATGGGTAAACCATGTCTTAATTTGGAGTACCATGGGACAGGATGGGCCTCAATGGGCGCTGTGGATGATTCCAAATATCCACAAACCCAGAAGCACGAAATAAACAGGGAATATTATGCGAACAAAAGCGAACCCTTTCTCTACCCTATTTGGGACGCGTGAAAATTTCCTTTCTGAATCAGCCGGCTGCCAGTCGCGTGGCAGGAACATGGGACAGAATGAAAAAATCCTGCCTTTTTTCCGCTTTTTCACAGCTTGCACACAGCACGCAGAGAAATGACCCAAATCAATGGCAGGAGAACTTCCCGAATGCTTGGCGGCAAAAGAAAAGACCCCGAAGCAATGCTTCGAGGCCCTTGAAACCTTGGAGGCGTCAGGACGTATCAGGCGCCCTCGGATTCTGATGCTGCTTCTGCTGCCATGACGCGGGAAACGGCATTCACAACAGCGCCGATGCGGATGGCGGCCTGGATCTGCTCGCTGGTCATGCCGTGCTTGCGCAGCTCGGCCTCATGCGCGTCGAGACACATGCCACAACCATTCACGGCTGAGACACCGAGGGAGTAAAGCTCAAAATCCGCCTTCTCGATGCCGGGCGCGCCGATGACATTCATCCGCAGCTTGGCGGGTAGCGTCTTGTAGACGTCATTCTTCAGAAGGTGGACCGTGCGGTAATAGACATTGTTCATGCCCATGATGGCGCTGGCAGCCTTGGCCGCTTTCAGGGCCTCGGGGCTCAGCTTCGGCGATACTTCTGCTTCAATGGCAGCCAGCGTGACCGGCTCTCCCACAGCATGTGCACAAGCCAGGAAAGTCCCGAGCTTTTGCTGATCCGACAGGATCGTCTCGTTCAGCAGGGAGCCAAGATTGAGCTTCAGATCCTTGGCATAATCGGGCAGCGCAGATTTCAGGGATTCAACAGACATGAATCATCCTTTCGATAGGAATATGCAGGTTTTGCGGGGGAAGCGTATTGGCCCGACAAGCCAGAGGCTTGGGTGGGGGACGAGTGCCTATGTCCATGGGGTAGGACATGCGACCTGCCGGGCCTATCGCGACGCTTTTCTGACGATGCCCCTTGGGGTGGGGGAGGGAGAGAGACACCGTCTTTTCATCTGCGTGCGAGGGGTATACGCGTGAACCGGAGATACGGTTCCAAAATAGTTTGCTTACAATGTGTCGCCGCCGAGCGGACGGTTACACGGGCAAAGTTCGTCCGTTTGCAGGGCGTCAAGAACGCGCAGCGTGTCAGACGGGTTACGGCCCACATTCAGATTCGTGACATAGACGTGCTGAACCACATTGTGCGGGTCGACGACATAGGTTGCACGATAGGCAACGCCTTCTGACGGCTCGCGGATACCAAGACCGTCAACAAGTTCGCCGCGCGTATCAGCGAATTGCCAGATCGGCAGCTCGTTGAGGTCCGCATGATCGCGGCGCCATGCGAGTTTCACGAACTCGTTGTCGGTGGAGCCGCCCAGAACAACAGCGTCCCGGTCTTCGAACTCGCCGGACAAACGGGCAAACTCAGCGATTTCGGTCGGGCAGACGAAGGTGAAGTCTTTCGGGTAGAAGAAGATGACCTTCCATTTGCCCTCAAAGGAATCCTGCGTGATCGGCTCGAAAGCGCTCTCGCCGTTTTGTTCGTGCTGCATGAATTTCGGCTTCACACCGGTGACAGTGAATTCGGGAAGCTTCTGGCCAATACCGAGCATGTAAATCTCCTGGGTTGTGTTGTGCTGCCGGCACGGTGGGGCCGGTCGCCCCTTCACTTGCGCAGTTCGGCGAAAAAGAAAAATTGATAATCCCAGAAAGAGATATAGAAGGAATCTATGATTATCCCGACGCTTCGACAATTGCAGTATCTGGTGGCCCTTGGAGAGACGGGATCCTTCTCCCGCGCGGCCGAGGCGTGTCATGTCACGCAGCCGACACTTTCCGCCGGAATCAAGGAGCTGGAAGACATGCTGGGGGTCAAGCTGGCCGAACGGGAGGCGCGCGGGGCCAAGCTGACCCATGCCGGGCAACTGGCCGTCACACGTGCCACGGCGCTGATCAATGATGCCCATGCCCTGGTACAGGCCGTACAGAGCGCCGGCGCGCTGCTGACCGGCCCGTTCCATCTGGGCGCCATTCCGACGATTGCACCTTTCGTGCTGCCCGCCGCCGTGCGCGCCCTCAGCGAGACCTATCCGAACCTCAAGCTCTACCTGCACGAAGACAAGACGTCCCGCCTGATCGACCAGCTGCGCACCCGCACGCTGGACGCGGCCCTGATCGCCCTGCCCTGGGATGTGCACGGCGTGGAGACCCTGCCCCTGTTCGATGACGAGTTCCTGTTTGCCGCACCGGTGAATCACCCGCTCGCCAAGAAAAACGGCCTGTCACCGGAAGACCTCGCGAATGAGGACATTCTGCTGCTGGAAGACGGCCACTGCCTGCGCGATCACGCCCTGTCGATCTGCCGGATGAAAACCGGCGAGAACAAGGGACAGGTGGCCGCGACATCGCTGGGCACACTGGTCAACATGATTGCCGGCGGCCTGGGTGTCTCACTGCTGCCGAAGCTCGCGACGGATAATGGCCTCTCCACCGGCCCGGATGTGGCCCTTCGGGAATTCGTCCGCCCGGTCATTGGCCGCCAGATCGGCATCGCCTGGCGCACCGGCAGCCCGCGAGAGGCCGATGCCCGCAAGATTGGCGAGATCGTCAAGTCGGCTGTCCGGCACTAGCGAGGCCAGCGCGGCTTCTCCCTATCCAAAAATCCTATACCGCCGCACAACCCGACTTGACGGGGGCATGGCCAAAGCCTAACCACATAACACGTTATATAACTGATTATGGATTCTCCCCCCCATGGCACACGATATTCTTCGCGACGTTGGCTATCTCGGCCTCGCCAGCCGCCTGAAGCGTCTCGCCGACAAGCTGCAGGCCGACGCGGTGAGCGTGTTCGATGCCCGCAATTATTCCATTCAGACGACGCACTTCCCCTTGATTGCGGCACTGGAGGCGAATGGCCCGCTCAGCGTCAACGCCGCCGTAGAGGCAACCGGCGTCAGCCAGCCGGCCATTACGCGCATCCACAATGCCCTTCAGAAAATGGGCCTGACCGATACGCGCCCCATTGAAGGCGACAATCGGCAGAAGGAAATCTTCCTGACACCGGCAGGCGAAGCCCTGGTCAGCGAAATGCGGGCAAGTTTCTGGCCTGCCGTGCGCGAAGCCGCTCAGCAGCTCTGCCTTTACCCGGAGCATGATTTGCTCTCCGAAATCGCCATGGTCGAAGACCGCCTCGCCGAGCAAAGTCTTGCCGCTCGTATCGAACAGACCGCCAATCCGGGCGGGCTGAGCATCGTTGAATATACCGACGCGCTGGCGCCACACTTCGACACCATTTCCCGCGAATGGGTGGAAGACATGTTCCGGCTGGAACCGGAAGACATCGCCATGATTGAAAATCCTCGCAGCAAGGTCATCGACCGTGGCGGCACCATTCTGTTCGTTGAGGACCCGGAACTCGGGATTATCGGCACCTGCGCCCTGATGCCTGCAGAGGATGGCGCGTTCGAGCTGACCAAGATGGGCGTCCTGAAATCCGCGCGCGGTCGCAAGGCGGGCGACTTCCTGATGAAGCAGATCCTGCGCCGCGCCCGTGAAATGAAACTGCGCGAACTGTTCCTGCTGACCAACACAAAATGCGACACGGCCATCCGCCTGTATGAGAAGTACGGCTTTCGTCATGATGACGACATCATGCGCCGCTATGGCCACCGCTATGAGCGGTGCGACGTGACGATGTCCTACGCTATGCCAGCGATCTGAACTTGCCGGACATGAAACATGAAAAAAGCGGCCCCGAAAGGCCGCTTTTCTTTTTCCCTTTAACCTCGGTTTGTAACCTTGGTGTGCCTAGCTGGCCTCACGCTCTGCGCGGACGTCCAGGTCATATTCGCGGACCTTGCGGTACAGGGTCGATCGACCGATTCCCAGTCTTCGGGATACTTCACTCATGTGTCCGTCATAGAAATCAATCGCATACTGCAGAATGTCTCGTTCAATATCCTGCAGGGCACGCAGTTCGCCATTCTCATCCTTGATCGGAATCGGGCCTTCGCCTTCAGACGACGGCGCCATTTGCGGCGCGCTCTCTGACGCAGCCGGGGCGGCCGCCGACATGGCCGGAGCCTCCGGCAAGCTGGCCAAATCCGGCATTTGGCCGGAAATCTGCGGGAAATCCTGCGGGCGCAGCATGTCGCCCTCGCACAGAACAACCGCCCGGAAGACGGCATTCTCCAGCTGGCGCACATTGCCCGGCCAGTCATAGGAATACAGCAACTTCAGCGTATCATCTGCCGCACCGGTGACCTTGGCCCCCTCGCTGGCATTGAAGCGAGAGATGAAGTGATCCACCAGGGCCGGAATATCCTCGCGCCGTTCACGCAGGCTCGGCATGTCGACCGGATAAACGTTCAGGCGGTAGAACAAATCCTCCCGGAAGGTCCCGTCCTTCACCTGCTGGGCAAGGTCGCGATTGGTGGCGGAAATGATCCGCACATCCACCTTGGTCGGACGGCGGGAGCCAACGGCATCCACCTCGCCTTCCTGAAGCGCACGAAGCAATTTTACCTGCGCGTCCAGCGGCAGTTCGCCCACTTCGTCCAGGAACAGGGTGCCGCCATCGGCCTCTGCGAACTTACCGAGGGATTTGGTCACAGCGCCGGTAAAGGCCCCCTTCTCGTGACCGAACAGGATGGATTCGACCAGGTTTTCCGGGATGGCCCCGCAGTTGACAGTCACAAAGGGTTTTCCGGCACGGCCTGAAGCGCCCTGAATGCAGCGGGCAACAACTTCCTTACCCACACCACTTTCGCCGAGGATCAGCACCGGAATGTCAGATGTCGCCGCACGCTCTGCCAAGCGCAGCACCTGGCGCATGGGCGGGGCAGCTGCGATCATGTCGTCAAAGGCCATTCCGCCTTCAGCCTTTCGGGCCAGGCGCTTCACTTCTCCTGACAGGGACTGCATCTTCAGGGCATTGCGAATGGAGACGACTACGCGCTCGGGATTGGCCGGCTTCACGATGAAGTCGACGGCACCACGGCGCATGCTCTGCACAATCGTGTCGATACCGCTTGTCGCTGTCAGCATAATGACCGGCAGGTCCGGGCGCTTTGACGCCAGGCGCTCCAGCGTGTCCATACCGGACATGCCGGGCATGGTCAGGTCCAACAGCACGACATCAATGCCGTCTTTGGGGTCAGCCGCCAGCGCAATGCCGGCCTCGCCGTCCGGTGCGGTACGGCATGCAAAGCCAGCCTTCTCCACAGCTGCCTGCAGCAGGCGACGCTGGGTCGGATCGTCATCAATTACCAGGACCGTCTTGGCCATGTTCAGTATCACCCTTTCCGTATCCGGAGCAGGCGGGACGCTGGCCGGACATGCATATTTTTTGACGCAATACGAAACACCCCCGTCCCGTATCGTTACGCCCCGTTCTGACACATGGGTGTGGAATTACGGTTGAATGGAAGGATGAAATTTCAATCAAATCCTACGCGTACACTGATATGCCAGCGCGCCCACAAACCGGGCGGGCACCCGTAACCTGCATTAATTTTGCGACAGACAGGAAGTTTTTGCTCCTGCTGCCTGGACAAGCAGACAGCGGTTACGGCAGCAGCATTGGAAATAAACTTTTGGTTGGATTTCAAGATTTCAGACCTCATGGTGAAATCACGCAATCTGTAGTCATGACTACAGAATCTGAACTCCCATACAGGCTGGCCATGTCAGCCCTTTTTACTTTCGCCGCCAAAACGAACTGTCCCAAAGGTTGATCCGGTCCATTTCCATATCGCGAATGCGTCTCATCTACTCCATTTTGAAGTGAAAATCTTTTGGGTCTGACGGTATCGACAGAGCCAGAATTTACGCCTAAAGGGCCAGGTCTGGCTGGGGGTCAGGGTCCAGATTTGGACCGCGTCCCCTGAGGAATTGGGACCCGGTATGATGCAGGACAGAAAAGGCAAGCGGGCTGTCTCCGGCACAGGAAAGCCGCCCCAGAAGGCTGACATTGTGGGACAGGCCATGCGCGAGACATTCGACCGACTTTCCCAGGAACCCCTACCCAAGCGTCTTAGCGACCTGATGGACGCCCTGAAGAAAAAAGAACAGCAAAACAGCCGCGACAAGAGCGACTGAATCGTCTCGGTCCTCGCCCCGCGCGTTCCACTCCAAAACAGAAAAACCGCCGAACCCGGATATGAAATATCCCGGCCCGACGGTTCCTGCATGATCCCCCAGCAAGTGCTGGACGGAAATTCAGAGCCAGCCTGTCAGCCTGCCCTGGAGAGAGTCACCTCGCTGACGCCCGTGAGGCTTCGGAGAAGGTCCGCAGGCAGCGTGTCGGAGAAGACGACACCCACCACCGGGCCCACTCTCCAGCGCACCTTGCAGTGCAGCCTGGACGCCGGGCCGCCAGGGCCCGTGCGCACCAGAAGGTAAAACGTATCGGCAAGCCCCGGCCACTCGCCAATTGTGAGGGCAGCGCCGTCCATGGATATGTTGCGGATGACAACACTGCGCGCCTGGCTCATGTCTTCCAGGACGACACGCCCAGCGACCTGCCGGTGGACCCGAAGGCTCCGGCGCAGATCGACGGGTGTGCCATCCTGATCGAGTTCGAGGGGCGTATCCTTGCTCATACCCAGCCTATGCAGTAGCCGGCCAAATCGTTCAAAAAAACTTTTTCAGGTCCGCGGACGAACGTGCCTATCGTTGTAAATACTGCAGCTCAGGCGATGCCACGAGTCGAGGTCGGGAAGGCTTCCACCTCCTCATGATCCTCATTTGCCGCGTCTTCCGTGACGCGTCGATGCGACGTCTCAACCGGCCGGCCATAGAGGAATCCCTGCCCATACTCACAGCCAATTCCCTTCAGGAAGCTGACATGCGCGTCATCCTCGATGCCCTCCGCCGTCACCTTCAGGCCCAGATTGTGCGCCAGTGTCGTCACCGTCCGCACGATCGTGTCAGAGGCCTCGTCATTGCCCAGCCGGACGACGAAGCTCTTGTCGATCTTCAGCTTGTCAAAGGGCAGTTCGCTCAAATGCCGCAAGCTGGAATAGCCCGTACCGAAATCATCCAGAGAGATGCGGATGCCCTGGCTCTTAAGCTTCATCACCATGGCGTGCGCAGCCTCGAAATTCGCGACCAGCGCAGTCTCGGTGATCTCGACCTCCAGCCGGCCCGGCGCAACACCTGTCTCAGTCAGCGTCGCCAGGATCTGCTCGGCCAGCCAGTCATCGTTCAGCTGCAAAGACGACAGATTGATCGCCATCGTCATATGTGGCGGCTTGAGACGCAGCACGAGACAGCCCTTCCTCAGTATCTGCAGGAACAGGCGCGAGATCAGGCCCGACTGTTCTGCAATCGGAATAAACTCCTCCGGCATCAACAGGTTGCCATCTGAGGCGCGGCAGCGCGCCAGCGCTTCAAAGCCAATGACTTCACCGGTCTCCAGATCTATGATCGGCTGGAAGTAAGGCTCCATACGGTCATCGATGATCGCACTGCGCAGCTCGCTTTCGATCATCGCGCGCCGCTTGGCAGCCTCTTCCATGCCCGGCTCGTAGAAAGAGATTGAAACGCCGCCTTTGTTCTTGTCGCGATACATGGCGACATCTGCGCGGCTGAGCAAGCCCTCCTCACCGAGGTGTTCATCATCGGTTTGCGACACGCCAATGCTTGCGCCGACAGAGCAGACGACATGCTCCAGCTCAAACGGCGCATTGAAAATGCCCGGCAACTGGTTGATCACATCACTGATCGGCGGGTGGTAAGCAGAGCCCTTCAGGATCACCACAAACTCGTCACCGCCCATACGGCACACCATGCCCAGATCGCCCACCAGATCAACCAGCCGCTCACTGACAGCCACCAGCAGCAGGTCGCCGGCATTGTGGCCATGCAGATCATTCACGCCCTTGAAGCGGTTGAGGTCCACGCCGACAATAGTGACCGGCGTTGTGGAAGCATTCTTTAGTAACTTCTTCAGATGGCTCATGCCCTTGCGGCGATTGGCCAGGCCGGTCAGCGGGTCGTGCAGCGCAATGCGCTCAGTTGCTTTCTCGGCCTCCTTGCGGGCATTGATTTCCTGACGCATTTCCTGGGCCCGCCTGACCATGAAGATCAGCATGGCGAGCGGCATGATCATCATGACGACGAGCATTTCGTCGATTTCCCATGACTCATGCGTGTCAGAAAAATTCACAACATATTCAAATGCTTCGGTCACAACGGCCGCGATAAACAGCAATATGGCCGAGACGGTGAGGATCACGGCATCGCGGCGGGCCCGCCTTTGAGCGGCCTCAATCTTCTCTTTCACCCGATGCGGCATAGAGAGCAGCCCTTCCAGAATAAGTGCCGCAAGGTAAGCAGGAAGGGTAAATTCGGCGTTAGGCACATAGGCGCAATTGCTTGCAAATCAGGACCCAGCTGCAAAAGCCCGCTCAGGCGAGGTCCAGCGCCCGCAGCACTGCGCCCTGATCGAAATAGGGCCGTTCGCAGATGATCCGGTCACTGCCGGGCGCGAACTCGAAACTTGCGGCCATGCGCACACGGAAGCTCCGCCCCGTCGGCGCGATCTCCCTGTCCCCTACTCTCAGGGGGCCGGTATGTGTGCCGGTCAGCCAGAATTCGACCAGCACCGTATTGGCCGCCTCGTCAGCCGCGATGGAGATGATCTCATTGTCCTGGTCCGGAAAGGGCGTGCGCGACAGCTCGAAATAGCGCCGCACCGCCGCCTCCCCATCAAACACCTGCCCGCCGCCATGCATCTCGTACCGCGGATGCTCAAACGTCGCGATCACCGCATGCCAATCATGCGTCACCTCAAGCGCCATATGATTGCGAACATTTTCTATGCGGGCGGTAGTGAGGGGATTCATGGTGTTTCCTCCAGTCGGGTAGCTATCCCGTAACAGCATATGCCGCTTCAATCGCGCTGCCGTCAGACTCGCTATATCAATCTGCGGCCTTGCTTTTTCCATGTAAACGGGATTTTCTGTGGTTAACAGGGGCGCGTCATGGAAATTATCAAGCCGGAAAGGAAGCTATACCCATTGGTATGGCGCTGGCTTAACTCGCAGTTCTCCCATTCGGAACTGGTTCCCAGTTTCCCGGGAAGGGCTCAGATTTTCACGTCCAATACATCTCAAGCACCCGCAATTGATGGCGGCTACTGGTCAAGGCCAGACTTGGCAGCAATGCTATATTCCCGTGCTCGGTTCGTCCCAACTCTGACAGCATCTCTCTATACATTTGAGATCAAGACATCGGACGGCATATCAGACTCTTCCGTATACGAGGCGGTAGCTCACAAACGTTACGCCAATTACTCAGTCCTCGTTTGGCAGGCCGAACCGAAGGACACAAGAAACAACGGCATCTTCGAATTATGCAAATATCATGGTGTGGGCGCCGTCACCGCGGAAGACCCATCAAATCCGCACGACTATGTCGTACATGTCGCTGCAGAGCGCTCCGAAGTTGATCCATTTGTTATTGATCAATTCGTAGATCGTCGGTTCCCCCGCGAAACGCGGATGAATATGGAAAAGTGGCTCCAGGAGATGGGCTGGAAAGCGATACCCCGGGAGGGCATCATTTGAAGAAGATCGCGATAGCCAACATGAAAGGTGGGGTGGGCAAGTCTACCTCTGCCATGATGTTGGCAGACGTCCTGTCACATCATTACGAGAAGCGCGTTTTACTCATCGATTGCGATCCGCAGTCTAATTTGAGCCAAATGATCTTGAGTTTTCCGGGGTTGAAGAGTTCAAAGGCAGCGGGCTGCACAATCACCGACTGGGTAGAAAGCTTTGGCAATGGGACAATGCTGGGGCACAGCCCCACCCCTGACATCGATGCCGCCAGAACGATCCAGTCGAATGTATCCGCATTGGAAAGCCTTCGAATGAACAATCCACGCCGCAGGAGCGGACAGATTTCCATTTGGGCTGCGACACCAGATCTCCGCTTCGCAGAATTGGCTTTCGACCATCTCTACTTCGTCGCGGGCGACAGGGCGTCTCCTCGCAATGCACTGAATGCGCTTTTGCAGGATGCTCTGGCCTCCGTTGAGTCACAATTTGATTATGCCATTTTTGACTGCCCACCCGGCTTCTCCACTCTCAGCCAATCTGCGCTTCTTCAAGCTGACCTCATCTTGTCCCCTCTCAATATTGACAGGGTATCTCTCTGGAGCCTGATGAATTTCTGGAAGCAGGGCCTTGAAGAAACGCTCTCACTTGGCGTTACCCGCAGGTACGCCTTCCTGACAATGGTCGCGGGCGGGCATGGAGCCAAGCGGGAGAAATTGAAACTGAGAGAAGACCTCAGACGCTTCGCAGGCACATCAGTGCTGGAAACCGAAATTCCCTTCTCGGTCCAGGCTCTGCGATTTGTCCGGCGCGTAGACGAGCAATCCTATACCACGTTCAACCACAAATATGGCGGCATAAGAAAGACTGTAGAGAGTTTCGGCAATGAAGTTCTAAACTTGGTCTACTGACGATATGGAGTTCACACATGACGCACAATGAAATTGACGCCCAGAAGGCAATCAACGGTTTCCTCGCAGCCATTCGAGACGCAGCGGCAGAGAACCCGGCATTCAGAGCCAGACTTATCGAGGCCATGCAAGTTACAGTTCTCTATGAGGGGCAGGAACAGTTTCAAGGGGCGAACCCAGCCGTGCAGGCGGCCCGCTGGTCCAAGGATGCTTTCTGTCGAATCTGGAGCAGTGCAAAAGTCACCGAATTGAGAGCCGCTCTCAAGGAAAATGATCTGGCGACCGCAACAGATATGAAGGGTATGAGGAAGAACGATCTCGTCGAACTCCTTTATAAACGCGCATTATCACGCGCTGAGGAATTGCGTCTGGCATAACCACCTCCGAACACAACAAGAACACCCTAGACAGGTCCCCTCCCCTGCACCATATCTGGCGGATGGCTCCTCCCCCTCCTTCCAAGGGCGTTTCTGAAGCGCCCAGCGTGTTCTCGCTTGATGGCTTCGCCCGCGATGCGGCCGGGGCCCTGCCCTCTGACAACTGGACCCCTCACCGGCCGGACCGTGACTGGGTCAAGCTGGAAGGCGGCAAGCGCTTCAAGGTGCATTCCGAATATGAGCCGGCGGGCGACCAGCGCACCGCCATCCCCGAACTCGTCGACGGCATCCAGGCCGGCGAGCGTGACCAGGTCCTCCTCGGCGCGACCGGCACCGGCAAGACCTTCACCATGGCCAAGATCATCGAGGCGACCCAGCGCCCGGCCCTGATCCTCGCGCCGAACAAGACCCTCGCCGCCCAGCTCTATGGCGAATTCAAGTCCTTCTTCCCGGAAAACTCGGTCGAGTATTTCGTTTCATACTATGATTATTACCAGCCGGAGGCCTATGTGCCGCGGTCGGACCTCTACATCGAGAAGGAATCCTCCATCAACGAGGCGATTGACCGGATGCGCCACTCGGCCACCCGCGCCATTCTGGAACGCGATGACGTGATCATCGTCGCCTCCGTCTCGTGCATTTACGGCATCGGCTCGGTCGAGACCTACACCTCGATGACGTTCAAGCTGGAAGAGGGCCAGCGCATTGATCCGCGCGCTGTGGCCGAACAGCTGGTCGCCAATCAGTATACGCGCAATGACATGAACTTCGTGCGCGGCACCTTCCGCGTGAAGGGCGATGTCGTGGACATCTTCCCCGCCCACTATGAGGACCGCGCCTGGAAGCTCTCCTTCTTCGGCGACGAGCTGGAAAGCATCACAGAGTTTGACCCCCTCACCGGCCGCACCATGCAGCGCATGCCGGCCATCAAGATCTACGCCAACAGCCACTATGTGACGCCCCGGCCGACGCTGAACCAGGCGATTGAGAAGATCAAGGCGGAGATGAAAACCACGGTCGCCCATTTCGAAAAGCACGGCAAATTGCTGGAGGCCCAGCGCATCCAGCAGCGCACGCAATATGACCTCGAAATGCTCGCCGCCACCGGCAGCTGCAACGGCATCGAGAACTATTCCCGCTACCTCACCGGCCGCAAGCCGGGCGACCCGCCGCCGACCATGTTCGAATACCTGCCCGACAATGCCCTTGTCTTCACCGATGAGAGCCACCAGACCGTGCCGCAGATCGGCGCCATGTACAAAGGGGACTTCAGCCGCAAGTCGACGCTGGCCGAATATGGCTTCCGCCTCCCCTCCTGCCTCGACAACCGGCCGCTGAAATTCGAGGAATGGGACGCCATGCGCCCGCAGACGGTGCACGTCTCCGCCACGCCCGGCAGCTGGGAGCTGGACCGCACCGGCGGCGTGTTCACCGAACAGGTCATCCGCCCCACCGGCCTGATCGACCCGCCGGTCGAGGTGCGCCCCGTCTCGAAGGATGGCGCCAACCAGGTGGATGATGTCATGGCCGAGGTGAAGGAGGTTGCCGCCAAGGGCTATCGCAGCCTGATCACCACGCTGACGAAAAAGATGGCGGAAGACCTGACGGAATTCCTCAATGATCATGGCGTGCGCGTGCGCTACATGCACTCTGACATCGACACGATTGAGCGGATCGAGATCATCCGTGATCTGCGCCTGGGCGAGTTTGACGTGCTGGTCGGCATCAATTTGCTGCGCGAGGGGCTGGACATTCCGGAGTGTGGTTTTGTCGGCATCCTGGATGCGGACAAGGAGGGCTTCCTCCGCTCAGAGACGAGCATGGTGCAGACCATTGGCCGCGCGGCGCGGAATGCCGATGCGCGGGTTGTGCTCTATGCGGACAAGATCACCGGCTCCATGCAGCGCGCGATGGACGAGACAGAGCGCCGCCGCACCAAGCAGATCGCCTATAATGAAGAGCATGGCATCACGCCGACCACGATCAAGCGCGCCGTTGCCGATATTCTGGGAGAGCTCGGCGAGAAAAAGGATGGCGCCCCGAAAGCGCGCGGACGCGGCAAGGATACGGGCAAAGGCCGTGGCCGCGGCGTCAAGGAAACAAAGGCCTTGCCACTTGCGGGCGAAAGCGGGCACAATCTCAAAGCCGCCATCGCGGACCTGGAAAAACAAATGCGCGAAGCCGCCGCGAATCTGGAATTCGAAGAAGCTGCGCGTTTGCGGGACGAGGTGAAGCGGCTTAGGGAGGAGGAACTGGGACTTTGACATCTCACCTCCAAGCGTAGCTGGAGGCAAGAATGACATCTTTGCAACCGATAGCCTTTTCCCAAGCCTATGGGATCAGTTCCCAAGCGATGATGAAGGCAAAGGTCTTCGATCCGCTATTGAACGCGGATACAAAATTGTTTGTCGATCCGCTTCTTCTTCCCATCAGCAGCGCTGAAGAAATTTCGGATCAAGCCTCTGACTTGTTCCAAGACCACTTTTCGAATGTCTTCAAGCTTCTTAGCCATTCAAAAAGGACAGATGACGTCGCATGGAAAGGTGCAAAGGCACTTCTCGATTACAAAGAAGTTCCATACACATGCATAGGATACGGATCCTCTTCTATTCGAGGCTCCTCGCTCTCGGAAGAGAAAAAATCCGATATTCTTGAGTTAGCGAAGGAAATTGCCGATCTAGGCGTTATCGACCCATACTTACTACCGCTTTTGAGTCTTTTGGAACCGGGGATCGGCCCTGACAATATAAGCGACATGGTGACAGGTATCGCCTACCCAGCCATATGTGCGTTTACAGAAAATACTTGCAAGGAACTGAAAGTACCTCTCGAGGAATTCTATCTAGATGGCAAGAAATATCAGCTTCCACGAAACTTGGCACAGAGGGACAAGAACATGCCCGTCCTACTTCTGCCGCTCGACATTCTAAAACACCTTCCCGTCGCAAGCGACTGGAACGATGTTTGTGACATTGCCACTCAAAACGAAGATTTGCGCAGGCAGGTCAACCAGAGAATCGGACAGATTTTTCGTGATACGGCGTTAACTGAACAAGAAAAAGCTCGGGCGCGCGTTGCAATTTTTAGAAACAAAGCCGCGCTCGAACTAATCGCGGAAGCGCTCAAATCAAAAAGTCTAAAACCATACGACTTCACACGAGATCCTCACGGTTTTCTGCTATTGCAAGCGATTTCAGACAGCCTTCCAAAGCAAGTTCCGCTACAAGCAGTTGCAGCTAATCTTAAAACTCCCAAAGACACCGTTGTAGCAATCTTGGATCAGTTCAAGCTTCTTATTGAAAAGCACGGTTACTGGAAGGAGCTATGGACCGGAGAGCGTTTCAAGAACGAGTCGGCATTGCAGCGAATGCTTTATCTCGTTGCATATTCATATGCCGAAGCGAATGATTTGGATGTTTCCCCAGAAGTCGATTTGTCCTCTGGACGAATCGACTTCAAATTCAGCAAGGGAGCGGACAAAATTATTGTAGAGATCAAGAAATCGTCTAACGGGCACCTGGTGTCCGGCGTCAGATCACAACTGCAATTCTATTGCCAAGCTGAAAATTCAAAACTCGGATATTATCTAGTAGCGGACCATTCCGACAAGCAAGACACGTGGCTACAGAAGCTGGTCGACGAAGCCAATGCGGTCCGCAAAGAGACTAAGATAAACATAGAAATTTTCGTCATTGATGCCAATAAGCAGTCACCCCCAAGCAAAGGCGGCGGGCGGAAAAAAACTAAGAAAAAGAACTGAACACATAAACCTAGGGTGGGTTGAGGCGGAGCCGACACCCACCGTTCGGGAGCGCGGCAAGGAATTTGGTGCGTATCGGCGGAAACCGAGCGCCTCGGCCTCATCTACAACCTTTGGGGCTGGTAGCAGTCGTCGGCATCGCTGTACGGATCAGTCCATCATTGTCGTACAAAGACAACCGCCCGGTGGCGTGAGTTGTATAATATTCGCCAAAATCGTTGCCAGTCAGATAACTCGAGCCGTCCTTACGAACCTTTACTGTCCTAGATGAGCCATCACCGTATACGAACAACAGAGAATACTTGCCGGAATTGTCTACGGCGAGTGAGATGACCGAATCTGTTCCTCTGTACCCAGGCACAGGAGTATCGCACCATCGCCCCACCACTTCGGCTGAAGCCACTCCCGACAGTACAATCGCCGCAATGCAGATGATTGAATATTTCAACACGCCACCCTCCACCTTTTGGTTGCATACACATTACAACCACGACACCACATAGCGCAAGCGCAGGGCGGGGCCCCACACGGAACCACAGTGACTACT
The DNA here is from genome assembly GCA_018222605.1 of Alphaproteobacteria bacterium. Taxonomy (GTDB): domain Bacteria; phylum Pseudomonadota; class Alphaproteobacteria; order Caulobacterales; family Hyphomonadaceae; genus Hyphomonas. The sequence goes on from JAAEZZ010000008.1 coordinate 239,325, forward strand.
CCGTGAATGCCCTGAGTCCGACAGGCGGGTATCACTTCGTGTAGGCCCGCACTCGCCCCCCTCACGCCTCCCCCTGCCAGACATAGCCATGCGCCTCGCACCAGGCGAGCAGTTCCGGAAGGGCCTCTGCCTCGTCCTGAAGGTCCTCTTCGATGCGGGCGGCCAGATCGCCCTCGCCCATCTCGCGCAGGCGGGGCAACAGGTCTCGCATCGCGCCGGCATAGTTTTCAAACCAGCCCGTCTCGGCCAGCATCAGCGCCACATTGGTCAAATCCTCATCGGAGGCATCGGCCACCTCCTCCATCACCAGCGGCAAGAACTGCCGCGCAAAGGCCAGCCGTTTCTGGAACATGCCGCTGACCACCCAGGGCAGATGGTCCGGCGCGGTGTCGCCCTCCTGCCAGCAGCCGCACACCAGCAGCGCCGCCCGGTACAGCGCCGCATTCGTCTCGTCCCGCTCCAGCCGCCGGCCCGCCGCATAGGTCGCCTTGCGCACCGGCCCGGCAAAGCCCGCCAGGCTGGTCAGCTTGCGGGCTGCGCGCATGTCGGCCTCGGCCTCGGGGATCAGCCCGGCCTCCAGCAGGGCGCCGACGCGGGCGCGGGCCAGAACGATTTCCTGCTCTGCGGGGCTGCGGGGCATGTCTTCCTCTTCCGCCAGCACGGTGCGGCGGGCGGCCTCCTCGGCGCGGCGGCGCACGGCGTCTGCCTCGGCCTCTTCACGGGCGGCGGCGGCCTTGCGGGCGGCAATATCCTGTTTGCGAAAGCCGTCTTCCTGCGCCCAGCGGGCCAGCGTGGTGCGCGGAATGTTCAGCCTGCGGCCGATGCGCGCCAGCGGTTCGCCCGCCTCCGCCGCCTCACGGGCCAGCTGGCGCATCGCGGTCAGCGTGTCTGTCTTGCGGCGCGGGCGGCCGGGCGAAGGCTCTGCCGGGGCCGGATGGGGCGCCGGGAAGCGTGTCGGGGAAAATCTGTCTGTCATGGGGCAAGCCTCTCATGGCGGCGTCTCCGTCGGATTGGGCCGGTGGCTTTCCGCCGATTTGGGGCCATGGGACATGCGCGGGGCTGTTTGGGCCGGATATGGGCCTGTTTCGGGTCTCTTTTGGGATAGTTTCGGGGCTGGGTTTAGAGCTGTTTTCGTGCCCTCCCGCCCGGAATTCCACAGCTTGCCACAAAACTGTGAAATTCTACTCTCAGGGGACTCGACTCTTAGGGTTAATTGGGGAATCATTTCGGTTAGCCAACGAAATCCGGGTGGAAGCTCACCCACTTAAGGAGCGTCGGCCAGTACATCGCCCTCGCCAGAGGGCCAGGGTCAGGGGCAACGCCGTGAGAGCGGCCGCGCGAAAGACCTAGGCAGCAAGGCGGGATAAAGAGCAGGCGATGTCTTCGATGAGGGGAGCTAGACCCCGATGCGAAGGGCTGTATGTCGTGACCGGAGCGCGATCCGAAACACGACACCAAAGGAAAATCCGCAAGGATTTCCAGCGGTTAGGTCAGGCCTGAACGCAGATGCCTTGTGCAAATGGTGTGTAGGTTTGGCCGTAGGGAGATGGCCCGGGCGCTTGCCCCGTTCGCAGAGCAGTGGCAGCGACCAGCCGGATCCTGACATGGGGAAAAGAAAAGGCCCGCTTTCGCGAGCCTGATCTGGAACCCGGTGTCGATCGAAGACCGGCAACGAGTGCATGCACAGTGTCTCGGTAGTCTGATTCGAAGCACCAGAGAAGGTGTGGGCCTCACCGCTCACACCTTCTTTTTTGACTGAAGGCCGGGCCGGAAGGCCGCCGCGGGCTCGCCTCTGACGCGAATATTTCAGCGCCGCCTGCGCCCAATCTGCAACTTCCCCCTCAGGCGCGCGTAATCTGGGTTAATCGCTCCCGTCTCGCCCAGCCGAAAGCCCGCCCATGTTTGCCCTTCTGGAAATCCTGTTCCTGCTTATCGGCAGCTTCGGCCTGTTCGCGGCGATCAGCCCCAAACTACGCACCGAAGCCTGGTGGCTGCGCATCTGGACCTATTCCCGCCTGCAATTCTGCATCCTGCTGGCACTATCGGCTCTGCTCTATGTCGCGCTGTTTCCAGTGAGCAGCCTGCTCTCCATCATTATACTCAGCCTGCATAGTATAGCCTTCGTTATGTGTGCGGCGGATATCTGGCCTTATCTTCCCGGCCAGCCGAAGGAAGTGCCCCGCGCGCCGCACGATGCGACCGGGGCGAAGCTTTCCATCCTCTTGATCAATGTATTACAGGAAAATCAGGACCATGCCGCCGTTCTGGACCGCATACATGACGCCAATGCGGACATCGTCTTCCTGTGCGAGACCAGCGACGCCTGGCGCAACGCCCTGTCGGATATGGAGGCGGACTATCCGTATACTTATCTGCTGCCACGTGAGGAACATAACGGCTTGCTCTTCTATTCCCGCCTACCGATCCAGACTGTGCAGGAACGCTATCTCTGCCAGGATCACATCCCCTCCCTCACCATTGATGTGGACCTGCAGGGAGAGGAAATCCGCCTCTATTGCATCCATCCGCGCCCGCCCCGCCCGCGCGACAAGCCGGAACATCTGGATGATGAGCTCATGATCGTCGCGGATGAGCTGCGCGAGCAGGACCGCCCGGCCATGGTAATCGGGGATTTCAACGAGGTGGGCTGGTCATGGATGGTGCGCGAGTTCAAGCGTCACGCGCGGCTGTGCGACCCCAAACGCGGGCGCGGCCTGTACAATACTTTCAGCGCGCAGAACCCGCTGCTCGCCTGGCCGCTGGACCATGCCTTTGTGACGAATGATTTCTATCTCACCGGCATGCGCCGCCTACCTGCCTGCGGGTCTGATCATTACCCGATCCTGTACGGATTCCAGCGCCGCAAGACGGGCTAAGCGCCCTCTGCCTACCCCTTTTCCGCGACGCCATGGCTTGCCAGACACAAGGAAGCAGCTATTAAGTTCCAATTCAGAACTAACTTCTTCACTCAATGAGCAAAGCCATGTCTTCTTCCGACTATTTTCTGCCAGATGCCAATTTGGAGCCTGGTGCCGCGAATGCGCGAAACATACCCTATCTGCCGGGCCATATGGGACTGGAAATCACGCGAATTGGCCGCGATGGCGCAGAGGGCGGCTTCACGATTGCTCCGCACCATCATGCGCCGAACGGCTTCCTGCATGCCGGCAGTCTCGTCACCCTGGCGGACAGCCTTTGCGGTTTGGCGTGCATGGCCTCCCTGCCCGCAAGTGCCAGTGGCTTCACCACGATCGAGTTGAAATCCAATTTCTTTGCCACGGCTCTGGAAGGCCGCGTGCACGGCGTTGCCAGCCCGGTCCATCTCGGCGGCACGACGCAGGTCTGGGATTGTGACGTCACCCATCTCGACACCGGCAAGCGGCTGGCCTTGTTCCGCTGCACCCAGATGGTTCTGAAGCCTCGCAAGGCCTGAAACGATCAACGCATTGGCCACCACCCCGATTTGAGTGTAACTTCTCCTTAACCATCAACCGGGGGAAGGTGATGAGGCATATCTGGTACACTTGTATAGGTCTGGCGGTTGCGATGTCGCTGTCAGGCTGTGCCCTTTCGGATCAGACAGAAACCTCCAACACGCAGGCCGCAATGGAGCCGGTTGCCACCGAGGACGTCATCGTGTTCGAAGAAGACGATGAAGAGTATATTGTCGGTGCCCCCCCGGAAGAACCGCCCCGCGGCGGTTCCGGCATAATCTCCTTGCCCGAAGATATTTATGCGCCCGGTCCTGGAGGCGCACCCGGCAAGCAATCGCCCCGTCCTGACAAGGACGACCCACCCTCACCGGTTGCTGCGCCAGCCCCCGCGCCAGCCCCGCAAATCCCCGATGATATTCCCCCGGAATATGCGGAGATACTGGAACAGTATAAAGATGACCCTGAAACACAGGCCGTTATTCTGGCCATGCTGATGGGCCAGGATGACGGACTGGAAGCGACCGCTGCCGCCGGACCGACCTTCGACAAGGCCTGCCAGGCCGAAACCACGCCCCGCCGCACTCTGCTGATCACCTGCCAGGATCTGATCACAGGCGAGCTGTCGCAGGCAACCCATCCAATCGGGACCGACCTCAAGGCCTCACTGGAAATGGTGGCAAGAGATCTGGCGGGCCCTGGCGCAGATATCGGCCGCGTGGAAGTGCCGCTTTGCTTCTGGAGTGAGACCATTCAGTTCACAGATAGCCTTTACTTCGGCATGTGCCCTGAATGGGACTATCGCTATTCCGTCCTCGCCGAAGAGGCGGCAGAGGATTTTGATACCGGGCGCATCGCCCATCACGCGCCGCAGCAAATGGTTCTGGAGCAGCCCTACTTTCTGGAAGTTGCCATACAGCCCCTGCAAAAGGACAGCGACCAGGACAGCGTCGACACATCACTGACGGCCGCCATGGGCACGGGCCTTGCACCGGGCAGTACGGAAGGCGCTCTGGACCTCTCGTTCGATACGATCCGTGCCGGGAGCGTGATGTCTGTCTCCGCAAGCGGGGCCGGTTATGAGATCATCGCCACAACGCCCGCCGAACAGCCCGTGCTGGCTGGTTCCCCCACGGTCTGGCAGTGGCAGGTCACGCCGCATCAGGTGGGCTCGCCGCTGCTGATCTTCACGGTCTCTGAAACCGTCAAGGTGAATGACCGAAGCCTCGCGCGTACGGTCAAAACCATTCCGCTCAACATCACTGTCACGCGGCTGGATGATTTGCTGGCAGACAGCGGCCCGCCCGATGTTTCGGCAGGCATCGCCACCCGCTCCCCTGCCCCGGAGACGCCACTGAGCACAACAGAAGCGGCAAGCACTGCCTCCATCGCCAGCACCCTCGCACCGGACACCCTCGACCCGCAGGAGGGTGCGGGCCTGATACATGCATCTACAGCATCTGGGCCGGATACGGACATTCCCGGCTGCACCTGGGTGATCGGCCCCGATCCTGACCGCCAGGCCATGGTGCTCAGCAATCTGGCCTATTCCCCGCCGGTCAGCCGCCTCGCCGTTACGCATGAGGATGGCGCGCGGATGACAGAGGCACTCAGCGCCGTCGGCTTCTCAGTGCTACAATGCGAGGATCTTGGCCAGCGCCAGACAGTGCGTGCGCTCAGCATGCTGGGCCGAATGGCCAAGGCGCGAACCGATATGGGCGCGCATCCTGTCACTTTCTTCTATTATTCCGGTCATGGCGTGAACATTGAAGGCACGAATTTCATCCTGCCGACCGACATTCCCGGTGCATCCCCGGATGATATTCGCGACATGGGCGTCAGCTTTGAACAGATCTTCAACCGCGTCTCGTCCACGGTCGCGCCAACCTCATTCGTCGTGTTTGATGCATGCCGCACCGTGATGGATGATCAGAGCCGCGGCCTGATGCGCGCCTACAGCCCGGTCGGCTGGGCGTCAGGCGTATTCCAGGCTTTTGCGACTGAGCCCGGCAAGACCGCCGCTGATGATGGCGTCTATTCAGAGGAACTCGCCAGCAATCTCAGTAGCCTGCCAGACCCGGCCAATGTCGTGTTCAAGCGCGTACAGGATGCCGTCGCCGCACGGACAGGCCAGAAACAGCGCCCAGTCTATACAGACGGCACAACGGGCGGGGATTTCTACTTCAAACAGGCCAGTGAATAGCCCGCCCTGCCACTCAAAAGAAAACCGCCGGCCCATGAAGACCGGCGGCTGATTATCTTCTTGCTGAACCTGGACAGGCCTACGGGCTGACAGGAATGTCTTCCACTTTCTTTTCACGCTTCGGCTTGGCCGATGGCGGTACATCATTTTCAATCAGCGCATCTTCCGGTGCCGGGGCAGAGCCGGAAACGGAGCAGCAACGCACCTGCATTTCCAGAACGCGCGTATTGAAGCGGCACTTCTCGTCATTGATCTCGCGCAGGATGGAGAGCCCCCCTGCCCGCGTCGTGTAGCGTGTCTGCGTGCAGCTGGTCAGCGCATAGCCGGGTCGGCAGGTGCCGGTGTCGCTATTCTGGATCGTGCGGGTTTCGCACTGGACCTGTTTGGAAAAGGCCTCGTCGGCGCGGGACATGGCCGCATCGGCCTGGGCTCGGGCCGCATCGGCGCTTGCCTGCGCGCGGGCCGCCGCTGCGCCGGCACTGTCAGCCATGGCGCGGGCCTCGGACAGGCGCATGTCCGTATCGGCCAGCGCGGTCGTATTGCCGTCGATTTCGACTTTCAGCTTGCAGACCGCCTCGTCTGCTTTCCCCGGATCGGCGCAATATTGGGCAACCGTCTGGTCGCTTGGGATCATCTGGCAGCCTGCCAGAAAGGCACTCGCAGCCAAGGCCCCTGATAGAATGATGCTGTGACGCATGTCATCTCCTCTGAAGTTACCCCAGCCAGGACAAGCGGCATAGAAAGGGGCAAGACGGGAGACGTCAATACGGCTCCCGTATCAGGGGAGTCCTCAGGCTTTCAGCTTGTAGCCGGACCGGAACATCAGCCAGACCGCGAAAACGCCCGCCACAGACAGCAATCCGGTCACCCAGACACCCACGACGAGAGAGCCGTTGGAGACGCCCAGAAAACCGTACCGGAAGCCGTCAATCATGTAGAAGAAGGGGTCCAGCAAGGCGAGTGTGTGGAACGGCTCCACCATCACCTTGATGTCGTAGAAGGTGCCGGACAGGAAGGTCAGCGGCACGATCACGAAATTGGTCACAGCAGACAAATGGTCGAACTTTTCGGCCCAGATGCCGCCGATCGCACCCAGCGCACCCAACACGATGGCTGAGGTCAGGCTGTACCAGATGATCGGCCAGACATGCACGACATTCAAATCCGCAAGGCCGCTCAGCTGGATGCCCAGCGCGGAAATCGCCGCCACAATCAGGCCGCGCACGACAGAGCCACCAATAAAGCCCACCGTCAGCTCCAGCGGAGACAAAGGCGGCATCAGAAAGTCCACATAGGTGGAGTTGAACTTCGCCTGCACGAGGCTGGAACTGGTATTCTGAAAGGCGTTCTGCAGGATCGCCATGACGATCAGGCCCGGCGCGAGGAAATTGATATAGTTGAGGCCTTCAAAGTCGCCCATCAGGCGGCCGCGGTCGCCAAAGGCAAGCTTGAACACGGTCATATAGAGCAGCGTCGTCACCACGGGGGCAAAGACGGTCTGCATCCACACCTTCATGAAGCGGCCGATCTCACGCTTGAACAGGGTCCAGAGCCCCACTCCGTTGATCTTGCCATACTGGCGGACATGACGTTGGGCGGAGGAGAGTTCAGCAACTGTATCGGTCATGACGCTGTATCTAGGCCTCCCGATGCGAATCTGCGAGGGGTAGCGGCAGGAAAATTCTGGAAAATTACCGCTGCGCGCATTTTGTCCACAAGCTGACGCAGTTAACCACAATATGTAGAAAGCCTGTGGAAAGCCATCTCTGCATATTGTGTTTCGTTTCGCTGCTGATACGATATCTAGGTGTTGAGCGGATGGCGCGTACCTGCCATCTCAATATCTAGGGGCTGATGGGTTGTATTGGTTAACAACCCTGATCCGAGCTGGGAGACTGAGAAACATGTCCTGGACCGAAGAACGGGTAAGCGTGCTGAAGAAACTCTGGGCAGAGGGCCATTCCGCCTCCCAGATCGCCAAGCAGCTGGGCGGGGTCACCCGCAATGCAGTCATCGGCAAAGTCCACCGCCTGGGCCTGTCTGGCCGGGCGACACCATCGCGCCCCGTCAAACGCCCGCCACGTCTGGCCCGTCCGAAGCCACGTGTGATGCCGGATGGTAGCGTCAAGCAGGCCGCGCCGGCCGTTGCCGAAACAGTGGAGCCACGCACCGCGCCGGAACGCACACCGGCTGACATCATGGCGCCTCTGCCGCCGCTGCAACAGGCAGATGGCGAGCCGGCCTCCATCCTGACGCTGCGGGATTCCATGTGCAAATGGCCGATTGGCGACCCGGCCGATCCTAAGTTCGCCTTCTGTGGCCGCAAGGCTGATTGCGGGCCTTACTGCGCAGAGCACGCCAAAGTGGCCTTCCAGCCCGCCCGCAAGCGCGACACGCGCAAGGGCGAATACGATTATGTCCGCCGCATCGCCGGTTAATTCCGGCATCGCACCCTAACCCCATGCGGCTGACAGGAAGCCCCCGAAGTATTTCTTCGGGGGCTTTTTACTGCGCAGTCCCCTGTCCCTGGCCCCCTCGCCATCACCGCAAAACGCCGCTAAGGCTTCAGACGTGACGACACTGCCCGCTGACCCGAACGCAATCTATGCGACCCCTGCCAAATGGGTGGCCAGTGGCGCCGGCGCGCAGGGCAACCTCTTCCTCACAGGCCGCGCCGGCACCGGCAAGACGACGATGCTGCGCAAATTCCTCTCTCAGGCCGGAGAGAAAGCCATCGTGTTGGCGCCCACCGGCGTCGCGGCGATGAATGCCGGCGGGCAGACGATCCACTCCTTCTTCAAATTCCCGCCCCGCCTGATCGAGCCGACCGACATCAAGCGCCTGCGCTCAACGCGCCTCGTCAAGGCCATCGACACGATGATCATCGACGAGATCTCGATGGTGCGGGCGGACATGCTGGATGCCATCGACAAGAGTTTGAAGCTGAACCGAGCTTCCAAACGCCCGTTCGGTGGCGTCAGGATGATCCTGTCGGGAGACCTGCACCAATTGCCGCCGGTCGTCTCCGGCCAGGAAGCGCCGATCCTGCGAGAGCGCTATGGCGGCAGCTATTTCTTCAATGCGCCGGCCTTTCGAGATGCAGAGTTCGCCCTGTTGGCGCTGAAGCATGTCTTCCGCCAGGAAGAGCCGCGCTTTCTGGCCCTGCTCGGCGCGCTGCGCACAGGGCGCGTGACGCCGAATGACGAGGCCGTTCTGCGCGGTCTCGTCAGCTCAAAGACGGCGGTCGAGGCCTCCGAAACGCATGTCGTTCTGACGCCCAATAACGCGAATGCCTATCGTATCAATCAGGCCCGTCTCGACGGGCTGGACACACGCTCGCAAACCTATAGCGCGGATGTGCAGGGCCAGTTCGACGAGAAATCCTATCCCACCGAAGCCGACCTTGAACTGAAGGAAGGCGCGCGGGTCATGCTGATAAAGAACGATCCGGAAGGCCGCTGGGTGAACGGCACGCTGGCCACCGTGGCCGGCTTTTCCGGCAGCCGCGTGATCGTCGAGATCGATGACCATGTCTATGAGATCGAACCGACGGCCTGGGAAAAATACCGCTACGAACTGGACCCGGAAACCAAGCAGGTGAAACGCGAAGTGGTCGGCACGTTCAAACAGATGCCGCTGCGCCTCGCCTATGCCGTGACCATCCACAAGGCACAGGGCCTGACGCTGGACAAGGTGTTTATCGATTTCGATTCCGGCATGTTTGCACACGGCCAGGCCTATGTTGCCTTCTCCCGCGCACGCTCTCTGGACGGACTATCCATCAGCCGCGAACTTCGTCCGCGTGACCTGGTATTGGACCGCGAAGCCTTCGCATTCGGCAAGTTGGAAGCCATAGAAGACAATGACGCCTATCTGCTGGCGCGCTTTGCCAAGGCCGATAACGCCCTGCTCTGACAGGTCTTTTTCTCACCCTGAACAAATATCGAGCGAAACCGGACGATTCTGGAAAAGTTCTGCACACTGCGCCATTCCGTTAAGGAGTCTTAAGGAAACGATCACAATGATGACGCATTGTTCTAGTGTGATGAGCATAACGAAACGATATAAAGGCCATCTTGCCATGCCACCGATTTACGAACGTCGTCAGCGCCGGGCACAACTCAGACTGGAAGTCGGGTCCAGCCCGGCCGCCAAGAAAACACCAGCCCAGCTTGCCGCCCAGCGCCGCAAGATGCGCATTCCGGGCGGCGGCGGCACAGGCGACTGAGTTCGCCTGCCGCTTAGAGATCAGGCCAGTTTCCGGATTTCTTCCGAGAGCTGACGCTCCTGATCGGTCACAATTTTCTCAAGCACGCGAACCCGTTCCTTGAGACGATCCACTTCGCCCAGCACACGGTCCATATCTGCATCCGCGGCTGCATTGGCCTGCCGGTTCGCATTCATGCGAAGATAATTCTTTACCACGCCGGCACCGAAAACAATCAGCACGATCGCAACAACCATTTCAAAAGGGCCCACAGGCTCTACTCCTTCTCATCAGGTCTCCGCCAGGGCGGACATCCTTGTCATGTATAGCCAGTCTAGCGGAAAACTGCCTGACTTCTAAGACAATCCATCAATATCCTTGCGCAATTGCCGGTCACGATCGGTGATGATCGCCTCCAGCGTGCGGATACGCTCTGAAAGATTGGCGATCTGTTGCGAGGCTTCGCGGGGAACATCCGGCTCACGGCCCCGCCTGCGCAGTAACATCACACCCAGGATAATCAGGAAGAAGACAAGGGGAAGATATACAGTCACGGGCAGGCTCCTTTTCAGCAACACACAAACTTTCGATCTCGAAAGCCAGTTGGCTGGAGCCTCCCCGTTTCATGGCTGGACCCGCGAATACGGCGGATGCCCAATCTCCTGAACTTATCGATAAACAATATATGGATATCGATCAGAGCCGGTTCAAGAAAAAATCGGAATTATCTCCCGGTGGAGCCAAATCCCCCGGCGCCGCGCTCTGTTTCGTCCAGGCTTTCCACTTCTTCCCAGGCCAGTTGGGTGACCGGCGCCAGCACCAGCTGGGCGATACGCTCGCCGCGCTGGATGGTGAAGGCCTCCTGGCCCAGATTGATCAGGATCACTTTGATCTCGCCGCGATAATCGCTGTCGATCGTACCGGGCGTGTTGAGGCAGGTCAGGCCATGCTTGGCCGCGAGGCCGGAGCGCGGGCGCACCTGAATCTCATAGCCTTGCGGGATCGCGACGGACAGGCCGGTCGGGATCATGCCTCGCTCGCCGGGTTGCAGCATGATGGGATCATCTTCGGAAACAGCCGCCCTGACATCCATTCCGGCAGAGCCGACGGTCTCATAGGCAGGCAGTTGAAGGCCCTCGAAATGGGGCAGCGGGCGGACGGATACAGTAACCTTGCTCATGCCCTTAGCCGTTGTCGGAGTCGCAATACCAAGTCAAGCAGATAGCGCCGACCAGCAAGGCTGTTATTCCTCATCGTCTTCATGCGCGTCGCGGATGTCTTTTTCCCAGTCCATCGTGTCGCCGCGCATCAGCCGGTCATGTTGCATTTCGGACTCGCTGCGCCGGTCCAGGAAGATCGTGTTGTCGATGCCATCCAGCATGTATTTCTGCTGCTCGCTGTTCTTCTTGAGGAAGGATTCGATGGCCGTGTCGGCAGGCAGGGTCTGGCGCAGCTTTCCAGCATAGGCATCGTCCAGCCGGTTCTGCTCTTCCCGGTCGAGCCCCGCATTCGCGAGATCCTTGTAGACCTGCTGGGTCGCCTGCAGATCGCACTTTGCCTGGCGGCGCTGTTCCTCGGTCATCTTGTGGCACATCAGAGCGGCCAGCGCGCCGCCCCCTCCCCCGGAGGGCGCAGGGGGCAAGCTCAGCTCAATGCCTGGAATGCGCGGCGACGGCGGGCGCCCGGTCTGTGGCGCAAAGGCCAGAGGGGGCGCTGATGTCGCAGCCGTGGTTTCCGGCGGTGCGCCCGGCGGCTCGGGCAGCGTCACGATGTCGTCAGCTGGCTCCGGTTCAGGCTGGTTCACATCTGGCAAATCGACTTCCGGCACCACTGGCTCAGCTGTTTCGACCAGCTCCGGCGCAGGGGGCAGATCTTGCTCAGGTACAGGCTGCTCTTCTTCAGGCATTTCCGGTTCTGGTGCAGGGTCTGTCTCTTCCTCTTCCGGCAAGTCTTCCGGAACATCCGGTTCCGGCGTGTCGACTGGGGGCGCGTCGGATGGCGCTTCCGGCGCCGTCACGATAGGCAGCTCCGGCGCGTCCTCTGGCAGGATCTCAGGCAGCTCCTCCGGCAGAGGTTCCTCGATCAGGTCAGGCTCGGCCTCATCCAGAGGCACTTCCAGTGTATCGGGAAGGTCTTCCGGCACCTCTTCCACAAACTCCATGGACGGCTCTTCGGGAATCTCGTCCACAGGCAGACCGGGTTTCGGCGGCAAGAGGATTTCCTCCTCCATGACAATCGGGGCCGGCACCTCTTCAGGGTCGGGATCTTCGATCACGGTCTCCACCGGTACTTCCGGCGGCGGCAGGGGCTCTTCCATCACAAGCTCCGTCTCCGGAACAGGTTCAGGATCCGGAATAGGCTCAGGGGCCGGGACGGGTTCGGGTTCGGGTTCGGGTTCGGGTTCGGGAAGAGGTTCCGGCTCCGGTATTGGTTCCGGCGGCACCTGAATTTCTGGCTCTGGCTCTGGCTCTGGCTCTGGCTCTGGCTCTGGCAGAGGATCAGGTTCGAGGTAAATGATGTCTACCTCGAACGCATCATCTGGTGTGTCCGGCAGACGATATATCTCGCCAAATGACAGCGACAACAGCAGCAACATAAGGCCGTTCAGGCCCAATGAAGCCACCACCCATTTCAGGCGGTATCGGAAGAATCGCTGCCACGCCGCACCCATTGGTGGAAACCATAGCAGAAATACCCGGAGGCAATTGTTATTTTTACTCCAGACTCACTGGCCTAGAGCGCAACTTCCAGCTTGCCATTGACGAGGTTGGAATAGTCGTCGACCAGGGCTTCGGAAATCTGGCCCGGCTTGTAGCTGTGCGCACCAATTTCGGCCACCGGCGTGATCTCTGCCGCGCTGCCCGTGATGAAGCATTCGGAGAAGGTCGGCAGTTCGTCCGGCATGATGGCGCGTTCGATCACTTCGATCTGACGCTCCTTGGCCAGCTTGATGGCGGTCTGACGGGTCAGGCCGTTCAGGAAGCAGTCCGGCGTCGGCGTGTGCAGGGCACCGTCGCGCACGAAGAAGATGTTCGCGCCGGTCGCCTCAGCCACCTGGCCGCGATAGTCCAGCATCAGCGCATCGGCATAGCCATCACGCTCGGCGGCGTGCTTGGACAGGGTGCAGATCATGTAGAGGCCAGCGGCCTTGGCATGACACGGCGCGGTGTCCGGGGCCGGACGGCGCCACTGGGCATGCGTCATGCGGATGCCCTTCATCTTGTCCTTGAAATAGTCACCCCAGGACCAGGCCGCGATGGCCAGATGGATCGTGTTGTTCTGGGCAGACACGCCCATCATTTCAGATCCGCGCCAGGCAATGGCCCGCACATAGGCGCTGTCGAGGCCGGACTTGGCCAGCGCCTCGCGCTTGGCTTCCTCGACCTGCTCCACCGTGAAGGGGATGTCGAAGCCCATGATTTCTGCAGAATTGTGCAGGCGCTTGGAGTGGTCCAGAGAGCGGAAGATCTTGCCATTATAGGCGCGCTCACCTTCAAACACGGAGGAGGCATAGTGCAGCGCGTGCGTCAGAACATGGACCTTGGTATCCCGCCACGGCACGAATTCGCCGTCCATCCAGATATACCCATCGCGGTCATCATAAGCGGTTCCAGACATCTGTTTCAGCGCTCCTCGCTTGCACTTCTTCTCATTTCGAGTTCTTTTTCAGACTATGGCCCCTGACGTCAACCTGAATAGACCGTTCGACCCTCGCCTCTTCCTGATGGATCAGGAACTGGATCGGGGCGTTGGACTCCTGCTGGCGGGGAGCGCGGAACTGATCAAGACCGCAGACGAGGCCCGACACAAGGCAGGGCTGAGCAAGCCAGAGCTGCAAATTCTCATGGCTGTACGCTATCAGCCCGGCCAGACTGTGGGCGATCTGCGCGAGGCGCTGGGCATGACAGTGCCCACTTTCGCCCGTATTATTGGCGATCTGGACCAGCGCGGCCTGATTGAGCGCGAGCGCGATGCCCAGGGCGACAAGCGCCGCCGAACGCTGACCCTGTCGGATGCCGGCACGACGCTGACGACACAAATCGCCATCGTCCTGCGTGAGCGGCTGCGCATTGCCTATCGCGCCGCCGGGCCGGACGCCGTGGAAGGCACCCGCAAGGTTCTGGACGCGTTGATCAAATGAGCGGGGACAATGCCCATATTCTCGTGGTCGATGATGATGACCGCATTCGCGACCTGCTGAAGCGCTTTCTGGCGCGCGAGGGCTATCGCGTCACCTCGGCTCCCGGCGCGGAAACGGCCCGCAAGCTGATGGACACAATGAGCTTCGACCTGGCCATTCTGGACATAATGATGCCGGGCGAAGACGGCCTCTCCCTGCTGCAGGCGATCCGCGAGGGACGCAACAAGGATACGCCGGTCATGCTGCTGACGGCGCGCGGGCAGACGACCGATCGAATCGACGGTCTGAAACGCGGCGCGGATGACTATCTGGCCAAACCCTTCGAGCCGGAGGAATTGTCCCTGCGCTGCGCCGCCATCCTGCGCCGCACGCATACGGAGGCCCCGCCCGAAGAGGTGGAAATGTCCGGCCTGGTCTTCAATGCAAAGCGCGGCGAACTGCGCGAGGGCGACAAGCGCATTCGCCTGACCGAAGCCGAGTTGCAATTGCTGACCGCGCTGGCGGCCCATCCGGGAGAGCCGGTCAGCCGTGAAGAGCTGGCCGCCATCACTTCGGCCGGGCTGGAACGGTCTGTTGATGTTCAGGTGACGCGCCTGCGCCGCAAGATCGAGCCGAACCCGAAAGAACCGCTCCATCTGCAAACCGTGCGCGGCGTCGGCTATCGCCTGATGCCGGACTGATCCGGCATGAAACGCTTCCGCCTCAGGGACATTACCCCGCGCGGCCTGTACGCCCGCAGTATGCTGATGGTCATCGCGCCCGTCGTGCTGATCCTTGTCCTGATGACCTGGTATTATTATGACAGCCATATTGCGGAGGTGAACCGCAAGCTGGGCCAGTCTATCGCCCGCGACACCAGCCTGGTGCAGGCCTATTGCGCCGGCGGCAATGATGCCGGCCTGGATCGAGAAATGATCAGCAAGGGCCTGGACCTGACCTTCACCTGTGACAGTCATGACGATGATTTCGACCGCAGCAACTATGCCAACATCTTCTCCTATAGCCGCACGCTGGACAAGGAACTGGAAACCCGGCTGGAAGTGCCGGTCGATACGGCGCTGAACCCGCAGGACTCCATGCTGCATCTGCGCTTTCCCTCACAAGGTCGCACAGTGGAGATCATTGTCGAACGCAAACGTGTGCTGACGATCACGTCTCACTTCTTCATTGTCTGGGTCATCATCTTCTCTCTGTTCATGGTGGCGCTGGCGATCGGCTTCCTGAACCAGCAGGTGCGCTCCATCCTGCGTCTGGCAGAGGCCGCGCGTGCCTTTGGCCGCGGTCGCGAGATGCCGGACTTCCGCCCCTCCGGCGCCAATGAAGTGCGCGACGCTGCCCGCGCCGTGATCGACATGAAGAACCGGCTGACCGCCTTTACCGAACAGCGCACCGCCATGCTGGCCGGGGTCAGCCATGATTTGCGCACCCCCCTCACCCGCCTGAAACTGGCGCTGGCCATGATGGAGGATACCGACGACATCAAGGCCGCGCAGGCAGACCTCGACGACATGTCGATGATGCTGGACGAATATCTCACCTTCGCGCGCGGCGAGGAAGGCGACGATGCGGTGACATTCGATCTCGCCAAACTGGTGCGCGAAATCGCCGCCGGCTTTGGCCCGCATATAGAGGTGAGCGGCCCAGCCAGCATTCGCGTGCGCGGCCGGCCGCTGGCCATCAAGCGCGCGATCAGCAATTTGATCTCCAATGCGGTGAAATTTTCCACCGAGGCCCGTGTCACACTTGTCGATGGGCCCCACGCCGCCGATATACATGTCGATGACAATGGGCCCGGCATTGAGCCCGCCCGAAGGGAAGAGGCTTTCCGTCCATTCATGCGCCTTGACGAAGCCCGCACCCAGAATACATCCGGCACCGGCCTTGGCCTGACGCTGGCCCGTGATACGGCCCGCGCACACGGCGGAGACCTGCGTCTGAGTGACAGCCCCCTGGGTGGCCTGCGGGCCAGCCTGCGCCTGCCCCATTGAACCTTTCCCCCTCCAGAGGCATTTCTCCCCCATGAGCACGAGCAAAGCCAAACTGATCATCCGCAACGCCACGCCGGATGATATCCCCGCCCTGCAGAGACTGTCGGCCAAGGTCTATGGCGAGGGCGACGAGTATTCCCGCGACCATTTGATGGCCCAGATCAACCGTTTTCCGGACGGCCAGTTCGTGGCCGAATATGAAGGCCTGATCGTGGGCCACTGCGCCACTTTCATGATCGCCTCAGAACACGCCTTCGGGCCGCACACCTGGATGCAGATCACTGGTGGCGGCTATGCTGCACGGCATGATCCGGAAGGTGATGTGCTGTATGGCATGGACGTGGCCGTGGACCCGGATTTCCGCCGCCTGCGCATCGGCCAGCGCTTCTACAAGGCGCGCCGGGAACTCTGCCAGTGGCTGGAGCTGAAGGGCATTGTGTTTGCCGGGCGCATGCCGGGCTATGCCCGCAGGGCGAAACAATATCCGAACCCGGAAGACTATGTGAAGGCCGTGCAGGAATCCAAGCTGCGCGATCCGGTGATCACGTTCCAGCTGAACCAGGGCTACCAGCCGCTGGGCGTGCTGCATCATTACCTGCCGGAAGACACCGATTCCATGGGACATGCCACGCACATGTTCTGGGAGAACCCGCTGGCGCAGGAAAAGATCAAGACCAATACCAGCTTTGGCGACACCTCCCTGCCAGAGCGCGTGCGCATCGCGACCGTGCAATGGCAGATGCGCCGCATCACCTCGATTGATGAGTTCGAAGGCCAACTGGAATACTGGGTCGATATCGCGTCGGACTATCAGTCTGACTTTGTTGTCTTCCCGGAAATGCTGACCCTGCAATTGCTGTCACTGGCCGAGCGCCCGCTGGGACCGGTCGATGCGATTGCTCAGGTATCTGAATATACGCCGCGCTTTGTGGAATTCATGGAGAAGCTGGCGGTCTCCTACAATATCAACATCATTGGCGGCACGCACCCCAAGCAGATGGAGAATGGCGAGATCCTGAATGTCTGCCACGTCTTCCTGCGCGACGGCTCTGTCCACACCCAGCAGAAGCTGCACCCGACCCCGTCGGAGCGGCATTGGTGGAACATTCAGGGCGGGCGCGGCAATTCCGTGATCCAGACCGATTGCGGCCCGATTGGCGTGATGATCTGCTATGACAGCGAGTTCCCGGAAATCGCCCGCCACCTTGTCGACCAGGGCGCGCTGATGCTGTTCGTTCCGTTCTGCACCGATGAGCGCCGCGGCTATCTGCGCGTGCGCTATTGCTGCCAGGCCCGCGCGGTAGAGAACCAGTGCTATGTCACCATGTCCGGCGTGGTCGGAAACCTGCCTAATGTCGAGAACATGGATATTCACTATGCGGAAAGTGCCATTCTGACGCCATCGGACTTCCCCTTCTCCCGGGACGGGGTCGCCGCCGACACAGCACCGAACACGGAAACCATCGCGCTGGCAGACCTTTCGATCTCTGACCTTTTGACAGCCCGCCAGTCCGGCGCGGTACAGAACCTCAAGGATCGCCGTCTCGATCTCTATCAGGTCGCCTGGAAGAAGAATTAGGCGCGGCGGATCAGGTCTTCGCCCTGATTGTAGACATTCCCCACGGCAGGGCTGACAGGCCAGATCTCCATCTCTGCGCCGGGATAAGGCGTGTAGAGATCTGACACTTTGCGATTGTCGGAATCCATCCAACGCGCATGGTCCGACGCCTTGAGGATCACCGGCATGCGGCTGGACAGGTCCGACACAAGACGGTTTGGCCGTGTAGAGAGGATTGTGAACGTGTCAATCTCTGACCCGTCAATCATCGCGCGGTTCCACAGGCCCGCAAAGCAGAACCAGCGCCGCTCGGTAAGGCCCACCGCATAGGGCTTGCGATGCCCCTGCGGACCGACCCAGGCATAATAGCCGCTGGCCGGGATCAGACAGCGATGATGGCGGAACGGCCCGCGAAAGGTGTTGGAAAATTCCAGCTCTTCACACTTGGCCATATGGGTAGAGAATTTCTTCTCGCTGAGTGGCTTGTTCCACCAGCTGGGGATCAGCCCCCACATGGCGGGCGCGAGTTGCACCGTGCCACGCGGCACATATTCCCCCTCCGGCGCCATGCGGATGATCGGCACGAACTGGCTGG
Organism: Alphaproteobacteria bacterium; assembly: GCA_018222605.1. Lineage (GTDB taxonomy): Bacteria > Pseudomonadota > Alphaproteobacteria > Caulobacterales > Hyphomonadaceae > Hyphomonas. The sequence continues at coordinate 257,448 of JAAEZZ010000008.1, forward strand.
GCGCTATGTTGAAGGCTGCCTCTGGCGCCTCAATGCCCGGCGGGGGCACAAGGCCGGAGGCCTCGCGATAGTCCTCCCACGAAATATCCTGTCTGAAGAAACGGCTCGCCATGCCTTTTCCCTTACCGGGCGTCGGGCGGCCTGCCTAGATGGCGCGGCAGCTCTGCGGCGTCAGGGCCTGAACACAGCGCTGCTGTCTTCCAGCAACTCATAGGCGACATGGGCTTTCAGCTTTTCGGTCAGCTCATTTGTATCGCCGTCCAGCTGATCCGGCGGAATGATCTGGCCGAAGGTCATGCGCACATTGGCCCCGCGCTTGTTCAGCAATTCGTTGAACAGGGTAATGTCGCGCAGTTCTCCGCTGAGGTCTGACAGCGTGTAGAACAGCCAGGAATTCCAGGCATCGAGATTGAGCGGCAGGATCGGCGCATTCTGTTTTCGGGCGAGGCCGACCACGGTGGAAAACCAGTCCTTCTCGATCAGGCGGCCATCCTCTTTCCGGGCGAGCCGTCCGGACGGGAAGATGACGACGCACTTCTCTTCGGCGAAGGCCTCCCCTGCCCGCTTCAGCGTTTCCCGCGTCTTGGCCGGGGTGCGCTTATCGGCCACCCATTCGACCGGGATGATGACATCCTGGAAGCGCGGATTGACGCGGACGGCATCGGCATTGGCGAAAAAGATGATGTCATCACGCACGCGCTTCAGCAGGTCCCAGACGGCCACACCATCGGCAAGGCCCGTCGGATGGTTGGCAGCAATGATCAACCGGCCATCCCGCGGCATGCGTTCAATCCCCTCGACCTCCAGCTGGAAATCGAGATGACGGGAGAGCAGGTCAAACGAGTCGCGGCCATTCAGCTGGACAATCTCGTCCGCCATCTCCCGCGCCTTGCGATATCCAAGCATCTTGTAGAGCACCGGTCGCACGAGAGGCCATGACCAGCTGCCCCGCAAATTCGGACAACGCTCCTCAATCAGCACATCAACAATGTGCTGATCATTATTTTTTTCATCAGCAACCAGAAAAGCTGATGCGCGTGCTGAGGCCTCTTTTTGGGCCAGGCTTTCGTCAGTCATGGCGGCTCTGCCACTCCGTTCTCCCCTTTAGGAACATAGGGATACCGGGTGATCCTACAAAGGAGAAAGTCAGTATTGTGGCGACGCAAAAAAAGAGTGCCGAACCTGCACTCTGTTGAAATATAAACACTTCGGAAAGCTTCGCTTTACTAAGACGTAAGAGCCGCGTGGCAAGGTAAACCACAAGACGGGGTTGGCTTAAGCCTTTCCTTCCAGGGCTAATTAATCGGGATGAGCGTAGATGAAAGTTCTTTGGGTTGAAGATCACGAGCCGGTGAGAGACATGCTGGCGATTGCCGCTGACAAGGCCGCGCGCTCTCGTGTGCAGATTGATCTCGTCATGGCGCCAACCCTGATGGCTGCCGAATCCCGCCTGCGCCTGGAGCGCTTTGATCTTGTCGTTCTGGATCTGGGCCTGCCGGACTCCTTCGACCCGGACATGACGATCGCGCGTATCGCCAATATGGGCAAATATCGCATCGCCGTCGTCTCTTCCATGGATGTGCGCGACCAGGCCGTCGAGTCCGCTCTGCGTTGCGGCGCCAACATTCACCCGGAAGCCGTCTTCAAGGCAAACCTGCCGTTCAATCGCTTCATCCAGCGCCCTGACGCCTTTGAAGACTTCCTGATGGACCTGATGCCGGGCGTCGAAACCGCTGCCATAAAGGCCGCCTGATCCGACGCCACATTCAGGGGAGCGCTTGCCGGGCGCCCCTGCTCCTTGCTAAGCCGCCCAGAGAAACGTCCGGGCGGCTTTTTGCTGGACGAGATACCAGAAGGGTCTGCTGCCGATGGAATTTCCCGTAACGCTGAGCCTGATCGCCGCGAATATTCTGGTCAGCATGATTGGCCTGTCGAACCGCGACTTCTTTGAAGAGAACAATTTCTGGATCGCGCCGATCCGGCAGAACAAGCAATACTGGCGGTTCGTGACGTCTGCCTTCCTGCATGTGAACGCGACGCACCTGCTGATCAACATGTATGTACTGTGGGAATTCGGCCGCCATCTGGAACGCGCGCTGGGGGCCGGTGTCTTTCTGCTGATCTATTTCGGCTCTCTTCTGGCCGGCAATATCTGGGAATATGTCGACAATCTGAACAAGCCGGACTATCGCGCCGTCGGGGCCTCCGGGGCGACTTCCGGGGTGATCCTGTCTTTCAGTGTGCTGGCACCCTTTGCCCTGCTGGGCGTATTCTTCATCATTCCGATGTGGGCGATTGTGGCCGCGGTCCTGTTCATCACGATCAGCTTTATTCTCTCGCGCCGGGAGAATACGATGATTGCACATGGGGCCCACCTTGGCGGCGCTCTGGCGGGCGGTGTGCTGACCCTGCTTCTGGTGCCGGGAGCCTGGACCAGCCTGGTGCGCCAGATTGCCGAAAGGCTGGGCTAGCGCCATTCGTCCAACCCTGTGAGGAGGGAGCCTGATGATGACACTGACTGCCCGGGCCCCGCGCCCCTTTGTGTTGGGGCTTGCCGCCCTTGGCCTGTCGGGCCTGATGACCGCAGGCGCCGACACCTACAGCGACCAGTTGCAGGCCATGCGCGCAGAGATCAATCCGCTGAGCGACCGCGCCGCAGCCGGCGATGAGGCGGCGCTCGATCAGATGATCGAATGGGTTGAGATCTGCTACAATAACAAGGACTGCACAGAAGGCAGCGAGATGCGGCTGCGGGCAGCTCAGGCGGCCAGCAATCTGGGCTGGCTGTATCAGAAACAGAATCATGGCGGTGAGGAAGGACAGCCGCGCGGCGTGGCCTTCTATGTTCTGGCGGCACGCTGGGGCAATCCGTTTGGCTATTACAATACCGCCGAATGCCTGCTGCAGGGTTGCCTGGCCCCGGAGTATGAGCGGGATTTCTTCAGCCAGGTGCTGGGCCCGGAAGACACCTGGCCCCCGCAAACCGACTATGAGCGCCAGTCCCTGGCAGCCAGCCTGTTCGGCAAGGCCGGAGATGCCGGCATGACCATGGGCTACATGATGGAAGGCTCTGTCCGAATGAGCGCGCTGGGCGTGGCGGCCGAGTCTTTCGCGCAGACCGAAAAGGACTGGGACAGCCTGTCGGAAGACGAGCAGCTGGACATTCTGGAAGACGAGAAGATGATGGCCGCGAACCGCGCGCTGCAGGCTTTTGAGAGCGCCTTTCAAAGCAACCCTACGGATGAAGAACTGGAAGACATTTTGCGCTCTCAGAACCTGACGATCGATATTCTTGAGAACGTTCCCACAACCGAACTGATGGACCCATAATTTCGTGAACGGATCATACCTCCCCTTCCCTACCAGCCCGGTTCGGCGCTGATGGGATTTGTCATCGACCGCTATCAGGCGCGGGTCGAGAGCGGGCAGCTCTCCCCTGACCCTGTGCAGGAAAAGGCCGCCGCTGCGCTGGACGATCTGGCCCGGCGCCTGGCCAACAAGCCGAAGGGCGGCTGGTTCTCCAAGCCAAAGCCCGTGACCGGCCTGTACCTATGGGGCGGGGTCGGCCGGGGCAAATCCATGCTGATGGATCTGTTCTTCGAAAACGCGCCGATTGAAGCGCGCCGTCGGGTGCACTTCCATGAATTCATGGCAGAGGTTCACGACCTGCTGGATGAATGGCGCAAACTGCCGGATAGCGAGCGCAAGCGGTCTGAATGGCGCGTCAAGGGCGCGGGCGATGACCCGATCCCCCCAGTGGCGAAACAGATCGCCTCACGCGCGAACCTGCTCTGCTTTGATGAATTCCAGGTGACACAGATTGCCGATGCGATGGTGCTGGCGCGTCTGTTCGATGAATTGTTCGCGCAGGGCGTAACGGTGGTGGCAACCTCAAACCGTCATCCTGATGATCTCTACAAGGATGGCATCAACCGCCCCCTCTTCCTGCCCTTCATTCAGCATCTGAAGGATCATTGCCAGGTGATGGAGCTGGCCTCCGAACGCGACTACCGCCTGGACCGCCTGATCGAAGCGCCGGTCTGGTATGCCCCGCGGGGGGATGAAGCCGAGGTGGGTCTGGACCGGGCGTGGGACCGGCTGACTTCTGGCGCAGAGCCGCAGCATTGCACGCTGACGGTGAAGGGCAGGAAACTGGAGGTGCACAGGGAAGCCGCTGGTGTGGCGCGCTTTACGTTTGAAGAATTGTGCGCACGTCCGCTCGGCTCACGCGATTATCTGGCGATTGCGGCGCATTTCCACACGGTGATCCTGTCCGGCATTCCGGCGCTCGGGCCGGAAAATCGAAATGAAGCCGCCCGCTTCGTGGCGCTGATCGACGCGCTGTATGAGGCCAGAGTGAAATTGGTGGCGAGCGCTGCGGCTGAACCAGAAGCGCTCTATCCGGAAGGTGATGGGGCGTTCGAGTTTGAACGCACGGTGAGCCGCCTGCACGAAATGCGCTCAACCGATTATCTGGCGGAAGAGAAGATGGAGCTGGCGCTGGATTAGGATCCCAGCTGCACATGCGACGCCCGTGAAGGCGCTTCGTTTCCGGAAATTGAGTTTTTATCCGTAGAGAGACGGGTCAGGTGTCCGGGGGTGGCAAGGTGCAACCTTCAAGACTGGCGCTCATCCCGGCGAAAGCCGGGATCCAGAGCTGCGCGTGCGTATCCTGCCGT
>JAAEZZ010000009.1 GCA_018222605.1 Alphaproteobacteria bacterium
CGACCAGAACGGTACCTGATCCGGCCCCCGTGTGAGCAGACCTGAAGTATGGCTTGGGCGCCTATCAGACGGATTGGGGGCTGCGCTCTCTGCCGCTTCATCCTTCGACTTCGCTCAGGATGAGTTTGGTGCATGGGGGAAGAAGAGAAGCGCTCTTGGCTCGAGCGAAGTCGAAGCACGAGCGCGGGCTGGGGGGATTAGGTGATCTGTCTCCCACAAACTTCCGTACCTGCCGCCCTGGACCCCGGCCTGCGCCGGGGTGAGCGGAAGAGAGGAGAATTCCCCACCCTTGTCGTCACGGAACTTGCGTCAGCAAATATCCGGGAGCCAGTTCGTGTTGCGCAGCCGTGGCTAGGTCCCGGATAAACGCTCCCGCGTTTTCCGGGATGACAAGGTGGGGGCTGCGTTGGTGGGGCGAGTCATGACCCGTCATGGATGGCAGATCAGTTCGCTTTCAGTTTCCTCCGTGCGCGGGGAGGGGGACGCTCCGGCGGCGGATGAGGAGCATGCCGATGAACAACAGGCAGGCGAGGCCAACAGCGGCGGGAAAAAGCACCGTGGTCCATGAATAGTGTTCCAGGGCGAGAATGACAAAGCCGTTTCGGACGGTGCCAATGGCATAAAACGTCCAGCTCTCTTCATAGGGCAGGCTGTAGGCCTTGCGGACTGTGGGGCCAAAGCCCAGCAGGTCCACACTTGTCAGGATCAGGACGGTGTAGAGCGGTGTGTTCGTTGCCCACCAGAGGGGCAGGGCGGTAAGGGCCAGGGCAAGAAATACCCAGTCCATGCGATGGAAACTGGTATCGGCAGAGCGGGTCATCGCCAGGACGGCCACGATGATTGTCAGCAGGCCAGAGATGCCGATAGGCCATGCACCGACCCCTCCGCCATCGGATAGTTGGGCAAGGAACACCACGAATGTGCCTGCGCCCCAGATGATCCAGGTGAAGACATGCGGCCGCGTCTGGCCGCGCAGAATGGTTCGAATATAGGGCAGGAAGGCCACGAAGGTGAGCAGCAGCGCAATCGCACTGAAAACCTCCTTCATGTCTCCCTCCCTGTCTCATGACGCATGTTCTGCGGCCATGAAAAAAAGGCCGGCAAAATCTGCCGACCTTTGAAACAGACTGGACCGTGAAAAGTCTAGCTGAAATTCTTGAAGATGTCGTCTGCGGACGGTTCTGCGCCAGAGGAGCTGTCGTCATCCTGCGCATCATAGGCGCCCGGTTCGTCGTGGGCAGGGGCGATGCCCGGGCCTTCGAATTTCTCGGCTTTTTCCGCTTCCATCTTGCGGCGCTTCTCGGCGGATTTCGAGATTACCTCGTCCAGTTCGATCTGCGTGCACAGGCCGAGCGTCACCGGATCGACCGGACGGATGTTCGGTGAGTTCCAGTGAGACTTGTCGCGGACATTGTTGATGGTGGATTTGGTGGTGCCGATCAGCTTGGAGATCTGCGCGTCAGACACTTCCGGGTGGTTGCGGATGAACCAGGCCACGGCATCCGGCTTGTCCTGACGGCGAATAACCGGCGTATAGCGGCTGCCCTTGCGCTTGGGCTGGGGGATGTGTGCGATCTTGGATTCGGCGACTTTCAGCTTGTAGCCTTCGTTGTCCTCGCCCTTGCGGATTTCGGCGCGGGACAGGATGCCGCCGGCAATCGGATCCACGCCGCGCATGTTTTCGGCGACGTCGCCATCGGCGATGCCTTTGACTTCCAGATAGTGCAGGCCACAAAAGTCCGCGATCTGGCTGAAGGTAAGGCTGGTATTGTCGAGCAGCCAAACGGCGGTTGCCTTGGGCATCAGAACTTCGGACATGGGGAACTCCCTGACTTTAATGGTGCCTGAAATGCAGCCGCCCGACACATCGTGCCGGGCGGTCAGGTTCCAGACATGCTTGAAAAACCTTGCGCCTTTTATAATGCCATGCCCGGCAAAAGGAAAGGTGCCTGCCTCACCAGGTCAGCACAATCTTGCCGGAGTGCCCGCCCTGACTCATCAGGGCCTGCGCGGCTTCGGCCTCGGCGGCGGGGAAAGCCTTCTCCAGAACCGGGCGGATTTTGCCGGAAATGACATGCGGCCAGAAATCCTTTTCCACGGCATCCCGGATGCGGCGTTTCTCTTCCACAGGCCGCGCGCGCAGTGTTGTCGCGGCCAGAGTGAGGCGCTTCATGAGGACGGGCGCGAAGTTCACGTTGGCGGTGAAGCCATTCATGTAGGCGATGTTGATAATGCGCCCGTCGGGGCGGGATACGGAGATATTCTTCTGGATATAGTCTCCGCCGACCATATCGAGGGTGACATCGACGCTGCCCTCGTCGCGGATGATGGCTTCAAAGTCTTCGGTCTTGTAGTTGATGGCGCGGTCGCCGCCGAGATCGCGGATCAGGGCGCATTTTTCCTCGCTGCCAGCCGTGGCGAAGATTTTCGAGGCGCCGGCCAGTTTCGTCATCTGGATGGCCATGACGCCGATGCCGCTGGTGCCGCCATGGCAGAGGAAGGCCTCGCCGGATTTGAAGCCCACGCGGTCAAACACATTGGCCCAGACGGTCATCAGCGCTTCCGGGAAGCAGGCGGCGTCCTGCCAGCTCATCCCGTCAGGCACGGGCAGGAGAGAGCCTTCATCAACGGCGCAATATTCTGCATATCCGCCGCCGGCGAGCAGGCCGGCGACGCGGTCTCCCGGCTTGAAGCGCGCGGTGCCTTCGCCAGTTTCCACAACAGTTCCGGAGATTTCGAGGCCCATGATGGAAGACGCGCCGGGCGGCGGGGGGTAGGCGCCTTTGCGCTGGACAAGGTCCGCGCGGTTAAGACCGGAGGCTGCCACTTTTACCAGCACTTCGCCGGGCTTCAGGTCCGGCCGCGCCACATCTGCCAGTTTGAGGGGCTGGCCATCTTCCGCAATCACCGCTTTCATCGTTTCAGCTGACATATGGTCTGTATTCCCTTCGGTTTCCGAGTCGCCTCCAGGCGAGGTTTCTGCTTTGATAAGGGCTGTAGCACGAATTGGAAGGTGACCCCCAATGGCCGCATTCGATGAAGAGCCGATCCTGGTGAATACGCCCCAGACACTGGAGCAGATGTCCGTGGAGGAGCTGCAGGCCAGGATCGAGGCGCTGAAGGCCGGAATTGCGGCTTGTGAAGCGGAAATCGAGAAGAAGAAGGCGCAGAAATCTGCAGCGGATGCCTTGTTCGGCGGCGATAATTAAGCGGCCATAAAGGCTAAGTTGATAAAGTCCAAATTCCTATGCACGCGAGCGAGGGCGCAATACATGGCGGCAGATAAATCACCGCACGAAGGTGGGGACAGTCAGGACGGATTTACCGGCGGAAAGCTGTTCGACACCGTATTTGCGCGGGGCATGGCGCTGGTCGAAGAGACCGCGACCTATCTAGACGGGCCCGGCCGGGAAAATGCCAAGACGCTACCGCGTGAGGCCAGCCTGACCTATTCGGCCTGGAGCATGGAGCTGACGACGCGCCTGATGCAGGCCGCGAGTTGGCTGGTCATGCAAAAGGCGGTTCGCGATGGCGAAATGCGCCGCGAGGAAGCCGCGGCCCGGAAATATCGTATCCGCCGCGAGGAGCCGCCCCTGGATGCCGCCGCGCAGCAGGGCCTGGGTTTGCCGCAGCGTTTCCTGGATCTTGTCATGCGCTCAGAAGCGCTGTTCGAACAGATCTGCCGTCTGGATGATGCGCTGTACGGCCAACGCGCCACAGCGGCCCCGAACCCTGTCAACGAACAGATCAGCCAGCTTCAGAGAGCGGCCGAAACCGGCGCGTTTGACCCGTTGATGGTGTGGACCCGCGCCAAATAGCGCGCGGGCCTCAGACTTCCCCGGTTTTTGTTTGCGGCGGCGTCAGCAGGCGTCCCTTCGGCAGGGCTTCCTTGTCCTGAAAGCGGAATGCAGCCGGACGGCGGTAAAGCGCGATCAGCGGTGTCTTGCGCACCAATTGGTGCAGCGCCAGCGGTCCGCCGAGGCAGGCGGCTGTCAGGAACAGAATAGTCACGCCGGATTCCGTGCGGAAGCCTGTTGAGACCAGCAAGGTTTGCAGCAGGGTGAGCGGGATGAAATAGGCGAGATAGATCACAAGATAATTCCGCCCGGTATATTTCACGAATTGGCCCCACGTCCTGTTACGGCGTGTCAGCAGTGTTGCCGCAGCGATGACGGCAAAAGCGCCTGCCATCCCCAGAACGAGGCTGATAATGGGCAGCCTGTCTGTGCCCTGTATGACGATAACCGTATTGATCGCGGCCCAGACAAGCAGGGCAGCGGGGACATCATCAAAACCGATGGTGATCGTGTCGGCATAGCGCCGGATCAGGCTGAGGCCAGCATAGCCTGCATAGAAGAAGGCGTAATATTCGGCAAACCGGTCTGCCAGGATCCAGCCGCTATGGACCAGACCGGCGGAATGCATGATCTGCAGAACCATCGCCATGATCAGAAGACGCGGCGCAGAGACAAAGCGCAGCAACCAGGTCACCACCGAAAACACGATGAGCATGGGTAGCAGCCAGAGGCCGGCTGCCGGCTGGACCCAGGCCATGACATAGCTGCCCAGAACCGACAGGGGAGACGTCATCAGCGTTCCGGCATTCAGAACGAGTGTCTGGATGGCCAGCCAGATGGCATAAAGATAGACGAATCTGAGCACTTTCCGGTCAAAAAACGTGGATTTCGAGCCAAAGAGTGTTCGATTCAGGAACAGTCCCGCAATGACGAAAAGCGTCGGAACGGTGAAAGGTGCCGCCCAGGCCGCCAACAGGTGCATCCAGCTGTGCGTCTGTAGCAATGCCTCGTAATTGAACGTGGCCTGCATGAGGACAAACAGCAGGATTGAGATCCCTTTGGCGTTGTCGATCCAGTCAATTCTGCGCGTTGGCATGGCGTTTCCCAGTTCAAATCAGGGAAACGACTGTGCAACATTCGCGCCAAAGGCGTATCAGAAGGTGGCGTAGACCCGTAAAAAGTTACGCGCCTGGGTGCTGCAGAAGCCCTCACGGACCGGCGCACGCATGATCATGATGCGGTGCCAGAGGGGGCCGAGCAGCTCTTCAATGACTTCATCCAGATCAAAATCGCGACGAATAACGCGTTTGCTGGCCAATTCAGCGAGCAGCATGCGCATGGGCATCCGGATGTCGCGGTTCATCCAGGCGCGCCACAATTCGCCGGCATCCTTGTCATCTGCCGCGGCGCAAAGCGCCACCCGAAGCACGGCATGGCCTGCACCGGTGCGGGCGGCAGCTTCAAGCGGGACAATCAATGCCGTGATGCGCTCTTGCGGGTCACGGCCGCCATCCGGGCTATCCGGTATCAGGGCCAGGGCGGATTCCACACACATGGCACCAATGGAGGGCCACCATTTGTAAATCGTCTGTTTCGAGGCACTGGCGCGTTTGGCCACGGCATCAACACTAAAACTGCGCCAGCCATTCTCGGCCATTTCTTCGCGCGTTGCATCCAGAATGGCGGCTTTTGACGCTTCGCTGCGTGTAGGCCCCTTCCGGGATGACTTCTTGGCTTCTGCCGGCGTGGACATGTTCAACTCCAGAAATCAACGCTCAACTGCAACCCCTACAGCCTTCGCAGGCCGAGTATAAACCCCAAGAGGTAAACAATATCCCGTTTTTACGCTTGCCGCGCAGACAATATGCACTACTCACTCCCTCAAAGAAACAGGAGCATTTTGCATGAATTCGGTTGAGGATCTTCTGAACGGTTACAGGCAGTTTCGCAAAGGAACCTATGCGCAGCAGGCGGCTCTGTATCGGGAGCTTGGCGAGGGCCAGAACCCGCGCATCATGTTGATCGCATGTGCCGACAGCCGCGCGGAGCCATCAGATATTTTCAGTGCAGCGCCAGGCCAGCTATTTGTGGTGCGTAACGTAGCCAATCTTGTGCCGCCCTACCAGCCGGATGGCAGCCTGCATGGTGTCAGCGCAGCACTGGAATACGCGGTGAATGTCCTGAAGATCGACCATTTGGTGATCATGGGCCATGGGGGCTGTGGTGGCATCGCGGCGTCTTTGGCGGGCGAGGGTAATCCTGAGATTGGCGAGTTCGTGACGCCTTGGGTGCGGCTGTTGGAGAAAGCGCGTGAACGTGTGGTCGAAAGTGGTTCGATCAATCCGCAATTCGCCCTGGAACTGGAGGGGATCGAAACCTCCATCAACAATCTGATGACATTCCCCTTTGTAAAGCGGGCCGTTGATGCCGGTGAGCTGGAAATCCACGGTGCCTGGTTTGCCATCAAGCATGGCGAGTTGCATTGGCGGAACCATAAGACCGGCCGGTTCGAGGTGATCGAACCCTGATCCGGTCTCAGCCTAGGCTGTTGTTGTCATGATGGCGGCAAACACGGCCGAACTTACCATGGCAGCAGCGGCCAGCCGGTTGAACCAGCGCGAAAAGACAGGCGATTGCAGGCGCTGGTTCATGGCGTCTGCCAGCCAGGCATAGAAGGCCAGGCCAAGCATTTCTGTCACCGTGACGGTCGCCATGATGATCAGGGCCTGCGGCACGACCGGTTTTTCATGATCGAAATAGCTGGGCAGCAGCAGGCCGAAAAAGACCAGCGCATTTGGGTTCAGCAATTGCAGGGCAATGCCGCGGCCAAACAGGTTGGCGCGGGCCGGGGCCTGGTCTGCCCGGGCACGGGGCCGGTGCGGGTCTGCGGTTGCCATCGTCCAGGCCAGCCAGGCGATAAAACACAGGCCGGCAATCTTCAGGGCGGTCAGCACGACAGGCAACTGCGCGGCGAAAGCGGCAATGCCAGTTGCGGCCAGGCTGATCCAGAGAAGGTTTGCGGTAGAAACGCCAAGGGCGGGGATCATGGCGGTCGGGGCGCGATATCGCAGGGACGCGCTCATCACCATCATGACAGCAGGGCCGGGCGTCAGGCCGCCAGCAAAGAACAGGGCCAGCAAGGCCAGCCAGACAGAAATATCCATGAGTTACGGCCTCACCTATACAGGCGCCGCAGGGGCATGGCCGGCCGGGTCATGCCCGTCCGGCCAATGCGGGAATCAGGCTTTTTCTTCCTTGCCGCGCTGAACGGCCGCTTCGATCAGCTCACGCGCTTTCTCGATGCCATACCAGCCTTCAATACGGGTCCATTTGCCTTTTTCGAGATCCTTGTAGTGCTCGAAGAAGTGGGCCGTCTTGTCGACCAGCGTCTGCGGCAGATCGTGATAAGTGGCGATCTTGTCGTAATAGGAGGTCAGTTTGTTGTGCGGTACAGCAAGGATTTTCTCATCCGGGCCCTTGTCGTCTGTCATCATCAGCACGCCGACAGGACGGGCACGCACGACCGAGCCGGGCACCAGCGGACGGTTGCCGACAACCATCACGTCAATCGGGTCGCCATCAAGGCTCAGCGTATGCGGAACGAAGCCGTAATTACACGGATAGCGCATCTCTGTGTAGAGATAGCGGTCGACGAACATCGCGCCGGAATCCTTGTCGATCTCGTACTTGATCGGATCGCCGCCCAGCGGCACTTCGATCAGAACGTTGATGTCATCTGGCGGGTTGTTCCCGGTGGGTATTTTGGAAAGGTCCATGAGACGGCTCGCATCTGGCTGGAAATTGAAAACGGTGTCGGGTGGCGATGACGCCAGAAGCCCGTTTCGTCAAGAGCATCGGTGCCACAGCTTCGTTAACGGCCGGGTTGAAAAGGCGCTCCGAGGCGGCTGGGATGTGGCCGAATTTTACGCCGGAGGACCGTCTGCGGCATCATTTTGCTGCAGGTCCGGACGTACCCGGTGGTGTGAAAATGCTTTAAGGGGTCAAAGCCGCTTCAGGGCATAATTGAAGCTGATCGAGACGCGCGGCTCTTCGGCATCCGGTCCGGCGGGGACTTCATGCCGCAGCCAGCTTTCCCAGAAAAAGGCATGGCCGATGCTGGGCGGCAGGTAGATGAAGCGGCGCGCAGATTCCGGTACATCATCGACAAGTTGCGGCGCGGCCATCATTTTCGACAGGCGCGGATCTTCCAGCTTCAGCCGGCCGGAGCCTTCCGGAACTGAGATATAATAGGTGCCAGACAGCACGCTGCCGGGGTGGATATGGTTGGAATGGCCAAAGCCCGGCTCCAATATGTTCACCCAGATCGCATCCAGCTGCAGAGCGAGACCGTCCATGTCCCAGTGGAGCTGTTTGGCGAAATCGTCGGCGATTGGCGCGAGACGGCTTTTCAGTTCGGCAAATTCCGGGAAGCGTTCCGGCAGATCGTCCAGCGAGGCGTAGGAGGTGTAGCCGCCATAGCCCTGTTCTTCGCACCAGGCATTGCCGGCATCGTCTTCCTCGGCCAGCAGCCAGCAGACTTTCTCAAGCTGCTCGGCAAAGTCCAGATCGGACACTTTTTCCTCGCGCACGAGGGTCGGAAACAGGGTGCGTGTGGTCATCTGCGCGTCTTTAGGCGCGGTGGCGCGCAAAGAAAAGTGCCCGCCATGCACGAAGGCGCGGCGGGCACATGTTCAGATCACACGGAAAGGCGAAGCCTATTCGTCTGTCTCGCTGGTTTCCTCAAGGGGGGCGGCTTCCTGGACCGGCTTGACGAATTTCAGCGTCATGCGGTCACTTTCGCCAATATTGGCGTAGGTTTCCGGGTCAAATCCGTCCGGCGTGTTGCCGTCACTGTCTGTCGTGCGGCTATTGGGCGGCAGGGTCCAGACACCGAAGGGGTGGTCCGCTGTGTCGGCCGGGTTGGCGTTGATTTCGCTGGCCTCGACGAACTCAAATCCGGCAGCTTCGGCAAGCGATTTGACGTAATCCTCATGAACATAGCCGCTGGAGGCGGTCGGGTCCTGCGTGTTTGTCGAAGGTAGGCGGTGCTCCACCACGCCCAGAACGCCGCCCGGTTTCAGGGCCGCATAGGCATCGGTGAAGAATTTCTCGGCATAGCCGCCCGACATCCAGTTGTGCAGATTGCGGAAGGTGAGCACCACATCGGCTGTGCCCGGCTCTGTCAGCGGGCCGGTCGTGCCGGAAAACGTGGAATACTCAATCGTGCCGTAGATCGGGTCGGAGTGTTCGGCCTGAAATTCGGCAAGACGAGCCTCAATGCGGGCCCGGCGCTCTTCATCGCCGCCTTCCGGGTCAAAGCCTGCCGCCACGAGGACGCCATCGCCGGAGGCCAGATAGGGCGCCAAGACATTTGTGTACCAGCCGCCGCCGGGCCATAGCTCCACCACCTTGTCACCCGGTTCTATGTCAAAGAATTCGATGGTTTCCTTGGGATGGCGATACTGATCGCGCGCCTTTTCAGCTTCTGTGCGATGCTCGCCTTCAATGGCAGCCTGGAGGGGGCTTGCCTCTGTAAAGGCTTCTGCAGCTTTCTCCACTTCCACGGGTTTCTCTGCCGACGGCGTTTCCTGGGCGCCGCAAGCTGTCAGCATGAGGGCCGACAGGGCGACCATTGGGGTCAGATGTTTCACGGGCTTTCCTCTTCTCAACTGGCCTCTTGAACCACACTCTACGCTACCCACATAGTTCATGTCACGATGCCGACAATCGGGTTGTGACCGGTATCTGCCCCGGCGCCGAATTCGGGCTGGAGCTATGCAGAGGCCGAACATCCATCCGGGCGCTCCCTGTGATGACAGGTTGCCCGCAGTTGCTTGAACATGAGGACTGAACCTATGAGCAATATCGACCTTACCCCCCTTTACCGCACAGTTGTCGGTTTTGACCGTCTTGCCAGCATGATCGATCAGGCATCGCGCCTCGACGGCTCGCAGGGCTATCCGCCTTACAATATCGAGCGTGTCGACGATAATGCCTTCAGCATCGAGATTGCCGTGGCCGGCTTTACCGAAGACGATCTCGACATCGAGACCAAAGAAGGCCTGCTGACCGTTGCCGGCAAGCGCGGCGAAAGCGAAGACGGCGAAGGCCGTAACTATCTGCATCGCGGCATTGCCCAGCGCAGCTTCATTCGCCGCTTTCAGCTGGCTGACCATGTCATCGTGACCGGCGCGAGCCTGAACCATGGCGTGCTGCGGATCGACCTGGTCCGTGAGCTGCCGGAAGAGAAAAAGCCGCGCAAGATCGAGATTGGTGCTCCGGCGAAATCCGAACCGAAACTGATCGGCAAGAAAGCGGCTTCCAACGCCGCCTAAGCCTTAGCGAACCTCCATACAGAAACGGCGCGTCCCATGGGCGCGCCGTTTTTATTTGGGTGAGCATAGTGGCGTCAGGAGAAGACGCTGACACAATCCGTTTCTGTAAGGAAGGTTTTCAGGTCGTCATTTGACAGGCAGGATTTGACGGCCTTGCGGACAGAGTCAAAAGCTGCGCCGGCATAGGTCTGCGTTGTCTGCTCGAAGCTTGCGTCTGCCACGGTGGCGGAAACCTTGTCCTTGCGGCGACCCGCGCTGGCGGCATTGGCCTTGGCCCAGGGCAGATAGGTCTTTGCCAGTTCCTCAGCGAAGATGGGTGCGAGCGTGGATTTCAGCTTTTCCAGATCTTCAAATGGTGCGCCGGGTTTCGGGTCTTCCATGTTTTCGCACCAGGCCACCAGGAAGGGCGTGTTTTCCTTCAGCCAGTTTGACGGCGTTTCATCCATCAGCATTTGCTGGAACTGTGCGGCGAGAGAGAAATCCGCCGCAGACGGACGACCGCCGAAAATGTAGAGATGCTCTTTCAGATGCGCATTCAGAAGGCTGGCAAAGCGCTGCCAGGAGGCTTTCAGGGTGTCGGCATTTTCCGGCGTTGCACCGACCAGCGGCAGGCGGTCTGCCATACGCTCGCCAATCTGGGTTTGCGCTTTCTTGTAGGCGCGTGGCCGCTTGCCGCCATAAAGCTGGACCAGCACGCGCAAGGCAGCGGCGTCGCGGTCAGGCTTCTGGCCCCAGCGTTCCAGGAACATGCATTTGTTCAGCCACTCATCCGCATAGTCTTCCAGGATCAGCGCCAGCGCAGAGGCGGCGGCATCATCCGGCACGGCGGACGGTTCGGCATGGTCTGCTTCCAGCGCAGCAAGAATGGCGGTGGAATCCTGGCTGGCCGGGCGTTCCGGAGAGATCAGCAGCGGCACGGTCGGCGTCTTCGCCTGAGCCTGGAATTCCTCCTCATTCCCGCGGTCGCGAGAGATCCAGTCGAAATCGATATTCTTGTAGCGCAGGAACGACCGCACTTTCTGGGAGTAGGGTGAGGTATCTGCGCCGAACAGGCGATAATCGGACATGAGGTTGGCCTTCGTCGTGATTTGCCCCAGTCTGTAGGCATTTCAGGCTGCACTGCCAAGGAGCGTTTGCCGCAGGTGCTGATAATGGGTATGCGCAGCGGCAGGCATTTTACGAATGAAGGAGCGGCAAATGCGGATCATGCATGTGATGGCGGGCGCAGCAGAAGGCGGCGCGGAGAACATCATGCTGGAGTCCGTTATGGCTCTGGCGGACGCAGGCCTGACCCAGCATGTCATCACACGCCCGAACAATGATTTCCGCCTTCAGAAGTATAAGGAAGCGGGCATTGGCGTCGATGTCGCGGCCTTCAACAATACCTGGCCTTTCCCCACCCGCCGCGTGATCGGTGAGGCCATTAAGGCCTTCAAGCCGGATGTCATCGAATACTGGATGGGCCGCGCGGGGCAATATGCGCCAAAGGAATACCGCAACCGCTCAATCGGCTGGTATGGCGGCTATTACAAGCTCGCCCGCTTTGTGAATTGCGAATGGCATGTCGGCCTGACGATCGATCTTCTGCGCCATATCCGCGAGCAGGGCGTGCCGGAGGACCGGTCTGCCATCATCCACACTTATGCAGATTTTGAGGGCGCAGACCCGGCAAGCCGTGCGGCGCTGGATACGCCGGAAGATGCGCCCGTCGCGCTGGCGCTGGCGCGTCTGCACGAGAAAAAGGGCCTCGACACGCTGCTGGAGGCGACCGTCAAGGTGCCGGGGCTGTATGTCTGGATCGCCGGCGACGGCCCGCTGGAAGCCGAGCTGAAGAAACAATGCACGGAGCTGGGCCTGGATGACCGGGTGCGCTTCCTGGGCTGGCGCAATGATCGCGGCGCGTTGCTGGCGGCGTGTGATGTCGTGGCCTTCCCGTCGCGTTATGAGCCGTTCGGCACAGTCACGGTGGACGCCTGGGCGGCATCACGCCCGCTGGTCGCGGCAGATGCTGTCGGCCCGGCGGCCTATGTGAAGGATGAGGTCAACGGTCTGCTCATTCCGAAAAATGACGTGGACGCGCTCGCCACTGCGCTCAGCCGCGTGATCACGGACAAGGCGCTGGCGCAGAAGCTGGTGGATGGCGGCCGCGCCTCTTACGAGCAGCAATTCACCAAGGCAGCCTTCCAGCGCGATTCTCTTGCCTTCTATGAGACAATCATTGCGCATGCCGGGCCGTTCAGCGGCTAAAGAATGCTCTGAAAGAATTTCCGGTAGAGCTGTTGGCTGCTGCGCTGGCCAAGGCCGATCTGTACGTGGATCCCGGCATCCCGCAGGGCGCGGATCCCGCCATTGGCGACGGGGTGGGGGTCTTCCACCGCACACACGACGCGGGCTATGCCAGCCTCGCGCAGCAGAAGAGAGCAGGATTTGTTGCCCTGGGAGCGCTCACGACATGGCTCCAGTGTGACATAGGCGGTGCCGCCGCGCGCCCGCTCGCCTGCCTGTTGCAGCGCGATCTCCTCAGCGTGGGGGCGCCCACCGATGCCGGTCACGCCTTCCCCCACCACATGGCCGTCCGCATCTGTCAGGACGCAGCCGACCGACGGGTTCACGCCGGTCAGGCCCTGATTGAGCCGCGCCAGCCCAAGGGCGCGGTTCATTCTGCGCCGGTCACGCCGCCGGGAGGGGCGGTCGCTCATGGCAGTTCCGGCAGGGGTTTGCCGCGATCTGCATCCAGATACTGAACGGAGATTGGCTTCAGATCGCCATCCAGCTCAATGAACAGCGGATTGCCGGTCGGGATTTCGATGCCGGTAATGGTTTCATCCGGCACATCGAAGAGATGCTTCACCAGCGCGCGCAGGGAGTTGCCATGTGCGGCGATGACAACATCGGTGCCTGATTGCAGAACCGGGGCGATCGTATCGGTCCAGTAAGGCAGAACGCGTTCCAGCGTCAGCTTCAGGCTCTCTGTGGCCGGAACGTCGACGCCATCATAGCGCGGGTCTTTCGACAGATCGAACGCGCTGCCAGCTTCCAGCGGCGGCGGCGGGATATCATAGGAGCGGCGCCAGATATGGACCTGCTCGTCGCCATGCTTGGCGGCGGTCTCGGCCTTGTCGAGGCCGGTCAGCCCGCCATAGTGGCGCTCATTGAGGTGCCAGTCCTTTTCCACCGGCAGCCAGACGCGGCCCATCTCGGTCAGTGCCAGCCACAGGGTGCGGATGGCACGGGTTTGCACGCTGGTGAACGCGGCGCGGAAATCAGCGTCAGAGTTTTTGAGCAATTCGCCGGCCTTTTTGGCTTCTGCTTCGCCTTTCTCGGTGAGGTCTGCATCCCACCAGCCGGTGAAGCGGTTTTGCAGATTCCATTCGGACTGTCCGTGGCGGACAAGGGCGAGCTTGGGCATGGATGTCATCCTTCGTGTCGGGCGTGATGTCTCTTTGGCGTTCTTTTCGGGGCAAACAGGCCGCGATTCAAGCTTCCATCGTCTGGATCAGGTCTGCAAAGGCCAGCACGACATGATAACCGGTCGATGCGGGCATGAATTGCGATAGGGTTTTGCCGGTCTCGTCGATATAATCGATCCAGCCGCCTTCAGGGGTGAGATGTTCGTCCATCAGAATGTCAAAACTGGTGCAGGCGGCGGCCGCGAAGCTTTCCTCGCCCGTCAGGCGCAGCATCATGAGGTGGGCCTGCAGCGCTTCTGTCTGCCCCCAGGTGCGGCGCCCGCCATTATGGACGCTCCCATCACGTTTCACTTCCAGCAGGGTACGGCCTGCGGAATCCAGTGTGCCTGTGGCGAAACTGTAGAGGCGGCCGGCAGCCGGGTGCAGCGCTTCGCCGCTGAGCTTGCTGTAGAGGTCCAGCAGCCAGACCCATTCGAATTGATGGCCGGGCTCGACCACCATCGCGGCGTCGCCGTCCGGCTCGCTCCAGTCTGCCTTGAAGGTTTCGCCCAGCAGATTGCCCGGTCCCGCCGTGAATTTTGTCTCAAATAGCCGGATCAGTTCTGCCGCCTTGTCGAGATACCCGCCCTCAGGGTCTGCCACATGCAAAGCGAGAAAGGCTTCCAGCAGGTGCATGTGCGGGTTCTGGCTGCGGGTTTGCGGCGGGGGCAGGCGCTCGGCATAGCCGCCATTGGTGCGGTCTTTCAGGCGGGCTTTTGCGGCGTCCATCAGGGCCTGCGCCGAAGCGAGGACGCTGCCGCCATCTTCCACCACCATGCTGGCATTGGCGAGCGCGTAGAGCGCAAAGGCCAGATCGTAGAGGTCCGGCGTGTCATCGGCGAGGCCGGAGCCATCGCAACGGATGCGGTGCCCGGTCAACCCGTCCGGGCGGCGGGCGAGGCCGCTGAGAATGCGCACGCCCTGTTCGACATCTTCCATCGCCGTGTCAGGTTTCCAGCCGAGCATGGCGGCCTGCGCGAAGACGAACGTCTGGCGCGCCTGAACACGCACACGTGTTGTGTCTTCGGGCATCTGGGAATGGTCGAGGGCCAGGCCCTCGCGGAACAGGCCGCCGTCTCCAGTGCCTTTCTCGCTCCATAGTGGGAAGCAGGCGTCAAAAAGCCAGAAGCGGGCTTCGCGTGCCCTCCGTCTCAATGCCGATCTGGACATGGACTTCACACCCCCTGGCAAATGTCACGTCAGGCAGCGTCTGTGGCTCGCCAAACCATCCGGCTTCCTGCTAACAGGAGTGCCATGAATTGGCCAGCGGCTGCCGGCCTGAAACTGCGAAAGAGTTCCGAGCCTTATGAGAGACAAGGTTTTCTTCCCGCTTGCCCTGTTGCTGGCAGTGGTCATGGTGCTGGTGGCCGTTTGGCCCGGCATAGGCCGCTTGCCGAGCGGACCTGTGACAGGCGACGGCGCTAATTATGAACGGGTCACAGTTGAGGGGGCCTATCTCAACAAGGTTCTGGCTGGCGGTGACGCGATCACCGAACTGGTGCGCGACAAGAGCGGGACATATCTGCTGTATATCCGCTCTGATGCCGAGACGCTCGGGCCGGACCCGGAGGAAGGGCCGCATTTCAGGCTGGCGAGCGACCTGGAGCAGCAATTCTCTGGCATGCGCATCCGGGTGACGGTCCGCATGCGCCCGGCGGATACCCAGGGCGCCATGCAGGCAAAGGTGAATTACTCGACAGGCCGGTCTGGCGATTCCGGCTGGCAGATGTTCGATCTTGTGCCGGAGTTCAGCGATTTCAGCTTTGAGTACAATGTTCCTGTTCGTGTCGGCGATCAGGGCTATGACTATCTGGGCATTCGACCGGTTGTCCCCTCAAAGGAGCGGGCTATCCTGGTTGAGCGGATCATGTTCGAACGGCTTGGACCTGCTGGCTGACAATAAGCGCGATAAGCGCTTTGCCTGGGCAGGCTTACCTGTTTAATCTCTGCGAAATGGAATTTTCATGCCGGATGGAACTGTCTTATCGGTGTGAGCCTGACAAGCAGGAGATGAAATGCGCAAATATCTTGCCCCGCTAGGCCTTTTGGCGCTGGCGGCATGTGGAACACAAGCGTCTATGGAGACCCCTTTGGCAGACACGGTAGAAACACCGGAGCAGGCGGAGATTGAAGTGGTAGCGACAGACCCTTATCTCTGGCTGGAAGAGGTGGAGGGCGAAGACGCACTTGCCTGGGTCCGCAGCCAGAATGAGCGCACGCTGGCGGACTTGCAGTCCGATCCGAACTATCCGGCCTTCGAGGCCGATGCGATCGAAGCGCTGACGTCCGCTGAGCGCATCCCTTATGGCAGCATCCGCAATGGCATGGTCTACAATTTCTGGCAGGATGACACGCATGTGCGCGGTCTGTGGCGCCGGACCAGCCTTGAGAGCTATGCGAGCGCTACGCCAGATTGGGAAACCGTGCTCGATTTCGACAAGCTGGCCACCGAAGAGGGCAAGAACTGGGTTTATAAAGGCGCAGACTGTTTCGCGCCGAAAGGCAGTTCTGACTATAAATGCATGGTCTCGCTGTCGGATGGCGGCAAGGATGCTGTTATCCAGCGTGAATTCGATCTCGTGACCAAGCAATTCGTGAAAGACGGCTTTGTCACTCCGGAAGCCAAGCAAGGCTCAGCCTGGGCCAGCCCGGACACGCTGCTGATCGCGACCGATTGGGGCGAGGGGACCGTTACCCAGTCCGGCTATCCCTTTGTGGTGAAGCGCTGGCAGCGCGGCACGCCGCTGGACTCTGCTGAAGAACTGATCCGCGGAGACGAGACGGATGTTGGCGTCTGGCCGATGGCCCTGGAGTTGGAAGATGGCCGCGTGCTGCAGGGCGCGATTGAGGCAGACACATTCTTCACCTCCAAATATTGGTGGTTCCCGGAAGGCGAAACAGCGCCGGTGCAATTCCCGATCCCGCTGAAATCCAGCCCGCAGGGCGTGTATGAGGGCCAGTTGCTGCTCTCCCTGCAGGAAGATTGGGCGCCTGAAGGACAGGATGTCTCTTTCAAATCCGGTGATCTGGTTGCCTTTGATGTGGATACATTTCTTGAGACGCGCGAATTGCCGCCAGTGTCTCTCGTGTTCCATCCGAGTGAAGCGCAGGCGCTAGAGGGCGTGGCGATTGCCAAGAACGCGCTTCTACTGGGCGTCAGCGATACGGCGGTCGGTAAGGTGATGCTGGCTGAGCCGGTGGAACACACCTGGGCCGTTCGCCCGGTGGAGCTGCCAGGGACGGGGCAGGCGAATATCGCTTTCGCCAGCGACCGCGAGGAAACGGTCTTTATCAATTACGAAGACTTCCTGACGCCGGATTCCCTGCTCTCCTACAACACCTCCACCGAGGCTGTGACGGCGCTGAAAAGCCTGCCGCCGAAGTTTGATGCGACCGGCCTGAAGGTGGAGCAACATTTTGCGACGTCAAAAGACGGCACAAAGATCCCGTACTTCCTTGTCAGCAAGGCGGATATTCCGATGGACGGGACAACGCCGACGCTGCTGTACGGTTATGGCGGCTTCCAGGTCTCAATGAACCCGTCATACAGCGCGGTAACTGGCCGCCTCTGGCTGGAGAAGGGCGGCGCCTATGTACTGGCCAATATTCGCGGAGGCGGGGAGTTCGGCCCGGCCTGGCACCAGGCTGGCCTGAAGCAGAATCGCCAGCGCATCTATGATGATTTCATCGCTGTGGGTGAGGATCTTGTGGCGAGCGGCGTCACCAGCCCCGAGCATTTGGGGATCATGGGCGGCTCCAATGGCGGCCTTCTGATGGGAGTCATGCTGAACCAGCGCCCCGATCTCTGGAATGCGGTTGTGGTGCAGGTGCCTCTGCTGGACATGATGCGCTACCATCTGCTGCTGGCAGGCGCCTCCTGGGTGGATGAGTATGGCTCTCCCGATGTGCCGGAAGAGCGCGCCTTTCTGGAGACGATTTCGCCCTATCAGAATTTTGATGCGTCAAAGCCCTATCCGGTGCCGTTCTTTGTCACCTCAACGAAGGATGACCGCGTGCATCCGGGGCATGCCCGCAAGATGGCGAAGAAGTTCGAAGCCGCAGGCCTGCCATTCTATTATTACGAGAATATCGATGGCGGGCATTCGGCCGCAGCGAACCAGCAGGAGCGGGCAAAACGCTCTGCGCTGGAGTTTACCTATCTGACGGAAAAGCTGTTCCCGCAAACAAGCGAGGAATAAGTCCGATAAGAGAACCCTCTCGACAAGGTTTCTAAATGGAACTTAATCGGGAGGGGCTCGATTTTGCTTGCGCGGGCTCCGTATGGGGCTCATGATTGTTATTATGTATTTGAACGCGCCGCCGCCCGAGAATGACGTGGTCCGCCTTGAAAGCCTGTCAGAAACGCACCGAAGCGACCTGCAGAATTCCAGTGTTGCGGCCTCGATGTGGGAATGGATGCCGGTGATCCCGACCGGCACGAGCCTGGACGCCTATATCGATTATTGCCTCGCAGAAATGAAGGGCGATTCCTTCTATCCCTTTGTGGTCTATCGAAAATCCGACAATGGTTTCGCTGGCCTGGTCGCATATGAACGGGTTTCACGCACGCATCGGCGTCTCGGTGTCGGGTTTCTCTGGCATCCGGAGCATGTGCGCGGAACGGACATCGTTCCGGCAACTCAGCTCGCGCTGCTGGAGCGCGCCGTGCAGGCAAGGTTTCAGCGGATTTCCTATTATATCCCCGAGGAGAATGAGCGAGCCTTGCACGCGTTTGACCGGATAGGCGCGCGACGTGAGGGCGTGATCCGTCATTATATGCGCGCTGCCAATGGCACCTGGAGCAATGTGGTCGTGTTGTCGCTCATTACGGATGAGATAAAAGCCGCTATGGACGTGCTGGGCGACCGGGTGCGCCAGCTGCAACTGGCTTGACGCTAAGGCCTGCGCGTGCTTTAGCCCCGCGAACATCTGCGCAAATTAGAGAAGCGCGCTTTGACTGAACCCGTGAGGTCAGCGAGGCCCCCCGCCCGGCGAAGTGTCGCTCAGCGGGGCTCTTCTGCTTTGTGTGGTGGTTTGGAGCGCCTATGTCAGAGGCTCTGACACATGGCAAAGGAGCGATAAGATGTTCGACACACTGAGCGAACGCCTTGGCGGGATTTTTGACGGTCTTACAGGCCGCGGCGCACTATCCGAAAAGGATGTGAGCGCTGCGCTGCGTGAGATTCGCGTTGCCCTGCTGGAGGCGGACGTCGCCCTGCCAGTGGTGAAGGACTTTATCGGCAATGTGAAATCCCGCGCCATTGGCGAGGAAGTCATCCGCTCCGTCAAACCGGGCCAGCAAGTCATCAAGATCGTCTATGACGCCCTCATCGAAATGCTGGGCGGCGAAGACAGTGATAGCAGCCTGCGCATCGACAGCCCGCCGGCGGTGATCCTGATGGCGGGCCTTCAGGGCTCAGGTAAGACGACGACCACGGGTAAGCTCGCCAAGCGCCTGTCTGAGAAAGAGCGCAAGAAGGTTCTGCTTGCTTCGCTCGATACGCGCCGCCCGGCCGCCATGGAGCAGCTGGCCATTCTGGCCGACCAGTGCGGCGACAATGTCGTTTCCCTGCCGATCATTCAGGGCCAGCTGGCGACGGATATTGCCCGCCGAGCGATGAATGCGGCCAAGCTTGGCGGCTATGACGTGCTGATCCTCGATACGGCCGGCCGTACGACCATCGACGAGCAGATGATGAATGAAGTGGCGGAGATTGCGGACATCGCAGACCCGTCTGAAACCCTGCTGGTCGCAGACTCCCTGACCGGTCAGGACGCCGTTGAGACAGCCAGCCGCTTCCATGCGCGCCTGCCGCTGACCGGCCTGGTCCTGACGCGGATGGATGGCGATGGCCGCGGCGGCGCTGCGCTGTCCATGCGCGCCGTGACCGGCCTGCCGATCAAGTTCATGGGTGTCGGCGAAAAGCTGGACGGTCTGGATGCCTTCGATGCCAAGCGCGTCGCGGGCCGCATTCTGGGTCAGGGGGACATCGTCTCGCTGGTCGAGAAGGCTGCTGAGCAGATGGACGCGGCGAAGGCCGAACGCATGGCGGAGAAACTCCGCAAGGGTGAGTTCGACCTGGAAGACATGGCAGAACAGTTCCGCCAGATGCAGCGCATGGGCGGCCTTGGCGGCCTGATGGGCATGCTGCCTGGCGCGCGCAAGGCCAAGCAGGCCATGGAATCTGCCAATCTGGATGACAATGTCCTGAAGCGTCAGGAAGCGATCATCATGTCGATGACCCGGCAGGAACGCCGCAAGCCGGCGGTTCTGAACGCATCGCGCCGTAAACGGATTGCAGCTGGCGCCGGCGTGACGGTGCAAGAGGTCAACAAGGTGCTGAAGATGCACCAGCAGATGGCCGGCATGATGAAGAAGATGCGCAAGAAGGGCGGCATGAAGAACATGCTGGGCGCTGCGCAGGCGGCGGGCCTGTCTCCGGCAGATCTGGCGAAAATGGGTGGCCAGGGCGGTATGCCCGGCCTTGGTGGCGGATCGCTACCGCCCGGTATGGGCGGACTGCCAGGCCTTGGGGGAGGCAAGAAAAAATGAACACGGACACAGACGCCATGGCCATGCTGCAGCTGACCAAGCTGCGCTCCAGCATCGACAATCTGGATGCGATCATCATCCATACCCTGGCCGAGCGCTTCAAGGCGACCCAGGAAGTCGGCAAGCTGAAAGCCGTGCACAATATGCCGCCTGCGGACAAAGCCCGCGAGGCACGCCAGATCGACCGCCTGCGCACATTGGCACAGGAAAGCGGCCTGGACCCGGCCTTTGCCGAGAAACTTTTGAATTTCATCGTGGCGGAAGTGATCCGCCATCATGAGCAGATCCGCGACCTAGAAGCGGACGACTGAGTATTACATCCGAGACGCCAGACTTACAGGAGATACACACATGGCCCTCAAGATCCGACTCGCCCGTGGCGGGTCCAAGAAACGCCCCTTCTATTCCGTCGTTGTTGCAGACGCACGCGCCCCGCGCGATGGTCGCTTCATCGAGAAAATTGGCACGTATGATCCGCGCCAGCCGAAGGATTCAGAAAACCGCGTGCAAATCGACGGCGAGAAAGCTGCTGAGTGGGTCCGCAAGGGCGCGCAGCCGACCGACCGCGTCGCACGCTTCCTGTCCCAGATCGAAGTTGACGGCAAGCCGATCCTGACCTGGGAACATGGCAACAACCCGAAGAAGGGTGAGCCAGGCAAGAAAGCGCAAGAGCGCGCTGCCGAGAAAGCCGAGAAGGCTGCTGCTGCCGCTGAAGCCGCCGCTGCTCCGGCAGAGGAAGAAGCTCCGGCAGCTGAAGAAGCTGCTTCCGAATAAGGCTGGCTGACAGTCTCGGAAATTCAAGGCCGGTGCCCGTCTGGGTGCCGGCCTTTTTCGTGGGCCGGTTCAGATTTGCGAAATCGCGCAGTCAGTCGCGCCTTGCGGGCGGTCCTATCCTGAACATTCAGCAACAGAAGGAACCCGGCAGCGTTCAGGCTGTATGGTCTAGGACAGGTCTGAGACCCGAAAGGAGACTGACATGCTGAAGACCCGCCATATGCGTAGCGCTGCCCTGGCCGCTGGTGCCCTTGCCCTCACTCTGCCTGCCGCAGCGGATTATCACTCCAAGCGTGGATATGATGGCTATGGAGGGCGTGGCCATGGGGAAGGAATTGTTCTGCATGCGGATGCGGATTTTTCGGGTGAGAGCATCCGTCTGAATGGTGCCGAGCCTGATCTCTCCCGTTTTCGCTTCAATGACAGGGTGTCTTCCATCAGTCTGCGCTCCGGTGCGTGGGAAGTCTGCACGGATGCAAACTTCCGGGGGCGATGCGAAGTGATCGATGGAAATGTCGCGCGACTGAATGAGTATCGGTTGAACGACAATATTTCTTCTGTTCGGCCTGTTAGCCGTCGTGGCGACTGGCGCGGACACCCCGGTGATCGCGAAGACTGGCAGGGCGGCCGGGGCGCGCGCGGTGGTCTTGTCCTGTTTGCGGATTCAGAATTGCGGGGCCCTTCCATTGAAATTGGCGAGGATGTGCCGGACCTCAACGCCTATCGCTTCAATGACAAGGCAAGTTCATTCCTCGTCACGCGCGGGACCTGGCAAGTCTGCGAGCATGCGAATTATCGGGGCCGGTGCGAGATCATCTCTGGCGGTGAGGGCGACCTCAAACCCATCCGGATGAATGACAACATTTCGTCGGTTCGGCGTTTCCATGGTCGCTGGTAGCCGTACGTGGCGCTTGCCCTGCGCTGCCGTCTCGCTAGAGAAGGCAGAATGAGTGCAGATGAAAACAGGCTGATTGTCGTGGGCGCCATCAAAGGCGCCCATGGTGTGAGAGGAGAGGTGCGGGTGAAAAGCTTTACCGCCCTTCCCGAAGATGTGTTCGGCTATGGTGCCTTGCTGGATGAGGCAGGCAAACCTGTCCTTACGCCGGTAAATACCAAGCCGGGCAAGGACCATTTCATCGTTCGCCCGAAGGAGCAGAAACAGAAAGAAGAGTGGGATGCCCTGAAGGGCACCCTGTTGCATGTGCCCCGGTCGCGCTTGCCCGATACGGAAGATGACGAATTCTATATTGAAGACCTGATTGGCCTCAGCGTCTTTGCGGGCGGCAATGAGCCGGCCGGCATGGTGCGCGCCGTGCAGAATTTCGGCGCGGATGATCTGCTGGAGATCCGTCTGAAAGATCGCGGCGCCACAATACTCGTCCCGTTCACCCTGGTGGATGTGCCGACAGTTGATCTGGCCTCTGGCCGGGTCGTCATTCCTGATCTCACCACTTGGGCGGAGCAGGACGAAGGCGACTGATCAGACATTTTGCGCCATGTTGCCGCCCGTTCAGGCAGAACGTGGCATAAGGCATGGGTTAAGAAACGAGGTATCTTGCCCATGTTTGCGAAACTTATCCGCTTTGGCGCGTTGCTGGCGCTCCCGCTGACCGCGGTCGGCACAGCTGCTGCGCAATATGAGGCGGCAGGCGAACCCGCAGGGCTGATGCTGTTCAGCGGCCAAGACTATCAGGGCGATGTGCGTGAAGTGTTTGAGCCGGTCTACACATTGAACGCTTATCGCTTCAATGACCGGGCTCGTTCTGTTGCTGTGTTGTCAGGCGCGTGGGAGCTGTGCGAGCATTCCGATTTTACAGGGCGCTGCGTCTTCATCCGGCATGATGTCGCCGATCTAGACTGGTACGGGCTGGATTATGAAATCAGCTCCGCCCGCCCGATCTATGAATATACTGAGGCCGAACACGGCCTGATGTTCGTGCGGGATGATCAAGGCTACATCCGGTACGCCGACAATGATCGCTATGGCTATGACAATTATTCTCATGGGTACGGCGTCAGCACGCGGGTCAGCGTCTATCATTATGGCTATTCGCCGACATATCGGTCCTATGGATATTATGATCCGCGCTTTGGCTATGGGCCCTATGGCTTTGCCTGGACCCGGCATGGCGTGAACCGTCATTATGGCCGGGATTACCGCCATGATTATCGTCATCACAGACCGGACCTGAGGGGCCATTATGGCGCGCGCGATGGTGCCGTGACGCTGTATGTCGATTCCTATGGCCGGGGGGCGTCGCTTGGACTGAATGAGGGCGTATCCGATCTCAGCCGCTACCGCTTCAACGATAATGTGTCCTCCATCAAGATCCGCAGCGGCAAATGGGAAGTGTGCGAGAACGCGAACTTTACGGGCCGATGCCAGATCATCGATGCGTCGAATGACAAGCTGAATGGCATTCGCCTGAATGACAATATTTCTTCCATTCGCCCAGTCGACGGACAGGGCCATCGGGGAGACCGCGACGGCGGCGATCGTCGCTATGATGGCCCGCGCGGAGGGCGTGATCATCGCGGTGACCGGGAAGATTCCCATCGTGGTGAGCGCAGACCCCATACAGAGGGTGTCGTGACCCGCACCCGCGGAGATGGTCTGGCGGGCGGGCTGGCCTCAGAGCAGGTACGGCGTCCGCAACCACGCCCAGGCCAGCCCGTGCGTGCAGACATCAATCGTCCGCAGCGGGAAGAGCAGGCTCGGCAGGAGGTTCGCCAGCGGCGTGAACGGGTTCAGGAAACCCGCGCGGTTCCGCAGTCGCCCGCTTTCCGCAACCGCCAGGATGTTCAGCGCGAGCGCCCGCGTGATATCCGTCCGGTTGAGCGCCGTCCACAGGAAGCCCGTTCTGCTCCGCGCCGTGCCGAGCCGATTCGGCCGCAACGTCAGGCCGCGCCACAAAGAGCAAATGTACAAGCACAGCCTGCGCAGTCCCGGCCGGCCGTACAAAGTCGGCCTCAGGTCAGGCCGCAACCCCAACGTCCGCAAGCGGCTCCGGCCCGGCCACAACGCGTGCAGGTCCAGCCACCCCGGCCGCAGCCGCAGGCGCGCCCACAGCCGCAACCACAACCGCAGAGGAATAATGACAAGAGATCGCCAGCTCTGCGTGCTCGCGACAATACGCAGAAAGATTAAGACGTTAGGGGGTTCAGCCGAGCTTACGCCCGCGGGTCATTCCACTCGCGGGCGATGCCGTATCCGCCGCGGCGGGTCAGCCAGAACATGCCGATCAGGTCAAACATGCCGGCCCCGAGGCGGCCTAGAAAGCCGTATTTGGACTGTCCGGCCAGGCGCTTGCGGTCATTCACCCTTTCTTCCCGAACATCCCAGCCAGCCCGCTTGATCAGGGCCGGCAGAAAGCGGTGCATTGAGGCGAAGAAGGGCAGGTCGCGGAAGGCCGCCGTGCGGATCAGTTTCCAGCCGCAGCCCGTATCGGTGGCATCATCGCGCAGCACAAACCGGCGAACGCCATTGGCCACGCGGGATTGCACCCATTTGAAGCCGGAATCATTCCGGCTATTGCGCTTGCCGGCAATGATGCCGAGCTGGGCTGGTGCACCGGGCTGAATGATCTCCTTCCAGAGGCGGGCCGTGTCGGCCGGATCATTCTGACCATCGCCATCCAGCAGCTGCACCCATTCCCCGCGCGCGGATTTCAGGCCGGTGAACAGCGCCGCAGATTTGCCGCGCCGCGCGACATGGTTCAGCACGATCACGGTGTCTGGATGTTTCGCCTTGACCTCAGCCAGTTCGGTGGCTGTCTCATCAGCTGAGCAGTCATTCACGCAAATGACCTCAAAGGCGATGCCGGACAGCTGTTCATGCACCTCATCTATGACGGGGTGCACATTGCCCTCTTCATTGAAGAAGGGGATCAGAACCGAAAGGGCGGGGCGGGTTTCCATCCTCTCTGGACTAGAGGTTGCTGCAGGCGCGGTCCAGCCTCATTTATCTGCCGCATCGGCGCGCCGACGCAGTTCAACCTCTGCCTTGTGGTCACCTGACAGGGCAGCCTGTTTCAGCTCGGCGGGTGTCATGCGGGCATAGGTTTCCGGCGGCTCGGTTGAGGCCTTGCCGGGTTTGCGCCCCATGCAGAGTGCGATGACGCTGGCAAAAATGCCCATGCCCCTGATCCTTCTTTATTCGTCTCGGAGTCAACTATGCCTGTTGTCAGCCGATCCGGAAAGGTGGAGAAGGCCCACATTCAGGAGGGTGATATGGACATTTATCATATCTGGTTCGATCTGAAGCCGGGAACGGATGAGCGGGCCTTTGCGCCAGCCCTTTCGGCTTTTCTGGATCACATGCGTGATGAGGGCCGCATTGAGGCATGGCGGATGATGCGCTGCAAGCTAGGGCTGAGGCCCGATGATGTGCGCGAGTTTCACATCATGATCGAAACGCGAGACCTGGCGCAGCTGGACAGCGCCTTCAAGGCGGCCGCTGCGCGGTCCGGCGAGACGGATAGGCTACACTTTACGGCCAATGCGATGGTGACCAACGTCAAATTCGGTCTGTTCCGCGATTGGCCGGATTGGGCGTGACAGCATATGCGTGACGGCGGGGTCTGCCTGCGCTAAAGGCTCGCCTCATGTTTGAGACAAGTTTCATCACCCTGTTCCCCGAGGCTTTTCCGGGTCCGCTGGGCGTTTCCATTCTGGAGCGCGCACGCAAGGAAGGCATCTGGAATTGGGAGACGGTGGATCTGCGTCCCTTCGGCCTTGGCAAGCACAAGAATGTCGATGCGCCGCCCGCAGGGGGCGGGGCCGGGATGGTGATCCGTCCGGATGTGGCCAGCGCTGCGATTGAGAGTATCGACACGGCTGACAAGCATCTTGTCTATCTGTCGCCGCGCGGTGTGCCGTTCACCCAGTCCAAGGCGCATCAATATGCAGGCGGCAAGGGGATGGTCCTGTTCTGTGGCCGGTTTGAAGGCCTGGACCAGCGCGCCATTGATGCGCATGGCCTGGAAGAGGTTTCCATGGGCGACTATGTGCTGGCAGGCGGAGAGGTTGCCGCCATGGCGATGGTCGAGGCTGTTGTGCGGCTTTTGCCCGGTGTGGCGGGCAATGAAGCCTCTTTGACCGATGAATCCTTCGAGAATGGATTGCTGGAACATGACCAGTACACCCTGCCCAGGCAGTGGGGTGAGCGCGGGACTCCGGAGGTTTTGCTGTCAGGAGATCACAAACGTATAGAAGAATGGCGGTTTAACAGCGCAAAAGCGTTGACAAAAGAACGCCGTCCCGATTTATACGCCGCTTACTCCAAGACCCACGAATTCCAACCGCCGGAGACAGGCGATGAACATGATTGAACAGCTTGAAGCGGAAGAGTTCGCCCGCGTTGTCGGCGACAAGAACATTCCGGACTTCTCCCCGGGCGATACGCTGTCTGTGAACGTCCGCATCAAGGAAGGCGACCGTGAGCGCGTGCAGCGCTTCGAAGGCGTCTGCATTGCCCGCGCAGGCGGTGGCATCAATGAGAGCTTCACGGTTCGCAAGATTTCCTTCGGTGAAGGCGTAGAGCGTGTATTCCCGCTCGCTTCCCCGATGATCGAAAGCATCGAAGTGAAGCGCAAGGGCCGCGTGCGCCGTGCGAAACTCTACTATCTGCGCGACCGTCGCGGTAAATCTGCCCGTATCGCAGAGCGTACCACTGGTCATGGCATCGAGACGGTCGAGATCGCCGTTTCCAAGACCGAGCGTCGCCGCCAGAAAGATGCAGAAAAAGCTGCCCGCAAGGAAGCTGCTGCCAAGGCGCGCGAAGAAGCTGCCAAGGCGAAAGCCGCTGAAGAGGCTGCCGCCGCTGCAGCTGCTGAGGCCGAAGCTTCTGCCGCTGAAGGCGCTGCTGAAGAATAGATTGCCCGGCCCATGGCCAGGATTTGAAACAGCGCCTCTGCCAAAAGCAGGGGCGCTTTTCTTTTGGGGCGCAGGATTTTGTGTCACGGTCAGGCCATGAGACATCTCTGCCTTACTGTTCTGTGCGCAGGCCTGCTGGCCGGCTGTGATGCCCCGCAGGAAGCGCTCAGCATCTCCGTGCCAGCCTGCCGCCCGCCCGGTGCGGAACAGGGCATCCTGTCGATTGGCGAGGTCAGCTTTGAACCCGCCCAGGTGCAGGCTGAGGCAATCGAAGACGCGCTGGGCCGTCCGGCCCTGTCGATCCGTCTGGATGAGGCGGGGGCAGAGGAACTGGCCGGTCTGACGCGCGAGAATATTGGGCAGACACTGCCCTTGCGCGTGGACGATGAGGTTCTCATGTCTCCTATCGTAACGGAGGCAATCTCCGGCGGAATGCTGCAGGTTGCGGGCGATTTCGACAGGGACGAGTTGGAAAGTCTGGCCCGCCGACTGTTGCCGCCATGCGACCAAGAGGCGGGTTGAAGCACTTGCCCCTTTCCAGCAGCGCTTTCGTCGCTATTGTGCGCCGCGAAATGAAGAGATGAGGGTTCAATGGCCGGCAAGACGCTTTACGACAAGATCTGGGACGCGCACGTGGTGCATACGGATGCAGATACGGGTGAAAGCCTGCTCTATATCGATCTGCACCTTATCCACGAAGTGACGACGCCTCAGGCCTTTGCCGGTTTGAAGGCAGCGGGACGGGGCGTGCGCCGCCGGGACCTGACGCTGGCCGTGGCAGACCATAATACGCCAACGGAAAACCAGTCGGCTGGCCTCGCCGGGGTGAAAGACCCAGAGGCGCGCAACCAGCTGGAAACGCTGACGCGCAATGTTGCCGAATACGAAATCGAGTATTTTCCGATGGGGGATATTCGCAACGGCATCGTGCATGTCGTCGGCCCGGAGCAGGGACGCACCCAACCCGGCATGACGATTGTCTGCGGCGACAGCCACACCTCTACGCATGGCGCCTTTGGCGCGCTGGCGCATGGCATCGGCACGAGTGAAGTGGAACATGTTCTGGCAACGCAGACCCTGCGCGCCCGCAAGATGAAGAACATGGCCATTGAGGTCTCCGGCAGCCTGAAAGAGGGCGTCACGGCGAAAGACCTGGCGTTGCACATTATCTCCGTCATCGGGACGGCAGGCGGCACGGGCCATGTCATGGAGTTTCGCGGCGATGCGATCCGCAAGCTCTCCATGGAAGGGCGCATGACGCTGTGCAATCTGTCGATCGAGGGCGGCGCGCGTGCAGGTCTCGTCGCGCCGGATGAGAAAACCTTCGCCTATATCAAGGGCCGGCCGGCCGCGCCGAAGGCTGGTGCCTGGGATCTGGCCGAAACATATTGGCGCACACTGCACAGTGACGATGACGCCGTGTTTGACGAAATCGTCCACATCAAGGGCGAAGATGTCGAGCCGACCGTGACCTGGGGCACCAGTCCGGAGCAGGGCATTGCCCTGTCAGGCATTATTCCGAAGCCGGAAGACTTTGACGATCCGGTCAAGGCGGCCGCCTGTGAACGGGCGCTGGCCTATATGGGGCTTGAAGGCGGCAAGCCGATTAAAGGTACGCCAGTTCAGCGCGTCTTTATCGGATCATGCACCAATAGCCGGATCGAAGATTTGCGCGCCGCGGCCGATGTTGCCAAAGGCAATCATGTGGCCGAGGGCGTGCGGGCTATGGTCGTACCGGGCTCAGGTCTCGTACGGGTGCAGGCCGAAGAGGAAGGTCTGGACCAGATCTTCATCGAGGCGGGCTTTGAATGGCGCGAGCCGGGCTGTTCCATGTGCCTCGGCATGAACCCGGACACGCTCGCCCCTGGTGAGCGCTGTGCATCGACCTCCAACCGCAACTTTGAAGGCCGCCAAGGCCGCGATGGCCGCACGCATCTGATGAGCCCGGCATTGGCGGCACGCGCCGCAATCAATGGTGTGATTGGCTAAACCGAGCTTTAAGTTGCCTCTGTAATGGCGGCGGAGGATAGTCCAGCCAGATTGTAACCCAGATCATGGAGTTGTTGATGGCTGGACCTGTTTCTCTTCCCGGTGGCGTGACTTTGGATGGTCCGCGCGGGCGGACCTATGCGTCGATTCTGGAAACCGTTGGGTCAACGCCGCTGGTCGCTGCGTCGAAATTCGCTGAGTCCGAGCGCGTGAAGGCGACCCTTCTCTTCAAGTGCGAATTCTTCAATCCGCTGGCGAGCGTGAAGGACCGGATCGGTCTGAACATGATCCTGCAGCTGGAAGCGACCGGGAAGCTTAAGCCCGGTGGCACGCTTGTGGAGCCGACCTCTGGCAATACCGGGATCGCGCTGGCCTTTGTCGCGGCGAGCCGGGGGTATCGCCTGATCCTGACCATGCCGGAATCCATGTCGATCGAGCGGCGGCGCATGCTGGCCTATCTGGGGGCAGAACTTGAACTGACGCCCAAGGAAAAGGGCATGGGCGGCGCCATCGCCAAGGCCAAGGAGATCCTTGAAGCAACCGAAGGCGCTGTGATGCCGAGTCAGTTCGACAATCCGGCAAACCCGGCCATTCACGAAGTGACCACGGCAGAGGAAATCTGGACCGATACGGACGGCGCTGTTGATGCGGTCATCGCAGGGATCGGTACGGGCGGCACGTTTACCGGATGCGGTAAAGTGCTGAAGACGCGCAAGCCAGAGCTGAAAATGTATGCTGTCGAGCCGGAAGGCAGCCCGGTCCTGTCTGGCGGAGAGCCGGGCCCGCACATGATCCAGGGCATTGGTGCGGGCTTTATTCCGGGCAATGCCGATACATCCCTGCTGGATGAAGTGGTAAAGGTGTCGAATGATGAGGCCTTCGCCACTGCCCGCAAACTGGCCATGCTGGAAGGTATTCCAGGCGGGATTTCTTCAGGCGCAGCCGCGGCTGCGGCTGTGAAAATCGGCCAGCGCGATGAGATGGAGGGCAAAACGATTGTCACCATCCTGCCAAGCTTTGCGGAGCGGTATGTCTCGACAGCGCTGTTCGACGGGCTGTAATCTGGCCGGATGATTACAGGTCTCGACCATATTGTGCTGGTTTGCCCCGAGATTAAGGCAGCCACGGGCGTCTATTCGGCCTTGCTGGGGCGGCAGCCGGATTGGCGTGCCTCATCGGAGGGGGCGGCCACGGCGATCTTTCGCATTGCGAACACGGCGATTGAGCTAATGGCGCCAGATGGCGAAGGCGCTGTGGCGGATCGTCTGCGGGAGATCATCACGGAAGAGGGGCCGGGCCTGAAGAGCCTCGCCTTCGCAGCGGAGGATATTGGCTTCGCCCATCACAAGCTGACGCGCCGGGGCCTGATGCCTGGCGAGATCAGCGAAAGCGCCAGCATCAACGAAATCGACGGAAGAACGCGCAAATGGAGCCGTTTTCGCTGTTCTGACGCTGAGACGGGCGGCGTGAAAGTGTTTGTCATTGCGCCGGAAACACCTTTGCCTGTGCAAGATGCAGAGGCAGATCAGGTCATGTCCCTGGACCATATCGTCATTGATACGCCAAATCCCGACAGGGCGCTGGGGCTCTATGGGGCCCGGATTGGCCTCGACCTGGCGCTCGACCGGACACGGGAAGCGTGGAAGACGCGGTTTCTGTTTTTCCGCACGGGCGGGCTGACCTTTGAAGTGATCCACAGGCTGGGGGAAGCGCATGATCCTTCCGGTCAGGACAGGATCTGGGGGCTGACCTGGCAGGTAGAGGATTTGCAGGCAGCGCATGACCGGCTATCTGAAGCCGGATTCAATGTTTCGGAGCTGCGCAAGGGGCGCAAACCCGGCTCCACGGTTTTCACGGTGCGCGACGGCACAATGGGGGTCCCCACCCTGTTCATCGCGCATAGTTCAGGATAGGACACGTTTCCATGAAAGCATTTACTCAACTGACCGGAACGGCGGCCCCTCTGCTGGAGAAGGGCAAGCCGATGTCGAATGTCGACACCGACATGATCATCCCGAAACAGTTCCTGAAGACGACGGAACGCACAGGCCTCTCCAAGGGCCTGTTTCACGAACTGAAAACCCTGTCAGATGGCTCACCAAACCCGCAATTCGTTCTGAATCGCCCGGAATATGCGACTGCCAGCATCCTGATCGCGGGCAAGAATTTTGGCTGCGGTTCCTCTCGTGAGCATGCGCCGTGGGCGCTGCTGGATCAGGGGATTACTTGCGTTATCGCGCCGAGCTTTGCCGATATCTTCCACAATAATTGCTACAAGAACGGTATCCTGCCGGTCTGCTTGCCGGAAGACGTCTGCCAGAAGCTGGCGGAACAGGCGGGCGGGTCCAACCATGTCTTTACAGTCGATCTGGAAGCGCAGACGGTGACCGGGCCGGATGGTGAGAGCCATGGTTTTGAGGTCGATGAAGGCCGCAAGGCGAATTTGATGGCAGGTCTGGATGAGATTGGCGCGTCACTCACCGCTTCCGCGCGAATTGACGCCTTTGAAGCCGAGCGCAAACTGACAAAACCCTGGCTGGAGC
This sequence comes from Alphaproteobacteria bacterium, assembly GCA_018222605.1. GTDB lineage: Bacteria > Pseudomonadota > Alphaproteobacteria > Caulobacterales > Hyphomonadaceae > Hyphomonas. The sequence continues at coordinate 31,315 of JAAEZZ010000009.1, forward strand.
CAGCCCGGTAAACGTCTGAAGGAGGCCAGGCAGATGCGCAAACTCACAGGTCTTGTTGCGGGGCTGTTTCTGTTGGGCGCTGTGAGCGCCTGCCATACAGACCCGTTCAGCACTAAGCCGGAAGTGAATGTCAAACTGCCTGCCAAGAAAGACCCTGCAGAAGATGGGGCGGAAGACACAGGCGAGGAAAGCCCGTCACAGCCATGATTGTCATTGAGGGCACGGTGCGATTGCCGGTCGGGAATATTGAGGCCGCGAAGCCTGCAATGTTTGCCATGGTGTCGGCCAGTCGCGCGGAAGAGGGGTGTATCGATTACGCCTACGCCTTCGACCTTGTTGATCCGGGCCTTGTTCGCGTAACGGAGAGGTGGGAGAGCCGCGCCGCCCTGGAGGCGCATTTCAAGACAGCGCATATGGCAAAATGGCGCCAATCTTTTCCCGATCTTGGCATTACAGACCGCTCGCTTCGTCTCTATGAAGCCGATGCTGAGCCGATCTGACGCGCGGCCAGTCCGGCCTCCCCCCGTTGCGCAGATGCAGCCCCGCCGTTACTAGACATCGGAGATAGCTGTGCCTGTTGGCGGCGCAGGCCCAAACTCAGTGGAGTGTAAGACGTGAAACAGACCCTTTTGCTGCTGCCCGGTGACGGAATTGGCCCCGAAGTGATTGCTGAGGTGAAGCGGCTGGTGGATTTGCTCGCGCCGGATCTGGCAATTGAGGAAGGGCTTGTGGGCGGCGCGTCCTATGATGCGCATGGCACGCCGCTGACGGATGAAACCTTGCAGCGCGCGCTGGCCTCTGACGCCGTTCTGCTCGGCGCGGTGGGTGGTCCGAAATGGGTAGGTACAGCTCGCGACAAGCGCCCGGAGGCGGGCTTGCTGGCACTCCGTAAGGGCCTCGACGTGTTCGCCAATCTGCGGCCAGCTTTCTGCTTTCCCGCACTGGTTAGCGAATCCAGCCTGAAGCCGGAAGTGGTGGAAGGCCTGGACATCATGATCGTCCGTGAGCTGACTGGGGGTGTCTATTTCGGCACGCCGCGCGGCATCGATGAAAAGGGTGGTCTGCGCCGCGGTTATGACACCGCGATTTACACCCATCCGGAAATCGAGCGCGTAACACGCGTTGCGTTCGAGATTGCCCGTGGCCGGTCTGGCCGGGTTTGCTCGGTCGAGAAGTCGAACGTGATGGATTCCGGCCTGTTCTGGCGCCAGGAAGTAACGCTCGCCCATGCCGAGCTGGGCGCAGGTGTGGACCTTTCTCATATGTATGCAGATGCCTGCGCCATGGAACTCGTCCGTGAACCGAAACAATTCGACGTGATCCTGGCAGATAATCTGTTCGGGGACATCCTGTCGGATGAGGCGGCCATGCTGACCGGGTCTATTGGTATGCTGCCGTCGGCTTCTCTGGGTGCAGAGGGTACGCCGGGCCTGTATGAACCCGTCCATGGGTCTGCGCCCGACATTGCGGGCAAGGGCATCGCAAACCCGTGCGCGGCCATCCTCTCCTTTGAAATGGCGCTGCGCTGGTCTCTGAACCGCGCAAAAGTGGCAGACGCGCTGTTCGCAGCTGTGGGTGCTGCACTCGACAAGGGCGCGCGTACCAAGGATCTTGGCGGCGAGTTAAGCACGCGCGAGATGACGGACGCGATTATCGCAGCGCTCTAGGCTTTTTCTTTGGTTTTGCGGGTGCCGGGCGCAGGCGGGTCTTGCGGCGGCCCCGCAAAGCATTGCGCCTTTTCCATCCAGGCTTTTGCATTGCCGCCCTGCACATTCAGGGCCGTATCCTGAATATTGCGCGTCTGTGTGACGACCTGACAGAACTCTTCAGCAGCGCCTTCAATGCGCTCTGCGGCGCTTTCATCCCCATAAGTCCAGATCTCTCCGGATGGGGCGGTCAGAACAAGATGCGGCATGGGTTGGGGGATGTCTTCCTTGCAGTTCAGGAAGGTCCAGCCATATGTGTTGACGCCCAGCACGACGATATTCCGTATCCGGTCTTCATTCTGTCGGATGATGCCTAGCTGGTCATACACTTCCTGACCATGCGCCCATGTCTCCATCAGCCGCGCTGTGATGGAAGACCGTGCGCTCATGGAGGGGCCGACCCAGGCGAGACGTTGGCTTGGGTCTGCCTCGGCGAAGGCGTCTGCTGTCTCCTCGGCCAGCTCAAGCCAGTCTGCGCACAATGCTGTTCCAGACAGGCCACCGAAATGCTCGGATTCCTTCTCGGTCAGGGAGCCTGCCTTAAGAGCGCTCATCAGATCCGAAACCAGCGTGTGGAACGCCGCCTCGTCTTTCAGGGAAAAGAGGGCGGCCTTGTTCCAGAAATGCAAATGGCGGATGACCATATCGATGGTCCACGCCTTGAAGCCGGTTTCCTGAAGATAGTCCGCGTCTTCAAGCGGAGCGATGAGATCGCCCAGGGCGCGCGTTTCTGCGAGAAAATCCAGCGCCTGCTGCATCGGGCCTAGCTATAGTCTGCGATGCGACAGAGCAGGTTGCCGCGAAACTCGAAGAAGCTGGCGCCGCGTACTTTCACGGTTTCACCGGAACGGATGCCGTTCGGCAGGTCAACGGCGGCCTTGCCTTCGAATTCGATTTCTGCGGCGGCTTTGCCTGCGCCTGAGACGATGTTCACCAGTCTCTGCCGCCGGTACGTGAAGGCATTTCCGGACAATTCAGCTACCTGGCGCATCATGTCCTTGCCATCAAGGCGCATGGATTGGCCGGTGTTGGAAATGTTTTCGAAGACAACATCTTCTGTCACGCAATCGAGCATACCGTCGATGTCGCGGGCGTTGTAACTGGCGATGTAACGGTTGACCACGTCATCTAGCACGACGGCAACCTCCAGAGTTTGTGTTGTTTTTGGTCTGCCTCAGCAGCGACACTTTAGCAACAGGCTTTCGTAATACGCAAAGATGCGTCATAAGCCCCACTTCATTTTAGGAGCAGGAATATCATGGCTACTCGGATCGCAGTTGTTGGCGCCACAGGAAATGTGGGACGCGAACTCCTGAACATTCTGGACGAGCGCATGTTCCCGGCAGACGAAGTTTTCGCCGTGGCATCGCGCCGTTCCGTGGGCAAGGAAGTCTCATACGGGGACAAGACGCTCAAATGCCATGCTATTGAGGATTTTGACTTCTCCCAGGTCGATCTCGTTCTGATGTCCGCTGGCGGTGCCGCGTCCAAGGAGTGGTGCCCGAAGATCGCCAAGGCGGGCGCGATCACGATCGATAACTCCTCCGCCTGGCGGATGGACCCGGACGTGCCGCTCGTTGTGCCGGAGTGCAATGGTGAAGCCGTCATGGGCTATGAGAAGAAGATGATCATCGCGAACCCCAACTGCTCCACGGCGCAGCTGGTTGTCGCGCTTAAGCCTTTGCACGACGCCGTCGGTATCACGCGTGTGGTGTGTTCGACCTATCAGTCCGTTTCCGGCGCCGGCAAGGATGCCATGGACGAGCTTTGGAATCAGACGCGCGGCGTATTTGTCAATGACGAGCCGACCCCGGAAATCTTCCAGAAGGAAATCGCTTTCAACGTGATCCCGCAAATTGACGTTTTCATGGATGATGGCTTCACCAAGGAGGAGTGGAAAATGCGCGTCGAGACCAAGAAGATCCTCGACGAATCCATTGAGCTGGTGGCGACCTGTGTGCGCGTGCCGGTATTTGTAGGCCACTCCGAAGCGGTGAATGTTGAGCTGGCTGCGCCGATGACGGCCGCAAAGGCCAGGGAGATCCTGCGTGAGAGTCCCGGCATCATGCTGGTCGATGATCCGAAGGAAGACCTCTACATCACGCCGAAAGAATGCGTCGGTGACTGGGCGACCTATATCTCGCGCGTGCGCAAGGATCCGACCGTCGAGAATGGTATCATGTTCTGGTGTGTCTCGGACAATCTCCGCAAAGGTGCTGCCCTGAACGCGGTGCAGATTGCCGAAGAATTGCTGAACCGCGGTGTTCTGAAGCCGGAAAAGCAGCCGGTTGTAACAAACTAGGCCTCGGACACCTTAATCAATCAGCCATGCGTTGCATGAATTGAAATAGTCCAGCTTCCAGGGGAGTTGGGCTATTACATTAAGTGAGAAAAAAGGGGGTAGTGCCTGCCAGCGGCGGCGGATAGAGCGTTGCGGCATGAATGCTGAGACACGCCTTGGATTTTTCGCGGGCCTGGGGGCCTATTTCATCTGGGGCAGCCTGCCGCTGTACATCCGGCTGATGGACCATATCAGCGCGACGGAATTGCTGGCGCAGCGCATTGTCTGGTCTGTTCCCACAGCCCTGATCCTGATCGGTGTCGCCGCGAAATGGCGTGATGTCCGCATTGCCTTCCAATGGCAGAATGTTCGCTGGTTGGCTATTTCGGGCCTGCTGATCGGCGCGAACTGGGCCTGTTATATCTGGGCAGTGCACGCCAACCGCACGGTTGAGGCCTCGCTTGGCTATTACATAAATCCGCTAGTGAATGTGCTGTTCGGCATGTTCATTTTCTCCGAGCGCCTGCGCAAGGCGCAATGGGTGGCGGTCGTTCTGGCAACCATGGGTGTGGGAATCATGACGATGGCGTATGGCCATGTGCCGTGGGTCGCTTTGTTCCTGTGTGTCACCTTTGCGATCTACTCGCTCATTCGCAAGCAGGTTGCCGTCGACAGTCGCGCCGGGTTCCTGGTGGAGATCGCGCTGCTGGCGCCTCTGGCGCTGACCTGGCTGGCTTGGTTTTCGTCGCAGCCAGGCAATACGTTGATGGGGAATGGCGGCTGGGACGTTGTTCTACTGATGGCGGCAGGTCCGATCACATCCGTGCCGCTGATCCTGTTTGCCTTGTCCGCAAGACGGCTGAAGCTCTCAACGCTTGGTATGATGCAGTATATCGGCCCGACGCTTCAGTTCCTGATTGCCACGCTGGTCTTCCGTGAAGCATTCAGTTGGACGCATGGCGTGGCCTTCGGCTTCATCTGGCTGGCGTTGATCATCTTCACGTCTGACAGTGTGATGGGCGAAGCGAAGGCCCGCCGCTTGGCGCGCGCGGCGCGGATCGCCTGATAAAAAAATAAGCCCCGGCCTTTTGAGGGACCGGGGCGAAGTCGTGTCAGGATGGGAATATCCTGAAAGGTCTGTGGCAAGACTTGTACCACATTTCAGGACGGGCGGCCCGTCGAGAAGGCAATCCACACGGCGATGCTGGCCAGTGTCAGCGCAAAGGCCCCGCGAACCCATACATCCTTGCGGTAGCGTTCCAGGGTTGCGCCCAGCCGGTCTCCTGCCAGGACAATCGCAACATGGACTGTCACGGCGACGGCAAGGTGGATCAGGCCAAGCAGGATGATCTGCATCCAGAGGGGGCCATAGGCCTCGTTCGCGAACTGGCCGACAATGACCAAATAAAAGACCAGAGCTTTCGGGTTGAGAAGATTGGCGATCAGCCCGCGCCGGAATCCGGCATAGCTGTCTCTTTGAAGCGGCGAGGCGATGCCTGTATCGCGCCAGGCCTCGACGGCCAGATACAGCATGAAAGCCACACCAGCCCATCTGAGGCCCTCATACAGGACCGGCATTTCAGAGAGCGCCGCGGACAAACCGGTTGCCGCCGCCAGGATCTGTACGAACAGGCCGATCGTGACCCCGACAACAGCTGTCAGGCCAACGCGGCGACCACGTTGCGCGGACAAGGCTGCCAGCCAGCCCATATTCGGGCCGGGTGTCAGCTCAACCGCTGCCATGGCGATCAGAAAAGCGGGCCAGTCGACATGTGAAAGCATCGTCTCAAAATGCCTCGTACACGGCTTCAACCAGACGCACCGCACGCGGATCGCCCACCAGCACATTGGATTGCCGGTTCATCACATAGGCGCAGGTCAGCCCATTGCGGGCATCCGACACAGCCATGGACCCGCCCCAGCCGGAATGCCCAAGCGTAGTCGGTTCCGGTCCGAAAAGGCCGTGCGTATTATGCATGATGCCCGCGCCAAAGCTGGTAATCATTGGCAGGACAAGATCCGGGCCATGGGTACGCGCCTCTGTCAGGGCCTCATAGGTGGAGGGCTGCATCAGACCTGCACCTCTGCGCGTATAGGTATTGTAGATGCCTGCCACGGAAACGGCTGTGCCATGACCATTTGCTGACGGAATCTCGATCTCACGCCAGATGGCTCCGCCGCGATTGGGCGCTGACCATTTGCTGACAAAGGCGGCGCGCCGGGCATCATTGATTTCTCCCAGTTCCGCAAGGGCCCGGGGGCGCTGGATATCAGAGCAGCGGTCATGTTCGCTGGCTGGGGTGCCAATGAAAAAGTCCTGACCCGGAAAAAGTGTTTTCAGGGTCGTGCCAAGCGTCTCGCCACTGATGCGGCGGGCTATTTCTCCGACAAGATAGCCCCAGCTAAGTGGATGATAGCCATGCGCCGTTCCTGGAGGCCACATCGGCGCCAGCTCTGCCAGCGCGGCTGCGCAGGCAGCAGGGTCCAGCCAAAGCTCCGGGTCAATCTCTTCCGGAAAGCCGGGCAGACCAGCCTGATGGCTGGCAACCTCGCCAATCGTGACGGCTTCCTTGCCGTTGGCTGCGAATTCAGGCCAGATCTCCGAAACGGGTGTTTCATATCCGGCTGGCAGGCGCTCTACCAAAGTGGCCAGGACGAGAGCGGCGATGCCCTTCGTCGTGGAGTAGATGGGCACAAGGGTCCGGTCGTTCCAGGGGCGTGTCTTCTGCCGGTCTGCCCAGCCGCCCACAAGTGAGACAACAAGCTCATCATCCTTGTAGACGGCAAAGCCGGCGCCAAGCTCCTCGCTATTCGCGAAATTGGCCTCAAAGACCTCCCGTACAGCTGAGAAAGCGGGATCTGTATGTCCGGAAATTGGGAAATCACTCATTCAGGATGACCTTTAGCGCTCTTGATCTTTGCGTTTCGACAGTTCACCCCTTCCCGCGCACACGTCAAACAGTCAAGGAACCTGCCGCCAATGTCTATGTCGCACCATCGTCCCCGTCGGTCCTGTCTTTACATGCCGGGCGCCAATGAGCGTGCCCTGGAAAAGGCCAAGGGCCTGCAGGCAGACACACTGATCCTGGATCTTGAGGATGCTGTCGCACCGGAAGCCAAGGAAGCCGCCCGCGAATCGATTCGCGTGGCTGTTACGGCCGGTGGATACGGGCACCGCGAGATTGTGGTTCGGATGAATGGCCTGGATACGGAATGGGGACAGGCAGACCTGAAAATGGCCGTTGAGGCCGGAGCAGATGCGATTCTGGCTCCAAAAGTCATTGATGGCGGCGACATTGACCGCCTGAATGACGCTATGAGCCGGGCAGGTGCAGCTGAGACGATGGGTCTATGGGTGATGATCGAGATGCCTAAGGCGATCCTCAACATCCAGGACATTGCCGAGGCCGTAGGCCGTACACGACTCACCACGTTTGTCATGGGGACCAATGATCTGGCCAAGGAATACCGCGCACGCATGACGCCGGATCGCCTCGCTTTCCAGACGGCGCTGGGCCTCAGCATTGCCGCCGCGCGGGCCTATGACATCATCGCCATCGACGGTGTTTACAATGACATCAAGAATGAAGACGGGCTGATCGCCGAGTGTGAGCAGGGCCGTGACATGGGCTTTGACGGCAAGACGCTGATTCACCCCTCCCAGCTGGACGCCGCCAACCGCATTTTTGCGCCAAGCCCCCATGATGTGGAACACGCGCAGGCCGTGATTGAAGCGTTTGCCGATCCGGAAAATGCCAGCAAGGGCGTTCTCAAGGTGAATGGCAAGATGACCGAGCTGCTCCATCTGGATGAAGCGCGCCGGACTGTCGCCATGGCTGAAGCCATCCGTGAATTTGAAGACTGAGGCCATACATAGCCAAACTAAGCATCATTGCGATGCCTGAGTTGAGAGGAGAGGCATGACCTATATTCTACTTCACCATTCCGGTTGCAGCACGTCGCGCAAGGGGCTCGCCCTGCTTGAGGAGAATGGCGTTCAGCCGGAAGTGCGTAAATATATGAACGCTTCAGAGGCGCTCAGCGTGGATGAGCTGAAGGACGTCGCCAAAAAGATGGGAGCACCCTCGCCGCGGGCCTTTCTGCGGGAGAAGAATGCCGCCGAAGTCGGGATTGATGACAAGTCGTCCGACGAGGCGATCTTTGAGGCCATGGCGGCCAATCCGAAGATCATCCAGCGCCCGATCGGCATTGTCGGCAAGAAGGCTGTTCTGGGCCGTCCGATCGAGGAGCTTCTGAAACTCGTCTGAGTTCTGTCGAATTCGGCCTGAAACATGTGAATTCAGGCCGGATTCGGTGAAATTTCATCGATCTCCCACGCGAAAGGGCAATATCTGTGTGGGATGTCAGTAACCATGATGTTGTTACTGATCTTTGCTGCGCTTCTCATCGCTTTCGCCGCTTTCTGCGCGTTCGGACTGCCCTACATGCTGATTGGGCCGCGCATGCTGGATGAGTGGCGGGACAATCGCGAACAGCAAATCATGGGCGGCGTCATTGTTGGCGCAATCATGCTGCTTGTTGTGTCGCCTTTTGCCTCATCGGCCTTGATTTCTGCCACCGCCCAAGTGCAGGTGATGGCCGACACATTTGTGGGGCAAGGCTGGAGCTGATCTGGCATAAGTTTGCCCCGATCCTAATGAGGGGCACATGGCCAGCACATCCAAATCCAATCCAGGGCATTTTTTCGAGGATTTTTCCCTTGGGATGCCACTCAATCACGCAACGCCGCAGACGCTGACAGAAGGCGACATCGCTCTCTATCGCGCGCTGACAGGCGGGCGTTTTGTCCAGTATTCCTCAGCCGAGTTCGCCAGGGGTGCGGGCTATCCCGGCCTCCCGATTGATCCGCTTCACGCGTTTCACGTTGTCTTTGGCAAGTCGGTGCCGGACGTTTCCCTGAATGCCGTGGCCAATCTTGGTTATGCCGATGGGCGCATATCTCTGCCGGTCATGCCGGGCGATACGCTGCGGACCGTGTCGGAAGTCATCGGCGTCAAAGAGAATTCCAATGGCAAGACCGGCGTTGTCTGGGTTCGTACGCGCGGCTTCAATCAGCGCGGTGAAGAGGTCATGTCCTTTGTCCGCTGGGTGATGGTGAACAAGCGTGATGCGAGTTCGCCTGCGCCAGAGGCTGTGATCCCGGACCTGCCTAAAGTCGTGCCGGGCGCGGAGCTGACCGGCTTTGCCGGCATGGACAGCTGGGATGCGACGCTCTCCGGCAGCGAATACATGTTCGAGGACTATGCTGTCGGCGAGAAGATCAACCATGTCGATGGCATGACCGTAGAAGAGGCGGAGCATCAGATTGCGACACGCCTCTACCAGAATACGGCCAAGGTGCACTTTGATGCGCACGGCCAGAAAGACAGCCGCTTCGGCAAGCGCCTGATTTATGGCGGCGTCGTGATCTCGATTGCCCGTTCACTCTCCTTCAATGGACTGGCGAATGCCGGCCACATGCTGGCCATCAATGCGGGCAGCCATGTCAGCCCGCTCTTCGCCGGAGACACGATCTATGCCTGGAGCGAAGTGCTGGAGACGGCAGAACTTTCAGACAAGGTGGGGGCGCTACGCTTGCGCCTCGTTGCTGTGAAGGATCAGGACCCGGGCACCTTTGCCTATAAGGGCGAGGATGGCAAATATGCCGATGGCGTGCTGCTGGACTTCGACTATTGGGCCGCCATCCCACGCAAGTGCTAGACCTTCGTTTGATCTTCGGGAGGTACTGGCCCGGCCAGTGTCTCCCTTTGCTCCGCCCATAATAAAAGTGCGTCTAGCGCCGGGCAGAGGCCTTCTCCCCATTCCGTGAGCCCATACTCCACTTTTGGAGGCACCTGATGGTGCACAATACGGCGCACGATGCCGTCCGCTTCCAGCTTGCGAAGCTGCTGGATCAGCATTTTTTGGGAGATCGCCGGAATGGCCCTCTCCAGTTCCGAAAACCGCATCAGACTGCCCCCGAAAAGATGAAACAGGATGGTCATTTTCCATCTCCCCTCCAGCAATTGCAGGGCGGTCTCCACGCCATGTGCCGCAGTGACGGGGGTATAATCAGGTCGCTTACCTTCAGGTAAGTACCCCACTTTTTTGTCTGTACTTGTCATATCTTCTGGCTATGTCGATATCGGTCTGACTGCAAGACCTTTCCTGTCTTGCTTCATGCAAATTGGAGACGCCAGACATGCCACTTAACCTACCCACCGCCATAGAGTGCTACTTTGAAATCGACAAAACGGATGATTTGGAACGCTTCTCGGAATGCTTCGCGCCTAGGGCTAAAGTCATTGATGAAGAGCGTATCCACACTGGCATCGCCGCCATTCAGAACTGGGCTCGCGAAGCAAAGGCGGCCACGAATTACCATGTGACGCCTTTGAGTGCGGATGTGGGTGAGATTGAAGCCATTGTGACAGGTCAGGTAGAAGGCAATTTTCCGGGAAGTCCGGTTACGCTGCGCTACTTCTTCACCCTGGAAGCGGGTCTGATCATCGCACTTGAGATCAAACCATGAGCTTTGATCTGGACCTTGGTAACTGCCGGGCCCTGGTGACGGGTGGTACAAAAGGCGTGGGCCGGGCCGTTGTGGAAGCTTTCAAGTCCCACGGTGTGCGTGTGCTGACGACGGCACGTCATGAACCGGATGACCTGCCCGCCGGTGTCAACTTCATTGCGGCTGATATTTCCCTGTCAGAAGGGTGTGAACGCGTTGCGAAAGCCGCGCTGCGTTTGCTCGGCGGTGTGGATATTCTCGTGCATGTTGCAGGCGGTTCCAGCGCACCGGCCGGTGGCTTTGCCGTGTTGGACGAGCAGGAATGGCAAAGGGAGATGAATCTGAACCTTTTTCCAGCCGTTCGACTGGATCGTGCGCTTTTGCCAGACATGATCGCGCGCGGGTTCGGGGTCGTGATCCATGTCTCGTCTATTCAGGCGCGCATGCCCTTGCCAAATGCAACCACGGCCTATGCCAGCGCCAAGGCGGCCTTGGCTGCGTATAGCAAGAGCCTGTCCAAGGAAGTTGGGCCGAAAGGCATCCGGGTAATGCGTGTCTCCCCGGGATGGGTAAAGACCGAAGCAGCCATCGCGCTCGTGAACCGGATTGCTGCAGAGAGGGGAGTGGATTTCGATGCGGCACAGCAAAGCCTTATGGATTCACTTGGCGGCATTGCGCTGGGGCGCCCTTCCGAACCGGAAGAGGTTGCAGACCTGATTACTTTCCTGGCTTCGCCTCGAGCAGGAGCAATTACAGGGGCAGACTATGTGATAGATGGCGGAACCTTGCCCACTGTGTAGCCAAGTGTGCAACCAGCCTGCTTCCACAACACCTTCAGGCCTCCTATATGAGCAGCTATGAGCGGGTATGGGCCTTTTGACGATTTCACGCTGTTTGCCATGGCCATCGCCGTGGTTCTGTCAGCTATTGTCAGCCTGATCGGGACGTCTGCCCGCAAGCGGAATATCGCGCTGGGGCGAGCGACCGCAACAGATCTGGCAGAGATGACGGGCATTCGTGACGCAAAGAAGCTGCAAGAAACCTTCGGTCCCCCCGATATGGGGCGTGTCTGGCGTACGGTGACGCTACTGGAGGTACGCCGCGCCCGGCAAAGCGGAGGATGGCTGATGTCGAGTGACCTGGTGGATTATGCCTGTTTTGGTGTTGTGGCCTTGGCGCTGTTTGTCTCTCACCCGCTGATTGGCGGGGCAATCGTGCTGGCCCTGCTGGTCCAGATAGCGGGTTGGATCGCGGCGGTAGGTCTGCCGAAGTAAGGCACCCCCAAAGATGACCCGAACTTCTTCTTTCCCCCTCTCTGGAAACACACTAAAGGCAAACGCATGAAAGTCTGGAAGATGAATGGTGCTGGCAACGCGTTTGCCATTTTTGATGCACGCTCGACCTCCTTTGTGCCGAGCGCCGATCAGGTGCGCCAGATTGCCGAAGACTTGAAGGCTGACCAGATCATCGCGCTGGAGCGGGATGTCGCGCGTGACGTGTTCATGCGCATCTGGAATGCGGATGGCAGTGAAGTCTCCGCGTGCGGCAACGCCACGCGCTGTGTCGGCAAATTGTTACTGGGGGAGACGGGCAAGTCACAGGTGACGATCCAGACCGAAGCCGACATGCTGAAGGCTTTCAATGCAGACAATGGGCTGATCACCGTCGATATGGGCTCGCCTCTGATGGGCTGGGAAGACATTCCGCTCTCAGAGAAAATGGATGTCCGCGGTGTCGATGTGAAAATCGGCCCGATGGACAACCCGATCCTGTCCCGCCCGGCCGTTGTCTCCATGGGCAACCCACATGCCGTGTTCTTTGTGAAGAATGTGGATGATTACGACATTCCGGCCCTTGGCCCACTGGTCGAATGGCACCCGACTTTTCCGGAAGGCACGAATGTCGGCTTCGCGCAGGTGATTGACCGTAACACGATCCGCCTGCGCGTATGGGAACGCGGCGCAGGTTTGACCAAAGCGTGCGGCACCGGCGCGTGTGCAGCGCTTGTCTGCGCAGCCCGCGCCAAGCTGACAGACCGCACGGCGAAGATGATCCTCGATGGAGGAGAACTGACCATCGACTGGCGGGAATCTGACGATCACGTCTACATGACGGGTCCGGTCGAAATGGAATTCGAGACGGAAATCTGAGCGCGCAGATCTGCCAAACCTGCACAGATCCCTTGATTTACCGGGGCTTCGGCGCGACATCCGCTGTCTGGTAAGCCATGACTGACACCAAATCCCCTTCCAGCCCGCAGCTGATTACGCTCGGATGCCGCTTGAACGCCTATGAATCCGAGGTGATGCGTGGGCATGCGGCTGAAGCTGGCCTGAATGATGCGGTGATCATCAATACATGTGCGGTCACATCTGAAGCTGTCCGCTCCGCCCGGCAGACGATCCGCCGCGCCGCGAAGGACAATCCGGGCGCGCCTATCCTTGTCACGGGCTGCGCCGCGCAGATCGATCCGGACATGTTCGCCAAGATGCCGGAAGTCACACGCGTGATCGGCAATCATGAGAAGATGCAGGCCGAGACCTGGAAGCCGGCGGATTTGCTCGGCGGGCATGAAAAGGTGCGCGTGAATGATATCATGTCGGTACAGGAAACAGCCGCGCATCTGATTGATGGCATGGAAGGCCGTGCCCGCGCCTATGTTCAGGTGCAGAATGGCTGTGACCATCGCTGCACCTTTTGCATCATTCCCTATGGCCGCGGAAATTCCCGTTCCGTGCCGGCTGGGGAAGTGGTCGGCCAGGTGAAGCGTCTTGTCGAGACAGGCCATTATGAAGTCGTTCTGACGGGGGTGGACCTAACGAGTTGGGGCGCTGACCTGCCGGGCCAGCCACAACTCGGCAATCTGGTGCAACGTATCCTGAAACTTGTGCCGGAACTGAAACAGCTGCGCATTTCCTCCATTGATGCCATCGAGATCGATGATGCGCTTATGGAGACGATGGCAGAGCCGCGTCTTGCGCCTTTCATGCACCTGTCTCTACAGCATGGGGATGACCTGATCCTGAAGCGGATGAAGCGACGTCATTCCCGCGCCGACGCCATCACGCTGACGGACAGGCTACGCGCGGTGCGTCCGGATATTGCGTTTGGCGCGGATATCATTGCCGGCTTTCCGACAGAGACGGAGGCGCATTTCGAGAATTCGGTACGGCTGGTCGAGGAATGCGGCCTGTCGTTTCTGCATGTTTTTCCGTATTCACCGCGCCCCGGCACTCCAGCCGCCCGGATGCCTCAGGTCGCAAAGGCCGAGGTGAAGGCGCGTGCGGCGCGGCTGCGCGACGTTGGCGCTGAAGCGCTAGCGCGGCATCTCTCCAAATATGAAGGCCGGAGTGTCGACGCGCTGATTGAGCGCGGGACATCTGCGCGCCTGCCAGATTTTACACCTGTCCAGTTCGAGGCCGATCCGGGTGAAGCTGGACGTGTCGTACGTGCCCGTATAGTCGGGCAGGATGGTAAACAGCTGATCGGAGCCCTGACCGCATGATCCTTTGGTTCGGAAAGAAGAAGAAAAAGGAAGAGCTGAAACAGGCTGGCGCCGCGATGGAGTTGCCGGAGCTGTCGGCTGAGGAACTTGCGGCCAAGGAAGCCGAAGAGGCCCGGCTCGCCGCCGAAAAGGAAGAGATCGAGCGCAAGGTCGCTGAGGCGAACCGGGCGTGGGAAGAACGTCAGGCGCGCGAAGCCAAGGAAGCGGCTGAAGAGGCGCAGCGTCTGGAAGAGGAAGCCCTGAAGGCTGAAGAGGCTCGCGCGGCTGCGCAGGCCCGCGCTGATGAAGCCGAAGCCAAGCGTCTGGAAGAAGAGGCCGAACGCGCCCGCAAGGCCAAGCAAGAGCGCGAAGCCGCGCAGGCCAAGGCCGCCGCCGAATTGAAACTTCTGGAGGACCGCCGCGAAGCTGAGCGCCTCAGAGTTGAACGTGAGGCGGCTGCCCGTGCAGCCCTGGAGGCGGAAGCCAATGACCCTGGCTTCATGGCAAAGCTCGGCACCGGGCTGTCGCGGTCATCTTCCCGCCTGACATCGGGGCTGGCCGTCTTCGGGCGTCGCAAGCTGGACGATGATACGCTGGAAGAATTGGAAGACCTACTGATTTCATCAGACCTCGGTGCAAGAGTTGCCACGCGTGTGACGAGTAGTCTCGCCAAGGAGCGGTTCGATAAGGAAATCACGGAAGATGAAATCCGTCTGGCTTTGGCCGAAGAAATCACCGATGTGCTGCGGCCGCGCGAGAAGATTGTCGATTTCTCTGACGGGCCGCGTCCACGCATCGTGATGTTCGTAGGCGTAAACGGCTCGGGCAAGACAACAACGATTGGCAAGATTGCCTCCAAGCTGAAGGAGCAGGGGGCAAAAGCCCTGCTTGTTGCAGGCGATACATTCCGTGCTGCCGCGATTGAGCAGCTGGCCGTTTGGGGTGAACGCGCAGATATCCCTGTCATGTCAAAGCCGATCGGGTCTGACGCAGCAGGCCTCGTCTATGAGGCCATCGAAAAGGCGAAGGCAGATGATTTGGACCTTGTTCTGATCGATACGGCCGGGCGGCTGCAGAACAAGACGGAGCTGATGGCGGAGCTTGAAAAAATCGTCCGTGTAACGCGGAAGCTTGATCCGGATGCACCGCATGATGTGATCCTGGTTCTGGATGCAACCGTGGGCCAGAATGCCCTGTCTCAGGTGGAGGCCTTCAAGAGCACTGCCGGCGTGACAGGACTGGTCATGACCAAGTTGGACGGTACGGCAAAAGGCGGTGTTTTGGTCGCGATTGCTGAGGCGCATGATCTGCCCATTCACTTCATCGGAATTGGAGAAAAGGCGGAGGACCTTCGTCCCTTCAGTGCCGAAGCCTTTTCCAAGGCGCTTGTCGGCGCTGAGTAGAAGACAGAAAAAAGCCGGTCATGAAAATGACCGGCTTCTTTGATCCAGGGCCTATTCTGCCGCGCTGGCAAGTTCGACTTCATCATCGAAGATTTCTTCAATAGGCCGTCCGAACAGGCGGGCGATGGCAAAGGCCAGAGGCAGGGATGGGTCATACTTGCCTGTCTCAATGGCATTGATTGACTGTCGTGAGACATCCAGTTTTTCTGCTAGCGCGGCCTGACTCCAGCCCTTCTCGGTACGCAGTATCTTAAGGATGTTCTTCATCTGAGTTATACCACCTTCCCGAAATTCTGCGTGCAGAAGGACAGGCCATAGCTGATGAAGAAGAGCGGACCAAACCAGAAGACCGAGATGAAGTCGAGGACTTCAAAAATCTGCAGGAACCCTACCAGGAAGGCGCACGCTGCCGTGATCAGTCCGCCATCGCGCATCGCCTGCAACTGACGCATGCGTGTGTATTCGTCGGTTTCTTCTGTTTGCCGACGCATGGCGTAGAGGACCCCAAAAAGGGGCAGCGTGACTGCCAGGGCACTCGTGATTTTGAGCCATGTTGGCGCCGTATTCGTATCGACCAGAAAGCTGGTTGCGAAGACGAGAACCGTATAGACGCCCATCAAGGGCCAGAAGAGGTAATGATAGCGGCGTTTGGCAGTTCGGAATCCCCGTTGGGACATGACAAATCTCCTTCTTGTCTTATCAAGTGTCATTGACACTATGACAAGCAAGCTTGTCAGTCAAGTGTGCTTTACATGACTTATTCGGCGGCCATGACGAGTGCGTCCAGATGCTGTTCACCGCGTACCAGACGACCGGGTTTCGCACCGGTCGGGTCTCCATTGCGGTGAGTAATGACGCCTTTGAGGATGGTGGCTGTGTAACCATCGGCGCGTTGCATCAGGCGGCGGCCACCAGCAGGCAAATCATAGCGTACCTCTGGCAGATGAAGCTTCATCCTGGCGAGGTCGATCACATTGATGTCCGCGCGATAGCCGGGAGCGATCAGTCCGCGGTCATACAGGCCGATCCATTGCGCCGTTGCCCGGGATTGCTTGTGGACGATATGCTCCAACGGAACAAGCGGGCCGCGTGTGCGGTCACGCACCCAATGGGTCAACATGGTTGTGGTGAAAGAGCCATCGCAGATCATGCCGACATGCGCGCCGCCATCTGACAGGCCTGGCAGCGTAGCCGGGCTGAGCATCATTTCGCGTGAAGGTTCAAGATTCCCGTCTGCATAATTGAGGAAGGGCAGGTAGAGCATGCCGCGACCGTCGCGTTCCAGCATCAGGTCAAGTGCAGCTTCTTGGGGTGAGACGCTACGTTGTGCGGCGATCGCTTCGAGCGTTTTGTCTTGGGCCGGTTCGTAATTCACGGCTTCGTCCAGCTGGAACATCTTGCCGAAACTGCGCAGCATGACTTTCAGGAACGGATTGTCCGTATCTGGTGAGTCTGCCAATAAGCGCACGCGATACTCTGCATCCCGTAGTTTTCCGACGCGTGCCTCGAAAGGCAAATGCGCTATCTCACGATATACAGGGTGCGCGCTGAATGGATTAAGTGTCAGCTCCAGCCCGAGCAGAACCCCGACAGGACGTGGAGCAACCTGAGCCCGCATCGGAAGGCCGTCCTCTACGGCCTGTTCGATAGCGCCAAGTAGTTTTTGCCAACCCTGCGGCGCGACATCGGCCTGCGCGAGTGAGACAGAAAGTGGTCGGCCGCTTGCCTCAACAATGCGGCGCAGCATGGCGGCCTCTTTTTCCGGGTCATTGAAGTCGGACACAAACTGCAAAACGCCGGAGCCCGCGTCCGCTACACCTTGTGCGATGCCGGTGAGTTCCGCTTCGCTGGCAGTAAGTGTTGGCGTGGGCTGGCCATCGCTGGTCCTGTGGTTCAGCGTGCGTGAGGTAGAAAAGCCTAGGGCGCCTGCCTTAATGGCTTCCGTGGTGAGCGCCCTCATGCGCGCAATGTCTGCCTCGGTGGCGTCTTCACGATTGGTGCCGCGCTCTCCCATGACGAAAACGCGCAGCGCGGCATGAGGCAATTGCGCGCAGATGTCTGTATCGAAATGACGCGATGACAGGCTGTCCAGATAGTCCGGGAAACTGGTCCAATTCCACGGCAGGCCCTCTGACAGGACCGGGAACGGAATATCCTCTACGCCCTCCATCAGACGGATCAGCCGGTCATGGTCTGCTGGTTTGCAGGGGGCAAAGCCTACGCCGCAATTTCCCATAAGTACCGTTGTGATGCCGTGCAAAGAAGAGGGGCTGATTTCATCGCCCCACGTCACCTGGCCATCATAATGTGTATGAATGTCGACAAAGCCGGGTGTCACGATCTGGCCGCGCGCATCGATCTCCTCAATGCCGCGTGCCTGTACACTTCCGATTTCGGCAATCAGGCCGTTGGAGATGACAACATCCGCTTCATAGGTCTCCCCGCCGGTGCCATCCACAATTGTGCCGCCTCGTATGACCAGATCATGCGTCGCCATGTTTTCCTCCACTTTCTTTTCTGTCTTTGAGGGCGATCATGACCCCGAGAGAAGCCAAGTCAAATCCTTCCCATGCGGCAGGAAGTGGTGCATAGGCGCGGCTAATGTCGTCTGCTCTCCTCCCTGTTGCGCTTTGTCTCTTCTCCGCGGTGACCGTCGCCCTGACCAACGTTCTGGTGAAGCGCGGCGGCGATGTCCTGACCGCGCGGATGACCGTCGCCGTGGCAATGGCGATCAGCGTTCTTCCATTTGTTCCTTTTGTACCTTTACCGCCACGGGAGACCTGGCATCTGATTGCCGTCTCCATGGTTGTGCACTGGGCGTATCAGTTCTGTCTCGTCCGTGCGCTGCATAGGGGAGACCTTTCGCTGGTTTTTCCTGTCATGAGAGGTTTGGCGCCGCTGGCGACAGCTTGCTTCGCGACCTTCATTTTGCATGAACGACTGACGCTGGTCCAAATCCTGGGGCTATTGGCGGCAAGTCTTGCGATTATTGTCTTTGCGCTGCCAACTGCGAGCGACCCTTCCCGGCGTAGTCTGGATCGGCGTGCGCTGGTCTGGGCGGCCCTGACAGCGCTAGGTGTGGGCATGTATGCCGTAGCCGACACAAAAGCCGCGCGGGCCATGCCCAGTCCCATGACGTTTGTGGTCTGGTTATTCCTGATCGACTGGATCGGCGTAACGGTGGTTGCGCTGTGGCAGCGGCATGGACGCATATACGAAGCTGTCCGGTTGCAATGGAAAGCGGGATTGATCGGCGGCATGGCAGGAACACTGTCCTACGGCATGGCCATCTATGCCTACACCCTGACAGATGCCGCAATCGTGACTGCGTTGAGGGAAACCTCCGTTGTCTTCGCGGCTATTATGGGTGCTATCCTGTTAAAGGAAGGCTTTGGTCGTAGGCGCGTTATTGCGGCAGCTGTCCTCGCGGCTGGGCTTGTGATGATGCAGGTCGGCGCATGAGGTTCGCCCACAAACAGAGCGTTCGTGATTTATTAGCTCCGTGCATGCGAGGGAGCAGGTGCAGGGCGAAAGCCGAGAAACAAAACCGGAAGCAGCATTGCTGCGTATAGAGTAGATGACAGACACACAGACCAAAGAATCGTCCGCAGACCTCGGGGATGCCGCAGGCAAGGCAGGTGGCATCTGGACCGAGCTTGGGCCGACCCTGGCCTTCATTGTCATCTACAATGTGATGCTAAGGTTTCCAGATGGCGGCGGTCTGTTTACCAAGTCGACTGCACTTTACTGGGCGACGGGTATCCTGATCATTGCCACGCTTGGTGTCGTCATCATGAAACTTGTCCGGGGCGAGAAGATTCCGCCTTTCCTGATCATTTCATCGCTCCTTATTGGCTCTTTCGGCACAGTCGGCATCCTGCTTCAGTCGAAACTGTTTCTCTTCATCAAGCCGACTATAATCAATCTGCTCTATGCTGGCGTCATCTTCGGCGGGCTGGCCGTTGGCCGGAATATCTGGAAGATGCTGTTCAATTCGCTGTTTGACCTGCCGGACTTCGCCTGGAAGACCCTTGCCATTCGGTGGGGACTGTACTTCATAGCGATGGCTATATGGAATGAAGTCCTATGGCGTAACTTCTCCGAAGCGACATGGGCCAACTGGAAACTCGGGAATCTGGTTCTTGGCTTTCTCTTTGCCTTGGCAAATACGCCGTACACGCTGAAGCACCTTCGCAATACAGAAGAAGAGCAGGATACTTTCTAGCGTGACACGCCCTCTGTGCCGGGCGGATTCATGAAAGGTGGAAAGGCATTGAGGTGCCGCGTCTGGGCAAAATGCGTCAGCGCCCATACGGCAGTCGGGAAGGCAAGATTCGCCCAGGGAATATTCTTCCAGTCGAACAGGCCCACTTCTTCACTTTCCGGGCCGGCAGAAATCTCGGACAAAAGTTCAGCCCGAAACATCACCTGAACCTGAGAGATGCGCGGCACGGAATATATCGCCAGTACCTGCTCCAGCCGAATATCCGCATTGGCCTCTTCCCGGGCCTCGCGCATAGCAGCGTCTTCTACAGATTCCCCTTCCTCCATAAAACCGGCTGGTAAGGTCCAGAATCCCTTACGCGGAGCAATCGCCCGTTTACAAAGTACGATCTTGTCCCGTTTTGTGACAACGGAACCTGCGACAATTTTGGGATTTATGTAGTCTACGAACTGGCAATGTGAGCAAACACGGCGTATTCGGTCGTCTCCATCAGGTATTTCATGCTTGAAATCTTGAGAAATGAAACCATTTGCTAATTGATCCGTCATCGAACCTTAATCCTCTCGCGTATATGGAGAACCATGTTGATCCGCACACGGGTCTGCTCATTAACAGACTGGAAACCGGATTTTCTAGGCGCCCAACGCATTTTTTGAATACTGAAAGGTACTTTTATCATGTCTTATAACCTCAATACTTCCCCGAGCCACCTGCTTCACCGTGCGCAGCAGATCGCTGCAAACGAGTCTGCCTCTGCTCTGGCATCTGCTGGCATCACGCTTCGCCAGTTTTCTGTGCTTGCTGCTCTGTCCGGCAATGACGGCGTCAGCCAGTCTGACCTTGTCAACGCAACTGGCATCGACCGTTCCACGCTGGCTGACATGGTCGCCCGTATGGAGAAAGCCGGCCTGATCAAGCGTGTCGCTTCCAAAACCGACAAGCGCGCAAAAGTCGTGTCGCTGATGGCGAAAGGCAAAAAAGCCTACGAGAAAGCTCTGCCGGCGGTCGAAAAAGCTGACGCTGCCATCTTCGAAGCCCTGCCGAAAACGAAGCAGTCTGCTCTGGTTTCCGGTCTGAAAGACATGGTTTCCGGAGCTGAGAAAGCTGAAGCCGCTGCTGCTCCAGCCCCTGCTCCGGCCGCTAAAAAAGCTCCGGCCAAGAAAGCCCCGGCCAAAAAGGCTGCTGCGAAGAAAGCTCCGGCAGCGAAGAAAGCCCCTGCTGCCAAAAAGGCTCCGGCCAAAAAAGCCCCAGCCAAGAAAGCTCCGGCAAAGTCCAAGGCTAAAGCTGCAACGGCTTCCAAGCCGACCGTGAAAAAAGCCCCGGCTAAAAAGGCTCCGGCCAAGAAAGCCACCAAGGCCAAGAAATAATCCGAACCTGACGGATTTAATTGGGCGGGGCGCTTTCCAGCGCCTCGCCTATTTTTTTGGCTGAGCTTTCATTCAGCGGGCGATCAACATGCAGGATGATGTTGCCTTCTGCAGAGATGACAAATGTCTCAGGCACCCCTGTCAGGCCGAATTCAAGTCCACCCTGGCCATCAGGGTCCAGCGCGATCCGCGTATAGGGATTGCCCAGCCGGTCCAGAAATTCCTGCCCGGCGGATATCTTGTCCTTGTAGAGCACACCGAAAACCTGACCGGGATGCGCCTCTGACAGTGCCATGATGTATTTGTGCTCTGCTTCGCATGGGCCGCACCAACTGGCGAAGAGGTTCACCGCAACGGCGCCGCCGGTCGGGCTGGGCGCGAACTGGATTTGCTGGCCGTCCATCGTCTCAAAGACGGTATTCGGCGCATCACGCAGCACGCGTTCAAAATCACCCTTTTCGGGATTCATCAACTGGTTTGCGGCCAGTGCGCTGAATATCAGAAGTACCGCAACAGGGATGGCTACCAGCCAGCGTCTCATTTTTGCCTTGCCTCCTCAGCGCGTACCTGCGTGCGGGCAAGTTCAGCCTTGGCCAGACGGGCTTTCATCATCACGGTAAGGATGGCGCCGCCAATCATAATGGCTCCGAGCGCGTAGCTGGCCCAGATAAAGCCGGCATTCTTGTCGAACTCGGGTAGCATTGTGTCAGTCTCCTGCCATTAGGCGTGCGCGTATCTGTGCCGCGCGTCTCTGCCAGATCTCTGCCCGCATCAATGTCATGACCAGGCCAGCAAACAATAGGGAATGTCCCAGACCACTTGCCAGCAGGGGCCAGAGATAGACAGCCGCCATTTTGGGCCCATCGACCGTAATCACGCTGGCGTCCTGATGCAGGGAGGTGAAGAGGTCCACGGAGAATTTGATGAGCGGCACGTTGATTGCGCCGACCATGGCGAGGATAGCTCCGGCGCGGGCGGCTTTCTGACGGGTGTCCATGGCCGCGCGCAGCGCCATGTAGCCCAGAAATAGGAAGAACATGAAGAGCACGGACATCATTCGCGCATCATCCCATTGCCACCAGGTGCCCCAGGTCGGCTTCCCCCAGATCGATCCGGTGGCAAGACACAGGGCAGTCCAGGTTGCGCCGAGCGGCGCGATGGCCTTGGCGGCGATGTCAGCCACCTCATGGCGCCAGATGAACCAGATGAAGCTCATCACCGCCATGCCCATATAGCTGGCCATGGCCAGCCAGGCGGCGGGCACGTGCAGGAACATCACGCGCATGATGTCACCGCCCTGATATTCGTCTTTAGGAACAATCCAGAGCCCTTGCCAGAGACTCCATGCAATCAGCAATGCGCCCAGCGCATAGCAAATGGGAGCCAGCCAGCTGGACAGGGTGAGGAACCGGTGGGGGTTTGCAAACCAGGAAAACATCGCGTTCGGAATACCCTCGCTTCAGTCTGCCGCCAAGCGCAAGGCTGCACCCATGGCAAATGGGGCAACCGCCAGTGCGAACAAGGTTGAGGCCGCCAGGAAAAGCGGCGCGCCCGTACTGCCGGGGCCGCCGCTCATCGCCAGCGCCCCGAAAATCGCGGTCGGGACATACAGTGGCAGCGCGATCAGACTGATCAGCAATCCGCCGCGGCGTACAGTGGCTGACAAGGCAGCACCTACGCCTCCCCAGAAAAAGAAGGCGAGACCTCCAAGAGCGTACAGCCCCATATGGGTCAGAAGACTGGTGTCTGCCTTGGCCTGGAACATCAACGCAAAAATAGGCGAGAGAATTGCCAGGGGAAGACCAGCGGTCAGCCAGTGGGCGAAGGCCTTGGCAGCAGCGATCATGGAAGCCGGAGCCCCCGTCTGCAGCCACAGGTCTAGTGCGCCATCCTCGACATCTGCCTGGAAAATGCGCTCCAGCGTGACCAGGCTGGCCAGCGCCAGGGCGACCCAGAGGATGCCTGGTCCTACGGCACGCAACGTATCCGGATCTGTGCCGATGCCGAGAGGCACAAGCACAGCTGCGCCGGCAAAAAAGCCAAGCGGCATCAGCGCGCCTGCGCCGCCAGCCCAGGCTTCGGTCAGGGCCTGCCGGAAGGCAGAAAGGATGGGAGAGGCGCTCAAATCGTCACCTCGCATGTGGAATCAAAGCCCGCATCACCATGGATCGCCGCGATAATCGTACCGCCTTGCATCCTGTGTTCGAAAATCATACCCAGCAATAATTCCCGCCCATCCGCATCCAATGCAGTCAGCGGTTCATCCAGCAGCCAGACAGGCCGTTCCTGCAACAAAAGGCGTGCGAGGGCTGTTCTGCGTCTCTGACCGGCTGACAAGTGCCGCGCAGAGACGTCGGAAGGTCGGATCAGCGCCATTTTGTTGAGTACATCGTCAATCTGATCTGTCGGCGCGCCCCAGGCTCTGGCCCAGAGGCCAAGATGGGTGCGCGGGGTTTCATGAGGCTTCAGACCTTCGCGGTGGGCAATCCAGTGATGAGATGCTGCACGATTCACGTTGCCTGTTTCCGGGCGGGTCAGGCCTGCCAGAATACGAAGAAGGGTTGTCTTGCCAGCTCCATTTGCCCCGCGCAGCACAATGGCTTCCCCGGCATGTGCGGCAAGGGACACATTCCGGAAAAGAATGCGCTCGCCCCGAATCATGCCGAGATCTGTCGCAGAAAGGAGTGCTCTGGTACTCATATGTTTCGTTTAGACCCTTTGTCCCAATTGCCTCAATCCATTAGGGGCTATATGAGACAGGCCAGCGCGGCGGCCCTTCGCCGCAGATGACAATTCCAGACGCGAGGTTCCCTCCCCATGCCGTCCCTCGACAGCTTTAAATCAAAACGTACGCTTCAGGTAGGAAGCAAGACCTATACCTATTACTCGCTTGCTGCGGCAGCGGAAAACGGTCTGGGTGATGTGTCTCGTCTTCCGGCGTCCCTGAAGGTTCTCCTCGAAAACATGTTGCGCTTTGAAGATGGCCGTACGGTCACCAAAGACGACATTGTGGCGTTCAAGAACTGGCTCGAAAGCAAAGGCAAGGACGATCACGAGATTGCCTACCGCCCGGCCCGCGTTCTGATGCAGGACTTTACCGGCGTTCCGGCCGTGGTTGACTTGGCTGCCATGCGCGATGCTTCCAAAAAGCTCGGCGCCTCTGCGCAGGCCATCAATCCGCAGGTTCCGGTTGATCTCGTTATCGACCACTCTGTGATGGTTGACTATTTTGCCGGTCCGGGCGCGTTCGAACAGAACGTCGAAAAGGAATATGAGCGCAATGGCGAGCGCTATGAATTCCTTCGCTGGGGTTCCAAGGCCTTTGAAAACTTCCGGGTTGTGCCGCCAGGCACCGGTATCTGCCACCAGGTGAATTTGGAATATCTTGGGCAGACAGTCTGGACCCGTGAGGAAGACGGCGAAACCATTGCCTATCCGGATACCTGCGTCGGCACCGACTCTCACACCACGATGATCAACGGTCTGGCCGTACTCGGCTGGGGTGTTGGCGGCATCGAAGCTGAAGCCGCCATGCTGGGCCAGCCAGTCTCCATGCTGATTCCGGAAGTCATCGGTTTCAAGCTGACCGGCAAGATGGCTGAAGGTGCGACCGCAACAGACCTCGTGCTGACGGTCGTGGAAATGCTGCGCAAGAAGGGCGTTGTTGGCAAGTTCGTCGAATTCTATGGCGAAGGTCTCGCAAACCTGACGCTGGAAGATGTCGCCACGATCTCCAACATGGCGCCGGAATATGGTGCGACCTGTGGCTTCTTCCCGGTTGATGAAGAAACCATCTCTTACCTGTCCGACACAGGCCGTGATCCTGAACGCGTCCAGCTGGTCGAAGCCTATGCCAAGGCCCAGGGCTACTGGCGTCCGGACATGACCGAGCCGGTCTTCACAGACACACTGCAGCTGGATCTTGGCGACGTTAAGCCGTCGCTGGCCGGTCCTAAGCGTCCGCAAGATCGCGTTCTGCTGTCTGAAGCCGATACCGCGTTCCGCGATGCGCTGAACGAAATCCGCGGCGGCCGCAAAAATCCGGAAGCCACGCCGAAGACGGAAGGCGAAAGCCGCTTCGTCGATGAAGGCGCCAACAATGTTTACACCGCTCCGGAAGACTATGGCGTGTCGCCTTATGCTGTTGAAGGCGAAGACTTCCACCTGCATGATGGCTCTGTCGTTATCGCGGCCATTACCTCCTGTACGAACACGTCCAACCCGTCTGTGCTGATCGCTGCGGGCCTTCTGGCCAAGAAAGCGAACGAACTGGGTCTGACGCGCAAGCCTTGGGTGAAAACCTCTCTCGCGCCAGGCTCTCAGGTTGTGACAGACTATCTTCTGAAGGCTGGCCTTCAGGATGACTTGGACGCTCTCGGCTTCAACCTGGTCGGCTATGGCTGCACCACTTGTATCGGTAACTCCGGGCCGTTGCCGCCGGCGATTTCCAAGTCGATCAACGACAATGACCTGGTCGCCTGCTCGGTTCTGTCCGGTAACCGGAACTTTGAAGGCCGTATCGGTCAGGATATCCGCGCGAACTATCTGGCCTCTCCGCCACTGGTCGTTGCCTATGCGATTGCAGGCTCCCTGCATATCAACCTGACCACCGATCCGCTGGGCACCAGCAAGGACGGCAAGCCGGTCTACCTGAAAGACATCTGGCCATCGAACCAGGAGATTGCCGAAGTCATGCGCTCTTCCGTGACGCCGGAGATGTTCTCCAGCCGCTATGGCGAAGTGTTCAAAGGTGACGAGCGTTGGCAGGCCATCGAAGTCAGCGGTGGCGACACCTATGGCTGGCCAGCCGGGTCCACCTATGTTCAGAACCCGCCATACTTCGAAGGCATGGGGCTTGAGCCGGAGCCGACCGAGGACATCAATGGCGCTCACATCATGGGCCTGTTTGGTGATTCCATCACGACCGACCACATTTCCCCGGCCGGTTCGATCAAGGCATCCAGCCCGGCAGGTCGTTACCTGCAGGAGCATCAGGTCGCTCCTATGGACTTCAACTCCTACGGATCACGCCGCGGGAACCATGAAGTCATGATGCGTGGTACGTTCGCGAACATCCGAATCAAGAACCAGATGGTTCCGGGTGTCGAAGGCGGGGTGACAATTCACTATCCGTCCGGCCAGCAGATGGACATCTATGATGCCGCGATGAAGTATCAGGAAGAAGGCAAGGATCTCGTTGTCTTTGCCGGTGAGCAGTATGGTACGGGTTCTTCCCGCGACTGGGCTGCGAAAGGCACGATCCTGCTCGGCGTGCGTGCCGTTATCGCTGGCAGCTTTGAGCGTATTCACCGTTCCAACCTGATCGGCATGGGCGTGCTGCCCCTGCAGTTCAAGGAAGGCGAAAGCTGGGAGAAGCTGGGCCTGAAGGGCAATGAGACTGTCACGATCGAAGGTATCTCCGACATCAACCCGCGTCAGATGCTGAATGTGAGCATCACAAAGGCTGACGGGTCTTCCATGAATGTCGAATGTCGCGTGCGCATCGATACCGAGAACGAGCTGGATTACTATCGCAATGGCGGTATCCTGCACTTCGTTCTGCGTAATCTGGCACGTGCAGAAGCCTGATCTCAAAGGCTTTCATGATTTCGAAAGGCCCCCGCAGCATGTGCTGTGGGGGCTTTTTTACAGCGCTCACATCCCTGTGACTGTTTCAGGAGCAGGTCTGGCCTTATAAATGATCTTGATGAAACGCATCCTGCTCTCTCTGATCCTGGCCTTCGCGGGCCTGCTGCCTGTCGCGGCAGCAGAGGAGCCTGTTCTTGTAGAACTGTTCGCTTCACAGAATTGTCGCGTCTGCCCGAAGGCTCACAAGGTTCTGAAGGCGCTTGATGATGAGCGTGATGATGTCCTGATTCTCACTTGGTCTGTCGATTACTGGGATTACCTTGGCGACAAGGACCCAATGGCGATGGTGGAGTCCAAGGAACGCCAGCGTGGCTATGTTGACCGCTTCCATCTTCGGGGCCCCTACACGCCACAGACGGTCTATGACGGGTTAGAGCAATGTGCTGGCAGCAGGCGCTCATATGTCGACAAGGCACTGGAAAAGGCTTCAGAGCGTCCGGATACGGATGTGAAGCTGACCGTAAAGGGCGACAAGATCCTGCTGTCAGGTACGGCGCCCGGCCTGACCGATATCTGGCTGGTGGATTATCTCTCTGGCGAGGCGAACACGACGAATATGGTGCATCCCGTCACCCGCGTTTCCGCCCTAGGCCCATGGCTGGGGAATGATGTTCAGCTGAACAAGCCGCATTGTGAATCCGGTTGCGCCATCATTGTGCAGGAAGCGGGGTTTGGTCCTGTTCTGGAGACGCTGGTGGTCAAACCCTGATCAGGGCTGGGCTGGCTGTTCGCTATCCAGTGCCATGAGAGGCGGCCGCACAATTGAAGACACGCGTGGCGTAAATTCCTTCCAGTCATATTCCGACAACTCAAAAGCCCAGCCTTCTGCCTTCTCATTGATGGTGCTGCCACGCTGGGCCCCTTCGCCAGCTTCAATGGCACGCAGGGTCACAAAATACCCGTCGGCCTCTCGATAGGCCGAAACATCCACTTCCAAGCCATCATGTGTTTCAGTGATGTGCCGTGCGACAGGGCGTGTCTCCAGCTTGCTGGCGGGCTTGACGCCAATCGGTGCAAATCGTGTCAGCGCCAAAGCGGGTGTTGAAGCGGCAATCCGGCTGACAAGTTTGAAATCCTGATAGGGCGGGCCTGGAATAAAGCTGCGGTCACTGGTGCCGACAGAGCGCTGTAAATACAGGCTTTCGCCCATGGAGTCATAAATCCGCACCGCGGAGATGGCGTCGGAATTGATCTCCAGGATGTCAAAATCCAGCCAAGCATCATGATTGTAGAGGGGGGGCAGATCGCCTTTCACCTGAAACGCCTGTTCTTCGCCCGGCAAACGACCGTAGACATGCTCGCCCTTCCGACCGGTGATCAGGGCTGCTTCGGTATTGCCATTCTCGTCAATGATCTCGACCAGGGCGCCGGTTCCGCCTTCACGCGGGTCTCCCAGGCCAATTCGGTTCAGCTTGTCGGGATCGCGCGTGCGGCCTTCGCCCCAGGTCAGCTCTCCTAGGCCTGTGGCCAGCGTAGCCAGACGATCAGGCCGGATCGGGTAGCCATCTTCCGTCCCCATCTTCCAACCATCCTGCGTGTTGACCAGAACATAGGATTCATCTGACAGCGTCACACGGATTTCGCTTGCCTCTGCGCGGATCGAGGCAAAGTCAGGAATCACCGGATTGCCCATGCGACTGGTTGTTGCCGTGCGCGATCCGCCCATAGAATAGGCAATGACTGCCAGCAGGGTCAGAGCCCCGGCCGTGCCTGCCATGATCTGTAGCCGGCGCATGCGTTGGCGTGTGCGAATCTGGCTCATGCCCTGCCCTTCCGTTTCTGGCGATACCAGACGAACAGGCCAATCAGCCCGACAATGAGCGGGCCGCTCCAGATATTGATGGCTTTCAGCATGCCTTCAAGCTGGTCGATGTCGCGGCGGTAATCGCGCTCGATCTCGCGCAGGCGCTGGCGGAGATCCACAATGCTCTCACGCAGCTCCAGAAGCTCTGTGCGCTCCTGATCTGTCAGGTCTGCTTCCAGATCGCCCGCGAAAAAGCCGTCAGTGGAGCCGATGGCCTGCAGCTCTTCGAGCCGGGCCTGAGCGGTCTTGAGGTTTGTTTCCAGTTCGGCCTGTTGGCGGAAATAGATGGCCTCTGCCTTCTCACGCATGCGGTCGATACGGGTCATCGGGCGAAGACTGGGGGCACGGGAGCGTAGGCGGGACAGCTCCCCGCCACCTGCCAGCGCGTCCAGTGCGTTCAATACCAAGGCGCCATTGTCTGCCACGACGATCTCATTGCCGGGTACAATGTAGAAATCATCCGAGATGAAATCGACATCCGCGATCAGGACCAGTTGGGCATCCGTCTCACTTTCAGAGATGTGCGGCAGCACGCTTTGCGCCTCGGCCATGGCCAGTTCTGCAAGGACTGGGTCAGACGGAATCTCAACAGGCGGCGCGCCCTGTGGGAAGGACGTTGTCAGCTTCCCGGAGAGACGCCCGGCCAGCACAAGAGCTGTGGGTTGTGTCTGGTATTCGCGTAGAACAGCCTGCGGCGTCATTTCGGTGATGGCCTTGTCGGCATCAATGAAGGACGGGCTTGGGCCCGTCGTGATGAGCGGCGTAAACTCAGCCTCCTTACCCAGTTGAGACGCGTCGAACGCGCCAGGCGCGCCGAAATTGATGCTGCGGCTGAGGTCCGCCGTAATCAGATCATCCTGATTCATGTCCCCTGCCGGGATACCGATGAAGAGCGGATGGGCCAGCTCCTCGACGCGGCCATTCCCGGCATCCACTGGGACAGGCAGGGCATTGGCCGCATCTGCGACAGCCTGATCTGACAGGGAGACGCCCCACAGGCTGGGCAGTGTACCAAGGGAGGCATGCGTTAGCGGCTCTCCCATGGAGAACATGCCGCCGCCCGAGACGGTCTTTGCAGCCGGGTCCATCAGGAACACAGCCCGGCCACGGCGCAGGATGAACTGGTCGATCAGCCAGCTCTGACGTTCGGTCAATTCTGGTGGTTGCGCGACGAGTAGGACATCCAGGTCTTCCGGCAGGGACTGGAAGGTTTCCGCGATAGGCACAATCTCAAAGGATTTTCCGATATCGCGCAGAAGGGCGTAGCCGCCTTCACCGCCAGGTGAGGTCATGCCGGGCAGGGAGGACAGGATGCCAATACGCGGCGGGTCCGGATCATCCAGCCGGTCCACCATGCGCGTCAGATCATATTCCAGGGTGACTTCGCGGTCTGGTGCGAGGAAGGGAATGACGCGCTGATCATCGATGGAGTTGCGTCCAATGATGCCGAAATAGAGTGGGTCATTGCCGTTCGTGTCGACGGCCGTGACCCCTGCAGCAAGCGCCTCGTCTTCTGCCGGGGAGAAGGGCAGTGGATCAATTTCCGTGACATGCACCTTGCCGCCTGACTGGCTCTCATAGACGTGCAGCAATTCGCGGACACGGTCCGCATAAGCGCGGATGGAGGGATAATCTT
Organism: Alphaproteobacteria bacterium; assembly: GCA_018222605.1. Lineage (GTDB taxonomy): Bacteria > Pseudomonadota > Alphaproteobacteria > Caulobacterales > Hyphomonadaceae > Hyphomonas. The sequence continues at coordinate 61,381 of JAAEZZ010000009.1, forward strand.
GTCCGGTGCTGCGCGTGTAAACAAAGGTGAGTTCTACAGGCTCGGCCACACTGTCGAGTGTGGACTTTGTGGCATCCGACAGCGTGTAGAGATTGTTCTCCGTAAAATCGAGCCGTACGCCAGTGAACACTTTCTGCACAAGAAGGTTGGCCGTGATGAAGATGATCATCGTCAGCGCCGTGGCGGCAATGAGGTAATGCTTTGCCCGCATGTTTTAGCCCAGCCTGTGACGTGAGGCCCACAGGCCATTCAGAATGGTCCACAGGGCCATGAAGCCCAGGAAGAACAGAACGGCACGGAATTCCAGGACGCCCCGTTGGGCCGCTTCAAAATGCGACAGGAAGGAGAATTGCGCGACGAGATCCGCAAAGCCCGCTCCGAAAATGCTTTTCACGCCTGACAGGACGAGGGGCCAGCCGGCTGCGGTGAAAATGAAAGCGATGACCACACTGATAACAAAAGCGGTGACCTGGCTGCGTGTCAGGGCTGATACAGCCGCGCCCACGGACAGGTATGATCCGGCCATCAGGAAGCTGACAAAATAGGTCAGGATGATTGCGGCATTGTCCGGCTCGCCCAAAAAGTTCACGGTGATCCACATCGGGAACGTCAGCAGCAAACCAACCCCGGCGACAGACCAGGCCGCCAACAGCTTGCCCAGCACGAGGCCCGGCATGCCAAGCGGCAGGGATAGGAGCAGCTCATCCGTTCCCGCACTTGTCTCGTCGGCCCAGAGGCGCATGGCGAGCGCGGGCAGGAAGATCATGTACAGCCAAGGATGCCAGACAAAGAAGGGAGACAGGTCTGCCGTGCCTGTATCGAAGAAGCTCGACGCCTCCCAAGTGAACATACCGATGGCGAGAAGGAATACGGCCAAGAATACATAGGCCATGGGCGTTGAATAATACGCTCCGATCTCCCGGCGGAAGACTGGCACGAAACTGCCGAGTTGCTGACGCAGATAATTCATGCGGATTCGGCCTCCGCCTGATCGGTCAGTTTGGTAAAGGCACCTTCCAGCGTGCCGTCCGGTGACAGCTGGCGAAGGCCTTCCGGCGTCTCATCCGCAACGATCCGGCCACGGTCAATGACGATGGCGCGCGTGCACATGGCTGGCACTTCGGTCAGCGTATGGGTGGAGATGACAATCGCCTTGGTGGGCGCCATGCGCGCGATGAGCGCCCGCACAGCGCGTTTCTGGTTCGGGTCCAGTCCATCGGTGGGCTCGTCCAGCAATAGAACAGGCGGATCATGCAGAATGGCACCTGCCAGGCCAACACGCCGGCGATAGCCCTTTGAGAGAGAGCCAATCCTTTGTCCGCAGACGGTAGAAATGCGGGAGTCTGCAATGGCGCGTTCAATTGCGGGCTTGCGCTCTGACTTTGGCAGGCTGCGGGCGGCGGCCATGAAGGCCAGGAATTCAGGCGGTGTCATGTCGTCATAAAGCGGCGCGCCTTCCGGCAGATAGCCAAGCGCAGCCTGTGCTTCGCGGCGTTGTGATACAACAGATTTTCCGGCGATCAGAGCGTCACCGGAATCCGGTTCCAGAACGCCTGAAATCATGCGCATTGTCGTGGACTTGCCCGCACCATTGGGCCCGAGGAAGCCGAGCACTGTCCCCTTTTCGACAGTGAAGGACAGGCCTCGCACGGCACGCTTAGTGCCAAAGGATTTTACCAGCTTCTGAATGTCCAGCATTCTTCGCGTCACGATCCTTTCCGGGGGAACCTTCTGATACCGTTGTTCACCCGGTCTGGCCAGTGGCTCTAATGCAATCGTAATGTCAGGTGGAGAAGCGGCGGACCTCTTCAAGAACGGCCTTGGCTGCGGCTTCCACGATCTTGCCGCCATCTTCCACGCTGGACTGGGTCGGGTCAGAGCCGATGCGGCCATCCGGGAAGTCGCGGCGGTACTGAACCGCGTCGCTGATCGTACCGTTCGGGGCAATCTTTGGCGACATTTCCACATCCGTGCGGGCATGGTCCGGATAGCCATAATAGGTGACGGACACTTCGGACGCGGTTGCGTGGCTGCCATGACCGATCGGATAGAGCTGGTTGCACAGCGTCATGACGGATTTAAAATCCCACCAGTCGCGGCGCTTCAGGCTGAGGCCGGGGCGATTGTCCTCGCCGCGCGGATCAAAACTGCGGCGGGCGTGGATCTCGGAGAAGGCCGCTTCGATCGTGGCAATGTTGCCGCCATGGCCATTCAACCAATAGATGCGCTCAAAGCCATGCCGCATCAGGCTTTCAGTCCAGTCGACCATGGCTGCGATCATCGTGGACGGACGCAGGGTTATGGTCCCTGGAAAGCCGAGATGATGCTGCGCGCAGCCAACAGAGAAGGTGGGGCCGACCAGCATGTCGTCCGGCGCAAGACTTTCGGCATGGCGTGCGATGATTTCCGGGCACAGTGCATCTGTGCCGATAAAGCCGTTCGGCCCGTGCTGTTCCATGGAGCCAATCGGCACGACGATGGTCTTTGATGTCTTCAGCCAGGATTCAATATCAGGCCAGGTCGAAACAGGTAGCAGCATGGTCTCAGTCCTTTCTGGGCGCCAGGCGGCGTGTGACATGCCCCATCTTGCGGCCAGGGCGGGCATCCCGTTTGCCATATAGCGTCAGCGTTTCATTTGCTTGCAGGCTGGCAGGATCGATCAGGCCAGCGTCGCCTATCAGATTATACATCTCCGCATCAAACAAGCGACGTGTGTCACCCAGTGGCCAGCCACATATGGCGCGAATGTGCTGTTCAAATTGTCCTGTCTGGCAGGCCTCCGGCGTCCAGTGTCCGGAATTGTGGACCCGCGGGGCAAACTCATTGGCCAGCAATGTGCCATCTTCCAAGACAAAGAACTCCATAGCCAGCACGCCAACATGATCCAGCGCATCAATCAGGCGCACGGCGCGCTCGCGGGCGTCAGCCTCGATCTTCAGATCCAGACCGGAGGGTGCAATAGAGCGTGAGAGGATGCCCTTCTCATGGATGTTGCGGGGCGGGGCCCAGCTTTTCGTTTCCTCCAGGCTGGAACGCGCGACAATCACGGATATTTCCCGCTCGAACGGAATGCGCGCTTCCAGAACGGCGGGAACCTGCCCAATGGTGGCCCATGCTTTCTCGGCGTCCCGGGCATCTTGCAAGCGCGCTTGGCCCTTGCCATCATAGCCGTCGCGGCGGGTCTTCAAAATGCCTTCTGTGCCGAGCTTTTTGAGGGCCGTGACGATGTCCTCCGCCGAATTGATCAATTCATACGGTGCGGTCGGGATGTCGATGCCGTTCAAAAAGGCCTTCTCTTCGGCCCTGTCCTGAGACACAGCGAGCGACTTGGCGCTAGGGTGCAGTGGAACGCCGGTTTGCGTGATGATGTCCACAGCTTCGACCGGGATGTTCTCGAACTCGAGGGTGACCACGTCGCAGGATGCTGCAAACTCGCAAAGGGCGTCCCGGTCCGTGTACTCTGCCGTCCATGTCTTGCGAGCGCCGCGGGAGGCGGGCGCGTCTGTTTCCGGACAATAGATATGAACGTCAAAGCCAAGCTGGTTCGCGGCGGCAGCCAGCATGCGGCCAAGCTGGCCGCCCCCCAAAATCCCGATCGTGCTGCCGGGGGAAATCATCGTCATGTAACGGGTGTCTCGCCAACGCTGTCGGTTTGCTTCTGGCGGAAGGCGTCCAGCTTGTCGGCGACGGCCTCATCTTCCAGCGCAACAATGGAGGCCGCCATCAGGCCAGCATTCATAGCGCCTGCCTCGCCGATGGCCAGTGTGCCCACAGGAACGCCGCGCGGCATCTGAACGATAGACAGCAGGCTGTCCATGCCGGACAGGGCCTTGGACTGAACCGGAACGCCCAGAACAGGTAGAGGTGTCATGGATGCCGTCATGCCTGGCAGGTGGGCTGCGCCGCCTGCGCCAGCAATGATCACCTTCAGGCCACGGCCTTTTGCCGATTTGGCATATTCCACCAGGCGGTCCGGCGTACGGTGGGCCGAAACAATGCGCGTTTCGTGGGCAACGCCCAGATCAGTCAGAATTTGGGATGCAGCCTGCATGACGGGCCAGTCAGACTGGCTGCCCATGATAATGCCGACCTTGGGGGAATCCGTGTCCATGATGGAAGCCTCGCCGCTGGAAAGCGCGCAACATAGGTAAGCCGGGTGCTGCGTCAACTGCCGGAATGATCGGCTGGTTCGCAGGAATAGCTTCAACTTGGCGCAAGAAATGCTTAACCTTGCGCCATGGCGGACGATCTCTACTCTCCTCAAGCTCATGAACGGCGCACCCTGCTGGATGTGCTGGGGGTGGATTTGTCCTCCCTGGACTTGCGAACGCGCGCGGCCCTTGAGGCTTTATGCGATGAAGTGCTGGTCTTGAGGGATGATGTGGACCAGTTGCGCGATGCCCTGGATGAGGCCGTGTCTCTGGCAGATAATGACGCCCTGTGCCCTGTCTTCAACCGACGGGCCTTCGAGCGGGAAATTCGGCGTGAGATTGCCTTGGCTGCGCGGTTCCGGACGCCCCTGTCTCTGATTTACATAGACCTCGACAATTTCAAGCAGGTCAATGATGCTTTCGGCCATGCCGCTGGCGATGAAGTATTGATACGGGTTTCAGAGATATTGCTGCGCCTGACGCGGGAGACAGATATTGTCGGACGCCTCGGCGGCGATGAATTCGGCATCGTCCTGGCTCAGGCCACGGCGGAGGATAGCCGCCGCAAGGCAGAGCAACTCAGCCATGAGGTGGACCAGCTGGTGGTAAGGCGAGGGGGGGCCGATTCCTCGCCGGGTATCCACATCGGTGCGTCCTGTGGGATCGTTGAGTGGCAGGCCGGGCAGGGGGCGGAAAGCCTCATATCTGCTGCCGATCAGGCCATGTTTGCACAGAAGGCGCGCAGGAAATCCGCCCGGCGGGCAACTTAAGGATATTTCATGGGAGAAAGCGCGATTCCGACTTGTCTCCCCCGTGACGAGGTAGGGCTCTTGTGCTTAACTGTTGCCGTTAAGTCACAACTCTTAACGGCAAAGAAGGAGACCGTACATGTCGCTTCAAGGAAGAATCAGTGAGCTCGCACACAAGCACCGCAAACTGGACGAAAAGATTTCCGAAGAACAGAAAAGACCTGCGGCAGATGCACTCCGATTGAAAGACCTCAAACGCAAGAAGCTGAAGATCAAGGAAGAGCTGCACTGGCTTGAGGCCAGCTAGTACGCCGCAACGGAGCCTTCATCTTTTTGTCCTAGCGTTATCTGTAACGGGCAAAGGGATGTTGCATGCGTGAGCTATTTGATCAGGACAGGGCTATGACCCTCGGCGCCGTGAAGCAGGCGACCGCCATACTTGCGGTCATATTCTTCATCGCTGCGGTATTCGCGGTCCTGTCCGGTCTTGGCTGGATCTTCAAGGGCCATATTTTTACAGGCCTCAGTCGTATCGTTGCCAGCTTTGCTGTGCTGGGCTTCATGTATGTGGTCGTTCGCTTTTTGGGGGAGATCCTGGCGGCGAGCCACAGGCTGAATGATCGGCTCTCCATTCTCGGTGATGACCTGCGCAGCCAGCGTAGCAAAGCGCCCGCCTCCGATACGGAAGCCTGATACTCATGGCTGATCCAGTAACTGTCATACTCGGCCTTGGCCGTGAGGTGGGCGATGCGGTCGCTCGCCGCTTTAACGAGCATGGCCACAAGGTTGTGGCTGCCGATCCGTCCGAAGAGCGTATCGGAATTGCCCGCAATGCCATGCCGGAGGACGTGCTGCTGCATCATGGTGAGCTTCACACGCGTCTTGGCTTGCGTAACGCCCTGACGGCAGCTGTCGAAGCGTTTGGTCGGGTGGACAATCTGATTGTTATCCCTCAGATCGAAGAACCGGATACCCTCGCAGATTTCGTGCCTGAGCGATTTGACAAATCCATCGCCAGAGCCAGCCGCGGGGCCGCGCTCGCCTTGAAGGTTTTTGCTGACCAGATCGACGATCAGGAAGACCTGCCCATGGCCGGCGTGGAACGTATTCGCCAGAAGGGGACGGTGACGTTCATCCTGTCCTATTCGGCGCTCGCCAGCATGCCGGGGCGGTTTACCGAAACCGTCACGCAATCCGCCGTGCTGGGGATCATCAAGGCCGGCGCCGTTGAGCTTGCCGAGAAATCCGTCCGCGTGAATGGCATTGTCGCGATCCGTCCCCGCGAAGGGAAACTTGAGAACTGGACCGTGCGGCGCACCCCGCTGGGGCGTGCTGCCTTGGCAGATGAGATTGCCGACTCCGCCCAGTTCCTGTCTTCACCCAACGCAGCCTTTATTACCGGCGAGATATTGAAGCTGGATGGGGGCCGCTCCGCACTCGCCGGTATTCTGGAATAGCGATCAGCTGACTTGAACGAGACCCGGAACAGGGTTGGTGTTCGTTTCCGTCTCAAACACGGCGACCGTGTCGAGCGTGTACGTCTTGCTGAGAATGTCAGAGACCTTCTTGTACTCGGCCAGCGCCTTGTCGGAGGTCAGCGTGACCAGCGTATAGCCGTGGCCAAACGGATCATGCCATTCGACTTCGGTGTTCGCGTCCGAGAACAATTGGCCAAGGTTCGGAATGCCCTTGATATAGGCGCCCGTGCCTGGGGACGTGATGGACGTGCAGCCGAACTCGACACCGCGACGCTCGCCATTGGCATCATACAGCGTGTTTGCCCAAGCCGTGTGCGTGTCTCCGGCCAGCGTGACCAGGCTTGCCCCGGCAGAGGCGGCGCTTGCATAGATCCGCTCACGCGCGGCCGGGAAGCCATCCCAGGCGTCCGGGTTGAACGGTAGGCCAAGGGTCGAGAAAGGCACCATTTGTGCCACGTATGGGTTGGTCTGCGCCGCGATCTGCTCCGGCGTCAGAACTTCCTGCATGTTTGGAAGTTTCGTCCGGGCCATGACGACCTGATTGGCCAGAACCTGCCAGCGTTTGCCGGCCTTGACGGATTTCGCCAGTTCTTCGGCCAGCCAGGCCTCCTGCTCGGCGCCCAGCATGGTGCGTTCCGGATTGTTGATCTTTTGCATCGTTTCCTGAACGCGCGCCATGACCGTGGCCTGATCGCTTGCGCCTGCCAGTGTATCTGACCAACTGATGTCGGGCGAGCGGCCTGTCAGGCGGCTTTCAAGCGCAACAACTGTTGCGACGTCCCCGAAGGTGAAGCTACGCCAGACTGCGGATGTGACTTCACCCGGAACCGGCTCGCGTAGAGGCAGCCATTCGAAATAGGCCTGCATGGCGGCCTGTTTGCGGTCGCTCCAGTCCCCTTCGCCATTTTCCGGATTATGGTTCTGCGCGCCTGTGCGGTAGGAATTGTTGGCGCTTTCATGGTCGTCCCAGGTGCAGATCCAGGGGGCTGCAGCATGCGCGGCCTGGAGGGCTGGATCGGTCTTGTACTGGGCATGGCGCGTGCGATAATCAGACAGGGTCACCATTTCCGTAATCGGATCATGTGTTCGGCCCAGCGCCATGGCTTCTGGGCTGGCATAGCCATCAATGCCGTACTCGTACAGATAGTCCCCAAGGTGTACCACGGCATCCAGATCGGCTTCCCGGGAAATCGCATCATAGGCGTTGAAATGTCCGAACTGCCAGTTGGAGCAGGAAACAACGGCCATGCGCACCGGCGTGTCGCCTGACAGGGCAGTCGTCTTGAGACGCCCCTCGGGAGACGTCACCTCGGCATTCGATGTCAGTGCAGTGAATTTATATGTGTAGGTTTTCCCGGGCTGCAGGCCCTTGGCGTCTGCCTTTACCGTATAGTCGCGGGCCTCGGATGTGGTCACGACACCGCTGCTGACCGGGCTGGCCGGTTTGGCAGGGTCGAAAACATCATATCTTACCTGGATAGGGCCGGTGCCACTTTTCGGGGTGACGCGGGTCCAGACGATGACGCGGTCTGCCAGCGGGTCGCCTGACGCAACGCCGTGCAGGAAGTCGATCTCTCCCTCATAAGCCTCCATCTTGACCGGCGCGCTCACAGGTGTCGTGGCGCAGGCGGCGAGGCTGAGGGTTCCGGTTGCAGCGGCACCCAACAGGCCGCGGCGGGTAATCTTGGTCATAGCTGTCTCCCGTGTTCCGGATCTCCCTAGTCCGGTCTGTTGACAATAGCATGACGATCACCGCGCTATTCGTCTATAAGCGGCGCAATGGAACATCTTGAGATCACTGCGACCCCCGCCGATGAAGGCAAAAGGCTGGATAGTTTCCTTGCCGGCCAGGCGGACTCGCTCTCGCGGTCGCGTCTGAAGGCGCTGATCCTTGAAGGCGCCGTCAGCATGAACGGCACTCCCGAAACCGATCCGCGAAAGCCGACTGTAGGCGGCGCCGTTTACAGGATTACCTTGCCAGACCCTGTGCCCGCGACGCCTGACGCGGAAGACATTCCACTCGATATCCTGTTCGAGGACGCGCACCTGATTGTGCTGAACAAGCCGTCCGGCATGGCGGTACATCCCGCACCCGGCAGCTGGGACGGTACGCTCGTCAATGCGCTGCTGCATCATTGCCAGGGCGAATTGTCCGGCATTGGCGGCGTGGAGCGGCCTGGCATTGTGCACAGGATCGACAAGCTGACGACCGGCGTGCTTGTGGTGGCGAAAACCGAGCCGGCGCATCTCGGCCTGTCAGAGCTTTTTCAGACTCACGATATTGAGCGCAGATATCTGGCGGTTACACGCGGTGCGCCGAGGCCGCTATCGGGGACTGTGGATGAGCCGATTGCCCGCTCCACGGGTGACCGCAAGAAAATGGCAGTCGTGCGCAATCCCGAAAGCGGGGTAGGGCGGCATGCGATTACGCACTACCGGGCCATCGAGACGTTTGGGATTCGCGACAAGGGGACGGGTATTCCCGCTGCTGCGCTGGTGGAATGCCAACTGGAAACAGGCCGGACACACCAGATCCGCGTGCATTTGAGCCATATTGGCGCGCCGCTCATCGGTGATCCTGTCTATGGCCGCCACAAGGGCATCAGCTCATACGGCCATGGCGAAGCGCATATTGAAGGCACAAAGGCCGCGCGGGCCTTTCCGCGCCAGGCGCTGCATGCCGCTCTGCTGGGCTTTGTGCACCCCATAACGAAAGAGACGCTCCGTTTCGAAGCGCCCCTTCCGGAAGACATGTCGGATTTGATCGCGGCGTTGAGAAAACTGCCGACAGACGACTGAAATTGCCCTAGTTCCCGCCCGACTCGACCAGCGGCTCAAACTGCAGTTTGGTTGCTGTCAGGGTCACATCGCCAATCTTGTCGGTTTCTGCAGCGATCTTGATCGGCACGGAGGCGCCATTGGGCAGCGGGGCAAGCCACATGCGCAGCGGACCGTTCAGCGCGGACAGATTGTCATTGTCCTTCATCTCGTCTTTGTCATAGCCCGCAATGCGTTCCATCGTGACATGGCATTCCACCGCCTGGCCGGACCAGACCTTGGTGTTCACCCGCTTGGTACCGGCATTCTTCAAATGCAGATAGGTCAGCTGGCGTCCGTCAAAGATGCGGATTGGTCCGCCGCAGGGGTCAGCGCCTGGTGCACGTGGCTCCAGCGCGAAGGTGATGAGCGCCGTTATGGGGTCATTCGCTTTCACGGCTTGTTCCGGCGTGGCCGGGGGATCACCCAGATCCCCGAACTTCGGATTGGCGGTCATCTCAAAATTATCCGCTGTCATGATCATGTCAACGCGGCGGTTCTTTTTACCGTCCCGGTTCTGAGAGACGTAATTGTAGGTCTTCAGTTCATTCTCGCGGGTATAGCCGGAGGCCTGAAGGTGCATGTCGTAATTGATGAACCAGTCAGCAATGCCGGTGACTTTCACGCGAGATTTTATGTTGTAGGTGTCCGGGCGCATCTCCACGTCGAATGAAGCGCGGCCGGTTGCGGGAATGAACAGCACATAGGCCTTGGCCCGCAATTCATAGATCATGCGTGTTGGCTCGCCCGCCTTGATATCTGCCAGCAGGGCAGGCGCGTCGCTGGCCGGTGCCGTATCGGCCACAGATAGGCCCGCAGCAGACATGGCCGCAGCAGTTGCCAGTAGAAATGCGCGTTTCATCAGGATGAAATCCTTTCCGGGGCGGTTCGTTGAGTACCCCTTATAGCCTGCTATCACCAACCCAGTCTGAACAGGGTTGCCCTTATCATGCCTCATTCAGCGGGGGTTTACATTCAAGAAGTATGACAGCGAATATCTCCCGCAAGCGTAAAACTGCCGAAATGCCTGATGCATGCAGTTGACATGAGGGGGCTCTGCCCTGTAACGACGCGCCTTCGAGATTATTGACACCTATCGGAGCGAGGCCATGTCCCGCGAATGTGAACTTACCGGCACCAAGCCGATGGTTGGCCACAATGTGAGCCACTCCCAGATCAAGACCAAGCGTCTTTTCCGCCCGAACCTCGTTCAGGTCACGCTTCACTCTGAAGCTCTTGAGCAGGACTTCCGTCTGCGCATCGCCGCCAAGGCCCTGCGTACGGTGGATAAGCTGGGCGGCCTTGATGCGTTCCTCGCCAAGGCGAAGGACGACAGCCTTTCCACGAAAGCGCTGAAAATCAAGCGTGACATCGCGAAGAAAGCTGCCGCTTAAGCGGTTTGCCTTCGGGTAACTGAATACAAGCGCGCGAGGCTGGGCTTCGCGCGCTTTTCTATGTCTTGCAGTTGGACGTGCTTGCAACAGCATGGCACAAGACTCCTCCTGAGATCAGGGGGGACATTATGCGCACATTTTTGACCATTGCGGCCTTGGGCTTGCTGGCGGCCTGCCATGATCCTGCCCGTCCGGAGGCGCCTGCACAGGGAAAAGTCACCGTCTTTACGGGCGGCAAAATTTACACAGGGCTGGCGGATCAGCCCACTGTAAATGCCGTGATTGTTGGCGAAGATGGCCGGATCATCGCGACGGCGCCCCCCAACTCCGAAGACTGGAGTGAGGATGAGGTCACGCTTGTGGATCTGGGCGGCGCAGTCATGTTCCCCGGCTTTACGGATGCCCATTCGCACCTTCTCGGCATAGGGCAGCGCGAGCTGACCCTGAATCTTGAAGGCACGGCGTCCGTGGCGGAGCTGGTCGACCGGATAGAAGCCGAGGTCGCCGATAAGGCACCTGGTGAGATCATCTTTGGCCGTGGCTGGATAGAAACCGGCTGGCCGGAGGGGCGTATGCCCTTGGCGGCTGACCTTGATCCCGTCAGCCCTGACAATCCGGTGATCCTGATGCGAGCCGATGGTCATGCGCTGGTTGCAAATACGGCTGCTTTGAAGGCGGCCGACATTTACGACATTACTGGCGACAGTAATGGTGGGCGGGTCGAACGCGACGAGGAAACCGCCAAGGCCACCGGCATGGTGATCGACGAGGCCATGTATCCGGTCATGCAGCTGGTTGCTGAGCCGAGCGATTCAGATATCCGCAAGGCGTATGAAATTGGCGCGCAGCTCTATGTGTCGCGCGGCTGGACTGGCACTCACAATATGAGCGTAGACCGCAATCATGCGGTTCTTCTGAAGTCCATGGATGATGACAGCCTGATGCCGCTGCGGCTCTACAATGCTTATGATGAGAATGGCTTCGATATCGCCAAGGCTCACGAATATGAGACCGATACGATCCAGAACCGCGCCGTGAAGATCTACATGGACGGCGCGCTCGGCAGCCGTGGGGCTTTGCTGATCCAGCCCTATTCGGACCGGCCAGACACAAATGGGCTGGAAATCCTCGATGAAAACGTACTCCACAATCTGATGATGGATGCGAAGGAGGATAAGATCCAATTGGCCATTCACGCCATCGGAGACCTCGCCAATCGGCGTATTCTCGATACATATGAAGAGTTGGGCTATGGCCCGGAACTGCGCTGGCGTATTGAGCACGCGCAGATCCTGGCCTCGGAAGACATTGCCCGTGTCGGGCAGTTGGGCCTGATCGCGTCCATGCAGCCCAGCCATGCCATCGGAGACCTGAAGTTCGCGCCTGCGCGTCTTGGCATGGACCGCCTGGGCGGCGCGTATGCCTGGAAAAGTATGCTGGACAGCGGCGCCGTCATTGCCGGTGGCTCAGATGCGCCGGTTGAGGTGGGCTCGCCGCTGATCGAGTTCTATGCCGCTGTTGCCCGCAAGGGCCTCAAGGGGGAAACCGGCGAAGGTTGGCATCCCGAACAGGCCCTCACGCGTGAGGAGGCCCTCGCCTTGTTCACCTCGTCTGCAGCCTATGCTGCGTTTCAGGAGGATGATCTCGGCACGATTGAGCCTGGGAAACTGGCGGATTTCACGGTTTTTGACCGTGACTTGATGACCATTCCCGAAGACGAAATTCTTGAGGCGAAGGCTGTGATGACAATTGTCGGGGGGAGTATTGTCTGGCGAGAGCCGGCTGCCTCTGAGTAATTGCCTATAGTGGCTGGTTTCTGTTGCCGAAACAGCTTCTTACGCTACGTCGCACTAGGCGTGAGCCTTTACCGTGCTAAAACCCATTCTGAACGAAACAACCTCCCGAAGCCCGAGATACAATCATGACCGTAATGAGCGATACCGATGTGCTGGATGGCATGGAGCCGACAGTAGAGATCAATGTCCGCGAGGTTTTTGGCCTCGATACGGACATGGTGGTCCGCGGCTTCGAGACACGTACCGAATATGTGCCCGAGATTGACGAGGCTTATCGCTTCGATCCGCAGACCACGATGGCGATTCTTGCGGGGTTTCAGCACAACCGCCGGGTTATGGTGCAGGGCTATCACGGCACGGGTAAATCCACCCACATTGAACAAGTGGCTGCGCGCCTGAACTGGCCGATGATCCGGGTCAACCTCGATTCCCATGTCAGCCGGATCGACATGGTCGGCAAGGATGCGATTGTCCTGAAGGATGGCAAGCAGATCACCGAATTCCGTGAAGGCATTCTGCCATGGGCCCTGCAGCGGCCGGTAGCGATCACTTTTGACGAATATGATGCCGGTCGTCCGGATGTGATGTTCGTGATCCAGCGTGTGCTGGAAGCCAGCGGCAAGCTGACCCTGCTGGACCAGAACCGTGTTATTGCGCCGAACCCGTATTTCCGCCTTTTTGCCACCACCAACACGGTGGGCCTTGGCGACACGACCGGCCTTTACCATGGCACGCAGCAGCTGAATCAGGGCCAGATGGACCGCTGGAGCATTGTGACAACGCTGAACTATCTGGAGCATGATGCCGAAGTCGCCATCGTGAAGACGAAGGCAACGGGCGTCGATGACGACACCCTGTCCAAGATGGTGACGCTTGCTGATCTGACCCGGAACGCCTTTATGGCGGGCGACCTCTCTACCGTGATGAGCCCGCGGACCGTGATCACATGGGCGGAAAACTATGCTATCTTCGGCGATCTGGGCCATGCCTTCCGCATGACCTTCCTGAACAAGTGTGACGAGCTTGAGCGTCCGCTTGTGGCAGAGATGTATCAGCGTTGCTTTGCGGAAGAGCTGCCCGAAAGCGCCCTTATGGTGAGGGTCGCCTGATCTGACGCAAAGGCCTGATCATGGACACGGAACAGATAGAAGGCTCTGACGGCTTCGTTTTCGATGCGGTGCGCGTTCCTGCAGAAGGTGCGCGCAAGGGCGGGCTTGTGATGATTCAGGAGATCTTCGGCCTGAACTCTTTCATGCTGGCCGCCGCCCGCCGGTTTGCAGCTGAAGGCTTTGAAGTGCTGTTGCCATCCATGTTCGACCGTCAGGAAAAGGGCTTTGTCCGCGAAGGGCATGACCAGGAGGCGCTTGTCGCCGGATCGGGTCATGCGCGTGCCAATGGTCTTGAGAATGCAATGACCGATATTGCCGCCTGCATTGATGTGCTCGAAGGGCCCGTTTTCATCACCGGCTTCTGCTATGGTGGCTCGATGTCGTATTACGCAGCTTGCCAGCTGGAGGGCCTGTCCGCCGCATCCTGCTACTATGGCAGCCTGTTGCCGCAGGCGAAGGATAATGAGCCGAAATGTCCGACCATCGCGCATTTCGGCAAGCATGACCCTCACATCCCGCTGGAGGGGGTTGAGGCTTTCAAACAGGCCCGCCATGATGTGCCGACCTATATTTATGACGCCGGCCATGGATTCGCCCGTCAGGGCTCTGATGACTATGATGCTCAGGCCGATGCCCTGGCTTTTGAGCGTACTCTGAAACTTTTCGACGAGGCCCTGATCCGCTAAATGTCGAAGGACGCATCCCCGCAGGAACTGTTCAAGCAGGCGCTTGCCACCACGACCAAGGCGATGAGTGCCGATCGGAACGTGGAAGTTGGCTTTGGCAATGATACCGGAGACAATGGCGAGGCGATTGTCCTGCGCCCGCCGCCGCAACAGATCGAGCCGGAAGTGGCCGCTCGTATCCGCGGGGAGGCAGATGCGATTGCCTTGCGCCGCGCGCATCATAATCCTGAAGCGCACCGGGTTCACCGCCCGCAGGGGGATTTGCCAAGGAAGGTCTATGATGCGGCCGAGCAGGCGCGGATCGAAAGCCTTGGCATCAATGCCATGCGGGGCACCGCAAACAATCTGGATGCCGTCCTGAACTATCGTTGCCAGTCTGGTGAATTTGCGATGGGGACGGAGAATGCCGAGGCGGTTCTTGCGCCCGCCCTGGAATTCCTGCTGCGCGAAAAGCTGACCGGTCGGGCTTTGCCTGAAAGTGCCAAGCGCGTGGCCGATATCTGGCGCGACCAGGTGGAAGCCGACACGGGCGGCGCGCTGGAAAAGCTGATCGCGCAGCTGCATGACCAGCAAGGCTTCGCCCAGACGGTTCGCGAGATGATCCGGGATCTGACCGCTGGTGAAGTGGACGGTGAAGACGCCGAAACAGAAGACCAGGACGAGGCTGACCAGGAAGACGAAAGCGAACAGAATTCCGAAGGCGACCAGGACATGGAGCCAGAGGAGCAGATGGGCGCATCCACCGAGCAGATGGATGCTGGCGATACGGAAGAAATGGACGGCGAAGAGGCCAATGTCAGCGTCGATATGGATGTTGATGCCGAGGCCGATGACACGCCGGATGATGAAGAGGGCGCCAAACCGCTTCGTCCGAACTTCCGGGATGGTGATGATCGTGACCGTTTCAACTATTCCGTGTTCACACGGGAGCATGACGAAGTCGCCAATGCGCCGGATTTGTGTGATCCCGAAGAGCTGACCCGCCTGCGCGCCTATCTGGATCACCAGTTGCAAGGCCTGCAGGGCGCAGTTTCGAAACTGGCCAACAAACTGCAACGTCGCCTGATGGCGCAGCAGAATCGGTCCTGGAGCTTTGATCTGGAAGAGGGGGTACTGGATACAGCCCGCCTGACGCGCGTAATCACGGACCCAACCGCCCCGCTGTCCTTCAAGCAGGAAGATGATTCAGAGTTCCGCGATACGGTGGTTACGCTGTTGCTGGACAATTCCGGTTCCATGCGCGGGCGCCCGATCATGGTGGCCGCTTTGTGTGCGGACATTCTGGCGCGCACGCTGGAGCGGTGCGGCGTCAAGACAGAAATCCTGGGCTTTACGACCAAGGCCTGGAAAGGCGGTATGGCCCGTGAAGACTGGGTGCGTGCGAACAAGCCGCCTCAACCAGGACGCCTGAATGACATTCGCCACATTGTTTACAAGCAGGCCGATGCCCCCTGGCGCCGGGCGCGGAAGAACCTTGGGCTGATGATGCGGGAAGGTCTGCTCAAGGAGAATATCGACGGCGAGGCTCTGCTCTGGGCGCATGACCGCATGCTCGGCCGGCCGGAACAGCGCAAGATCCTGATGGTGATCTCCGATGGCGCGCCTGTGGATGATTCCACGTTGAATGTGAATGTCGGCAATTATCTTGAACGCCACCTTCGGCAGGTGATCGAAGAAATCGAAACCAGAAGCCCGATTGAGCTGATCGCCATCGGCATCGGCCATGATGTGACGCGTTATTACAAACGCGCGGTCACGATTGTGGATGCCGAGCAACTCGGCGGTGCGATGACGGAACAGCTGGCCAGCCTGTTTGACGAGAACGGGCCGGAACCGAAGGCCATGTCCATTCCTCCGCTAACGGAGAAGACGGTACGCGGTGGCAGCGCAGTCTCTGGCGCAACCAGTAGCGCGCCTTCCTATGGCCGGGGCAAAAAGGTCGACATCGGCCGCGCCGTGAAGACAACCAGCCTGCAGGAAGTCAAAGGCGCCAAGACGTAAGGCCTTAGGCATCAGGCTGGTGGAAACCCGCCAGCCTTGCTGAGCGATGAGGCGACTGGGTGGCCGAGCACCTTTTCCAGCCAGTGAGCTGTCTCGATCAGCTTGCCCAAATCGAGGCCCGTCTCAAAGCCTGCGCGCTCCAGCATGTAGACGACATCTTCGGTCGCTACATTTCCGGTCGCCGCCGGGGCAAAGGGGCAGCCGCCAATCCCGCCACAGCTTGCATCAATAACATCCACACCGGCCTCGACCGCGGCGGCGACATTGGCAAGGCCCGCGCCGCGCGTGTCATGGAAGTGCATGCGCAGGAACACATCCGGCGCTTCCATGCGGACGCGGTCAATGCGTGCGCGGACGTCCCAGGGCGTTGCCACGCCGATTGTATCCCCGAGGGCCAGTTCACCGACACCTGCGCGCTGGGCCTGAGCGGCCAGATTTCCCACAACTTTGATGTCGACATCCCCCTCATAGGGGTCGCCAAAGGCCACGGAAATTGTCGCCGAAAGAGGAATGCCGGCCTCCAGCACCAGAGGTGCACACTGGGCCAGCATGTCGGCGCTTTCCTGGGGACTCATCCCCTGGTTTTTGCGGCCAAAGGTTTCGCCTGCCACCAGCACGAAATTGATTTCATCTGCTTTCGCATCAATGGCCCGGCGTACGCCCTTCTCGTTCAGGGCAAGGGCGATGTGCCGGGTCGGACGAGAGCGATCAACCCCTGCGAACACGGCGGGTGAATCGGCCATTTTCGGCACGGCCTTGGGACTGACAAAACTGCCGGATTCCATGCGCTTCACGCCAGCCTCTTCCAGGCGGGAGATGAATTCCAGTTTCTGGTCTACGGTCAAATCGGCGGGGTCGTTCTGCAACCCGTCGCGCGGGCCCACTTCGACAATGTCTATGCGTCTGCTCATGTTGCATCATGTGGCCCAGCTTTCCGCTTCCTGCAAGCATGTCTGCTTGACTCTTTTCCCCATGTGCCACACCGGATGAGCCATGATTGATTTTGATCCCCCGTTGTCCGGTAGCGCACAGGATGAGGTTCTGGAGCTTCGGCCACGCTTCAATGCAGATGGCCTGATCGCTGCCATTGCGCAGGATGTCTCAACCGGTGAAGTGCTGATGCTCGCCTGGATGAATGCAGAGGCCCTCAACGCGACAATTGAGACGGGGCGGGCGACTTATTGGTCCCGCTCGCGCCAGGCCTTGTGGGTGAAGGGCGAAACTTCCGGCCATTTTCAGGATGTTGTCGAGTTGCGGATCGACTGCGATCAGGACGCGGTCTTGATGAAGGTTCGCCAGATCGGCGGCGCCTGCCACACAGGACGGGAGTCCTGTTTCTACAGAATCATATCAGGCGATGGACGAAAGCTCATTCTGCTGCCAGAAATGGATTCGGAAGGCTGACTAACAACCAGAAGGGGGTAAAGATGGGCAGACTCGCGACAGCCATGATGGCGTCCGTGCTGGTCCTCGCTGCAGCATGCGGCAAGACCGAGACCAAACCTGCAGAAGAGGCCGCAGCAGCAGACACTGCAGATGCCAGAGAGGTGAGCGAGGCCCAGGAGGCAGCGCTGCATGTCGATGTGCTTGATTGCGGCAAGATTGAAGTGTCTGATCTCGACGCGTTTTCGAGCGCGGGCGACTATGCCGGCCAGACTGACACGTTCACTGATACATGTTTCCTGATCCGGCATCCGGACGGCATCATGCTGTGGGATCTTGGGCTTCCGGGCATGCTGGCGATGTCAGGGCCGCAAACGCAGCAAATCTTCACCGTCTCCCTCGACAAAACTCTGACCGGTCACCTTAAAGATCTGGGGATGACGCCGGATGACATCGACTATCTTGCCATCTCACACAGCCATTTCGATCATATCGGTCAGGCCGATCAGGTTCAGAATGCGCTGTGGCTTGTGCA
Source organism: Alphaproteobacteria bacterium (assembly GCA_018222605.1). GTDB lineage: Bacteria > Pseudomonadota > Alphaproteobacteria > Caulobacterales > Hyphomonadaceae > Hyphomonas. Next base: position 79,480 of record JAAEZZ010000009.1, read on the forward strand.
CGAGGATGAGCTGAACGCCATGTTCCCGGCAGATGGCAGCGAGGCGCAGGTGACACCCGATCAATTGGCATTGTTCGCTATGTTCAATCCCTTGGAACGTAAAACCTTCCGCGGTGATTATGATGTCTTCGGCGATGGTAGTGTGGTCATCTTCGAAACTCCTGGCCACACGCCTGGGCATACATCCCTGCAGCTGATGATGCCGGAAACCGGCCCTGTTCTGCTGGCAGGCGATTTGTATCACCGGTCGGAAAGCCGCGAGCTGAAGCGTGTGCCGCGCTTCAATTATGATGAAGCCATGACGCTTGCTTCAATGGATGCGTTTGAAGCGCGCGCAAAGGAGCTGGGCGCCACTGTCATCATTCAGCACGAGCCGCAAGACATTGATCCGCTCAAAGGCGAAATCCAATGAGATGGCCGCTCTGGCTGTGGGCGGGGGCGCTCTCGGCAGTAGCACTGGTCGCGTGCACGAGTGATGGTAACGGTTACTCGGCTCTTGATGAGCGGGATCCCCACTGGAAACTTGTCTTCCAGGATGAGTTTTCCGGTCATGGCACTCCGGATCCGGATAAATGGATTTCTCAGGAATATAATCGCAAGCCCAACAAGGATGGCCCAGATGGCTGGTGGCTGCGCGAGAATGTACGGCTGACCGGACATGGCCAGCTGGAAATCCGCGCAACCAGGATCCAGAACCGCAATCCCGATCAGGATGATGATCCTTATGATTATGCCAGCGGCATGGTCTCGACCGAGGGCAAGTTCGAACCAACTTTTGGTCGCTACGAAGCACGCATGAAGCTGCCTCAGGATCCGGGCTGGTGGGTGGCCTTCTGGCTGTTTTCAGACCGTGTGCATCATGAGGACGGATCAGGCGAAGACGGTACAGAGATCGATATCATGGAAGGTTTCGGCTGGACGGATATGATCAGCCATGCCCTGCACTGGGACGGCTATGGCAAGGCCCATCAGACCACGAACCATAAGCAATTCCGCCCCGGCATCCGTTCCGGCTGGCATGTCTATGCACTCGAATGGAGCGAGACAGAGTATGTCTGGTTCATCGATGGGCGAGAAGTCTGGCGCAGTGATGCGGGCGGTGTGTCCAAAACGCCTGTCTGGGTCAAGTTTTCAGGCGAAATCTCGACGCAGGAATCTACCGCCCACCAATGGTGGTCGGAGATGCCGGAAGCAAAGCGCATGCCGGACCGGTTCCTCGTTGATTGGGTGCGTGTCTATGAACGCGCGGAGATGCCCGCAAAGAAATAGTTGAGGATAGGCGGCTTAATTGCCGCCTTCCACCAGTCGCCTTGCGATGACCATGGCCTGCACTTCGCCTGCGCCTTCAAAGATATTCAGGATGCGGGCATCCTGCAGAATACGGCTGATAGTGTATTCCAGGGCAAAGCCATTGCCGCCATGGATCTGTACGGCATTGTCCGCTGCGGCCCAGGCCACGCGGGCTGCGAGCAGTTTTGCCATGCCGGCCTCCAGGTCACAGCGTTTACCGCCATCTTTCTGGCGCGCGGAATAATAGGTAAGCTGACGAACGCCGACCAGTTCCGCCGCCATCATGACCAGCTTGTTGGCAACGCGCGGGAACTCAAAGATCGGCTTGCCGAACTGATTGCGGTCCAGCGCATATTGCAGGCCGGTCTCGAAAGCGTTCTGGCCAACGCCGATAGCGCGGGCAGCCGTCTGGATACGGGCGCTTTCAAAGGTGGCCATCAGATGCTTAAAGCCCTGGCCTTCCACGCCGCCCAGCAGGTTTTCTGCTTTCACCTTGAAATCGTCAAAACCGATTTCGTATTCCTTCATGCCGCGATAGCCGAGCACTTCAATCTCGCCGCCGGTCATGCCTTCTGCCGGGAAGGGATTGGCATCATCGCCGCGCGGTTTTTCGGCCAGCAGCATGGACAGGCCGGAGAAATTATTCGTGGCCGGATCGGTTCGCGCAAGAAGGGTCATCAGGTCTGCCCGCACAGGATGCGTGATCCAGGTCTTGTTGCCGGTGATGCTGTAATACTCGCCGTCTTCGGTCTTCACAGCGCGGGTGCGCAGAGAGCCAAGGTCAGAGCCTGTGTTTGGTTCGGTGAACACGGCCGTCGGCAGGATTTCACCGCTCGCAATTTTTGGCAGCCATTTTTCCTTCTGGGCGTCCGTACCGCCGATCAGGATAAGTTCGGCCGCGATTTCGGACCGCGTGCCGAGGGAGCCTGTTCCGATATAACCGCGCGATAGCTCTTCAGAGACAACGCACATGGCGGTCTTGCCCATGCCGAAGCCGCCAAATTCTTCCGGAATGGTCAGGCCGAAAACACCCAGCTCTGCCATTTCGTCGACCACATCCATCGGGATGTACTCATTTTTGAGGTGCCATTGATGGGCGTGCGGCTTGATCTTGTCGCTGGCATATTTGGCAAACTGCTCGCGCACCATGGTCATGGTTTCGTCGAGGCCGGTATTTTCCACCGTGTTGCGGCTCAGCGCATCGGGCAGCAGCTTGGCTGCGGCGGCGAGGGAGCCTGACGTTTTGCCCTTAAGGACCAGCTCGCGAACAGCAGGGTCAGCAAACAGGGCGTCTGCTTCTTCCAGCGTACCCAGTTCGTGGGGACGGATGGTCTCGCCCTGGTTCATCGGGATGCCGCCAACTAGCTGCGCGCAATAATCCCCGAACAGGATCTGCGTCAGCAGCGCTTCGACATCGGTAAAATGACCGTCTGCATCCAGTCGGCTTGCCCAGTCAGCTACCTGTTTGAGGGTCTCGGCATAGGTGACAACCCAGGACAGACCGTGAGCCATGTGCTGCTCGGCTTCCAGAGCACGGCGATCCGTGCGACCATCTTCGCCAACGAGAACGGAGCGGCATTTGCTGCGTGCGGCATCTGCATAGGCGTCAATCGCGGTGCAGGCCTTGCCGATCAGGGCCACAAGGTCCGGAATGATGACCGGTTTCTGGGTCGGGTCCGCCGCAACTGCATCCATGCTGTATTCCTCCGCTATGCAATATTTTTCATAGATATAGGGCACTGCCTCGTACAAGTCATGCGGCTTTTGTGCGCTGCAACAAATCGTCTCGCCTGACGCTGCGGCGGATGTGGGCGTGTTTGCATTACGTTAACCAAAATTTCGGGTCATGGGGCCTAAATGCGGGCTAATCGCGGAATATCTTAATGGAGCGGCGCTTCCTATGAACCCTTATAATCGTTTTCGGAGCCTCCCCAATCTGATTGCGGCGGTGGCCATTCTGGGCGCGGTCGTTGTGTTTGGCCACGTACTGCGCACGCTGGCAGCCGAGATCGGGGCGGGTAGCGGCAAGCTCGGCATGTGGGCCATCATGGCCGGGCTGTGCGCAGTTCTGGTGATTCTGTGGGGCGTTATGGCAGAGATCATTCTGCCTGCCTTGCTCAAGCTGGGCGGTCTGCGGCGTTTGGTGCTGGGCAGCGCCTATATTGAGGGTAGCTGGATCCAGGCCGAGCGCGGTGGACCCAATGGGCCGCGCATCGCGATTGTCTCGCTGAAGCCCTCCCGCAACGGTCTGCTCCTATCCTCCACCAGTTTGACCCGTAGCGGAGAAGTCGAAAGCGGTATCCAGACGGAATTCTATCAGCTGAGCTGGCCGCGTCTTGAGTTCAAATTCCGCGAAACCCTGCCGGCTGATTCCGGTAAACAGGCCGAAGGCATTGGCGAAATTCAGTTTGATCTGACCGGCGGCGCGCCCAAGCGGTATTCCGGCTGTCTGCAGACCCTCGGCGCCGACAAGCGCGTGAAGACCGAAGGCATCAAGCTGACGCGCTGGCGCGAACGCCGCCAGTTGCGATCCCTTGACGGCCGCCGCGACGTCCTCTCGAAATACTGGGCAGCTTTCTATGAAGGTCCGATCGTCACGGTCGTCCGGAAGGAAGATGGTCCACGCTTTGGCAAATCCGAGGAAGGACGCGAGCGGGAAGAGGGCGGCATCGTTCCACGCCGCCGCGCAACGGATTGGCGCAAGTCCGACACGACCCCCACCGCAGACCGTATCCGCGACGAGATTGCCTCTTCCAGCGACTAGTCTATCCGGCGGTAGCGCTTGCTTTGCGCGCCCACCATGGCGCGGCCCAGCGGCTCCGGCAGGATGCGCGTCAGCGAGGCAATCGCCTTGTTGACCATGCCCGGCACGACCACGGGCTGGCCGCGATTGACCGCGTCGATCCCGGCCTTCACGACCGGCGCGGCTTCCATCCACATGCGCTTGCTCATCTTGTTCATGCTGTCCCGCGTGCCGTTCACATCGTGGAATTCGCTATAGGTGAAGCCGGGGCAGAGAGCGGTGCAGTGAATGTCTGCATGGCCCAGCGCTTCGCATTCGGCATTCAGGCTTTCCGAGAATTTGATCAGACCGGATTTCACGCTGGCATAGAGGGTGTGGCCTGCGCTGCCCGCGGCATAACCCGCCAGGGAGGCCACATTGATGATGCGCCCATAGTCGCGTTCCGCCATACCCGGCAACACCTTGTGCGCCAGTTCGATCGGCGCTGTGTAGAGCACGCGGATAAAGTCTGCCTGTGATTTCCAGCTTGTATTGAAGAAGGTGCCCGGCAGGCCATACCCGGCATTATTGACCAACGCGTCCACATGCCGGCCCTGTTCGGACAGGGCGGTGATGATCTTGTCGGCGGAATTGGCGCGCGCCAGATCTTGCGCAAGGCAGATCACCTTGTTGCCGTGCTTGTTCTGCAGTTCATCCGCCAGCCCTGTCAGCCGGTCTTCCCGCCGGGCGGTCAGCGCCAGATCCCAGCCAAGGGCTGCATACTGGCGGGCAAACTCAGCGCCGATCCCAGCAGAGGCACCTGTGATAAGACATAGCCTGCGGTCCATGGCCGGGCTCCCTTGTGTTGCATGTTAGAGCCTGAGACTAGACGGACGCGGAGGCCTGACAAGGCAGGCTAGAGGCGGCGCACCAGATATCCGGCGCGTGGGAAGTGAACGTGCACAGTTTCGGCTTCTTCCGATGTGCGTTGCAGGATAATGCGCTGGGAGTCGGCATGTACCAGTTCGCCCTCCACCCAGACCTGGCCGTAATCATCCGGCGCAACAGCCACGTCTTCGCCGGGGCTCAGGCCCTGAGGTTCGCTGCGCGTCGTGGCCGCAACCAGCCTCGGCGCGGCAAACAGCGCAATGTCCAGCGCCTGGCGGGAGGTGATGGTCTCAGGCTCTTGGCCCTCGAATTCCTTCAGGCGCTCATACCAGGCCTTGGTCAAATCGGCGCGTTCAAAGCATTGTTCCAGAAAGTCCGGCACGTTCTGTTCCATGAACCAGACATTCATATAGGCATGGATGTCGACCAGTCCCGGTTTCATACCGATCAGAAAGAGGCCGGAGCCTGCGCCCTGACCGCCTTGCAGGCGCTCTTCCAGCAGCATCAGGCGCGCGCGCCATTGATCCCGCATCATCGGAGCCACGGCTTTCATGGCATCGGTATCGAAGGGACGCCCGGACAGTTCTTCCCGGTCTTTCTTGAAGGCATCCGGCACCTGGTCGCCTTTCTCACCAAAGATGACGGCAACAGAACTCTGGAACCAGCGGCCATCGGTCCAGCCTGCCACCATCTGGGCCAGGCCCTCATGGCCGTGAAGTTTCAGGGCAGGCATCGGGAAGCGGGCTTCCAGTTCGCGCAGGATTATGGCCGTGTCACAGTAGATGTCCGCGCCAATCTGCATCACCGGGGTGCGACGATAACCGCCCGTCATCGGCATCAAATCCGGCCGGGGCATGATGACCGGGATCTCGACCCGGCTATAGGCGAGGTTCTTCAGGCGCAGCGCCAGACGTATTTTCTCTGCATAAGGGGATGTCGGATATTCATGCAGAATAATACTGCGCGCATCAGCCATAAATTCGCTCCCAGCTTGTTTATAGACTACTCTTGCCGGGCTTTTGCGTTGCAGGGAAGTCTCAAAACCCGCGCAGGAGCGCAAGAAACGGGTGGCCGCTGCCGTCCTGACGCGGCAAATAAGGTCCCATGACAGAGACGACTGCCCCTCTTGATGAACGCGCTGCGGCCTATGACCGAATGGCCAAAGCCTTGAAATATTTGGGAGATACTTGGCGCGACTGGCCGGACTTGGCTGCCGTCGCGCAGCAGATGAATTTGTCGCCCAGCCATTTCCAGCGCGAATTCACCCGCTGGACAGGCGTCAGCCCGAAGCAGTTCCAGGCAGCTTTGGCGCATGCCGCTGCAGGCGACCTGCTGCGCAACGGTGTCAGCGTGCTGGAGGCCTCGCTTGAGGCGGGTCTGTCCGGGCCAGGCCGACTGCATGATTTGTTCATTGCCCATGAAGGGCTGACCCCCGGAGAGGCCAAGGCGGGCGGGCGCGGCGCAGACCTGTTGATCGGGCGGGCCCCGACGCCGTTCGGGGAAGGGGCGTGGCTGATCTCGCCGCGAGGTCTGGTGGCGCTTGGCTTCATTGATGAGGATGCCCCCGCCCGGACAGGGTTTGAACATCAGGGGCGGGGGCAGGCCGACGTCTTTGCTGATCTCGCCGGTCGCTATCCGGAGGCAGACATCCGCCGCGATGATGCCGCCGCCCTGAAGATGGCGCAGCAAGTATTCGAGCAGGGAGAACCCCTGCCGGTTGCCCTTTATGGCACGCCCTTCCGGCGCCAGATCTGGCGGGCCCTGCTGGAGATTCCGGCTGGCAAAACCGCCACCTATGGAGCGCTCGCAAAAGCCAGCGGCAACCCGAAAGCGGCCCGCGCAGTGGGCGCAGCCGTGGGCGCAAACCCGATCAGCTGGTTTATTCCCTGTCACCGCGCCCTTGCAGCGGACGGCCGGCTCCATAATTATCATTGGGGAGTGGATCGCAAACGCGCCATGCTCACTTTTGAACGCGCCCACGCGGCCTGATCAGGCTGATGGGCAGACGGCTTTTGCCGCAGGAACCGGGCCCGGCCTTATCTATGATTATCTTTTTTGCTGCACTGGCTGGATTGGTCGCCTGGGGGCTTCATCTCGGCTGGCGCTGGAAGCAGACCCGCGATTTCGCCCCGGAAGTTCTGGCCACAAAGCAGGTGGAAGGCGAACTGCCCGCCGATGTTTCGGTGGCCGAGTTCACAGACCTCTATGTCCGCAGCGAAGGCCCCCGCGCCGCGACCTATTTCTTTGTCTGCGGGGCGTTCATGCTGGTGTTCCTGGCGCCTTTTGTGTCCCTGTTCAATGAATTGTGGCGCTTGATCTGGCGGCTGAGCGGCCAGAACCCTGTCTTCGAGACCGGTACGCTTATCCATTCCTTTTCCGTTTTCCTGGCGTTCATGCTGATGGCAATCGCCCTGCTGGCCGCCGCCATGCACCGCTATTACGCCGTGATGCCGCCCACGCTTAAACAGGTCATCCGCGACCTGAATGGAGGTCATTGATGAGTATCCAGTATTTGCACACCATGGTGCGCGTTGCCGATATTGATGCGTCCCTGAAGTTCTATTGCGACGGGCTGGGCCTGAAAGAGGTTTCGCGCGTAGACAGCGAGGCCGGGCGCTTCACGCTGGTTTTCCTGGCAACGCCGGAAGATGTCGAGCGCATGGGCGGCATGCCGGATGGCGTGAGCCCCACGCAGACCAATATTCCCATGGTGGAACTGACCTATAACTGGGACCCGGAAGACTATGCTGGCGGCCGTAATTTCGGGCATCTGGCCTATCTGGTCGACGATATCTACGGCGCTGTCGAGCATCTGCAGTCGCTGGGCGTGACCATCAACCGGCCGCCGCGTGATGGCCGCATGGCGTTCGTCCGCTCTCCGGACGGGATTTCAGTCGAGCTGTTGCAGAAGGGCGATGCCCTGGCGCCGAAAGAGCCTTGGGCCAGCGCGGAAAACATCGGCACCTGGTAAGGCAAAAACAGCCCCTAAAAGTGCTCCTAAACAGTCCCAAAAGGGGCCCAAAAGAGACCCGAAACCGGGCAAAACAGACCCATCATGGCCCCATGAAAAAGCCCCGCCTGGCAGATACCGGGCGGGGCCTTTTTATGCAGCGGGTCAGTCCCTAGTCTTCCTTGGGATGGCGCTCTTCTTCCCGATAGTCATGCACCGGGTGTCCGCCATCCGGATCGCCATTATTCTTGTGCATGGCATAGATGACACCTGACAGAGCGAGCAGGGCGATCAGGTTCGGGAAGGCCATGGAGGCGTTCGCGATATCCCCGAGCAGCCAGAGCGCGTCTGTATTGGTGACAATCGTTCCGGCAAACACGACCAGAACCCAGATGTATCGGAAGGGGTGGGTTGCCCATTCGCCAACCAGATAGGTGAGGGCCTGTTCGGCGTAATACGACCAGCCGATGATCGTGGTGAAGGCGAAGAAGAACAGGGCGATGGTAACGATCCACTCTCCGCCCGGCAGGGCTGTGCCATAGGCGCGCGCCGTAATGCCAGAGGATTCCGCATCCGTCTCATAGACATAGCGCACTTCGTTGAGGACATTACCGTCCGCCGCAGCGGCCAGCGCCTTCTGGAAGTAGGCTTCTTCCTCTTCAGCTGTCGTGCCTGGCGGCAGGTCTTTCGTCAGGTCGAGACCCGCGGCGCGGCACGCCTGAAGGAAGCCCTGGGCGTCTTCACCCTTGTCGGCCAGAATGGCCTCGCGACCTTCCGTATAGGCAGACGGGAACAGCTCTTCCACATTTGCGCCTTCCGGCAGGGTGGCATGGCCTTCGACGATGCACTGGTTTGCGGCGATGAGGGCCGGATTGCGCTTGAAGTCACCCGATACAGTCAGAATGACCAGCGCAGTCATCGTACAGATCACGATCGTATCGATGAAGACACCGATCATCGCGATTTCACCCTGCTGGACAGGGTTTTTGGTTTGCGCGGCAGCATGGGCAATCGGGGCAGAGCCCTGACCGGCTTCGTTAGAAAAAAGGCCGCGCGCTATACCAAAGCGAACGGCCTGCATCATTCCGTAACCTGCGGCGCCCCCGACGACTTCCTGAAGTCCGAACGCCGACTTGAAGATCACCGCAAAGGCGTGCGGAATTTCAGAGGCGTTGAGGATCAGCACGATCAAGGCACACAACACATAGGCCGCTGCCATCAGCGGCACGATCTTGCCGGCAACCGAGCCGATCGACTTGATGCCGCCGATAATGACGGCAAAGACCAGACCGGCAATGACAATACCAAACACCCAGGCCGGCAGCGACAGACCAAAGGTTCCGCGAGCCGTTTCAACAGCGGTCTGCGTGATCGAGTTGGCCTGAATCATGGACCCGGTGGCCATGGCAGAGAACAGGGTGCCAAGACAGAAGATGATGGCCAGCCAAGTCCATTTCTTTCCGAGGCCGTTCTTGATGTAATACATCGGGCCGCCATTGATGCGGCCATATTCGTCAGTTTCGCGATATTTGATGGCCAGAGAGCTTTCCGAGAAAGCCAGGGCCATGCCGAACAATGCGGTCACCCACATCCAGAAGATTGCGCCGGGCCCACCCATGGCGATGGCGGTGGCCACACCTGCGAGGTTACCCGTGCCGACCTGACCGGACAGCGCGGTCGAAAGCGCCTGCCAGGGTGTGATGGCCCCGTCTTCGCCTTGCGCCTTGCGGCCTTGCCAAACTTCAACGAGGGCCGGGATGAACCGGCGAACGGGCCGCCCAGCCAGGCGGATCATCAAAAGAAGGCCGGTTCCGAGCAGCAGGATGGCCAGCGGGCCCATCTCCCCCGGGATGACAACTGTGTCCCCCCATTTGCCGCCCCAGATAAATCCGGCAATGTTCTGAATTAATGTAACAATGGTTTCCATGGGCCTCCCCGGCTCCTTTGTTTGCTTGCGCGCGACACTAGCCAGCTTTGGGCACATGTGAAGCGTTTGTCACAGGGAAGGGGGCAGGATGCACTGCGTTTGCAGGCAATCGGCATGAAGGTTCTGGATGAATGACGGGTTTTCAGGCATAAGCGCCCGAATGAATTCAGCAGACACCCCCAAGACCGCCAAAGGCGTCTTCATCAAGACGTATGGCTGCCAGATGAATGTGTATGATTCCGAGCGCATGCGGGATGTATTGCGCCCGCTTGGCTATGCGCCCGTAGACAGCCCGGAAAGCGCTGACCTTGTTGTGCTGAACACGTGCCACATCCGGGAAAAGGCGACCGAAAAAGTCTATTCCGAGCTTGGCCAGCTGAAGCGCATGAAAGAGGAAACCGGCGGCAAGATGACAATTGCCGTGGCCGGGTGTGTGGCGCAGGCGGAAGGCGAGGAAATCATGCGGCGCCAGCCGGCCGTGGATCTGGTGCTGGGCCCGCAGGCCTATCACAAGCTGCCGGAAATGATTGCCCGTGCCAGCCGCGCCGTGGGCGATCGACTGGAAACCGAATTCGACACGCTGGAAAAATTCGACGCCCTGCCGAAAACACGCGAGGCTGACGGGCCGACTGCGTTCCTGTCTGTTCAGGAAGGTTGTGACAAGTTCTGCACCTTCTGTGTCGTGCCCTATACGCGCGGGGCCGAGCTGTCGCGCCCGGTGGATGATATTACACTGGAAGCGCGGGCGCTGGCCGCACAGGGCGTGCGGGAAATTTCGCTGTTGGGCCAGAACGTCAACGCTTTCCACGGCGCGTCGCCCGCGCTGACGAATGAAGCCGACTGGACGCTGGGCCAGCTGGTGCGCCATCTGGCGAAGATTGGTGGCATTGAGCGCATTCGCTACACGACCAGCCATCCGCGCGACATGGATGATGATCTGATCGCGGCCCATGGCGACACGCCGCAAATGCAACCCTTCCTGCACTTGCCGGTTCAGTCCGGGTCTGACCGTATCCTGAAGGCCATGAATCGTGGCCATACGGCAGATGAGTACAGGGAGATCATCCGCAAGGTGCGTGCGGCCCAGCCGGACATTGCCATGGCATCTGACTTCATTGTGGGCTTCCCCGGTGAAAGCGATGAGGATTTCGAAGCGACCATGCAGCTGGTGCGCGATGTGAATTACGCCATTGCCTATTCCTTCAAATATTCTCCGCGTCCGGGCACACCCGCGGCGGAAATGTTCGGCCAGGTGCCGGAAGAGGTGAAGGATACGCGTCTGCAGGCCCTTCAGAAACTGCTCCGGGAACAGCAGATTGCCTTCAATGAATCCAGGATTGGCCAGAGCGTGCCCGTGCTGGTGACGGGCCGTGGCCGCCTTGAAGGCCAGGCCCATGGCCGTTCTCCCTGGATGCAGGCCGTTCACTTCAACGGCCCGGAAGAGCTGACCGGCGAAATCGTCGATGTGAAGATCACAGGCGCGAGCCTGAACTCCCTGAGTGGAGAATTGGTGCGCGCCCGCGAGGTTGCCCTGTGAGCGTAAGGCGCCGTCCATCCACCTCTCCGGAGGCTCCGATCAGCCGCATCTATGAAGTCCGCAATGCCGAAACGCTGCGCGATCTGTGTGGTCCGCATCACCGCCACCTGCAATTGCTGGAAACGCGCCTGAAGGATTTTGGCCTGCGCGCAGAAAGTCAGGGCGGCGGGATCCTGTTGGTTGGTGTGGCGGAAGGCGTCTCGATTGCCGAGGCCGTGCTGGCAGAGCTGGAGCGCCGTTTGCGCACGGGTGCAGACATTACCGACATGGATGTCGATGGCGCGCTGGAAGCGGCGCAGACCCCGGCGCAGAGCTTTGGAACCTTCCGGGGGCTGAAGAAGCCCGTGACGCCGCAAACGCGCGGCCAGTCCCGCTACATCGATCTTCTGGCGAACTCGGACAATGCGATGATTTTCGGCGTCGGCCCGGCCGGCACCGGCAAGACTTTCCTGGCCGTTGCGGCAGGCGTTTCGGAATTGCTGACCGGTGTGCGCCAGCGCCTGATCGTGACGCGGCCCGCGGTTGAGGCCGGTGAGAAGCTGGGCTTCCTGCCGGGCACGCTGGAGGAAAAGGTAGACCCCTACATGCTGCCGATCTGGGACTCGCTCCGCGAGCTGATGGGGCAGGAACAGATGGAACGGCGCATGGCGCGCGGCGAGATTGAAGTCGCGCCGCTGGCCTTCATGCGCGGGCGTACCCTGAAAAATGCGTTCGTCATCGTGGACGAAGCGCAGAATACGACCATTCCGCAGATGAAAATGGTGCTGACGCGCCTTGGCCGTGACAGCCGCATGGTGATCACGGGCGATCCCGGACAGGTCGACCTGCCGGGACATCAGCCCTCAGGCATGAAACATGCGCTGCAGATCCTCGCAGATATCGAGGGTGTGAATGTGCATACGCTGACGGCGGCGGATGTTGTGCGCCATGGCTTGGTGAGCCGGATCATCGACGCCTATGCGGCGGCGGGCGAGGGCTGAACGCGCTGCGATGATCGAGTTTGATCTCATCCTGGAGGATGACAGCTGGCAGGCCATTCCGGATCTGGAGCAAGTCTGTCAGGCCGCGTTCGAGGCTGCCCGCAAGGTGGAGCCCGCGACGGGCGTAGTGTCCCTCATGCTGGCCGATGATGACGCCCTGCACGCGCTGAACCGCCAGTTCCGTGGCAAGGACAAGCCCACGGATGTGCTGTCTTTTCCGGCAGACGTGATGGACCGCCCCCTGCTGGGCGACATTGCCGTGGCGCATGGCGTTTCGGTTGCGGACGCCGCAGAACAGGGCAAGGCCCTTGCGGACCATCTGACGCATTTGCTGATCCATGGCTATCTCCATCTGATGGGGCATGATCATGAAACACCGGCAGAGGCCGGGATTATGGAAGCGCTGGAAATAAAGGCGCTTGCATCCCTGGGCATTGCTAATCCATATTTGACGGACTGAATCACCTGAGGCCATGAGCGACCCTGACTCTTCTGAAGCGCCGCCAAGCGGCCGATTGCGCAGCTTTTTCGGTTTTGGCCGAAAGCCTCAGCCTGTTGAATCCTCTCCGGAAAATTCCAATGGAGACGACCCGCAGCACAATCCGAACGAGATGCGCCTGCGCCTCGCTGAGTTCCAGGACATGCGGGTGGAAGACGTCATGGTGCCGCGCGCCGAGATCAAGGCTCTGGAGGTTGGCACGGAATTTCCGGACCTGCTGAAGTATTTCGCCGAAGTGACGCATTCGCGCCTGCCGGTCTTCCGTGAGACGCTGGATGATCCGATTGGCTTCATTCACATCAAGGATGTCGTGACGGAACTTGCCAAGGATGGCGAGCCGGCCAAACGCCCGCTGGAGCGGCTGCACAGGGAGGCGCTGTATGTGCCGCCCTCGATGAAGCTGACCGATCTTCTTGTGAAAATGCAGTCCACGCGTATTCACCTCGCGCTCGTGGTAGACGAGTATGGCGGCACCGACGGTCTGGTCAGCCTGGAAGACCTGGTTGAAGAAATCGTCGGTGACATCGAAGACGAACACGATGATGAAGAAGCGATGTTCGTGCGCCGCAGCCAGAGAGTCTGGGAAGCGGATGCGCGAACCGAGATAGACGATTTTGCCGAGGAAACGGGCATTGACCTCTCAATCGAGGATAATGACGGAGATTTTGACACGCTGGGCGGCGTGGCCTTTGCCCTTGCTGGCAAGGTGCCGGTGCGCGGCGAGGTTCTGCGTCACCCGACAGGGGTCGAGATTGAGATCATGGACGCGGATGCAAGGCGAATTCGCCGCGTGCGTCTGCGGACACCGGAACAGCCCACTCCCGCCTCTCAGGAGTAAAGTATGAAACATGAGGTGCGGAGTCACGGGTTCACGGCACTTGGACCCTTGCACGAGGCGTTTGCCCGGCTGACAGGCTGGGCCGCGGTTGCGACCTGCATTCTGCTGGGCGCCTTTTCCGCTGTAGCCTTTGCGCCCTTCCATTTCAGCGCGGTGCTGGTGATTTCCTTCACCGGCCTGATCTGGATGCTGGACGGGGCGCGTGGCCATCGCAAATGGGGCAAGGCGGTTTTCCTGCGATGCTGGGCGTTTGGTGTTGGCTTTTTCCTGATCAGCATGCATTGGACGGCGGCGCCCTTCCTGGTGGAGCCGGAGAAGCACGCCATTTTCCTGTGGATGCCGCTGGTTCTGCTGCCGGGCGGGATGGCGATCATCTGGGGCGTCCTTGGCGCGATGGCTGGGGCCTTTTGGTCTGCGTCCCCGTCGCGCATCTTTGTCTTCGCCTTCTTCTTTGCGTTGGCCGAATATGTGCGCGGCCATCTGTTTGGCGGCTTTCCGTGGAATCTGCCGGGTACGACCTGGGTGCCGGGCGGCGCGCTGTCGCAAGGCGCATCGCTGGGTGGGGTTTACTGGCTGACGCTTGTCACCGTTTTCCTGATGTCCACGCCGGCGGCGTTGGTGGACACACGTGATGCGCGCGGATTGATGTTGCGCATTGCGCCATCCTTTGCCGCCGTGATCCTGCTGGCTTTGGGCTGGAGCTGGGGCTCGCAACGCATTGCGACGCCGTCTGCAATGACAGACCAGACTGTTGTACTGATGGATTCCGGCGTGCCGCAGGATGAGAAATGGGAGATCGGGCCGGACCCGATCCTCATTGAATATCTGCGCCTCCTATCCAATCAGGAAGGCGAGCCGGGCGACATCATCATCTGGCCGGAAGGGGCCTTGCCGACCACGCTGTTGCAGGACGCCAATGCGCTGGACGCGGTGGGTGCGTATCTCGGGCCCCGCAAGCTGATCGTGGGGACGACGCGGTATGAGATTACCGGCGACAATACGCGCGACTATTACAACAGCCTGACCGTGATTGATGACACGGCGATCCGCTCCGGCCCTGTGGCACTGTATGACAAGCACCGTCTTGTTCCTTTCGGGGAATTGGCGGCGGCGCGTATCATTCCGTTTGGCGAGGCGCTTTCAGGCATTCTTCCGGGCGCGATCCAGCGTATGGCGCGCGACGGCTTCCATCCGGGCCCCGGCCCGGCGGTGATTTATGCGGACGACATTCCGCCTTTTGTGGCAATGATCTGCTATGAAGGGCTCTACCCCTCCATTCCGCGTAATGCCAACCTTGGTGCGCGGGCGGACTGGCTGGTGCTGATTTCCAATGATGCCTGGTTTGGCGGCGGAATGGGCCCGGCGCAGCATTATGCGCAAAACCGCTACCGCGCGATCGAGACTGGCTTGCCAATGGCGCGCGTCGCTAGCCGCGGGGCGTCTGCCGTGGTTGATGGGCATGGCCGCGAAGTCTTCCGTGCTGCCCCTGTTACGGATGCGCCAAGTGGCTGGAATACCGATTTTGGCCGCGGAAAACTTCCCGCGCCTGCGCCGGTAACGCTCTACCAGACACGGCTTGGCCTGTTGCTTTTCTGGTTAACGCTTAGTCTCTTTGTTGGACTCGCTTTCCTGACGTGGCGGCGGTAAAACTAGCTCTTCATTCAGGATCTGAATTGGATGGGGAATGTCGGATAGTAAACTTCCGAGCGGGATAGACCGTGTCGTGGGTCAGCGAATTCGCTGGCGCCGCAAGGAATTGAATCTGACCCAGGAAAAGCTTGGCGACCTTCTGGGGCTTACGTTCCAGCAGGTGCAGAAATATGAAAAAGGCATCAATCGCGTCTCAGCCGGTCGCCTGTATGAAATGTCGACTGCGATGGGCATACCGATCACCTATTTCTTCGATGGGGCGGAAGCTTATCTGGAACATGAGGCGCTGCAGGTGGCTGAAGACGGGGATGGCGTTCACGCTCCGGTAATGACGTCAGAAGTGCTGGACCTGATCGCCGCCTTCCAGAAGATCGAGGATGTCTCGCTGCGCAAGTCACTGCTGGCGACTGTGCAGGCTGCGGCCTGCGCGTTCGACGACAAGCAGGCCGAGGATTGATCCGCAGACCGCTCTCGGGCATCAGGCAGCGCGATGACTGACAGACACCCCGACCCCAAGCATTCCCCGCTGCGAACATTTGGCCGGACAGGCGGTCGGGGCCTGTCTGCCCGCCAGCAGGGACTGATCGATTCCCTGCTGCCGCAATTGCAGGTGCCTGACGCGCCAGATGCGTCGCTGGACCCGGCAAGACTGTTTGGCGGTGCGCGGGATGTGTGGCTGGAAATCGGCTTTGGCGGCGGAGAACATCTTGTCGGGCAGGCAGGCCTTCATCCTGACACGGGCTTCATCGGTTGCGAGCCTTTTATCGAGGGGATGGCCAAGGCGCTGACCGGAATTGAGGCGCAGAGCCTGAAGAATGTGCGGCTGGTGATGGATGATGCGCGGCCCGTTATGGCCTTCCTGAAAGATGAGAGCATTGCGCGCACCTTCATCCTGTTTCCGGATCCGTGGCCGAAGAAGCGCCAACAGAAGCGTCGCCTGATCCAGCCAGAATTCCTGTCCGTCCTGCACCGCATCTGTAAGCCTGGCGCGCAGATCCGCTTCGCGACAGACGTAAAGAGTTATGCAGATGAGGCCCTGCAGCACTTCCTGGCGCATGGCGGTTTTGACTGGCAGGCAGAGCGCGCAGATGACTGGCGCACGCCGCCGGAAGATCACCTCACAACCCGCTATGAAAGCAAGAAACTGGGTGATTGTGCCCCGGTTTGGCTGGACTTCCTCCGCAGCTGACACAAAGCAGTCACTTGACGGAATGTCGCACCCGTGAGTTAATAGCGGCATCGAATTCGGTCGGTCTGAATATCAAGACCCCGTCAGACCGGCGGCCATGACTTTCTTCCCTCCCGTTTCGATAGGTGGACTTGGTTCAAATCCGGACCGGGCCGCTTCAATTGAACGTAAAAGGACTACAAGTAATGGCAACTGGCAAAGTGAAATGGTTCAATGACCAGAAGGGCTTTGGCTTCATCAAACCTGATGAGGGCGGCTCGGACGTTTTCGTTCACATTTCAGCCGTTGAGCGCTCTGGCCTGCGTACGCTGGCCGAAGATCAGGCAGTATCTTACGAACTCTACAAGGACGAACGCCGTGGCAAAACCTCGGCTGTTGACCTGAAAGTTCTCTAAGACAGAATTCTCTCGAGAGAATTTAAGGCGGCGGTTCCGGCATTGGAACCGCCGTTTTTGCGTCTACAGCATCGCATACTCGACAGGCAGCGCCGGGAACGCTATATATATCCCAAGTCGAAACATATCGGCGGCGGTTCCGGAAACGGGGCCGCCGCTTTTCTTTACCGGAATACTTCCTCAAACGCATGATTGCTCTGACCGAACAGGAACGCCGCATTCTCGCTCTCGCCACGCCCGTGGCGGAGTCTCTTGGCTTGGAAATCGTACGCCTGCGCATTCAAGGCGGACGGCGGCCGCACCTTCAGATCATGACGGAAAGAGAAGGCGGCGCCCCGACCAATGTCGAGGATTGCGCCAGCCTCTCACGGGCCCTGGGCCCGGTGCTGGAAGATGATGATCCGATCAAGGAAGCCTATACGCTGGAAGTGTCCACGCCCGGTATTGACCGCCCGCTGACGCGGGAAGGGGATTTCGGCCGCTGGGTGGGCCATGCCGCAAAAGTGGAGCTGGCACGCCCGATCGATGGCCGCCGCCGCTTTACCGGCATCATTACCGGCGAAGATGAGAATGGCGCCCATCTGGAACTGGACGATGAGACCGAGCTGGTCGCGCATGTCCATGAGATGAGCCGCGCCAGCCTGATCCTGACAGATGAATTGATTGAAGCGGCACGCGCCTCCGGCAATCTGCCGCCGCAACCTGATGAAGACGACCTCGGCGACCTTGAAATCGACGAGAGCGATGAAGACACCGAGTCAAATGAAGAGACGGGAGACGTCAAATGAACACCATCGGCGTTTCAGCCAACAGGCTGGAAATCCTGCAGATCGCCAAGGCGGTCGCTGAAGAGAAGGCGATTGATCAGACAATCGTCATCGAGGCTATGCAGGAAGCCATCGAGAAGGCCGCGAAAGCGAAATACGGCCAAGAGCACGACATCCGTGCCAAGATCGATGCGCAGACTGGCGAACAGACGCTGTGGCGGATCCAGACGGTCGTCCAGGACGATGAGTTCGAGGACGAGTCCAAACAGCTACGTCTGTCGGAAGCCAAGAAGATCGATGGCTCCCTTGAAGTGGGCGACGAGCTGAAGGAAGAGCTGCCGCCCTTCGATTTCGGCCGTGTGGCTGCTCAGACCGCCAAGCAGGTCATCATGCAGAAGGTGCGTGATGCCGAGCGTGAGCGTCAGTACAATGAGTATAAGGATCGCGTCGGCGAGATCATCTCTGGTGTCGTCAAGCGGGTCGAGTACGGCCATGTGATCGTGGATCTCGGCCGCGCAGAGGGTATCATCCGCCGCAATGACGGTATCCCGCGTGAGAATTTCCAGACGAATGACCGTGTACGGGCGTATCTTTACAAGGTCAGCCGTGAGACCAAAGGTCCGCAGATCTTCCTGTCCCGTTCGGCGCCTGACTTCATGGTCAAGCTGTTCGCGCAGGAAGTGCCGGAAGTCTATGAAGGTGTGATCGAGATCAAGGCCTGTGCCCGTGATGCGGGTAGTCGCGCCAAGATCGGCGTGATTTCCAATGACAGCTCGATTGATCCGGTCGGTGCCTGTGTGGGTATGCGCGGTGCGCGTGTCCAGGCCGTTGTCGGGGAACTCTCCGGCGAGAAGATCGACATCATCCCGTGGAATTATGACGACGCGACCTTCATCGTGAACGCGCTGCAGCCGGCTGAAGTGTCGAAAGTGGTGCTGGATGAAGACGAGCGCCGCGTGGAAGTTGTTGTGGCAGACGACCAGTTCCCGCTGGCCATTGGCCGCCGCGGCCAGAATGTGCGCCTTGCCTCCCAGCTGACTGGTTGGCAGATCGACCTCGTGACCGAAAGCGCCGATTCCGAACGCTATCAGCGCGAGTTCCAGGAGCGTACAGACCTGTTCATGAAAGCGCTGGATGCGGATGAAACGCTGGCGCAGCTGCTTGCCTCTGAAGGCTTCGAGACGGTCGAAGAGATCGCCTATGTGGCCCCGGAAGACTTCATCACGATTGAAGGCTTTGACGAGGATGTGGCCGCTGAGCTGCAGGAACGTGCCCGTGAATATCTGGACCGCGTTGCCGCCGAAAATGATGCCAAGCGCAAGGAGCTGGGCGTTGAAGATGCCGTGATGGAACTTGAAGGCATGACGCCGTCCTTTGCTGTCCGTCTTGGCGAAGAAGGCGTGCAGACGCTGGACGATGTTGCCGGCCTTGTGCCGGATGACATCACCGGCTGGCGCGAGCCGGGCCCGGACGGCAAGCCGGTCTGGGTCGAAGGCATTCTGAAGAAGGGTGAGATGCGCAAGGATGACGCGCAGATGTTCGTCATGAAGGCCCGCGTGGCCGCAGGCTGGATTGAGCCGGATGCTGTCGAGAAGATGCTGGCTGAAAAGGCCGAAGAAGAAGCCCCTGAGCTGACCGAAGAAGAACGCGCGCTGCTGGCGCTGGGCGACCTCGGCAGCAATGCTTCTGACGAGGCGGTCGATGAGGCCCTTGAAGAGCTCGAGTTTGATCTCGAAGCCCTGGCAGCGGAGGGCGGCGATGACGAAGCCGCACCGAAAGACTGATGCGCGGGTAACCGGCACTGACAGATCTGGCGTGGCGGACGGGGAAGCCCCTGTCCGCCAATGCGCCGTGACGCGGGAACGTCTCCCGCAGACAGAGATGGTGCGCTTTGCCCTCTCGCCTGAGGGTGTGGTGACGCCGGATGTGTCCTCCCGACTGCCTGGACGGGGTGTTTGGGTGAAGGCTGATCGCGAGACGCTTGAGACAGCGATTGGCAAGGGGGCATTTGCCCGTGGCTTCAAAACCCAGGTCAAGGTGCCGGATGGTCTGATGGATCAGATTGAGGCGCTCTTGCTGCAGCGCTTTACGGGGCTTCTGGGCATGGCCAAGAAGTCCGGCGAAGTCGTTCTGGGCTTTGACCAGGTGCGCGATGCGCTCCAGAAGAAACGTCCCGGGCTTTTGCTTGAGGCGGCCGATGGTGCAGAAGATGGCCGCTCAAAGGTGTATTTCCTTGCAAAAGCATTATATAGCGACGTGGAAATTGCCGGTGCGCTCAGTTCTGAGGAATTGGGCGTGGCGTTTGGGCGTGAGCGTGTGATACACGGTCTCGTCCGCAAGGGGCCAATTGCGAAGGCTGTACGGCTTGCCTACCGGCGGCTTGCCGGATTTCGCACACGGCCCGAACTGGACTGGTTTCCGGATCAGGATCGGTAGCGGAAAACAAAGCCGAGGCGCAATGGCGCGCATCGGCAAGAAACGTGGTATGAAGAACGCATGAGCGATACGAAAGACACTGGTGGCAATTCAGGCGGGCGCAAACCGCTCACCGTCTCCCGGAAGAGTTCCGGTACGGTGAAGCAAAGCTTCAGCCATGGCCGCTCCAAGCAGGTGGTTGTTGAGACGAAGAAGCGCCGGGCGGTAGGCCCTGGCGGCTCCTCCTCCGCACCTGCCAAGGACGCGCCAAAGGCGAACGACTCCCTCGAGGCCCGTCTCGTCGCGACCGCGAAGAAGCTGGGCATTACGGTAGACGAGCTGAAAGCGCGTCAGAAGGCCCTGCTGGAACGCAAGAACGAAGTTGCGGCACGCGCCAAGGAAGAGCAGCGCGAGAAAGAGGCCCAGGACCGCCTCCGCTCCGAGCAGGAAAAGAAACTGCAGGAAGCGAAAGAACGCGAAGAGGCTGAAGCTCGCCGCAAGGCCGAGGAAGAAGCCCGCAAGGCCGAAGAGGCCGCTGCGAAAGAACGGACTGAGCGCACTGCGAAGACCCGGACGAAATCATCTGCCCCGGCTGACAGCCCGGCTGCAGCGGTGCCTGCCGTCGATGACGCACCGGCGCGCGGCGGCGGCAAGCGCAAATCCAAGGACGACCGTGATCGCAGTGCCCGCGAGACACCGAGCCGTTCCTCCCGTGGCGGTGGCGGCGGTGAGCGCCGTCGTGGCAAGCTGACCATTTCTTCGGCTCTTGGCGATGATGCAGACCGTCAGCGTTCGCTGGCATCCCTGCGCCGTGCCCGTGAGCGCGAACGTGAGCGCCGCACAGGCGGTAACGAACAGCGCGAGAAAGTGTCCGTCGAAGTCACGCTGCCGGAAACAATCACGTTGCAGGATCTGGCCCAACGGATGAATGAGCGCGTCGCAGACGTCGTGAAGTTCATGATCCAGCAAGGCGAAATGCTGCGTGGCAATGACATCATTGATGCTGACACGGCCGAACTGATCGCCGAGGAATTTGGCCACACCGTGAAACGTGTCGCCGAATCCGATGTCGAGATCGGTCTGGAAGGTGAGGATGATGATCCGAAGGATCTGAAGCCGCGCCCGCCGATCGTGACGATCATGGGCCATGTCGACCACGGCAAGACCTCTCTGCTGGACGCCCTTCGCAAGACCGATGTGGTCTCCGGCGAAGCAGGTGGCATTACCCAGCATATCGGTGCCTATCAGGTGAAGCTGAAATCCGGTGAGCGGATTACTTTCCTCGATACGCCGGGCCACGCGGCCTTTACGGCCATGCGTGCGCGCGGTGCGACGGCCACCGACATCGCCATTCTGGTTGTGGCGGCGGATGACTCCGTGATGCCGCAGACGATTGAATCCATCAATCACGCCAAGGCGGCCGGTGTTCCGATCATCGTGGCGGTCAACAAGACTGACCTGCCGGACTCCAATGCCGACAAGGTGCTGACAGACCTGCTGCAGCATGATGTTCAGGTCGAAAGCATGGGCGGCGAAACCCAGGCTGTGAAAGTCTCTGCCCTGACAGGTCAGGGGCTGGATGAGCTTACGGATGCGATCACCCTGCAGGCTGAACTTCTGGAACTGAAAGCCAACCCGTCGCGCCATGCAGATGGCGTGGTGATCGAAAGCCAGTTGGACAAGGGCCGCGGCCCGGTTGCGACCGTGCTGGTCAAGCGCGGTACGCTGGAGCGCGGTGACATCGTCGTGGCGGGTTCGCAATGGGGCAAGGTCCGGGCTCTGGTTGACGAGCGTGGACAACAGCTGAAAGGCGCAGGCCCGTCCCAGCCGGTCGAGGTGCTCGGCCTGGATGGCGCGCCGGACCCAGGTGACTCCTTCGTAGTTGTGGACACCGAAGCCCGTGCCCGTGAAGTCACTGAATACCGTATCCGCTCCAAGCGGCAGGTTTCCGGCAAGGCGGGTGCTGCGGCGCGTGCCTCACTGGATCAGCTGCTCAGCAAGCTGAAGGATGGTTCTGTCGAGACGTCCGAGCTGCCGGTGGTTGTGAAGGGCGATGTTCAGGGCTCTGTCGAGGCGATTTCCCAATCGCTGGACAAGCTGTCGACCGAAGAAGTCCGTGCCCGCGTCATTCATGGCGCCGTGGGCGGTATTTCCGAAAGCGACGTCTTGCTGGCCCGTTCGTCCAACGCTCCGATCTTTGCCTTCAACGTCCGCGCCAACAAGCAGGCGCGCGATCTGGCAGAGAAGGAAGGCGTCGAAATCCGCTACTATTCCGTGATCTACGATCTGATCGACGATGTGAAAGCGACCCTGTCGGGCATGCTGGCACCGGAGAAACGCGAAACCTTCATCGGCTATGCCGAGATCCTCGAAGTCTTCAACATCACGAAAGTGGGCAAGGTTGCAGGCTGCCGGATCAGCGAAGGCAAAGTGCTTCGCGGCTGTGGCGTTCGCCTGCTGCGTGATGATGTCGTCATCCATGAAGGCAAGCTGAAAACGCTCAAGCGCTTCAAGGATGAGGTCAATGAGGTCAATTCCGGCATGGAATGCGGTATGGCGTTCGAGCGCTATGACGATATCCGCGCCGGCGACAAGATCGAGTGCTTCCAGGTTGAGGAAATCGCAAGGACGCTCGACTAAACCGGGTCGTTCATGAGTGAACCTGTCATTGTCTCGGGCCAGCTGGCCGAAAAAGACCTCAAGCGTCTTGCACGCCTCAGTCGGGGCGGCACGGTGGGACCTACGGCGGTTTATTATGCTGGCGTGACAGCTCCGATCATCTCGGCCAGCATCTCCCTCATGGTACGCAATGCATCGGACATGGCGGGGCTGAGTGACTACTGGCAGTGGTTCCTCTCGGCGCTTGTGGCGGCATTTGCCGGCATTTCGTGGTATCTTATCTTCATTCGCTGGTCCTATGGGATCAGCGGAAAAGGCAAGGACGAGATGGCACGTGAGGCAGAGATCGCTCTTTTGGACGATGTGCTGCAGGTTCGCCGTGGCGGCATTGAAACGCGGATCAGCTGGGACGCCGTCAAAGAGGTGAAACAGCATCGTGGACATACGACAGTCCGGATACGTGGCGGCGACGCCGTGATCATTCCGGCATCGTGGTTCAACAAGGACAAGACGGCCCGCAAGGCCTTTACAGAACAGCTCATGCAGAAGACAGGCAGCTGATGGCACGTAAATCTTCCCCTTCCGGCAGTATGCCGACACAGCGCCAGCTTCGCGCCGGCGAACTGGTGCGCCATGCGGTCTCCGACATTCTCGCGCGTGAGGATTTGCGTGATCCGGATCTGGTTGGCGTGATCGTCACAGTGGGCGAGGTGCGCTGCTCTCCGGATCTGCGTCATGCCAATGTGTTTGTCTCCCCTCTGGGCGATGACACGGAAAAGGGGCGCACGTCGCTGGCCGAAGCACTGAACCGTGCGGCAGGGTTCCTGCGCGGGCGCCTTGGCCGTGAGATTGACCTGAAATTCACACCGCAGCTGCACTTCATCGCTGACAAATCGTATGACGAGGCAACCGCTATTGACCGTCTTCTGGCCGATCCGCGTGTAAAACGCGATCTGGAGCCCGAATAGCACTGGTGTCTCCTGTCTGGATGGCTTGTAATTTGACAGCTCCGGATAACGTTGCGACCCTGTAATGAATTAAACAGGGGCTCCCGGAATGGACCGTCAGACTCTAGATATGGAAGGCGCGCGGCGCGGCGAGATCTCGGCTGCGTCCCTGCAGATGGGCGATGATACGATCGCCATTCAGGGCATCGCAACCATGTCGGTCGAGTCCGTGGATTTCTATCCTTGGGACACTCCCGCCAATCGCCGTACCAAAAGCCTTTATGCCACCTTGTTCGTCGTCTGCCTGTTCTTCGGCATGATGGCGCTGGCCTGGTGGGGCCTGACGCCCCAGCGTCCGTCCGGCATGGTCGCGCTGGCGGTTGGCGGCGGGCTGATGCTGTTGGCGCTGTTCCTGGGCATCTGGTCCATTCAGATCTCCATGCGGCTGAAGAAGCGGCAAGCCTATTTCCGGCTGGTGATCGGCGCAGCGGATGGGCGTCAGATTCCACTGGTCGACAATAATCGCGACGTTCTGCTGCGCATCCGCGACGTGGTGCGACACAAGATGGATACAGGCGACCGCGACATGCGCGGGGATTTCGACCTGGACCTGGATCTCGTCAATCTGCGCCTGCCGACACAGGCCGAGCGGCCAGCCAAAGCGGCTGAGCCGGTGCGCGCAGCAGAGGCCGTGGCGGAGCGGCAGCAAGAGTCCGAAGAGGAAGAACGCGACGTGCTTTTTGAGCGCGAGCTGGACAGTGAGGTCATCAAGACTGCTTCATGATGTCTCCTGCTTGCCGCTGATGGCTTGACGCAGACAGGCGCGCTTCGTAAGGCCGCGCCTTCGTTCTATTCCAACTGACCGTCGCCGCCCGCGTTCGAACCGTCGGGCCGCGCAGATAAAGAGAGTCTACATTGGCCCGCCAAAGAAAACGCAAAGGTGACCCGATCAGCGGGTGGCTAAATCTGTTCAAACCCGTGGACATGACCTCAACCCAGGCCGTCGCTATTCTCAAGCGTAAGTTCAATGCACAGAAAGTCGGCCATGGCGGCACGCTGGACCCGCTGGCCGATGGTATCCTGCCCATCGCTTTCGGAGAAGCCACCAAGACGGTCCAGTGGGCGATGGACGCCGAAAAGGAGTATGTCTTCACCATCCGCTGGGGTGTCTCAACCGAAAGTCAGGATGCCGAAGGCGAGGTCACGGCCACGTCAGATACCCGCCCGACCCGAGAGCAGGTGGAAGAGCTGCTGAAAGACTATCTCGGAACCATCGAGCAGGTGCCGCCGAAATTCTCTGCCATCAAGGTGGATGGCCAGCGCGCCTATGATCTTGCCCGGGACGGGGAGGAGTTCGAGCTGACCTCCCGCGAAGTGCAGGTCTATGAGGCGGCCGTGATCGGTATGCCGGATGCGGACCATACGGTGATCCATGTCACCTCAGGCAAGGGCTTTTATGTGCGGGCCATGGCGCGCGACCTGGCCTGCGACCTGGGCTGTGAAGGCCATATCAGCCAGCTGCGCCGCACGCGTGTCGGCGTGTTCGGCGCGCCGCAGGCTGTGGCGCTGTCGCGAATCGAAGAGACAGAAGACAAGGAAGAGCTGCTCTCCCTGCTGCAGCCGGTGCACGCCATTCTGGAAGACATTCCCCAGATCGACATCTCCTGTGATGAAGCGCGGGAAATCCGTCAGGGCCGCGCAATTGTCCTGTTGCCGCACATCGTGGAGCAGTGGCGCGAAGCGGCGGCGGGCGCAGAAGAGTATGACCGGGGGGCGATTGCCATTTGCTCCGGCCAGGCGGTCGCCCTCGGCGATGTCCGTGCCGGACGGTTTGAGCCAAGCCGCGTTTTCGTGAACTGAGCCATTCTGACGAGGCCC
This sequence comes from Alphaproteobacteria bacterium, assembly GCA_018222605.1. Classification (GTDB taxonomy): domain Bacteria; phylum Pseudomonadota; class Alphaproteobacteria; order Caulobacterales; family Hyphomonadaceae; genus Hyphomonas. The sequence continues at coordinate 104,971 of JAAEZZ010000009.1, forward strand.
TGAGGCCGTGCCTATGCGCTCGCGGCGGCATGGGCGCTGGCCCAGGCCCATTGGAAATTATAGCCGCCCAGCCAGCCGGTGACGTCAACACATTCGCCGATGAAATAGAGGCCGTGCACATGGCGGCTCTCCATCGTGCGCTGGTCCAGCCCGTCGGTCGAGATGCCGCCCACGGTTACTTCTGCCGTGCGATAGCCCTCGGTGCCCATGGGCGTCAGGGTCCAGGCACGGGTGAAGGCGGCGAAATCGTCAATCGCGGCGTGGGAGAGATCTGCCAGGCGCATCTCTGCGCTTAAGGGGCCGATATCCGCCACCAGCGCGGCGAGCCGGGCAGGAAAGAGGTCTTCCAGCGCCTTGGCGAGGGTCTGCTTCGGCCGGGCCTGTTTGGCTGCGCGCAGGGTTTCGGCAAGATCAGACTCTGTCAGCAGGCTGAGGGTCAGGCTCTCCCCCGGATGCCAATAGGAAGAGGTCTGCAGGGACGCCGGCCCGGACAGCCCACGATGGGTGAACAGCAGGTCTTCGTCAAAACTGACCCCGGAGACGCTGGCGCGCACAGGCGCGGCGACGCCGGAGATGGCCGCGAATTTCTCGCCCAGCTCCCCTGAAAAGGTGAAGGGGACGAGGCCTGCGCGGGTTTCAACAATGTCATGCCCGAACTGGCGGGCGATGTCATAGGCGAGGCCGCTTGCGCCCATTTTGGGAATGGAGAGGCCGCCGGTTGCCATAACAAGACGCGTCGCCTGAACGGGGCCGCCGGATGTCTCCACCTCAAAGTGGCTGCCGCGATGGTGGACAGCGGAAACCTCCGTAGACAGGCGAATTTCGGCATGGACGCTCGCGGCCTCATCCAGCAGCATCTGGATAATGGCGCCAGACTTCTGATCACAGAAGAGCTGGCCCTTATGCTTTTCGGTATAGGTGAGGCCGTGCGCGGCCATCAGGGAGATAAAGTCCCAGGGCGTATAGCGCGCCAGGGCGGATTTGGCGAAATGGGGGTTCTGGCTGAGGAAGCGGTCGGCGCGCGTTTCCAGATTGGTGAAATTGCACCGCCCGCCGCCAGAAATGCGAACTTTCTCAGCCGGGCGTTTTGCGTGGTCCAGCACCAGAACGCGCCGGCCATTGCGGCCGGACATGGCTGCGTGAGCCAGCCCCGCGGCTCCCGCGCCAAGGACGATGGTGTCATATGTCTGCGCCGCCTGCATGCACCGGCCTTACCGGTTTTCCTGGCGGCCTGCCAGTTGTCTTTGTCATTGTGTTTCCTTTGCTTTGGGATTTGCCCCTCACCTCCCGGGGGGGAGGGATTGGCCGCGCCGAGGGATTACCCCCCCTCTAACTCCCCCCTTTCAGGGGGGAGAATGGCCCTCAAGCAAGGCGGCTGCTGTCGGTGTTGCCACCTGCACAAATAGCCGGACTGGCGCGAACCATCCGGGTTTCCTGATCTTTCCGGGCCCTTTCACAAGAGCCGTGCGCGGCGGGCGCCGTGGCGCTCCGCCTCATAATGAATAAAGGCTACGGAATGGAGCGTTACCGCCCGCCGCGCCGGTCAGGAGTTTTGGCGAGATATGCTCAACATACCCCAAGGTCCCGGGTCTTCTGAGCGAGCATACAGCAAACGGAGCATCCGGGCTTTTTACCCGAGAGATCCATCTGGGGAGCAAGCCCCCGTACGCCCGACGAGGTGGAAATGCCCAACCGGCTTTCACCGGCTCACCCTGGCCTGACCTGCCTAGGCACCGAGGGGACCGTCTCTCCCCCCAGCGCCATCCTGACCCTGCCCCCACGACCAGAACGGTACCTGATCCGGCCCCCGTGTGAGCAGACCTGAAGTATGGCTTTGGACGCTATCAGACGGATTCGCGTGCGTGGGCAGGTATCCAGAGAATGGTCTGAGCCCAAGCGCGTCAGGATATTGTTCGCGATGGATGCCTCCCTGCGCAGGCATCTGCGGGGGAGAGGTTGGGGCTGTATCCGCTGAAGTTTGTTCCTGTGGCTCTGGCCCTCGGCCTGCGCGTCAGGGTTTGCGGGTGTAATAGGCGACGGCGTAATCGGGTTTGTAGCGTTTCTCGCCGACGCGGGAAAAGCCCATGCGGGCATGGAATTTGTGGGAGAGCGGATTGTCCGGGTCCGTATTCACTTCGGCGCCGATCCAGTCCCGGCCTTTGGCCAGCTCGAAGGCGGCCTTATAGAGGCGCTGGCCGATGCGCAGGCCGCGTGCGACCTCTGCCACGGCGATGCGGTCCACATAATGCAGGCTTACCTGTTCCTCTGCCATCCAGCGTTCAAACCAGCGCAGATTGTCACTGGCATAGGCCATTGTGCCGGGCTCGACCAAATTGATGAAGCCGAGCGGCTGGCCGGCATCATCCTCGGCGACCAGACAAGTGCCGACATCGAACCAGCGCTTCAGCCCCTCCGGCGACTCCTCATGCCCCACACCGGGCGTGCCAGCCTGATTGATGGCATAGAGGGCGGGAAGATCAGCGGGAGTGTAGGGGCGAATAATCATCCGCGCGATGTGGCGCACGGGGCAGGGAATGGCAAGAGGAGCAAGGGATTAACCTGTGATCTCGAACCAGAGGTCCTTCCAGTGCGGGTTTCTCTGCCGGATCAGGTTTATCTTGTTCTGGCGGCGATAGGATTTCAGCGATTTCTCACGTGCGATGGCCGCCTCGATCCATTCGTGTACCTCGTACCAGACGAGCGTCTTGCAGCCATGTTCCTGTGTGAAGCCTCGGAAAATGCCTTCCTTATGCTGCCATACGCGGCCGACGAGGTTTGACGTGACGCCGGTATAGATCGCGCCATTCCTCCGGTTCGCCATCATGTAGACGGCAATGATGCGATCCTCATTGGCCATGCGCGTTCCGCCTCCCCAAGCGCAGTGAAGCGGTGGGCGCGGTGGAGATCAACCCTTTCAACGGGCGTCATCTCACTTGAGCTTTGCGCGTCTGCTTCCCCATCCCACCCCAAGCGTCATCCCCGATGGCGCAGCCATCTGGGGACCCATCTCTGAAAGCCCCGCAAGCACGTCACGCCGCGACCGCGCTCACACCTTCCACCGCGCCGGACGTTCCCGGTTGCACTGTTCAGAGCTGGGCCCCCAGACCGCTACGCGGTCGGGGGTGACGCGGGAGGGGAGGACGGGAAGCCGTAGTAGGGTGGGTTGAGCGGAGCGATACCCACCAGCGGCCCCCGCCGCGAGCCCGCAAGGTGGGTATCGCTCCGCTCAACCCACCCTACGCTTGCTATCAATTTGGCTTGGACTTCAAACTAAAAGTTGATGGTTATTGCGGTTTCTGAATATGATGGATCGAAAATAAAAAGGGGGCCTAAATGCGATACTTGTTTCTGACAGCAGTTGTCACCGTTTTAGCTGCCTGTGCGACGCCAGCGTACAACTACGTTCCTGAGGTAGACTTTTTCAGTGCGCCTCCTCTCAATGAGCGCACAGTGGCCGCTGTTGGTGATCGGATGCTGGCTCAAGGGCAAACAACCGAGAGAGAAGCCCTGCGCTTAAATCAAGTCGTTAAAATATCAGGTTATACGATGACGCCGGGGTTCTATCCCAAAGTGGGAGAGAAGGACGGTTCTTCCTATTTTTCATATAGTGCTTCGCCAACAGTAGATGCATTTGGCAATCAGCTCGGAGCGCTCCAAAAAAACCTGATAGTCGACCCGCCGCAAAGTATTGAGGTTGTGCACGACGGAAACAAGCTATGCGTCATAACAATTTTCGATGTGCATACCTGTCGAGCTGGGAAGAGTTTCGGGATAGAGACCTACACTTATTCAGGTGAGGCATCATTTCAGCAAACCCTCTACTACAACGGGCGAGTAGGGGATCGGATAAACATTGGGTACAGAGAATACTCAGGCGATATGGCTCGTCCAGCGTTTAGCAACGAGGTGGAGTACGATCTTTCTGTTTCCGATGAGTTTTCGTACAAGGGTGCGAAAATACTCGTGCATGAAGCCAATAATAATCAGATAGAATATACCGTGCTTCAGAACTTTCGCGGTTTTGAATAGTCAGTTCTTCCCGAACTTCCGGTCCCGTCCGGCCAGCAGTTTCAGCCTCAGCGCGTTCAGCTTGATGAAGCCTTCCGCATCCTTCTGGTCGTAGGCGCCGTGGTCATCCTCAAACGTGACGATCTTCTCCGAGTACAGAGAATAGGGCGAGGAGCGGCCGATCAGGTAGGCTTGGCCCTTGTAGAGCTTGATCGTCACTTCGCCGGTCACCCAGCGCTGGGAATAGTCGATGGCGGCCTGCAGCATTTCGCGCTCCGGACTCCACCAGAAGCCATTATAGATAAGCTCTGCATATTTCGGCATCAGTTCGTCTTTCAGGTGCGCGGCGCCGCGGTCGAGCGTTGCCTGTTCGATGCCGCGGTGGGCGACCAGCAGGATGGTGCCGCCGGGCGTCTCATAGATTCCGCGGGACTTCATGCCCACAAAGCGGTTTTCGAGCAGGTCCAGACGGCCAATGCCGTGCTTCTTGCCATAGGCGTTCAGCGCGGTGAGCAGCGTGGCGGGGCTCATCTCCTCGCCATTGATGGAGCAGGCATCGCCCTTCTCAAAGCCGATGGTGATGATTTCCGGCTCGTCCGGCGCGTCTTCCGGCGCGATTGTGCGCATATGGACGAATTCCGGCGCAGCCACGGCGGGGTCTTCCAGCACTTTGCCCTCGGAGGAGGAGTGCAGCAGGTTTGCGTCGACGGAGAAGGGGGCTTCGCCGCGCTTGTCCTTGGCGATCTCGATGCCGTGGGATTCGGCGAATTTCAGCAGGTCCGTCCGGGATTTGAAATCCCAGTCGCGCCACGGGGCGATGACCTTGATGTCCGGGTTCAGGCCGTAATAGCCCAGCTCGAAGCGGACCTGGTCGTTGCCCTTGCCGGTCGCGCCATGGCAGACGGCGTCGGCGCCGACCATGTCAGCGATCTCGATCTGGCGCTTGGCGATCAGCGGCCGGGCGATGGAGGTGCCGAGCAGGTAGACGCCCTCATAGACGGCGTTCGCGCGGAACATGGGGAAGACATAATCGCGTACAAAGTCTTCGCGGACATCCTCGATGAAGATGTTTTCCGGCTTCACGCCGGCGGCGAGCGCCTTTTCGCGGGCCGGGCCCAATTCCTCGCCCTGGCCGAGGTCTGCCGTGAAGGTCACGACTTCCGCGCCGAACTCGGTCTGCAGCCATTTCAGGATGATCGATGTGTCGAGCCCCCCGGAATAAGCGAGGACGACTTTTTTCGGGGCGGAACCTGTCTTGGCCATGGGGCTGTACCTTTCTTGTGCACGCGCGCAACGGGTGTTGCCATAAGGTCCATTTGAGGCGCTGACAAGCGTCGCTCTGGGATCAAGGGGATGGTTTTGGCTTGGTTAATTAGTTAATATGAAAGGTGGACGCATTAAGCCTGATGCCAGACAGGCAAAGGCAATGGCCGGAGGGGTTTTGAGATGTTCGAGACGAGACTGACAGAAAGTCATGAAACGACTCCCATGCTTCGGGGCCGGGAGCGCAGGTCTGACGGGGCATCCCGGCCGGAAAAGGCCGCGCGGCAACAGGCCGAAGCTGCCGCGCGTGGTTCGTTCCGCGAGCGCCTGGAGGCCCGCAAGGCCACACGGCCGCAATCTACCCTGGCGATTGATTCGGGCATTCGCTATCCGGCGCTGAAAGAAGGCCGCGTCACCCGCGCCCCGCGTGCCGTCAGCCCGGTGCAGCCGCCTTGCGCCGTACAGACAGAGCGCGCACCGCTGAAAATGACGTTCGCCCTGCCGAGAGTGCCGGACATGGTGCTAAAGCGCACGCCCCTCAGTTCCATTTCGGCAGGCGCCCTGCCGCTGGCCGCGAAGGGCAAGGTGGGCCTCTCCGGGGGTGGGCATGACGATGATGAAGGCGGCGTGCGGACACGTCTGGGCGATGTGTCGCAAATCGCGTTTGCCGGTCTGGCTGTGCTGGGCCTGGCAGGCCTGTCGGTTATGGCGGCGGAATCGGCGCTGCATGAGGATGATCCGAGCGATGCAGGATCAGGCGAGGCAGGCGGCAGTGATGTAAAGCTGGCACAGACAGGCTCTGCAATGGGCGGACAGGCGGACGCACGGACGGCAGCGGGGCAGACGTCTGCTCTGGCGCTGGCAGCGGCGTCTGAGCCGGTTGGCGCCGAGAGCCAGCCCTGGTTTGATTACAAGCGCCTCGCCGTTGAAATCGCTTCACGCCAGGAAGAGGCTGACGCCGCCCGCGCACGGGCCGAGGCGAAAGCCGCTGAAGAGGCCGAACGCCGCGCCGCTGCTGCGATTGCCGATGCAGAAGCCGCGCGTCTGGCAGAAGAGCAGCAGCTGGCCCAGTCCGCCCGTGAGACACGGCTGGCTGAGGAAGCGGCCGAAAAGAAACGCCTGGCCGAGCTGGAAGCCCGCCGCGTGGCCGAGGCCGAGGCGCTACGTCAGGCAGAACTTGAGGCCCGCCGCGTTGCTGAAGCCGAAGCCGAAGCCCGGCGTTTGGAAGAGCTGGAAGCGCGCCGCCTGGCCGAGGCCGAGGCCGAAACGCGCCGCCTGGCCGACCTGGATGCCCGCCGCGCGGCTGAAGTAGACGCGATGCGCCGTGCGGACATTGCCGCGAAACAGGCCATTCAGGAAGAAATGCGCCGGCAGGCGGGTCTGGCTGTTCAGCCGCAGCCCACGGCTCCTGAAATCATTCAGGTATCTGCTGCGCCGGAAGAAGATGCGCGACTGGTCTCTGCGGTCGGGATCACAGACCTGCCGCAGCCTGCGTCTCTGAAGCCGGCCTCCATTCAGGTGATGGCGCCTGCACCGATGCCCGAAGCGACCCGCCGTGCTGCGATCACTTTTGTTGCCTATACCGGGACTGTGCCGACACCCGCCTCAATGAAGCCTGCCAAGCCATTGCAGCTGGCGGCCGCGACGCCGACACAGCGCAGCGCGCCAAAGATCCTGACGGCCACAACGGCAGGTGTGCGCGCCTTTGACCACCCTGTGGGCACGGCAGCGCCGGTTGAGCAGACGTCTCAAAAGGTGGAGGATTTCATTGTCCGCCGCGTTCAGGCGGCGTCGGATGTGACGTTTACGGAAGAGGGGCTGAACCCGCTGCGCGCAGATTTTCTTGAACTGGTGAATGGCGCGCAGGATGGCAGCCGCTCCATTCTGGTGACGCCGGATGGCCGGCAGGTGGAAGTCTTCATGGAGCAGACGCTGACCCGCGATGTGAACCGTCCAGTGATCCGCACGGTCAGCTACAGTGTCAGTCAGTATGACGCCGTGCAGCGCTCCGTCGAGACGACGGCAGAGCGGGTGCCGGTTACGTGCCGCGATATCGCCTACGCCATTCCGGGTGTGGAACGCGGACGGTTTGCGGCCTGCGAATCCGGCAAGGGTGACTGGTTGATCTCCCGCGCGACAGACCGGCCCGGTTCAGACGTTTGAGGCTTTGGCCAATTCAGCAGCCAGTTCGGCCTCATGCTTTCGGGCGCGTTTGATGAGATGTTTTTCCACGACGCGGAAATTCTTGCGGTGGGAGCGGAAAAAGACGTCAAACACATCGCCCACCAGCGGCACGGCGCCAATGGCCGCATCCGCGATGAGGTTCCAGACGATGTGAATGTGCGCGGTGATGGGCAGTTTCAGGCGCGCGGATGTGCCCAGGGCGTAAAGGCCCATGGCCCCGGTGACTGCATCCCCCGCAACCGGCACAACACCGATAATGGCGTCCAGCCCGATCGGAACCCCGGCGAGTTTGAAACGGGAATCCATCAGGCGGGAGAAGCGGTTGAAACCGGCAATTTCTTCCCCGACAGTGCGGCCGGTCGGCAGCCGCAAATCATGATGCTCAGATGTTTCGGTACTGCCAGTCATTTTCATCACCCTGCAGAATAAGAGGTCAACACGGATTGCGCCTGGCGTCAAAGCCTGCTGAAACGCAGGTCATGGATGACACACATGTCTTCAAATTGCTGACGGACGAGCAATGGCGTGAAGCCGAACAGACCGGGGCGACCAATGTGCCGCTGGACCGGGATGACGGCTATGTGCATCTCTCGACCGCTGCGCAGGTTGCGGAGACGGCGCGGCTATACTTTTCGGGGCAGAAAGATGTGCGCCTGGTGAGATTCCCGGTGGATCGCCTGCCGCCCCTGAAATGGGAAAACAGCCGGGGGGGACAAATGTTCCCGCATCTCTATGCTCTGCTGCGTATTTCCAAGGCGGATGCCGTCTGGCGCTTGACGCTGGCAGAAGACGGGGCCCCCATCATGCCCAGGGATTTGACCTGATGAGTCTGACCGATCTTGGCGTTGCCGCCATCAAAATGCTGCCGCCGGAACTGGCGCACACGACAACCATCCGCCTGCTGAAGGCGCGAATAGGTGTGCCTGTACGCGCGCCCGCGACGCATCCGACGCTGGCGGTGAAACTGCCAAAGTCTGGCCTTGCCTTGTCTGGCCCTGTGGGGCTGGCCGCCGGGTTTGACAAGAATTGCGATGTGCCGGCAGCGATGGCCAAATACGGCTTTGGCTTTGTTGAATGCGGAACGGTAACGCCGAGGCCTCAGCCGGGAAATCCGAAGCCGCGCCTGTTCCGCCTCAGCGAAGATCGCGCGGTGATCAACCGGATGGGCTTTAACAATCAAGGGCTCGACTATTTCGTCGGCAATCTGAAGACCTATAAGGGTGAAGTGCCGATTGGCGCGAATGTCGGCGCAAACAAGGAGAGCGATGACCGGATTGCCGATTATGTGACGGGCGTGAAGGCTGTTGCGCCCCATGCGGACTATATCACGATCAATATTTCTTCTCCCAATACGCCGGGTCTGCGCGGCCTGCAGGACAAGGCCTCTCTGGAGGCGCTGTTGACGGCATGCGGCAAGGCAGAGCGTGCGAACAAGCCTGTCTTCCTGAAAGTGGCGCCGGATCTGGACCCGCAGGCGATCAGGGATATTTGCGGCGTTGTGCGCGGGGCAGGGGCCTGGCTGTCAGGCCTGATTGTTTCCAATACGACGCTGGCACGTCCAGACAGCCTGCGGAGCGCCGACAAGGGCGAGACAGGCGGGCTTTCCGGGGCACCGCTGATGGAGCGGTCTACGGAGGTTCTGAAGGCGTTTGCACGGGAACTGAAAGGTGAGTTCGATCTGATTGGCGCGGGCGGCATTGCGAGCGGCCAGGAGGCCTATCGCAAGATCAGAGCCGGAGCGCACGCTGTGCAGCTTTATTCCGCGCTCGTCTATGAGGGCCCGGAACTGGCCGAGCGGATCAATCGGGAGCTGGTCAGCCTGTTGCAGGCGGACGGGTTTACGACGCTGGCCGAGGCGGTCGGGAAAGACCTCTGAACAGGCCGGGGACGTAAAGCCCGAGCGCGGCGGCGCGGAAAAGGTACATCAGCAGAAACGCGGTCCACACGCCTGCATTGCCCATCTGTGGGCGCAGCATCAGGTCTGCGCCAATATAAAGTATGGCGGAGAGGGTGCCGGCATTGCGCAGGGCGCGGCCTTGCGTGGTTCCGAGGAAAAGCCCGTCAAGCTGCCACGCGGCGATCCCCAGAAGCGGCACGGCTGCGCACCAGGGCAGATAGGCGAGCGCGGCGGCGCGGGCCTCCGGATCGCGGATGAATATCTCGATGATCCAGCCGCCCCCCAACCAGTAGGCAAGAGAGATAGCCGCGCCGGAAAGCAGCGCGAACTCCGTCGTCAGCCGCATGGCCCGGGCGAGGCGTTTGCCATCGCGCGCGCCATAGGCTTCGCCGGCTTCCTTCTCTGCGACAAAGGCAAACCCGTCCAGCACGAAGGCGGCGACCGTGATGAATTGGAGGAGAACCTCATTGCCTGCAGTGATGGCCGTGGAAATCATCGTGCCGGAACGGACGAACCAGGCAAAGCAGAACAGGAGCGCCAGCGTTCGGATCATGATGTCTCTATTGGCGGCGAATAGCGCGGTCAGCCTGGCGCGGTCCAGCAGGCGGGCATGGCCGCGAAAGGCCGGGGCGACCAGGATGAGGCCGAAGACCAGCGCGACCCATTCGGCAATCGCTGTGCCGGCGCCGATTCCTGCCGGGCCCCAGTCGAGTCTCGCGACGAACCAGGTGTCGAGCCCGGCATTGATGCCATTCATCACGATCTGGAAGGCTAGCATCTGGCCCGTCTTGCCCGTGCCGAGCATCCAGCCGGTGACGGCGAGGCCCATCAGATAGGCCGGCGCGCCCCAGATGCGAGCATCGAAATATCCCCCTGCCAGTGTCTCGACCGTCTCGGTGCCGTGAAAGGCTGCGAAGATGCCGAGTTTCAAGAGGGGGGAGACCAGAAACAGGACCGCGCCTATGCCTGCACCCATCAGTAGGGCGCGCAGCAGGATGGCGCGCGATTCCGCAATGTCACCGCCGCCATTTGCCTGTGCGGTGAGGCCCGTCGTTGACATGCGCAGGAAGCCAAAGCCCCAATAGATGAAGCTGAAGGCGACCGCTGCAATGGCCACGGCGGCGAGATCCGACTTGTCGCCAAAGCGGCCCATAATGGCCGTATCGACGACGCCGGTTGTGGCGGTCGCGGCCTGTGCGAGGATCACGGGCGTGGCGAGGGAGAGGATCTTGCGCCGGGTCAACATCGCGCCTCGCTTAGCGCGATTGGCCAGCCCGGGCGAGACCTATTGCGCGTGCAGGGCTGTATACAGCTCCCGCGCATGAGGCAGCGCGATGAAGAGATAAACCGGAAAGGCCAGCGTCAGGAGCATCAGCGCGACAGGCACATGGCGTGCGGCATTCGGCAGGCGGTCGCCTTCGGTCAGCGCGGCAATGGCGGTCAGCATCAGTGCGGCCAAAGCGAGGCCTGCCAGCGTGTCACTTGGCCAATGGGCCCCGAGATAAATCCGCGAGAGGGCAATCATGACGGCAAGGGTGGCAAAGGCCACGGCCAGCAGGCGGCCCGGAAGGCGCTTGAACACCGCCATGGAGAGCAGGGCCAGCGCGCCATAGATCAGCGCGGAATTGGTGGCATGGCCGCTGGGAAAGCTGAAGGATTCCACACCGCCATAAAGGTCTACGGTCGGGCGTGGACGGGCGATGGTGGATTTGATCAGCTTCACGATCAGCGGCGTGAGGAGGAAGGCGGCGGCAAACAGGCCCGCTTCTTTCCAGGCGCGGGCAATCAGCAGGGCGCCGATGGTCACGAGGCTGACCAGGATGAGAAAGCGCGAATCCCCCAGCGCGGTGATGACCAGCATGACCTCATTCAGCAGCGGCGTGCGCAGATCTGCAATCTGGTCGGTGATCGTCCGATCCAGATGGTCCAGAGGCCAGACAGTCTGAACGCCGAGGGCGAGAGCTGTGATGATAATCAGGGAAAGGGCTGCAACCGCAGCATAGGGTTTCAGGCCTGTCATGGCGTCACAATGCCCTGACAGGCCTGAAGTTCCGGAAACGTGTAGCGGGTCAGACCGGGTCTCTTGCGCGGAAAACTTCCTCGTCGAACTCGCCTTCCCATTTTGCCACGGCAGTGGCGACGGTGAGGTCTCCGGTCACATTGGTGACGGTGCGCATCATGTCGAGGATGCGGTCAAACGGGAAGAGGACGGCGATCACGACCACGATTTGCTCCGGCGTTGCGCCAATCACGCTGAGTGTGGTGGCGGCCAGGAACAGGCTGACGGAGGGAATGCCGGCTGTGCCGATGGATACCAGCGTCGCCATGAGAATGATGGTGACATACATGCTGGCGGTCATCGGCGTGCCCATGGCCTGCGCGGCGAACAGGGCGATGACGCCCTGATAGAGCGCGGTACCATCCATATTGATCGTCGCGCCGAGCGGCAGGACAGAAGAAGCGACCGGCTTGCCGATGCCGAGGTTCTTCGTGGCGCAGGCAATCGTCATCGGCAGCGTTGCATTGGAAGATGATGTCGAGAAGGCCAGGGCCTGGGCATCCACCGCGCCGCGGAAGAAGGGCAGCAGCGGCAGGCGCAAGCCGCCGCGAATGATCAGACCGTAAGTGATCAGAATATGCAGGCCGCAGGCGATATAATGCGTCAGCGTCAGCTTTCCGAGGAAGATGAGAATATCCAGGCCGCGCTCGCCCAGCACCCAGGCCATCAGTGCAAAGACGCCGAAAGGCGCAGTTTCCATGACAATCAGGGTCAGCTTCATGACGGCTTCAGCCGCGCTGTTGATGACATTGGCGAGCGGTTTGCCAGCCTCCCCGCACATCAGAATACCGATGCCGAGCATGATGGAGAAGAAGATGATCTGAAGCACGTCCCCATTGGCCAAAGCGGCGACCGGGTTTGTTGGAATGATGGACAGGAGCGTGTGCATCAGCTGCTCGCCTACGCTGCCAGGCTGCGGGTTGGCGTCGAGGCGCGCCTTGGCCTCGGCAATGTCTGCGGCAGAGGCGATGGACAGATCAAAGCCGGCGCCGGGCTGGATGATCGTTCCCATCAGGAGGCCGAAGCTGACGGCGACGAGTGTGGTACCCATATACATCATCAGGGCACGGCCCCCGAGACTGCCGAGCTTTTTCGGGTCTCCCATCGCCAGAACGCCGGATAGCAGCGTGGTGAAGATCAGCGGGACAACCAGCATCTTGATCAGGCTGATGAAGGCATCGCCGAAGGGCTTGGCCCAGGTCCTGACGACCTCTCCGGCCGCTTCGGCGCCCATGCCGTATCTCAAGCCGAGGCCAACGATTGCCCCCAATACCAAGCCCGCGATCACGCGCTGCCAGAGATCAATTCCGAACCACCATTTCATTGAAGTAGACTCCTGCCCCATTCGTTGCGCGCGACGGTAGGGTGGACTGTACGTAATGGCAATTGCGAGTCTGAACTTACTGCAGCTTGCCAGCTACGGGTCGAAACGCCTATCAGGCTTTGCGTGAAAACCGGTTTCCCTTCTCTCCCGATTGATGATGTTTTGGCCGAAATCCGGACGTCCATGCGGGATCATGCGCGTCTTGTGCTGGCGGCGCCGCCCGGAGCGGGCAAGACGACACGGGTGCCATTGGCGCTGGCGGGCCTATTGGGAGAGCCTGCGGTTATCGAGGGCCGCATCATCATGCTGGAGCCGCGGCGGATTGCGGCGCGCATGGCGGCGCAGCAAATGGCGAATTCTCTTGGAGAGAAGCTGGGGCAGACCGTGGGCCTGACCACGCGAGTGGACCGGAAAGTGTCCGCTGCGACGCGTGTTGAGGTGATCACGGATGGCCTGTTTACGCGGCGCATCCTGTCTGATCCTGAATTGAGCGGTGTCGGCGCGGTGATTTTTGACGAATTCCACGAGCGTCGCCTGAATTCGGATTTGGGACTTACGCTGGCGATGGAAGCGCAAGGGGCGTTGCGGGATGATCTGCGACTCCTGATCATGTCGGCTACACTTGATACAGAAAACGTATCCAGAGTGCTGGAATGCCCCGTTGTGGAGAGTGAAGGGCGGCAATATCCAGTCGAGACGCGCTATCTGGGCCGCTCTCAGGACCGTGAGCGGATCGAGGACCGTATGCCGACAGCCATACGCAAGGCGCTGAAAGAGGAAGACGGGTCCATTCTGGCTTTTCTGCCGGGGGCGCGTGAGATTCTGCGCACGGCAGACCAGCTGGATGGCCTGCCCGAGAACATCCGCGTTGTCCCTTTGTTTGGCGCGTTGACCCCGGCAGAGCAGGACGCGGCTGTCTCTCCTGCGCCGGACGGCATGCGCAAAGTGGTGCTGGCGACGGATATTGCCGAAAGCGCGCTGACCATTGAGGGCGTGCGGATCGTCATCGATTCCGGTCTGTCGCGTGTCGCGGAGGACGCCGTTGGTGGGCTCGGCACACGGCTCTCCACAGTCAAGGCCTCCCGCGCCTCGGTCGATCAGCGCCGCGGCCGGGCAGGGCGCCTGTCGCCGGGGGTCTGCTATCGGTTATGGGATGAGGCCGCGACGCGAGGCCTGATGCCGGCACCGGTGCCGGAGATCCTAAAGAGTGACTTGTCGGGCCTCGTGCTGGCGTTGGCCGAATGGGGCGAGCGGGATGCTGCGCGCCTGACCTGGATGGATACGCCACCTGCCGGACGGCTGAAAGCTGCGCAGGATCTGCTGGTTACGCTCGGCGCGCTGGATGGGGAGGGAGGCCTGACGCCTTTAGGGGCAGAAATGGCGCGTTTGCCCCTGCCACCGCGTCTTGGGGCCTTGGTCGCAGGTGCGCCGACGCCCGCAGAACGCGCGCTGGCCGCGGAGATTGCGGCGCTCGCCGGGGAGCGGGGCATGGGCGGGACTTCGCCCGACCTGCGGGACAGGCTGGCCGGATTTCGCAAGGATGGCTCTCCGCGCGCCCGCAGCCTGAAGGCGCAGGCCAAGAGCTGGGGACAGGGTGCTGATCCCGGCGGAGACATGGCGAAATTGCTGGCGCGGGCCTGGCCGGACCAGATTGCCCGCAAGCGGCCGGGCAGCGGTGGCAGCTATCTCATGGCCTCCGGGCGTGCCGCCATGTTGCCGGACACGGATGCGCTGGCAAAGCATGACTGGCTGGTGATTGCCGATCTGGGAGGGGCAGCAAAAGAGGCGCGCATCTCTCTGGCCATGCCGATTGAAGAGGCGGTGGCGCTGGAGATTGGCGGCGTTGTGTCTGAAGACCGCGCGAGCTTTGACCCGAAGACCGGAAAATTCTCGGCGCGGCGGCTGAAGGCGCTGGGCGCGATTGTCTTGTCCGAAGCGCCGCTGCCGAAGCCGAAAGCGGAAACCTGCGCGGCGGCGATGCTGGAGGCTATTCGCGAAGAGGGATTTGCCGCAATCGGCGTAGAAGATGTCGTACGGGAGACTCTGGCGCGTCTCAGCATGTTGGAGGGGGCAAGCTGTATCGAGGCAGCAGGCATGAGTCTGGAGGGGCTGGTCGAGACGGCGGACGAGTGGCTCTTGCCCCTGCTGAAGCGTCAGGGGGCCAGCCTGCCGCCCCCGCATGCGGTGCGCGAGGCGCTGGTGGCGGGGCTCGAATGGCCGGTACAGGAAGCGCTGCGTAAGGATGCGCCGCTGAATTTGGAGCTGCCGTCCGGCCAGACGGCGCGGGTGGACTATCTGGATGATCGCGCGCCGCTCGTTTCTGCGCGGGCGCAGGCGTTTTATGGGCTCAGCCAGCACCCGAACCTGGCCGCGGGAAGGGTGCCGGTGACGGTGGAAATGTTGTCGCCAGGCATGAAGCCGGTGGCCACAACACAGGACCTCGGCAGGTTCTGGGGGGCGGGATATCTGGACATGGCAAAGGACATGCGCGGACGCTATCCAAAGCATGACTGGCCGGCCGATCCAGCCTCTGCGCGGGCCCATGAAGGGCGCACGAAGAAAAGATTGTAGGGAACCGGCAGGGCCAAGTGGCGTTTTCCAAGGGATAGCTGACCCAAAAGGAGCTCGCCATGAAAATTCTGAGCCTGACACTGGCCTCTGCTGTAACTGCAACGATGGCAGCTCATGCAGAACTGCCAGCCCCGCCGCAGAATCCGGTCATTTACAAGGATGCCCCGAAGGCCTGCACGACCGAAGAATTCACCATCTATTTTGAGCGCGGTGTGACACGCCTTGGCGATCAGGCCGATGCTGTTCTGGACGCCGTCGCCGATGATCTCAGTGATTGCCGCTATGCCCGCATCGAAGTGACAGGCCATAGCGATGCCGCAGGCCCGGTGGATCTGAACCGCAAAGTCTCTGATGAGCGCGCGCAAGCCGTTGTTGAGGGCCTGAAGGCCCGGAACATCACGGCAGGTCATATCGGTATTGAGCCGAAAGGCGAGGCTCGCGCCTATACTGTAAATGGCTATGCCGAGCCGCTGAACCGTAAGGCGACCGTGCGTCTGGTGCCGGTCAATTACGATCAGCGCGCATCGTAATACAAACGAGATTCAGACATTTAATTGGGGCGGCTATCTGACTGGCCGCCCCATTCCATGCCCATCGTCTTTTTCATCCAGTCGGCAAATGTGGCCGGCTTTTCAAGGGCCTTGGGGTCAAGCGATCCATAGGAAACAAGCGGGCCATCGCGCGCTTCAAGGCGCACGCCGCGCACATGCGTGTTGCCGAGCGCCCAATCATTGTGGGCGCCGGTGTCCAGCAGCAGCATGACCTGTTCACCGCCGCGGCCTTCCTCGTCGCGCCCAAACACAAGACCATAGACCTTTTCCCGGCCCCACAGGCCATGGCTGGAGGCCTGACGCTTTCCATTCAGCAGGACTTCGTCCCACAGCAGATTCCGCCGCCATTGTAGAACATGCATCCGATCCTCCATGATGATCTTGATATCAACATGGTGCATGGACAGGCGAACGATCTCGGCGCGTAGCATGGGCAACTCCTAAATTATCGAAAAACGATAATGCGAAGCTGGCGCACGGTCAAGGGATATCGAAGGGGCAGGAGGATAAGAACTGGACGGCCTCACCTGTCCCCGGATGGCGAAAGCTCAGCTGGCTGGCATGAAGATGCAGGCGCGGTGCCATGTTGCGTGCCACATCATGCGCGTAAAGCTGGTCTCCCAGAATTGGGTGGCCAAGCTCTGCCATGTGCACACGCAGTTGGTGAGACCGGCCGGTCAGCGGAGTAAGCTTCACGCGGGAGGTGGCGGCATGGCGGTCGATGACTTCAAACCGTGTCTGGCTGGGCTTGCCGATCTCATGATCTACTTTCTGGCGGGGCCTGTTTGGCCAATCCGCGATGAGGGGCAGATCAATAAGGCCGGACGTCTCCTCCGGCCCCATCCAGACATCTGCCAGATAGGCCTTCTCAATCTGGCCCTGCTCGAACGCCATTGAGAGGGCACGCTGAACGTCCGGCGTGCGGGCAAACAGCAACAGGCCGCTGGTTGCCATGTCGAGGCGATGGACTGTCAGGGCGCCAGGATAAGCTTCTTCAGCCCGGCTGCGGGCGCAATCGGCTTTTTCAGGGCCGCGTCCGGGCACGGACAAAAGGCCGGCTGGCTTGTCAGCTACAATCAGCCATTCATCCACATGAAGAAAAGTGAGCAGATCGGAAGGCGGGATATAGGGCGTATGGACAGGCATGAGGTTTCGGAACCGTCTTGGCATCGGTGCGTTGGCATGTGGACGCCTTCATTGTGGAGGCAGATAAAGAGGAGCTTTGGATATGAAAAAACCGATTATTGCAATCCTGCTTGGTCTGGGCGCTTTTGGTCTTGCTGCCTGTGACACCAATGACGGCCCTGCAGAAGAAATGGGTGAAGAAATTGATGATGCTGCCGACGAAGTTGAAGATGAAATGAACTAATCGGTTTCTTCCGAGCAAAATTAAAGCCAGCCTTCGGGCTGGCTTTTTTCATGGGAAGGAGATGGACGACCGATCAGGTGGTCTGATCATCTGTGTCCATGATGTCGGCTTTTTCGCGATTCACGTCCTGGGCTTCGGCAAAGGATTGCGCGTCCAGATCCATGACATCAATCACTTTGCGCGTCTTTGGGTTCAGCAGGGCCAAGCGATGACCAAAGCGCACGGTTTGAAGTTCCGTTTTTTTGAGAGGTGCTTCCAGGATGATGGCGAATTCTGCAGAGGTTGCAGGCATTTGTGCTGGCAGAATCATGCCGGGTACAATGCGGTCCTCGATAGGGGAGCCTGCAAGGCAGATGCCTTTCTTCTGGATGCCGACTTCGCAATTGCGACCCTTCAGATCAAAGTCATGATCAAAGACCGCATAGTCCGCTTCCTGAAAATAATCGACGGCTTTGACGTTCGGTCCGGGCAGGGCAGGTTGCAGAATGACGGCGAGGCCAGCAATCGAGGCCGCACAGGCAGAAACACAAGCAGAAACAATCATTTCGGAGGTCATGGGGTCCATCCAGCTTACTGGTGGACTAATGCGTCTATCTACCAACTGGTTCCCGGATGAGCGGAAAAGTCCTCAGAAACATCAGGTCTTTTGCGGAAGGGTCAGGCGGAAAACAGACCCGTCAGGCCCCGTGGAGGCAAGCTCCAATTCGCCGCCCATGGCCTCGGCCAGTTCACGGGCAATAACCAGGCCCAGTCCGGTGCCCGTCTGGCGCGCTGTGCCAGCAAAAGGCGTAAAGAGATTGTCGGCGGCCTTCTGTGGCAGGCCCGGGCCGGTGTCTGCGAACTCAACCTGATTATTCTCTGAGCTGACGAATATGCGCGAAGGGTCAGACCCTGCGGCTGTCATCGCCTCAGCCGCATTGCGGATGAGGTTTGCCGCGATCCTATGAAGATGATCCGGATCTGCGGTCACTTGGTCCAGCATGTGGACATTGTTGACTAGCTCGACAGATGGCCAGGCCGCGAGCGCTTCGTCGGCGGCCTCATCGATCGCCTGTTTGAGGTATACCGTATCCGGCTCGGCTGGCTGTGGCATGGCCTTTCCATAGTCGAGTGTTTCCGTTGCCAGCGTAATCGCGCGGGTCAGGGCCCGCTCCAAGCGAGGCGCAGCCTTCTGTACGCGGACGTCTTCGGATCGCGCCAGCGTGTCCGAAACAAGTTGCGCCGAGGCAAGGGAGTTGCGCAGGTCGTGATTGATCTTGGCGACAGCCATGCCGAGTTCGGCGAGATGGGCCCGCTGGCGGAAGCTATCGGCCACGGCGCCCTCCATGTCGGACAGGGCATTCTGTGCACGGCCGATCTCATCTTTCCGGCGAGTGGGTGGCAGACGTTTGGTCCAGCCTCCCGGGTCCTGGCGGAACTGTTCCACGCTGAGGGTAACGCGCTGCATCGGGCGAACCACGAGGAGGTGTAGCAGTATGTAAATGATAGAGGCTGCGACCAGCGCGATGAGCAGGGCCAGGCCTGCAATCCGGCGTGCATAAGCATAGAGGGCGGTTTTCATGGGGGCCTGCGGCACGACCACTTCGATCACCCGGTCGGGCTCTGACCCGACAGCGGTAACGACGAGGATGCGGTCATTCGGCGCGAAGAAGGCGCCCATCACATCCAGAACACGGCTGAGCGGTGTGGTGTCACGCAGATCTTCTGCATGCATCTCGCCGTCCATCGGCATTTGTGAGGAGAGCAGCTGAAACCGCATCTCGTCTTCCGTTTCGGCCACGGCCAGTACTTCGGCATTCTCCAGCAATTGCTCGGAGAGTTCTTCGGACACAGACCGCTCAGGTGCGGCGTCCAGGGCAAGCGCGGCAATGCGGGCGGCCTGCACACGCTCATTCAGCCAGGCCATGCGGAAGCCGGAGGCGCTGGGCACGAAAATGAAGCCTTCGACGATCAGGATGGCGACCACGGTGAGCGCAAAAAGACGGAACGACAGGCTGTTGAACCATCGCGCCGGGGCGCGGGTTTCAGCAGTCTGAGGTACGGGCGCGTCAGGCTTGTGAGTCACGCGCTTGAAGTAGCCTAGGGGATGCGCTGGAGCAAGCCGACGAGGCGCTTGGCGTTCTTCCCGAAGATAATGTCTGTGAAGTGCGCATTGGCGGCGCGTTTCGCCACTTCTGCCCGCGTCGGGTAAGGCGAGATGAAATTGGTCAGATCCTTCACATCCAGCCCGTTCGACATGGCAACGGAGACCAGCTGGATAATGTCACCCGCGCCTTCGCCGACAATCGATGCGCCGAGCAGCTTGCCCTTGCGCACGATCAACTTGGCTTCGCCCAGCGTCTTGCCTTCGGCAATGGCGCGATCATTTTCGCTGAAGGGAAAGGTCGGTGCGGAAATGGCGTCTGCACCATAGCATTCGGTGGCTTCGGCCTCTGTCATGCCAAGCTGTGCCACTTCGGGGGAGGTGTAGGTGACGGCCGGAATGGGCAGGCTGGTCGCTTTGGTGAACTGTTTGAAGAAGGCGCGGCGACTGAAGACGGAGGCATGCCAGCCGGCGACATGGGTGAATTGTTCGCGGCCTGCAATATCGCCCAAAGCCCAGACACGGCCATTGGATTTTGACCGCAGAGTGTCTCCGACCTGGATGCCTGTGTCGTCATGATCGACATTGCCCTTGTTCAGCTCCAGCCCGTCCAGAACCGCGCGACGGCCCAAGGCGACAAGAAGGTGCGAGCCCTCGATCACGGACGTGGGCGAGCCGTCCTGGCGTTCCGTGCTGACATGGATATTCTGTCCCTTGCTGCTGATATGCACAGCCTTGTGTCCTTCCAGCAGCGTGACGCCTTCTTCTTTCAGCGCCTCAATGGCGATAGAGGCATGGTGCGGATCAGCCCGGCCCAGGGCGAGATCCTTCTCTACAACCGTGACCTTGCTGCCGAGGCGGGTAAAGGCCTGCGCCATTTCCATGCCGATGGGCCCGGCGCCTAGAATGATGAGATGTTCAGGCAGCTCAGGCAGGTCGAAAATGGTCTCATTGGTCAGATAAGGGACTTCGCTGAGGCCCTCGATGGGGGGGACCAACGCGCGCGACCCTGTAGCGACGACGATTCGGCGGGCGATGGTGCGAGTGCTGTCTGAGACGAGCGTCTTGTCATCCTCAAAGCGCGCTGCCTCGCGGATGACGGTGACGCCGAGGCCTTCAAACCGTTCCTGGCTGTCGACCGGAGCAATGGTTTCGATGGCGGACTGGATATGCGCTTTCACCTTCTGCCAGTCTGTCTTCGGCGGGCCGGCGGAGATGCCGTATTTTTCTGCCTCGCGAACAGAGGCGGCTGCCTTTGCGGCGCTTAGCAGGGCCTTGGAGGGAACGCAGCCATAGTTCAGGCAGTCCCCGCCCATCTTGCCCTTTTCATAAAGCACGACAGACAGACCGAACTGGGCGGCCCCAGCAGCGGCAGACAGGCCTGCAGAGCCTGCTCCAATAACGGCCAGGTCAACGTTCAGGGTTTGCATCAGGCAGCTTCCTCAATCTTGCCCGCCTTGCGGGGAAACAGTTTTTTCCAGGCTACAGGGAGCAGGGACACGACCACCAAAGCGAGCGCGGCGGGCAAAAGGTTCCGAAACACAGATGCAAGATCGGGGTCTTCGCCCCGCGCAAAGGTGGTGCCAAGCCCAGCGCCGACCCAGGTATAGGCGACCACACCGGGCACAATGCCAAGCGCGGTGGTGATCACATAGTCCCGGAACTTCGCGCCCAGAATGGCCGGCAGCACATTGGCGACGGCAAAGGGCATGGCCGGCACAAAGCGCATGGCGAACATATAGGCCAGCGGACTGTCCTGAAATTCCGTGCGGACCTTCTCAGCATAGCCTCCTGCCATTTTGCGCAAGGATGCGCCGAGCGAGGTTCTTGCGGCCAGGAACAGCAGGCTGGCGCCCAGGGTTGCCCCGGCAATTGTGGCCAGCGATCCGCCGACCAGCCCGAATAGAAAGCCCCCTGCAATCGTTACCCAAAGGGCGCCGGGCATCATGAACAGGGTCGTCAGGGCATAGATGCCGATGAAGGCTGCAATCGCGAGGACAAGGTGGTCCTCGACAAAGGCGCGCAGCGTGGCCTGCTGCTGGCGTAGGGTTTCCAGCGACAGATAGTCAAACAGGCCAAGGGCCCAGGCGGTCACAAGGCCCGCGGCGATCAGGTAAAGCGGCCACAGGCGCAACCAGATTGGCCGGGATGTCCTGGATATCTCACTCATCGGCGTCTCTCTTGGCGATAATCATTGAGGGACCAGTCATATTCATAGCCCCGGATGCGTGGTGTCTTGCGGATGGCCTCAGCCAGATCCGGCTCTGCATATTTCAACAGGTGTTGCATCACAGTGGCTTTCGATCCGCCGAAATCGTCTTCAAACCAGTCATAAATGGTCGAGACGGTCAGACCTCTGGGCCCGGTACGGACACCGCGGGGATGATTGATATAGGCCCGCGCGGCGGCATCCAGATCCCTGTCCAGTGTATCGCCCTTCCAGGCGACGGGCTGCAGGTTCGGGCAGGACCAGGCGGCGCAATTGATGGCATAGTGTACGCGCGGATCCTGGAAGCGCGGCCGCAGCACATCATGCTCGATCCCATCAAGGGAGATTTCTCTTCCGTCTGCCGTGACCTTGATTTTCTTCCAGGGGCCGCCGAACACATAGCCATCCCGTATAGAGCCGAGCGGGTATTGCTGCGCGATGTAGCGCATGGTGACGGCATTATAGAGATTGGCCCAGGCGGCGAAGGTTGCGTCATCGCGGCCGGACAGATCCATCTCGGCAAAGCTGGCAATGTAGACATCCAGCTCGGCGCGGTCCGCCTGATTAGCCTTCAGGGCGGCGTAATTGACGCGGTTTACGCCGTCTCCCCCCTGATGGACATAGTCAGACAGAAGGCGTGTCCATTGCGCATGTTGCGCAGAGGCGGGCAGGCTGGCGCCAAGCGCCAGGACGTAGCCTATCAGCAGGGCTTTTGCGAAGGTCAGGATCGGACGGGTCATGAAGTGCCTAGTATGGGGCGAAAGTGACCGACGCATAGCCTGACGCGCGGGAAAATCCGTTCACGTCTGCGTGCGTTGCCCTGACGTCCGGGGGAGACGGGCCTCAGTGCCCGGCGGCGGCTTGGGCGGTGTCGAGTTCCATCCAGTCATGGAAGGGCAGGCCATAGGCCATGTCCATCACCTCAAAGCCGATGCCATTGGGTTGGCGGGCGCTGGAGTTCCACAGGATGACAACGCCTGTATCGCGGTCCGGATCGAACAGGATGAACGAACGGTAGCCCTCAACGGCGCCGCGATGGCCGACCACGCGGTTGCCCGCCTCACCATATTTATAAATCCGCCAGCCAAGCCCGTAACGGGCGTCGCGCACGGTGCCCTGATAATGGCTGGACATGCGCGCCTGTTCCCGGCGGGTATAGATGCGCGGTGTTTGCAGCATGTCGAGCGCTGTTTCACTCAGCACGTCCGGTACAAGGCCCATGTGGGCGCGCGCGTAGAGCGCCAGGTCACGGATCGAGCCATTCACGCCGCCAGCGGCCGGGACGCGATAATAATCGTCATTCACGGTTTTTTCCTGAGGACGGCCAGGTGCGCGTCCGCGCTTGGAGTAGGGGCGGGCCCAGGAGTGTGAGTTCTGCAGGCCGCTGCGGCCAATGCTGGCTGTCGCCATGCCGAGTGGAACGAAGACAGAGCGTTGTACGGCGTCGGCATATTTGGACTCTGTGACATCCTCGACCACTTCGGCGATGCTGTCATAGGCGACATTCTGGTAGGTGTGACACTCGCCAATCGCGCAGACGGGTTTCAGGGATTTCAGGCTTTCGCGGATTTTGGCGGGGTCCCAGCCATCTTCCAGACGCGTATCATAGGCATTTGGCAGGATGCCCAGCCGATGCGACAGGACATCTTCCAGGGTCGCGCGTTTTTCGCCGCCGCCGGGCAGGCGCAGGCTGGTCTTGAAGCTGCCGACTGTGTCCGTGATGTTGAGGCGCGCTTGGCTGGCGAGAATGGCAATTTCTGTTGCGGCCACGCCTTTGGAGAGCGACGCCCAGCGAAACACCGTGTCATCCGTCACCGGCTCGCCGCCGATTTCGGTGACGCCATATCCCTTTGCAAAGGCGATCCGGCCATCTTCGATCACCGCGACAGACAGACCGACAATGTCTTCATCAGCGGCCAGGCGGGTCAGCCGGGCATCGAGATGGTCATAATCCATGGTCTGAGAGAGGGCCGCCGCCGGAATGGCAAGCAGGGCAAGAAGACAAAGAACGGCAGAGCGCTGAAACCGCATGTGACCTCTTCGAAAATTTTACGCCCGCCCACATTGGCAGAGTGCGCGAGACTCTTGTGTTATGTAAAGAGTACGCCGCAGGGGCGTGCAGGAATGTGCTGTCTTCTTCTTCCCCGGTGGCTTGACCTTGGCCATTCATGCCTGTATTGGCCCCTCTTTCCGAGATACTTAGCTTTCAGAGCAGACCGATGAAACGCACATTCCAGCCGAGCAACCTTCGCCGCAAGCGCACCCATGGCTTCCGCGACCGCATGTCGACCAAAAATGGCCGCAAGGTGCTGGCGCGCCGCCGCGCCAAAGGCCGCAAGTCGCTGTCCGCTTAAGAGCGGGGTCGCCCCCGTCTGACTTAAAGGACGGATGCCAGGCCATGACCAGCGAAATGCAGAATTCCGAGATTGAGGTCGCCCGTCTTCGCGTGCGGCCTCAATTTCTTTATGTGCGCCACGGCAAGTCTGAGCGCCGCAAGGCACTCGTGATCCAGGCACGCCCCAGGCGAGGGGACGCCGCTGGCAGCCATATCGGCGCCGGGTTTACCGCCACCAAGAAGATCGGAAATGCCGTTATCCGCAACAGGGCCAAACGCCGGTTGCGTGAAGCCGCGCGTGTTCTCTTGCCGCAGCATGGCAAAGCGGGGTGGGATTATGTCTTTATTGCACGTATGGAGACGCCTGAGATTGGCTGGGCACGTTTGCTTGACGATATGGAAAGTGCGCTGATAAGCCTCGCCGCTGATTAAACCCCCGCCGCCGAGTCGGTCGGGCTGACAAAGATTTTCCGGGATCCGCAGATGGAAAAAGAAGACCAGCGCAATTTCCTGATCGCCATGGTCGTGATGATCGTGTTTGTGTTTGCCTACCAGACCTTCATCATGAAGCCTGCGCAGAAGAAATTCGAGGCGCAGCACGCGGTTGAGCAGGCAGAACAGCAGACCGCGACGACCGCAGATTCCAGCGTGCCAGCGGTCTCGCAGATCAAGCCGGTCGAGGAAGCCATTCAGGAAGATGCCCGGGTCGCCTTCAATGGCGATTCTGTCGACGGCACGATCCGACTGTCTGGTTCCCGTATCGATGATCTCAGTCTGAAGAAACACTTCCTGACGGTCGAGAAGCTCAAAGAAGTCCGCCTCTTCCGCCCGGAGAACAGCGAGTACGGCTATTTTGCCACCTGGTATTGGGCGGATGGCTCCACACTGGTGGCAGGCCGCAACTCCCCCTGGAAACAGGTGGGAGAGGGCAAGCTGACGACCTCAACGCCCATTACGCTGCGTCTTGAAACGGATGGTCTGACGATTGACCGCGAGATTTCAGTGGATGACGATTATATGTTCACCTTCACCGATACGGTGACCAATACATCCGGCGCCCCTCGTGAGCTGCGCCCGGTTGGCTCGATTGAGCGTCATGGCGACTGGAAAGGCTTCCTTGAAGTTACCGATCCCGGCACGGGTAGTCAGACCAACATTGCGCATGTTGGTCTGATGGGCGTGGTGAACAACGAATTGCGGATGAAGAAATATAAGCCGCTATTCCAGATGAAAGACATCAAGGGCGAGACGAAAGAGGGCAATTTCCCGTCTGATCAGGGTGGCTGGTGGGGCCTGTCCGACAAATACTGGCTCGGCGCGCTTGTGCCTGAGCAGGACCGTTTCTTTGCCGGCATGGTCGACAAGCGCAAACTCGCCCGCGGCGCGGGACTTGAAGTGCGTGCGGAAACGGCGCCAGTGACCCTTGCGCCTGGCGCCAGCGAGACAGTTTCCAACAGCATCTATGCGGGTGCAAAGCGTTTCGAAGTGCTGCAGCATTATCAGAACGATCTGGGCATCCCGCGCATGGTGGATGCGATTGACTGGGGCTGGGCGTTCTTCCTGACCAAGCCTTTCTTCTATGCCCTGGAATGGCTGTCCGGCGTGGTCGGCTCATTTGGCTGGGCGATCCTCGCCTTTACGGTTCTGGTCAAGCTGCCACTCGTGCCGCTTTACAATCAGAGCTACAAATCCATGGCGAAGATGAAGAAGCTGCAGGAGCCGATGCAGGACATCCGCGAGCGCTTCAAGGCTGACCCCCAGCGCCAGCAGCAGGAAATCATGAAGCTGTACAAGCAGGAAGGCGCAAACCCGATTGGGGGCTGTCTGCCGATCCTGTTCACGATCCCGATCTTCTATGCGCTCTACAAGACGCTGTATGTGACGATCGAAATGCGCCACACGCCCTTCCTGTTCCTGAAGGATCTGTCGGCACCCGATCCGACCGCGATTGGTAATCTGTTTGGTCTGATCCCGTGGTGGTCCGCAGCCGATCTGAAATCCATCCCGTTCATCGGCATCGTCATTGGCATTGGCATCCTGCCGATCCTGTACGGTGTTACCATGGCGGCCATCCAGACGCTGAGCCCGCCGCCGCCAGACCCGACGCAGCGCCGTATCATTCAGGCGATGCCGCTGGTCTTCATGTTTGTGTTTGGCGGCTTTGCTGCGGGCCTTGTCATGTACTGGGTCTGGTCGAACCTGCTCTCCTTCGCGCAGCAATACTTCATTATGCGGCGCAATGGGGTGGAGACCGAGATCGGCAAATTCATAAAAGGCCTGACGAGCGGCAAGAAGAAAACGGCGGATTAGGCAGATGGAAAACGGTGACGGCTTCAGTGAAGAGGCGCTCGAAGCTGGCCGTGTGCTGTTTGCCGGGCCGGTCGAGTTTGTCAAAGGCGTGGTGGACCTGAAAGGTCTTCCGCCTGCGGATCGGACCGAAGTCTGTTTTGCGGGCCGGTCGAATGTCGGCAAGTCCTCTCTGATCAATGCCCTGACAAACCGGGCCAAGCTGGCGCGATCCTCCGCAGAGCCGGGCCGGACGCGCGAACTCAACTATTTCGATCTCGGCGAAGGCCAACTTTACCTCGTTGACCTGCCGGGCTTTGGCTATGCCAAGGTCAGCCGGTCGCAGGCCGAAAGCTGGATGAAGCTGACGCGCTCCTATCTGCGCGGACGGCCAAGCCTGCGCCGCGTCTTCCTGCTGGTCGATGCGCGAAGGGGCCTGATGGATACGGATGAGGAGGTGATGAAGATGCTCGACACCTCCGCCGTCACCTATCAGATCGTGTTGACCAAGGTCGACAAGCTGAAGAAATCAGAGGCCGATTCTGTGGCTGCCGGCATCGAGGCCAAGCTGAAAAAGCATGGCGCGGCGCATCCTCTGGTGCGGATGACGTCATCCGAAAAAGGCTGGGGCATTCCGGAGCTGCGCGCCGAAGTGGCCTCTCTGATATAGTCTTTCTCCGGACGGTATCCGTGCCAGTCCCGCAGGCAAAGTCAGTCTTCTCTTCCTGTACTGTCACGCTCTGATATTGACCGCTAGGCGCGTGTGAGCACTATCCGCCGCGATGCAAGAGGAGGGCAGTATGCCTTTGGAGATCCGGATTGATGATCTGAGCGGCGCTGAAGTGGCGGACCTGTTGACGGCCCATGCGGATCTGATGCTGTCGCTCAGCCCGCCGGGGAGTTGCCATTTCCTGCCGCTGCAGGGCCTGAAAGTGCCGGAGGTTACGTTCTGGTCTATGTGGCAGGATGGAGCGCTTGTCGGATGCGGCGCGCTGAAGGATCTGGGCGACGGCACCGGCGAGATCAAATCCATGCACGCACGCCAGCATCTGCGCGGCAAGGGATATGGGCGTGCGATGCTGGAGCATATACTGGCAGAGGCCCGTGCGCGCGATTATACGGCGCTCTATCTTGAGACGGGCTCCATGGATGGGTTCATTCCGGCCCGCAGACTGTATGAGGCCTATGGCTTTACCTATTGCGAGCCGTTTGGAAGCTATGTGGAAGACCCCCACAGCGTGTTCATGAGTCTGGATATGCAGGCCGCCTAGCCGAGGAAGACCGAGCCTTCGGGATATTTCACGCGGGGCTGGGTCTTGGTTGCCAGGAAGAAGCCCAGTGTCAGCGGTCCGATCCGGCCCAGGAACATGATCAGGCAAATCACCGCGCGGCCGATTTCGTTCAGGTCTCCGGTAATACCGCGGCTGAGGCCAACAGTGCCAAAGGCTGAGCAGACCTCAAACATCACATCCATGAAGTCCAGTTCGTGCGTGGCAGTGATGATGAACATGCCGGCGAAAATGGTGAAGACGCTGACCGTGAGCAGGGCCATCACTTTGAGACCCTGCGCCAGGCCGATGGAATAGCCAAAGGCGCGCATCGTGCCGCTGCTGCGGAAGAAGGCGAAGGTGGCCAGGATGAGTACGAACGCGGTTGTCACCTTGATACCGCCCGCCGTCGACGTGCTGCCGCCGCCAATCACCATCAGCACGATGGTCATCAGCGTTGTATCATGGCGCATGCCGCCTGTGTCCATGGAGTTGAAGCCGGCTGTTCTGGGAGTGACGGCCTCAAACCAGATGGCGTTCAGCTTTTCCGGCAATGTGTGCAGCCCTGCCAGAGTGCGTGGATTGCTCCATTCCAGCACGGCATAGAACAGAATGCCGAATATGATCAGGCCGAAAGTCCCGACCAGCATCAGCCTTGTATGGAGGGATAGCTGGCTGATGCGTTTCGAGACAACAAGATCGGAAATCACGGCAAAGCCCAGCCCGCCGACAATGAACTGGATGGAGATTGTATATATGACGATGGGGGAGCCGACATAGCCCATCAAGCTGTCTGGAAAGAGCGAAAAGCCGGCATTGTTGAAGGCCGAGATGGAATGGAAGACGGCCTGCCAGATGCCCTGCTTCCAGCCGAATTGCGGCACGAATTCAAAACTAAGCAGTATCGCGCCGATAATTTCGCAAATCACGACAAAGCGGAAAATAAAGGAAGCCAGCTCCAAAAGGCCGCTGATTGAGCGTAGGCCCATCTCCTCCCGCAGGAATTGTCTCTGGGCGAGGCCGATCTGCATGCCCATCGAGGAGAGGACGACGACCGCGAAGGTCATCAGGCCCATGCCGCCGAGCTGGATCAGCACCATGAGAACGCCCTGGCCGAAATGCGTGAAGTCGGAGCCGGTATCGACCACGGCCAGGCCGGTCACTGTGACGGCAGACGTTGCTGTGAATAGTGCGTCAGACCAGGTGATGTCTGTGGTGGTGGAGATTGGCAGCTTCAGGGCGAGCATGCCGAAGAGAATCCAGCTGAGATAGACCAGAGCCAGAAGGGCAGGGGTCGGCAGCGCGGAAAGGCGGTCTTTCAGGCTCAAGCGTCGGATCCGTCAGCGAAGCGCCGGATGTCGGCACGGTTCCCAAACAGGATCAGCCGGTCATCTTCCCCCAGATTTTGCTCACCGTCTTCAATGGGGAAAACCTGCTTGTCGCGGATTACGCCCAGACAGGTGAGGGCGTATTTGTCTTTCAGGCGCTGAGGGGAGAAGCCGCGTGTGCTGAAGCGGCTTGGCACGCGGATTTCTGCCAGGAAGACTTCATCCCAGAGGCAGAGATAATTCCGCATCCGCGGATTGTGCACCAGCTGCGCCAGGTGAAGGCCCTCATTTGCCTCTGGCAGGACGACATTCTGGATGCCGATCCGCTCCAGAATGGTCTTGTGCGTATCGCTTTGCGCCTTCACCCACACATCCGTGCAGCCAGCCTCCAAGATGTTCATCGCTGCGAGGATGCTGGACTGCATGTTCTCGCCGATGGAGATGATCACCGCATCATAGGCTTCGAGACCGATTTCGCGGACGGCCTTTATGTCTGCAGCATCTGCGACAAGGGCAGAGTCTATTTCATCTGCGATGGAGGCGACTTCCGCCTCGTTGACATCCACCCCCAGCACGCGGTCACCCATGCGGGTCAATTCCCGCGCGACGGCGGTGCCGAAAGTACCTAGACCAATGACTACCACATTGCGTCTGCTTTGAGCCATGCGAATAACCGTATCTGTTGGGGGGAAAGGCAATTGTCCAAAGAATTGCGACGTCTGAAGCGTCATTATCAGCGCATAACGCAGCATACGCCTGCCGGTTTCGCGATGCAGCAAAAATTCTCACCCCTTACCGAGGCGGAAAAACCACGCTAAAGGGGCGCGCATGACAGACCAGATTTCCCCCGCTCAGTTCACCGCCCGCACGCTTTCGGAGGCGCTGCCTTATATCCAGCGTTATGCTGGGAAGACGATTGTCGTGAAATATGGCGGCCATGCCATGGTGGATGAAAGCCTGGCGGCGATTTTTGCGCGCGATGTGGTGTTGTTGAAGACCCTGGGCATCAACCCCGTGATCGTTCATGGCGGCGGCCCCCAGATCGGCAAGCTGCTGGACCGGCTGGGCATTGTATCCGAATTCAAGGGCGGCCTGCGGGTCACCGATGAAGCGACCATGGAAGTGGTCGAAATGGTGCTGTCCGGGCCGATCAACAAATCCATTGTCCGTGCGATCAATCAGGCGGGCGGCAAGGCGGTAGGCCTGTCGGGCTCAGATGGCAATCTGATCCAGGCCGAGAAGGCCAAGAAGACAGAGCGCGATCCGGACAGTCATATAGAGCAGGTTCTGGACCTTGGCTTCGTAGGCGAGCCGAGCGCCGTCGATACAAGCGTCATCGATGCGCTGCTGAAATCCGATTCCCAGCTTATCCCGGTCGTGGCCCCGGTGGGCGCCGGGCCTGACGGCCACCGCTATAATGTGAATGCGGATACGGCGGCAGGCGCGCTGGCGGCAGCCCTTGGTGCAAGCCGTCTGTTCCTGCTGACCGATGTTGCCGGGGTGATGGATAAGCAGAAGAACCTGCTGCGCGAGATTGCCGTCGATGACATTCCGGGTTTGATTTCAGACGGCACAGCTGCAGGTGGTATGATACCGAAGCTTGAAACTGCGGCCCAATCTGTAAAACATGGCGTCGGGGCGGCAGTCATCCTCGATGGGCGTGCGCCGCACGCCTTGCTCATGGAGCTTTTTACAGAACATGGCGCAGGTACGCTCATTTCTTAAAGGTCTTGTCTTTCTTGCGGCCAGCCTGGCCTTGCCGGCAATTGCACAGGCGCAGGAGGCCGATGGCTGGAAACTCTGCAACAAGACAAGCTACATCATTGAAGCCGCTGTTGGCCGTCCGGTTGGCGGCAGCATCAATGTTGATGGCTGGTTCAAGCTGCAGCCGGGTTCATGCCAGTTGGCGCTGAAAGGTCCGCTGGAGCCGAAATATCATTTTCTCTATGGCCGTACATCCAGCGCGCATCGCGGCGGTGTTCGCGAGTGGCGCGGTGAAACGGAATTGTGTGTGGACCCGACAGGTGGGTTCTCTCTGGAAAGCCCACCCAATTGCACCGCCATGGGCCTGGAGCCGCGTGGCTTTCGACCTGTGCAGATCACCAATCGCACGCGCTGGAGCACCAGCTTCACCGAGATTGACAATTATGATCTGGAAAAGGCGCGCACCGCCGGGGTTCAGCGCCTTCTGGAAGAGGCCAATGTCTTCTCCGGCGCGATCGATGGCCATATCGGCTACAAGACGCGCGCGGCGATTGGAGACTTCCTGAAGAAAAACAACCTGCCTGCGGATACGTCAGACTCTGACCTGATCGACTTTCTGGAACAGGTTGCCAAGGATGCGGGCCGCAATGTCGGCTTCACGCTGTGCAACCGGACGGACAAGCGCATCTGGAGCGCCATTGCCCGGCGCGGGACCGAAGGCTGGGAAAGTCGCGGCTGGTGGATGCTGGAGGCGGGCGGTTGCGCGCGGGCCATCGATCGTGGCCTGCGGAGCACGGAATATTATGTCTATGGCGAAATGGAGGACGGCACCCGCACGCGGACGCTGGCAAAGGCGTCCGATGCCTTCTGCGTCGGCCGGGCGAAGTTTGCCATTGTTGGCCGCGACGATTGTGAGGCCTCTGCCTATCGTACGGCCCTGTTCCAGCGCGCGCCTGAACCGGTAGACCGCCGTCTGGTATTCGAATTCTTCGAGCGTGACTTCGCCAAGGCGGGAACCCAATGATTTCTTCCAAGGCTGGCGTTCATATCGCGCCATTCGGCAGCTTCGGCCATGTCAGGGACTGGGTCTTCGATCTCGACAACACGCTGTATCCGGCCGAATGCAACCTTTTCGCCGAGATTGACACGCGCATGACGGATTTTGTCTCGCGGTTGCTGGACCTGCCGCCTGATGAGGCGAGAAAGCTGCAGAAGCATTACTATGCAACCTATGGCACGACGCTGTCAGGCCTGATGAAGGTTCACAAGATCGATCCGGCTGACTTCCTGCATTATGTCCATGAAATAGACCTGTCACCGCTGCCAGACCTGCCGGTATTGCGCGATGCGCTGTCAGCTTTGCCCGGGCGGAAATTTGTCTACACAAACGGCTCACGCCGTCATGCCGAGCGGGTGGTGGAGAGGATGGGCCTCTCGCATCTGTTCGATGGCAGCTATGGCATCGAGGATGCCGAGTACACGCCCAAGCCCAATCAGGTGTCCTATGACAGGTTCGTTGCTTTGCATGACATCAAGCCAGGTCGCGCGGTCTTCTTTGAAGATCTCGCCCGCAATCTGCTGCCTGCAAAGGATATGGGCTTCACAACGGTGCTGGTGCATTCCGAAAGGGACTGGAGCCATGAGCCGATTGAAGCCCGCCCCGCCAATTTGGATGACCTGTTGGGGGATGACGGGCCTGACCACATAGACTATGTCACGGGCGACCTTGCTGCCTTTCTTGAGGCGGCGATTGAAACCTTGGACTAAACGGCCCCGGAGAAAAAAATGACAGAAGCCCTTGCCGCCTCCATCGAACAGGCGTGGGAAACCCGCGACACGCTGACCACTGAAACACGCGGTGAAGTGCGCGATGCGGTCGAGGCGGCTATTGAGCTTCTCGATTCCGGTGAGGCCCGCGTGGCAAGCCCGAATGGTGATGGCAGCTGGGAAGTGCATCAATGGCTGAAGAAGGCCGTGCTGCTGTCCTTCCGCCTGAATGCCAATGGCATGATTTCCGGCGTGCCGGGTGGCGGAAATTGGTGGGACAAGGTGCCCTCCAAATTCCAGGGCTGGGGCACTTCCGATTTTGAGAATGCCGGCTTCCGCGCGGTGCCGCCCTGCGCTGTGCGCCGCGGTGCCTATATCGCGAAAAATGCCGTGCTGATGCCGTCCTATGTGAACATTGGTGCCTATGTGGGCGAAGGCACGATGATCGACACCTGGGCCTCTGTCGGCTCCTGCGCGCAAGTTGGCGCGAACTGCCACATCTCTGCCGGCACCGGCATTGGCGGCGTTCTGGAGCCGCTGCAAGCGAACCCGACAATCATTGAGGACAATTGCTTCATCGGGGCGCGCTCTGAAGTGGTTGAGGGCGTGGTTGTGGGCGAAGGCTCTGTCATCGCGATGGGCGTGTTCATCACCCAGTCCACCAAGATCGTGAATCGTCAGACGGGCGAGATCAGCTATGGCAAAGTGCCGCCTTATTCGGTGGTCGTGCCTGGCACCCTGCCGGACAAGAATGGTGGCCCGAGCCTCGCCTGCGCCGTGATCGTGAAAACGGTCGACGCACAGACGCGCTCCAAAACGGGCGTGAACGAGTTGCTGCGCGCCTAGCCCACAGACGGGAAGGCATTGTTCTAGAGGCAGGATCGCCCTAAATGTCTTCTCTGAAGGGAACACGTTTCATGGTGATGGCCATTCGTAACCTTATGCTGGTCATGGCGGCCCTGTTGCTGGGCTCGCAGCAGGCGATGTGTGCTTGTTCCGGGCATTCCGGCCATGGCGCTAGCGCCGCGCATGCCATGGAGATGTCGTCCGCCTCCGCTGATCATTGCGCCGACATGGCGTCCGCGCCTTCGGACACGCCACAGGCGGAATGCCATCCGGACACACCCTTTCTGGCAAAGGCCGCGGATGTCACGGCCAAAGGCGTACAGCAGACGGCGGTAAAGGTCGTGCTGCCAGCGCCCTCCGCCCTGGTGTCGCAGGCGGCCTATCGTCTTGAGGCGCGCGCGCCTCCCAGGCAGATGCCCGACCCGCCGACGATTACCCCCGTTAGCCTGAAGATCCGTCTTCTGAATTGAGTGAAATGCGCTGGTTTGTGCGTCTCCGGTAAGGCTTTGCCTGCCGGAAAGCTGCCTTGTGCGGCACCCTCAATTCTCTGGATTTTCAAACATGTTGAACAGACGACAATTCATGTATGGGTCGGCCGCGTCCGGCCTGCTGAGCGGCCTGGGGGCGTTGCTGCCAGCCTGGGCGCGCAGTGCCAGTGATGGCAATCATGGTCTTTACCCTCACACGGCGACAGAGTTCGACCTGACGGTCGGGAAGTTTCCCGTGCGTATTGATGGCAAGCCAGGTGAGGCGACTGGTGTGAACGGGACATTGCCCGCGCCCCTGATCCGTTTCCGGGAAGGAGACGAGATTACCCTGAACGTCAAGAATACGCTGGATGTCGACACGTCCATCCACTGGCATGGCCTGCTCGTGCCGTTCCAGATGGACGGCGTGCCGGGCGTGACGTTTCCGGGTATCCGTTCCGGTGAGACCTTCACCTATAAATATGCCGTGCCGCAGTCCGGCACCTATTGGTATCACTCCCATTCCGGCCTGCAGGAGCAGGAAGGCCATTACGGGCCGATCATCATCGACCCGAAGGGAGCAGACCCGGTCGCCTATGACAGGGAATATGTTCTGGTGCTGTCCGACTGGAGTTTTGAGCGCGCGGAGCGAATCTTTGCCAAACTGAAAAAGTCGAGCGACACCTACAATTTCCAGCAGCGGACACTGCCGGACTTTCTGGCGGATGCCAGGGAGAACGGATTTGGCGCGGCATGGTCTGAGCGGGCGATGTGGGGCGCGATGCGAATGTCTCCGCGCGACATAGCGGATGTGACCGGGTCGACCTATCACTTCCTGATCAACGGGCATTCCACTCAGGACAATTGGAACGGCATCTTCCGGAAGGGGGAGCGTGTCCGCCTGCGGATCATCAATGCCTCGGCGATGACCATCTTCAATGTGCGCCTGCCGGATCTACCGATGACCATCGTCGCCGCAGATGGCCTGAATGTTCAGCCACTCGAAGTGGATGAATTCCAGATGGGCGTGGCTGAGACTTATGATGTGATCATCTCCCCGCCGGAAGACCGGGCTTATGCTTTCGTTGCCGAAAGCATTGACCGGTCCGGACAGGCTGTGGCGACATTCGGGCCGAAGGCTGGAATGCGGGCTGAAGCCCCGGCTCTCAGGCCTGTGCCGACATTGAGCATGAAGGATATGGGCATGGATCATGCGGCCATGGGGCATGGCGACATGACCCATGATGCGATGACGGAGGATGCCATGGTGGTGGGAATGGCAGGGGAGGGTATGACCTCCTCCACAATAGATCATTCCAAAATGGACCATTCTGCACACGGTATGCCGGGGCATGATATGGGCGATATGGCTCATAAGGACATGGCGAGGTCAGGCGGTTGGCCCGTGGAGTCCAACCCCGTAAAGCGTGGGCCAGGGGTGAGCAGGGTCAACATGATGCCGATCAGCCGTCTGGATGAGCCGGGCCTTGGCCTGGAAAATGTCGGGCACCGGGTGATGCGGTACTCCCAATTGCGCAGTCTGGATCCGAACCCGGATCTGCGTACACCCGGACGCGAGATCGAAATTCATCTGACTTCGAACATGGAACGCTATATGTGGTCGTTCGATGGGGTGAAGTTCTCTGAAGTGACGGAGCCAATCGTTTTTCATGAAGGTGAGCGCCTTAGGGTCAGCCTCATCAATTCCACCATGATGCCGCATCCGATCCATCTGCACGGAATGTTCTTTGACCTCGTCAATGGCGGCGGGGATCACTGCCCGCGCAAGCATACGGTGATCGTGAAGCCGGCTGAGAAGGTTTCCTTTGATGTGTCGGCGGACCATGTCGGCGATTGGGCATTCCACTGCCACCTTCTCTATCACATGCATGCTGGCATGATGCAGGTCGTCTCCGTTCTGCCATCGGATGACACGTCCCCGATGCAGGAGCATGAAAGCATGGATCACTCCGCCATGGGGCA
The DNA here is from genome assembly GCA_018222605.1 of Alphaproteobacteria bacterium. Lineage (GTDB taxonomy): Bacteria > Pseudomonadota > Alphaproteobacteria > Caulobacterales > Hyphomonadaceae > Hyphomonas. The sequence continues at coordinate 140,473 of JAAEZZ010000009.1, forward strand.
TGACATGAAGATGGAGGATGACCAATGAAACCGGTTCTGATTTCCCTTTGGGCTATAATCCTTGGTATGTCCTCTGCCTACGCACAGGACCATTCCGGGCATGAGGATAATTCTGAAAATGCCCCTTGGTCTCAGGCAGATGCCTATTTCGATCCTGCCGAAATGGCGGCGTCCCGGGCGCATGTTCTGCATCACAATGGCGATCAGGCATTTGGCATGGTGATGTTTGACCGTGCCGAAGTGCAGATGTCTGACGATGAAGAGATCGGTGTGTGGGATGGCTCGGCCTGGTATGGCGGTGACACCGACAGGCTCTATCTGAAAACGGAGGGAGAATATTCCTTTGATGAGGGCGAGCTTGAGGAAGCCGAAGTGCAATTGCTCTGGTCGCGTGCGGTTTCGCCCTATTTCGATCTGCAGGCGGGCGTTCGGTATGATTTTGAGCCAGAAGGCCGCGCGCATGCTGTGCTCGGCTTTCAGGGGCTTGCGCCTTACTGGTTTGAAGTGGATGGCGCTGTCTATCTCAGCGATGAGGGCGATCTGACAGCGGATCTTGAGGCAGAGTATGAACTTCTGCTGACCCAGCGTCTGATCCTGCAGCCGCGTCTCGAACTGGCCATGTCCGCGCAGGATATTCCGGAACTTGAAACCGGGGCCGGCTTCACAAGTGTGCAGGCGGGCCTGCGCCTGCGCTATGAGATCAAGCGGGAATTTGCGCCTTATGTCGGCTGGGAATATCACAGCGCACTGGGCGATACGGCCGAATATGTGGAGGCTGCAGGCGGCGAGAAAGACCAGGCCTATTGGGTGCTGGGCATCCGAACCTGGTTCTGATTATAATATCCGGGGGCGGTGTTTTCCTGCTCCCGGTTCTTCAGCACGTCTCATCCTCTATGCACGCAACGAGCTGTTTCAGCGATGTCAGATGGCTCTCGACAGGAGGATTCTCGGCGAACAGAGGCAGGATGATCTCAGGTGCGATACCTCGCCCCTCATAGACCGTACCGTCTGCAGACGAGAAGATCTCGTTTGATAGTTCAAGGTACCAGCCATTTGGCAGGGGCTTGGCCAGCGGGGTAGAGAAGGCTCCACGTGTTCTCCTGCCTGCAACCGTTACATGTGGTAATTGCTGTAGCATCATTGTGGTGATCTCGCCGCCGGATACGGTGACATCACTGGTGATGACATAGACAGGCTTTATGTAGACCGGGCCATCACTATAAGGAGCAATAGTATAGGTGATCAGAAGGGTTCCCTCCCATTCCGTGCGAACGGAATAGGCCTCACTGGGCGCATCCAGGAAGCGGCTGGCAATTGCGCGTGTGATAGCATCATAGCCACCCCGGTTGTTGGAAAGATCCAGGATCAGAGCATCTGTATCGTCAAAGCCTGCAAAGGCCTCGTCAAACAGATTGTGAAGGGCCTTGATCTCGTCATTTGCCCATTCCGGCGTGCCTGCCTCATGCGCAGTCGTAAAGCCGCCCATGGTGAAGATCTGGATATAGCCAATATGTCCATTGATTGTGCCGTGGATAAATCGCTCATTGCCGGTCTGAACGGCGCCTTCGTCCAGCCAGGCCATGAGATTGTCCAGTATACCGACCAGCCAAGGAGACTCCCCTATGCTTGCACGTACTTTTGGCAGCGTCTCGCCCAGCCCAAATTGAATTCGATGCGGCGTGCCATCAATTGTTGCGATCAGTTTTGTGTGGGAATCCTGAAGTGGCTCCAGCATTTCGGTGAAGACGCTGAGAAGGTCCTCTTCACTCGTATCATGGGAGATTTGTCCCCGAGCCTTTGAAGTTATCGCCTGCCAGTCGATCCCGCGTTGATCAAAAAAGACATAATGCTGCTGAAAAATTGAAGCAAAGATCTCAAACAAGGTGACGGGATCTATGATCGGCGTATCGCTACAGCGAGCTGGCATATCCTCCAACCGGGTGAACAGGGCGTGTCCATCCGAAGGCAGGTATTCAAACTTAGCCGTGTCAGCATCTAAGGGCGTGAAGTATCTGTATTCGATCTGTCCCATCAGCGTCGGGCCATCCTGTCGCGTGGGATAACAGGCTGCCATTGTATCCTGCCAGCGCGTGATGCCATCTGAGGTGATCTCTAGTATCCAGCCGGATTCCTGAGAGCTCCATATGCCGAACGCTTCAGGCAGTATGGTGCCGTTCTGCGCAATGAGTTGAGTTTCAGGCTCAGGTGGAGCAGCTGGGACTTGTGCGCAGGCAAAGAGTGTAAACGCCAGACTTAGCAGGATGGAGGGGAGACGCATGAAGAAAAAACTCAGAAAAAGTGACCGTGGTCACTTTTATGGGATTTGCACGCTCAAGGCAATCCCGTCCTCGCGGCGATACTGGCCAGGGCCTCAAATCGTCTTTTCAGGTCAGGCAGAATTTCTTCGCGCCTGCCTGTGACGACACATTGGCGGACTGTGCCGGTGAACAGGGTGAGATAGAGGTCTCCCAGCTTGTCCGGATCAGTCTCGGATGGCAGGTGGCCTTTGGAGATGGCGCGTCTTGCCAAGCGAATATAATGGTTGCGCACGGCCCGGTCATTTTCAGCTTCCACGGTCTGAATGGAGGGGGTGACAGGTGAAAGTTGTGTTGTGGCCTGCCAAAGCTGAGGAGAGGCCGCGCTCAGACTGATTGTCTGGTGCGCCACTTCCAGCGCGGCCTCTGCTAGGGGGAGGTTGTCATCTGTGGCCGGAGTGTCCATGACATCAGCCATGAGGCGTCTGTACCATTCGGCCAAGATATCTGCCTTGGCGGGGAAGTGGTTAAAGAAGGTACCCTTTGCAACGCCAGCGGCCCGAGTAATTTCAGAGACGGTGACCGCATCATATCCCTTGCTGTCGAATAGACGCAGGGCAGACTGATAGAGGGCGTCAAAGACTTCTCTTTTCTTCTGGTCGCGCTTGCCTGCCATAAGGTCCGGTCCTTGTCTGACAACGCAGAAAGGACCGGTTCTTGTCTCTAGTCAAACACGACGACCTGACGGGCGACTGTACCCTTATTGTCTTTCAAATTCTGCAGTGCTCCGGTGATGCCCTCGAGACCGATGCGGTCGGAGATCAAATCATCCAGATGCAGTTTGCCTTGCTTGTAGAGTTCAATGAAGCGCGGGAAGTCTATGCGGAAACGGTTAGATCCCATCACCGCGCCTTGCAGGCGTTTTTCCGTCACAAGCAGCTCGATGCCTGGTACTTCAATATTTACGCCGGGCGTGATCATGCCGATCACAGTCGCAACGCCCCGTGGGCGGAGCATGTGATAGGCCTGTTCGGCGGTCTGCTTCAGGCCAACGCATTCAAAGGCATAATGAACGCCGCCCTTGGTGAGTTCTTTCACCGCCTCGATTGCGTTTACCTTGCCCGGATTGACCGTGTCGGTTGCACCAAAGCGGACAGCCATCTGCAGCTTCTCGTCTGACAGGTCGACGGCGATGATGCGGCTAGCCCCGGCAATGGCCGCACCATTGATGGCCGCAAGCCCCACGCCGCCGCAGCCGAGCACGGCGACGGTTGAGCCGGGCTCTACCTTGGCCGAATGGAAGACTGAGCCAACGCCCGTCACTACGCCGCAGCCGATCAGGCAAGCTCGATCCATCGGCATATCCTTGTCGATCGCGCAGAGAGCATTCTCATGCACCAGAATCTGCTCTGCAAAGGAAGAGAGGTTCAGGAACTGGCCGACTTTCTCTCCCTTGATCGACAGGCGCGGGGCCTCTGTGGGTGGGCGTTGGAATTTCTCTCCGTTCACGGTGTGACAGACAGACATGTGACCTGACAGACAGTACTCGCACGTTCCACAAAAGGGGGAGAGGATGGAGATGACATGGTCGCCAGGTTTCACGGCCGAGACCATGGAGCCGACTTCTTCCACGATGCCGGCGCTTTCATGGCCCAGAATGACCGGCAGTTCGGCGGGAAAATTACCATCCCAGAAGTGAACATCTGAATGGCAGACGCCAACGGCTTTCAGTCTGACAAGCACTTCCCGCGGGCCGGGCTTGGAAATGGTGACGTCCTCGATCGATAGGGGTGCGTTGGGCGCTCGCATCACGGCAGCTTTCATGGGGTTCCTCCAGTTTTATGTTTTATGTCGGAAGCATTGCCGAGAACTGCGGGGTTGGCGAGTCCTGCCGCTACGAAAGGCTGGGGCTGGTCAGGACACGCCAAGGGTCTGTCAGCAGCTTGTGATCTTCCTGGCTGAGCAGGTCGGGTGCCCCGAGGGCCATAGTGATTTCAATCAGGCACAGGGCTGCGTTGGCCCAGGGTTCAGCCAGGCACAGTTCGGGATCATCTTCTGTCCCGCTCTCGGCATACATCGCGTCATCGCCCTGGAGTCTCCAGGCTTGCGCAACGACTGCGCCGAACACCGTTCGCAGGCCGCGCCCAACGGGAGAGAAGGGCGCTTCGCTGCCAACAGAGATGATGCCTTCCCAATCGGTATATTCCCGGCTGGACGGGGTCATTCCATCCCAGTTCAGCCATGCGCTGGCATAGGCGCGTGCCGCGTCCGGCGCGCGTCTGTCAGCCAGCAGCTCTGCTTCAGCATAGCTCAGCCGGCTGGCCCGGTCGGCGACCCAGGCAACGGCTTCTCCATGTGGGCCGAACAGGGTGTGGGCGGGCAACCGCTCGACAAGACGTACCGCAACGGCGCGCGTGAAGTCGCTGTCTTCTTCCTGCTGCGCCGTGGCATCGAGCACTTCTGCGGTCCAAAGCGTTCCCGGCCAGCCGGAGAGGACGATGTCTTCGGTATTGTGACTGACAAGAATATAGGGCGGGTCAGGCTCGGGATTGCGGATAATGTCACCCGGGCGGGCAGTGCGGAATCGGTCATCCTGCTTGCTATTGGCCACATAAACATAGCCGGTGACCGGTCCATCTTCCCTGTAGGTGAATTTTACCAAACCTTGCTGTGTCCTTATTCCGCTTCGGCTTCCGGGCCTGCAACAAGTCCGGAGGCTCTTCCCATAACGTGGAAGATCTCGTTTTGCTCCATCACACCGGAAACAAGTTCGGATCCTGGGCCAGTCGCAAAGATCGCCACATCGTCGCCGCCATGGGTTTCAGACGACATCAGCACCAGGGAGGGTTGGTGGAAATCCGGATCGGTCGTGTCGACCTCAGACAGGTTTTCGCGTTCGCAATCCGGTTCACCGTCGACCATCCGGCACGCGGTCATGCCGCTGGCATAGGACAGTGTGGTGTAAGGCTTGCCATCTTGGGCTTTCATCGGGCTGTCGTCGAGACCAGACACGACCTTGCCAAGAATAGGATTGCCGCGCTTCGGATAGCCGGAAATCGTCATGGTATGGGAATGGTCCGCCGTAACGATGATCAGCGTCTCATCGGGATTGGTCATCTCCAGCGCGGCGGCGATGGCCTGATCGAATGCGTCGGTTTCATCCAGTGCGCGGGCTGCGTTTACGGCGTGGTGCCCATGGTCGATCCTGCCACCTTCGACCAGAAGGACGAACCCGTCCGGGTTCTGGGAAAGGCGTGTGATGGCTGCCTGGGTCAGTTCGGAAAGAGACGGCTCACCTGCCGGATCATTCGGGCGGTCCATGTCATATTGCAGGTGAGAGCTGTCGAAGAGACCGAGAACTTTCACATCGGAGGCAAAATCGGTGGCTTCGAAACCGGCAAGGTCGGTGATGTAAGTGTGCTGCGGGGACTTCGCGACCCATTCCGCGGTCAGATCGCGGCCATCTTCACGGTTACCCGTACGGCCTTCTTCTTCCGGGTCAGCCTCTTCCACCGTCATGAAGTGCGCGCGCCCACCACCCATGGCGACTTCAAAACCATCGCCTTCCGGCCATTCGATCAGCTGGCGGGCAATATCACGGCAGTCGCCTGCGACGCCTTTCAAGTTTGTGTCGTCTTCCCAGTCGCGGCTGGGGGTTTCGGAATAGGTGGCGCCCGGTGTGGCGTGTGTCAGGCGGGCGGTGGACACGATCCCTGTAGCCAGGCCAGCGCGTTCGGCCAGCTCGAAGATGGAGTCCGTGCCATTGTCTTCGATACTGGCGCAATTACCGAAATAGGCGTCCTTGCGCACACCCAGCGTGCGGGAGTTCACTTTCACGCCGGTCATCATGGCTGTGGCGGTTGAGGCGGAATCTGCAACCTGGAAATCATTGCTATATGTTTTGGACAGCGCCATGTGCGGCAGCGTGTCCATCGTCAGGCTGTAGGACTCACCATCCAGTCCGCGTTTCTGGCCGGCATAGATACGGGCTGCCGTGATGGTCGGAATGCTCATACCATCGCCTACAAACAGGATGACATTCTTCGCAGGTTTTATGCCGCGCGTTGCGATTCTGTTTTGAACGGAGGCCGCAGCGGACTGGAAGTAGGCATCTTCTGCCTGAACGGGTGTCGCACCATTGCGGTGCAGGGTCAGGCCAGGTTGCGGCGCATCTGCAACAGATACCGTTTCCGCAGGGGAGACACATCCTGCGACGCTTAGGGCGGTCAATGAAACAAGGGAAAGGGCAATGCGGCGCATGATAGATCTCCGGTAATATGACTTTGTGGCGGGCATAGACGCATTTCGTGACAGTAATGCTGCGTTAGATGTTCAGTCGATCGCCTGAGGTTTGCGTCCGCGCTGGGCCAGCCAGACAGCGAACAGGATCAGCAGGCCGCCGGATGCTTGCAGAGAGGTAAGTGTTTCTCCGAAGACCTTCCATGAAACGGCAGCCGCGACGACTGGCTGCAACAGAATGATCACGCCTGCGACAGAAGTCGGCGCACGGCCCAGCCCGGTGATAATCAGGCCCTGGCCGATGACGTGAATGAAGATGCCGAGGATCATCGGCACTCTGAAGCCCGAAAGGTCTTCCGGCATGAAGCTTTCGCCAAAGGCCATTACCATGCCAGCGGCCACGACGGCCTCGACAAGGGTCAGCCAGAACAGGGTTTCCAGCCCGTTCATGCTGCGGCGTGCCAGCTTCGAGCAGAGAAAATAGCCCGACACGCACAGCGCGGCGATGATGGCGATACGGTCCCCCTCAAAGGAGGCGCCCTTGTCGGTTTGTCCGCCAAGCGAAAGAGCAGCTGCGCCGGCGACGGCCAAAACAACTGCCAGGAACCAGATCGGCGCGGGGCGTTCCTTCAGGAACAGCCAGGCCAGAAAGCCGACGCACACGCTGCCAATATTCACGATGAAGGTGGCATTGGAGACGCTGGTAAGGGTGAGGGACCAATGCCAGAAGCCGATATCAAGGGCGAAGCAGATGCCAGCCAGAATGGCAAATATATTGGGCTTGGCCGGGGCCCGGCGCTCAAACAGCACGACAAGGATCAGCAGGACGGGCAGGGCGAACACATAGCGCCAGAATGCAATGGCCTGTGGGCCCATATCCTCAAGACCAAGCCTCAAGGCGATCGGTGCAAAGCCAACGGCGATAGCGCCGCCCATCAGCATGAGCACACCGAGCCATTCCCGCTGAGCGGGTGGTGAAATATCTACGCTTGTCATGAAATGCCTGTCATTGCGCGAATGTCTTTCGGCGTCTTGCCGTCTTCACGCCATGCACGCAATCCCCTGTCGCCAAACCGTTTGGACAGTTTCTTGCCATCCGGTCCCATGACGAGCGGATGAAAGTGATAAAGTGGCTGCGGCCAATCCATCAGGGCCTGCAACAGGCTATGAACGGAAGTCATCTCTCTGATGTCCTCTCCGCGTATGATATGGGTGATGCCCTGAAGGGCGTCATCATGGCAGCAGGCAAGATGATAGCTGGTTGGGGTTTCCTTGCGTCCCAGCACAACATCGCCAAACGGCGTGGGGTCTGCCTTAATGCTCTGCAAGCCATTTGAGCCGAATTCGGTATAGGCAAGTTCTTTAAATGCTGGGCCAAGCGTGTCCCGCGCCGCAGACAGGGATAGCCGCCAGGCAAAAGCGTCTCCGCGCTCAAGCCGCTCTGCCTCCTCTGAGGGGGCAAGAGAGGCGCCGATATAGGCGGTCGTGTCTGAAACCGGCTCGGCGTCCAGAATTTCCGCGATCTCGCGTCGCGTCTTGAAGCAGCGATAGATCAGACCACGCGCTTGTAGGCCTTCAAGGCAGGCTTCATACTCCTCAAAATGTTCTGACTGGCGCCGGATGGCGCCCTCCCAGTTCAGGCCCAGCCAGGCCAAGTCTTCCAGAATCGAGGCCTCGTATTCCGGCCTGCAGCGTGTCTGGTCGATGTCTTCCATGCGCAGCAGAACGTGTCCGCCAGCGGCGCGCGCATGATCCCACACGCAAAAAGCCGAGGCCGCATGGCCGAGATGCAAATGCCCGGTGGGTGAAGGCGCAAACCGTGTAATGAAATCGCCCTGTGGCATTGCTGCCCTTCTTGCCCGAACTGTTGCCTGAAAGGCGAGTGTAATCATCTGACAGGCGAGCTGAACAGCGTTTATCAGTTGCATGCATCAAGCAAGAACCGTATCGCACGGGTAGACAGGAGGTCCGCCCTGAATGCCTGTGCTTGCATGGTTTGATACAGCAGAAACCTGGGTTCAGGAGCATGTCCTGCCCGGAGGAGAGATGGCTGCATTCGGCTTTGTGATGATGCTGCTCATCATCGCCGCAGTGGTCGTTATCCTGTTTGTCTTGCTGGCCAAGGCCATGCGCCGGGCCATAATGGAGTCAGGTCTTCGCAGGGCCGCGAAGGACAAATCCCCCGGTTATCGTATCCTGCTTGCCCCGCCACGCGGACTGTCCGGCCGCAAGGCAGGCAAATGGTTGATGTCGGCGCTGCAGGACCATTTGGGTGCCTTCATCTTCGGCGCGCCGTTCAAGTTGTTTCGCACATCGCCTATCCCGGGCGGTTTGGAAGGCCGGGCACTGGCCAGAGCACGGCGGCGGATGATCGTGTCCCAGGCTGACATGTTCCTGTGGACAGAGCGCACGGGCCGCCGCAATGAAGGGTTTCTGATCCACGGCCTTAGCCGCGGCGGCGGCCTGCGTGCGGAAGAGGCACGGCCTTTCACGCTCGCACTGCCGGGCCGCATGAAGGATCTGGATGGACAGCTGCCGCGCATAGCGGCGTATTTCCTCGCCCGGGAATTGCAGCCCGCCCTGGCCAATCCGCAATCTTTCCGAGCGGAAAAGATGAAACTCTTGGCAGAAGCGCTTGGCGAAATGCTGGATGATTGCGCGTCATTGTCGCCCGCTTTGCTACGCAGACTGGAGGCAGATTTCTGTGCAACGGGCGTGCATGTTGCAGAGCAAGCCGGAGACCTGGACGCGCTCGACCGGGTGCTGCGTCTACGTCGGGCACATCTGCAGGCCGCGCAGACCGACAGGGATTCGTGGCGGGTGGTTCAGTCCCACATGGATATCGGCCGAGCGCTCATTGCCCGCTCCATGGTGCAGTTCGACCGAAAACAGGTGGAAGATGCGATCTCCCACCTGTCAAAAGTGATTGAGGCCCTGCAGGCCGATCCGACGATCCAGCGCGCGCAAACGGTCTCTGACACGATGGCCAAGGCCAAGAACATGCTGGAGACGCGCAAGCGATTTGCCGTGAATTTCGGGGCCTAGGCAAGCGTCAGGATGTAACGCCCAAGCCCATGGGGCAAGAGACGCCTGTGCCGCCAATGCCGCAATAACCGTTCGGGTTCTTCGCCAGATATTGCTGGTGATAGTCTTCAGCCAGATACACCTTGTCCAGAGGCTTAACTTCCGTCGTGATTTGTGCGGCATGGCCGGACGCGGCAAGCGCCTTTTCATAGGCCGCAATCATTTCATGGGCCGTTTCGGCTTGCGCATCAGAAGTTGTGTAGACGGCGGAGCGGTATTGCGTGCCGATGTCATTACCCTGGCGCATGCCTTGGGTCGGGTCATGGTTTTCCAGAAACAGCTTCATCAGCTCCGCAAAGCTCACCTCTTCCGGATTGAAGATGACTTCCACGATTTCCGTATGGCCTGTGCCACCGGAGCAGACTTCTTCATAGGTCGGGTTGGGCGTGATGCCGCCGGCATAGCCGACCCGGGTCACCCAGACGCCCTCCTGTTGCCAGAACTTGCGTTCGGCGCCCCAGAAACAGCCCATCCCGAAGACGGCGGTTTCATAGCCATCTGGCACAGGACCCTGAAGGTCACGTCCGAAGACATAATGTGTACTTGCTGTCGGTATGGGGGAAGAGCGTCCGGGAAGGGCGCTCTCAGCATCCGGCAGGGTCGCAGGTTTCTTTGAAAACAGCATGTCAGTTTTCCCTTTCTGCAGCTGATATGGGTTTGGCTGCCCAGAACGGCAATCACGGTCTTGCGATCTGCATGGTCATCCGCTATTGGCCTCCATTCTGCTGAGCGCGGTGAGGTGGCCGAGTGGTCGAAGGCGCACGCCTGGAAAGTGTGTAGGCTAGCAATAGTCTCCAGGGTTCGAATCCCTGTCTCACCGCCAGCAGATCTTTCAGACAGGATATGGCTTGTTGTCACTGCATGCGCCGGGCCCATCGATCTGCAATTGTGCATACCTGCCAGTAGATGACAAAGCCTATCCGGCGTGCTCTCAGGCTTGGTTCGAAATTCTGCCATATCATCGGTAAAGTATGCCCAGCCGGGTAGGCCCGACGCCATGCTTCAAAGGGAACAAATATGACGACCAGCCGAATCCAGCATCCCGCCTTGCGTGACCGCATAATGAGCGCTGAAGACGCCGCGAGCTTGATCACTAATGGCACGACAATCGGGATGAGTGGCTTTACCGGCTCTGGTTATCCGAAATCCGTTCCGCTGGCCCTGGCAGGACGCATTGAGGCGGAACATGCAGCGGGCAATCCCTTCAAGGTGAAGATCTGGAGTGGGGCGTCGACCGGCCCCGAACTGGATGGCGCGCTGGCCAAGGCCGACGGAATCGAGTTCCGCCTGCCTTACAATTCAGACCCCATTGCACGTGAAAAGATCAATGCGGGCGAGATGAACTATTTTGATCTGCACCTTAGCCAGGTGGCTCCGATGGCCTGGCAGGGCTTTCTGGGAAAGCTGGATACCGCCGTCGTAGAAGTTTCCGGCATTACCGAAGACGGCGCGCTGATCCCGTCTTCCTCGATTGGCAATAACAAGACCTGGCTCGACCAGGCCGACAAAATCATTCTTGAGGTCAATCGCTGGCAAAGCGAAGCGCTCAACGGGATGCACGATATCTATTATGGCACGGCGCTGCCACCGAACCGGAAACCCATTCCGCTCGTGCGTCCGGATGACCGGATCGGGGAAAAGCATTTCCGGGTTAATCCGGACAAGATTGTCGCCATTGTTGAAACAGATGCGCCAGACAGGAACCTGCCCTTCGCTGAACCGGACGATGTCGCGATTGCCATTGCCGGGCACTTGCTGGACTTCTTTGCCCATGAGGTGAAGGTCGGGCGCTTGCCGCATTCCCTGTTGCCGCTGCAATCAGGTGTCGGGAATGTCACCAATGCGGTTCTGTCCGGTCTGATGGATGCACCTTATGGAGACATGACGGCGTATACGGAAGTTATTCAGGACGGCATGCTGGACCTGCTGGAGGAGGGCAAGCTGCGTATGGCGTCTGCAACTGCGTTCTCACTGTCGCCGGAGGCTGCCCTGCGCTTCAACCGCGATGCGATGAAGTTCCGCGACAAGCTGATCCTGCGCCCGCAGGAAATCTCCAACCATCCGGAACTGGTTCGCCGGCTTGGCTGCATCGCGATGAATGGCATGATCGAGGCCGACATTTTCGGCAATGTGAACTCAACCCATGTCATGGGATCGCGCATTCAAAACGGAATTGGCGGTTCGGGCGATTTCGCTCGCAATGCCTATGTGTCTATTTTCATGAGCCCGTCCACGGCCAAGGGCGGCAAAATTTCAGCTATTGTGCCGAAGGTGTCTCATGTCGATCATATCAATCAGGATGTGCAGGTGATCGTGACCGAACAGGGACTGGCGGATCTGCGCGGTCTCAGCCCGAAGCAGCGCGCTGATGTGATTGTCAAGAATTGTGTGCACCCGTCCTATCGCAATGCGATCCAAGATTACTATAAGCGGGCAAGGCAGAATTCCTTCGGCCAGCATGCGCCAACTTTGCTGAATGAAGCGCTGTCCTGGCATCAGCGTTATGTGGAAACAGGATCAATGCTGTAGGACACCGGCTGAACCTGTCCGCTATTGAATTGGGCGTGCAAAGATTAATCTGTGGCAGGGAAAATACTTTACGGATTTTGAGTTAATATTAACGATTTGGGTGAATTCTGGGCATCTATCTATCAAGCCCTTGCCAAGGATTTTGCCATGCTGAAGCGTGTCGCCGCCTCTCTTGCCGGAACCCTCATGATCGGACTTCCAGCCTTCGCTCAGGATCTGGTCGTAGAGCAGACTGTTGAACGCGCCATCGTGATTGAAGACGAGGAAGGCGGTGTCGAAATGGAATTGCTGCCTGCGGACGAAGTGAAACCTGGCGAGCAGCTTTTCTACTCAGTCACCTATATCAATGATAGCGAACAGCCCGCGACGGATGTTGTTCTGACTCTGCCTGTGCCGGAAGATGTCAGCCTGCTGGAAGACTCCGCGGTTGCGGAATATGACGAAGCCTTTGTGGATTTCTCGGTCGATGGCGGCAAGACATATATTTCCGGTGCGCGCCTGGTGTCTGACAGTGCCACGCCGGCGCATCTGGAAATTCCTGAAGAGATTACGCACATGCGCTGGACCTTCAGCCAGGAAATCGCGCCGAAGGATTCCGGGCGTATTTTCTTCGCAGCGATCCTTAAATAGATTTCTGGATTTAACCATGGGCAATTGACCCGCAGGCCCTGCCTGACGTAACGCCCTTGCCATGACCCAGGTAAAGATTTGCGGCTTGACCGATCCGGACCTCGTGCGCTTTGCTGCGCAGAAGGGGGCAGATTGGATCGGCTTTGTGTTCGTTGAGGCGAGCCCCCGTTATGTGACAGAGGCGGCCGCCGCGACATTGCTTATGCAGGCCGGCCGCTCTGTGCCCGTCGCGCTTCTGGTCAATCCCGATGATGCCCAGATTGAGCGGATCGTTGCGCTGGGTATCCGCACCTTGCAGCTGCACGGATCAGAAACGCCTGACCGTGTGGCGGAGATCAAGTCGGCAACGGGTGCAGAGGTCTGGAAAGCCATGGGCGTAGCAACGTCTGAGGATCTGGAGCGGGCCGCACTCTATACGGCGGCAGATCGCCTGCTCATTGATGCCAAACCGCCAGAAGGCGCTGACCGCACTGGCGGTCATGGCCTCGCTTTTGACTGGACGCTTATGCAAGGCTGGGGTGCGCCGAAGCCGTGGCTGCTGGCCGGCGGGCTGACGCCGGATAATGTGGGCGAGGCCATCCGGTTAACCGGCGCGCCAGCCGTCGATGTCTCTTCAGGTGTCGAGCGGCTGAAGGGTCTCAAGGACCGCGCGCTGGTACAGACCTTCATTGAGGCGGCGAAAGCGCAATAGGAAAGCCGGTCTGTCGCAGCCGGGTTTCATCGCTGCGCTTTCCTTGGCCAGCCCTTCGGTCTAAGTACACACGCGTGATTGCAAGGAAAGCAGGACAAATGGATTTGCGGAATACATGGGACCAATGGCCTGACGTGAATGGCCGTTTTGGAGAGTTTGGCGGTCGGTATGTGGCCGAAACGCTGATGCCGCTCATCCTTGAGCTGGAGGCCGAGTACCGCAAGGCCAAGGAAGATCCGGCCTTCAAGGCCCAGATGGACGATTTGTGGACCCATTATGTCGGCCGCCCGTCTCCGCTTTACTTTGCCGAGCGTATGACCGAGCATTTCGGCGGCGCGAAGATCTACTTCAAGCGCGACGAGCTGAACCATACCGGCGCGCACAAGATCAATAACTGCCTGGGCCAGGTTCTGCTGGCCATGCGTATGGGCAAGACGCGCATCATTGCGGAGACCGGGGCAGGCCAGCATGGCGTTGCCACGGCAACCATCTGCGCGCGCTTTGGCCTGAAATGCGTGGTCTTCATGGGCGAAACCGATGTTGAGCGCCAGAAGCCGAACGTCTTCCGCATGCGTCTGCTGGGTGCCGAGATCGTGCCTGTCTCTTCCGGCACCGGAACGCTGAAGGACGCAATGAACGAAGCCCTGCGTGACTGGGTGACGAATGTGGAAGACACATTCTACTGCATCGGCACGGCGGCAGGGCCTCATCCGTATCCGGAACTGGTGCGTGATTTCCAGAGCGTGATCGGCAAGGAAGCGCGGGCCCAGATTCTTGAGCGGGAAGGCCGCCTGCCGGATGCCGTCATGGCGTGCATTGGCGGCGGGTCCAATGCGATTGGCCTTTTCCATCCCTTCCTGGAAGACGAAAGCGTTCGCCTGCTTGGGGTTGAAGCGGCGGGCCACGGCATTGAAACCGGCGAGCATGCGGCGGCCCTGAATGGCGGCAAGCCGGGCATTCTGCATGGCAACAAGACCTACCTTCTGCAGACGGATGACGGCCAGATCGTGGATGCGCATTCCATCTCTGCCGGTCTCGACTATCCCGGGATCGGGCCGGAGCACGCCTTCCTGCGGGATACAGGACGAGCTGAGTATCTTTCTTGTACTGACGCTGAGGCGCTTGAGGCGTTCCAGCTTTGCACGCGCCTTGAGGGTATCATTCCGGCGCTTGAGCCTTCTCACGCCATTGCGCGCGTGGGTGAGGCCGCCAAGGAGCTGGGGCCGGACGGCCTGATCATTCTGAATATGTGCGGCCGGGGCGATAAGGACGTGTTCTCCGTCGCCAAGGCGCTCGGTGTAGATATGTGACTCCATACATCAATCATTTTTGATTGATATTTGAAGTGTCATCCATAATTGATTGATTCTTGCATATCAATCGATTATGGATGATTTGTGGACCTTCAACGCCCTTACTATCTCGTCTTGGGAGACCTCAAACGGTCTACCCAACCTGCTGGAAAGATCGCCCCTGTGGCGATCAACCGCCTGATTCAGGCTGTATCCCAGGTGTCGCAGACTTATGCGGCAGATCTCGTTCTGCCTATGGAAGTCAATTATGGCGACGAGTTTGCTGGCCTGTTTCACACACCGGCCCGGATTTATGACGTTATAGACCATTTGAGGGATGCCTTGCGCGGAGCCACGGAGTTTCGTGTGGCAATAGCTTATGATCACATTGGCAATGCAGCCGATACGATGAGGCAAATGGGCGGCCCGGCCTTTCAAACCGCGAATGATGCCTTGCTGGAGCTTAAGAAGCGCGATGCATTTTGCACGTGGCATGTCGCAAGCGCACTGGAAGATCAGACCCTGACCGTACTGGCGAATGCGGCGGACGGATTGCGCCAGGCTATGACGGACTACCAGTATGAGGTGTTTCGGCTTCTAGGTAGCGGAATGTCGCAGATTGATATTGCCCGGCGGCTTGAAAAGTTCGAGCAATCAATCTCCACGGCCGCAAAGCGGGGGCAGGCCGACCTTGCCCTCGCGCTGGATTTGACTTTACGTCAGCGCTTGAAAGCCTTGCAGGAGGGCGCTCTTGGTCATGCCGATGGATCTGTTTGAAGTTGCTCGCTTGCTGCTGGCAGGCGGCGTGTGTCTGGTGGCCAGCTTTGTTCTTTCGACGCTGATCATCCGCATCGGGATTCCAAAGCTGGATGACGGCACGCGTCCCGGAGCTCCGGGCACGCAGCAACACCCTGTCTTACACGGCATGCTGCCAGAAAGCTCGTCAAAAGCGGTTTTCGACATCAAATCTACGGGCTTCTGGATCGGATTTTGTGAGACGCTGCTGATCTTCGTCCTGGTCTTTGCGGGGGCTTTCAGCGCATTGGCGATTATCATCGGTGCCAAGCAATTTGTCCGGAAGGAAGAGATCAAGGCGCGGCCGTCCTACTATTTGTTGGGAACATTGGTGAACCTCTGCTGCGCTGTATTATTTGCGTCGCTGGCGCGCGTCTGGGTGACCGGGACAATGTTCGCCGGGCCTACAGGGTTCTGAGGGCTCTGGTAAGAACGCCATAAAAGGGAAAGAGATATGATCTCCCACATTACGCTCGGTACGAATGATCTAGATCGCGCGATCGCGTTTTATGAGCCGATCATGCAGGCGCTTGGTCATGTGCGCGTGCCGTTTGAGCGTTCGGACCCTTTCACTATGTGGAAGGGTCCGGACATGGACCGGCCATTGATTGCGCTGACACGGCCAACCAATGGCGCGCCGCATGAACCCGGAAATGGCCAGATGGTCGCCTTTCTTGCACCGACGCGTTCTGCAGTTGACGCGGTACACGCTCTGGCCATAACCGCGGGGGGGCAGGATGAAGGCACGCCGGGTTTGCGCCCGCTCTATCATCCGAACTATTACGGCGCGTATTTTCGGGATCTGGATGGCAACAAGATTTGTGTCGTCTGCCATGACGCGGTGGACTGAGACGGTGTAAGATGCTCACTGTATTTCATCTGAATGAAGTCTCTGGGGGATTGATGTGACAGACCTTCTTCTCATTCGCATTACCTGTCCCTCTCGCCGCGTGGCCGAAGAGATTGGCGATGCTGCGATAGAGCATCGGCTGGCAGCCTGCGCAAATCTGGAAGGGCCGGTGTCTTCCACCTATCGCTGGAAAGGTGTGGTGGAACAGGCGTTTGAGTTCATTCTCTGGCTGAAAGCGCCCAAAGCGAACTGGGACCGTGTTGAAGCACTGGTCCTGACACACCATCCTTACGATGTGCCTGCAATGGTGGCTTTGCCTTGCATTCAGGCGAATGCGCCTTATGAGGCGTGGGTTCACGAGAACACGGACACCTGATGCCTACTTCCCGAATTTCTGATGCCTTCGCCCGAGCCAAGGGCGAGAACCGCGCCGCTTTGGTCACTTACATCATGGCCGGCGATCCTGATCTGGAAACCAGTTTCGAGGCGATGAAAGCGCTGCGCGACAATGGTGCGGACATTATCGAGCTTGGCGCCCCGTTCACCGACCCCATGGCCGATGGTGCGTCCATCCAGAAAGCCGGCCTGCGTTCGCTGGCCAATGGCACGACACTGCGCGACACGCTTAAACTGGCTGCGCGTTTTCGTGAGGAAGACCAGACGACCCCACTGATTTTGATGGGCTATGCCAATCCTGTTTTCCGCATGGGCTATGGCGAATTTGCCAGCGCGGCAGCGGAATCGGGCATTGATGGTACGATTCTGGTGGATTTGCCGCCCGAAGAGGATGGCGAGCTGCGTGAGGAATACGCAAAGCACGACCTGTCTGTCATCCGCTTGGCGACACCGACAACCCACGAAGCCCGCATGGCAAAAGTCGCCGAAGGAGCGAGTGGTTTCCTCTATTTTGTTGCTGTGACGGGGGTCACCGGGGCGGGAAGCGCTGATCCGAAAGCGATTTCCGGGAACATCGAAATGGCTAAACGCGTTTCAGGACTGCCTGTCTGCGTTGGTTTTGGGGTCAAAACTGGCGTACAGGCTGCAGAAATGGCTAAAATAGCCGATGGGGTTGTCGTAGGCTCCGCTTTCGTGGACCATGCTGAAAAGGCCCACGAGTCAGGGAATTTTTCCAGTGCGCCGCGGGGAATGGGCGCTCTGGCACAAGAGTTAAGCTTGGCAATAAAAACGATTGCCAAGCCCTAATAATGAATGCCGCCGAGGAGGTTGAGGCATGAACTGGATTACCAAGGTCACCCCGCCGGGCCTGAAGACCATGCTCGCAAAGAAGGACACGCCCGACGATCTGTGGGTGAAATGTCCTATTTCCGGAGAGCTCGTCTACAAGACCGATCTGGAGGAAAACTGGTATGTCACGCCCGCTGGCGCGCATTTGCGTATCAGCCCGCGTACACGGTTCCGTATCCTGTTCGATGATGAGCGTTGGGAGCCGATCGAGCTGCCTTCCGTTCCGCATGATCCGTTGAAATTCAAGGATGACAAGCCTTATCCGTCCCGCCTCAAAGCGGCGAAGGCGAAGATTGCTGCGCGCGAAAAGAAGGAAACAGAGCAAGGCGGGGCTCCGCTCTTGCAGGATGATTGCATGGTGGCGGCCTATGGCAAGATCGGCGGTGTGCCGACAGTGGTTCTGGTTCAGGACTTTGCCTTTATGGGTGGTTCTCTCGGCATGGCGGCAGGGGAAGGCTTCATCGCAGCCGCGCAAATGGCGCTGGCGCGCAAGGCCGCTTTTGTTGTCTGCACCGCATCCGGTGGCGCGCGCATGCAGGAAGGCACACTCAGCCTGATGCAGATGCCGCGCACGACCCTGGCGATCAATGAACTGGCCGAGGCCAAGCTTCCTTATGTGGTCGTCCTGACAGACCCGACCTCCGGCGGCGTTTCCGCCTCCTATGCGATGCTGGGCGACGTTCACATTGCCGAGCCGGGCGCAATGATTGCGTTCTCGGGCCCACGCGTTATCGAACAGACGATCCGGGAAAGCCTGCCGCAAGGCTTCCAGAGGTCTGAATTCCTCCGCGAGAAAGGCCAGGTCGATATCGTCTGCGATCGCCGCAAGCTGAAAGAGACCGTGGCCCGCGTGCTGAGCCTGCTTCTGCCAAGCACACGCCGGCGCGAAGATCGCATTCCGGCCTCGTTGACGCCGCCTAAAACGCATGAGACGAAGGCGGCGAAAGGGAAGGGCAGCACTGCTTGATTGGGAACAGTCCAGCCCTGGCGGAGGCGTTGGGGCGGTTCGAGGGGCTCTATCCTGAAACGATCCACCTCTCCCTCGACCGTGTTCTGAACGCGCTTGAGGCGATGGGGCGGCCTCAAGACAGATTGCCGCCTGTCATCCACGTTGCCGGTACAAATGGCAAAGGCTCTACCTGTGCCTTCATGCGCGCGATGATGGAAGCCGCAGGCCTGAGAGTACATGTCTTCAGCAGTCCGCATCTGGTGCGCTTCAATGAGCGTATTCGGCTGGCAGGAGAGATTGTTGATGATGAGCGTTTGATTTCCTGGCTGGAACGGACCTATGAGGCCATCAATGGCCTTGAGATCACACATTTTGAAGCCACCACAGCGACCGCCTTGCTTGCCTTCTCTGAAGTATATGCAGATGTGCTGATCCTCGAAGTGGGCCTGGGCGGCAGTTATGACGCGACCAATGTGATTGATGCGCCTGCGCTCAGCGTGATTACGCCCGTCGATTTCGATCACAAGGCCTTCCTCGGGTCAGACCTGCGCAAGATTGCGGGGGAGAAGGCCGGCATTATCAAGGCAGGATGTCCGGCGGTGACGGCGATCCAGCGCAAGGTTTGCGATCAGGTTATCGCCGCACGGGCAGAAGAACTGGGCGCGCCGCTCTATCGCATGAAGGCGCATTTCATTGACGCCATGCCAGAAGATCTGGGCCTTATCGGAGAGCACCAACGTGCAAATGCGGCGCTCGCAGCGATGGCGGTGCAACTGTTCGGCAATTCGATCCGCATCAGCCAGGAAGAAATCTTTGCCGGGGCTCGCAATGCCAGCTGGCCTGCCCGCATGCAAAAGCTGAAGCCGGGACCGGTGACCGCACTGGCCGAAGGACGGGATGTCTGGCTGGATGGCGGACATAATCCGCATGCCGCGCGGGCGATCGCCCGGCATCTTCAGAAATTGCCCGGCAAGACCGCGCTCGTCTCCGCCATGCTTGCCTCTAAGGATGCGACAGGCTTCTTTATGCCGTTCCGGCAGGTGCGCCCGCAGGTTTTCACCTTGCCAAATGCACCAGGACATCAAGGGGCAGAGCCGCAGGATCTGGCCGAGGCGGCAACAACCGCAGGCCTGGAAGCTACAGGCTGCGAAAGCCTGGAAGACGCCATGGAAGCCGCTGTCGAATCCGGTGCAGACCGTATTCTGATTTGCGGATCGCTCTATCTTGCCGGTGAGGTATTGGCCCGTAACGGTGAGCCACCAAACTAGGCGCGTTATTCTGCGGCGAGTCTCACGCCTGCGCCATCGCCGCCAAGGGTTTCGGCAATACGTGTTGCCAGTTGGCGGGCGACATCTTGCTTGCCCATGCGCGGCCAGCGTTCAGACCCTTCGCGCGTGATCAGGACGATCTCATTCTCAGCGCCGCCCATGACATCTCCAGAAACGTCATTGGCGACGATCCAGTCGCAATTCTTCCGGGTGAGCTTTGCCTCGGCATGTTCTTCGACATCATGCGTCTCAGCCGCAAACCCGATGACCAGGCCCGGTCGGTTCTTGCGCTTGTGGGCGATTGTTTTGAGGATGTCCGGGTTCTCGGTCAGCTCCATGGAAGTATGTTCACTGCCAGCGCCCTTGATCTTCAGTTTTTTCGTTGCCGCACGCGCCGGGCGCCAGTCCGCGACTGCGGCGACCGAGATAAAAACGTCTGCAGGCAGAGCGTCTTCGCACGCCTTCAGCATCTGCCGGGCGGTTTCGACAGGCACGAACTCAATGCCCGGTGGTGGCGTCAGAGCGACGGGGCCGGAGACGAGTGTGACTTTCGCGCCGAGTTTGACCAGTGCCTCGGCAATGGCATAGCCCTGACGGCCAGAGGAATGGTTGGAGAGGAACCGAACAGGGTCCAGCGGTTCGCGCGTGGGGCCCGCGGTGACAAGGGCGTGCACACCGTTCAGAGCGCCTGCAGTATTGCCCTCCAGGGCGCGCTCGATCCCGGACACGATGGCAGGAATTTCAGGCAGGCGGCCCGGGCCGAACTCGCCACAGGCCATGGCGCCTTCATCCGGGTCCATCACGGTTATGCCATCTGCGCGAAGGGTCTCGATATTGCGCTGTGTAGCGGGATGTTGCCACATACGGACATTCATCGCAGGCACAATCAGAACCGGTTTGTCGGTTGCCAGCAAGGTTGTCGAAGCGAGATCATTGGCAAGGCCTGCGGCCGCCTTGGCCATCAGATCTGCCGTTGCCGGGCAGACAACGACAAGGTCAGCCGAGCGCGATAGCTCGATATGGCCCATCTCGGCTTCTTCATTCAGGTCAAACAGCTCAGTATAGACCTTGTCGCATGACAGGGCGGAGACAGACAGAGGCGTCACGAACTCCTGTCCAGCCTTGGTCAGGATGCACCGGCAGGCAATATCCCGCCGGCCCAGCTCGCGGATCAGCTCCAGGCTCTTATAGGCGGCAATACCGCCGGATATGATCAGGAGGATACGTTTCTGTGTCATCTTCCGCGCTCTAGGTCTGGGCCTGTTTATCGCAAATTTCTTGCCGTTACCCCATGAAAACCCTGTGAATGTCGGCACTGCGTTAAGGAATGCCGGGCTTTCAGCAGGATTTGGGGTCTAACAGGGCTTATTTGAAGGCCCAGACGGCCAGGCCGGCAAGAATGGCAATTAGGCCGAACCAGCCCCACCAGGGCGCAAACCTACGTGGCAGCGGGGCAGGTGGTGGTGGAGGCTCAAGAGACGCTTCGAAGCGGTCCATCACTTCCGGCAGACGTTTCAGGCGGTTTGTTACTTCGCGCAGATTGCTGGAGATGAGTTTTGCCGCGCCTTCCGGGCCAAAGCTCTTGCGGATCCATCCGCCGACGACCGGTTCAGAGGCAGTCCAGATGTTGTGGGACGGGTCAATCGCCCGCGCGACGCCTTCCACCTGTACCATGGTTTTCTGCAACAGAACGAGTTCTGGCCGCAAAGACATGCCGAATGTGTGCGTATAGTCGAACAGCTGCAGCAAGATGCGACCCATGGAGACATCCTCGGCGGGTTTGCCGTGCACAGGCTCCCCGATAGAGCGCAGGGCCTGAGCAAAATCGCCGACAGACTGATGCGTGGGCACATAGCCTGCCTCGAAATGCACTTCGGCGATGCGCTTATAGTCGCGCTTCAGGAAGCCCCACAGGATTTCCGCCAGGAAGCGGCGCTCTGTCAGTCCGATGCGGCCAATGATACCGAAATCGACCAGCGCAATCTTGTTCTCTGGCGTAATGATAATGTTGCCTTCATGCATGTCCGCATGAAAGACGCCGTGTTCAATGGCGTGGGTCAGGAAGCCCTGCGTGATGTCATTTGCCAGCTTCTTGCGATCAATGCCGGGCCGGTCGAGTGCTGCCGGATCTGTCAGTGGTGTCCCGTCGATCCAGTCTATGGTCAGCACGCGGCGACCTGTCCGGTCCCAATCAACCTTGGGAACAATGAAATGGCCCGATTTCAAGCTGATTTCGCGCATTTCGTCCGCGCCGCCTGCTTCAAGGCGCAGATCGGTTTCGCGCATCATGGCGGCGGCGATTGTTTCGGTGAAGGCGACAGGCTTCAGGCGCTGGCTCTCGGCTGAGATGCCTTCAATCGTGCGAGCCGCGCGCTTCATGGCAGACAATTCTGTGCTGAGACGCTTTTCGATGCCCGGCCGGAGGATTTTCACGGCACGGTCGCCATCTGGCAGACTCATGCGGTGGACCTGTGCGATGGAGGCTGCGGCAATGGGGTTGGATAATTGGTTGAACAGCCGCTCGGCATCTTCCGCGCCGAATTCTTCTACCAGTGCAGCCCGCGCGGCCTTCATGGAGAAGGGGGGCAGTTTGTCCTTCAGGCGGCCAAGATCGCCTGTCACTTCGGCGCCAAATACATCGGGCCGCGTCGCAAGGAACTGGCCCAGTTTGATATAAGCGGGCCCCAGCTTTTCCAGGGCAATTGCCAGACGCTCACCCGGTCTGCCCTTTGCGCCTCCGCCGAAGACACGCAGCGTGCGACCGGCGATACGTGCTGGTAGGGGCAGACGGCTCTGGTAAGCACCTGGCAGGATTACATCATGACGCGCAAGCGCGATGCCGGCGCGCATCAGGCGGCGATAGTCTGAAATCACGCCCATATCGGCCCCTTTTTCTGTCTGGGAACCCGAAACCGCTTAAGGCGTTTCCACACTGATGAAATATAGCAAAAGGAGGCTGTCATGGCCGATATAAAATCGTCTGGAAACAACGGGTTGATGTATTTTCTGGCTGGTGGCCTGTTGGTGGGTCTGATCGCCTCTGCAGCCTATTACTATGCCGAACACGCGTCGGCAAATAAGGCGGATGTGACCATCTCTGTAAGTGAGAATGGCATCGCGATTGATGGCAATTAAGGCCGTCTTGCATCAGACGGCCCAGCCAAAATGCAGGGCGGCGATGCCTCCGGAATAATTGGTTACGGAAACGCGGGAAAATCCCGCGTTTTCTATTTCCTGCCGGAAGGTTTGCTGGTCCGGGAATTGCCTGATGGATTCTACCAGATACTGATAGCTTTCCTGATCCCCGGCGACGAGGCTGCCGAGGCGGGGGATGACGTTGAAACTGTAGGTGTCATAGGCCTGTTGAAGGGCGGGCGCGGTCATGTGGCTGAACTCCAGAACGCCGAGGCGTCCGCCGGGCTTAAGCACGCGCCGAAATTCCTTCAACCCGGCCACACGGTCTGCGAAATTGCGGATTCCGAAGGATACAGTGACGGCATCGAAGGTGCGATCAGGATAGGGTAGTTTCTGGCCGTCGGCGCAGACCCAGTCGAGTCGGCCTGCCCATTTGTCATTGTCGCCGCGTGCCTTGCCGGCTTCCAGCATGGCGTCATTGATGTCGCAGACAATTGCGGTCGCGGGCGTGTCGACGCCGCGGCGCTTGCCAGCCTTGTCAGCCAGTTGCAGGAAGGCGCGGGCCAGTTCGCCTGTACCGCCAGCCACATCGAGATGCTTCTCGCCGGGCTGTGGGTTGATCTGGTTCATGGCATCATGTTTCCACAAGCGGTGTACGCCTGCGGACATCAGGTCATTCATCAGGTCATAGCGCGAGGCGACCGAGCGGAATACGCCCTTCACCCGGGCGACCTTCTCGGATTCCGTTACTTCCTGAAAGCCGAATGAGACTTTGCGTTCTGTATTGCTGCCGTTGGACATGCACGCCACCATAGTTACCTGATCAGCCATAGACTATATGCGATAACGATGCCTGAATTACCCGAAGTAGAGACAGTTCGCCGCGGACTGGCCCCCGTCATGGAGGGGCAGCGTATTGAACGCCTTGTTCAGAACCGCGCCGATCTGCGATTTCCCTTTCCGGATGGCTTCGCTGAGCGGCTGACAGGCGCTCGCATAGACCATATGGGCCGCCGCGCCAAATTTCTGACGCTGACCCTTTCCACGGGCGAGATGCTGGTGATGCACCTCGGCATGACGGGCCGCTTCACCGTGGGCGGCAGTCAGCTAGGTGAGTTCCATCATGAAACGGGCACGGATGCCCGGCATGATCATGTCGTGTTTCATCTCGATAGTGGCGCAACGGTTATCTATAATGATCCGCGCCGCTTCGGCTTCATGGAACTTTGGCCCGCCGAGACGTTTCAGGCGTATCCAAGGCTTATGCGCATGGGGCCGGAGCCGCTGTCCAACGCATTCTCTGCCGCCTATCTGGATGAGGCCTTGCGCGGACGAAAGACGCCTATCAAGGCGGCCTTGCTCGATCAGTCGATCATTGCAGGGCTCGGCAACATCTATGTTTGTGAAGCGCTGTGGCGGTCCGGCATTTCCCCCAAGCGGATGGCGACGACTGTGCCCGGCCAGCGTGCCGCGCGGCTCGCGCCTGCGATCAATGAGGTGATTGCCGAAGCGATTGAGGCTGGCGGGTCTTCCATATCGGATTTTGCCAGCACGAGCGGAGAGCTTGGTTATTTCCAGCATTCTTTCGCTGTGTATGACCGGGAAGGGCAGGCCTGTCGGAATTGCGATGGGCCTATCAAGCGCCTGGTCCAGTCTGGCCGCTCCAGTTTTTACTGCAGCATCTGCCAACGCTAGACCTGCGCATCTCTGTCCGGGCCCGGCTTCATGGCGTTCAACAGATGAACGGCCGCCTTAAGGTCGTCAGGGTCAGCCATGTTTGAGATTAGCTTGCGGGCCTTGTGCTGTAGGTCTTTCACCTTGGCGCGCAGCTCCGCATCGGTATTCTCTTCGGCTTTCAAATCGATCGGCTCATAGAAAAAGTCGATCGATTTGCGCAGGACGATGGCAATTTCGCGCAAGCGCCCGGCTGTCAGACGACTATGCCCCGCTTCATATTTCTGGATCTGCTGAAAAGTGAGGCCCAATTGGCTGGCGAGGCCTTCTTGGGTAAGGCCTCTCTGCTTGCGGGCTTTGCGCACCTGGCGGCCTGTATAAAGATCCGCGCTGCTAGGCCTGCGCGCCACACTGCCGGAAAGTTCATTTCTTGTTGCCATGGCGTGTCCACGGGCTGAGATCATGGGCAGGCTGCGCAGTCGAGCCCGGCCTTCCACCCTTGCGTGCTTTATAGGCTCAAATGCAGATTGTTTGCAACTAATGGTGGCATTTTGATGCGCAGATTTGAGAATCGCATAAGGCCATGAGGACAATCTGCGCTTTTTTGCAGAAGAGGCCTAATTACTTCTCGGGGTCCAGACGGATGATATCATCCTGGTTTTGCGGTTCTGACGCCGAGGATGAGTCATTCAGGTTCAGCTCCAATTGCGGAGCATCCTGAAAGTTACCGCCACCAAAACCTGACCGACCCACCATGAGGCCGCTGTCATCACTCTGCCCAATCCGCAGGTTGAGCGTGCCCGTGCCTGCCTGATCGGAAGCGGATGTGCTTGGCAGGTTCAAATTCAGCGTGCCGGTATACTCATCCTGCACGGCGTCTGTCTGGGCAGTCGCCTCGGCGGAGGCCGTGTCTTGAGGCTTCGGCTCTGAACAGGCAACCCCCGCAACAGTCAGGGACATCAGGGCCAGCGCAGTCGTCAGTTTCATGTTCATCCCCTGATCTTGCAGCGGGCTTTAACGGCTCGCAAGTTTCTCTTGCACACCGTCCCAGAAAATTTCCGTGATATCAATGCCGCTTAATTTTTTGATGGCCTGCAGACCCGTTGGCGATGTGACATTGATCTCCGTCAGGCGTCCGCCAATCACGTCGATTCCCGTCAGCACCAGGCCGCGCCGACGCAATTCCGGGCCAATGGTTTCGCAGATTTTCTTGTCGGCTTCGCTCAGCTCCGTTGCTTCGGCTGTCCCGCCGACCACCATGTTGGAGCGGATCTGCCCATCTTTCGGGCGACGATTCAGTGCGCCTGCTGCCACGCCGTCGATCAGGATGATTCGCTTGTCGCCTTCGCTTACGGCCGGCAGGAAGGCTTGCACCATCACAGGTTCGCGGGAACGGGTGAGAAAGATTTCTGTCAGTGAGTCGAAATTGGAATCATCTTCCTTCAGGCGGAAGACACCCGCGCCGCCATGTCCGTAGAGGGGCTTGATGATAATGTCTTTGTGCTTTGCACGGAAGGCTTCGATGGCCGCAATGTCGCGGGAGACCAGCGTTGGCGGCATCAGCTCCGGGAACATCAGGGGGAATATTTTTTCCGGGCTTGAGCGCACGCCGCCGGGGTCGTTTAGCACCAGCGTCTCGCCGGAGATTCCCTCCAGCAGGTGACAGGCGGTGATATAGCCCATGTCGAAGGGGGGGTCCTGACGCATCAGGACGACATCGACATCCTTTGACAGATCCAGTGTGACGGCCTCTTCGAAGATGCCAGGCGTTCCCTTGACGCGCTGGACCTTAGCCGGGCGGACGCGGGCGGTGACGCGGCCCGCCTCATAGCTCATGTCCTGCGGGCCATAGACGAACAATTCCATGCCCCGTGCCTGAGCCGTTTCAGCCAGGGCGAAACTGGTATCGCTGTCAATGTTTACAGATTCCAGCGGATCCATCTGGATCGCGACGCGAAGACTCATGCCGTGCGCTCCTGTTTCGGGATCGCAGCGCTGTCGGCCCCGATCCCCTTAATAACTTGCGCCGATGAGTTCAGCATCGGCCCCAGTGTCATATGAGGCATCAGGTGTGGTTTGGGTAGAGGGGGACTTCTGTGTTGTTGGTGCAGCGCGTCGCACATTGTCTCCGCGAATGCGCACATAGGAGACAACCTGCTTTACGCCGCCGACGACGCTGGCCTCTTCTGCGGCACGTTTCAGCTCTTCGGCAGAGCGTGCAATCCCCATAAGATAGACGACGCCATCATAGGTCTCGACATTGAAGTTCAGGCTTTTGACCGTGCTGGAGCCGATCAGACGGGCGCGTACGCGGCCGGTGATGATCTCATCGGAGACATTGGCCAGAAACCCGCCTGGCGGCTCAATACGAATCTCGTTGGCGACATCCTGCGTGCGGGTGGACGTCCATGCGATACCTTCGGCCTTTACGCGCTCTTCGGGTGTATTCACCCGACCTGACAGCAGCACCAGCCCGCCGGTGACTTCAACGTCCACTTCGCCAAAGCTGTTTGCGCTTTCAGACAGAAGTTTGCTTTTGATCTCGTTAGAGGCCGTGGCGTCGTCAACGGCTTCACCCATGGTCTTTTCCTGAGCAGCCGTCAGCCCGACGGCGCCAGCTGTTCCAATAGCGGCGACAGCGCATCCAGTCAGAGGCAGGGACAGAAGAAGGGCGGCAATCGCGAGACGCTTTTGCATGAAACTATACTCCATCAGCGGGATCTGATCTGTCTGTGTGCCAGCAGGATACGGCGAAATTCTGGCAAAAAGGCCGTTCTTTGCACGCCAGCCCATCTTTTAAACATGCGTAAGCTGCGGGTTTGCCCGCAATTGGCTGGTTGTTTGGGCCTTCAGATTCCATTATCTTGTCGGGGCAAGCTATAGAAGGAATTGAAACCCTGACTTCCAGCGCTCCGCGGCTCCAGTCCGCAAAGCCGGCCACTCTCGAAGAAATCCGTGCCGTGGCCGAAACACTCGCCCAGGCACTTGAGGATGACAAGGCCGAGGACATTCTGTTCATCGACCTGGAAGGCAAGTCTTCCCTTGCCGATTTCATGATCATCGCTTCCGGCCGTTCAGGTCGTCATGTTGCGGCTCTTGCAGATCATATTTCACAGGACGTGAAAAAGCTGACCGGCAGACCGGCCAGCGTCGAAGGTATGCCGAATGCAGACTGGGTGCTTATCGACACCGGGGATGTGATCATCCACCTGTTCCGTCCGGAAGTGCGTGAGTTCTACAATCTGGAAAAGATCTGGGCTTCCCAGACCCCTTCCTCGTCCCCATCCGTCAATTAACAGGCCATGCGCCTGATCTTTCTTGTCGTGGGCAGGCTGAAGTCTGGCCCGGAGCGCGAATTGGTGGATGAATATATCAAGCGCGCGGCGCCAATTGCCCGGTCTCTCGGCTTTCGGGGTCTGGAAGAAATCGAAGTCGCCAGTGGTGGCGGGCTGGATGCAGAGGCCGAGCGCATTCTTGCGAAAATTCCCTCAGGCGCGAAATGCATCCGCCTCGATGAATTTGGCCGTTCTCTGAAATCCACTGACTTTGCAGACCGGCTCGGCACATGGCGCGATCAGGGCATTCCGGATCTCGTTCTGCTAGTTGGGGGTGCCGAAGGCTATGGGGAGGCGGTGCGCTCACAAGTATCTGATACGATGGCCTTCGGTCCGCAGACCTGGCCGCACCGTCTGGTGCGCGCCATGTTGGCAGAACAGGTCTACAGGGCAGTCTCCATCCTCGCGGGCACGCCTTATCACAAGGCTTAAGGGCGTTTAGCCAGCGTAAAGGGACGGTTGTGGGGCCAGGATCATGGCAAACACGGCTGCGGCCAGAATACCCATCACTGCGACAGATACACATCTGCTGATCGTGATTGGGTGGTTCATTGTGGTCTCCTTGCCGTGCTGTGGCTCTCTATCTTGAGCGCCGATAACGAGAAATGAACCATCCCCGGCGGAATAGGTTCCATGCCCATTCCGTATGAGGTCATTTCAAGGCAGGGCCGACACTTTGTTGATCCGGGCTCGAACCCGGCTTACAGCTGAAAGTCAGATATGTTGCGCAGGGTGGAGGCGCTATCTATGTCGAGCTTGCGGGATTTCCTGAAAGTCTACTGGCCGCTGGCCGTCATCGCGCTTGGGGGCGTATTGCTTGCGCTGATCCTGATGGATCCGGCGCCGCCCAAGAAAATCCGTTTTTCAGCGGGGCCTGAGGACGGGGCGTATTATGCGTTTGCGGAACGCTATCAAAGGCTTCTGGGAGAGCAGGGGGTTGAAGTCATCCTGATTGAGACGGCCGGCTCGATCGACAATCTCCGTATGCTTGAAGACAATGATGTGGATGTCGGCCTGGTCCAAGGCGGTCTGGCAAGGCCAGCAGACGCTAATGAATTACGCTCTCTGGGCGGCCTGTTTCCTGAACCCTTCTGGGTTTTCGTCGGGCAGGACGTGCAGGCAGAGAATTTCGGCGCCCTGCGCAGCAGCCGTGTTTCAATCGGCGGATCAGGCTCCGGCAGCCGTATCCTCGCGATCCAGCTGCAGGCTGAATATGGGGGCGACTGGTTGGAAACGACACGTCTGGATCTTTCCGGAAATGAAGCGGCTGATGCCCTGATGAACGGGGATCTCGACGCAGCCGTTTTCGCCGCGTCCATTCAGGCGCCCTATATCGAAAGGCTGCTCGATACGCCGAATGTGCGCTTGCTGCCCTTTGAGCGTGCTCCGGCACTCGCCCGCCGCATGCAGGCCCTGTCTGCCGTCACCTTACTGCGCGGTGTCGTGAATCTGGGAGACGATATCCCGTCTACAGATATTCCTCTCGTTGCCCCCGTTGCACAGCTGGTTGTGAACAAGCATTTGCACCCAGCGATCGAAGCACTTCTGATTGATGCGGCCTCGCAAATTCATTCGGAAGGGACGCTTCTGGCCGAGGCGGGGATTTATCCTGATCCTGACATCACAGACTTGCCTGTGTCAGAGCAGGCCCGGCGGTATTATCAGGATGGGCCGTCCTTCCTGCGCCGCTACTTTTCTTTCGATGTCGCCAATTTTCTTGAGCGTGCCTGGGTGCTGGCGATCCCGCTTCTGACCCTTCTGTTCCCGCTGGTCCGCGCGGCCCCGCCGATTTATCGCTGGCGCGTCCGCCGCAAGATCTATGTCTGGTATGCTGACATAAGGGATCTTGAACGGCGTGGGCGATCTGCCGAAGGAGAGGAGGCGCGCGACAAGGTGCTGGAGGATCTTGAGCGTCTGCAGGCTGAGATTGGGCAAGTGGAGGTTCCGCTGTCCTATACGGATGATCTCTACCGCTTGCGGAGCCATGTCGAGTTTGTGAAGCAGCTGGTTCGCAACAGAAACCCTGTGAAAGTTGCAGGCTGATTGCCCACAGGATGATTTTTGTATGTCCCTGAATATTGCCATAGCCGGGGCCGGTATCGGCGGATTGGCGGCGGCTATCCTACTGTCGCGGGATGGGCATAGGGTAACAATATATGACCAGTTCGATGCGCCGCGCCCGGTCGGGGCAGGGTTTATCCTGCAGGAAACGGGTCTAACCATTCTGGGCGAGTTGGGGCTGCGCGAACAGGTAGAAGCTCTGGGGGCCAGTCTGACCCGGCTACACGGTATCTCTGCGGACAATCAGCGTACCGTCCTGAATGTTCGCTACACCGCCCTGCGAAAACGGCTGTGCGGTGTGTCCCTGCAGCGCTGTGCCTTGTTTGACCTGCTCTACAATACCGCTTTGTCAGAGGGCGCTGAGATCGTGTCCTCCGCGCGCATCATCACCGCGATCCCTTCAACCGGGCACCTGACAAGGGGTGACGGACAGACGACAGGCCCGTATGATCTGCTGATTGATGCGCTTGGTGTGCGCTCCCCTCTATCTTCTCGTTCACGGCATCCCCTCACTTTCGGGGCCTTGTGGGCGACGCTGGACTGGCCGGATGAGAGCGCGTTTGACGCAGGCGCGCTGGAACAGAGATATCGGCGGGCGCGGCAGATGGCAGGTGTCATGCCTTCCGGCCAATTGACGCCGGATGGGAAACAGACTCTGACTTATTTCTGGTCCATTCGGGCAGATGCTCACACTGACTGGAAAAAGGCACCGCTGGATGACTGGAAGAAGCAGGCGATTGCTCTCTGGCCCGAGACTGAGCTCCTGCTGGAGCAGATCACCTGTCACGACCAGTTGACCTTTGCGCGATATGACCATCGTACACATTCGCCAGTTGTCCGTGAGCGGCTCGTCCATATCGGGGATAGTTGGCACGCTGCCAGTCCGCAGTTGGGGCAGGGCGCCAATATGGCCCTCCTGGATGCCTATGCACTGGCATATGCCTTGCGCGATCATCCGGATATCGACGTGGCCTTGAAGGCTTATGTGAAAATGCGCCGAGGACATGTCCGCCTGTTCCAGGCGATGAGCTGGATGTTCACGCCGGTCTATCAGTCTGAATCTGTTGTGCTCGCCTGGCTGAGGGATTGGCTTGCCGCACCGCTCAGCCGTATCCCGCCTGCGCCGCAGATACTGGCAGGCATGGTGTCTGGGGCAATCGGGCGGCCCCTGAAAAGGCTCGGCCTGAAACCGGGGGATTAGTCCCGGGAGAGCGCCTTCAGGCGGTAGAGCACGTCCAGTGCCTCACGCGGCGTCAGCGCGTCCGGATCAACCTGCTGCAGTAATTTATCTGCCTCGGAAGGTTCTGCTTGAAGTTCGGGCGCGTCTTCATCTGTTGCCGGAGAAAATCCGGCCGCGGCAAACAGGGGCAGGCTTTCCGGTGCGCTTGGCTCGGCCTCAAGTTGTTTGAGAATTTGTGCGGCGCGCTTGACGGCTTTCTTGGGCAGGCCGGCCAGGCGGGCAACCTGCACGCCATAGGATTTGTCTGCCGGGCCGGATTGCACCTCATGGAGGAAGATTAGGTCGTCTTTCCATTCCTTTGCCCGTAGCGACGCGTTGGCTGCGCCTGACAAGTCATCCACAAGCTTGGTCAGTTCATGATAGTGCGTGGCGAACAGGGCGCGGGCCTTGTTCACCGAGTGCAAATGTTCCACCGCAGCCCAGGCAATGGCCAGGCCATCCCAAGTGGATGTGCCGCGCCCCACTTCATCCATAATGACAAAGCTACGCTCCGTAGCCTGATTGAGGATGGCAGCGGTTTCCACCATTTCCACCATAAAGGTCGATCGACCTCGGGCCAGATCATCAGAGGCTCCAACCCGAGAGAATACGCGGTCAGTCAGGCCCAACGTCAGGGATCGTGCGGGCACGAACAGGCCGGCCTGAGCCATGATGACGGCCAGTGCTGCCTGTCGCAAATAGGTCGACTTACCCGCCATATTGGGTCCGGTAACCAGCAAGAGGCGCGTGGCGGCATTATCTGTTGCTGACAGGCTGAGATTGTTGGCGGTGAAGCCTTGCCCCTCTTTCTTCAGGGCGGCCTCTACAACAGGATGGCGCAGGCCGTCAGCTTCGAACACAATGCTGTCTGACAGGGCAGGGCGTACAGCGTCTGCGACAAAAGCCCATTCTGCTGTGGCGGCGGCCACGTCCAGTTCGGCGATGGCGTTCGCTGTATGGGCAAGCGTGCTGCTCAGCGATTCGATCCGTTCACAGAACTGGTCGAAAATGGCAATCTCGCGAGAGCGTGCTTCATCTTCTGCACGGGAGATGCGACCAGCCAGTTCTGACAGTTCCTGTGTGGAAAAACGTACATTGCTGGCCAGGGTCTGGCGATGGATGAATGTCTCCGACAGCGGCGCCTTCATCAGCGGGTCGCCATGGCGGGCCGGCACATCCACGAAATAGCCAAGTACATTGTTAAACTTGATCTTCAGCGCATTGATGCCGGTCAGTTCGGTATATTTCGCTTGCAATCCGGCAATGATCTGCCGGCTGTCATCGCGTAGTCCTTGTGCTTCATCGAGGGCACTGTCCCAGCCTTTGCTGATGAAGCCGCCTTCGCGCGCCAGTGTAGGCGGATTCTCTATGATAGCGGTTTCCAGATCATCTGCCAGCTGACGAAGGTCCAGGTTATTGGAGAGGTTCAGGGCCTCTGCTGCGTTAGCAATCTTGCCTGGCAAAGCCGAGATGTCCTCGCCCAAAAGCGCCGCGGCCTCGTGTGCGGCGATCAGGGCGCGCGAGATTGCCGCCAGGTCTCTCGGGCCGCCGCGCCCCAGTCGTAGACGTGTGCGGGCGCGCTCAAGATCTGGCGCGGCCTTCAGGCTGGCACGTACGGAGTCCACCATGTCGCGACCGTCCGCAAACCAAGAGGCGGCATCAAGGCGCGCTTCTATCTCCGCGTGGTCAACGGAAGGCCGCGAAAGTCGCGCAGATAACAGGCGTGCGCCTGGTGCGGTCACGGTCCGGTCGATCGTACCCAGCAGTGAGCCGTCTCGCTCGCCCCGCATGGAGCGGTCAATCTCGAGGCTCGTCCGGGTCGCCGGGTCAATGGCGAGGTGCCCATTGGCCTGTGTGCGGATGGGCGGATCCAAACGTATGTCCGCGCCCGCCTGAGTCAGCTTCACATAATCCAACAGCAGGCCGATCGCCGCGAGTTCTGTGCGGGTAAAATCTCCAAAGGCTTCCAGAGCAGACACGCCGAAGGTTTCCTTCATCAGCGTCTGGCCAGACATGTGAGAGGCGGCGCGTGCTGGCCGGAATGTCACGGGCGCAGCTGAGGCGGCGACGGCATTTGCTATGGCGGGCTTGTCGAGGTCCCCCTCCGAAACGAGCAGTTCTGAGAGAGGGTATGCCATCAGCGTATCGGCCAGCGCATCTGCGGCGAGGGCCGAGACATCAAACCGTCCGGTTGAAACGTCACACACGGCAATCGCTGCTTCCGTGCCGCCTGCGCCCAGGCTGACGGCGCACAGGGCCTGGCCCTGACGGGCGGGCAGCAGGGCGTCTTCAGTCAGCGTGCCGGGGGTAACGATACGAACGATATCACGGTTAACGATGGCCTTTGACCCGCGTTTTTTCGCTTCGGCCGGGCTTTCCGTTTGTTCGCATACGGCGACTCTGCAACCGGCCTTGATGAGACGCGCCAGATAGCCTTCCGCAGCGTGATAGGGCACCCCCGCCATAGGAATGGGTTTACCATCATACTCGCCCCGCGCCGTGAGGGTTATGTCAAGGATGTCAGCCGCCTGAACGGCATCTTGAAAGAACAATTCATAGAAGTCGCCCATCCGGAAAAACAGCAAGGCGTCTTCATGCCTGGCCTTGATGGACAGGTATTGCGCCATGAAAGGGGTCGGTGCGGACGCAGGTTTCTGAGGAGATGCGGTGTCAGCCATAACGCCGGACGCTAGCGATTGCGCAAGAGATTCGCAAAGTCTCAAACCAGCTATGACGCGACAAACTGCGCAATAGGACAAGATTAGTTCCCTTTTGCGGTTGGCAGGCTGTACGCACCGGCCTAGTTTGCCGGCCAATTCAAAATTTTGCAGACGGATTTCCCGCGATATGACTAGCAAACGGCCCAGCTTCACAGATGAAGAAGCTCTGGATTTTCACTCCCAGCCTCATCCAGGCAAGATTTCCATGGTGCCAACCAAGCCGATGGGGACTCAAAGGGACCTGTCGCTGGCATATAGTCCAGGTGTTGCCATTCCTGTTCTTGCGATCTCCGAAGATGAAGACAAAGCCTATGATTACACTTCAAAGGGCAATCTTGTTGCCGTAATTTCCAACGGCACAGCCATCCTTGGTCTTGGTAACCTTGGGCCTATGGCTTCCAAGCCGGTGATGGAAGGTAAATCCGTTCTCTTCAAGCGTTTTGCGGATATCGACAGCTTCGATATCGAGGTCGACACGACCGATGTCGAAGAGTTCATTTCCACAGTGCGTAATATCGGCTCCACTTGGGGCGGCATCAACCTTGAGGATATTTCCTCACCTGACTGCTTCATTATCGAGAGTCGCCTGCGCGAAGAACTCGATATCCCGGTCTTCCATGATGACCAGCATGGTACGGCAATCATTGCCGCTGCGGGTCTGATCAATGCCTGCCACATCACGGGGCGTAATATGGAAGACTTGAAGGTTGCCGTCTCCGGTGCCGGCGCTGCAGGTCTTTCTGTTGCAGGCCTTATCCGCCATCTCGGCGTCAAGGCCGAGAACATTGTGATGTGCGACTCCTCCGGCGTGGTCTATGAAGGTCGCACCGAGAAGATGGACCAGTTCAAGTCTGCTTTTGCGATAAAAACATCGAAGCGCACGCTGGCGGAAGCGTGCGAAGGCGCTGACTGCCTGCTTGGCCTCTCCGCCAAAGGTGCGGTGACCAAGGACATGGTGAAGTCCATGGCCAAGGACCCGATCATTTTCGCGATGGCCAATCCGGACCCGGAGATTACACCGGAAGATATCAAGTCTGTTCGGGATGATGCCATCATCGCGACAGGCCGGTCGGATTATCCCAATCAGGTCAACAATGTGCTGGGCTTCCCGTACATCTTCCGTGGGGCTTTGGATGTCCGTGCACGGGGCATCAATGAAGAAATGAAGGTTGCAGCAGCTCACGCCATTGCCGAACTTGCGCGTGAGGATGTGCCGGACGAGGTGGCCGCCGCCTATCATGGTGCCCGCCCGAGCTTCGGCCGTGAATACATCATTCCGACACCATTCGACCCGCGCCTGATCAGCTTTATTCCGCCTTTCGTGGCACAGGCTGCGATGGATACCGGCGTGGCTCGCAAGCCGATCAATGACATGGAAGCTTATCGCCACTCGTTGGCACGCCGGGCGGATCCTTCTGCGGCGTTCATTCAGGGCGTTCAGGCGCACTGCAAGGAAAACCAGCGTCGTATCGTGTTTGCGGAGGGGGAAGAACCGGCCGTTGTCCGCGCCGCGTTCAGCTTCAAGAACCAGGGCCTTGGCCATCCGATCCTGATTGGCCGCGAAGCCCAGGTGCAGCGCGCCATGGAGCAGATGGGCATCCAGCCCGGCTCGCTCGAAATAATCAATGCGCGTCTGTCAGACAATAATCCGCTCTATACGGATATGCTGTATTCCCGCCTTCAGCGCGATGGATATCTGAAGCGTGACGCCCAGCGTCTGGTCAATCAGGACCGGAACGTATTCGGCTGCTGCATGCTGAAAAATGGCGATGCCGATGGCATGGTCACCGGCGTGACGCGGAACTACGACGTTGCGCTCAATGACGCGCTTCTGGTTCTGGACCCAATTCCAGGGCAGGCCATTATCGGCATGTCCATGGTCATCAACCGTGGCCGCACCGTTTTCATCGCCGATACCAGCGTGACTGAGCTGCCCCAGGGCCAGGATTTGGCAAATATTGCCATCGAAGCAGCGCGCGGCGTGCGTGCGCTCGGCTTCACGCCGCGTGTGGCCTTCCTGTCCTACTCGACCTTCGGCAACCCGATGGGCGAACGTGGGGAGAAGGTCCGCGAGGCGGTCGCGATTCTGGATAGCATGAAGAATATCGATTTCGAGTATGAGGGCGACATGAACGCCGATGTGGCCCTGAATACCGGCCACAAGCTGCTCTACCCGTTCTCCCGCCTGACGGGGCCGGCCAACGTGCTTGTCATGCCGGCCATTCATGCCGCGTCGATCTCGACCAAGCTGCTGGAATCGATGAGCCGCGCGACGGTTATCGGGCCGATGTTGCTGGGTCTGGAGAAACCGGTCCAGATCGCCTCTCTCGGGGCAACTGTGGGTGATATCGTCAATCTGGCGACCATTGCCGCCTTTGACGTGGATGATGTTCATACCAGTTAAACAAAAGGCGAGTTCCGGCGCAGAGTGAAATTCCCTCGCGTCAGGACTCGCAGCTGAGCGGTGCCGCCCCTATAGTCTATAGTGACTATGGACCATAGGGAGGCCCGAACAGCATGAAAGAGTATCTCAAATTCTACATCAACGGCGAATGGGTTGATCCCGTTGAACCGCGCACGCTCGAAGTCGAGAATCCGGCGACCGAGGAAAGCTTTGCGGTTATCTCCATCGGCTCGCAAGCCGATGTTGACAAAGCCGTGGCCGCTGCCAAGGCGGCTTTCCCGGCCTTCTCCCAAACCAGCGTCGAGTATCGCGCCGAGCTTTTGGAAAAGATTGCCGAAGGCATGAAGACACGTTTGCCGGAGCTGGCTGAGGCCGTTTCCAATGAAATGGGCGCGCCGATGTGGCTCGCCAATGCGGCGCAGGTTCCGGCGGGAATGGGACATTTCGGTGCCGCAGCCGCGATCCTGCGGGAATACAAGTTTGAAGAACTGAAGGGCACGACCCTTCTGCGCAAGGAACCCATTGGGGTTTGCGGCTTCATCACGCCCTGGAACTGGCCGATCAACCAGATCGCCTGCAAGGTTGCCCCGGCTATCGCTGCGGGCTGCACGATGGTGCTGAAGCCTTCCGAGATTGCCCCGCTTGACGCCATGATCCTGACGGAGATCATGCATGAGGCTGGCGTCCCGAAAGGTGTCTTCAACCTCGTCAATGGCGACGGCCCAGGCGTGGGCGCATCACTGTCCGCGCACCCGGATGTCGATATGATGAGCTTCACAGGTTCCACCCGCGCTGGCGTGCTTGTCGCTCAAGCGGCCGCTCCCACGGTCAAACGTGTGGCCCAGGAACTTGGCGGCAAGAGCCCGAACATCGTTCTGCCATCCGCTGACCTGAAAAAAGCTGTCGGTGGCGGCGTCATGCAGATGATGACCAATTCCGGCCAGTCCTGTAACGCTCCGTCACGTATGTTCGTACAGAAGGACCAGCAGGAAGAGGCCATTGCCATCGCCAAGGCGACAGCGGAATCCATCAAGGTGATGATGCCGGCCGAAGCTGAGCCGGGCGCAATTGGCCCGATCTCCAATGGCAATCAGTACCAGAAAGTTCAGGACCTGATCCAGAAAGGTATTGAGGAGGGCGCGACCCTTGTTGCAGGTGGCCCTGGTCGTCCGGAAGGTTTCAACAAAGGCTATTTTGCCCGTCCAACCGTGTTCGCGAATGTCACCAATGACATGACCATTGCACGGGAAGAGATCTTCGGCCCTGTGCTCGTGATGATCCCGTATGAGGATGTCGATGACGCTGTCGAGATGGCCAATGACACGGTTTACGGCCTTGCCGGCTATGTGCAGGGACCGGAAGATGAAGCCCGCAAAGTGGCGAACCGCATCCGTGCTGGCCAGATTCAGGTCAATGGCGCACGCCCTGACTTTACCGCACCGTTCGGTGGCTATGGCCAGTCCGGTAATGGCCGTGAATGGGGTGAGTACGGCTTTGAGGAGTTCCTCGAAGTCAAAGCGGTGATCGGCTACAAGGCCGCCTGACCTCACGCGGAATATTTGCTTCGAAAAGGGCGGCCTGTCAGGTCGCCCTTTTTGTATCCTGCAATCTGGATGGGGCGGCTCGGCAAATCGTGAAGTGAATTCAACTGGTGTTCAGGTGGTTTCATCCATACATTACTAGGGAACTCATATTCGGAGGGTAATGATTCATGCCCAATCTCAAGACTCTTGCTGGGGCAGCTGCGCTTGCCATTCTGGCAGCTTGTGCCACCGCAACGCCTTATCAGGCGGCAACCGACTCCAATCGCGGCTATTCGGAACAGCAGATCGAAGCGAACCGTTTCCAGGTCCAGTTTTCCGGGAACAGCCTGACAGACCGCAAGACGGTCGAGACTTATCTGCTCTATCGCGCGGCCGAACTGACGCGTGAGCACGGCTTTGACTATTTCCGCGTCGTGCGCCGGGATACCGATGCCGAGAGCCGTCTGGTGCCGGTTGGCGGCAGACCATACTCGCCTTTCTACGATCATTTCTATCTGGACTATATGTATTATGGCCCGCACGCGCCGTATTATCGTGATCCCTTCCTGCGGTCCAGATATCCCTATTCATGGAATGTCTCCCCGTTTGGCTATTATGATCCATATTGGGGAGGCCCGGCAGAATATCGCGAGCGGACGAGCTATGTCGCGTCTGCGGAGATCCTGATGGGCAAGGGCGAAAAGCCTGACGACGCAGCCTTTTTTGATGCAGAGCAGGTATTGTTCAATCTCGGCAACAACATCCTGCGGCCTGAGCCGCAATAAAGCCTTTGCAGATATGCAACCCAGCCCCGCCCGTCAGGGTGGGGCTTTTTTGTGTGACCAAGACTGGTCATTTCATATCGAGTGCCCCAGATAGGCGGCTCATCCGATTATAGAAAGGCATCAGGGCGTATGCCGGATAGCGAACCAATTCCCGTACAACCCGTGAAAAGCGTCGGCGCCCATGGGCGTCCTGTGCCAGGGCGTATGGAAATGGTGATCATGGTCGCAGGCCTGATGGCGCTCAACGCGCTAGCCATCGACATCATGCTTCCGGCCCTTGGCCAGATCGCCGAGTCCATTGGTCTCACTGGCACCTCCCCGGAAGATGCCAACCGCCAGCAGCTGATCGTCTTTTCCTATGTTCTCGGTTTTGGTGCGCCCCAGCTTGTCTGGGGGCCGATTTCGGACCGGTTTGGCCGACGTGGACCGCTCTTTGTGGGTCTGGTCGGCTATGTCCTGATGGCGTTGCTGTGCATTACCATAAGGGAATTCCACGCCCTTCTGGCCGTACGCTTCATGCAGGGCGTCTTTGCCTCCGGCGCACGTCTGGTGGCGGTGTCCGTTGTACGTGACCTCTATGCGGGCCGTCGCATGGCAGGCTTCATGTCGCTAGTCATGACGATCTTCATGGTCGTACCGATGATTGCGCCAGCCATTGGCCAGCTCATCCTGTTCGTTGCGCCATGGGAGTGGATTTTTGCTGTGCTGGCCGTGTTCGGTTCAGCCTTGCTGGTGTGGACATGGCTTCGCCTTCCCGAGACCCTTGCCCCGGAGAACCGTAATCCCCTCAATTTGGGCGCTGCTGCCCGCAGCTACATGGCGGTGATCCGCAATCGCACGACTTTCGGGTATATGTGCGCGTCCGGTGTGATCTTTGGCGCACTGTTTTCCTTCATTGGCTCGTCCGAGCAGATCTTCCGGGATGTTTTCAAACAGGAAGAAACCTTCGCCTTCTGGTTTGCCGGTGTCGCGAGTGCGTTGGCCTGCGCCAATTTCTTCAACTCCCGCATGGTGGAGAAGATTGGCATGCGCCGGATCAGCCATGCGGCGATGATCTTTTTTACGCTGATGTCTGTCTCTCTGGCGCTCGTCACCTATATATTTGGCGAAAGCCTGCTCTGGTTCTTCCCCATGTTCGCGATGACGTTTGCCTGCTTTGGCCTAATGGGGGCGAACTTCTCTGCGCTGGCGATGGAGCCCTTGGGCAAGATCGCAGGTACAGCCTCGGCGGCGTATGGCTTTGCCACGACAACCGTCTCCAGCCTGATCGGCATCATGATCGGCCGGTTCTATAATGGCTCCACCT
Organism: Alphaproteobacteria bacterium; assembly: GCA_018222605.1. Classification (GTDB taxonomy): domain Bacteria; phylum Pseudomonadota; class Alphaproteobacteria; order Caulobacterales; family Hyphomonadaceae; genus Hyphomonas. The sequence continues at coordinate 180,462 of JAAEZZ010000009.1, forward strand.
TGCCGCTGATCATCGGCTTTGCGTGTCTCGGCATTGTGTCCCTCATCATTGTCCTGGTGACGGAAGAGGGAAAGCTCTTCAGTTCGCGCTGAGCTGTCGGGCGCGTCGCCGCGTTTTCGCGGCAGGCTCGCGGACACGCGACAATGGCCGCACCTGGCTTTCCAGATGAGAGATGATCAGTCCGGCAATATCCTTGCCCGTGGCCGTCTCGATGCCTTCCAGGCCGGGTGAGGAGTTCACTTCCAGAACTTTCGGCCCGTCCTTGGTCTGCAGTAGGTCCACGCCTGCCACTCTCAGGCCCAGCACGCGGGCGGCTTCGCGGGCGGTGTCGCGCTCTGCCTTGCTGAGCTTGACGGCGGATGCCGTACCGCCGCGATGGAGGTTCGAGCGGAACTCCCCCTTTTGCGCCTGGCGTTTCATGGAGCCGACAATCTTGTTGCCGACGACGAAGGCACGCACATCGGCCCCAGCGGCTTCCTCGACGAATTCCTGCACAAGGAAGTTCGCTTCCAGTCCCCGGAACGCATCGACCAGGCTCTCGGCCGCCTTGCGTGTTTCAGCCAGCACAACACCTTTGCCTTGTGTGGAAGAGAGCAGCTTCACGACAACCGGCGCGCCGCCAGCCAGAGATATCAGGCCCTTGGTATCCTTCGGACTATGGGCAAAGGCCGTGATGGGCATACCGATCTTGGCGCGGGCCAGCATCTGGTGGGCCAGCAATTTGTCCCGCGAGCGGCCTATGGAGCCTGCGCCATTCAGGCAGAAGGCCCCGGTGTTTGAGAATTGCCGCAGAACGGCCAGGCCATAATCGGTAATTCCGGCCCCGATGCGCGGGATGACCGCATCATAGCGGGGCAGGGCTTTGCCATCATAATGGACTTCCGGGTCCAGCGTGCCGATCTGCATGTAGCAGCGGGCCGTATCAATGGCCTCAATGACGTGCCCGCGCTCTTCGGCGGCTTCGATCAGGCGGCGGCTGGAATAATTGTTCGGCTCCCGTGTCAGCAGGGCGATGCGCAGCGGGCGTTTGACGGGCTTTTTCTTCGGCAGGCCGGCATAGGCCTCGTACCCCAGCTCCGGCTGCTGGAAGGAGGCATTGGCGTCGACAATCATATCCGGCTGGATTGCGCCGCGTCCAAACAGCATGCGATAGCTCATCGTCTCGCGATTGGTTAGCGTCAGCTGAATCGGCCAGCGGCGCTCGCCCATCTGCACGTCCGTTTGGATCACATAGCGCAGCTCTGTGTCGCCATTGGAGCTGGTGACTTCCCGCCGGTCGACGACTGGCGCCGAGCAGGTGATCTCAAGTCCCGGATCGGATGGGTCCGGCTGGATCAGGAAGCGAACTTGCGGCGCATCAGGCGGGCCGAACGTCTCGATAACGCTCGCATGGAGGGCGGAGGTGCGCGCGCCGGTATCCACCTTTGCCTTGATTGCAGGCAAGCCAAGATCCGGCAGCGACAGCCACTCTTCCCAGCCGAGTTCGAACGGTTCTGCATGCGTCATGAGCCAAAGCCTTCTTGCCAGTTTGCGCCCGATAGAGGCGAACAGGTTAGCATTCAATCATGACAGTGCAGCAGAATGTGTCAGGCAGGCGTTAGCCACGCATTTTCCGCGATTTTCACGACATCCCCCATGATCTCCGTAATCCTGAAATCTTTGGGTGTGTAGACGCGGGCAATGCCCATTTGCTTCAGCGCCATGGCATCTTCCGGCGGGATGATGCCGCCAATGATGACCGGCACATCGTCGAGGCCCAGCTTGCGAAGTTCTGCCAGTGTTTCACGCGCCAGGTCCAGATGGCTGCCGGAGAGAACCGACAGGCCAACAACATGGGCCTTGGCCACTTTGGCTTGCTCTGCAATCTCTGCAGGCGTGAAGCGGATCCCCTCATAGACGACATCCATGCCGACTTCCCGTCCGCGCGCCGCAATCTGTTCCGAGCCGTTGGAGTGTCCATCCAGGCCCGGCTTGCCGACCACATAGGTCAGGCGGCGGCCCAGCGCTTCGGACACCCGGTCGACTTCCTTGCGGACGGCATCAATGTCTTCGCCGACATCGCCGCGCGCAATCGTGGCGACGCCGGTTGGGGCGCGATACTCACCGAACACTTCGCGCATCACATGGCCCCACTCGCCGGTTGTGACCCCGGCTTTGGCGCAGGAGATGGACGGCTCCATGATGTTGCTGCCATCGCTCGCGGCCTTGCGAAGGCCCTCCAGGGCGGCATCGACCGCGGCTTGGTCGCGGGATTTGCGCCATTCCTTCAGGTCGCGCACCTGGGCGGCCTCTTCTGCCGGATCGACCGTCTGGATGGAGCCCTCACCAGCGCCCAGCGGGCTTGCCTCGGATTCAGTGTAGCGGTTCACGCCCACGACGGTCAGGTCACCGCTCTCGATCGCCTTGATGCGGTCGATATGCGCGCCGACAAGGCTCTCCTTCATATAGTCGATGGATTGTGTCGCGCCGCCGCGCGCATCAATGTCGGCCAGTGTTTTGCGGGCCAGTTCTTTCAGCTCATCGGTCTTGGACTCGATCACATGGCTGCCATCGAAGATGTCTTCATATTCCAGCAGGTCTGTCTCATAGGCCAAAATCTGCTGCAGGCGCAGAGACCATTGCTGGTCCCATGGGCGCGGCAGACCAAGGGCCTCATTCCAGGCAGGCAATTGCAGCGCGCGGCAGCGGGCCTTCTTGGACAGCGTTACGGCCAGCGACTCGATCAGGATGCGGTAGACATTGTTCTCTGGCTGCGGCTCTGTCAGGCCCAGCGAGTTCACTTGGACGCCATAGCGGAACAGCAGCGCCTTGGGATCGGTCACGCCATAGCGCTTGCGACCAATCTCTTCCCAGAGTTCCACAAAAGCACGCATTTTGCAGAGTTCTGTAACGAAACGCACGCCTGCGTTCACGAAGAAGGAAATGCGTCCGAAGACGGTTTCAAAGTCTGATTCCGGAACTTGTCCGCCAGCTTTCACCGTATCCAATACAGAAATCGCGGTCGCCAGCGCATAGGCGAGTTCCTGTTCCGGCGTTGCGCCCGCTTCCTGCAAATGGTAGGAGCAGACATTCATCGGATTCCATTTGGGAACTTCCGTATAGCACCAGCTCACCATGTCAGAGATCAGGCGCAGGCTCGGTTCTGGCGGGAACACATAGGTGCCGCGGGAGAGATACTCCTTCACGATGTCGTTCTGCGTCGTGCCGCGCAGTTCCTTGCGGTCATCGCCGCGCTCATCGGCCAGTGCCACATACAGCGCCAGCATCCAGGCGGCCGGCGCGTTGATCGTCATGGAGGTGTTCATTTCCTCCAGCGGCAAATCAGCCATCAGCGCGCGCATATCGCCCAGATGCTTTACCGGCACACCGACCTTGCCGACTTCGCCGCGCGACAGCACATGATCGGCATCATAGGCCGTCTGGGTCGGCAGATCGAAGGCGATCGACAGGCCGGTCTGGCCTTTCGCCAGATTGCCGCGATACAACGCGTTCGATTTCTCTGCAGTAGAGTGCCCGGCATAGGTGCGGAAAATCCACGGCCGGTCTGGCTTGTGCTGATATGATTTATCCATGTCTGCCACGGAATTCTCCCCTGATTATGTTGCGCTGCAACATGCCGCGTGAGACGTAACAAGGCAAGCATTCCGTGCTTGCCGCTGCCCGCCTGAACAACCACATGACCTGAAACAGGAAATGAATGTGATACAGTCTTCTTCTCCCCTCAAGACCGTTCTGATCTTGCGGCTCATTGCCCTGCTGGCTTTCCCGGCGGGCGTCGTTCTGGCCGCCATATTGGAACGCAGCGCGCTGATGGTGGTGGTGCTGGCCCTCGGCATGCTCGGGGTCAGCTGGGTGGAAAGATTGCGCCTTATCCACCTTGCGGGAAATGACGATCGGCCTGATTTTTCAGGACTTTTACCTGGCCTTGCCTGGCGCACCGGCTTGCTGGCGGGCGTCTTTATTCTCAGCCTCGGCATCCTAGCCCTGTTCCGGGATGTGTCATTGGCGCGCGGATTGGGCCTTACGGATATGGTCCTTCTGCTTGCTGCAGCAGGTGTTGCGCTTGCCGCAAACCGGGTCAGCGCATCTATTGCGGGGCGCGAGATGGAAGGAGCTCTGGCGCAGGTTAATGCGGCGTTTGGTACCAGCAGTGCGAACGATAATTCCGGTCGTGGCCAGTCTGGAAATGGCGACATCATCGAAGGTGAAGTCATCGACCGCGATTGAATTCCGGCATTTTACCGCTACCACACATCAGCTACGTTTCATCCGACTTTGCGGAGATACAGGATATGTCTGACTCTATCGGCCTTATGGCTGCAGCCCTGACAACATTGTCTTTCCTGCCGCAGGCTTTGCTTGTGATCCGTACGCGTCAAACCAGGGGCATTTCGCTGATCATGTACATCATGTTCACGACCGGCGTCGCGGCATGGCTGGTCTATGGCATCATGGAGCAATCCCTGCCGATGATCCTGGCCAATTCCGTCACCTTGGTACTTGCCATGATCATCCTCGGCCTGAAGGTCTGGCACTCGCTTCAGGCCAGAACCCAGGGCGCGACAGAGTCCACATCTGCGCCAATCGCCTCGTAATAGGCCTTCTGCACCTTGCGGGTGACGGGCCCAGGCTTGCCCATGCCGATGGGTTGCCCTTCCAGCATGATGACGGGCGCGATCATTGCTCCGGCAGATGTCGTGAAAACTTCCGCTGCGTTCAGGGCCTCGTCCGGCGTGAAGGCGCGCTCTTCTATCTTGAGCCCGGTCTTTTCAGTCAGGTGCAGAACGCCTGAGCGGGTGATGCCGGGTAAAATATCCGTGGAAAGATTGCGCGTAATCAGGCGCCCGGTGTTATCAACAATCCAGGCGTTGGCCGAGGCGGCCTCTGTCACCTTGCTGTCCTGCACCAGAAAGGCCGTGTCTGCGCCAGCCTGTTTGGCCGCGCGATAGGCGAGGGCCTGCGACAGCAATTGCACCGTCTTCATATCGCGCCGGGCCCAGCGAGTATCATGCATGAAGATCGCGGCGATGCCGTGTTCGGCCGCTTGACCGATCAGTGGCTTGGCATCTGCATACAGGAAGACTGTCGGCTCGAACTTTTCCGGCCCGGCAAAGTCGCGTGCCTCATAGGCGCCGCCCGTGACCTGCAAATAGACGAGCCCCTCGCGGATGCCATTGGCGTCGATTAGTTCCTGATGGATGCGGGCCCAGTCTGCATCGCTGTGTGGATTGGGTAGTGCGATGCCTTCCAGGGTGCGTGCCAGACGCTGCAGGTGGCCGTCCAGATCCACGAATGTGCCATCATAGACCGCGGTCACTTCATAGGCGGCATGGGCAAACAGAAAGCCTCTGTCGAGCGGAGAAATACGGGCCTCGGAGAACGGCACGATCTGGCCGTTAAGATGCACCTGATCGCCTATTGGCATATTTGCCATGCCTCCCTGTAAAGAATTGTGCAGCGCAACAAACATCTTGCAAGCGAACCGCCGAGCGGCCAAGGTGGCGCGAGCCGAGAGATTTGTGAAGCCACTCCGATAAGTGCGCTCGCAGCAATTTGGCAGATACAATTGGAGGAGGGCACCCCGATTATGGCGAGGGAAGTTAAGGATATTTATGAGGTAGGTGAGATTCCGCCGGAGTTTCACGTACCCAAATTCATGCACGCCTGGGCAATTCGCCGCGAGCGTCATGGCCGCCCGTCAACGGCGATGCAAATGGAGCAGGTTCCGGTTCCGGAGATCGATTCCGACGAAGTGCTTGTGCTCGTGATGGCCGCAGGTGTGAACTATAATGGCATCTGGGCTGCCCTTGGCGAGCCGGTGTCTGTTTTTGACGTTCACAAACAGGATTTCCACGTTGCCGGCTCTGACGCCGCAGGCATTGTCTGGGCCGTTGGCCGCAAGGTAACGCGCGTGAAGCCGGGCGATGAAGTCGTCATCCACTGTAACCAGGATGATGGCGATGATGAGGAATGCAATGGCGGCGATCCGATGTTCTCGCCCAGCCAGCGTATCTGGGGCTATGAGACGCCGGATGGCTCTTTCGCGCAATTCTGCCGCGTTCAGGCCCGTCAGTGCATGCCGCGCCCGAAACACCTGACCTGGGAAGAAAGCGCCTGCTACACGCTGACACTCGCCACCGCATACCGCATGCTGTTCGGCCACCGTCCGCACATCGTGAAACCGGCCGACAATGTGCTGGTCTGGGGCGCGTCTGGCGGCCTGGGCAGTTTTGGCGTTCAGCTCTGTGCGGTCACCGGGGCGAACGCGATCGGCGTCGTGTCCAGTGACGACAAGAAGGATCATGTGCTCAGTCTTGGCGCCAAGGGCGTGCTGAACCGGAAGGATTTCAATTGCTGGGGCCAGCTGCCCACGGTAAACGGTCCAGAATTCAAGGATTACATGCGCGAGAGCCGCAAATTCGGCAAGGCGATTTGGGAGATCACCGGCAACAAGGATGTCGACATCGTGTTCGAACATCCCGGCGAGTCGACTTTTCCGGTGTCTGTCTTTGTCGTGAAGCGCGGTGGCATGGTTGTGATCTGTGCCGGGACAACCGGCTTCAACCTGACCATGGATGCGCGTTTCCTGTGGATGCGCCAGAAGCGCGTTCAGGGCAGCCACTTCGCAAACCTGAAACAGGCCTCTGCGGCGAATGATCTGGTCATCAACCGCCGGATTGACCCCGGCATGTCGGAAGTCTTCCCATGGGCAGACATTCCGGCTGCGCATGACAAGATGCTGGATAACAAGCACTTGCCAGGCAACATGGCTGTTCTGGTGACCTCGCCGAAGCCGGGCCTGCGCACGGTGGAAGACATTCTGGCCGTCAGCGGTCAGGGCTGACAGGTCTGCTGTCATGGCTCGGCCTGACCCGGAAAGCTTCGCCCGAGATTGGGTCGCGGCGTGGAATGATCACGATCTCGATGCTGTGTTGTCGCACTATGCAGACGGGATCGTGTTCCATTCCCCGCGCATCGCGCAAGTTATGGGCACGGGCGCAGACAGCATCATGGGCAAGCCAGCCCTGCGGGAATATTGGGAGAAGGCCCTCGCCATGGCGAGCGGCCTTTTCTTTGAACTGGATGACGTATTGACCGGATCGGATGCCATCACCGTGCTCTACACCAATCATCGCGGCCAGAAGGCCGCCGAGACATTTGTGTTTGATGAGGATGGCGAGATTTCCATCGCCATCGCAGCCTATCGCTGAACCTGCCGCATTTGGCCGGGCAGGGGACTAAATTTCGTCTGCCCCGCCCGGATTACGGCGGCGGCGAATCAGCCAAGTCACGCCGCGCAGATCCGAGAGGGCATCGTTCAGGCGCCCGAAATTGGTGTAGTTGGACTTGCCGGTGCCGCGTTCGCGGTGGTTCACGTCCCGATATTCCACATCAAAGCCCTCGGCCCGCATCAGCGCTGGCATGTAGCGGTGCATGTGATCGAAATAGGGCAGCTGGATATAGGCGTCGCGCTTCATCGCTTTGATACCGCAGCCGGAATCGTCGCAATCATCCTTCAGCATGCGCTTGCGGATATTGTTGGCAAAGCGGCTGCCAAAGCGTTTCCAGGCTGTGTCCTTGCGCTTGGCGCGGCGACCCATCACCATTTTCAGATTGTCCGGTGCATCGGCGCGGGTCAGCTGGCGGTAAAGGTCCGGCAGGTCTGCGGGATCATTCTGTCCGTCCCCATCCAGCGTGCCAATCACCGGGGCACGCGCGGCCAGGATACCAGAGCGAATCGCGCGGCTCTGGCCGGCATTCTTGCGGTGGCCCAGTACGCGCAGCATCGGGAATTTCCCTTTCAGCTCGGCGAGCTTGGCGCGTGTATCGTCCGTTGAGGCGTCGTCCACGAACACCATTTCGAAGGCCCGGCCATCCAAGGCCCTGGCAATCTCGGTGATCAGGGTCTCGACATTGCCAGCCTCATTATGGACGGGAACAACGACGGAAAATTCAAGTGACTGGGCCATGTCTGGCACCTTTCAGGCTATTCGCCCCTGATGTCATGGGGCTTGTTTTGCACGCTCATACAAAGCGTTGGCTCTCAAGGCGAGACCCGGCACGCATTTCTGGCTGCGATGCAAATTACGGGCAAAATTGCAAGACGAATGCGCCCGAACACGGTAAATGGCTGGCATGACCTTGCTAGACCGACTTTCCACTGGCTGGAAGCCATGGGTGCTCCTGTTCGTGCTGACCTTTGGCGCCGCCGCGCCGGGCGTGTTCAACCTGCCTGCGCTGGACCGCGATGAAAGCCGTTTCGCCCAGGCCTCCAAGGAAATGCTGGAAGAGCATGACTATATCCGCATCCAGTATCAGGATGAACTGCGGAACAAGAAGCCGGCGGGTATTCACTGGCTACAGGCGGGGGCGACGGCCGTCCTGACCGGGCCGGAAGCCAAGCAGATCTGGACCTATCGCGTCCCCAGCTGGCTGGGCGCGGCCTTCGCGACGCTGGCCTGTTTCTGGGCCGGTCTGCCCCTGATCGGGCGCCGCGCCAGCTTCATCGGTGCCGCCACCTTTGGCGCAACCCTCCTGCTGACCTCCGAAGCGCACATTTCCAAGACCGATGGCGTGCTGGTCTTCCTGACAACGCTCAGCATCGGCGCGCTCGCGCGGCTCTACATGAACAAGGACCAGTCCAAAAAGATGGCGCTGCTGTTCTGGTTTTGCATGGGGGCCAGCTTCCTGATCAAGGGGCCGGTCACGCCCATGGTTGCCGCCTATGCCGGCATTGGCGCCTGGGTGTGGACCAAGGCGGCAGACGGGAAGGGGGGCGACTGGTGGCGTGTGCTGCTCTGGTGGCCGGGGCCGGCGATCTTTGTGGCGATGGTGCTGCCCTGGTTCCTCTGGATTCAGGCGGCAACTGATGGGCAGTACATCAAGGGCGCTGTCGGCAAGGATCTGAAAGACAAGTTCACCGGGGCCTCTGAGGGGCATGGCGGCTGGCCCTTCTACCATCTGACACACCTGCCGGCCTGGTATTTCCCAGCGACCCTGTTCCTGGTGCCAGGCTTTGTGGCCGCCTGGAAAGCGTTGAAGCCCAACGGGCCTGAAGGCCGGAAATGGATGCAGCACATCCTGTTGATCTCAGCCGTGCTGTTCGCAGGCCTTCTGGCACTTAGTTATCTTCTGCCGCTGCTGCCGCGCCCTTCGGGCACGGGCATGGTCTCTCAAGCGGTCAATACGATTGCCACCCTGAAGCCACTGCCGGTCTGGCCCGCCTTGCTGCTGGTCACGCTCGGCTGGCTGGCCGGTCAGCCGAAATGGCAGGATCGCTGGCCCATTGGCGAAAGCGTTTCGAACGATGAGATGCGCGGCCTGCGCCTGATTGTCGCCTGGGCGGTGCTGACTTATGCCTTCTTCGAGCTGATGCCGACCCTGCTCAGTCACTATATTCTGCCGGCCTATCCCGCCTTTGGCTTGCTCGGCGGGTATGCGGCGACCAAGCTGATCGATGGCGCGAAATGGCCGGTGACGCGCTGGGTATCGATCGCGCTGTTCGGTCTGGGCGCCATCCTCCTGTTGGCGGCGTCGTATCCGGGCGTGACGACCTATTTAATGGCCGAAACAGCAGGAGACTTCACCACGGTTTCAGCCGATGAAGTGCTCGCCTCCTGGACGCAATACCGGCAGTTTCCGCTCTGGCTCTGGTGGCCCGGCTTTATCCTCTGCGGCGTGGCCATTATCGAATTCTCGCGCCGGCATGAATGCAATGCGGCGCTCTTTTCCATCCTCGCCAGCGTGCTGATCGGCTGGCATGTGCGCATCTACATGTTGCCCAGCCAGGTCTGGGCGCAGCCGACAGAAACCGCGCGTCTGGCGCTGGAAGATATCTGCGGCGTGCCGGGAGAAGACTGCAAATGGCAGGCGCCTGCGCGCATTCTGGCGCTCGGCTATGCAGAGCCCTCTTATGTACTGACGCTCGGTACACAGAATTTGCATCCACCGGAAACCCCGCTCGATCTTCCGTCGGACCCGTCCGCCTATCCGGTGGTCTATCTGATCAATTTCGAAGACCGTAAGGCAGAGCCTCCGGTGACGGAGGAAGTCGCGCATCTGCGCCAGCAGGCCGAGCAGATGAATCTGTGCGTGACAGAGACCGAGTCCTATTACGCACTGAACTATTCAAACGGAGACCCGGTGAATTTCCGGGCCTACCGGTTTGATCGTGGCGGCTGCCCGGAAAGCTAGGTCCTAGAAGTCATAACCGATCCGCACGCCATAGGTGCGCGGGTCGGATCGGAACGTGTTATAGCCGATAAATCCATAGCCTGAGACGGCATAGTCTTCATCGGTCAGGTTTCGTCCCCATACGGTCAGCGTCACGCCTGTCTCGATAAGGCGCAGCCCCGCTTCGGCCTGCACGGTCGTGAAGCCCTTTTGCATGCGTGTGTCCAGACCTTCAGGGTCAAGATAATAGTCGCCGCGATATTTCAGATGTGCGGATAGCGTGCCTTCCACGCCTTGCGACAGCGTATAGGCATAGCGTCCGCCCAGCGTTGTAGAGACATCCGGCGCGAAGGGCAGAGGATTGCCGTTAAATTTTGCAGAATTTCCGCCCGTATCTGAAGACTGGTCAATCTCTGTCTCCAGCAGGGTCAGGCCCGCTTCCAGCATGAAGGCTTCCGTGGCCTGCCAGGTCAGATCGGCTTCGAGGCCATAGGACGTCGCCGCATCCAGATTGGACAGGGAGTTGGACGTGATGCTGCCGCCGCCCGGCAACTGGAAATCTACAAAGATGCGGGCCTGCGGGCTGTTATAGTCCTGATAGAAGGCGGAGATATTGTAGGCCAACGTCGCACTCGGCCGGCCCTTATAGCCCACTTCATATGCGGTGACGGTTTCGGCATCGAACAGTCCATCATCGGCGAAATGGGTCACATTGTTCTGCACCTCGCCATTGAAGCCGCCGGATTTATAGCTGTTGGCGATGGAGCCATAGGCTGTACCGTTTGCCATTTTGTAAGACAGCGCCAGATTGCCACTCAGCTGCGTGTCATCAATCTTGTTGCTGCCTGCAGCAAAGCCCAGGCCGTTGACATTATTATAGCCAACTGTGCCGTCATCAAAAACATGCCGTCCACTGCCAATGCCTTCTATTTCCTCATGCGTCAGGCGTGCGCCCAGCGTTGCGGTCAGGCGGTCTGACAGGTCGAACTCATTATAGGTGAAGGCGGCAAGGCTGGTGCGCTCCTGGCGGATGTCCGTCACCAGCGTCATGGCCGTGCCATCCGATATCGGATCAGGGCCCGCGCGGCTGCCCGCGCCGACATAGGCGCAACTCCCAATCAGGGTCGCCGGGTCCAGCTCTCCGCACCAGATTGTATAGGTCTGGCTGAAATCTTCCTGAGAGGCATGAATGCCGAACAGGCTGCTGCCTCTGTCCCAATCTGTCTTGAAACGAAATTCCTGCGAGTACTGACGGAAGTCGCGGATATAAGAGAGGTTCGCACTGAGTGTGGGGTCGCCATAGAGGGCGGCCGCGCCGTCAAAGTCAAATCCGTAATCCTGATTGTATCCTTCAAAGGAGGTCAGGGAGGTCAGCGTCCAGCGGCCCAGTGCGCGTTCATACTCGGCAGAGATGCCGTAGAATTCATTGTCCGTATCCTGCAGGCCGTCACCGGATGAGGATATCTCGTGATCGCTGAGGTTTAGCGTATCATTGCGCGGCGTTGCGTTGACGCCATTGTCTTCTTCATAATGCGTGCGGATCAGCAGGCTGCCGCCCAGTGCGCGTTCCCAGTTCAGGCCAAGGCGCAGGCCGAACTCATCGCGCACACCGCCCGCATCTTCCGGGCCGTCTACATTGTCTAGCACAGCATCGCGGCTCAGATACCGTCCGGCCAGGCGATAGCTGAAGCCATTGTTGAGGCTGTTGCCATAGGCGCCGTCGAGATCCACGCGATTGAAATTGCCATAGCCTGCGCGGACATAGCGGCGCTGGTCTTCTCCGGGGCGCACGGAAATGAAATTGATCGCGCCGCCAGACGCATTGCGGCCATACAGTGTGCCTTGCGGGCCTTTCAGAACTTCGATCCGTTCCAGATCGTACAGCATCATCCCGGTCTGGACATTGGTCGCCAGATAGACGCCATCGGAATAGACGGAGGCCGCTGTCGGCGTCAGCGCCTGATGATCCACTGCGCCGATGCCGCGCATCTGGAAGGCAACCTGGGTGCCATTGGCCACGGCGGCTTCCACGCCGGTCAGCAGGTCGGTCACATCCTCTGCGCCGACATAGGCATCGGTCAGGGAAAGGTCCGCCGCACTGATGACGCTGACGGACATGGGAATGTCGCTCAGCGGCGTTTCGCTCGCGGTCGCTGTGGTGACGACCGGGTCCAGCCGGGCAGGGGCATCTTCGATCTCGGCAAAAGCCGGCGCGCCAATCGCGGCCAGGATCAGCGGTGTGGTCAGGCAGTGAAAAGTTTTCATCCGCTGCGCTTACCAGTCTCTGAGAATCGCTTGCAATGCTTTATCGTCGCATGGAAGCCATGCGTCAGAGGTGAGGTCCTGTGAAAGCAGCTGTCTTGCGCGGCTTATCTCGGCGCGCGCTTGGCCAGAATTCGCTGCAATGTGCGTCGGTGCATGTTCAGGCGGCGGGCCGTTTCAGAGACATTGTGATTGCACAGCTCATACACACGCTGAATGTGTTCCCAGCGCACCCGGTCTGCCGACATCGGGTTCTCCGGCGGTGCCGGTTTCTCATCGGTAGAGGCCACCAGCGCGCGGATAATATCTTCCACATCTGCCGGCTTGGAAAGGTAATCCACGGCGCCAGCCTTTACGGCGGCCACGGCGGTGGCAATGGCGCCATAGCCAGTCAGGATCACGGCGCGGGCATCCGGGCGGTGCTTGTGCAGCACTTCCACCACTTCCAGGCCGCTGCCATCTTCCAGGCGCAGGTCCAGAACCGCAAAGGCGGGCGGGTTCAGGCGGGCAATATCCTTGCCCTCGCTGACGCTGGAGACGGCAGAAACCACAAACCCCCGCTGCGCAAGCGCGCGTGCAAGCCTTTGCACGAACGGGCCGTCATCATCCATGACAAGGCACGAGCGATCCTCAATATCCTTGAGACTCTCATGCAGGTTTACATTTACTGGCCGATCCATCGCCAAAACCCCTGAACTAATCCTGAACATATAGGCCAGTTGCGCCTACTATTCCAAGTCAGACACCTGCAAAAGGCGCAGCGGCCACAAAGTCTGTACGACGGCGCCCTTCTTCGGCGGTGTCCGGTTGCGGGTCGCAATACGCCCGCCAGTGCGCTCGATCAGCGTTTTTGCAATGAAAAAACCGAGCCCCATATCGCCGCCGCCAAGATGTGCTTCGCCGCGCTGGGAGACATAGGGTTCGCCCAGTTTCGGCAGCACTTCGGCGGCAAAACCAGGGCCGTCATCGCTGATTGTGACCGTCATCTGCTCCTCGGTCCAGGTTGCGACGACATTTACGCGCGTATCGGCAAAGCTGACGGCGTTCTCGATAAAGGCGCCAAGCGCATGCAGGATTTCCGGGCTGCGTTTCAGCACGGGCGGCTTGGCGCTGCCGCCATCGGCGGGCTCGGCCCTGACCCGCACATCCACGCCGAGGCCCTTGAAGGGTGCGGCTGCCTCCGTCACCAGAGCGTCCAGCGGGATCTGGGCATGGACAATGTCCGTCGCCTCGCGCGCCTCGCGGATCGTGGCGAGGATATTGCGGCAGCGGTCAGCCTGCTCGGCAATCAGGGTAATATCTTCTGCGCGCGGGTCTTGTTCATCGAGTTCCGCCTGCAATTCCTTGGCGACCAGATGGATCGTAGCCAGTGGCGTGCCGAGTTCATGCGTTGTCATGGCCGACATCGCGCCGAGTGCAGACAGGCGCTGCTCCCGCGCCATCACCACGCTTGCGGCGTCCAGCGCCCGCACAAGACGCGCCTCATCCTGGCTGACTCGTGCGGCGGATAGCGAGAAAAAGACAACGCCCACGGCCAGCGCCGAAAACTGGCCCAGCTGGAAAAGGGGCGGCAGGGAGATCGCATTCGCCACGCCCCAGGGCAGGGGCAGGTGCAGCACCGGCATCAGCGCAGCTAGCACCAGCGCCAGCAGCGCCACCAGGGTTGCCCGGAAGGGGCTGAGGCTGAGCGCCGCCACTGTCACAGGCGCAACCAGCAGCAGCAGGAACGGGTTCGACAGACCGCCGGTCGCCGCAATCAGCGCGGCCAGCTGCATCGTGTCGAAGAAAAGTTGCAGCGTCGCTTCCCATCCGCGCGTCAGGCGCTGGCTCTGAAAGGCAAAGGACAGAAAAACATTCAGCCAGGCGGACGCGGCAATGATCGCCAGGCAAAGCGCCAGCGGTAGCGTAAAGCCAAGCCCGAAGGCGACGAACAGGACCGCTGCCGTCTGTCCGGCCACCGCCAGCCAACGCAACGTGATAAAGGTGCGCAGGCGCGTGCGGCCCAGCGCAGACTGGGCAGACCCCAGCCCTTCCGGGGGCAGGGTGAAGATCGCATCATCAAGATCGAACTGGGCTTCGCGGGACAAATCATCCATCTGCGCCTTATGCGGCAGCGTGACGCTTGCGCCAAGCGCCTGTTGCGTTCCATATCCCTGCCATGACCAGACATATGCCTGCGCTGCTTGGCGCCTCCGCCCTTCTTGCCGTGCTTTCGGCCTGCAGCCCGTCTCCCGCCGCAACGAATGGAGAGACGAAAACCGATATTGCCGTCTCCGGCGGCGACACCGCTGATTGCCTCAGCCGGGCCTATCCGGAAATCGGCGGGCCGATCTCGCTGACCGATCACACGGGTAAGGCCGTGACTCAGGGTGATTACAAGGGCCAGTTCGCGCTGATCTATTTCGGCTTCACTTATTGCCCGGATGTCTGCCCGATGACCCTGGTCAATGTGGAGCGCGCCTATGAGCAGTTGCCGGACGGTGTGGAGCCGCCGCAGACACTTCTGATCTCGGTGGACCCGGAACGGGATACGCCGGAGGTGCTGGCCTCCTATGTAGAGGCGCCGCGCTTCCCGAAAAACCTGACCGGTCTGACGGGCACGCCCGAACAGATTCGCAAGGCGGCTGATGAGTTTGTGGCGGACTATTCCCGCGTCGAACAGCCTGACAGCGCCTCAGAATACACGATGGACCACACGTCCCTCCTGTATCTGATGGACAAGGACTGGCAGCTGAAAACCTTCTTCACGCATGAGGACACGCCGGAGACTATCGCGGCGTGCCTCGGGAAAGTGCTGCAGGAATAGGCGCTACTGTGCGACCCAGCCGCCATCAATGGACAGGTCCGCGCCATTGATCTGATCTGCATCCGGTGAGCAAAGGAAAGCCGCAAAGCCGGCAATCTGTTCTGCCGTGACGAATTCTTTGGTCGGCTGGGCGGCCAGGATCACATCCTTCACGACCTGGTCGCGGGTCATGCCGCGTGCCTTGGCCGTATCGTCGATCTGGCCATCAACCAGTGGTGTGTGAACATAGCCGGGGCAGATAAGATTACAGCGCACACCATGCTGTGCGCCTTCCAGCGCCGTCACCTTGGTCAGGCCGGCCAGGCCGTGCTTGGCCGTGACATAGGCTGACTTGTAGGGGGAGGCGACCTTGGCGTGGGCGCTGCCGGTATTGATGATCCGGCCCCAGCCTTTTTCCTTCATCGGGCCGATCGCCATGCGGATTGTATGAAAAGCTGCGCTGAGGTTCAGCGCGATGATCAGATCCCATTTGGAGACCGGAAAATCTTCCAGCGGGGCGACATGCTGCATGCCGGCATTGTTGACCAGAATGTCTGCGCCGCCAAAATCGCGTGCGACATAGCCCATCATGCCTTCAATGGCGTCCGGATCGGTCAGGTCCGCATTGGCATAGCCGACTTTCACGCCATGTTCTTGCTCCATGCTTTCGCGCTGGGCCTGGATGGCATCCTGGTCGCCAAAGCCGTTCAGAACGACATCACATCCCTCACGCGCGAGACGCTCGGCGATCGCTTTTCCGATCCCGCTTGTTGATCCGGTAACGAGTGCGGTTTTACCTTTAAGCATGAGATGTCTCCTTGAGGCTGTGCCAAGCTATGGCTAGGGATGTGTCAGGCTCAAATGGGGCTGAGATGTCGTAGAGGAAAGAGCGAGCTCCGTATGGGTGGTGAAACTCTGGCTTTTGTCGAGGCGTTTCCGCGCTTCCTTTTGTGGACTGGCGCGGCTGGCATCATGCTGGTTATCGCCAGCACGATTTATGTGCTGCTCACGCCGTGGAAAGAGCTCGCTCTTGTAAAGCAAGGAAATTCTGCTGCCGGTCTTGCGCTCGCGGGGGCCATTGCCGGCTTGGCCATTCCGATTGCATCTTGTCTCGCCTCCAGCGTCACGCTGATCGATCTGGCGATCTGGGGCATCGTGTCACTGCTTATTCAGCTCATTGTGTATCGCCTTGTCGACGTCATCCTGACGGACATTCCAAAACGAATCGAACAGGAAGAGGCGGGCGCAGCCATCGTCTTGATTGCCGCAAAATTATCCTCAGCTCTTATACTCGCAGCCGGTCTCTGGGACCCGGCCCTGCAGAGGTTTTGAGAAGGGAGCCTGGCTTTGCGTTCGTTTGACTGGGTGATCTATGTGGCGGTTCTGGCGGTCTTCGTCTGGACGATGTTCGCGCAGGATCCGAAAGCGGATGCCCCTGAGCCTGCGCCTGCCATCATTGAGGCCGACGGGCCAACGCTGCCGCCCCCCTCTCCGTTGGACGAACAGGTTCTGGTTCAGGTGAATGAGCCCAAGGACGGCATCGGCACGGCCTTCGCCGTCAACAAGGCAGGCCAATGGATCACCGCACGCCATGTCGTGGATGGCTGCAATTCCGTCGGCCTGCTGGTTGCGCCCGGTCAGTATGTTCCGGTCGAGAGCATTGTCGTGGATCCGGATCACGATTTGGCGCTGCTTTCCACAGGCCGCAGCCCGAACCCGGTCAAGTTCGATCTCGACTCTCCGCTTCGTATCGGCGCGCATGGCTATCATGTCGGCTATCCGCAGGGACGCCCGGGAGAGGTCGCGACCAAGCTGATGTCGCGCTCGAAACTGATCACGCGCGGACGCCGGGAAGGGGCCGAGCCCATTCTCGCCTGGGCAGAGATTGGCCGCACGCGGGGGCTGACCGGGTCTCTGGGTGGCATTTCCGGTGGTCCGGTCTTTGACAATAAGGGCGAAGTGCGCGGCGTGATCGTGGCTGAAAGCCCGCGCCGAGGCCGTATCTATACAGCTGCGCCGACCTCCATCGATGCCTTTCTGACCAGTTTGAGCGTAGACCGTGAAGACGGCCCGACAGAGATATTCCAAGAGGAGACCTACGGTCCCATGTCAGACAATGCGCGCCGCCGGCTGCAGGTCGTGAAAGTTGCCTGCCGGGTAAGCCCATGAGCGATTTTGCCAGCCGCCTCATTCTGGGGACGCGAGACCTCGGGCCCCTCTGTGTCGGTATCGATCCGCACCCCGGCCGCATTCCTGATCTCTTCGGCGGCGACACGCCAGAGGGGCTTGCCGGTTGGGGCGAGGCTGTGGTCGCAGCTGCGGCAGGCCGCGTCGCCGTGGTGAAGCCGCAAGTCGGCCTGTTTGAGCGTCATGGGCCGGACGGGATGCGCGCCTTGCAGCGTGTTTGCGAAGCCTCCCGAGATGCCGGCCTGCTTGTCATCGCGGATGCCAAGCGCGGCGACATTGGCACCACGGCCAAGGGCTATGCGGCCGCCTATCTTTCTGTGAACGCACCGTTCCCATCTGATGCCGTCACTGTGAACCCCTATATGGGCCTCGATACGCTGGAGCCTTTCCTTGAACAGGCTGAAGCGACAGGGAAGGGCGTCGTCGTACTGGCGCGCACGTCGAATCCCGGCTCTGCGGATTTCCAGGCGCGGGATCTGGAAGGTGCGCCGCTCTATGCCCGCGTAGTGGAGGCGCTTGCCCCGGCGATTGAGCGGCTGAAGGGCGCCGAAGGCTGGTCCAGCCTGATGCTGGTGGCGGGTGCAACAGGTCCGGCTGAAGCGCGCCATTTGCGCAGTCTGGCGCCGCAGGCCCTGTTCCTGGTGCCCGGCTATGGCGCGCAGGGCGGCGGCGCATCGGACGCGCTGGCGGGTTTCACCCGTATCGGCAATCGCCTCGAAGGCGGCACAGTCAACGCATCCCGCTCGGTCACTTTCCCGGCAGGCAGCGATACCTCCGTTACAAAGGCAGATTGGCGCAAACTGATCGAAACGGCGATTGATGAGGCGCAGGCTGATCTTTGCCGGCATGCTGGCCATACGGCGGTCAATGCGGGCTGACCTAAAGACAGGTCTCGACAATCTGCGGCCATCCTCTAGCATCTCCCCATCAAGGCGGCATCAGACCGCTCTGCATGAAAATCAACGGGGAGAGAAACGGCCATGAGGAATTGGCAGTCTACCTTGATTGCGGGGGCATCGCTCGCAATCCTAACCGCCTGCGGGCAGGCAAAAACCGAAAATACACCAGAGACACCTGCCGAACCGGAGGCTTTCGCCGCTGTCGATACGGCTCGCATCGAAACCGCCAGCGGCGGCGATGAATGGCTGACCTATGGCGGCACCTATGATGAGCAGCGCCATTCCACACTGACCCAGATCAGCAAGGAAACCGTCGGCGATCTCGGCGTGGCCTGGACATATGACCTCGCCACAAATCGCGGCGTGGAGTCCACACCGATTGTCGTCGATGGCGTCATGTACGTCACCTCCGCTTGGTCCATCGTCTACGCACTTGACGCCAAGACGGGCGAAGAGCTGTGGGTCTATGACCCTGAAGTGGACAAGTCCGTCGGCGTAAATGCCTGTTGCGATGTCGTGAACCGCGGTGTCGCTGTCTATGATGGCAAGATATATGTTGGCGTCATCGATGGTCGTCTGGAAGCGCTGGACGCCAAGACGGGTGAGCGCCTGTGGAGTACGGTCACGGTCGACCAGTCTAAGCCCTATACGATCACCGGCGCACCGCGCGTCGCGAATGGCAAGGTTCTGATCGGCAATGGCGGAGCGGAACTCGGCGTACGCGGTTATCTTTCCGCCTATGATGCCGAAACCGGCGATCAGGTCTGGCGTTTCTACACCGTCCCTAATCCCGAAAAGCAGCCGGATGGCGAAGCCTCCGACTCTGCGTTTGAAGAGGTCGGCAATGTCACCTGGGGCGATGACGGCGCATGGGTCACCGATGGCGGTGGTGGTACGGTTTGGGATTCCATTGTCTATGATGATGTGAACAACCAGATCATCTTTGGTGTCGGCAACGGATCGCCCTGGAACCGCGCCTATCGTGACCCGTCCGGCGGCGACAATCTGTTCCTGTCTTCCATCGTCGCGGTGGATGCCGCGACCGGCGAATACAAATGGCACTTTCAGACAACGCCCGGCGACAATTGGGATTACACCGCTACGCAGAGCATCATTCTGGCAGACCTCCCGGTTGGCGAAGACGGGGAAACCCGCCGCGTTGCCATGCAGGCCCCGAAGAATGGCTTTTTCTATGTGATTGATGCCGAGACCGGTGAGTTCATCTCCGGCGACGCCTATGTGCCGATGAACTGGGCCACCGGCCTTGATGAGAATGGCCGGCCGATCGAAATCGCCGACGCGCGTTATGGTGATACGCCCTATCTGCAGACGCCTGGCCCGCTGGGGGGCCATAACTGGCACCCGATGGCTTTCAATCCCGACCTGAATCTCGCCTATATTCCGGCACAGGAAATTCCGCAGGCCTATGCGCGCGACAACCGCTTTGAATCAGAGCCTGTCGGCTGGAATACCGGTGCAGACTTCTCTGCCGGGGTGCCGCCGATTGCCCCGCCGGAAGTCGCCAAGATGCTGCGTTCGACCCTGAAAGGTCGTCTCATCGCCTGGGACCCGGTCGCCCGTGCCCCGCGTTGGACGGTAGAGCATGGCAATGCCTGGAATGGCGGCGTGCTCTCCACAGCGGGTGGCCTCGTCTTCCAGGGCAAGCTGTCCGGTGAGTTTGTGGCTTATGACGCGGCGACCGGCGACAAGGTTTGGAGCCATAATCTGAAAGCGGGCGGCGCCTCCGGCCCCGGCACCTACATGATCGATGGCGAGCAATACGTCACCATCACTACGGGCTGGGGCAGCGCCTTCGCACTGGCGGCAGGCTTCGGATATGACGAGGCTGTGCCTTCTACCGTTGGCAAAGTGGTCACGTTCAAACTGGGCGGAACGGCAGAGATTGCTGACCCGGACTTCCCGATGATCGACAAGACCCCGAAAGGGGAGGCGTTCGGCGATGATGCCATGATCGCGGAGGGCGCAGTCCATTTTGCCCGCAATTGTGCGGTTTGCCATGGGCCGCTTGCGGTCAGCTCCGGTGTGCTGCCTGATCTGCGCTGGTCCGCGATCACCGGCAATCAGGATGCCTTCAAGGGCGTTGTCATCGACGGAAACCTGGCTGCCAATGGCATGGTCTCCTTTGCGGACGAACTGACACCGGAACAGGCCGAAACCATTCGCGCCTATGTCTTGGCCCAGGCCTA
Source organism: Alphaproteobacteria bacterium (assembly GCA_018222605.1). Taxonomy (GTDB): domain Bacteria; phylum Pseudomonadota; class Alphaproteobacteria; order Caulobacterales; family Hyphomonadaceae; genus Hyphomonas. Next base: position 200,975 of record JAAEZZ010000009.1, read on the forward strand.
CGCCGCCCAGCCGGCTGAAGAGCCGTCCGAGAAAGACGCCGGCGAAGAATAAAGGCCTTTGACTTTGATGTGGCGCGGCTCTCAAGGCCGCGCTACACATGCTTGATGCAAATCCTGATCCTCATATTGGGTGTACTCACGGCCATCGGGGTCTGGTCCTGGCGCATTCACATGGCGCGCCAGGGGGCCAGGGTGTCGATGGACTCCGCCCGCGCCATTGCCAATGCGCCGCGCCGCTTTGCCTTTCGTTACAAGGCCGGGCAAAAGGGCATCAGCCTGATCAGCGATCCGAGAGAAGCTGCCGCCATCATGATGATGGAAGTGGCCCGGGCCCGCGGCGGCCCGCTGACAGAGGCCCAGGCGCGCGTCATGAATGAAGAGATCATGCAGCATTTCAACTTTACCCTGGCCGAGGCCGAGGAGCTGTCTGCCCATGCCGCTTGGGTGACAAATACGGAGCCTGATCCACGCCAGACCATGCGCAGGCTCAGCCAGCTGATTGTCAGTGCACCGCAGCTCGGCCCCAAGGAAGTGATCGATCTGGATGCCATGCTGGTTGCCGTATCAGAGGCGGAGGGCGCCCCAACGCGGGAACAGCTGGCTATGCTGCAGGTGTTCAGAGATAAGGCAGGGCTGAAGACCTGAGGCCTTTCCTGTCGAGGCCCGTTGCCACGGCGGCCAAGGAATAATATGTCAGAGGTGATGCCAAATCGTCTCCCCGCCGAGTATCGCGCCAAGGCCTTGAATGAGGCGTGGACAAATTTCTCCATTTTGCGTCATGGCCGTTTCGACGGCATGTTGGTGACGTCCAAGAATTCCGGCACGCATTGGCTGAAATACATGCTGGCGGTGGCTTTGGCGGAAACCTATGGCATTCCGTATCCTTCCTATTTTTCAGAGAATGCAGTTCGACCTTACATTGGTTGGCCCAAGGATGATGTCACCTATCCTGAGCTTCCGCGCCTGGCATTCAGCCATACGATTCCGCATCATCTGGCAGATGTGGGCTGGGCGCGCAGCCTGGCCGGTTTGCCGCCATATGTGCTGGCCGTGCGCCATCCCATGTCCATTCTGGCCAGCCATTACGCCAAATGGGAATATGACATTCAGGTTGACTGGATCACCTATTTGAAGGGGGATCCTGGCGGATCGAGATATCGCTGCGATCTTTACTGGCTCGCCCGTTTCTGGAACCGCTGGGGGGATGTCTATGCGCGGCATCGCGACTCGATCCTGCTGGTCCATTACGAGCAGACCCAGAAAAATCCCCGCGCCATTCTTGAAGCCGTGTCTTGCCAATGGGGCCTTGATCTTACCCCCGCCGCGATTGATGCCGCTCTGGCTGCAGGCACGAAAGAGGCCATGGCGAAGAAGGTGGACCCTGAAGCAGAGCCCAATGTACTGCAAAACCGGAAAACGCCACTGGCGGAGCTGTTTAAGGGGGAGGCGATGGAGATCTATTCAGATTATGTCCAGACACTGTTCCGGCATGATCTAGGGTATGATCTGCTCAGCTTTCCGTCTTGATATAGCCGCTTGAGCGTCCGTCTGCGGTGTATTTGATCCACCAGGGTTCGGCTTCTGCCTGCTTCTCCAGAATTCTGAAATCCGCGTCTTCCAGAACCGCGTCATAATAGTCTTTCGCCGCGCCGGTCAGCTCCAGTCCATAGGTGCGAAAACGCGTGACGACGGGCAGATAGAACGCATCCGCCGCGCTCCATTTGCCGAACAGGAAGTCTCCGCCTTCTCCATATTGCCTGCGCAAAGCGCTGAACATGCTCTGTATGCGTTCAATATCGGATTGCAGCGCATAGGTTATGTCCGGCGTGTCTTCGCGGCCGCGAATGTCCATCGGGCAGGCCTTGCGCAAGGCAGGGAAGCCGGCATGCATTTCGCCAGCCACGGCGCGGGCAATGGCGCGTTTCGTGCTGTCTTCCGGCCAGACGGCGCCGGCTGGGGCCCATTCGGCAATCCATTCCGTGATCGCCAGGCTCTCCCACACGATAACATCATCCCAGATCAGCAGCGGCACCTTGGCCGTCGGGCTGATCTCTTTCAGCTTCGCGGACGTCTCCGGAAAATCCAGTGGGACGATCACTTCCTCCACGGGCAGGCCCACTCTGCGGGCAACCATCATGGGACGGATCGACCAGCTGGAATAATTCAGATTGCCGAGGACCAGCTGTCTCATGCGGGCTTTCCTGCTCCGAGCAGCCACTTTACTTCATTGATTTGCACATCGGCGAAGACACCAGCTTTTGCGTATGGGTCCTGCTGGCCCAGTTCTTTCGCGGCTGCCAGGCTTTCGGCCTCGATGAGACAGAGGGATCCGATCATGCGACCATCTTCTGACATCAACGGGCCTGCCATGCGAATGCGCTCCCCCAAAGTGCCGGCCCATTCCAGGTGGGCCGGGCGGTTGGCTGCGCGGCGCTCTGCGCCATGGATTTCATCATCGCGGCAGTGAAAGCAGTAAAGGGGCATAAGGTCATCATCTCCATGTCTATGTCAGACCGGTCACCCGTATGGCACGAGTGGCCTCCTCTCACCAATCGTCTGAACGGAAAAAACGCGCTGAATGAATCATTGATCCTTCAGAAACAGAGAGTATGCTTGCGCAATGAGTGACACAACAGATACCCGCCAGCAGATCCTGGAAGCTGCCATGCAGCGCATCGTTCATTATGGCTATGCCAAAACAACGATGTCCGAAATCGCCAAGGACTGTAATATGTCCGCCGGCAATATTTATCGTTTCTTTGCCTCCAAGCTGGACATCGCCGAGGCTATTGCCCGAAAGTTCAATGCTGAACTCTACCAGTCCTATGCGGGCATCTGCCGCGAGAAGACGAGCGCGGCAGACCGGTTGCGGCGATTCTTCGAGTTCAGCCTCGTGCGCACTTATGAGGCGTTGGAGGAGAAGGACAAGCTGATCGAGCTGGCCGAGACGCTGGGCGATGAGCGGCCGCTCTTCATGAATGAACAGTTGGCCCAGGAACGGGTCTATCTGGTGCAGATTCTGGAAGAGGGCATCGAGTCCGGTGAATTCCGTCCGATTGAGCACAAGGAAGAAGTCGCGGAGATGATCCAGTCGTCTCTTATGAAGTTCCGGTTTCCGCAGATGTTCTCTCACCTCACCCTGCCCAAATTGCAGCGGGAACTGGCCGGTGTCATGAATTTGCTGCTGGCCGGATTGTCGGCCGGGGCAGTCGTGCCAGAGCGGCATATTGAATGACGATTGAATAAAATAGAAATCATTCATTGATTTTTATTCAGGCGCTTGCTATATGCAGGAGCATGGACGGCGCTATCTGCCGTTCACCTGCTAGAAAGTGACTTGAAAAATGACCCTGTCCAAAACTGAAACGCGCCAGGCCCTGTTCTCGTTTGCCGCTGCCATTCCGATGGCTTTTGCCATGCTCGCGGCTGTCGTAGCGCTCGCAGAATACACGGTTTAAGCGCCGTGACGCTATATCAGGCCTTGGCGCCCCGACGTCCTGTCTCATAGATGGGAGAGGCTTTCGCCGCCGCTTCATCCAGCGGCCAGCGCGGTCTCGCCCCGGCGCCAAGGTCCCCGGCCTCACCTGAGACGAGGCCCGCTGCCAGTCTTTCCGCGCCCGCAAGCGCGATCATGGCGGCATTATCCGTACAATGTCTCAGCGGCGGCGCAATCAGCCGTGCTCCGGCCTTAGCGGCAACATGTTCCAGCGCAGCCCGGATAGTCTTGTTGGCCGCAACACCACCTGCCACCACAAATCTCTTCTCCCGGCCTTCGCCTGGCTCGAATGCCTCCAGTGCCCGCGCCGTCTTTACCGCCAACACATCCGTCACCGCTTTCTGAAAGCTCGCGCAGAGATCACGCATGCGGTCCTCCGTTTGCGGTGCGTCTTCTGCGGCGCGTGCCACGGCAGTCTTCAGGCCGGCAAAGCTCATATCCAGGCCGGGCCGGTTGAGCAGGGGGCGGGGCAGGTCGAATGCGTCGGCATCGCCCCCTTCAGCAAGGCGCTCCACCGCCGGACCGCCCGGAAAGCCGAGCCCCAGCGTCTTCGCGGTCTTGTCAAAGGCTTCGCCCACGGCATCATCAATCGTGGAGCCGAGGCGCCGATACTCCCCCAGGCCGCGCACCTCCAGAAACTGGCAATGTCCGCCGGAGACCAGCAACAGCAGATAGGGGAAAGGGCAGTCATTGCCGAGCCGGGGGCTGAGGGCGTGCCCCTCCAGATGGTTCACCGCGATGAAAGGCTTGCCCGCCGCCTGCGCGATTGCCTTGCCGGTCATCATGCCGACCAGAACGCCGCCAATCAGGCCGGGGCCAGAGGTTGCCGCTACGCCGTCAAGGTCAGCATAGGAAAGCCCGGCCTCATGCATTGCCGCCTTCACGGTCAGGTCCGCCAGTTCGGCATGCGCCCGCGCGGCAATCTCTGGCACAACGCCCAGATAGGGTGCATGCTCTTCCAGCTGCGTGCGGATCACATCAGAGATCAGCTCCGCGCGCCCATCCTGCAGGCGCAGCACAGCCGCCGCGGTTTCATCGCAGCTTGTCTCGATACCCAATATGGTCAGCGCCTTGCTCATGCCGGGCATGTAAGCGCCCCGGCCCGGTTTGGAAAGTCTTCCCCGCAGGGGCCCGAACACGGTCAGCGCCTGAAAAGACCGCGCCTGATCTGCATTTTCTGCCGCAAGCGTGTAAGAAAGGGGCAGGGCAGGGGACTATTCAGATATGGAACACGCTCAGGATCAGGATGCGCTCTATCGCGAAGCGGCTGAAACATTCGGGCCCGCCATGCAGCGTCTGGCGCGCGCGACCGAGGCCAATGCCGAGCGCCAGAGAGATCTGGTGCAGGACATGCACGTCGCCATCTGGCGCAGTTTTGCGCAATTCGATGGCCGTTGCAGCCTCCGCACATGGGTCTACCGGGTCACCCACAATGTCGCCGCCAGCCATGTAGCCCGCGAAGCGCGCCGCAATCGGGGGGCGGTCACGCTGGAGGCGATTGATCAGATGCCGGACGGGCGGAGCCTTTCGGCAGATCTCGAGCAGGCCGATGCGCTGGAGCGTCTCATGGCCTGGATACGGCGGCTCAAATCTCCTGATCGTCAGATCATGACCCTGTATCTGGAAGACCTCAGCGCCGCAGAGATCGCCGATATTACCGGCCTCACGCCCGGCGCCATCGCCACCCGTATTTCGCGTCTCAAGACGCACCTGACCAAGGATTTTCAGGAGACGAACAATGCCTGAGCTCGACAAGCTGCAAAAACTCTGGGCCACCCAGCCGGTGGAGCCCTTCAGCCTTTCTCCGGAAGAGCTGCGCCAGCGCGCGCGTAAGTTCCAAGCCAGCCTTCGTATGCGCAATATCACGGAATACCTTGCTGCACTTCTGGTTGTCGGCGTCTTCGGCTGGATGGCCTTTCTGATCCCTCAGCCTGTGGTGAAGCTCGGCGCGGGTCTCATTATTCTGGGCGCGCTCTATGTCAGCTGGAAGCTGCACACCTATTCCGGCGCGAACATGGCGCATGGCGGCGACACAGCGGATAGTCTGATCCGCTATCATCGCGCCGAACTGGTGCGCCAGCGCGAGGCCCTCGCCAATGTCTGGCGCTGGTATCTCCTGCCCTTCCTTCCGGGGGCTCTCTTGTTCGTGGGCGGCGTATCCTTCGCGCCGGATACAGGACTGCCCTTCTTCGTAGCCTTGCCGGGTTTCCTGTTCAGCCTTGCCATCATGGGCGGCCTCGCCTTTGGAATTATCTGGCTGAACAATCGCGCCGTCAGACAGCTCGATGCCGAAATCGCCGAACTGGACAAGGCCGCTGAGGGCTGATCGCCCGCCCTCTATACGGGTTTATTTTCGCAAGCATGATGTAATTGCCGCAGTCCGCCCCATATCAGTGGACTAATCCATCAGAGTGGAAGCGAAGCTCATTCTGTTCCTGGCTGCGATGTACCGGCCGGAAGCGTTGAGAAGGCATCAGACTGCCTGCCACGTAATAGTTGCACATTGTGGGCCGTCAGGGCTGCGCTGCGCCGGGCATCTTTACTTGTGCCCCGAAACGGGACCACCCAAATATGGCTATTGGCATTTCAAGAAAGCTGTCTCAGCTGCCCCTTTCTCTTCATGACGTCCTTACCTCGCGGCCCCGCTGGGTGACGCTGCAATTCGCCTGCGTTCCGGGCCTTCTGGCCCTTTTGGCCGTCTCCTTCGCCCTGCCGGCTCGTGCGGAAGAGACGCTGCCGGAGAATTCCTCTTCCAAATCCTATGGCTCCGGCTGGGCGTGCGATATAGGCTATCGTGCCACGTCCACAGAATGCGAGAAAGTGGTTGTTCCGCCCCATGGTTACGCCACTGATACGGCCTATGGCCGGGGCTGGGAGTGCGAGTATGGATATGTCCGCAAGGGGATGAAGTGCCAGCTGATTGCCGTGCCCGAGCATGGCTATCTCGATTCCTTCGGCACCAGTTGGTCTTGTGAGCGTGGCTATTCCTCAGACGGAACCGTCTGCCAGAAGATCCAGGTACCGGATAATGCCTATCTAACGGATACGGAATATGGCACCGGCTGGGAATGCGCCCATGGCTATGTCGCCAATCATGATCGCTGTGATGAGATAAACGTGCCTGCCAATGGCTACCTCACCAGCAGTTCCTATGGCTACAGATGGGAGTGCGATCGCGGCTATACCAAGGAAGGCGACCAATGCGCCGCCGTCCAGGTGCCTGCGAATGCGCACATCAATTATGGCGGCGATGGCTGGACTTGCAACCGCCCCTATGAACAGGTCGGCGAGACCTGCAAACTGCCATAAACAGCGTAGGTGGGAGCTGAGGTGATTTCATGTCTCGTGGTTTTATACATGTCGACATTGCAAGGCTTCACGCTGGACGAGGTTGCCGTGATGGATCGCGGTCACGGCCAGCAATGGACAGCGGAAGTGTGATCCTCTTATTGGAGTTCGATGCAGCTTTAGCGCGTGCGGATCCAATAGATTGAGTGATCAAATAATCTAGAAAATAGGGTTATCGCGCAGTTCTGATTGCTCAACCGGAAAATCGAAATTGTAGCGAGATGTTATGTCTTTGACGATTTCCGCAAACCAAGAGGGAGCCAAGGGGTTAATCAGGACACGATCGACAAGGTGTTTTAGATCCACCTTAAGTGCCTTGCCGATGTCTTCTTGGGATGAATCTCTCTCGCTTGTACTTCTTAGATATTTATCTGGTTCCATATCAGCAAGTACAATCCGAACCTCCTTCTCATGTTCAAATGACTGCCGTTTGAAGAATGCGGGGCTATACGCGACTGGCGTGCTAGGAGCTACGTACGTCGCGTAGTCAATGTACTGCACCTTTCCGAATTGTGCATTCGTATTTGGTATGTAGGACTTTAGTTTTCCGCAGGTTGTTTGAATGCAGATTGAATCTATTGTAGAGGAATAGAGTTTCCACATTGCATCGGATTCATACGCTGATAAATGCCAGCAGCTTACATACATCCCATTTTTGAACACCGTGCTGGCCATTTTGACCATTTCCGATATATTGCTTGGAAGGCCTTTAGCGATTGAGCCTTCTGCATCAAACGTCTCAAGAAGTGGGGTAAGACCTAGGCTCTTAGGGTTTGAGCCCTCGAATGGATCGTCAAAAGCCGAGAGTGGAGGCAAGTATATGGACTGGGACCGAAGCAACGATACGTATTTGCTTAGATCCATGTAGCGCCAGAGCTTTTCTTCGTCCTCTGGTTGTTCAATCTCGATGATATGATGAGTTTCTGACAGATTACTAATCCCCATCCATCCTTAGGGCTGCAACGAAGGCTTCCTGCGGGATTTCCACCTTACCGAACTGGCGCATGCGCTTTTTACCGGCGGCCTGCTTGTCCAGCAGTTTCCGCTTCCGGCTGGCGTCACCGCCATAGCATTTCGCTGTCACATCTTTCCTCAGGGCGCTGAGGGTTTCGCGGGCGATCACCTTGCCGCCAATCGCTGCCTGGATCGGGATCTTGAACATCTGGCGGGGGATCAGATCCTTCAGGCGCTCGCACATCTGGCGGCCACGGCTTTCGGCGCGGTCGCGGTGCACCAGCATGGCCAGCGCGTCGACTGGGTCATCATTCACCAGGATCTGCAGCTTGACGAGGTTCTCGGCGCGGTGGCCGATAATGTCGTAATCAAAGCTCGCATAGCCGCGGCTGATCGATTTCAGGCGATCATAGAAATCGAATACCACTTCGTTCAGCGGCAATTCGTACTTCACCATGGCGCGCCCGCCGACATAGGACAGCTCTTTCTGAATGCCGCGCCGGTCCTGGCACAGTTTCAGAATGGCGCCCAGATATTCATCCGGCGTGTAGATCGTCGCGTCGATCCAGGGTTCGCGGATTTCCTTGATCTTGGTCACTTCCGGCATGTCCGCCGGATTGTGCAGCTCGATCTCTTCACCATCCGTCATCGTCATTTCATAGACAACGCTCGGCGCAGTGGCGATCAGGTCCAGGTCGAATTCGCGGCTGAGACGCTCCTGGATAATTTCCAGATGCAGCAGGCCCAGAAAGCCGCAGCGGAAACCCATGCCCAGCGCGGCAGAAGTTTCCATCTCCCACGTAAAGCTCGCATCATTCAGGCGCAGCTTGCCCATCGCCGCGCGCAGATCGTCAAAGTCTGCCGCGTCGACCGGGAACAGGCCGCAGAACACGACCGGTACAACTTCCTTATAGCCGGGCAGGGGCTTGTCGGCCTGGCGTTTTTCTTCCGTGATCGTATCACCGACCGCCGTGTCGGCCACTTCCTTGATCGAGGCGACCAGGAAGCCAACTTCGCCGGGGCCCAGCTCTTCCACATCAACCGGCTTTGGCCCGAACACGCCCACCTTGTCGACCTCATAGGTCGCGCCGGTACGCATCATGCGGACTTTCTGCTTCTTCTTCAGCACACCATCATGCACGCGCACGATGACGACGACGCCCAGATACGGGTCGTAATAGGCATCCACCAGCGCGGCCTTCAGCGGCTTGTCCGCCTCGCCTGATGGGGGCGGGGGCAGGCGCTTCACAATGGCTTCCAGCACATCCGGCACGCCAAGGCCGGTCTTGGCGGAAATTTCCAGCGCGTCGGAAGCGTCGAGCCCGATGACATCCTCGATCTGTTCCTTCACGCGGTCTACATCAGCCGCCGGCAGGTCCACCTTGTTGAGGACGGGCACGATCTCATGATCCTGATCAATCGCCTGATAGACGTTGGCCAGCGTCTGCGCCTCAACCCCTTGGGAGGCATCCACCACGAGAAGAGAGCCCTCGCACGCCGCCAGGCACCGGCTGACCTCATAGGAGAAGTCGACATGCCCCGGCGTATCCATCAAGTTCAGCACATAGGTTTCGCCATCCGCGGCCGTATAGTTCAGCCGTACGGTCTGCGCCTTGATGGTGATGCCGCGCTCTTTCTCGATATCCATCGAGTCGAGCACCTGTTCCTTCATCTCTCGGTCCGTTAGGCCGCCGCAGGTCTGGATCAGGCGATCCGCCAGCGTGGACTTGCCGTGGTCGATATGGGCGATGATGGAAAAATTCCGGATTTTGTCACGTGGTGTCATGGGCGGGATATAGCCGTGCTTTCGGCCTGCGGGAAGCACTCTCCTTCATGCGCCGCGCGCGGAAATGCCCCGAAAGCGCGAATTCGGGCGGATTTCCATTAATAACAGGCAATTCTCGGAACGATGCGGCGTGTCTCCCATTGATTATGTGTACGCAATCAAGAAGGAGACGCCCCATGAGCATTCAGACGCTCCAAGATCTATACATCGACCAACTTCAGGACCTTTACAGCGCCAACCGTCAATCGAAGAAAGTGACGGAACGGCTGCAGGAAAAGGCCCATAATGACGAGCTGCAGAGTGCGCTGAAGCGCGGTGTCAGCGGCATTGAAGACGGCGTCGAGGCCGTCGAATCCCTGCTGCGCCAGCACAAGGCAGACCCGAAGGGTGAGTTCTGCCAGGGCATGGAAGGCCTGGTGAAAGAGGCAAAAGCCCACGCCATTGACGCCGATATTGCCGATCCGGATGTCCGCGACGCCTCTATCATTTCGCAATATCAGCGCATGACGCATTACGCGCTCGCCGGCTATGGCACGGTTGTGGCCTATGCCCGCCGTCTCGGCTTGGAAGACGACGCCAAGAAGCTGCAGGTATGTCTCGACAATACCTATTCCGGCGACCGGGAAATGTCCCAGCTCGCCGAGGGCGGAATCAACCGCGTGGCCGCATAAGCCGCATGAAAAATTCGATTCTCCGGAAGGCAGGCCGGTGAATCGAAGTGGGGAACCCGGTCTGGCTTACGTGTCAGACCGGGTTTTCCTGTCAAAAGGCAATTTTCCGGAAGCTAGCGGCTCGGCTCAATCCAGCGGCTGTAATGCCGGGCCACCGGGTTTGTCAGGCCGCTGACCCTTTGCGTCATGGTGCGAATAAAATCCCCCAGCCACGCGCCTGGGGCAGATTGTGGTTTGTCTTTCGCCGGGGCTTGTACGGTCCAGAAAATATAACTCTGCAGGCAGATCGCCGCGAACAGGGCGAGCGCATATATCCAGCTCATCGCCAGTGTGAGTGTCAGTTTCGGTGCCAGATACAGCAGCACGTTGCCGAATGAGAAAGTGAACAGGCTGGTTCGCCCGGCAAAGGTGACAGACTGGCCAAAAGAGGCATTCATCCGGTCATACAGCTGTATGCAGAGCATGACGCAGGCAATGGTCACCGCGCATCCGAGCGCGAAGTAGAGCGGCTGGTTGGCGTTGCGGATCTTCAGCGTCGCGATACCGGCAAAATCCTGAAGCGGGGCCTCCCAATTCCACAGAAGCAGGGTGGCCGCGACAGCCGCAGCGAACATGCCGGTAAGCAGCCTTTTTCCCTGCGCAATCTCTTTCGGGGTTTCCCCCGCCATCATCAGCTTGATGGCCTTGCCAACGACCATTCCCCAGATAACAAAGGTCATGCCGTGCAAAACGGAAGGCCCGCCCACTTCCTGTGTTGCCATGCCTGTCAGAAAGCCCATGACAGGGCCGAGATAATCCTTCCCGGCCAGCAGGGGCGGGGTCGGCACGGCTGCGATCAGAGGGTGCGCCAGATGGATCAGAAGGGATGCCACCACGAGAGGTGTCAGGCCCCAGCGAATGCGGAAGGCCAGCAGGGCCGGCGCGAGAGCCAATGCCAGCGCATAGAATTTCAGGATATCGGCATAAGGTGTCACCCCCATCATCAGGATGCACCGCAGCGCATAGCCGGGGGAGCTTAGCCCCACCGCGAGCATGGCCAGTATCGACACCACATAAAGCAGATAGCATTGTAGCGCCCGCGTCAGCAGGCGGCGTGTCGCCTGCATGTACTGGCCGTCTTCGATCCGTGCCTTGTAGACGAATTCCAGCATCGTGCCGAACAGGATGATAAAGATCGGAGGCGCCATTTGCAGCACGAAACGCATCGGGATCGCCACACTTTCAGGCGTTACTTTCAGTGTGCCTGCCTCCACCATGGCGTGGCTGAACATGGCTAACAGGATTGCGAAAGACCGGCATATGTCTATGCCCTGGATGCGCGTCTGAGGTTTTTTGACCGTACTCATGGGGGTTTCCCTGATTGCGCCTTGCTGGACGCGGTGTCATTCCTGTGGCTGCCTATTGTGGCGGTTGGGCGATGGGCATTATGCACGCACGTGTCCAACGGGGATGCAATATGCGTGCCCGATATGGCACATTAACCGGCCAATTGGCTGTAAATCCTGTCGGGAGACATGCAGACATGACCACTCAGGAAGCGGTAACCCCCGCCAAGACCGGCATCACGGATGACGGCTATCTGACGGATTCCTGGTATCTCGCCGCCCCGTCGGATGAGCTGAAAGCGGGAAAGCAGCATCGCATCATGGTGCTGGGAGAGCCGGTTGTTGTTGGCCGTACGCCGGCAGGGGAGGCGTTCGCCTTGCGCGACATCTGCCCCCACCGCCTGGTGCCGCTGTCTGCCGGCCAGCAAATCGAAACCGAGGGCGAGTGGACCCTGCAATGCCCGTATCATGGCTGGCGGTTCGGCACAGATGGCGGCTGCAAGCACATGCCCAGCCTGACCGATGACAGCCCGTATGACTCCTCCCGCGTGAAAGTGCGCCGCTATCCGGTGCATGAGGCGAACGGCGCGGTCTATCTCTATGTCGCGCACAATCCGCGCAGCGATGCGCCCCCCGCCGTGCCGCCACCGGAATTCGGCCCGCTGCCGGAAAAGCCGGGCTTTGTCATCCATGACGTGTTCAATGCGCATATGGATGATGCGGTGGTCGGCCTGATGGACCCGGCGCATGTTCCGTTCGTGCACAATCAATGGTGGTGGCGCCCGCCATCGGCCGGGCTGAAGCTGAAGGAAAAGCCCTTCGTGCCAACGGATCGCGGCTGGGCGATTGACCGTCACCAGCCAAGTTCCAATTCAAAGCTCTATCGCTGGGTGTTCGGCGGCAAGGTGGAAACCGAAATCCGGTTCCAGCTGCCCGGCTATCGCTGGGAAATCATTTCCAATGATACCGCGCGCCTCTTGACGCTCACCTGCCTCACGCCAGAAGCTCCGAAACGCACACGGATCACCCAGTTCACCTGGTGGACCGGCGCGCCGCTGCTGCACCTCGCCGTGCCGCTTGCCAAGCCCATGGCCCGCAAATTCCTGTCGCAAGACCGCGAAATGGTCGACCTTCAGAATGAAGGCATGGCCCACCAGAAAGCCATGCTCTGGATCGACGACATCGACGTCCAGGCCAAATGGTACCAACGCCTGAAACGTGAGTGGACAGACTGCCGAACCGAAGACCGCGCGTTTTCAAACCCGATCGAACCGCGCGTGTTGCGGTGGATGAGTTAGGGGTGGCGGATTTAAAATGGGACGCATGCTTCCTATCCCACCTGAATTTAAGTCGCTCTATAAGCGACATAAGTATTTCAGAAACAGTGTTGTTTACAAATATACAACGAGTTCGGTAGCGGAGAAAATGGTTGAGAAAGGGAGCATGAAAATTGGGTCACTTTTAGCATATAGAGAAATCGAGAGCGAAAAGCTGCGTGATCTTTCTGAAGGGAAAAATATTGCGTATACGGCAGAGGCGATTTCATCAGATATTGTTCATGACAGAAATATCATAAAAAGGTTGATAGAAATCGAAGAGGGGTGCACCGGCACATTTCGAAATCTTGGGGGTGAAGTAAATTTCGATTTTCCGATTATATGTTTCAGCTATGTGAATAATGAAGAAACAATGCTGTCTCTCTCTGACGAGAAGAATAACTATGACACATGTGTGCAAGTCTCAGATATATTAGGACTCGCAGAGAAAGTTAGTGACTATCTCAGCAATAGATTCCGTTCCCAAGCATACTTCCGATGTCTTCCTGTCTATTACCGAAATAGGATTCGACCGTTTACTGAAGGTAGTCCGCCTAATGACATGGCTGCCTTTGAAAAAGAACCTTCTTTTGAAGCCAACGCGGAATGTAGAATTTTATTTAGATGTGAGAGTATTGATGAGCATTTGATACTCAAATTTAAAGACGGTGCTACGAACGACCACATTTTTGAGTTGCCAAGCCTTAAATCTCACTTTGAAATTGTGGATATCTCAAGTTAGATTGAAGGCAAACCTGGCTTGCCCAATGGGACTGGTCCAACCGTAAAGTTAGAGTCGGCGGTTGGTACG
>JAAEZZ010000010.1 GCA_018222605.1 Alphaproteobacteria bacterium
GGAAAGTGTCCCCCCACCCGACACCTGACCCGTCTCTCTACGGATAAAAACTCAACTCACCCACAAAGCGCCTTCACGGGCGTCGCATGTGCAGCTGGAATCCTACCAGGTATCGATATAGCGCCGCCCGTTTCTCTTGCGTTCCGGCGGGCGCATCTTGAGGCCACGCATCAGCCAGGCCCGCGTATCGGCCGGGTCGATCACCGCATCGATCTCCAGATACTGCGCCACCGCCGTTGCCCGGCCCACCTCATATAGCTGAGCCACCTTCTGGGCGTATTTCTCTTCGCGCTTCACCGGGTCTTCAATGGCTTCCAGTTCCTTGCGATAGGCCAGCTTCACGGCGCCTTCCAGCCCCATGCCGCCAAACTCGCCGCTCGGCCAGCTGATCGTCATCGCCGTACTGTGGAAGCCGCCCGAAGCCATGGCCTGCGCGCCGAGGCCATAGCCCTTGCGCAGCACCACCGTATAGACCGGCACGCTGAGCGCCGCAGAGACGATGAACATCCGCGCGCCATGGCGCACTGAAGCCGTCTTCTCCGAATCCGGCCCCACCATGAAGCCCGGCGTGTCGCATAGGGAAACAATCGGCAGATTGTACGCATCGCACAGCTGCATGAAGTGTGCGGCCTTGTCAGCGGCTTCGGAGTCGATTGCGCCACCCAGCCATTTCGGATCATTCGCCATCAGACCCACGGCCCGGCCTTCGATGCGGGCAAATGCCGTCACGATGCCGACACCAAACTCTCGGCGTAGCTCAACGACAGAGCCTTCATCCGCCAGCAGATCAATCACCTTGCGGATATCATAGACACGCAGCCGGTCTTCCGGGATGGCATGGCGCAGCAGGCGCTGGTCAGGCGCTTTCCAGTCGGGCACATTGCCCTGGAAGTAGCCGAGGATCTGCCGCGTCTTGGCGACCGCTTCGGCCTCGTCCTCAACCGCCAGATCGACGACGCCATTGACGCTCTGCACGTCAATCGGGCCGATGTCTTCCGGCTTGAAGCTGCCAAGCCCCCCGCCCTCAATCATCGCCGGGCCGCCAAGGCCGATATTGGAATTCCGCGTCGCAATGGTGATATCGCAGCAGCCAAACAGAACCGCGTTTCCGGCAAAGCAGCGCCCGGCCGCAATGCCGATACGCGGCTGGCTGCCACTCAGCGCTGCGAAGTTGCGGAAGGTCGATACATCCAGGCCAGACGCCGTCACCGCGTCGACATCACCCGGCCGTCCGCCGCCACCTTCCGCGAACAGAACAATCGGCAAGTCCTGATCATGCGCCAGCTCGATCAGGCGGTCGGTCTTCTTGTGGTTCAGATAGCCCTGCGTACCCGCCAGCACGGTATAGTCATAGGAGATACCCATGCAGCGCGTCAGCTCAGGGCCGAACAGATGGTTGTTCACCTCACCCACACCGCCAATCAGGCCGTCGGCAGGCGTGTTCTTCATCAGGTCTTCCAGGCTACGGCGGCGGCGCTGCGCGGCAATCGCCAGGCCGCCATATTCATGGAAGGTGCCCGCGTCGAACAGATCATCCAGATTTTCCCGCGCCGTGCGCATGCCGGTCTTATGGCGCTTCTGTACAGCCTCAGGGCGCGCTGCATCCAGCGTCATACCGATCCGCTCCTGCACATGGGCTAGGTCTTCACGGATGTGATCCGGATCGATCTCCGCATCGGCTGCGGCGGCATCGGCCTCTACCTCGGCTGGCTCCACAAACAGGATCGGCAGGCCTTCGGACAGCACCGCGCCCGCCTCCAGCAGGATCTCGCGCACAATGCCGCTCTCGGTCGCCTCAACGACGTGCTGCATCTTCATGGCCTCGACCAGCGCGACCGGCTTGCCCGGCCACACTTCGTCGCCCTCGGCCACATCCACGCGGACCACGAGACCGGACAGCGGCGCAGGCACCGACACCTGCCCCGCAGGCGCCGTCCGCGCGGTCTCTCTCGCACCGTCCGCAGCAGCGGTCACGACAGGAGACGCCTCAGCCGTCTCGGCAAGACGGTCCGCAGCAGCGTTCAGTCTCTCGCGCTCGCGTTCCACGAACTGGGTGTCGAGCTGGCCGGACAGCAGTTCAGGCTGTTCCAGCAGCGCCAGCATGTCCACCTTGTTGGTTGGCACGCCGGAGATGCCAAATTCCTTCAGCGCACGCTGCGCCCGGCGGCCTGCGATTTCCATGTCCTGCCCGCGCACGATCAGCTTGGCGAGCAGGGAGTCGAAAGCCGGGCTCAGCGTCATGCCGGGATAGGCAAACGTGTCGACGCGCACGCCTGTGCCGCCCGGCGGATAGAAGCTGTTCAGTGTACCACCAGAGGGGCGCACCTGGCCGTCCGGCGCGGTCGTCTCTGCATTGATGCGGATCTGAATGGCGGCGCCCTTGGTCTCCGGCGCCGGGCTGCAGCCTGCCTCCTTCAGCGTACCACCGGAGGCGAGCCGGATCTGCGCCTGAACGAGATCAACACCCGTTGTTTCTTCCGTAATCGTATGTTCGACCTGCAGGCGCGGATTGGCCTCCATGAACAACACGGCGCGGCTCGGGTCTGTTTCATCCAGATTATAGAGGAATTCCACCGTACCAACATTGTCATATCCGGCCTCTTTGGCGAGACGCACAGACGCCTCATGCATGGCGGCGCGAATGTCATCCGGCAGGTCTGGTGCCGGCGCAATCTCGATCAGTTTCTGGCGGCGACGCTGCGCGCTGCAATCGCGATCTCCCAGCGCCACGACATGGCCATGCGCGTCGCCAACGATCTGAACCTCGATATGGCGCGCGCGCTGCACCAATTGTTCCAGATAGAGATCCCCGGAGCCGAAGGCGAGTTCTGCCTCGGCGCGGCAAATCTCAAAGGCCTGTTCCAGTTCTTCCAGGGACTGGGCCGGGCGCATGCCCCGGCCGCCGCCACCCGCAATGGATTTGACCATGACGGCGGCATTCTTCCCAAGGGATTTGAAGAAGACCTTCGCCTCTTCCAGCGTGACAGCTCCGTCCGTTCCCTGAGGAACCGGCACGTCACATTTCAGCGCAATCTGCCGGGCCTGCCCCTTGTCCCCGAAGACGTTCAACGCCTCCACATTGGGACCGATAAAGCAGATCCCGGCAGCCTTGCAGCCTGCGGCAAAGCTGGCATTCTCACTGAGAAAACCATAGCCGGGATGGATGGCATCACATCCCTGCTCTGCCGCGATGGCCAATATGTTATCGGCATTAAGATAGGCAGACGGTCCTGCCCCGCCCAGTGCCACCGCTGTGTCACCCGCTGTCACATGGGCGGATTCTGCATCGTCTACGGAGTAGACGGTTACGGTCGGCACGCCGAGTTCGGCAGCTGCACGCGCGACGCGCACAGCGACTTCTCCCCGGTTGGCGATCAGGATCTTCTTGAACATGTCTGCCTCCTCAAGCCCCAGTCAGGTCGGTTACCACTTAACCCGCAGGGTTGCCCCATAGGTGCGTGGCTCAATGCCATAGCCCTGCACCGTGCCTGGCTGGAGCGTACCTGCACCAGTCATGGCCCAGGCATTTTCGTCCGTCAGGTTACGGCCCCAGACCTCAATGGTCCACAGATCGGATTGCTCGCCAAGGCCGATCCGGCCGTTGAGCGTGGCATAGGCATCCTGCTCATGGTTCGGGCCAACTGAGGCCGAGAAGCTGACATTGGATTTCGACTGCCAGCGCGCATCGAGATAGGCAAAGGTGCGCAGAGATGTCCCCGGAATATCCCGGTCATAGTTGGCGGAGCTGACCAGCGTCCATTTCGGCGCGTTGAAATTGCCACGGTCTTCCAGATAGGAAAGTGACGCCGGGAAGTCGCTGTCGCCAAAATCCGCATCCTGATAGGTCGCGGCGAAGTTTACAGACAGTTCTTCGGTTGGGTGGAACACGGTTTCCAGTTCCACGCCTTGGCTGGTCAGCTGGGGCAGGTTTGCCACAACGCGCTGGGTTTCCCCACTGGCCGCTGCCTGTACATAGCTGAACTGGTAGTCGGTCAGCTCCGTGTAGAACAGAGCCAGGTTTGCCCGCACCAAGCCGTCCATGAACACGCCTTTCAGGCCCAGTTCGTAGGCGTCGGCGAATTCCGGTTCAAACTCCAGCTGCGCGCCGTCCGGGTTAGGAATGGTCAGGCCGCCCCGGTCAAACTGATAGCCGCCGGATTTGTAGCCACGGCTGTAGGAGGCATAGGTGCTGAGGTCGCCATTGATGCGATAGAGCGCCGACAGTACGCCGGAGAATTCCTCTTCCGAGCGGCTGTCCGTGTAGCGGCCATCGCGGCGTGTATCGAAGTTCGGAATACAGACCAGACCGCGCAAGCCCGCCGGCGTGGTGGTCAGACCTTCGCCGCCAGACGCAATTGCCGCCTCACAGGCCGGATTGTTTGACGTCAGGTTTGCATCCAGAGACTTGTCATCAATCGTGTAGCGCAGCCCGCCGGTGATGGAGAGCTTGTCCGTCAGCTGATAGGTGTTGTGCGTGAACAGCGCGACGCTGTCGCCTTCCTGCTTGAACACATCATAGGCGCCACCGCCTTCCGGGAAGACACTGCCAGCCGGCAGGCCCGTGACGGTTGAGAACAGTGTGTCAGAGCCGACGAGCAGGCCCAGCCACTGCTCAAGATCCGCGCCGAAGCTGTAGCTGTCGCGGCTTTCGATCTTGTCATTGGCGTAGAAGACACCGAACAAATAGTCGAGATCCCCCGACACGCCCTGATAGCGCAGCTCCTGGCTGAAGCTTTCAAACACTTCGCCATCACGGTCATCGTAGA
This sequence comes from Alphaproteobacteria bacterium, assembly GCA_018222605.1. Lineage (GTDB taxonomy): Bacteria > Pseudomonadota > Alphaproteobacteria > Caulobacterales > Hyphomonadaceae > Hyphomonas. Next base: position 4,767 of record JAAEZZ010000010.1, read on the forward strand.
GCAGGTCCACCGGGCCGGCATCCGGGTCGAACTGACGGTCTGCATCAAATTTGCGCCAAGCGGTGATGGAGGTCAGCGTTCCGGGGCCAACATCCCAGTTCACTTCAGCCGAGATACCCCGGTCGAGAACGGTCTGGCCCCAGTTCCGGCCATCCGTAGGCGTCGTGTAGTAATCGCTGATTTCTTCCTGCGCAGTCGGCACCGGGCCGAACTGGCCCAGCAGGGCCTCGGCTGCAGGCGTGATGCTGCGGTAGATCAGGAAGTTGCTGCCATCTTCGCTCTTGTCGGTATAGTCCGCGATGACGCGCACATCGACCGTATCGGTCGGTTCCCAATAGAGCTGGCCGCGGGCCTGAAAGCGCTCGCGCCCGCCATACTCCTGGCCGGTGAACTCGCTTTCGGTATAGCCGTCCCGGTCCATCGTCATGATGTCCAGACGCGCGCCCAGATTGTCGGCCAGCGGGCCTTCGATGGTGCCGTCAAAGCGCTTGAGACCCAGATTGCCTACGGTGACAGCGGCGCTGCCCTCAAACTCGTCAGAGGGTTTGGCCGTGACAACGTTCAGAACGCCTGCCGTTGTGTTCTTGCCGAACAGCGTACCTTGCGGGCCGCGCAGCAGCTCGACGCGCTCAACACCCGGCATATCGTTCAGGGCGAGGTTCGAGCGGCTTCTGTAGACGCCGTCCACATAGACACCGGTTGCAGATTCAAGACCGGGGTTGGAGCCGCTTGTGCCAATACCGCGTACACGGATCACGGCGCCATAGGATTCGCCAATCGTGTTGGTGATGTCGAGGCTGGGCGCGATGCTGGTCAGCTGTTTCACATCGGAAATGCCGGAGCGCTCCATCTGCTCTGCGCCGATATTGGAAACGGCAACCGGAACATCCAGAATGTCCTGTGTCCGGCGCGTGGCCGTCACAGTGACAGCGCCGAGGCGGCGGGCACTGGTGTCTTCATCCGTCGTCGCAGCGGCATCCGCCTGCACAACTGTCTCGTCGCCCTGCTCCTGGGCCATGGCCATCGGCGTCATCAGCGCGACAGCACACACACTCGTCAATAATACTCTCATAGCACTCCCTCCATGGCATCTTTATTTGCGCCAATTTGTCGATTGATTATCTGGGTTGTTACAGTTCGCTCAGCAGAGCATTCCGTTTCACTTTTCCCGTGTCGGTCACCGGCATCCTGTCGATGAACCGAACTTCCGGAACCTTGTAGACAGCCATATTCTCCTTGCACCAGGCATGGATATTGTCTGTCGTTTCCTTGCCGATGGCCTCTTCTTCCAGCTGCACAAAGGCGACAGGCACCTGACCCTTGCGCTCATCCGGACGGCCAACAACGCCGCACAATGCAACGGATGGGTGGCGGCTGATCGAGATTTCCAGCTCGGTCGGGAAGACGCTCATACCGTTGACTTTGAGCATCTCTTTACGGCGCCCGCGGAAATAGATGATGCCATCTTCATCAATGACGCCGGTATCACCTGTGTGGAACCAGCCATCCTTGATCGGATTTTTCTCTTCGCCACCAAGACCGCCCCAATAGCCCTTCATCAGGGAGGGCGTGCGGATCAGTATCTCACCCGGCTCTCCAAATGGCATCGGCAGGCCCGTGTCAGGATCAACGATGATGAATTCCGCGCCGGGACATGGCAGGCCGACATAAAGCGGCTCTCCGGTAATGTCCTTGTCGTTCTCCTGCAGACCGGTCGTGAATGTGTCCAGCGTGTTGGTCTCGGTCATGCCGAAAGAGGATTCGCGCAGCACTGCGCCGGTCAGCTCTTTCCAGCGTTTGCGATAGTCCGGGTTCAGGATTTTCACGAAAGATGTGACGACCGTATCCTTCAGCGAGGTCAGGTCGTGCCTGGCCAGGTCCGGATGCTCCATGATCTCGACCGCGCCATCGGTGATCGTGCCCATGCCGGTCACGCCGCTTCGTTCAATGGCGGCCATCACGGCGCCAGCATCCCAACGATTGAACAGCACCAACTCACACCCGGAGACGACTGGCAGCAGGATGCCAGCCACTTCGCCCGCGATCCAGAATTGCGGCAGGTAGGACAGGATCACATCATCCGGCCCGGCGGGCAGGCAGAAGGTCGCCGCACACGCGCCGGTATAGATCATGTCCCCATGTGTATGCAGGCAGCCCTTGGGCAGGCCCGTCGTGCCGCCGGTATAGTTGATGGCGGCAATCTGGTCCCAATCCGTTTTGGCCAGCGCGTCCGGATTGACCGGCGTCTTCAGGGCGTCAGAGAACAGGGAGGTTCCCGGCACCTCGACCCGCGAGTCGAGTGCACCAGCCGGGACCGGTATGGGGGGCTCGCCGGGGAGGAAGTCAGCGAGGGTGGTGCATAGTGTCTTGAGGGTGTTGTCGGTGTTCACTGCGGCGACAAGCGGGGCCAGCTTGTCCAGCGTGACCACAAGGCGTGATCCGGAATCGTGCAGATAGTGGGCGAGTTCCCTGTCCTGCACCATCGGGTTCACAGGGGTAAGGATTGCGCCGCTCTTCAGGATGCCAAAGAAAGCAATGGAGAATTGCGGACAGTTCGGCAGGAACACCGCCACGCGGTCACCGGGACGAATACCCTCGGCATACAGATAGGAGGCGAAGGCATCAGACAGCTGGTCGAGCTCGCGCCAGCTGAGCTGGTAGCCATAGAAGTCAATCGCGACGGCATCGCCCTTCTGCTCAGCCCAGGCACGCAGATAGCCGGGCACCGAGATCTTACCGAATGGATAAACCGGTTCACGGGGCATCCCCTCTGGCCAGGATGCCTGAATGCGTTGCTGTACATCAGCGAGATAAGCCTCGCGACTGGACTGAACCGACGCGCTCATGGAGCCTCCCTGTTTATATCTTTGATGAACAAAGACTCTTTTTTTGATGGACAATCGTCGCCTCTCACAGGCAATTGTCAATTGCTCAAATCATAAATGTCAGGAAATTTTACCGGATTTACGCTTGATAACACAGAGTGGACCTGTATTGTCCGACAATAAAGGCTACGGTGCCTGAGGATGCCAGCACAAGAAGACAATCGGGGGACCCCATGAAGCCTTCCACATCGACTCTCGCGCCCTCTGTGCCAGAGGCCATCGCAAGGGCGCTGGCCTCTGACATTGCCGCCGAAAGGCTAAAGCCCGGCGAGCGGCTGGTCGAGGTGAAGCTGGCCAAGCGCTTTGACGCCAGCCGCGGCTCCGTACGCGACGCCTTGCGACAGCTGGAGAAACGCAATCTGGTGCAGATGCAGCCTAATCGCGGCGCGGTTGTGGTGGGCATTCCGCTGGAGATCATCGCAGACAATTTCGCCGTCACCGCGACATTGATCGGCCTGGCGAGCCGCTATGTCGTGCAGCAGGCACGGCCAGACATTATCCACGAAATCGGTGAGCGGCAGAAACATGTGGCCGCTCTGGTCGAAGCGGGCTTCACCCCACCGCGAGAGTTCGCCACCGCGCTCGGCCGCTTCTTTGCGCTGATGATCACCGCCAGCAACAATCGCACCGTGCGCGAGATGACCTCCACCCTGCTCAACGAGGCATCATGGGAAGCCATGTGGGAGACCCCCTGCGATCACCTGACGCTGGAGCGCCAGAAAGAGATCGCCGGCATGATCCAGACCATCTGGGACCATATCGCCAATGGCAATGCCGACGCCGCAGAGCGGCACATCCGCCTGTTCCATCAGAGTCACCGCGACGCCGTTCTGCGCGAGATCGGCAAGCGGCGCAAACAGGCCATCGACAAAACGCGTATCATTTCATTTGACGCATCAAGTGCGGACAAGCTGGTGGAAGAAGGCTTTGAGGAAAGGCTGCGCGCACTGGAAGAACAGGTCAGGCGGCTCAGCCAGGCTGACCTGCCCTCCTCTCCCAATGCCCAGGAATAAAGCAGTATGCTGGAACAGACCTAGGCTTTTGTAAGCGGGCCCTTAGGCGCAGCCGTCACATCGAGGAAACAGCTCGCCTCATATTCCCGGTCCACAATGGTGCTGACCTTCATGTAACGTGCACGTACCGTATCTTCATCCAGAATGAGATGCACAAAACCATGGTCACGGACATTGGCATATTTGACGTCCTCATTCTTTGCGACGACCGCCGCCTCCACAGTGTCATAATACTCAGCCGTGTCATTGATGTATCCATAGCCGCCTGGTGACGTGATGCTACCTGTGGCAAACTCAAGCCCGACAGGGCGACCGTCTTCCGGATAGTGGAGCTCATTGGCCCAGAACATGTGGCTGTCACCGGACAGCACGACCAGATTGGCCTCTGCCTGCAACGCTGCATCATAGAAGCGCTTGCGGGCCGCCGGATACCCATCCCAGGAATCGAGTCCCGCTGGCAAGCCGAGGGAGCTGCGCTCCAGCCAGCCCGCCACATAGCCGCCCCGCTGCATGGCCGGTTCGACAATCTCCTTGGGCAGAATAGTCTTGAAGTCTGGTGTGCGCATGCCCGCCATAACGGTCTGGTTTGCGATAACTTGCCACTGCATCCCACGCTGGCGAGAGGTTTTCAGCGCATCCGCGAACCAGGCCTCCTGCGGCTTGCCCATCATGGAGCGTGAGGAATCGTTCAGGATGTCCCGTTCAAAGGCCGCAACATCCGGTGTGCCGTCTGCTTTGAGAGTCATGTCATCATAGGAGACCTGCTGGTCACGCCCTGTCAGGCGCGTTTCAATGACGATGACAGAAGCGATGCTGCCAAAATCATATACGCGGTTCAGGCGCTCTCGCGGCGCATCCGGTTGAGGGTCTCGCATGGGTAGCCATTCAAAATAGGCCTGCAGCGCGGCATCCCGTCTCGCCCGCCACGCCCCCTCCGTTTCCGGATCATGACCAGAAGCCCCCTGCTGCCAGCTATTATTGGCGGTTTCATGGTCATCCCAGACAGTGATGAAAGGCGCATGGGCGTGGGCGGCCTGAAGGTCTTCGTCCTCACGATATTGCGCAAGGCGGGTGCGGTAATCCTGAAGGGTCACGATTTCATTGGCAGGAAGGTGCACCCGGCCAATATGTTCGCCTACGGCGCCGTCATACTCCCCCGCCGCATGTTCATATATGTAATCCCCCACATGGATGACTGCATCCAGATTCTCTATTCTGGAAATCTCGCGATAGGCATTGTAGAAGCCTGAAGGGTAGTTCGCACAGGACGCCAACGCCAGATTAACGGGATGCGTATTATCCGCTGGCAGAGTTTTCATACGCCCAATGGTCGAATGGGTCTTGCCTGCGCGGAAACGGTAATAATAGACTTGGCCTGGCTTCAGGCCCTGGACATCCACTTTGACCGTATAGTCTCGTTGGGCAGAGGTACGGGCTGTGCCGGATTGAAGAACGCGCTCAAAGCCCGGCGTGTCTGAAACCTGATAGGCCACCTCCATTGCGGCCGACCCTTGCAGTGGCACAGCGCGCGTCCAGATGACAACAGAAGTCCTGGTTGGATCCCCACTGGCAACGCCCCAGCCGAATTTTGCATCCTGACTTGCGGAGCCGGAGGCCGCGGAACCCGGCGTCTGGCATCCCGCAAGGGCGGCAAGCCCTGTGGCACCGGATATACGGCGCAAGGCATCGCGACGGGTTAATCCGGTCATGCGGTTCGAGGACAGCTTTTCATCCATGGCACGCTCCTTCAGCGTAAGGGATCAGACAGGTAACCCCATGGCCGGACACCTGCCCGGCCATGGGAGAGAGAGGAAGAGATCAGAACTGATACTTCAGGGTCACTCTGTAAGTGCGCGGAAGGCCCGGCATGACCGCGACTTCCTTGTAAACTTCAGCCGATGGCGTGAAGTAGCGCTCGTCAAAAATGTTATCCACATTTACAGAGAGCATGACATCACCGACCTCTATGAAGGCCGCGCCATTGGCGAGTGTGTAGGAAGGCAGCACAATATCATCCGGGAAGACACCGCCGGTTTCGGACACAGAGGTCGCCCCCAGCGTGACACCCGCCTGCGCGCGATAGTTCTGAACGGAGAAGACATCTGTCGTGTAAGTCCCGTGGACACTGAACACCGTGTCCGGAATGGTACGCAGCGTGTAGCCGTCTGCCAGTTCCGGCAGGTAACCGGCATTGTTGAAGGCAAACGTGCCGCCATAGCCGAGCGCATTATCCACGCCGAACTGGTCTGGGCGAACCTGCAGGTATTCGCCCTTGCCTGCCCCTGGCGCATCGACCTTGGTTTCCTGACTCGTGGCCGAACCTTCAAAGGAGAGGTTGTCGGTTGCCAGCCAGTGAACCTCAAGCTCAACGCCCTTGGCCGTCGTGCCGTCAACATTACCCAGCATATCCGCCTGACGACGATACTGGTCATAATAGGACAGCCCCCCAAATAGGTTACCATTCAGCAGGGAAAATTTGACACCGGCCTCTTTCAGCTCTGAGGGAGAGATAAAGAGGTTTGCATCAATCGTCCCCGTACTGATGCCCCCGGTCTGGGTAGATTCCAGAGAGCGGGAGTCGGCATAGGTAACATAGGGCGTGAGACCGAAAGGCGTCTCATAGCGCAGGGAGGCAGACCAGCTTTGGGCGCCATCACTGTCTTCCACCCATTTGTCCGCAATACCGAAGACCGTCTCGCCGGTGTTGATGGCCTTGGCGTCGTAATAGTCATATCGCCAGCCAAACAGCAAAGCCAGGCGGTCATAGAGCTTCATGTCGGATACGGCGAAGGCCGACTTGGCCGACCATTCCATATCGTAGCGGGAATCCCACAAGGGTTTGCCGTCGGCATCGAACCGGATGGCCATGATGCGATCATTTCCCTGTGCCCCGACGGACAGGTCCCGGCGGTCAGAGGCGATATAGCCTGACAGGAAGGTCTCATACTGTTTGGCATCATGGTGGCGATAGCCAACACCAATGACGTTATCCGTCATCAGATAGTTTCCGAAGTCATGCTTGAAGCCATAGCTGGCGCGGACTTCCTCGGCCTGGGCCTCATAGTCTGCGGCAAAGCCGAAGCTGTTGAACTTCTCATTATCCATCTTGTCCATGAAGGCCTGAAAGCGCAGCTTGCCGGTTTCCCCGACTGTCCGCTCCAGTCCGGCATAGGCGGTGAAGGTGTTTGTGTCGTTATAGTCCCCCTTGGCGGCGAGGACGTGGCTGCCATCCAGCTTGGTCGTGCCGACACCCTGGTCGAGCGCAAATTCAGGCAGGCTGTAGCCATAATATTCGGCAATCTGGCGCAAATTCGATGTGCCGTAATTGTTGCCGACGACATCATCAATCTCTTCATAGTTTAGATACCCGTCACCATTGGTGTCCTGGATATCGGTATCCCAACCAGTGATATAGGTACCGTTGTCGATCAGGTCTTGTGTGACGCGGTTCCAGCCGGGGGTCTGAATGCGGCCCGACTCCTTGAAGTACATGGCGTTCAACTCAACAGACCATTTGTCCGTCAGCTCTCCGACATAGGTGGCCTGAAGGTTTGTGTGCTGTGGGTTTATGTTATTATAGTAGGAGCCGGAGTCTTCATACTCTCCGAACAGGGCCACACCGCCGCGGCCGGCCGGGATATAAAGCTCTCCCGTGACAACGGATTTGTCATAAGAGCCAGCTGTTGCCGTCAGAGAGCCGCCAATCGAATCCACATAGTCCTGCCCATCGCCGCGCGCGGTCTTGGGGATGAAGTTCAGCAGCCCGCCAACCTTGCCCGGCCCATAAATGGGTGAAGCCGGACCACGCAACACTTCAACATAGGATGCTGCAGCAAGGTTTGAGGAATAGCTGCCACGGTTCTCGATGCGCTTGAAGCCCTGAAAATATGTATCGGCGAGTGTACCGCGCACATTAAGGTTTCCTGGCACGCCAAAGAAGCTGGCGGTAAATGTACCGGGCACGGCCGACAGAAGATCATCCACATCTTCCATACCATAGCGTTCAATCGTGATGTCGCTGACGCGGCTGGCCGAGCGCGGCGTCTCCAGAAGGGAGAGGGACAGACCGGTCAGCGAGTCCGTCGCGCCCTTCTGGAGCTGGTTCAAAGGGTCAAGCTTGGTTCCCGTCACAGTCACTGTGCCGAGCACGGCAACATCGTTGTCGGTATCTCCTTTAATCCCGACAGACCCGCCAGATGGCAGACGCGATTGTACGCGGGAAACAACGACAGCGCCCTGCGGGTTGACGCTGTAGGTCAGCTGTGTGCCCTGCAGCAGTTGTGACAGCGCTTCCAGCGGTGTCATGGTGCCCGTGACCGTGCCGCTGCGAATGCCATAGGTCAGAGCTGCCGGCACCACGATGACGATGCCGGTCTGTGCCGACAGGTCATTGATGGCCGTTTCAAGAGACTGCGACTGAATGCGGATCTCGGACTGTTGCAAGACCACCTCCTCAGCCAGAGCCGAGCTGGCCAGGACCAGACTGGCAACCGTCCCCAGCAACAGGCACCGGAGTTCAAGAGATTTCGATTTCATGTTTCTATCCACGTCATAGGCGAGCCTGGGAGGCAGGCATGCTGCGGTCCGAACCCCTCGTCCAACCGCTCCATGGCCCTATGACGTGCGAGACATGACACCCATTTCACGGATCATGCCGATTTCATGAAAACTTCTTATTTCTGTCCGGAACGCGGCCGCAGGACCAATTCACCTGCAGATGTACGTGTAAGGTCAATATCCAACCCAAGGGCGACACCCGACAGCGCGGTTTCAATCTGGTCTATACGGAAAGAGGTTGTCACCTTTGCCTCGTAAATGTCCGTGGACCCCAGATAGACACCCTGCGGGTAATACTGATTCACTTCGTCCACCAGCTCTTGCAGGGAGGTGTTCACGAAAACGAGTCTTTGCTGACGCCAGATCGCCGCCTGTGCCGGATTGAACTGGCTTGTGATGATCTGCCCGTTGCGATCTACCGATGCGCGCTGTCCGATGGTCAGGTTTGCTTTCTGCCCCCCGGATACCGGGCTGACCTCCACAGCGCCTTCAACAACGCTGACCTCGACATGTGCGGGCCGGGTATTGATTTCGAACTGTGTGCCCAAAACACGCGTCACCACATGCCCAGCCTCTACGGAGAACGGGCGGCTGGCATCATGGGCAATCTTGAAATAACCATCCCCGGCGAGAAGTTCTGCCCGGCGCTGACCCTCTGCAAACGAGACCGAGAGTTTTGACTTCCCGGCCAGCGTAACCTCAGACCCGTCAGCCAGAATGACCTGGCGTACTTCTGCAATACCCGTTTCATAAATGGTCGCAGGTGCGACCGAACTGGCCATGACCAGTTCGGAGCTGCGCTGCATTTGCTGCCCCGACAGGAAGATCGCAAGCCCGGCACATGCCGCAAGGGCCCCACCGAGGAGCGCTGCGCGAGGGCCGCTGACAAATGCGCCGAAAGACCGCCTACGCATGGCTTCGTGAGACGAAGGAGCAAGGGCGTCTGCGTTCAGGGCCTCACTCCATGACAAATCCCTCCACAGGCTCGCCAGCTGATTGTAGGCGAGCTTGTGGGCCTCGGATTGCTCCATCCAGTGCTGAAAACCTATGCGCTGCTCGTCATTCATGTCTCCGCTGATGCGAAGGTCCAACCATTCCCGGGCTTGCGTCTCCACTGATGCTGACATCGTCAAGCGTCTTCCACCCCGTTCTTTTTTAGGTATTCCAACAATACCTTCATTGATTTTTGTATGCTGCGGCTGATGTAGGCGCGCGACAACCCTGTCTGACTGGATATTTGCGAATAGGAGAGATTTTCAATCCGGCTGAGTACCAGCAATTTACGGGCATCCTCCGGAAGGGATTGAATGGCCGCATTCAATGCAATGAAGCGTTCCTGATCCAGCAAGACGGTCTCAGGTGTGCGCGCATCTATAGTCTCGGTATCATCGGCCTCGCGCTGAACCTGCCCCTTGTGCAGCGCACGTACCTTCATGCGCCGCAATTCATCCAGCATGCTGTTACGGGCCATGGCGTACAGAAAGGCCCCTACATTCTGAACCTTGTCCCGCTGCTTCAGCTCCATGAATTTCAGAATTGCGCTTTGAATAGCGTCATCCGGATCCGGCGGAGGATCTCCGAAACGTCGGCAAAGCGCGATTTTGAGGCTGGCCTTGTGGTGGGAGAAGAGTTTCTGGAACTCCAGCGGAACGATTGTGGGGGCATGTAGCTGCAGATTGCATCGGGCGTCTGATGGGAAACGCCGCTTCGACCCACCCTTTCGGGTACGCCGAACGACTTTTACGCTGCCGGTGTCGACTTGGTCTGCGTTCATGCCGCCGCCTATTGGCGATGGCCACAGCCGGGTCAACACTGCAAATGCTGCGGCAGCTTCATATATGCCGCAACCCGGATAAATATTCTTTTTTCATCAGCTTTGACTACGTAAAAATGTACCCGGGATCTTCGTGCCAGACGACAGAGCAAGCCCTCTGGGTGTGATCTCAAAACCTGCGAGGAGGATCGAAAAAGGCAGACACAAAATCTTTTTTGCTGCGCACAATATAAAATTCCCGTAAGACGAGAATTTTGATTTTCAACCTCATCTCGCCCGGGCGAGTAAAAACGCTCCCGGCACGCCCTTTCGCCCAAACCATCTCTCTACTTATCTAAAGATTTCCGCTTCGTAGTGGACGCTACAGTACGAGAGATTACCCCCGGAATAGCCAGTTAAATGGGGCCCACAACAGTAACCACGCACTTTGAAAATCACAAGGAGCGGTCAGTTGCATGCCGGGTCAGCATCCGCATGCTCATCTCCAGACGACTCCCCCCTGAGTTGTTTTTTTATTCTGTAGTGAGACAAATATTCAAAAATTTACTATTGATTAATAATCGCAAACGTGGAACTTTTTTCCTGTCACGTAGAATTGACCTTTCGATAAAAGGCTCACTTCCCGGCCGACCTACGGCCTGAGCCAAGCCTTGGCAGAAGCGAACATCGACACGAAGTCAAAAGTATAGGTTGAACAAAGGGGACAGAAATAATGTGAGGTTGGGAGAAACCTCAGGGGACGACATTTTTCATATTTTCTAAAACCAAGATCACTTCGCGGGGAGGCCTGCGAGTGTGGTCACGGGACACATGTGCCCCGTGACCGTGTGGCGAGGTATCGCCATTCTCATCCCATTTTCATGGGAGACCCTGCCATGCCATTGGGGGCCTGGCAGAACACTCCGGCTATGGCTTGCACCCATGACCGGAAGCAAGAGGGTACCACAATGAAGCGTACACTTACAGCTATTGCGGCAGCTGCCGCGCTTTGCGGTGTTGCAGCCGCCCAAGACTCAGAAGATCTGGTCATCAACCTCAACGGTGAAGTCGAAAGCAACTGCGAACTGGTGCCAGAAGGCACTGCAAACTTCGACGTTGATATGCTGGAAACAGGCAATCAGGGATCGCTCTCGATCCTCTACTCCTGTAACTCTCCCTACACGGTGTCTCTGACCTCCGCAAATGGTGGCATGTCTCACCAGGAGAGCAGCGGCGCGGTCAATATCGACTATGACATCGAAGCAAGCTTTCTGGGCCTGGGCATCTTTGCGCCAACGACCACCAACTCTGCTGACATGAACGGCACCCCGCAGGTGATCGTGACGAACAATGACTGGCAGAACATTCTGGTGAATGGCGGCACACGCACAGGCAATCTGGATTTGTCCTTTGATTCCCTGAATGAATATGCCGTGGCCGGTACGTACAGCGACACGCTGACCATCACGCTGGCAGCAAACTATTAGTTCGCTTTCCTCCTCCAACCAGGCGGCATCTTTAACGGTGTCGCCTGGTCCGGCTTTTCAGCTGGGGACATAGTGGAGTAAAAGATGCTGAAACAATTTATCATGGTGCTGGCCGCCTGCGTGATGGCCACAATAGCTCCTCTAGCGAGCGCCTATGAATTCGCACCGATTGTGGCGCAGTTCTCACCAAACGGGTCCGGCGCCGCACGGACATTCGTCGTCAGGAATACACATGACGTACCTGTTGCCCTGCAGATCGAAGTCTATCGACGGTCTGCCGACGCAACGGGAGAAGAAACCCGTGAGCCGGAATATGACGATTTCATCATCACCCCTCCGCAGCTGGTGCTTGCTCCAGGGCAAAGCCAGTCCATCCGTGCACAATGGATCGGAGACCCAAATCCGGAGATCGAACTGTCCTATCGCCTGATCGTGGAACAGCTTCCCATCCCTTACTCCCGGGAAGAAGTGGGGGATAAGCGGGTCGCCGATATCAGCATGGGCATCCGCTATGAAGCCGCCCTGTACGTGGTGCCCGCCAATGGCAAGCCATCGGTAAAGATCACGCGGGCCGAAGCCGCCAAGAGCGAGTCTGGTGAACAGGTCCTGCGCATCACGATCAAGAATACGGGCCAGCGCCGCGCCATTCTGCAAAATCCCGAACTGAAGCTTCAGTCCGGGGACCAGACGTTTACGATGTCAGGAGAGTCTGTTTCAAACATCAACAATCGTAACATCATTGCAGGCACACAGGCCGTGATAGATGTTCCGTGGCCTGCCCCCCTGCCAGTCGGACCGGTCAGCGCGTCTATTTCCACTGATTTTTACCAGAATTAGAGATTGCTGTGTCAGCGCGGCCCGCTTCATATTCTGGCCGAAAGGCAACAACGCCGCTGTGTTTAAAAAAAGTGCTGCGTACCCTGCTGGCCTGCTCTACCATGCTGGCGGGCACGCATCTTTACAAGCCGAAAGCCTCTGCGGAACAGGAGCCGGAGCCTGCTCCGCCTACGGCCGCCCCCAGCGCTCCAAAGGTCAACAAGGACGCCTCCATCGACGAGATTTACGGCGCGTTGTTTGGCAAGGTGCCGACGGAGGCAATTTCCCTGCCCTATCCCGTTATCATTTCCGGGATAAATCAGGGCGATGTGATGATCACGCCCAGCACAACCGAAGGCGAGACGCTCATCGATCGCAAGGCTATTGTTGATCTTCTGCTGCCCTTTCTCGTCGAGGAGAAACAGGCCGAGCTTCTGGAAACCGTCTCTCAAAAAGACAAGGTGAAGTCAGGTGATCTGACTTCCCTCGGCATGCCGACAAAGTTTGACAACAGCAACCTCATCCTCGTGATCGACATTCCTGTTGAGTTTCGATCTGTCATCCCCCTGCCCATCCAACCGCGCATCCGGGCCGCGTTGCAGCTGGATACGGAAGATCAAGCGAACACCAGCGCCATTGTGAACATGGCTGCTGGCACGCGCTATATTCACAGCAGCAAATATCTGGATACCGGCTTTGCTGCGACGCAGGTAAATCTGCAAACCGCCTTCAATGTCTTCGATGTCGTACTGGAAACCGGCCTTCGCTATAGCGATGCCTCGGATGAAGAACTTGCCCTGAATGATACGCGACTGACGAAGGATCTCGTCGTGCAGCGCACCCGGCTTGAGGCTGGCGATCTGAGCGTACCGACTAGTGCCTTGCAGGGGAACCCCAGCCTGCTGGGGCTCGCCGGCTTCCGGAATTTCGGACTGCAACCGTATGAAGAGTATCGTACCAATCCCTCGCAGCAATTCGAGCTGCAGCGTGCGGCGCAAGTCATGGTCTATATTAATGGCCAGTTCATTCGCGAGATGCGCCTGCTGCCCGGCCGCTACAATCTGACCGACCTGCCCCTGCAGAGCGCGGCCGGCAACGATATCACGCTGGAAATCCAGTATGATAGCGGCGACACAGACCGCGTTGTTTTCTCGGCCTTTTACGATTTCAGCCTGCTCAAGAAAGGCCTCACCGATTTCGCGGTGAGCCTGGGGCCAACATCGCGCATAGAAGATGGCGTGCGGGAATATGATTTCGATAATCCCGCCATCAGCGCTTTCTACCGCAGAGGCTGGACAGATGAGTTCACAGCTGGCGTCAACCTCCAGGCTGATACGGAATTACTGAATTTAGGAGGTGACGCGTTCTACACGTCCGGTGTCGGAACGTTTGGCTTCCTGGCAGGCTTCAGCGACACCGATGAGGGAACCGGTAGCGCCATCACCGGGCTCTATCGGTGGAATGACACAGACCGCGCAAGGCAATTACGCTTTGATGTGCAGGCCCGCTATCAGAGCGACCTCTACACGGCGCTCGGCTCTGGAACCAGCAACATCAAATATGACCTGACAGCCAGGGTCTCCCGCAATTTCTCCGAAACGATGCGTGTGCAGCTGACGACCGGCTTCCGGAAGCGCCATGATATGGATGAATTCGAGCAATCGCATTCGGCCAATCTGACATGGAGAACGCGCTATGGAACGCTCGGCTCCCTTGTACGCTACACGACCGCACCAGGCGAAGAGGCCGAATTGTCGGCCGGCATTTCCTTCAGCATGCGGCTGGGCTCCGGATATGCGCAGGCCTCTCACGACACACGATCATCGTCTACACGCGCATCCTATTCTTCGCGCATGGACCGCAATGTCGGCAGCTTTGGCTGGGATGCAGCCTATGCCCGCCAGTCCAATATTGATGATATTCGCGCGGGCGCCTCCTATATCGGCAACCGCTTTGAATCCCGCATCGAACAGCGCCTGACGGCGGCTACGCAATTTGATAGTTTCGGCAGCGAAAATCTCACAGAAGCTTCCATCGGCTCTGCCCTTGTTTATGCAGACGGAGCATTTGCGTTGTCCCGCCCGGTCTATGACAGCTTCGTGATCTTTTCGAAAAATGAGGCCGTGAAGGATGTGGCGATCGCCGTTGATCCGCGCCGCACCATATTCGAAATGAAGCCTTCCTATGCGGCCCACTCGTCAAGCCTTGGTCCCGCGGTGGTGCCGGACCTGAATGCCTATTATGTCCGCACGATTGAGGTGGAAGCGCCAGATGCGCCAGCCGGAACGTCTCTGGGCGGACAAGCACTCAGCTTCCTGCCCGGATACCGTTCTGGCTATATCGTCAAGCTGGGCGATGATCGTAATGTCGCGGTGATGTCCGTACTGGTGGATACGGAAGGCAAGCCCGTGCCCTTTGCGGCGGGATACGCCATTACCAGCGATGGCGAGCGCCACCAGATGTTCACCAATCGTGGCGGCCGCTTCTACATTGACGGCCTGAAGCATGGCGAGACCGTCGAGTTGCAATTCGACTCCCCGGAGGGCGCCACCGCGACCTTTGAGGTGCCGGATGGAGATATTGGCGTCATCCGCATGCCAAATCCTGTGAGGATAACCCCTGAAAAACCAGACGCGCCGTACCAGGTGACTGTACGCGTGATGAACCCGAATGGAGCCTGAATGATGTTCCGGCCAATCCCCCTCTTTACTGCGCTACTTCTCTTGAACCCAGCCTTCGCGCAGGAGACGGGCCTACCCGGCGCGGAAGGACTGGGCGAACAGCCCACGCCCTGCACACTGCAGATCAGACCGCCAGACATGGTGGTCTATCGCGGCGCACTCAGTCGGGGCTACAATAGCGACAGTGACCGCCAGCATACGGAGATTGCCAAAGTTATTATCGAGCATGAAGGAGACGCCTGCCCCTATACATTGCGCATTCAACCTGAAACCGGCCGCGGAACAGCCTACATGTATAATGGCCAGAACACACTTGAGTTTGAGGTATCGCCTCCAGGGCGGTCCGGCGGTTCGGGCAGCAACATGGTTGAGATCGCCGGCAATGTCGCACGAGGGCAGTTTCAGCGCACAGTTTCGTTTGACCTGCAGATTCCGCCCGGACAGAAAACCGTGGCCGGGCGGTATGTAGGGCGTCTTGAGGTCAGTCTCTATCCGGACACGAGCGCAGCGGGCGAACTGGCAGACCGGCAATATATGGAAGTGGTCGTCGATGTGTTGCCCCGGATCGATGCCTCTTTCGGCACCAACGCAATCGGTGGACAGAAAACGACCTCACTGAATTTTGGCAAACTGCAGAAAGGCCAAAAGAGCAGTATCGAATTCTCCGTCACGGCAAATATCGGATATTCGATCAAGGTGACGTCGGACAATTCAGGCACCCTCCGCCATGAACACACGACAAGTGGAATTGACTATAGTGTCTATCTGGATGGCACGCGCATTTCCGTAGATGCCTCCTCCGCCAGCGAGACTCTGTTATCATCCGCCACCAATTCCCAGCACAGTATGGATTTTCTGATTACCAGCAATACAAGCAAAGCGCTGGCCGGAAACTACACAGACCGCCTGACCCTTGTCGTATCAGCGGACTGAACTATCCGTCTCCTGATTATCTCGTACGAAAGCGTATGGCCGCGCCCTATTCCGTTGCGCCGCCAAGTTCTTTCGTGAGCAGAACCTTGTAATGCTTTAGCAGTTCCATGCCGGCCTCTGCCGCTTCCCGATCATGCGTATATTTCAGCTCAATCAACAGGCCCCGCATCGCGGCGCGGTGCAGGTGCACCATGTTCAGCACGGCCTGCTTGTCCCTGATGCCAACTTGTTGGGCCACCAGCCAGACGCCTTCACGCTGGGCATCCTGAAGTTTCTGCAGGGTTGTTGTGAAGCGGGCATCGAGTTCCGGGTCACTGCGCGCGCCCATCATGATCTCGATCAAGGCAATTGCGGGGGGCTGCAACAATGCCTGCCAGGTCGCCTCCGTGATGGCATCGAACAATTCCACACCGGGCTTGAATTTCGCCAGGGTTGAGCGGACGAAATCGTTCTGTTGTACGGCGGCATCTTCCGCAACAGCCGTAATCAGATCGCAGCGCGTCGGAAAATGATGCAGGAATGCCCCGCGGCTGACGCCAGCTTCATCCGTGATCTTCTGAAGCGTGGTTTTTCCGTAGCCATATTTATCCAGACAGACGATGGCCGCATCAATTAGTTTCCGCCGCATCGCAGCGGAGCGCACGGCATGCGGTCCCCGGCGCTTGGTTGCACCCGAAGCAGCTTTCTGTGGAGGTTTCTTCGCCATCAGGCCCCCTTGTGAACCTATTCTTTCGATATGGCTTAACGGTTTCCCGAAAACAGGCAAACACCAAGACCATCACCATACTGTTATCCATGTTTCGGGCACACCCCGGCCACGCGCCGGGAAGCGTCCAAAAGGTTATACCGGTTTGCATGCTGAAAGCATTTTTCGTCCTCGCAAGCCTTTTCCAGTCTATTTGGACTTTATTTTTTCACGCTATGGCATCATTGTAAATCTGTCGGCGCATCAAAAACACATTGCCGGCATCGGGAGGTCATGAAGGCTCAATCAGGCGCACCAATGGGAGGCGGCGTTCGCCCCTCACATGCAGATGCTTCACGCCCGGCGCCTTCCAATCCCAATGAGAAAAATTGATGAGGAGGAAACATCCATGCCACCGAAATCCGGTTTATCCAGGCGCCTGTTTCTCGGCGCTGGCGCAACACTCATGGGCAGCGGCCTTATGACTGGTCGCGCCTGGGCCGCAGACCTGTTCCCCGTTGTGGAAACAGCGAACGGCAAATTACGGGGCGCGACCGCCGCCGGCATCAGCGCATTCAAGGGCGTCCATTATGGCGCATCAACGGCAGGCGAAAATCGTTTCATGCCGCCCCAGCCGATCAAGAAATGGGCAGGCATTCGCAATGCCCTCTCCTATAGCGATGTTTCCCCCCAAGCCACGGGAAGCCGCGCTTATGAATATGCCGATCTAATCGTTTTCGATCGCCAGCCTGCCGGGCCGGGTGAAGACTGTCTCAGCCTGAATGTCTGGACCCCCAGCCTGGACCAGCAAGCCGGAAAATCCGTTATCGTGGTGCTGCATGGCGGCGGGTTCTACGCCGGATCCGGTAACTCCTTCGGCATGGATGGCGAGGCGATGGCCCGCTTTGCCGACAGTGTCGTCATCAGCGTAAACCACCGTCTGGGCGCCTTTGGCTTTACCTATCTGGGACAATTGGGCGGGGAGCGATTTGCAGGCTCCGGCAGCGTCGGCATGCAGGATATTGTCGCTGCACTCAAATGGGTGAAAGAAAACGTCGCCCAGTTCGGGGGCGACCCCAACCGTGTGCTTGTGTACGGACAATCTGGCGGGGGCGCCAAGACAAGCACCCTGCTGGCCATGCCTTCGGCCAAGGGCCTGTTCCACAGGGCTGGCGTGATGAGCGGCTCCATGCTTACGGCCGGTTCCCCCGACAGGGCGACGGAAAATGCGGTCCGCCTGATGAAGGCTCTGGATATTCCCCAATCCGATGTTGAGCGGCTGCAGAAAGTACCATTCACAACACTGCTGGAGGCCCAGACAAAACTGGAACTGGCAGACCGGGCCAAGGGCGAAGCACCGCGCGCATTCGGGCCGATCGTGGACGATGTCGCCATTCCGCGTCATCCCTGGTCTCCGGACGCACCGCCTGAGGCGCATGATGTGCCGATGATCATTTCCACAGCGCTGGATGAGCGCACCTATCGGATGTCGAATTACGACCTGACCGAAGAAGGCCTTCTGGAGTTTATTCGTGAACGCGCTGGCGACAAGGCTGAAGAGGTATTGGCGCTCTATCGGGCCGAAGACCCAGACTCGACACCCTTCATTATTCAGGCGCGCATCGATACTGATCTCGGCTTCCGCAAGGCCGCTTTCCAGCAGGCTGAACTGAAAGCCAAGGCGGGCGGTGCACCGGTATGGGCGTATCTGTGGACATGGCCATCCCCCGCTTTTGATGGCCGTTATGGCGCAGTACACGGAATTGATGTCGGGCTCAGCCTGTATAGTATCCGTGGCGGGCTGACTGGCGCAGAGGCCGATAGCAAGCTGATGGCAAAACGTATTTCCTCTGCCTGGGCCGCCTTTGCTGCAACAGGCAATCCGAACAATGAAGCACTGCCGCAATGGGATGCCTATGAGCCAACCAAGCGGGCGACCATGATCTTCGATATGGACACGCGGCAGGCATATGATCCCCGCGCTGAAATTCGTGAGATGTGGCAAGGCGTCAGCGTGGAATAAACGGAATGAGAGGGTTTTACGCCCTCTCATTTTCCGACATCGCAGACCTGACAGAAATGGCCCATCCTCCAAGAGGATGGGCCAAGTCGTTTGCTCTTTCCTGAGGCGACACCTGAACAGAACCGAAGCGCGCATCAGGAAGGAGGGAGAGTTGGCACAATCGCAGGTATGGGGAGAGAAAACGCCTGTGCCCTGAAAGCCGCACAAGGCGGCTGTGATTGCAGGGATGGACAAGTCACCCCCGCAATCAAACTGGTTAGAAGGTGGCTTTCACCCCAACCTGGATGGTACGCCCCAGTGCATCTGCTGTCCGCGGGTCATAACCAAACTCGGCCCGAACATAAGGCGGATCTTCATCAAAGATGTTCGCGACAGTTGCCGAGAAGGCCAGGGTGTCGCTGAAATTGAACACATAGGTTGTGTCAAAACGCAGGGAATGATCCACATCAACGCCTTTGGTGATCAGGCCAATCTCATCCGTCGTGCCCGGATAATAGCCCAGCGGATCAACCCCGCCACGCTCATCCTCGACCCCGGAGACATACCGTGCCGTAAGGCGTAAATTATGACGTTCACGATTGAAGTTGATGAAGCCATTGACACGCCATTCCGGCGCAGAGAACGGAATGGACTCGAAGTTCAGATACCCGAGGCGGTCATCTGCCGGAGCCACTTCAACCCCGTCCAGAATACGGGCCGTCGTTTCCAGCTTCGTAACCCTTGTGCCATCCACACCAAAGGTCAGGTCACCATCATAAACCGGCAGGTCGTAGCGGACCGCAAAGTCAAAGCCAGCCGTCAACTGGTCAGAACCATTGCCAATGTCCGTGATGACGGTGTTCAGGTCATTGATGGAAGATGCGCCCTGCACACACTGACCATTTGGTGAGCTGTCAGTATTGTTGAACACGATCCGGCCGATCAGCGGGTTGGAACAATCCGCAAGACCGGTGCTTTCGGCAAACACGATATTGGCAATCTGGTTGTTGGTGGCTAATTGATCGATCTCACCTTTCAGGTGGATGTCGAAATAGTCGACCATAACAGAGAGGTGGTGGCCCGATGCGAAGCCTTCACTGTCCCAAATCAGGCCAAGGTTCCAGGATTCCGCCTCCTCTGGCTCAATGTCCGTGCGCGTAACAGTTTGCGCGCCCAGCCAGTTACCATTCGCTCGGTCATAGGAGCGGACAATGTTGGAAACACTACCCGGCGACAGGATAATGTCAGGCGCCAAGAAGTTAGTACCGTAGGAGGCGCGTGCCGACAGCGGGCCGAACACGTCCCATTTGCCTGCAACCTTGTAGACGGTTGCGTCCAGGCCACCTGAGAATTCCTCACGACGCGCAGCTGCCTGAATATTCAGGCGGTCATGCACCGGCAGGTTCACCTCGACAAAGTAGGATATGGCCTGACGATCATAGGCTTCAGCTTCATCAATGCCGTAGAAACCGAAGGGCCCCGGACGATTAAGTGTACAGCCATTGAACTTAGGATCCGTGTTTGGCAGCGGACGCTGGCCTTCAGGCCAGGCGCACGGCACGGCGCCATTGTGGAAATCACTGGGGTTGAACTCAGATGTCTCATCCTGACGCCACTGTGTCCCCGCAGCCCAACCGATCGTACCACCCGGCAGCTCAATTGGCGTCATGCCATTGAAGACCAGGTCTACGATGAGATTGGTCGTGGTCGTCTCCGCATGGCGTGGATCAAAAAGCCAACCAATCAGGACCGGATCATTCTCCGTACCCGGCACATAGTTCGGGTTGTCCAAGCCTAGCTCAGGTTGCTGGGAATAGGAGGAGGAGAACGGATTGAACCACAAGCACCCATCCTGACCCGCCGCGCCCGGATTCTGTGTCCCCAGCGTATTCGGATCAAGGTCCGGTGCGTTACAAGCCGGGCCACCAAAACCGTTCAAGGCTTCTTGCAGGCGGAAGCCCAGATAGTCAGCATCTTCATAGGTGAATTTCTGCTGGTTGTAGGTAACCGCGAAATCATAATCGATGCCGGCAGCCGGACCGAACATGCTGCCGAGCGATCCGTCCAGAGAGGTGGAAATACGCCAGATCTGGTTATCCACACTCGCGGAATTGGAATTGCCCTCTCCGCCAGACGTTACGGTTTGCCCCTGGTGAGCGAACGGACGCAGCAATACAATTGAGTAGCGATCGGTGAGACCATAAAGCGGGCTCTGGTCCCAACCGGTTCGTGCCGCGAACTCCGCAACATACGGGTTCGTTTGCGGCACGAAGTACTGGAACGTCGCGCCCGTCGTCGTGGCCGGCCCTTGCGTGGTTGGTAGGGATGGCGAGTTGAACTGGTTGGGCACTTTCACATCGGCGTACGCCACTTCAATATGAAAATCCGTATTCTCATCAATCTCTGTATTGAGCTGACCATAGACACGGAAGATGTCCTGGTCTTCCACGAGGTTGTAATACGACGCGTAGCCATAATTACACGCCGTGCCGCCCGGAGAGTTCGGCGCGTAGATGCCCCCTTGGGATTCACAGCTCTCCTGCGTGTAGTCGTACAGGGAGCCAATGGTTGTGCCGCCAGCCGTTTGCGGTAGGTAGCGCCCCAAATTTGTCAGGAATGACCAGGCGGTCGGGTTTTCCCAATAAGGAAGCGAAGAGAAATCGCGCTCTTCGGTTTCAAGACGCGAACGGTGAGACCACTCGGCAGACACCATCAAATTTGTCGGGCCATCACCGATGCCATAGAGGGCGCCGATATCCCATTCCCCGTCGGAACCATCAACATATTTGTAGTCAGCTTTCACATCAAAGCCGACGAATTCAGATTTGGTAATGAAGTTCACAACACCGCCAACGGCATCCGCACCATAGATGGTGGCCGCGCCATCCTTCAGCACTTCCGTGCGCTCCAGCGCCATCATCGGAATGTTGGAAATGTTCTCACTGACCCGACGACCATTCAGAAGGGTCAGCGTGTTGTCGGGGCCCAGATTACGCAAGTTGAAGGCAGGCGCCCCAATGCGGTTACCGCCGCCGAAATAGTTGGACTCACCATATGTCGGACCAGACTGAGTCAGATTTTTCGCAAAATCCAGACCTGTGGGGCTCCCCTGCAACTCCAGCTCATCAGCGGAGTAAACGTTTACCGGCAGCGCAGCATCTTCAGGTGTCCCGCGAATTGCGGAGCCAGTAACGATAACCTTTTTCTGGCGCGCCTCTGTCTCGTCCGTTCTCTCGACACGAACGACCTCATCTTCCTGCGCATGCGCAACAATGCCCCCAATGACATACGCAACAACTGCCAATGAGGCAGTCCTCATGAACAATCTCATATTTTCCTCCCAATCCGGTTTTATTGTTCGCCCATCAAGAGGCACCGGAAGCCCGATGAAATTACAGTCCAATTGGTTTGTAAATATCTTTTTGCGAATCTCACCACAAAATATGTTTGAATTGGTGCGCCTCAGACACATAAAATCTAATTATAAATTGTTTTTACTGAGTTTTTTAAAAATCAGGGAAATATACTATCTCACCAATATGATGGATACTTCTTGCGAGATGGCACCTCTTTTCCGACCCAAGAAACGTAATTCCAGTACGAATAGCGTTTGCACCTCACATTAGCGCTCCGTGTACCCCACCCAAAGAGCCAGGGCCCAAGGCACGGAACACCGCATCTTGGGCCTGAAGGCAATTGGCTGGCAGTTTGAGCCAGATCTACTCGTCAGTGCCGGGACCGTCCGGATGGGCGTCAGCCTCACCAACCTCAATGACAGAACCAAAATTCATGACCGTGTTGGCGCCAGGACCATAGGCAGGCCATTCTACGCCACCTGCACAGCTCAGCGATGTCGCATCAACCGGCATCTTGTAGAATGCCACCCAACAGGAACTCACCTGCGCGGCCATCGCACGGTCGGCATCACTGATATCTCCAGCAGCCCAACCGGACGTATCCATGCTGTCGAACGTGAACATCAGCTCAGCCGAATGGATGGGGCCTGACGGCCAGGCCTTTTTCCTGAACTCTGGCGTATAGTCAAACCTGTAGAGCCAAACTGGCGCGCCCGTATCGCTAACCTGTTCTGCCAGCTTCTTCGCCGCCCTGAAGCCCCCTTCGCCGCTATTGGTCCCGACCAGAACAGGTACATCTGCCTCCTGCCCGCCCTCCAGAACGGATTTCGGAGATTGCGTGAAAAAGACTCCGTCCAAAATGGTCCCAAAGCCACCCCGAAGCCCCGGATTGTAAGAGAATGTCTGCGCCGATATCGTACGCAATTGTTCAGCCGTGACATCTTCAGGTACATTGATCGCCCCCAGAGCCTTGACTGTTTTCTCCTCAGCATCCTCAAGCATTGTTCCAGGAGACACGTAAGCGCCTGATTGGATAACGGCCTTGTCGAACAATCCCCTGGCGGACGACAGCGTCAATAGATTGACGACCATGACACCGCCCGCTGACTGCCCGGCAATCGTTACATTTTCGGGATCTCCCCCAAATGCCTCGATATTGCTGGCAACCCATTCAAGCGCAGCGACCGCGTCCATCATAGCGAAATTTCCCGTCGGGCCGCCTCCTTCCGAAAGCGCCGGATGCGCGAAGGTGCCGAGCGCGCCCAGACGGTAATTGATCGGTACGGTGATAATGCCCTTCGCGGCATTTGACGTGCCCACATAGGAGCCAAGATGCCCTGCCCCCAGAAATGCCGCGCCACCGTGCAGCCAGACGACGACAGGCGCCTTCTCGGCCTTGGCAGGCGCATAGACTTCAAGATACAGGCAGTCTTCAGACTGTACGCCAGCTACACCGCCCTGATTGGGCACGGCAGCATACACCGGCACAGGCTGGGGACAGGGCGGCTCATAGGAAACCGCGGCGCGGTCCCCAACCCAAGGCGCCACAGGTTGCGGGGCCTTCCAGCGAAACGAGCCAGTTGGAGGCGCAGCATATGGCACGCCCTTGAAAACAATTGCATCCCCCCGCCGCTCTCCGACGAGTACACCAGTCTCAACCTCCACCGAGACGGTATCGATCACCTCATCGACCGGCAGGATACGAACGAATTCAGGCGCTGCCCCAGCAGACTCTTCAGCCAGAACCGCGGGTGAGGCCATCGTCGCAACAAGCGCAGCAATGGACCAAGCACAATTGATCCTCATTTTTTCCTCCCACTCGCTCTTGTTTTGAGCGATTATTTATCGCGCTGAATGAACTCCAGATAATTTCCGTCAGCATCCTTTGCGATGCCCACAATGATCGGAAGCCCCGGGGCAATGGGCGCGGCTTCACGCTCGACTGCCAGCCCTCTGGCCTTGATTGCGCTGACAACAGATTCAGCATCATCCGTATAGAACACGACGCGACCGGAAATAACCTCAGGAGCCTCCCCCATGGATTGGAACAGGACAAGCTTTGTGCCTGTGGTGTCGGGCGTCACGAGAATATTCTCGACATAGCCTTCATCGGAAGCAGATCGCTCTACCTCAAGCCCGACAACTGAAGTGTAAAACTCTGTGGCCGCATCCAGATCAGACACGTTCAGCACCGCGGCTGCGATCTTGTTGATCGCATCCGCCTGCGGCGCAGCCTCTTCTGACATGGCCGGAGCCGCCGCAAAAGCCACCCCCGCCAGCAACATGGCCACACCCGCGGCGCGCTTAGTCTTCTTCACGAAACTTGTCATGACAGCTCTTGCATCCTCCTCCGACAATCTGGAACTGCGCGGCAATTGCCTCCGCATCATTATTTGCATTGGCGTCCGCCAGACCTATGACAGCCGCCTCGAATTCGCTCAGAACATGCTCGAACTCTTCCGGGTTATCCCACACGGAAGCTTTGGTATCCGTCTTCAGGCCAGAGTCAGGGCCGGTACCTTGCGGGAACCAGTTACGGATCTGGGGGGCATACCGCGCCACAGAGTCAACAGAGAACTTTACTGTCGTGCTGGCGGGGCGTCCGGCTTTCAGCTCATCACCGATGGCCTTGAAGGCGGCGCCCATGTCCTGAAAGTTTGCTTGGCGAGCATCGATACGCTGCTTCACTTCCTGCTGCTCCGGCGTGAGAGACGACATGTCCACCTCTCCGCCATCGCCGCCACAGGCGGCCAGCAGCGCGACAGCTGGCAAAGCCAAAAGGGCCTTGCGCACTTTAGCGCCGACGCGCAGACACACCCCAGTCCCGTGTTGAAGTATCATATATGTATTCCTGTAATGTTGGGCCGGTTAGGCCAGGATTTGCGAAACGCTGTCGTCGGTTTCCATTGAACGGGTTCCCCAACGCTCAATCGGAACGCCTGCAATTTGCTGCATCGTCAGGCCGACGCGCGTGATCGGATCACCGTTGGCGGTTACAACCTGCCCCGTCTTGATCCGTCCGCCAGCGCGTCCAGCCGTCATCATGGGGATACCCTGAACTGCATGGATCTTTGCCCAGGACGTATCAGAGTGCGCAAAGACGAGACAGTTGTCCAACAGCGTCCCATCGCCTTCCGGCACATCCGCCAGGGCCTGAACGAACGCCGCCCAGCCTTTCATGTTCTCAACGACGAACTTGCTGGTTTCGATCTGATAGCCGACATCCGGATCCGTGAACTCTTCATGCGTATACAGATGGTGGCTGCTGGCCTCACCAGACCGATGCAAGCTGGACGCAGAGTTGGAGAACACGACGTTGAAATTGCGCGTCTGATCGCAGGCCATGGCCAGCGCCAGCAGTTTCGCCATCAGCTTGTGGTTCTCATGCACATTGGCCAGGTCATAATTCGCGTCATGCTCACCCGGACGTTCCGGCAGCTGGCAAGCCTCCGGAATGACGGGCTCTTCCGTTTGCAATTCGAGTTGTTGCTCAACTTCCCGCACAGATGTGAAATACTGGTCCAGCCGGCGACGGTCTTCCGCCCCGAGATTTGCTTCCAGGGCCTTGCGCTGATCGCTTACAGCAGACAGCACGCTGATGCGGCTCAGCGTTTTCGGGTCGGGCTTGAACTCACCTTCACCCGGCTTGCGCAAGCCGGCCGCAAAGATACGGTCATACAGAGCGCGGGCCGAAGTTTCGGGCGTATTGCGCACCTGCGCAGAGCGATAGCTGTACGTATCGGCGGGGTTGCCGGTCGCCGTGAAGTCGAGCGTCTTGAAACGGGTGCCCGCACCGAGGCGGTCTGCAATGGCCGTTTCAAACGTGCCGCCTTCGATGACGCCAAACTTCAGCGGGGCAACACCGGAGCGCAGGCTGAACGTGCCACTGACATGTACATGGTTCGGTCGCCCATCCAGAATGGCATCGAAGCCCGTCAGGAAGTTCAAATGCTGCTTGATCGGTTCCAGCGGCATGGATTCGGGCTGCAGGCCAAACCCGGCCTCATCGACCGTCGGACTCCAGCGGCCTGGCGTAACGCCACACCCCCAGAACCATGTACCGAAGCGCAAGGGCGGCTGACGCACTGCGCCCGTTCCAGCAAAGGCCGGGAACATGCCCTCCAGCCATGGCAGACCGATGGCGAGGGCGGAACCCTGAAACATGCCGCGCAGAAGAGTACGGCGAGAAAGGGGATATGTACGTCCGAAGCTCATGATTTCTTCTCCCTTGTCTGGGTGGCGGCTTCTTGTTGGTTTACATCCGGGGCTGGCGCATGAGGCACTGACACAGCAAAGAACTCATCGCTGAGAGCAATCTCTCGAAGTAGCGGTATGATTTTCTCATCCGAGCGCGAGAACTTTTTCTCAAGCCGGTTAATCCACTGAATGTCAGAGGCCTGAGGTTTTCTGCCCGTGGCATATTTCTGCATCTTCTCCACAACGCAGGAGGTCGTCGCAGGGTGTTCGGCCAAGGTTTGCTCAAGACCATCGACATTGTCGAACTCGTAGCCATCAAATGCACCGCTGACATCAATGACAGCACCGTTCTCAGTATATCTCAGACGGCCGACGCCATCGAAATTCTCCATGGCCAGGCCGATCGGATCGATAAATTCATGGCAGCTGGCACAGGCATCATCCGTCCGGTGCTGGGTCAGGCGTGCACGGGCCGTCTTGAATTCCGGGTTGCTGGTATCCTGAACGACTGTGAAGTTCACGGCAGCCGGCGCCGGGGCAACGGATTGGCAGAGCAGAAGCTCTCTCACCGCAATGCCGCGCAAGGTGGCAGAGCTGCGCCCTGGGTGAGCGTGCAACGCGCTGAAAGCGATGTGGGACAGCAGGCCACCACGGGGGTCATCCTCTGTAAACTCAACCTTCTCCCAGCCCTCTACGGCGCGAACCGGCACCTCATAGATCATCCCCAACGGACGGGTCACGAAGGTTTCCTTGGCTGTGAATATGTCCGTGTAAGGCCTATCCTGATCCAGCAAGTGATAGTCCAGAAACCGTAGCACCTGCTCCCGGCCATCCTCTGCAACCCGCTGATTGAAGGCCGGATAGATCAGCTTGTCTTTTTCAAGCGTTGCAAAAGCATCGAGGTGCAGGAAGTCTTCAAAGAAGGCATTCATGCCGGTACGCACATGCTCGGACTCCAGCATGCGATCGACCTGGGCTTCCAGCCCCTGCCGGGTGTCGAGCTCTCCTGCAGAAGCGGCGAGCAGCAATTTTTCATCAGGCGCGGTGTTCCACAGGAAGTAGCTGATACGAGCCGCCTTGGCGTGCCCGGTCAATTCCAGCGAGCCATCATCACCCTGCTCGACCGTATCCATGATGAACAGGAATTCCGGAGAGGACAGCATGCCTTCCAGTACCAGCCCCATGGCTTCATGAAAATTCCCCAACTTGTCCATTGCGAGTTTGGAGATCTGGGTCCATTCCGCCAGCGTCGTATCTTTCATTTCGCGACGGAAAAGCTTTTCTCCGTATTCTGAGACGATCTGCTCGGCACAGGCAGCATCATATATTGCAGGGGAAGCCGGATCACAGGGCATGAACTTTGACCAGTTCTCATCACTGACAACCTGTTCAGCAATGCGCCCGGCCATGGCGTAATACTGCTCGTACCCACTGCCGCTGATGGAGGCCTCGCTGGCACCGACAGCGGCCAGACCATCCACACGGATATCAGGCTCGAACCGGCCAACGACCTTGATCTCCGGCGAGAATATATCCGCCACGCTGTTACGATACTGGCTTTCGGTCATGCGCCGCATCTGCGGAGGAGGCGGCGGCCCCGTAACCTTGGATCCGTTACCCCCGCTCAATAAGCCCGGAATAAAGTAGATGCCGGCTCCAATCGCCGCGACGGCGACACCTGCCAGAATTGAATTACGAATAACTGACATGACGGCCTACTCTTCCTTGCTTTCCGATGTCTCGGAGTCTCTTTTGGACTTCGCTGCAGCGGGCGGCCCACCAGCCCCTTTGGGTTCGCGCAATTCAGCGCCTTCAACAGCGATGTCTTCCAGCTCAACACCGTAATACTCGCGGGTATCAAGCACGTATTTCACAAGTTCTTCCTTGGGCGGATGGATAACAAATGCCGGCACGGCCTCCAGCTTCATGGCCGTGGAAATGGCTGTACACTCGCCCGTCTCAGGATCGGGATAGCCATCCGCATATTTGTGAAGGGCATCCCAAACCGCCGGGCATGTGTAACCATTGGCCACCTGCAAGGCGCCCTGCTCATCATGGAAGCTGTGCCAGTAGGCATACTGAAGATCAAAATACCCGACGAGATCGCCTGCCGCTGTGCCATCCTCGGCAAGGTTCAGGTGAATCTGCGTATCCTTGACGTAATACTCTGCCGGACGCCCCGTCCAACCAAACTTCAGGCGCAGATCAAAGGGCTCTGTAATTAGGACGCCATTCTCGATACGCCCCGTCGTTTCATTGTGCCACAGCGTATTGTCTGTGACGGTCAGGCTGGCAAACCCGATGCCCTTTTTCTGGCTGTCATACAGAGTTGATTCGTGGCTGGAATAGACACCGACTTCGACATAATCATCATTCATCCGGTCATCAACATCCCGGATTTCCATCAATGTCGTAATCTCGCCATCGCGGTACGCACCGATGTGATAATCTTCCATCGCACCGCCCGCGAATTCGGCATCACGGCGATAGCTGTCGATACAGCCCATCACACGGTAGAGCTGGTTATCAATCCCCGTCCGGCCATCGGGGGCCGTGAAGTCAGAAGCGCCGCAACTCCCTACATCATCGCCGGAGGAAGCTTTGCCATCCAGGTCCCGCCCATTGGCCAGATCACTTTGGACTGTCCGGAGAGGCGGATCATCATACGCATCCGGAATATTGCATATGGATGTGCCATTGTGCTCACGCATCCGTTTCCCGGAGAGCGCATAGCCCATTTTGTAATAGGTTGACCGGTTTTCTGGCTGCAGCAGATATTTCTGCTTCTCTTCCGGAAGCCCCAGAATGGCCAGATCTCGAAGCGCATAGGCATAACCTTCCGGGCAGTCGTCCGGCGTTTCCAGATTATCATACCAGAAGTATGAAAAGGCGAGACCGATGGTTTTGGAATCCTGATTGACGCTGCTGACAAGCGTCCCCTCAACTGGCTCGGACGCCCGCGTCTGTACAGGCTCCGACGTCTCAGAATTTCCGCACGCCGATGCGCACACAATCACCGCAAAGGCGGCTGTCCTTAGCAAGCTCTTACGCATGCTGTCCTCCCGTTTTCTTGTATTGAGCGCCTTCTGCCTGCGACCAGGAAATGCAGTAGCCTTCCGGATTGGCCGGCATGTCATCAATCGCGCATGTGCCGCAGTCGCCGCCAGCTGTCTTGAAGAAGGTGCAATTCGTGCACGTCTTCCCGCTGACCTTGGACGCTTCCACATATTGACGCCCGTCCCGCGCGGCCTGCTGCGACCGGGTAAGCTGCCCCGGTGCCGCGCACTGCACACCAGATGATTTCTGACATGCACTGATCGCCGCAAGACCCGCAGTAGCCCCCGCCACCCTTATCAGGGCATGACGCCTCGTAATCTTTTCCATACCGGACTTTCCGCCAATTTCAGTGTTTCACTCCCGAGTCTCATAATACGGGTGAGGCTAAAGGCGGTCAATGACAATCGCACCATTATGTATTTGGGTGTGGACTGTAAATCGTGATGACTCCCCCGCGCAGCCTCAGCCCGCCGCGGCAGAAACAGGCTAAAATCTCAACAAATACTGGCAACAAGACGTCTTCTCGGGAAACTTATGCAGTCCGCTATTGGAGTTCTGACCATATGAACGATACAAATATCGGCGATCTGCTTTTGGGGGCCATATGAGCGACA
This sequence comes from Alphaproteobacteria bacterium, assembly GCA_018222605.1. Lineage (GTDB taxonomy): Bacteria > Pseudomonadota > Alphaproteobacteria > Caulobacterales > Hyphomonadaceae > Hyphomonas. The sequence continues at coordinate 34,803 of JAAEZZ010000010.1, forward strand.
GCCACAACATTCTGTCATCTTCTGCTGAGCCCACATCACCGGCGCTGACCAGCGAAGAGCGCATCCTCATCGCCACAAATATCGAATACAACCAGACTGGAAGCCTGCCGCTGTCACTAGGCACCATTGCTGAGCGGGCCCATCTGAGTCGGTCTCTGATTTATGCGCATTTCCCAGATCAATACGCCCTGATTAATGCGCTCCTGGAGGTGCACATCAGCGCGCTACAGCCCCACGTTGTACTGCTTCTTCAGGAAAACGATAACTTTCAGAACGCCAGCGCGGCCCTGGCCGACCTGCTTCTGACACACTATCTGGACGCAGGCCTGCTGCCCGCCGACGCCCCTCAAGATGATTTCTGCCGGGGGCACCTCTCCCCGAAGGCTCGCAAATTTTATCGGCAGATCATTCTGTCGCTCACCCATAAAGCAATGGCAGAGTTTGGTTTGGCCAAACGCCAAGCCCGCGCAACGGTGCTGATGCTATCCGCCCTTCCGGAGCAAGGCGCGAGACTGGCATCGACGGAGCAAGCCAGCGCTGAAATTACACGCACCACACAAAAACGCATTATCCGGCTAACCGTCGAGACATTGAGAAGCTAGGCGCGCTCGCGCTCCAATGCTGCAGCAATAACAACAGGTATGCAAAAACGCTCTGCCTCATTAAGAGTCAGCTTCGCCTCCGAAACCAGATCGCCCGCCCGGATCACCAGAGCGGTCAGCATGGACACAGATGCAAGCGCCTCTTCCTGATCGACCTGTTTTTCCCGCAGCAAGGCGGAGACATGCCGCTCCGACGCAGCCTGACGAACAGGCCTCCGCCGCTCATTCACGCGCTGCCGAACTTTCGAATTGCGCATCAGGCTTTGCAGGACAGCTCCCTGTTGGGAGGCCAGCCTCAACCGACTGAGAGAGGACATCACCACCTTCGCAACACGCGAGCCTCCGCGCTCGACAGCAAGAAGACGGGCGGCCTCATAGACTTCCACCTCCTCCACGGCGAGCTCCACCAGAAGATCCTCCCGTGTGGAAAAGACATTGTGCGCCTGGGCTTCGCTCATCTCCAGCTGCAGCGCGATTCGGCGTAGGGAAACCTCATGCACCCCCTCGCTAGAGGCAATCTGGCGCGCCACATCCAGCATGATGCGCCGGCGCTCTTCCGGGGAATACCGCGCACGGCGCTTGCGTTCGTGTCGAGCATCGCCGCCAATCTGAACAATGGCGTCCGGCTCGCTGATGGCGTCCGGCTTGGTCACCTCGCGGCTGACCGCCTCACTGCGCCAATAGCCTTTGGGCGGACGAGGAATATTCAGCCGGTCGCAAACCTTTGCGAGGCCGTTCGCACTCATACCCAATTGAGGGGCGAGCACAGAAATCGGCTTTTGCCAGATCATGTCAAACAGGTCTGACTTTTTCAGATTATGTGACTCAGCCACAGCGCACCGCCATATCCGCAAGACAAATAGGCTAGTTCAACCACGCGAGAGAAACAACGGCACGATTACACGCTGACAATCGCACCAGTTTGTCAGAGATTGGATTTCAAATTCAAGAACGCCCTATCGTCTGGAAAGCCCCAGACTGATGCGCCGCGCGGCATTCATGACCGGCCCGCTCAGGGCAATGCAGTCTGCCTCGGATATCCGCTCAATTGGCGCCGAGATGGAAATGGCTGCCGCCGGATTGCCGCGGTGGTCCCGGATGACGGCACCAACGCCATTCTCGTTTGGCCAGTTGGTCTGAAACGCAGTGGCATACCCCTTCGCGCGGATTTCCTGCAGCTCTTGCCGTAATTTCTCCGGCCGGGTTTCCGTGTGGGGGCCGGTCTTGAAGAGACGCTTGGCAAGATACACCTCGCTCTCCTCTTCAGGCATGGCCGCAAGGATCGCCTTACCCAGCGATGTCGCGTGAAGCGGGCCTGGCTGCCAGAGGGGCCAAGCATGAACGACAGGATTGAGACCGTCCATCCGCTCAATCAAGGCCATGCGATAGCTGGAGCGCACAGCCAGATAGACAGACTCCCGTGTGCTCTGGCGCAACTCCTCCATAACGGGGAACGCCGCAAGACGCAGATGACTGACCGCGTAATCGGCTCGTCCCACGGCCAAACCGGCACGAAGCGTAAGAGACCATTCTGTCTTGTCAGAGCTGATCGTTTCGATCCACCCTTCTTCCGCAAGACTTTTGAGTGATCTCTGCACGGTCGACTTTGGAAGCTCCAACCGTCTTGCAAGTTCGGAGACCCCTACAGGCTGGAGGTCTCCGACCAATTCAATCACCCGCAATGCGATGTGGAGTGACCTCATACATTTCCCCTTCGGCAATCATGGCAATTCTGCCAGAGAGCCTTTTATCAGCTGCCCGAAACCATCTGAACCAAATCAGCGGCTGATTGCAACTGCTCAATGTTGCGCGTCGCATCGACCACATCCTTGGCGCGGGCTTTGCCGAGAGCCGGCTCCATCAGCTCCAGCGCTTTGGCTTCGACATCCGCACGCGACATTGGGTGAGAGGGGAAGCCCCGCACCCATGGGACATATTGCTCATGCGTTCCGGTTTTAGTGTCATTAATGGTCACCCGCGCGGATTCCGTACGCTCCTCGCCCGTACCGGATTCCTGCGCCGGATCATGTGCAATCTCAACACGCTTCATCAGTTCATGAACCTGCGTATCATTCAGGAAACGCTCGCGCGACTGAGCCGCCACGAAATCAAGCTTGCCATCGATCACGATGATCGAGGCGAGATAGCGCAGATTCAGGGCTGGCATCTCAGCATCCCGGAAAGCCTGCCAGCGCCCCGGCATTTCAATACGGATGCTTTCCATCGTCGCCGCGTTTGTATGTTTCTGAAGCTCCAATAGGGCCTGCACAGCCGGCTGCGTTGGCCCGCCAACCGGGTATCTCTTATAGGCCGTAAGCGGAAGTTCCGAACGTGTATCCAGATCCTCGATGAGGTATTTCGGTTTGCGGTCACCGCCCCGGAAAACACCCTGGTTCATATATCCATCCGCATTGTCGAAACTGTCGCGGACACCGCGAAACCCGGCTTCGACCAGCAAGGCTGCCTCAACGCCATTGCGCGCGCCTACACCTGCAAACACAAAGGATTTTTCAATATGCTCAACATCCAGCAACCATTGCCAGGAGCCGGATGCCTGCTGAGCAGCATAAGACATGACATTGGCAATCTGATCAGCGCTGAGCCCCAACATGGCCCCGGCTGTTGCAGCAGCGCCAAAACATGGCCCGATACCATGATTGGCGATGCCGGAGTAATAAAGGTTTCCAATGCCGAGCGCTTTCGGCATGCGGCCGCTCAACTCATACCCTGCGATACAGGCATGCAGAACATCCTTACCCGAATTTCCGCGATTTTCGGCCAGGGCAAATGCCGTGCTGACAACAGCCGGCCCAGGCTGAACAAAGGCAGAAGGAATGAAATCATTGATTTCAGCGCCATGTGCAATCATCGCGCCCGCGAACACAGCATCCACAATGCCGGCACGCTCCTTTGTCGCCAGGACAGTCGCCGCGTTTGATGCATCCCCGGATTTGAATTGCGCGTATTTCCGGGCAAGCACCGCAGGCTCCAGATCACGGCACGCGACAGCAGAGGCCAGAGTATCCAGAATGTGGCGCTTTCCCAGCTCCAGGAATTCCGGCTTGATTTCCGCGCTCCGGATACCCGCAATATAGGCACTGGTCGTCGGTGTAAGGTTCAGGTCCGTAATCGGCTGTGGCTTGTCATCTTTTTTCGTCTTGGTTTTTTCCTGAGCCTCTTCGGCATGAGCCGAACCGGCGGTCGTTGCGCAAGCCGTGAGAGCAACCGAAGCGCCGGCAAGCCCTACGCCAAACATGTCGCGTCGCGTAAGCGCTTCTTTCTGGGTGTTATCCTTGTCTGCTGTCTGGCGTGTCATGATCCGTCCTTTCCTGTCGCCACCTGAGGGCAGCTTCTTATTGTCTGGTTTAACTTCCAATCTTAAGGGCAAAGTTTCTGGGAGGAGAACGCCCTTCCTCAAAAAAAGTCGCCAGCCCCCCGGAAAGAGGTGCTGGCAGTAGGGAGGTTAGAAGTGGTGTTTGAACGCGATGTAGTAGCGTTTCTGCAGGAGGTCGTAGAGTGCAAGATCCGTATAGGCATCACCTACCCATTCCGGCGGCTCTTCATCAAACATATTCTGGATACCGGCCCGCAGGCTGAGGCCGTCCGTGACCTGCCATTCTGCACCAAGGTCGAAATACTGGCGAGACGCCACACCCGGGCGGGTCTTTGTCTCAAGACCAACATCTGATGCGTGGGTCATGGAATCATACCACCGATGACCCAGCGTAACGTTCACATCGCCGATACTGTAGCGCGCCGTGAGAGACGTTTTCCACTCCGGGTGGCTGATGGCCGTCGAGTCGATCGTGCCATTACCGATGGTGCCCGCAAAATCCAGAAACGGGGCGCCTTCAACGTTCTGAAGTTTATACTCCAGCGTATTCGACGCGACGAAATTGATACCCAAGGTACCAATCTTGCCTACACCAAGATCTTCCAGATCCAGCAGGATATCTGTCTGGATATCCAGACCGGACACTTCATATGCGGCAAGATTTACAGTCGGCTGCAATTGACTGGAGATACCACCGCTGCTGTCACGCGTCGTCAGGCTACAGAAATAATTGTTCGGATCGTAATTCGGGTTTGAGCTACCATCCGTATTGAAGCAGCGCGCGAGCCCTTCTGCGGCCGTGATGGTACCGATCGCATCTTCTACACTGATGTCATAATAGTCGACAGACAGGGAAAAGTTGGAAACCGTCAGAATAGACAGCTTCGGCTGCCAGACAAAACCCGCCGTGTAAGTGTCGGCAGTTTCTTCCTCAAGATTGAGGTTCCCCGAATTTACGCCCGCAACAGAGGTGCCCACGAATTCCAGCAGGTCCAGAACATTGGCGGGTACGCCCTGCGCGAGGCAGAGGGACTCAACCTGCGCCGCATTCGGATTGCTTGGGTCACGATAGACAGAGTTGACGCTGCATGGGTCACCGCCGCCGCTTGCGACAGAGCCAATGGTGGAAGACGACCGCTCGGGCGGCGCATAAAGTTCACCCAGGCTGGGCGCACGGATGGCACGCTGATATCCACCCCGGAAGCGGAGATCTGGCGTGATCACCCAATCCGCATTGGCTTTATAGGTGTTGACGCTACCAATGACATTATAGTCTGAGATACGGTAGGCCAGGCTCAGATTGAATTCCTCGATCGTCGGCAGGTCTCGCAGGACGGGCACGAAGGCCTCACCATAAAGTTCGTAAACATCATAGCTGCCAGAGGTCGGGCCTGTCGGCTGAACCGGCCAGACTTCGCTGCGCTCGCGCTCTCCCGCAGGTGTGTAGTCATAGGTTTGGCGGCGATAGCCCATACCGGCCGCGAAGCGTACCTCACCTGCAGGCAGTTCAAACAGGCCACCCTGCATAGAGGCTTCCAGGATGTTCTGCGTGAATTCCGTGGTCTCGCTCAGATTACGATTGAGGTAATCAAAGCATACTTCCTGCCCGGGCTGCTGCTCAAGAATTTCTGCCGCAAACGGATTGAACCCGCCTTCACAAATGGACGCACCGCCATCGGGCGCGTTGACGAGCGTGTTCCAGGCATCAATGTCGATCCAGCCGGAAGACTCTTCGCCTGTTTTGGTGGTGCCGTACATGCCATAGGCATCCCAGGTCCAATCCTTGAAGCCGAAATCTCCACGGAAGCCTGCCGTGAATGAATTCAGGTCGTTGGAGAAGTCATACCGGCTGACACCCACACGGCTGGTGCTGAAGATGAAATTCATCGGCGCCGTCGGATCAGGACGCGATGCCAGGATCGCGGCAAGGTCATCGGAGATGAACGGATTGGTGACCGGGATCTGCGCGGCGGGCTCGCCCGAGCCCGCACTCCAGCCATCCCGGCTGTAGGCTGAGCTGTACTCAACATGGTTGAATTGCATGTAAGCCTCAACCGAGTCCGTGACGTCATAGCTTGCATTGAAGAAAGCCGAATATCTTTCGACCGGAATCTGCAACGGGAAGGTCGTGCCGATTGGCACACCCACACGTCCGCCGGAAACCACATATGGCGATCCATCCGGATACCTAAGGTTCATGACAGGTGATGTCGTTGTGAAGACCGTGCCGTCTTCATTCAGGGCAAACCGCGCATTTTGGTTGGGGCCGCTTTCTTCGCCATACCTGGTAAAAATACCATCCAGTACAGCCTGATCCGGTAAATTTCCGGCATCTGCCAGCATGTAGCCACCACGCAGCGCGCTTGCCACACCAGCACCCTCAAAGAATGGGCGGCTATCACGCGGCATGGTTGCGCGATCATAATAGGAGAAGGAGGCAATGAAGTGGCCGCGATCATTATCAAACTTCTGGCCCATCGTGGCGGAGATCGAAACGGTCTCGCCATCGTCGCGGCTGGTGATGCCGTATTGGGCATCGACTTCAAAGCCTTCGAAATCCTTGTCGAGAATGAAGTTAATCACCCCCGCAATCGCGTCCGAACCATAAACAGCCGACGCACCACCCGTGATCACTTCAACATTCTTGATAAGGGAGGGTGAGACAGTGTTCAGGTCAATCGCACCGAGAGAGTCCGATGGCTGCATACGACGACCATCCATCAGAACGAGCGTACGCTGAATACCCAGACCGCGCAGATTGGCATTGTTGCGGCCCTGCGCCGTCGCACGCGAACTGGCGCCCGTATTGCTGGCTGCGAATTGCGGCATCTGGTTAAATGTGGCGTCCAGGGTGGAAGGCCCGCGAGCATCAATCATGTCATCGCTGAGTGTCATGATCGGGCTTTCAGCCACATAATCGCTGCGCGTGATGCGAGACCCCGTTACGACGATCTGCTGTTGGCGCATCTCATTTTCTACGTCGTCGGAGGAAGCCACCTGCTCAGGGGCATCCGCCTCCTGGCCCATGGCGATGGGTGAAAACACAAATGCGAGCGCAGATGCGCCGCAAAGCACAGAAAACTTCATGGTGACCTCCCAGGTATTTTTACTTGTGCCATTACACGGCACATCATGCCATTTATAATCTTGAGCGAAGTTCAGTTGTCAAGCATTTCACGTGCGACAGAAAAAACGCTCAATTATACAGGTCTATAGACAGGGGCAGACAAACACATTCTGTCTCATACCCCGTTTTCACTTTGCTCTCTCGCGACAGGCTTGGGACGCGACTCATCCCTCAAATCAAAGAAAACTTGCCTCTGGCGGGAGATGATTCATGCTGCCCTGTACAAGGAAACACATGCAGGCGATGAGCCCTGCTCACGCGCTCACCGCCCCCGAAAACCTCTATCGCCGGTGCAAAGCAATGCCCTGTAATTGCTGGGACTCATATCTGGACATGAACTCCCGCTCCGCCTTGTGCGGATCACTCTCGAGATGAGGCGGAACGTCAAACATCATGGTGTAGCGATCTTCCAGATCAAATGGCTTCCAAGCCGGCAGAGTCAGATTGTTCGGGTTGCCATCATGCGCAAAGGAAATCCACGCATTCGCCATGGCATCCACCATGGCCCGGGTCTCTTCCGTTTCCGGCCCGGTGATATGCGGCACCGTATCGACATTGTCGAACACGAAAGGAAGGTCCAGCGAGTGCTGACTGACACGGCGGCCACCCTCCACAGGCTGTCGCCACATCAGACGGTAGACATAAGTGCTTCCTGCCCCGCCTGCGCGTACACGAGCCTCGGCCAGAATGGTCTGGTCGCGTACGTAGCCTCGCGCCGAAGCTATCGTGAAGAAAACTTCTGATGCGTTCGCCTCCGGACGCGAGGCCTGGAAAACCTCAAAGGCTTCCTTGATGTCCTCTTCCGGCAGGAACATTTTCAATGCGTCCATAGCCTGAGCCTTGTCCATGTCGAAGATGCCTGGCCGCCGCCCAAGCTGGTTTGTCAGTTCGGTACGCGTTGTGCCGACAATCAACGGCAAATGGCTGGAGCGCCTGGGGGCATCCGGATAGAAAGGGTGCTGTTCAAAGCATGCGCCATCCAGAACCGGCGAGAACCGGTTACGCATACGATTGCGCACTTTCAGCTGCGCGGCCGTCAGCTCTGCAACTGGCAAGGTCTGCAGCTTGATGGCGTCCTCTGGCGCAATCTGCAGCTCTTTCAGCAATTCATACGTCAGCTCATTGGCCATTTCCTGTGGCTGCACCGCGATGTGAGAGCCCGACTGGATTGCCCCCTTATGGAACAATCCTTCAGCATCTTCGCCAGTATAACAGAGGCTGACCTTCCGTCCGCCCCCTGACTGGCCGTAGATCATAATATTGTCAGGATCACCACCAAACCTGGAAATGTTGCTGCGTACCCAGTCCATAGCGGCCACTAGGTCAAGGTACCCCACATTGCCCGAACGCGCGAAATCCTCTCCCAACACATCGGCCAGATAGCAATGGCCAAAGACGTTAAGACGGTGATTGATGGTTGCGACCACCACATCGCCACGCTTGGCAATATTTGTTCCATCATAGATATCGATTGAGCCTGCCCCGGCCTCAAATCCGCCCCCGTGGAACCACAACATGACCGGGCGTTTCGCGTTATCTGCGGCAGGGGTCCATACATTGATCCGCAAGCAGTCATCACTCATCGCCTCGGCACCGGCCAGGAATGTATCCTGCTGCGGGGACTGGTCCCCGAACTCATAAGCGTCCCGCACTCCGGGCCAGGCAGTGGGCGTTTGCGGCGGCATGAAACGGTTACGGCCTGCAGTGGATTCCCCGTAGCGCATCCCCCGGAACACCATGACTCCATTCTGTGACAGACCTCGATATTTCCCCTGCGCCGTCTCTACAACCAGGGGGGAGAAATTCACAGTAGACTGATGTGTGGCACAGGCTGAAAGGGCTGCCGCACCCGTCATGATCAGGTGACGTCTATTGATAAGCATTTTGTTCCTCCCAGAATCTTGTTCTTCAAATCTGGGAGGACGTTGTAAGGGGAAACACATTTCCAGTCTATCTGGACTTTATTTTTCGCCTTCAAGTTTTTCGTAGAGCATATCCCTTTCCTGCCGCCATCTCACAGATTTTTACAATAAAAACAGTTTTATTCCGTGGGTGCTGCACGATAAACATCTTCGTCGATTTCTTTTTCCCATTTCGCCACCACAGTCGCGACACTCAAATCCCCCGTAATGTTCACGACGGTCCGTGTCATATCCAGAATGCGGTCAAAAGGAAGAATGAAGCCGACCACAAGCGCCGTCTGCTCCGGGCTCATACCAATTGTTTCCAGCACAGCCGCCAGCAGGAACAGAGAGGCCGAAGGCACAGACGCCGTACCCACGGAGACAAGCGTCGTGGTCAGGCCGATCAGGAAATAGTCTGACAAGTCTAGCGGAATGCCAAAGGCCTGAGCGGCAAAAATGGTAACGACCCCGACATAAAGTGCCGTGCCGTCCATGTTGATCGTCGCCCCAAGGGGCAGTACGGAAGATGCCACGGCCGGCTGTATCCCCAGATTATGCTCTGCCGCGGATAGGGTGGCAGGCAAGGTTGCAGAACTGGAGGACGTCGAGAAAGCGACCAACTGCGCTTCGCGCGCTCCACGCATGAAGGGCATCACAGGCAGACGCGCGAGGAATTTCACCAGGAAGGCTTGCGTCAGGGCAATCTGCAAGGCACACCCCAAGACAACTACAAGGGCAAGAAAGAACAGGTAGATAAAAGTTTGCGGGCCATTCGTTCCCATGACGACGGCAATAAGGGCAAACACACCGAAGGGCGCAAACTCCATCACAATACCTGTTATGCTCAGCATAAGGTCTGATCCGGCCTGAAAGGCATCCGCCAGGATCTCTCCCTTGTCTCCGATCAGCAACAAGCCCGTACCGGTAAGCAACGCAAAGAAAATGATTGCTAGAAGGTCTGCCTGCGCAAAGGCCTCAAACGGGTTCACAGGCACAATCGCCAGCAGCCGTTCTTTCAACGCGATAGGTTCCTGCAACTCGGCTGGGGCTGCGCCAGACAGGTCAATCCCGGCCCCAGGGTGAATGAGCACGGCCAGGACAAGCCCGATTGTGATCGCGGCCACAGTAGTAATCATGTAAAGCGCAATCGCGCGCCCACCGATGGAGCCGAGGCGTTTGGGATCGTGCATGGAGACAACGCCGGACACCAGAGTCACAAAGACCAGAGGCACGATCAGCATCTTGATGAGACGGACAAACAACTCCCCGATCCAGGCAATGCCCTGAATGGACTCACCTACCAGACCGCCCACAAGCGCCCCCAGCACTAGCGCGATCAGGATACGCTTCCACAACACCATATCAAACCAGAAAGATATCGCTTTACCCATCATAGGGGGCTCCTTTTGAAGTGAATGGAAGGAAACTTGACCGCAACACAAAGAGTCATAAAAGGCGTGCACGGAAAAAATGAAAGGCCCTCAATCACGTATGTAATTGAGGGCCTTTTGTCAGAAAATTTACTCGCAGGTGCCTTGTTCTGGCACGTGCTTCAGACCTCGGCCCGGAGCAAGATTTGTCGGTTCACCATCGCGCACCGCAAACTCCCCATTGACCAGAACGTCCACGACCCCGACAGACAAGACCTCCGGTTTCACGAATGTAGCGCGCGGCGCGTATTCCTCCGGATCAAAGACCACGATGTCCGCGTAATAGCCCTCTTTCAGATAGCCACGGTCCACCAGCCCGAGGGCATCAGCCGCCCGTCCGGTGCTGGAGTTCACGAACTCTGTCGTGGTAAGGGTCTTTTCTTTTTTCACATATTTCGTATACTTGGTTGTGTAGCTTGCATATTTTCTTGGGTGCCCATCCGATGCGTCAGAGGACGTCATCACCCAGGGCTGTTGCATGAAACGTTTCACATCTTCTTCACTCTGATTGAATGAGGCAAAGCCGGCTCCACCCTGCTCCAGCACGCGGATGGCCGCTTCAATGGGATCGACATCCCACTCTTCACTCAAATCCTGCAGTGTTTTGCCGATCCATTCGTCTTTGGTACGGTTGGATATCAGCAGGCTGTCCGGGCCTCCCCGGCGGCGCATGTTTTCCTTCATCGCCTCGCGGATCTTGGGGCCGTCTTCAGGATCACGCAGACGGGCGACCATGGCCTCTTCACCACCAACCTGAGCCCAGCGTGGCAGCAGGGAGGCCGATACACTGGTGCCGGACGCAACCCATGGATACTGGTCAGCTGTAACAGTCAGGCCTGCTGTTTGAGCAGACTCCACAAGATCAATCACGTCCGTACTCATACCGTGTACATCAACGCCCAGCGCCTTCAGGTGTGCAATATGAAGCGGAATACCCGTAGCCTCACCAATATCAATCACCTCCTGAACAGCGCCCAGCAAACCAACCGTGTAGGAGGATTCATCCCGAATATGGGAATCGTAAAGCCCGCCACGTTTGGCCGCTTCTTTTGTGAGAGCGATCACTTCGTCTGTCTTTGAATAGCTTTGCGGGGAATAGAACAGGCCGGTGGAGAAGCCAAACGCGCCCTCACACATGCCTTTTCTGACCAGCCCCTTCATCGTGTCCAGCTCTTCAGCATCCGGCGCTTTGTCAGAATAGCCAAGCACCATACTGCGCACTGCGCCGAAGCCTACATAGGCGGCTACATTCGGCCCGATGCCCTTTTTCTCGGCATTGGACAGCGTCTCCGCAATGGCCGGATGGCCAGATCCATCGACACCGACGAACACGGTCGTAACGCCCTGCATGATTGCAGGCAGGATCAGGCTCTTGTCGGGATCATTTGCCCAAGGTGTAATGTCACGATCATAATGCGTATGCGGATCGACAAATCCCGGCGCCACATATTTTCCGGTCACATCCAGGGAGACAGGCGCGGTATATCCGGCTTCGGTCGCATCCCCCACAAACACGATGCGGTCATCCAGAATGGCGACATCTGCAACGCGCGGCTCGCTGAGCGTGCCATCATAGACAGTCCCGTTCAGAAGCAGGATATCCGCATCCTGCATGGGCACTTCAACAGGGCTGGTGCAGCTGGCCAACAGGATCGCAGGGAATGCATATTTAAGCCCCCATGAGCCGCATTTTCTCAATCGTGGCATGTTTTGCATTCCGTTTTTCCTTTCGTGAGAATCTATAGGTTAGGGCGATACAGTGGAAATCTACAATGAGGGCATGGCTTCGGCTGTACCCCAAAAGCCAGGTTCTGGGGGCATCAGCCATCCATCTTTGACGGAGACACCTCCTGTGCGATCATTCTTTAACCAGACAGGGCCGTCCAGATCGACATAGTCAGCCTGCATGGCAATCTGCAGCGCCGGAACAATGGAGAGCGAACTGCTGATCATGCAGCCCACCATAACGCCGAACTTTTTCTCCCGCGCCGCCTCAAGCAGGTTGAAGGCCTCTGTCAGCCCCCCTGTCTTGTCGAGTTTGATATTCACAATGTCGTAGAGCCCGCTGAGCCGATCCAGATCATCCGAGGTGTGACAGGATTCATCTGCGCAGACAGGCACACGACGCACCAGTTCTGCCAGCCGCACGTCTTCTGAACTTGGCAGAGGTTGCTCGACAAAAGCCACGCGCAATTCTTCCAGAAGAGGCTGTACGGACTGCAGCAGCCCCAGATCCCAGCTCTCATTCGGGTCGACAATCAATTCAGGATTTGGCGCAGCCTGGCGGACAGCGCGCAAGCAGGCTTCCACCTCACCCGCATCCACCTTCACTTTGACCACAGGAACATTCGCAAGTTTCGCAGCCTCGCGCCCCATAGCCTCTGGTGTATCAATGCCAATCGTCAACGCCGTGGCAACTGGCTTTAGTACGGAGAGTGCGGTGGCCGGTCCGCCCGCTTTGCTCTCAAGATCCCAAAGCGCACAATCAACCGCATTGCGCGCCGCCCCGGCAGGCAAAAGTTCCTGCAGCCCTACGCGGGTCAGGCCCTCACGAAACGCGCCGCGTATGGCCGCGATTTGCTGGGTCACGCTGTCCAGCGTCTCGCCATAGCGCGCATAGGGCACAGCCTCCCCGCGCCCGATCACGCCACCAGCCTCAACCGCCACCTCGACGACTTCGGCAACCGTCCGGACACCACGAGATATCCGGAACGGCGTCGCGAGCGGAAAGGACTCTATGCGAGTTCGCAGGTCTCGAAGCATTCCAGCAACCTATCTGTGATCTTATTGACACCCATCGCGACCGGATCCTGGCATGGCAGGCCAAGCTCGGCCTCGATTTCCGCGCAGAGGCGCTGCGCTTCTTCACGGTCAATATTGGATGTATTCAGCGCGACACCCACGGCTTTGACGTCAGGATTGGTCAGACGTGCCGCCTTAAGGTTTGTCTCGAGGCACTCCTTGAGCTGAGGAAGTTCCCGCCCCGGAATACCGCGCATATGCGCCCGGCCAACTTCGTGGCACAGAACCAGCGCATCGGGCTGGGAGCCATGAAGTAACCCCATGGAGACACCTGCAAAGGAGGGATGGAACAAAGAGCCCTGCCCCTCAATCAGATCCCAGCCGCCATCTTCCCGCGGGGGAGAAATCCATTCAGCCGCGCCGGAGATGAAGTCCGCAATCACGGCATCGATCGGCACGCCGGATTGCGCAATGAATATGCCGGTCTGGCCCGTCGCGCGAAAATCAGCGTTCACGCCGCGCGCTTGCATCTCTTTTTCCAAAGCCAGGGTGGTATACATCTTTCCGACAGAACAATCCGTACCCACCGTAAGAAGGCGACGGCCTGCACGGGGGCGGCCATTGCCAATCGGCAGCTTGGCCGGGGGTTCGCGCACATCAAATAGCTGCCTCCCGGTTTCGGCCGCTGCATTGCGGATTTCTTCATGAGAGGAGAGCCGCTCGTGCAATCCGGACGCAACATTCAGGCCCGCCTTCAGAGCGGCCACCACGTCAATCACCGCCTGGGGCCCAAGCACGCCGCCCGCATTCGCAACCCCGATGATCAGCGTTTTTGCGCCGTTCTGTACTGCTTCCTCAAATGAGAAATGGTCCAAGCCGACTGTCAGCGTACAGGCCTCCCCCCGGTATTCTCCGACGCAAAGTTCAGGACGCCAGGCCGCAACACCCCGGGATGTCTTGACTGAAAGCGGCTCTGTGGAGTTGCCGAGGTAAAGTAAATAAGGAGAAGGAATCATGGAACACTCGTTAAGGTGAAGTCATTGCGATCAACTTCCCCCATGATTGCGGCTCCAACCCTTCAGGAAAATTTCAAAGGTGGAGGTCACTCATAACCTTCATCTATGCCCGATTTCGCGTGTCCTGGCGTGCATTCCTGATTGTCTTCTGAAGTATGGAAATGAATTTCTTGGCCGGACCGGACAGCGGACGGTCTTCCAGATGAACACAATGAATGTCGAAAGTCGGCCTTTGCTCCAGCATACGAAAGTCCATTTCGTCTGACAGGCTGGCCCTCGCGGTGAACTCGTCAACCACGGCCACGCCAGCCCCTCTCTTCACCAGAGATGCCGCGACATAATATGTCTGCACCGAGATGCTGGCCGTCTTGCCATCACCTCCGGCTATATCATTCGTGAAGATCGTGCCGACCGCGCCTGTGCCGGACAGCCTGATCAAATCGCGTCCTTTCAGCATATCCAGCGGAATGGTCTCTGGCGGGTCTGGCATGTCCTCCTTGCGAAACAAGAGGACCAGCTCGCCCGAGCCGACTTTCATCGATGCCAGGCGCGGATGGTGAGGCGCGTCATGTGTGAGCGCAAGGTCGCTGTTTCGCTCATAAAGTGAACGCAGTATGTCTCCATTGTGGAGCGTCTGGACATCAAAAGCGATGGCTGGATTGGCTTCATGGAACTTCGCCACCGCACTTGGCGCGATCTCCAGACCAAGTGACGGCAAGACCGCAAGGCGCAGACTTCCCGCCGCCCCATGCCGGAGATTCTTGGCAGTCTCCTGCAGGGACTCGACACGCATATAAAGCTCGCGGGCCTCCTGAAACAGTACATGCGCTTCCTGTGTTGGAACCAGTCGTCCCTTCACGACACGGAAAAGGGTGAACCCAATACGGCTCTCCGCATGCCGAAGAACTTTGCTGACTGAGGGCTGTGAGACATTCAGCGCCCTGGCAGCGCCGCTGACCGAGCCGGTCTGGTAAACAGCATTGAAAACTTCCACATGCCGCAGGCTCATGATCTGCCGGCTCTCAGACATCAAACATTCTCCAATTCACACCGTCCAAACACACCCGCACACCTCTCCGCCCCTGCCAACCCATGACTTAAGGCTATGGGTTAGTAAAGTCTCAGAAATGTTGCATCCATTGACGCACATGTCCTTCCGGGTAGCCTGTAATTGGTTACCACAAGAACAGAACCAGCAAAAGCTGGGGGTAAAAAATACTCAGGGGTTCTGCGGGAGGAACCATTAAAAAAAACACGCGAAAGGATGAGCCTATACTTTTCGAATACTTGAATGACTGATTTCAGTCAGGATGTCTTCACGGAGTTTCATGGGCTTTTTCCTCCGCATTATCCTTTCGGGACGTACGCGTCCCAAACCGCAACGGGCACATCCATGCCTGAAATCGGGGCACTTGCCTCATGTGAATGTCACCAAGGGGGTCACATGTCATCTTTTATGAAACCATATGGAAAAGCACGCCGGACAGGTCTGGTTGCTGGCGCATCTGCGTCAGCGATCATCCTGTCGATTGGTCTGGCCGGACCGTCCTACGCACAAGCCAGCCCAACCTCCGAAGACGCGGCACCCGCCTCCACGCCAGAGGCCGCCGGAGAAGCTGAGCGCACATTCGAGGCGGTGACCGTTACCGGCTCGCGCATCGCCCGAAGCGGGTACGAATCTCCGACGCCTCTCACCGTTCTGGGAGAAGAGGAAATCAATGCCCGCGCCCCGGCGAACGTGGCTGACTTTGTCAACGAGATCCCGTCTGTGGTGGGCAGTGCCACGCCAGCCACTTCCAACCTCTCTATCAGTTCGGGTACGGCAGGTCTCAACAGCATCAACCTCCGCTCCCTGGGTGCCAACCGCACGCTTGTCCTGCTGGATGGACAGCGCTCTGTTGGTTCCATCATCACCGGCGCGGTGGACGTGAACACTTTCCCTCAGGGATTGATCAAAAACGTTGAAATCGTGACAGGCGGCGCATCCGCTGCGTACGGTTCGGATGCTGTCTCGGGGGTCATCAACTTCATCCTCGACAAGGAGTATGAAGGCTTTAAGGGCTCCGTTGAAGGTGGCCAGACGACCTATGGGGATGACACGGGCTACCGCGTGAACCTGACCGCAGGCAGCGCTTTCGGCAAAGGCCGCGGCCACGCCATTTTCAATGCTGAGATAACGGACCGAGAAGGCATTTACGGCATTCCGCGCGACTGGAACAATGAAGGCAACTACATTATCAACAACCCGTATTATACGCCCGGCAGCGGGGTGCCGGAACGCCTGCGCGTCAGCCATGCCGGCCTCAGCATCGCCACGCCCGGCGGCCTGATCGTCAATACGGATCTGCGCGGCACCTATTTCGGTGTCGGCGGCAGTGTAAACCAGCTGGCCTATGGCGAAACCCGTGACCCATGGATGGTTGGCGGTGACTGGCAGTATACTCAGACCAATGACAAACAATCCCTGCACGCGGATGAGCGCCGCAAAGGCCTGTTCGGTCGCGTCAGCTGGGATCTGACGGACAATATCGAGGTATACGCCCAAGCCTCCTGGAACAAGCACGCCTCCTTGGGCTGGACAGGTGTTCAGGCGAACCAGGGTAATGTCGTCATTCAGTCTGATAATGCCTTCATTCCGGAATCTGTCCGCGAGCAGCTGGATGATTTGGGCATCACTTCCTTCCGTCTCGGTACGACCAATGCAGACCTTCCGCTGCGCAAAACAGATAATGAGCGCGAAGTGAAGCGCTACGTTATCGGCGCGGAAGGCAATTTCGACATGTTCCAGCGCAACTGGAACTGGGATGCCTATTTCCAGCGCGGAGAGACTGATGCCACTGTCATCGCACGTGACATCACCAACAATGCCCGCCTGGCAATGGCGCAGGATGCAGTCTTTGATCCGAATACCGGCGATATTGTCTGCCGTTCCACGCTTACGGATCCAAACAATGGCTGTATCCCCTTCAACCGGATGGGCATTGGCGTAAACAGCCAGGCCGCCGTTGATTACATCGTCGGCAACCCTTATCGCGACGATCACTTCGAACAGGATGTGATTGCAGCAAACATTGCCGGTGATCTGATGGATATCTGGGCCGGTACGGTTTCCGTTGCGGCCGGTCTTGAGCATCGCCGTGAGGAAGTCTCCGGCTACGTGCCGCAGGAATACCAGTCCGGGTGGTTCGTAGGAAACTACAAGCCGAGCTTCGGCAGCTATGATGTGACCGAAGGTTATGTCGAGGCACTCATCCCACTTGCGGAGGGCCTGAACTTCAACGGCGCAATCCGCGGAACGGATTACAGCACATCAGGTTTCGTCACGACTTGGAAAGCAGGCCTGACCTATGAACCTGTTCCGGATATCCTTTTCCGTGTGACCCGCTCCCGCGACATTCGCGCGCCCAATCTGGCTGAACTTTTCCAGGCCGGCTCCACACGCACCAACAATCTGGTGGACCCGTTCAATGGAAACCAGGTTGTGCAATTCCGTGAGACTGTCACGGGCAACCAGGCGCTTGATCCGGAAGAGGCCGACCAGTGGAATCTCGGGTTTGTCTTGCAGCCGCGCTACATTCCGGGCCTCAGCTTCTCGGCAGATTATTACACGATCGAGATCAATGGCTCGATTGGGTCTGTAGACGCTCAGACAATCGTTGATCGCTGCTATGAGGGCGCTCAGGAATACTGCGCAGCAATCGTCCGTGGTCAAACGGCAGGCGGCGCGAGTGCGATTGAATCCGTCAGCGTCAGCCCGTTCAACTTTGCGACCGTCAAGGCTCGCGGCGTTGACCTGGAAGCTACCTACAGGCTACCCATGGATGAGATCGTCGACACTTGGGAAGGCGACCTAATCTTCCGCGTCATGGGCACGCATTATCTGGAAAACTATGTCAATAACGGCATCGACACGCCGACCGACACAGTTGGACAGAACATAGGCGACGGGCCGCCAGACTGGCTCTACCGCATGAGCGCAACCTATGATGCAGACCCATGGACCATCCAACTCGCCGCCCGCGCAATCAGTGAAGGTGTCTACGACAATTCCTTCATCGAATGCTCAACGGCGTGCCCTGTGTCCACCTCAGATAACCGCACCATCAACAATAACCATATTGATGGCGCCTTCTATGTGGACCTGTCCATGAACTACCGGATGCAGATTGGCGGCGCGGAAGTGAACCCGTTCTTCCGTGTCACGAACCTGCTGAATGAAGACCCGGCTATCGTGGCCTATGGTCCAGGCGGCAGCGCATATGGCAGCCCGTCCACGAACCAGGGGCTGTACGATTTCCTCGGCCGTACGTTCCGTGTGGGCTTCCGGTTTAACTTCAACTAAGTTCACCCCCCACCCACCTGAAACAGCCCGCCATCATTGGCGGGCTGTTTTACGTTGCAGCTCACGAATATCCCGCATCTGTGTCCAGCCCTGCGACAATAAGAAAAGGGCACGCCTATCAGGCGCGCCCTTCTTGAGACAAAGTTATTGAGAAGCCTAGCGCAGGGAAGCCAGCGGCGTCGGGTCCAGGAACTCCTCAATACGAGCGATCTTACCGTCTTCTACCAAGACGACAGCAATCGCATCCGCAGCCAGCTTCGTGCCGTCATGCGTCTCGACGCGCAGAACATGCTGCTGCAGGAAGCCGCCAGGAATCTCGACGAGGCGCTTGATGTCATAGTGACGCGATTTCGTTTTCTCCAGAATGTTCTTGAAGGTCGCCATGTTCTGATCGACCGTCTGTGTTCTGCCATCATAATTGTGCCAAATCCCGGCATCAGGCTTGAAGCAGGACCGTGCGCCCGGCTCGTCGCCAGCTTCCAGATACGCCTTGAATTTGTTTGCGAGATCGAGACTGCTCATCATATATTCCTTTTGCTGAGTAAGATGTATCAGGTGACTACTGGTTCAGCAGCTCTTCAACATAAGGCGGCAGGGCTTCACCGGCGCGGCTTTTCTCGCCAATCTCAGGATTGAAATAGTCCCTCCAGCCGACGACCTTGTCACCTTCGAATTCGAAGACACCCATATACGGCGTACGCACGCGGTTGCCTTCCGCATCAACAAAATCATCGGCCCCTTCGACCATCAGAAGGTTGCCCGTCTGAGAGTGACGGAAGATTTTCCAGTTAATGTCGTGCATGCCTGCACCGAACTTTTCGAGGAAGGCGCGCAGCTCTTCCGGGCCGTTCAGGGGGCGGGAGCCAACGCGATAATGATACTGAACATTGTCAGCAACATGAGACAGAACACCATCAATATCCTTGCGCTTCCATGAGGCAATGATGTCTTCCACAATGCCGATCAACTGGTCGTCAGCCGAGGTCGGCACGCTCATCTCGCTGAGCAGTTGGTTCCGGTCATAATATTCGCGCCATTCGGCAACATGGCCATCCTCAATCACCAGCACCCCAACAACCGGCACGGACCCATGCTTGCCATTCACGTCAAAATCATCGACGCGCTCCAGCAGCACGGTATTACCTTTTACGGCCACCGTCTTCAGTTGCAGTTCCAGACGCGTCGCACTGCTCAGCAACGCAGCCATATGCGCCCGCAGCGCCTCGCGGCCGACGACTGGTTCCTTCATCATGGAGTGGAGCACGCCGTCCGGCGAGAAGGAATTGATGATCCCGTCCAGGTCCAGCTCGTTCCAGGCCGTCACCATCCCAAGGGCGACATCCAAACTTTCCTGTTCCACTTGTTCCATTTGCGTCTCCTCTTGAACTGCTGCCGACTGGCACCCGGCCAGCAGCAGTGTTCCTATCAATGCTGTTACAAATAATCTTCTCATGCTGGCCTACCTATTTGAAAGGGAATGATGGCGACCTGTACAATTGAAACCGTAGAGGCCGCCATCAGATCATGTCTCACATGCGGGAGAACAGATTAGAATTTGTACCCGAGTGAAACGCCATACGTACGCGGTGCGCCCAGAGACGAGACTTCATCCCCAAGGAAAGCGATAATGTTCGTACGGTACAGTTCATCCGTGATGTTCTTGCCCCAGATCGAGAAGCTCCAATCAGCATCTTGAGGCGCGAAAGTGATACGGCCATCGAGCAGACCATAGGCATCTTCCTGTTGATAATTATCCGGCAGCCACTGCATCTCCCCCTGATAGGCGTAGCTGAGGCGCGCTGTCAGAGCGTCTTCATACTTCAGGAAGTCCGTGGTCAGCTCACCGCCTATGTTGAACTGATAATCCGGGGTCCGCTGCAGTTTGTTCCCGGAATTGTCGAGGCCATTGGAGTCTATAAAGTCCTCATATTCGGTATCTAGCAACGTCGCCGCACCGAAAAGGAGCAGGTCATCCGTCACGACCCACTGAATTTCTGTTTCAATGCCGGTAATGTTCGCATCGGCCGCGTTATCGGTAATGATACAAAGACAGCCATCATCCGTCTGGGTCACCTGCAGATCTTTATACTTCATGGAGAAGACAGCCGTATTGATACGGGCGCGGCCATCAAGAAGGTCCAGCTTCAGGCCGAGTTCAATATTGCGAACAGTTTCCGGATCATATGGCTTTGTTGCCGCCGTCGGGTTGGCCGGCGTATCTTCAAACCCGCCGCCCTTGTAACCATGCGAGTAAGTCGCGTAGGCCATCACCGCATCATTCGGCGTCCACTCGAGAGTAGCCTGCGGCGTCACTTCCTCTGTCGTCTGAGAATATTGTACATTGGTAAAAGGCGTGATCAATGGCGACAGGGGAACCGTATCATTCGAATTATAGATGTCGCCTGTACGTACCTCTATGCCTGAGACCTTGCCGCTTTTCTCGTCGCGGGAATATCGAACCCCGACCGTGCCGCTAAACTGCTCATTGAACTCATAACCGATCTGACCGAACACAGCCTGACTGCTTGTCTCGCCACGATTGTCCCAGTGCGATTCACCGGACAGCGTACCCAGTGCCGTAAAGGGAACTTCTGCAAGGTATTTGTCGAACTTCTTGACGCGGTCTTCCTGGAAGTAAGCCCCCACCAGCCAGTTAAAGGCTCCATCTCCATTCGACAGCAGACGGAACTCCTGCGTGTACTGGTCAATCGACTCATCTTCCAGGATGGGGAAGGAGAAGGCTAGCGGTGTTGGCGTTGCAATACCATTGCGATAGCCAAGCCCCGTCTGGTCAACAAAATTATAAGCTTCCGCGGTGCGATAGCCGGAAATGCTCTTGAACACGGCCCAGTCACCGATGCCCTTTTCAATATCCAGTGTGAAACCAATCGCTTCGCGGCGCAGTTCCTGTCCCTTGTCTGTCAGTTCGCCGGAAAAGGCATATGTCTGCGGGAAGCTCTCACGCACATCCAGCCCGCCTATAATTGCAGCAATGGCATCCCGTGTCGTGCTCCACGGACCTTGGCCCGGCGCATTCGGATCATCAATGGCAACACGGTGGATACCATTCGACTCGTCGTCAGAATAATCAAGCACTGCGCGGACGGTCAGGTCACCTTCCGGCTCCCACAGCAATTGCGCGCGGGCCTGAATGGAATCCAGATTGTCCAGATCCTCACCCGTCAGCAGGTTCTTGTTATAGCCATCATGCTTGCGCGCCTGAAAGGACAGGCGGCCAGCCAGCGTCTGGGTAATCGGCCCAGTGATGTGTCCATTAAACAGGGTGGAATCATAATTGCCGAATTCTGCGGTGAAAGCGCCGCCGGACTCGAATTCAGGCTTGGCCGTATAGATGCTGATCGCCCCGCCAACCACGTTGCGGCCCAGCAGCACGCCTTGCGGACCGCGTACAACTTCCACCCGGTCGACATCAAAGAAGTCAGAATTCAATAGGCCCGACCGTCCGACATAAACGTCATCAATAAAGATACCGATGGACTGGTCAGCGGAAGGAGAGTCCAGTCGCGTATTGGTGATACCGCGAATGTTGAACTCCTGATCCAGGGGCGAGTTTTCGGTATAGCTGAGAGAGCTGATGCTTCTCGCCAGATCCGAATAGCTCAGTACCCGGTCTTTTTCCAGAGAGGCTCCAGAAACTGCGGAGACCGCAACCGCCGCGTCCTGAAGGGTCGACTCCCGGCGCTGGGACGTAATCAGAACGGTTTCCAGTGTGCGTGAGGTTTCAGCGCCTGTTTCACTCTGGGCCTCTGTTTCCTCCGTTTGGGCATTGGCGCCCAAAGCCAACACGGCCGCTATGGCGATCGCACTTGTGATCATTCTTGTGGTGCTGCGCATTCCTGATTCTCTCCCTTTCGCCTCTTTTCCGAGACTTGTTTTCTAAAGCGCGGCACTGAGACAAAACCATCTGGCGCGCTTGATGATATTTGCTAAGGGGGCCATGTTAGTTTGTCAACGCAAGTCACTAAGAATTCCGTAGAGCATGAGATTTAGAATTACGCAGCCCTCTGGGAAAGCACAGGACTCATACTTCAAGATATAAGGCATCATTGATTTATCTAATATTTTAGGGTCACAACCATCTAAAATCTCTGGCACTGTCCTACCGAGTACATTGCGCTTGGCCTAACTGTCCGCAATATCCTTTAAGTTGCGTCTCAATACCTTTCCTAGAGGATTTCGCGGAAGGGATGGCACGATACGCAGCTTCTCAGGAAGTTTGTAGACAGAGATATCTTTGGCCTTCAGGTAACTGACGAGGTCTGAAAGACCCATCTCAGCCTCTGGCTGCAGCGCCACTACCGCGCACACTTTCTCGCCCAGCCGCTCATCCGGATAAGCCGCGCAAGAGGCCTCTTTTACGTCCGGATGGCTCTCGATCAGATTATCCAGTTCGGCCGGCGAAATGTTCACCCCGCCCCGAATGATGATTTCCTTGCTGCGCCCGACGAAGCGATAGAAACGGTCGTTCTCCGGCGCGATCTCGAACAAGTCACCTGTCTGGAAGTATCCCTGCGCGTCAAAACTTGCCCTGGTCAGTTCATCATTGCGCCAATAGCCATCGAAGGTCATGGAGCCATCGATCCGCAGTTCGCCCGCAACGCCCGGCTCCGTAATATCCTCTTCCGTCTCCGGATCAACAAGTCGCGTACGCACCTTGGAGGGAAAATCCAGGTCCCATTCGAGACCAGGCACACCAAAGCGCGGGAAAAAGGTCGCCCGCATTTCCGGATCTTCCATCACGACAGGCGTAGAGATCAGTGAACAGCCCTCATTGGAACCGAACACATTCATGATCGAGACGTCATACTCCTCCTGCCATGCTTTCACCATGAAGGGCGGCAGCGGAGCTGAGCCGGAGGCAATGCATTTCACCCGCGCGAAATCGATCCCCTCAAGCAATTCGGGCTTCTTCAGCAGCATGGTCAGCACAGCTGGCGGCGCGACCGTGTAGTTGATCTTCTCTTCCTGGAACTGGTGCAGAAAGATCGGAAGATCGAACGGATGGTGCTGGATCAGATAGCCCTGGCAGAGCAGCCACGGGATCACCATGCCCCCAAAGGAGGCAATATTGATCAACGGGAACGGGTTGAGCAGCGTGTCGCCCATGCCCAGCCGCGTTGCCTCAACCATGCACTCGCCATTGAAGACCCAATGGGCATGGTTGCGCGGCACACCTTTTGGGGCGGCTTCGGTGCCGGAGGTCCAGCAAATCGTCAGTACGTCGCCCGCCTTGCCAGGGGCAGGCTGCAGAGAAACCTCGGCCGCCTCTGCCTCCACCTCAGGAATTGAGGGGAATACGGAAGCTTTCCCCGCGCAAATCACCGGCCCGGTATAGACGCCCTCCTCTGCCAGCGATTTCAGCATGCCCGCATGGTCAAAGCCATGGAAGGTTTCCACCGTCACGACCAGCGACGGGCTCAACTGCTGGATCACGGAGCGTAGCTCGTGCGACCGGAACGCCATGGCGACGGGGCTGAGAATGGCACCGATGCGTGCACAAGCCAGGAACGCCAGAACGCCCTCAACAATGTTCGGTAATTGGGTCAGCACAATGTCATCAGGCTTCACGCCCAGGTGCCTGAAGGCCCGAGCCATAGCCTCAACGCGCTGATTGACTTCATTGAAGGTCAACTTCTGCGGCGCATCTCCCACCAGCTCCATACGGTTCGGCGCATCAGACAGTGCAATTTGCGCGCCCGCGGCCTCAACCGCCTGCTCCAACAGGGCCGGGATGGTGGTCTCTTTCCACCAGCCCTTGGCCAGATACTCATTCAGGCGCGTCTGGGGCGTTACCTGCATTTTATTCCTCCCATTTGCGCCTAGCTATAATTAGTATGTTTTTGCAAGTCTATAGGCAGCACAGGCAATGCATGCCTATTCCTGCGCGGCCACAAATGACCCGCCATATGCCGCAAAGGGTGTCGTGATGGGGGATGTTAGCAATCCTGCGGGCGCGTTCACCAAGGTCGGAATGGCATTCACCACACTCCCGGCTACAGCCAGTTGCTCGGCCGATGTGCGACCCGGATAAGCCTCCGGGCGCTGAACACCGAACGCCACGCTGACATCGGGAACGCCTTTGACGGCAATCTGCCAGAGATCATGATCTGCGCCCTGCACATGCTCGTCATTCATCGCCCAGGCAATGTTCAGCGCCACCTTCTCTGCGCCATCCTTCATGCCAGACCATCGCCAATCGATATGATTGGCCGTACCTTTGGCAATCTTGCCGGCCCGGATTTCCAGGTCACGACCGGATGGCAGCATACGGTGACGCCGTTCAATGTCATCCAGGGTCCAGCCGAGAGAATGGGCCACAGAGGCCACGACATCCTCGAACATGTCATTCAGCGTCTGCGCAGGCCCCCAGTCATCCGCCGTCAGATCAATGGAGCCGACTTCCTTGCCGAAGCCCAGCAGGTCAAATACATATTCAGGGCTGGCAATCTGGTCCGTCAGAACGGTTTCGCTGATCGAAACGCTCTCAACATGACTGCACACGCTGGTTGCTGTCACCAATAGATTCTCTGCCGCAAAGCCGGGGTTCAGTCCCGCGCCCGCAAAGCTGACACCACCTTCCAGACAGGCCGCCTGCAAGCGTTCCTGCCGCTCGCGAGGCCAGTTTGGGGAGAATGTGTTGCCATTTATGCTGAGCACATTCTTCCCGGATTTCAGCAACGCGATGATGTCGTCATCATGCTCGGTATGGGTCTGTCCAATCCGCGCCGCATGGATCACTAGATCCGCATCCGTGTTGAGAATGTCATCAATATTATTGGTCGCCAACACGCCGGTTGTGTCGCGATGGGCAATCTCTCCAGCATCTTTTCCCGCCTTGGTTTCACTGTACACGTACAGTCCCGCCAGTTCCATGTCCGGGCGATCAATCACCGCGCGCAGGCAGGATTTCCCCATCGCGCCGGTTGCCCACTGAATTACGCGGTAAGGTGCCCGTTTTGACGTCATCCCGATCATGCCCTTTGCGTACCAAGCGTTTCACATTGGTCGCAGCATGGTCAGTTTTGTTATAAAAGTCTATGCTTACTTCTTGTCGGCCTGCTTCTTGGGAACAAGTTCATAGGTCATCTCTTGCGGATAGACCGGCTCCTTGCATTCTGAACAGCCGACATAGGCATCCAGTCGTTTGCCGCAATTCTTGTGACGCAACAGAACCGGCGGGCCTTCAGGCGAGGCATAATACGCATCGCCCCATTTCTGCAGCATGACGAGAACGGGATAGTAATCCAGCCCTTTCTCAGTCAGGAAATATTCAAATCGCTCGGGGTGATCCTGATACTTGCGCGGCTCCAGAATACCGGTCTCAACCAGCCAGTTCAGCCGGTCAGACAGGATGTTGGAGGCAATCGCCGTATCTTTCAGGATCTCGTCAAACTTGCGCAGATGCGTGAAGACAGAGCGCAGGATCAGGCCCGCCCAGCGGTCCCCCATCAGCTCGGCGGCTTCGGTAAAGATGGCCGGCGTATCCAGGCTCTTGCCGTCCGCATCGCGTCTCTGGCGGCGGCGGCTATAGATTGGCGCCATCCAGCCCACACCGGGGCCTTCTTCCCAGGTGACATCCTGCGGCCGCACAATCTCCTTGCAGTGCGGGCACATTGGCTCCGGAGAAGTAATCTTTCCACAGCCTGAATGGCGCAGCAGAGGCATCAGGGAATTCTCCTGACTCGCCCACCGGCGCTCCCAGCGCAGCAGCATCAGCGAGGTCCAGTAAAGCGCCTGTCCCTTTTCCGTCAGCACATAATTGTAGCGCGGCGGAGAGCTCGTATAGGCTTCCTTGGTCAGAATGCCGCTCTCGGTCAATCGCTTCAGGCGATTGGAGATCAACGCCTTCTGCAGGCCGGAATTCTGGCGGATACGATCAAAGCGGCGCTGGCCCAGCCAGATCGCCTCAAGAATAAGCAAAGTGGGCGTATCGCCGACAACTTCCAGCGCCCGCCAAATGGAACACGTCCGGATCATCGGGCGCGCTTTTTCCTGAACCGTCTTGCTTGCAGTCATCTTCCCAAAGCTGATCTAATCTCTTGTGACGCCAAAGCAGCCCATGGAGGCCAGATCTCTTTGGTGTTTTGTAACGCAAGAAAATACTTACAAAACACAACTTAAGACTACGTCACTATCATATCAATACTTTTGGGCGAAACTCACTGTGTCTTGATATGGCTCAGGAAACGTTCGAAAGCGTCTTCTGCATTGGCGGCCATGGTGTGATCAAGGCCAAAACCCTCAAGGGAGCCTGCATTCTCGCGATACCATGCGGCCAACTCCTCTCTGGCACCGGGCAATCTCGCTCCGATTGATTCCAGCACCCGCACCTGTCGTACAAAGCCTGCCCCGGCGATCCATTCCGTGCCGTTCAGGTCACAAGTATCAGAGGCAAGCCAACTGACAAAGGGCGCAATACTCGCCGGAGAGAGCGGCCCCTCCTGCTGCTCAGCCGCTTCGGCACCTGTCATGCGTGTCGAGGCATAGGGCAAGACCAGATTGGCGCGGATACCGTAACGCGCCTCCTCAATTGCCATGTTCAGCGCAAACGCCCTCAATGCCCCTTTTGATGCAACATAGGGGGAACGCCCCCGCACACCATAGAGGCCCGCGCTGGAAGAGACATAGACAAACCGTCCGTTACCAGACTGGCGCAGTCGCGGCAAAGCCTGGCGCGTCATCCTCACAACCGAGTCAAAATTCGTGCGCATCACGGTCTCGAAATTCTCAGGGCTCATCTCGTGAAAACGCGCTGCATCACCAGAAACGCCTGCATTGAAGACGATCGCATCCAGACGACCAAACGCACTCAGCGCCCGCGCGATCATCCGCTCACCGGCATCCGGCGCGGTGACATCGCTCGTCTCCGTAACGGCCTGCCCGCCGACCTCGGCTATCTCACTCGCGACCTGCTCGGCAGAGTTTTCCTGGCCGTCGCGTACGCGGTTGTTGACCACGATACGACAGCCTTGCCGGGCAAGGTCCAGCGCGAATGCGCGGCCCAATCCCTTGCCGCCGCCTGTTACGATCACAACTCTGCCGTCACTCATCATTGTCCCTCCAGGCTCAGACCGGTAATTATACGCGCTCGATCACCAGCGCTGCGCCGACACCGCCGCCGGCCAATGTTACCACCATGCCGCACTTGGCATCCCTGCGCTCCAGCTCATGCAGCAGGGTTGTCGTCAGAATCGCCCCGGTCGCACCCATCGGGTGCCCCATGGCCAGATGTCCGCCATTGACGTTTACCCGGTCCATGTCCGGCCTGTATGTCCGTTCAAAGAACAAGGGGGGAGCCGCAAAGGCCTCCATGAATTCAATCAGGTCCAGGTCATCGATGGAAAGGCCCGCGCGGCGCAGCACCTCTTCCATCGCCATGAAGCCGCCGCGGAACTGGTCTACCGGATGGGATGTCGCCTCCGCATAAGCCACTACCCGCGCGCGAGGCGTCAGGCCTGCGGCATCTCCAGCAGCTTTCCCGCCCATCAGGACCAGCGCCGCGGCATCCGACAGGCCCGGCGTGTTCGATACGGAATGGACATAGGAGATCTCACCCAGCTCCGGCTTGTGGCGCAGCATGATTGCCTCGCCGCCCGCCTTGCCGAGTTCCGCAAAGGCAGGCGCGCGCCGGCTGAGCGCTTCCACGCTCATATCACCCTTCACCCATTCATCCCGACCGCAGAGAACCTCCCCCGCCTCGGAAACCACCGGCACGACACTCGTATCATAATGCCCGGCCTGCCATGCTGCTGCGGCCTTCCTGTGAGAGCGCGCAGTAATGTCATCCACATCCTGCTTGGTGAACCCGGCCTCAGTGGCCAGCAGTTCAGCCCCCAGGATCGGCGCCAGCCAGTTCAGCCTGTCTGCGCGCTCAGGGTCTGTGTAGACTGGCGCACTATCGGCCATGAATGGCACTCGCGACAACATCTCCACGCCGCCAGCCAGCATCAGACCGTCTTCCCCGCCCCTAACAGCCATTGCCGTATCGCCAATCGCGGACAGGCCAGAGACACAGTAATTGTTCAGTGTACGGGTCGTGACATTCCCGTTCAGGCCCGCACTGGCCTTGGCCAGATGCGCGATCTGGCCGCCTTGGGCGCCAACCTGCCCAACACAGCCAAGCGTCAACCGCGACAGATGTTGGTCAAGGTCCACACACTCACGCCGGGCGATTTCCCGCAGCAGTCCTGCAACCAGGTCTTCCGGATAAATCCCTTTCAGGCTGCCCTCTGCCCGCGCTTTCGCGCGCGGCGTTCGTAGCGCCTGATAAATAAATGCGTCCTGCAAGGCGCCCTCCCTGGCGGGGTCTGATGCCCCCGCATTCATCCACTAAACAAACTTGCTTTATCGTACCCTAAATCAAGTTTGCGGCGAACATCAACACGCCATTCCAGCATATTCATGTTCCTAACTGATATATTCCCCCAAGCAACTCACCAAGGGTTCTTTATTGCAAGTCATTTGGGATCAAGATAGCTTTCCGGCAACATACTGTGCTTAAGTGAGACAAAAGAATCCGGGGAGAACTCATGCTTCAAATCATTGCCATCAATTTCGGCATATCGCTCGCGGCCTTCATTGCCCTCTGGGCGATCAGTGTGAAAATACGCAATGCCAGTATCGTGGATATTTTCTGGGGCCCGACCTGCGCCCTGCCCGCGCTGATGACCTGGCTGCAGCTTGGCCATCACAGCCTGCGCGCCACCCTGCTGACTGCCCTCGTCCTGCTCTGGGGCATGCGGCTCGGTCTGTACCTGTTCAGCCGCAATATCGGCCATGGCGAAGACTTCCGATATGTCCGCATGCGGGAAAAGGCGGGCGGTGATAAAGTGTTCGTCATGCGCAGCCTGACGCATGTCTTCATCCTGCAATGCGTGATTTCCTTCTTCGTCTCCCTGCCCGTCCAGATCGGCCAGTTCGGCGTCTCGCCCTGGTTCCTGTTCCCGGAAGGTGAACTCGGCGCGCTCGCCTATGCCGGCATTGCGATCTTTGCCATCGGCCTGATCTTTGAGGCCGTCGGCGATTTCCAGCTGCAGCAATTCAAGAAAGACCCAGCCAACAAGGGCAAGCTGATGGACCGCGGCCTTTGGGGCTGGACGCGCCACCCGAACTATTTCGGCGATGCGGCCGTCTGGACCGGCCTGACGCTCATCGCCCTGGAAAGCCAGTGGGGCTTCCTGACGATCCTCAGCCCGGCCCTGATGATCTATTTCCTCTATCACGCCTCCGGGAAGGCCCTGCTGGAGCGCTCCATGTCGCGCCGCTATCCGGAATACGAAACCTACAAGAAGCGGGTCAGCGGTTTCTTCCCGCTGCCCCCTTCCAGATAGGCCCTAAAAGCTCTGGACGCCCTCCGGCACAGGATCCGCATACAGCCAGCGGACTGTGTCGGCACGGCGCCGGATGGACAGGGCCTGGTTGATCGAGCCCTTGTCGGAGACCTCTCCCTCTGCCGCGACTGGCGGCTCCTCCAGGAAGGCAAACCGGCGCACACGCTCGCTTGAACCCTTGGCCTTGGCATTGAAATCTTCAATCCGCCCCCGGATGTCTTCTTCGCTCGCCTTCAGGCCCTGTGCCGTAGGCCAAGCCAGAATGCCGATCCGGTCATAGCCTTCCCCGCAGACCAGCGCGTCGGCCACATAGGGCGCCAGCTCTTTCACGACATTCGCGCGCAGTTCCCCGCCCTTGATCCAGGTGCCCGTGCTCAGCTTGAAGTCTTCCGACAGCCGCCCGGCAAATTGTAGCCCCTTGGCCGGCTCTGACGGGTCATTGAAAGCCGCTGCGTCACCGATGCAGTAATAGCCGTCCTCATCGAAGCTCTTCTCCGCGAGCCCCTCCTGCCGCAAGTATTGCGACATCACACAGGGCCCCTTCATGCGCAGCTCATAACGGTCCTGCATCGGCACCAGCTTCAGGCTGATCCCCGGCAGAGGCAGCCCGATGCCAACCCGGTCCGTTTCGAAATAGATACTCATACAGCCTGAGGTCGTCTCCGTCGCGCCGTACCCGGAGGTAATCAGAATGCGGAAACCTGTGGATTTCACCGCCAGTGCCTGCAGCCGATCATAGATAGGCTGTGGCAGGCCTGCGCCGCCGAACAGCAGCACGCGCATCTTCGCAAAGAAATGATCGCGCAGCGCGTCATCCTGCTCCAGCGCCTCAACCAGCATGGCATAGCCAATCGGGACGCTGGTAAAGGTCGTCAGTTCCAAATCGTGAATGTTCCGAAGGGATTTGTCGAACATGCCGGGCAAGGGCCTGCCATCATCGACATGATACGATCCGCCCACCAGCAGCGCCGCGACGGACACATAAAACCCCGACACATGGCTCCACGGCAGCCATTCCAGAATCTCCTGGTCCCAGGTGCCGGTACCCTTCATCGCCCACCAGCTTTGGGAAACACAAACGATCATCATTTCATGTGTCTGCACAACGGCCTTCGGCATGCCGGTAGAGCCTGATGTCAGCATATAGGCCGCATGGGTCTGCGGGGTCAGCGCAGCAATGCTCTGATCCACAGCATCGGTTTCCGGCGTTCCCGTCAGCACACCGAAAGGAATCAGTTTCGCATCGCCCGCAATGTTCTCGCGTGAGATGATTGTCGCATCCGGCAGGCATTCCCGCGCGGCAATTGCGTGAGCCTCACGCTCTGCAAACACGAAATGCGCCTGCACAATGGACTGCGCATGCCGCAGGCGGGCATAGTCATTGTCCCGCCCGAGCAGGACATAATTCTCGCTGACCGGGGCGACAGGAATACCGGCGCACAGCGCACCAAAGCGTACAATTGCGTGCGAGATGGAGTTGCCGGACACGATCATCAGTGGGGTTTCCGCGCTGGCGCCCTGATCCAGAAACCATTGCGCGCAGGCCCGTACGTCCCGCACAAACTCCTTATAGGTCTTGCGTATCCAGGCGCCATCCGGTCCGCGCTCGGCCATGGCTACACGGTCCGGCCAGGCCTCTGCCGCCTTCATCAACCCCTGCGGAACCGTCGGCGCGATAAACTCCAGATCCGCCTCGGTTGACATGAGAATTGTGCCGTCATCGCGCGTTTCCATATCAAGCGCCACCGGCGGAAAGGCGACTTCCCGGAACGGGACAGTCTCAACTTTACTCTCGGTCAACTTAGTTCCTCCAC
This sequence comes from Alphaproteobacteria bacterium, assembly GCA_018222605.1. Lineage (GTDB taxonomy): Bacteria > Pseudomonadota > Alphaproteobacteria > Caulobacterales > Hyphomonadaceae > Hyphomonas. Next base: position 66,465 of record JAAEZZ010000010.1, read on the forward strand.
TTGAATCTCGTTACTGGGTATGCTTTTACAATTGACTGCAAGATGAGGGTCTGTTCCAATCAAAGTCAACAGGCTGCGGCTCGTCAGAACACAGCTACGCACAAAACTCGTCAGAATGCGCACTCAGCGGACTGCGCATTGACGAGATAAAAAGACGGCAAAGGGAAACGTAATGAAAATTGAAGGCTGCACGGCGCTGGTCACCGGAGGAAATCGCGGCATTGGTCAGGGGTTCGTCGAAGAACTTCTGAGCGCTGGCGCTCGCAAGGTTTATGTCGGCTCCCGCAATCCCGAAGACATTCCCGACAGCTACGCTGATCTTGGCGACAGGATTGAAGTCATCAAGCTGGACATCAGCAACCCGGATCAAGTCGCCGCCGCAGCCAGCAAGGCCACTGACGTCAATCTTCTGGTCAACAATGCCGGCGTTTTCCACATGACGACCCTGATGACCGCGCCGACCATGGATGACATGCGGTCTGAAATGGAGGTCAATTTCTTTGGCACCATGGCCATGTGCCGGGCCTTTGCGCCGATCATAGAAGCCAATGGCGGCGGCACAATCGTGAACGTCCTCTCGGCGGGCGGCATTGTGGCCGTGCCGAACATGGGCGGCTATAGCCCCTCCAAATTCGCGATGCGCGCCGCATCAGACTGCCTGCGCGCAGAGCTCCGCTCAAGGAATATTCATGTCGCCGCCCTGATCGTCGGCTCTGTGAAGACACGCATGGCCGAGCATATCAAGAACATGAAACAGGCCCTGCCTTCCGATATCGGCAAAGCTGGCATTTTCGCGATTGAGAACAATATCAATGAACATGACACGGACCCACACGCCGTCAGCGTTCGCGCCTTCCTGGCACGCGACCCGCACGGCCTGGCGGAATCCATGGCCGCCCGTATGGCAAAGTGATTATTGTAACGGACATAGCTCATGACTATTCTTTATAAAAACGAAATTGACTTCAAGATTCCGCCGAACGAGCATCCTTATCTCAATGGCGCATGGACACCGTGCCGCGAGGAAGTGGACGCCGTCGACATGGAAGTGATCGGGGAAATCCCGAAGGATATTTCCGGCATCTATGTCCGCAATACCGAGAACCCGGTGCATGAGGCGATTGGCGTCTACCACCCCTTTGATGGTGACGGCATGCTGCACGCCATGTCTTTCCACAATGGCCAGGCCAAATACTCAAACCGTCTTGTGCGCACCAAAGGCCTGCAAGCCGAAACCGACGCGGGCCGCTCTCTTTGGACGGGAATTGCTGGAAACCCGGCCAAGTCGGAGCAGGAGGGCTGGGGCGCGCGCGGGCGCATGAAGGATGCATCGTCTACGGACGTCGTGGTTCATGCCGGCCACATCCTGTCCACCTTCTATATGTGCGGTGAAGGCTATATGGTGGATCCGGAAACCCTGGAAACTACAGGCACCGCAGACTGGGTGCCGAAGGAAGGCATATCCGCCCACCCGAAAGTGGACCTCGCCACCGGAGAATTGCTGTTCTTCAATTACGGTAAGGAAGCGCCCTACATGCACTATGGCGTGGTTGGGGCGGACAACAAGCTGAAACATTACATTCCCGTCGAACTGCCCGGCGCGCGCATGCCCCACGATATGGCGTTTACGGAGAATTACTCCATTCTGGTTGACCTGCCCCTGTTCTGGCGACCTGACCTGTTGGAAGCCGGCATTCACGCTAATGGCTATTTTCCAGAGCTGCCAACACGCTTCGCCATCGTGCCGCGCTATGGCAGCGCGAATGAAATCCGCTGGTTCGAAGCCGCGCCAACTTATGTTCTCCACTGGATGAATGCCTGGGAAGAAGGCGACGAAATCATTCTCGATGGCTATTTCCAGGAAAACCCGGACCCGGCTCCGCTGGACGTTCCGGGCCTGGACAAACGCTTTGGCAAACTGCTCGCCAATATTGATGAGCATTCCTTCCGTCCGAAGCTGCACCGCTGGCGCTTCAACCTGGTCACCGGCAAGACGACGGAAGAGCATCTGGACGAGCGGCTTCTGGAGTTTGGCTCCTTCAACCAGACTTATGCAGGCAGGAAATCCCGCTATCTCTACTCCACAACAACCAAGCCTGGCTGGTTCCTGTTCAATGGAATCGTGAAGCACGATATGGAAACCGGCGATTCCGAAAGCTTCATGCTGGAAGACGGCCGCTATGCCAGCGAGTCGCCTTTTGTGCCACGCATCAATGCCAAGTCAGAGGATGACGGCTATCTCGTCAGCTTCATCATTGATACGGTGAATGACCGCTCCGAATGCGTCCTGATCGACGCGCAGAACATTTCGGCTGGCCCGGTTTGCCGGATCATTCTGCCGCACCGCATCTCCAGCGGTACACACGCGACCTGGGCGAACAAGGACGAACTCGTAACCGTTTAGGCCATTTCCGCGCCCGGCGCTGACACGAACAAGGATCAAGAACAATGACGGCACCAGTCTATATTCTCGGCGGAACACAAAGTGACTTCTCGCTCAACTGGACCCGCGCGAACAAAAGCCTTTTCGACCTTTTCTCCGAAACGGTTCTGAGCGCGCTCGACAAGACCGGGCTGGAGCCCAGAGACGTGCAAGTCGGCCATGTCGGAAACTTTGTGGCCGAACTCTTCACCGGCCAGGGAATGCTCGGCGGATATTTCGGCCATGTGCATCCGGACTTTGCAGGCATGCCGGCCTCTCGCCATGAAGGCGCTTGCGCGTCCGGATCGCTCGCCGCACTGGCCGCCATGGCAGATATCCAGAGCGGGAAGTACGATCTCGCCTGCGTCGCGGGTATCGAGCTGATGCGGAATGTAGACGGCGAACAGGCCGCGAAGAATCTGGGCGCCGCCGCCTGGGTTGGCCGCGAGGCTCAGGGCCGTAAATATCTCTGGCCCGCCATGTTCTCTGATCTGTGTGATGAATATGAAAAGCGCTACGGATTGAATTATGATCACCTGATGGGTATCTCGAAAATCAATTTCGAGAATGGCCGTCGCAACCCCAATTCCCAAGCGCGGAAATGGCAGTTTAACGACAAGAGCTTCACTGCCGATGATGAAGCCAACCCCGTGATCGATGGCTGGATGCGCCGTCAGGATTGCGGCCAGGTCACCGATGGCGCGGCGGTTATATTCCTCGCCTCCGAAGAGCGCGCGCGTCAGTATGCGAAAGAGCGCGACATTGATTTCAACAAGCTGGCGGTCATCCGCGGCTGGGGCCACACGACGGCGCCGCTGCTGATGGAGACCAAGCTGGAGGAAAGCCGTGACCAGGATTACGTGCTTCCCTGGACCCGCAAGGCCATTACAGATGCCTATGCCCGCGCCGGGATTTCCGGTGTGGAAGAGGTCGACGCGATCGAGACGCATGATTGTTTCTCCATCACCGAATATATGGCGATTGAGCATTTCGGCATCACCGCGCCGGGCGAAGCCTGGAAGGCGGTTGAGGATGGCCGGATTGCCATGGGCGGCTCAATTCCGGTGAACCCATCGGGCGGCCTGATCGGCCTTGGCCACCCTGTCGGCGCGACGGGCGTTCGGATGATGCTGGACTCCTATCGTCAGGTGACGGATCAGGCAGGTGACTATCAGGTCGAAGGCGCGAAAACCATGGCGACCTTCAATGTCGGCGGCTCTGGCACGACCAATTGCTCCTTTGTCATCGGCACGGCGGAATAGAAAGCTGCTTCGGCAAGACTGACACCATTACAGAAAGGTTCACCGATGGCCGCGCCAGCGTCTCAGGCCCTTGCGGGCATTCGGAACAAGCTCTCCATTCCGGCCATTTCGGCCCCGATGTTTCTGGTCTCCGGACCAGACCTGGTGAAAGCCACCTGCCGGAATGGCGTCATTGGCGCGTTTCCGTTTCCCAATGCCCGCACGATTGAAACGCTGGATCTGTGGCTGGACGATCTGGGGCGCACTCTGAAAGCTGATGAAAGCGCCGCGCCTTATGCCGTCAATCTGACGACGCACAAATCCTACGACCGTCTGGCTGACGAGATTGATTTGATCCGCAATCACAAGCCGAAGATCGTGATCACCGCGCTTGGCGGGCCGGACCCCGTGATTGATGTGGTCCATGACTATGGCGGCCTGGTGATTGCGGATGTGAACAGTCTGGACCATGCGCGCAAGGCGGTGGAAAAGGGCGCGGACGGGGTGGCGCTTGTCTCTTCCGGTGCGGGCGGACATACGGGCGCGATGTCCGGATTTGCCTTTGTCCCGGCTGTACGGGAGTTCTTTGACGGCGTGGTGATCCTGGCCGGATCGATCAGCACGGGCCGGGCGCTTCGTGCGGCGGAAGTGCTGGGCGCAGACCTTTGCTATATCGGCACCAGTTTCATTGCAGCCGAAGAGAGTCTTGCCACACCGGAATATCGCGAGATGCTGGTAGCGGCGACCTATAATGATCTTGTGCTGAGCAATTCCCTGACCGGAGCCTATGCCAATTATCTGCGCCAGAGCTTGGACAAGATGGGCGTTGAATATGGCGGCCCGTCTTCGGCCGGCAAAATGGACCTGTCCAATTCAGACTCCAAGATCAAGGCCTGGAGAGATGTCTGGTCAGCTGGCCATGGCGTCGGCAGCGTTCGCAGGATCGAACCCGCGGCAGACATTATCCAGCGCCTGCGTGCGGAATATGATGAGGCCAGCAAGCTGTAATATCCATTGCAGCACATCTGCCCGGCCCCGCGGTGCGGTCCGGTCAGGCGAGCCGTGTTTTCAGCGCATCTCAGCCAGAGCTTTCCCAGCTTTCCAGCCCGGCGCGGATAAAGCCCGGCAGCGCGGTTGCCACCGCGCCAAGCTCTGGCGACAGACGAAACGCGCCCGCCGCCGGGCCGACCATGGGCCGGGCCTCTCCCTTCGCCTGCATCCGCTGCAGCGTGCGCGCCAGGCGTTTGGCAGCGGCCTCCGGCGCTTTCAGGATCTTCTGAAGCGCCAGAATGCGGTCAATCAGCGGCTGGGTGCTGACCGGCCCGGACGGGCCCAAAACAGCCCCGGATGTGTCCCGGATCTGATCCGACAGGATGACCTGCCGCGCAGGCGGCATCAGCGTGAAGCGCTTGACCGGCACGTGCGGAAAAATGGCAAGCTCGACGCCTTCCGGCAGGTCTGGCTCGCCCTGAGGCGCGCGCGGTTGACCCGCGACCAGCGGGCCGAGCTTCAGCGCGAGCGCCATCAGAAGGATCAGACGCCGGACGATTATCTCGATCTGTTTCAGCCGGCCATTGGCTTTCGCCCGGCGCGAACGCGGCATGGTTTTCGGGTTGAGCTGGAGATTGTCCCGCCCCACCACATCCACCACAGCCCGCCGCGCCTGCTCCAGCCCGTGCACAAGAAAATCGCCCATCGCATCCATGCCGCAAAGTATCAATGCGCGCCTTTTCAGACGGATTGGGACGTGAAACAGCCATATGCAACTTTGACCGTGAAAAAGCCATAAAACATGGTTTTGCAAGTCATATTGCACGTCACATATTTGCAACTCTCAATAAACACAGGCTTGACAAGATCAGCGTCGCAGTCGAGATACTTGCTTAACAAAACTAACAGCATATCTTCTGGGAGGAAGGCTATTATGGCGCAATCGCGTTTTACCAAGGGCGTATTCTACTCTGCAGTGGCCACAGCCGCCCTGGCTGTGGCCATGCCGAGTGTAGGCTGGGCCCAGACCGATACGACGACCAATGAGGGCGAGCCGTTGATGCTCGACGAACTGGTCATCACGGCCCGCAAACGCGAGGAAAGCCTGCAGGATGTTCCGATCGCGGTGACCGGCATTGGCGGCGACCAGCTGCGTGATGAGCAGATCACGGATCTTTCCGAAATCGCCCTGCAGGTGCCGAGCTTCACCTTCCAGTCCCAAAACAGTATGGAATCGGAAATGTTCATCCGGGGCGTCGGGTCTGTCCGCCTGAACGGCGCGACGGCTGACCCGTCCATCGGCACTTTCCTGAACGAGGTCTATGTCGGTCGCCGCGGCTCTGCCACGCCGCCGATCTTTGACCTCGCCCGTGTTGAGGTTCTGCGCGGTCCGCAAGGCACGCTGTTCGGAAAGAATATTGTCGGCGGCGCGATCAATCTAATCACCGCCGCGCCGCAGGACGAATTCGGGGCTGGTGGGTCCCTCTCAATCGGCAATTATTCCAGCGTGCTGGCCGAAGGCTATGTAACCGGGCCGATCAGCGATAAAGCCTCTGCGCGCCTGGCGCTGTTCCGTGAAGCCCATGACGGCTATGCCGAAAACGACATCACGGGTCAGGAACTGGAAGACAAGGATTCCATCGCCGGACGCGTCTCCTTGAACTGGGATGCCTCCGAGAATGTATTCGTCTCCATCATCGCAGATTATAGCCAGGATCGCGGGGGTGGCCCGTCCCGCCATGCCGTGGATGACCCGAACATTCCGGGCTTCGGCTTTATCACGCCGAACGTGCCGTCTGATCCGCGCACGAACGTCTCCCCCTATGACCAGTATGCCGACCGCGATACAGCGGGCCTGACCGGCCGCCTGGAATGGGATATTGGCGAGATGTCCCTCACCTATCTGGCCGCGTACCGGTATGGTCTGGGCGATGGCCGCTGGACACAGGCCGGCGCAGGCTCCCCGCCTTCCATCACAGACAGTACGCTGACGCAGCACGAGATGTATCAGGGCGTGACGCAGGAGATTCGCCTAGCCTCCTCTCAGGACAATCGCCTGCGCTGGATTGCCGGCCTCTATTATCTGGATGAAAACGTGAAGCGCGTGTCGCGCAACACGGCGACCTCTTTCCTGCCGGGCGGACCGGGCAGCACGCGCGATACGCTGGACGGGGACAATATCTTCCTCGGCTATAGCGACACGGCCAGCTACGCCGCCTTTGGCGAAGTTGAATATGACCTGATGCCGAACCTCACCTTGGCCGTGGGTGGACGTTATACAACGGACAAAAAGGATCTGGACACACGGGCCGTGATTCTGGACCTTGGCCAGCCGGGCGACCTCTTCTCTCCGGCCCCGCTGCAGGAGGCGTATGATGTCGTCGACAGCAAGGAATGGTCTGAGTTCACACCCAAAATTGCGCTGAACTGGAAACCCACCGACAACGCCCTGCTCTATGCCTCCTATGCCAGCGGCTACAAGGGCGGCGGTTGGCAAGGCGCAACGGCAAATGCCGTGGCCGCCGAGACGCCGTATGATCCAGAATCTGCAACGACGTATGAAGTTGGCCTGAAAGCGGAGTGGCTGAACAATCGCCTGCGCACCAATTTGGCCGCATTCTATACGGACTTCTCAGACCTTCAGGTGGAGTTGCTGGACGACGAGAATCTGACGCTGGTTGTGGCCAACGCGGCCGATGCCTCCATCAAGGGCATCGAATATGAAGTGCGCGTTCTGCCGACCGAATGGCTGACTCTGTTCGCGGCGGGCTCTTTCCTGGATACAGAGTACAAGGATTATATCGATCCACTGCGCGGCCTGGACTATAGTGGCAACAAGCTGCAGAGAACGCCGGACTATCAGTTCACGCTCGGCGCAGATGTAGAGCATCGCCTGACCGACTCGCTCAACTTCGTTGCGGCCCTGAACTATTCCTATCAGGATCAGTTCTTCTGGGGCCCGGACAACACGAATGTTGAAGATGGCTATGGTCTGCTGAATGGCCGAATCGGTGTGGCTGCCGTAGATGGCAGCTGGACGCTGTCTCTTTGGGGCAAGAACATGAATGATGAACTCTATCGCGTCAGCATCATTCCGTTTGTGGGAGATGAAGTCTCTGTCTTCGGAACCCCGCAAACCTATGGTGTGCGCCTGTCTGCGCGCTACTAGTCCAGCTAAATACAGCAAAGGGCGGCACTGCAAATTGCGACGCCGCCCTTTTGTTTTGCTGACAAGGCCTGTTGCCCCAGAGAACCTAAAGCGCGCTTTGCAGGCCGGCTGTCGGGATATCCAGATGGCGTTTGATGCGCTGAACCAGAATGTCGGGATTGAAAGGCTTGTTGATGAAATCAGCGGCGCCAAGGCGCTTGGCCTCTGACACATCAGACTCTTCCCTGCGAGCCGTCAGCATAATGACGGGAATGGATTTCAGTTCAGAGTCTGATTTCAGTTGCTTGATGGTCTCCGTCCCATCCAGGACAGGCATCATGCTATCGAGGACGATAAGGTCCGGCAGTTCCTGACGCGCCAGCTCAAGCCCCTGCTTTCCGTTTGAAGCTTCAACAACGCTGTACTTCTCTGCCGTAAGCTTGAACACGAGCAATGTTCGTAGCATCGCGTCATCGTCTACAATCAGAATCTTATGCTTCTGCATATCAAAACCCTCTTTCTCCCTACCTTGTAGCGCAATATGGGAAATCTGAAATTAAACTGATGTGTTGAATTTCATCGATTTCCCCAGCGCTCCAAAACAGGGGAAATATGGCGCACGGGAAATTACGCCGCCGCTTTCTCGGTGGTCTGCATGAAGTTCTTCAGTTCGGAAATGAACTCTTCCGAATACTGTCCTGTGCCGATCAATTTCTTTGCAGCAGCTTCCAAAGCAAAAGCCGCTTCCGAGACTTCATCGAAACCGAAACTGCCTGCTGCACCCGCAATGGAATGCGCAATCCGGTAGACGCTTTGCAGGGTTTCTTCACGGTCATGATGACTCATGATCTGCACAAACTCCATCGCGACCCCGGACAGATAGACCTTGTAACGATGAGTCAGCTCGGCATACGGGTCTTTTTCAGGCTCCTCAGTCGCAATCACTGGCGTGCAGGCAGTATGTTTTTTAAGGGTCTTGCGGATAAATCCATCCAGTTCTTCAAGGTCAACCGGTTTGGGAAAATGAGCGGTCATGCCGGCATCAAGATATGTTTTCACATCCTCTGGCAGCACATTTGCCGAGAGAGCAATTACGGGCACATGACAGATAGGTTTAGGTAGTACTCGGATCATCCGCGTAGCCGTTACCCCATCCATGTTCGGCATCTGAATATCCATCAGGACCAGATCGAAATCCGATCCATTTCTGAGCAGTTCCAGAGCCTGCTCAGCCGAACTGCACGTTACGATCTCATGCCCAGCCCTGGTCATGCCAAACTCAAGCAGTTCCAGATTAAGCTCAACATCATCAACCGCGAGTATTTTCAGGGAAGCCTTCTGGTCTGAGGCCTCTGCCAATTCGGGCGCAAGTTCATCGTCCTTGGCAGGAATATAAGGTAGCGTGACGCGCGCCGTTGTGCCTATACCAAGTTCACTTTCCAGAACCAGGTCGCCTCCGAGTTGCCTCGCCAGGGAACGGCTAATGGACAGCCCCAGACCGGTACCGCCGAAACGCCGTGTAATGCTGTTATCCGCCTGCTGAAAACTTTCGAACACGCTTTCCAATTGCTTGGCGGCAATGCCCTCGCCCGTATCGGTGACCTCAATGACAAGCTGGTCGCCCTTCCTGCTGGCTTCGACGCGGATACTTCCCTCTTGAGTAAACTTGGCCGCATTGCCGACCAGATTGGTCAGGATCTGTTTCAGGCGGACTTCATCAGATTTGATACCGAGATCCGGCACGTCGCATGATATGGTCGCCGTCTTGTCAGTACGCGCAGCATCCACAATGCCGACAACTTCTCCAACCAGGCTTTTCAGGTTCACACTGGTCTCATCAAGCACTAGTTTGCCTGCACTGATCTTGGAGAAGTCCAGAATATCGTTGACAATCTCGCGCAGCATGCGCCCCGCAGAAACCGTCTTGTCCAGATAACGACGCTGCTCTTCATCCAGGTTTGTCTGCGACAGCAATTGCGCGAAGCCGAGTACACCGTTCAGCGGCGTTCTGATTTCATGGCTCATGTGAGACAGGAATTCCGTCTTCGCATGACCAGCCTTCTCGGCCTCGATACGGGCTTCAGCCAGCGCCTCTTCACGCTCCTTCCGATCCGTCACATCCCGGAATGTGGAAATGACTGCCTCGGGCTTGCCATTCTTGCCCATGATAACCTGAGGACTGCCCTCCAGCCAGATGATCTGCCCCTCAGCGTTTCTGACACGTATTTCACGACGCGTCGTGATATCCGGTTCGCCTTTCACAAACAGTTCATCCGTTATGTCCTTGGCATAGTTACGATCCTCCGGAATGGCAAAATCTATCGTCCTCATACCCACGGCCTGCTCAGGCGTGACACCCAAAATTTTGCAGGACGGCGAAGCATAGGTGATCAGGCCATCCATGCCGAACCGCACGATAATGTCTGTCGAGTGATCGGCCAGAACCCTGTATTGCGCTTCGCTTTCACTTAAGGCCTGCAGCAGTTTCTGCTCATCGGTGACATCCCGGAACACGCCGATGACCCGGGCAACCTCGCCGCGCTCATTCGTGATACAATCCGCGATCGAATGCACCTGGCGTAGCGCACCATCGGACCTGCGCTTTAGGGTGGCATGGAACTCCCAGCCCTCGGCCTTCTCGATACCCCGTGCAACCATTTCGGAAACCATCTCGCGATCGCTTGGGATATAAAAGCTGACGGCATCATCATAGGAGGGGTTGAACTCCTCATCGGTTACGCCGTGAATGGCATAGACCTCAGGAGACCAGAAGACTTCCTGTGTTTGGGCATCCAGAGCCCAGTGGCCGAGGCCTGCCATACGTTCGGCAAGCTGCGCCTTGGATATCATTTCCTTCTGTTGCATATTTTTCGCGCGCAGCCTTTCGCGTGAACGCTGCATTTGAAGGAAAATGCGCCGACGGTCAGCCGCAGCAGCCCCAACAGAGAGGGCAAGAACGGAATTGGCAGCCAGAAATATCTGAAGCGTGAGGATGCGTGTGGGCAGGTCGGCACTCATGAGCCCGGTCGGCCCGCTGCCCGCAAAGGTAAACGGGATGGAAATCGCTGTAACGGCCAGCAGCCCGCCTGCTGCCCCCTTAACGCCGCCGCTGAAACTGAGCAGCACCAGAACAGGCGGCACAAGGAAGAGGAATGGATATTTCGTCTGAGCAAAGACGAACAGCGTCGTGCCACATACTATGATATATTCGATGAATGTGCGCATCGGCGCTGTGCCGGTGACAAGCTTTACAGAGCTGTCCGCCAGCGACCAGAGAACAGGCACAAACAATACGATCCCCAGAAAGTCCGCCGCGAACCACAGAAGGGCGTCTCCGCCAGACACCAGATGCGAGGACACATAAAGACCAATGGTTGCAAGCGATGCCGATACGGCACACGCCGCCAGGGTCGCAATCACAAGCGTTACAATGCCCATCAGGCTAATCAGCTTAATACGTTTGCGATACTTCATCGCCGCCGAGACAATGAAAACCTCAACCACATTTGCAAGGGACAGGATGATGGCACGTGGCACATGATCCCCAATGATTGTATTGGCCGCCACAAGGCCCACGGTCATCGCGAGGAGCAAACGCGCCCACTCGCTGCGACGGTGGCGCAGGGCAATGACAATCAGAACGGCATTCACCGGCCAGATCGCGGCGATGCGACCATCTCCATTTGTATATCGAATGGCAGTGTAGGCCAGTACGAACACCATGGTGGCGACTGACAGACATTTCAGCACGGAATAAATCGGTTTCGGAATTATCGCCACGGTCTGGTGAAACCGCGAAAACAATCTCTGAACTGCAAACATGGCTTTTTACTCACTTGTCAGCCGGATGCTCGCACTATTGGGGTAAATTATCCCTAAAACCAAAGCCGTCAAATTGAACGTAAGAACTCGACCAAAATGACCGGAAACGCGGGACTTTTTGGCATTTCATGGTACCGCGGGACAATGCCGGACAGTGCTAATGTGCATCAGCCACTACAGCCCACATAAAGTAATTATAATTACTTTTTCGTTTTTTACATTACGTAAAAAGAATGACTGAGCATGATTCAAGTATATGCATGCGTAATCTCCATTTCTATTCATTTTTTGTTTAGTCAATATGTCTATTTGTGTATTCTAGGCGATATGCGGGAACCGTATGCATCGGGCTAGAAGGTTTAGCTGGAGCTTGTCATGCTCTCCGATCTGATCACATCCGAACTGACAATGCTGCGCCTTTATGCGCACAGCATACTGGGTGATCACAAGACTGGAGACGACACGGTTTGTGAGCTGATCGAGGCGCTTACTCACCAAATGGAAGCAGACCCTGACTACTCCCTGAGCAGATTGGGCCTTTATCTCGCTCTGGATAGACACCTTCTGCCCAAGGCGCAGGCGAAACCAGCTAACCTTCAATTCACAGGCCCGTTTCAGAAAATGTCCCGGGAAGAGCGCCGGGCCAGCCTGTTGCACTTCTCTGGTGGCTTCAGCATTGAGGAAACGGCCTCCATTCTGGGCTGCGATAGCCAGACCGCCCGCGCGCTGATCGAATCAGCGACGGCAGCGAGCCTTCTGCCCGTCAGAACCGGCGTTCTGATCCTGGAGGATGAACCACACGTTGCTGCATTGCTGGGCCTGCTTGTCGAGCAATCGGGCCATTGGGTTGCCGCTACCGCTCACACGCACAACGAGGCCGTGAACGTCGCCATGCAGACGGAATTTGGTCTGATCATCTCGGATATGAAACTGGCGGATGACTCGCTCGGCACCCAGGCCGTCGAAGAAATATTGCTGCGCAAGAAGCAAGCTATACCGGTTGTGTATATCACGGCCCATCCGGCTCTGGTGCAAGAGTCCATGTCAGATGAAGCCCCATTCCTGATCCGGAAGCCATTCGATATCTGGAACGTGCGCAACGCCGTCAACAGAGCCGCACTGTCGGCTTTAGCGGCCTGAGAGTGAGCCGCCTTGCCAGCAGGCATACACACCCTAAGAAGCAAAGACATGAGCGCCACTGCGGGTGTAGCAGCGCTCATGAAAAGGCCTATTACTCGCCTGCTGTCCTGGACAGGAAGTTAATCACCGTATGAGCCGACAGACGGCCGATGCTTTCGATCTCTGCGGGCGGCGCGTCATCTCCCAGCTCGACAGTCAGGCCAGCAACATCCAGCGTCTGCAAGGCCCAGTTCTTCGATGTGCCTGCCTCGGCATTATGACCGTCGATCCATTCAGGGGCCGGATCAATACCGGTATCAAAGGCATTTTTCAGCGCTTGCGGAAAGCTCATGTCAGCATACGCCTCCTCGAAGGGGGGCGTATAGACGAGCGTCTTTTGCGTGGAATGAAAGTCCAGAAACGCCACGACATCGCGTCCTTCAGCCTCTTGCGAGATATAGCGCGTAATTGCCTTGATCGCCGGCTGAGACTTGTTCATCCAATCCCGGTTTAAGTCCAGACCGCCATTATTATGACGCCAGTTCCCACGCGCGCGGCCATCCGGATTGACCAGAGGGAAAAACACAAAACGTGTGTCAGCCCGCGTCTCGGCCGGTACTTCTGCCATTAGCGTTTCGGCAAATACCTCAAAAGCGGCAACGCCGGACTGTTCGGGTGGATGCTGCCCGGTCAGTGCAATGACAATACGGCTGGCTGAGTCAGGCCCGATGGTCAGGGCCTCCAGTGATCGGCCATCCAGGCTTTTGCCATATGTGATGCGCTGCAAGCCGTAGCGCTCTGCCAAGCGAGCACTCCAGGCACTCATATCAGCTGGCGTGATCAGCGGGCGCCCCGCGACCAGAATGGAATCCGGCCCACCGGGCAACGTGACAGTGGCAATGTGCCCCTCATCCCCGACAGTGACGGCATCCTCGCCCAGCTTCTGCCAAGACTGGCCATTGTCACGGCTGATCCAGGGGAAATAACGATGCCAGTAGCCAGCATAATCAAGCCGCAGCTTTACCGGCTCACTGGAATGGATGTCCGCCTCAAACGCATACCACGGGCTGGGATTGATCGGGCCGGCAATCGATGCTTCGGGCCAGACCGTCAGGACCGGTCCATCCGTAGAGATGGCGCATCCATGGTGCCCGGCACCGTCAAACTCGGTCGAAATCGTTACGGCGTCCGTTTCGCAAAGGACTTCGGACGTCATTACGGCGGTCATATCCGCCGTATGTGCGCACGCCGCCAGGGCGAGCGCGGATGCTGCGAGGCCGAAGCCCCGCAACATCACACGACCACTCTTCTGCATTAGAAGGTCTTCCTTGCACTCACATAAACAAAGCGTCCACGTGGGGAGTGAAGACCGCCCATATACCCGAAGGACTCATCCGCAAGCGGCGGCTCTTCGTCGAACAGGTTACGCGCACCAACGCGCATTTGCAGCGGCTTATCGGTATCATAGCCGAAGGTGTACTGAACATAAGCATTGTGGCGAATGTCGGAGTCGACTGCCCAATACTCGCCGGTATCGTCATTCGTCGCGCTCGTGTCGAGCACATCATCAATATAGCTCGTGTACCAGCCGGCACCCCAAGCATCCATGCGCCAGGTTGCAGAGGCGCTCCAGCGCCATTCCGGACGGCCATCCTGAGCGATCAGGTCACCAACGCCTGCCAGCGCCGCAACGTCACTGATTTCACCGGCTTCCTGCGCTGCCAGGATTTCAGCCTCACGCGGAGCGAGATCCTGGTAGAATTTGCGCAGCTGAGCGACGTTCACCTTGAGGCCAAAATCGCCCCACTTGGCAGTATCAAGATCGTAGTAGACACCGATGTCCAGACCTTCAACGTCACGCGGCAGCAGGTTCAGGTAATTGTCATCGACATAGAGAACCTCACCGGCAGCTTCGAGACCCGTGCCTTCATAGGCAGCAATGTCTTCAGCAGTCGGATCTGCGCGCACAACAGCGGGGTTGGAGCTGCCCCGTGTACGCAGCAGATAGTCGAGGATCAGATGGTTTTCGTCACCAAAGATACCGACAACATTTTCCTGCTCGATAGACCAGTAATCCACGGTCAGCTGAAGCGTACCAACTTCTTCCGGCAGGAATGTGGCGTCGAAGACGAAGCCTGCAGAGAAGTTTTCGGACTCTTCAGGCCCAAGCTCCTGGGAGCCCTGACGCTGGCTGACCACAGACTGGGCCTGATCACAGTCAGAGAAGCTGGCGATACGACCTGCGCGCAGGTCTGCCTCACACTGAATATAGTCTGTGCGCGTATTAGTCCGCTCAAGGCTGCGGTCGAATTGCTGTTGCAGGTTCGGTGCCTTGAAGCCTTGCGACCATGCCGTTCGGAACAACAGGAAGTCGGACGGGCGCCAGGACAGGGCCACTTTCGGCTTGGTGACGCTGCCGAAGAGGTCATAGTCCTCGTAGCGCACAGCCAGCTGCATATTGACCGACTGCGCCAGCGGGATGTTCATTTCCGGCGAAATGATGGGCACGGCCAATTCGGCGAAGGCCGAGAACACGTCCCGCTCACCTTCGGAATCCAGCGTCGGGCTGGAGCCCATCACGTCGCTGGTTGCTTCACCCGTCAGCGGAGAGATGAACTGGATCGTGCCATCAAGGCGCGGATCGCGGTCATCTTTATATTCCTCATGACGTGCTTCCACGCCGACCGCAGCCCCGACTGGACCGGCTGGCATCTGGAACAGGTCAGGACGGGAGAGTTTGAAGTCCCACATCGTCAGGCTGGTGGTAGACTTGCGATAAACTGGCACCATGAAATTCTTCATGGTCTGCGCATCGCTGGGCGTGCCATCGCCTTCATCAGACAGCGGAAGACCGCCACCATTGAAGGGGTTGTACGCATCCGGCGTCGTCAGGCTCAGCGCCTCAAGGAACAGCGTGTTGGAAACGCGCGAGGTTGTGTCGTTCGTTTCTGCTTCAGAGTAGACGATCGCAGA
This sequence comes from Alphaproteobacteria bacterium, assembly GCA_018222605.1. Classification (GTDB taxonomy): domain Bacteria; phylum Pseudomonadota; class Alphaproteobacteria; order Caulobacterales; family Hyphomonadaceae; genus Hyphomonas. The sequence continues at coordinate 82,180 of JAAEZZ010000010.1, forward strand.
TTCCCAGTCGAAGCCTTTGAAGTCACCTCTCAGGCCACCAAGCAGACGCCAATTGGTGTTCTCGACCTCGATCTTGCGCGGACCAGCATCGACCAAGCGATACCGGCGCAGTTCAACATCCAGGCCTTCTTCCGGCGTCCCGATCCCTTCGATCCGGTTCGGCGAGCCGACCGGACCAAACGGGTTGTAGTAATTGTCCGCAGGAATGAGCGTGCGGTCTGCCGTCAGGTTTGCAGAGCCTGCGCGTTCAGCATTGGACGTTGCCTTGTAGAGGCCGGCTTCGGAGAAGAAGCGCACACCATTCTCAAAATCATGATTGAACGTGCTGAACAGGTTCAGACGCTCAACGCCGTTATTGATCGTACGCGCGGAGTTAGTGTTGTAGCGCTGCGGGATGGAGCCGGAGGAGTTGCTGTCGTCCAAGCAGATTCCATCGCCGAGCGATGCGACGCAGCCCGCTTCGGTGTCCGGCTGAATGTGTACACCACCGGAGCTGTTGGAGATGCCAGCGAGATTGTAAGGCTGCCCCGTCTCAGGGTCACGCAGCGTGAATGCGCCCCATGGGGTGTTCGTGGAGGTATTGCGGAAATCGGTATCTCCAGCCCAGCTTTCCGGCAGGCGGTCGCGGAGATCTGCATTTGCCGAGAAACCATACTCGGAGGCAAACACGGGATCGCGATCCGTATAGGCGGCGAAGAGCGCAATATTGGAGCGCCCATTGTTGAAGTTCTTGCCGGCCTGAAGGTTCAGATTGAACTCATCTGCGTCGACATCAGGCTCAACGCCATAGCGGCCGCTGACGATCAGGCCGTCAAAATCATCCTTGAGCACCGTATTGACCACACCCGCAACAGCATCAGAGCCGTAGAGAGCAGAAGCGCCATCGAGAAGAACTTCAACCCGGCTGATCCCGGTCACCGGGATGGCATTCGCATTGACCGTCGTGACCGGCACGAGGTTCTCGGACTGGGTGCCCGGATGGTTCACCATGCGGCGACCATTGAGCAGGACGAGCGTGTTGCCCGTTCCTAGTGCGCGCAAATTGATGGAGGCAACGTCGCCGCGTGCGGAGTTCACGCCACCAGATACGTTTCCGGTGCTGTTGAAGCCGACATCGCCGAATTGCGGGATGGAACGAAAGACATCATCACCGTCGACGGCAGCGATGGCAGCAAGCTGATCATCGCCAACGACCGTGACCGGCAGCTCGCCATCGACTTGAGCGCCACGGATCTGACTACCGACAACAACAACGCTGTCGAGGCGCGCTTCTTTATCTTCTTCCTGAGGCGCAGCTATCGCAACCGGGGCTTCAGTTTGCTGAACCTGACGCGGTGCCGGAGCAGCCTGTTGAGGCACAGGTGCCGGCTCGGCCTGGGCGTAGACCAGAATGGCGCCAGACTCGTCTGAGCGCATTTGCAGGCTTGACCCGTCCAGCAGACGGGCAAGGGCTTCCTTGTCAGAAAGCTCGCCCTCAACGCTGGATACGGAAATGTTCTGAACCTGATCGGTACGATAAATCAGGTCGCGACCGGATTGTGCGATAAAGGCATCCAGCGCATTGCTGAGAGGCCCGGCAGGCAAATCGAATGTTTGAACCGAAGCGGGTTGAACCTGCGCAAAGGCTGGCGTTGCAGTCAGCGCGACGATTGCCGCGCCCCCGAGTAGTCTAGCAGACCAATTTCTCATGTATTTCTCCCCAGAAACAATGGGCTGGCGGAAAGGTCCACCTGCCTTCATTCGGGTGAGACGAGTGGCAAAAAGTTTTCCCTCAACATTTTTGACAAAAAATACATCAATTATGTCAGCATGGCTGTAATTGCCGGCACACTCACTTGCTGGAAAGTTCGATCCGTCCCGGCGCGTGACTGACATCCAGCCCCAGCCCCTGATTGGCCAGGCGGGCAAAAGCCTCAACATTATCAAGGCGGAAGGTGCCACCGATTTCAATATCGCCCGTCACGTCATCGGTGATGACAAGTTGTATCGTATTGTAGCGGTTGAACTCGGCCGCGACCTCCCGCAAGGGCGTATCATCGAAGCTCAGCCGGCCTTCACGCCACAGCAAACGCTGGCCAACCGCCTCAACACCAGAGGTCTCGACCATGACGCCACTGACGCTCGCATAGCCAATCATTCCAGGCATGAGGATGCTTTCGGACATGTCCGCATGGGCGGAGCTTCCGATCCAGACTGTGCCTTCGCTGACGGCGACTTCGACAACGTTCTGACGCCGCTCAATACCGAATGAGGTACCAAGCACCCTGACCTGCCCTTCGCCTGCATTGATGAGGAAAGGCCGCTCCGGCGCCTTTGCGACATCAAAGAAGACCTCGCCCTCAATCAGCGCGACTTGTCTTTCGTCGTCGCTGAAGATGACGTCCACACTTGTATCTGTGTTCAAGGTCAGAACCGAGCCGTCTTCCAGCGTCAGTGTTTTGATCTCTCCACGAGCCGTCTGATAGTGAAGCGGCGCAGGCTGGCCAGGCGCGCCATCAAACAGACCGAGCGGAATAACAACAAGCGCCGCCATTGCGATACACGCTGCCGCCGCAAGCATCTGGATGACCGGTCGATGAAGTATGGGCCGCCGCGGAATGGCTCCATTTGTTCTAAGCGCCGCAAGGCGCTCTGCCCGGGACCAGGCGGTCGCCGCCCGCAGGAATGCCACGCGGTGCGCCACCTCGGCATTTAGCCAAACGTCAAAATCATGCCGCGCGTCACACAAGGCATCCACATCGACAGGGCCGTTGAGCAAGCCGTCACGGTCAAGCCGCGCCAGCCAATCCGCGGCCGCCTGTTCAGCATCGTCAGCTGAAAGGAGAGCATGTTCAGCGTTCACGCTCGCCCTCCCTGTCATTCGCCGGTGAAATCACGGCTCCACGATGCACGCCAAGTTTGGCCAGAGCATCCGCCAGCAGACGCACACCTTTACTTACATGACGCTCAACCGTCGGCTCAGACACCCCAAGCGCATGCGCGGTGTCCCGCTGCGACATGCCCTGAACACGACGCATCTGAACGATGTCGCGTGTGCGCCTGGGCAAGGTTTCAAGAGCCGTTCGAAGCATACTGAGTTCCTGTCGGGCCGATACCGTCTCAAATGGACCGGCCTCTTCAGATGAGACGTCCCAGCTTTCAAAATCCATCACGGTCTCGATAGAAACCACACGTTTACGACGAACCAGGTCAATGATCAGGTTGCGAGCCGTTGAATACATCAGAGCGCGCGTATTATGCGGCAGACCATTCGCTGCCGCCTTGTAGAGGCGGCTGTAAACTTCTTGGCGCAGATCCCGGACTTCAGATGCGTCAGACCAATGGCGAGCCAGGAATCGCTCCAGCTCCGCCTCCAGGGGCAACACCGTGTCCATGAACCATTGGTCGACAGTCTTCGACATGTTGGTGCGATAATCTGTATTTTGCAGGCAGGAAAGAGGCTGGCGTCAATTTCTTCGCTGGCTGACGCCCCCATGAGCGAAAGGGCACCTACTGCAGCACATAGCGGGCGGTCTTTTACGCCTGCAGACAAAGGCAATTCGCCCACTGATGACACGAAGCTGAATACCGGTCTTGAGAGTTCGGCCACAATTCCCATCGATGACCACCAGTGGACGAATGGCCTGACCGGATGTTATGCATCTAATCGTTGCAAATGAAATTAATCTGGGGCCGTTATGAAGACCTCAGATATGCTCGATCCCGGGAGATCCTCATGACAAAATCCGCCCTCATCGCCAGTGCTTCGGCGTTCGCTTTGCTTGCAATTACGTCGTGTGAGAGCACTGAGGACGTAGCAGGCCCTGAAGAGCAGATGGAGCAAATGCAGGATTCCATGGATGATATGGCGCAGGTGAACGAAGACGATACCTACCGGGTGCTTCTCGAAGAATGGAAAGGCCCGTATGGCGGTGTCCCCCCCTTTGACAAGGTGGAAGTCTCCATGTTTCAGCCTGCCCTTGAGGCAGCGATTGAGAGCGCCCGCGCCGAGATTGACGCCATCGCTTCACAGACAGCCCCGCCAACCTTTGAGAACACAATCCTGGCAATGGAGGAATCAGGCGGCGAGCTTGATCGTGTTGGCACGATCTACGGGATATACGCATCAGGCCTGAGCAGTCCTGCCGTGCAGGAAGTTCAGCGTGAAATGGCTCCGAAGCTCGCGGCCTTTAGAGATTCAATCTACCAGAACAAGGCACTCTATGATCGCATAGAGGCGATCTACAAGGGGGACGGCTATGATGCGCTCACCCCAGAACAACAGCGTCTTGTCTGGGACTATTATACAGACTTCGAGCGCGCCGGCGCTGGTCTGGATGGTACAGACAAGGCGCGTGTTGCCGAGATCAATCAGCAGCTCGCCTCCCTCTACACAACCTTCTCGAACAACCTGCTCCATGATGAGGAAGCCTATGTAACCTGGCTCACCGAGGACCAGATTTCCGGTCTGCCGGAATCGGTCATCAGTGCTGCAGAGTCAGCCGCCGAGTCGCGTGACAATGAGGGTGGCAAGTATGCCATTCTCAATACACGCTCCTCCATGGACCCGTTCCTGACCTATTCCGACAATCGCGAGCTGCGTGAGGAAGTGTGGAAGACCTATTACAATCGCGGCGATAATGGCGACGCCTATGACAACAATCAGGTGATTGCCGATATCATGAAGCTGCGCGCGGAACGCTCCAAGATTCTGGGCTATGACAATTATGCCGCCTGGTCGATCGAGAAGGCCGTTGCGAAGGCACCCGATGCCGCCATGGAGCTGATGCTGAAGGTCTGGCCTGCTGCAAAGGCCAAGGTGGCAGACGAAGTTGCCGCGATGCAGGAAATTGCTGACGCGGAAGGCGCAGACATAACGATCGCGCCTTGGGATTATCGCTATTATGCAGAAAAGGTCCGTCAGGCCGACTATGATTTCGATTCCGAGGAAGTGAAACAATACCTGCAGCTGGAAAAGCTGCGTGAGGGCATGTTCTGGATGGCCGGCGAGCTGTACGGCTTTGAGTTCAAACCCGTTGAAAACGTTCCCGTCTTCCATGAAGATGTACGCGTGTGGGAGGTCCTTCGGGACGGGCAGCATGTCGGCCTTTGGTATTTCGATCCGTATGCCCGTTCCGGAAAGCGTTCGGGAGCATGGATGAATGCTTACCGTTCACAGAACAATATTGACGGCTTCACCACGCCAATCGTTTCAAACAATTCCAACTTCGTTGAGGGTGCTCCTGGAGAGCCAATCCTGATTTCATGGGATGATGCGTCAACTCTGTTCCACGAATTTGGCCATGCGTTGCATGGGCTCAACTCGAATGTGACCTATCCTTCGCTTGCAGGCACGGCCGTACCGCGGGATTATGTGGAGTTCCCCAGCCAGGTTCACGAGAACTGGCTGCCGACACCGGAAATCCTGCAACGCTTTGCCCTTCATGTGGACACCGGCGAGCCAATCCCGCAGGAACTGGTGGAGAAGATCGAACGGGCGGCCAATGCCCGGCAGGGATTTGACACGACCGAATATCTCGCAAGTGCTCTGGTAGATATGAAGCTTCACACCATGACAGACTTCACAGACTTTGACGCAGATACGTTCGAGCGTGAAACCCTGGTCGAGCTGGGTATGCCGAAAGAACTGCCCATGCGTCACCGCATGCCGCAATTCTCTCACGTCTTTTCCGGTGAAGGCTATGCCGCTGGCTATTATGCCTATCTCTGGGCGGACACTTTTAGCGCAGATGCATGGGAAGCTTTTGAGGAAGCAGGCGGGCCCTATGACAAAGCAACCGCCGCGAAGTTCCGCAAGTGGATCCTCTCGGTTGGGAACACTATTGATCCCTCAGAGGCGTATGTGAAGTTCCGGGGGCATGCACCAGACACAAACGCGCTGATGCGTGACCGTGGATTTGGTGTGCCCGGTGAAGCGACCGGCGACACCGGAATGGATGCCGGCGGAGTTAAAAACTAGCATTGGTGCTCGCATAGCCTGCTTTGCAAGCCAGGCAGATGTGAGACTGCAAACGCAATTGCTTATGACCATGACGAAGCCCATATCCGGTGCATCGTCATGGTCTTTGCATATGTATCCTGATAGCTGAGTCTAAGAACTGATACTTCTGTAGAATTACGCCTCCGCATCATGCGTGCAGACTTCATCTGACAGAGAGCCAGCAAGCCCGACGCATACCTTATACCGTTCTTGATCCGGTTGCGGGGAGGACGTGCAGACAAGTCAGCTTTAAGTACGCTATTCCGCATAACTCTCCGCCACTGCGGCAATACGATACCTGTTATGGTGGCGTCTCATGAGGGCCTATGAGACGTGCTTTATGATTTGGAGGTCAGTTTGCCGAACCCTGTACGACGTAACCCCTTAAACCTGATGGGAACATCAATCCGAACTGTTGGCATGCTCACCCTCTTGCTGGCCAGCGCGGCCGGTAATATGGCCTATGCAGAAGATGCGTCTGAAGCGCACCCGATAACCGCACCCTGGGCCGAAGATCCCTACCCGTCCACCTACAAGCCCGAAACCGTGGCACCCGTTGCGATCACCAACGCCACCATTCTCACGGCTGCAGGGCCGGCTATCGGAAGCGGGACATTGCTCATCGAGAACAACAAGATCCGCGCAGTCGGCGCAAACATAGAAGTTCCAGATGGCTGGCAGGTCATTGATGCCTCTGGCCAATGGGTAACGCCGGGCATCATCGACGCCCACTCGCATGCCGGTACGGCTGCTGTGCCTGGTGTTGAAGATGGTCTCAATGAGATGACTGGACCAAACACCGCAGAGATGTTTGCAGAATTCAGCCTGTGGCCCCAAAGCCCGGTATATCCGCGTCTTCGCAATGCGGGTGTGACAACCATTCAGGTGCTTCCGGGCTCTGCCAATATCTTTGGCGGACGTACGGCGATCCTGAAAATGGTTCCGTCGACGACAATACAGGGCATGAAATTTCCGGGTGCCAAGTATGGCCTGAAGATGGTCTGCGGTGAGAACCCGACACGGGTCTATGGTGCGCAGAACCGCGCACCTATGGGACGGTCCGGCCTCATGGCGATGATGCGGAAATATTTCGCCGATGCGGCCAAATATGTCGAAGACTGGACTGGCTATGCAGACAAGCTCGCAGACGAAAACATCGACAGTGATGCGGCCGCACCAGCCCGGGACTTCCAGCTGGACTCGATCGCGGGTGGCATCACCGGAGATGTTCGCATCAATACCCACTGCTACCGCGCCGAGGACATGACGAACGTCCTGATCACGGCGAAGGAATACAATGTGAAAGTGTCGAGCTTCCATCATGCGATAGAAGCCTACAAGATCATGGGGACACTGAAGGAGACCGATACCTGCATCGCAGGATGGGGCCCGGACTGGGGCGGCTTCAAGATGGAAGCCTATGACTTCTCCTCCCTCAGCATTCCGATGCTGAGCGAAGCAGGCGTTTGCGTCGCGGTGACGTCGGACTCCGATGAAACAGGCCAGCACCTCAACATCGATGCCGCCCGCTCCCTCGCCGCAGGCCAGCGCGCCGGACTGGACGTGAACGAGGAAGATGCCATCCGCTGGATCACGTATTATCCGGCCAAAATTCTGGGGCTCGAAAAAGAAACCGGCACACTGGAAGTCGGCAAAATGGCGGATGTTGTAATCTGGAGCGCCAATCCATTCAGCTCTTACGCGCACCCTGAAAAGGTCTTCATTGACGGCGTCGAAGTCTTCGACCGCTCAGATGCATCTGCTGCGCCGCTGTCTGATTATGAAATCACCCCTTCGGACAAGGGAGATACCCAATGAGCCTTGTGAAACCTCTTATTGCGGCCTGTCTGGCCAGTATTGCGCTCGTTCCGGTCTCCATCGCTGAGACAACCGCGATTACAAACGCCCACATCCTGACCATGGGGCCAGACGGCGAAATCCAGAATGGCACCATTGTTTTCGACCAAGACAAGATCATCTCGATCGGTACAAGGCTTCGTATCCCCTCCGACGCAAAGGTGATTGATGCACACGGACAGGTTGTCATGCCGGGTTTCATCATGACCGGTACCTCATTGGGGATCAGCAATCTGCCCAGCTATGGCTCACTGGACGACAGCTCTACGAATAATCCTTATGTCACGGCGGCATATGATGTTCGATATGCTCTCAACCCGGATGACCCACAGATTGTCGTGGCGAAGTCTGAGGGCGTCACCGGCGCGCTCGTGACCCCTGATCTCTGGACAGGCTCTGCAGCTGATCCACGCATGTTCGCAGGAACGTCCACCAGTGTCGCCCTTGCAGAAGACGAAGACATGATCCTGCGGACAAGCGCAGGCATTGTAATGGTGGCCGGCACGTCTGGCGCCAGCAAGGTTGGCGGCGGCCGTCCTTCCGAGATTGCACTTTTCCGTTCAGCCTTGAAGGAAGCTCGCTCCTATACGAAGTCCCGTAAGCGGGAACTGTCACGGTCAGCCACCAGCCTCGGGCTGTCACCGCTTGACCTGGAGGCGCTGGCGCGCGTTGCAGATCGCAAGGAGCCTCTCCTGGTGGACGTTCATAATGCGACGGACATTCTCAACATGATCGACATCGCGAAAGCCGAAGGGATCGATCTTGTCCTCCTTGGCGCCAATGAAGGATGGACTGTTGCAGACCAAATCGCTGCCGCAAATATCCCGGTGATCGTAGACCCGGAAGTCAATGTTCCTGGCGACCTGTCGAGCAAATACACCACGAACGAAAATGCGGCACGTCTTATCGCAGCGGGGGTTAAAGTCGGCTTCAAAGCCGTTCATGGGCGCCCCTTCTGGTACATCCGAAGCCCACGCTCGGTAGTAGGCCGACTGGTCGGCTATACGGACCTCAGCTATGGCGATGCCCTAATTGCCCTTACAATCCATGGCGCGGAAATCGCAGGCATCGCGGATCAGACGGGCTCTCTTGAAGAGGGAAAACGTGCGGATATCGTCATCTGGGATGGCGACCCACTCGAAGCCATGTCTCATCCCGCTTACGTTTTCATAAACGGACGTGAGCAGAACATCACCACACGGGGTGAGTTACTGGGCAAACGCTATCTGGAGATTGCGCGAAAAGACGGCGTGCTGCGCTGATCACCCCGCACCTTTGCCCCACATTGCCAGCTTAAGGGTACTCATGAAATGACTGAATCTGCTGCCACACTCTCCCGCCGAACGATCTTGCTGGCCATGGGCGCGACTGCAACAACGCCGCTTATTCCCTCGGCTTTTGCCGCAGAACCGGCCACCATTCCCATAGCCCGCAAGGAGGCGGTTGCCTATGTTCGCGGCATTCGCGTGCCCTATATCTCCGAAGCACAGGAGACGGTTCTGCGTAATTCTTCTGGCGAAGCGCGCGCGACCATATTTGGTGCCTCCTATATCACCAAGAACCAGAAAACCGCTGAGCGACCCGTTACCTTCTTCTTCAATGGCGGGCCAGGCGGCGCAAGCTGGCCACTTCACAGCACACTCTCACCCCGAAAATTTGCCCCAACCGAAAATGATCGCGGCTTTTCCATCGTCAACAATGAGGACAGCCCGATAGACTGCTCCGACCTCGTCTTTATTGATGCCCCGGGCACAGGATACAGCCGTTTCTTCACGGATGACGCAAAACCTGAATATTGGGGCGTAGAGCAGGACGCAGCGGGTGTTGCAGCTTATATCGAGGACTGGCTAAAACGTCACAAGCGCCAGAAATCTCCGGTCTATATTGCCGGCGAAAGCTATGGCGGCACACGCACCGCACAACTGTTGCGTATCCTCGGCCTGCGCGAAAATCCGGTAAACATCGCCGGCTGTATTCTCATTAGCCCGACTGTGGACCCTACAGGGTCTGATCAGATGGATGGTATCGATATGCAGGTCATCAGCCTGCCCACGCTTGCCGCTGTAGCACGATGGTATGGAAAAGGCGCCTATACTCAACACTCTGTGGATACAGTTGCAGATATGGCGACAGAATACGCCAATTCTCAATATGCCGCCGCGCTAGGTTCGCTCGAAACACTTTCCGATGCTGAAAAGCAGGCGCTGGCAGCGCAGCTTTCAGACTTCATCGGCCTGTCGCCAGAACTGATCGCTCGCCAGGGCTATCGCATATCAACACAGGAATTCTCAAAAACTCTTCTGGCCTCGGACGGCCTTTTGACCAAAATGTCAGATGCGCGTGGCTCTTACCCTGTACCGAAAGAGGGCAACGATTCATCTCTCATGAGCCAGGCAGACGGTTACGATCTGCATGAAGCGATCCTCAGTCTCCTGAATGAAGAACTCGGCTACAGCTCCAAAAACATTTATCAGCGCAATCCGCTTGAAGCGAACCAAAAGTGGAACCACGCAATTACCCAAACGCCAGCAAGACTGGATCGCGTTGTCGAAGCGATGGTCTCAAAGAAACCAGATTTCCGTCTGCTGCTTCTCACTGGCCGGTTTGATCTTATCATCCCTTATCGTCTGCCCATGACTGTGCTGGAGCAGGCGAACCTGCCGGATGGCGCATACAATCACGCACTCTATTCTGCCGGACACGCAATCCCGGATGATGAGATCATCCGCGCGGTTGCGACCGATGACATGCGGGCATTCTATCGCGGTCAGCAAGTAAGCCGTAGCTAGACCTCCAGAGGTAGCGCAATTTGGTATCAGTCGTGATACCTCCTCATTGACTGAGTTTGCTCTCCCAAAAATCTGAACGCTCCCCAGTGGCATAGGTATTCCCACTTAATTGCATAATCATACCCATTATGGTTCCTAGTCAGCATAGTGTTTTGACTTGGAGAGACCCATGCCCCTATTGCTCAAGGATCCCGAGGCCCCGTTCGGCGACTCGCACGGCCCCATGCTGACCGGCCCCTTCGCCCCCATCTTCGATGAGACTGTCATGACAAATCTTCAGGTCGAAGGGAAAATACCCACGGACCTGAACGGTGTTTACCTGCGCAATGGTCCAAACCCGCGCTTTGAGCCCAAGGGCGACTATCACGCCTTTGACGGTGACGGCATGATACATGCTGCAGAATTCCGCAAAGGCAAGGTTACGTATCGCAACAAATGGATCCGCACCGCAGACTGGATCGAGGATGACCTACAGGGAGAAGAAACTCATTGGGGCATCGTGCAGACGCTGAAGGGCCGGACTGACAAGGTACTTGCTGATACGGCGAACACAGACATTATCGGACATTCAGGCAAGGCCGTCGCCAGCTGGTACCTGTCTGGCGTGCCCTATCTGATCGATCCCATTACCTTGGAAACAGTCTCTACTGCAGACTATGTGAGCGAGCCGGGCAACGGCATGTCAGCACATTCAAAAGTCGACGAAGTAACAGGCGAACTTATCTTTTTCGACTATTTCGATACCGCACCACACATGACCTATAGCGTAGTCGACAAGGATGGAAAGCTGGTTCACACCACCCCTGTCGGGTTGCCGGGCGATCGCCTGCCGCATGATATGGGCATTACGGAGCACTACTCCATTCTGCACGATTTACCAGTGTATCATGATGAGGAGGCGCTGCGCGCGGGCCGGCACAAGATCCGCTTTGATGCCTCCCTCCCGGCCCGTCTTGGCGTCATTCCGCGCTACGGGAAAGGCGATGAAATCCGCTGGTTCGAATTCTCCCCCTGCTTCATCTATCACGTCGTAAATTGCTGGGAGGATGGCGACGAAGTCGTCATGATCGCGTGCCGCTACATGCCCAGCCTGAAAGAGACTGGCGAAATTGATGAGGCAAAGACGGCCAAGCGCATCGCACAGCTTCAGATGGATGCGCGGCTGTGGTCTTACCGCATGAATATGAAAACGGGCGAAGCCACGGAAGCATGCCTCGACCCGGACAGGAATGTTGAATTCCCGACCTATGATAGCGCCAAGACAGGGCGCTATACCAAATGGGGCTATCTGGTCGATCACGACCCGATGGTGCTTCGCTGGACAGGCCTGCGGAAGTACAACACTGATACGGGAGAATGCGTCGGTGCTTGGTCAGATGGGGAAGATGATTGCTGGTATAGCGAGCCCTGGTTTGCTCCAGCCGATGATCAGCAAACAGAAGACCATGGGTATGTCATCACCTTTGTCTGGAACAACAAGACACATGTCCAGCAATTGCAGGTTTTCGATGCCTTGGACATCAGCAAAGGCCCGGTTACCCGGATCACCCTTCCCCGCCGCGTGCCCTCTGGCTTTCATGCCTGCTGGATGAAAGCCAGCCAGATCGAGAATTGGGACTAAATATGATTATTGCCTCAGCCTTCCTTCATGAAGTGGCTGAGGCAGAATGTTTTCAAAATATGAGATAATCATGCGCGCCTGATCGTGTGCCCCCATAATGGCCTCTTCAAGGATGAGTTGGCCTTATGGAGAGGACCATGCCCCGGCTGCCTCAGATCTGCGCACTATCCCATGAATGGGCTCTGGCGCCCCCAAAACGGCCATTAATGCAGCATTATAATTATATATTTGTAGATAAGGTCTCCATAATATGATCTTAAGAGCATCTGGGACGTCTTCGCTCCAGTTTACTCGAAATCAGATAGAGATCCTTATGCCTGCCTCTAAGATACAGTCCAATTCCGGAAATGCCTCAAACTCCAGCACGGCTTCTGTCCTGATGCTGAAGCCGCCTTATCTGATTTATGTTGGCGATGAAACACGCGCGACCTATGCCAAGACTGGGGCTGGCATCGCCTATTGGCGCAAGGATATGTGCCTGGGACAATTCCGGAATGACACCTCTGCAGTCGACTTAGGCCTTCCGGATCTAACCATTGAAGAGGCCGTAGCACAGGGGGCGGGCTCACTCGTGGTCGGTACCGCGCAAATAGGCGGCGGTATCTCCGAAGCCCTTCTGCAAGTTGCCACTGAAGCCGCTTCCAATGGTATGGATATTGTCGCGGGCCTGCACAGCCCCCTGAGCTCGATTGAACCTCTTGCCAAGGCAGCTGCCGAAGGTGGCGCAAGGATCATTGATGTACGTATCCCTCCAAAAGACCTGCCGATCGGGACAGGTCAAAAACGCTCGGGCAAGCGTGTGCTGACAGTTGGCACCGACTGCGCACTGGGCAAAAAGTACACCGCGCTCCAAATGCAGAAAGACATGCAGGCCCGCGGCTTGAAAGCCACCTTTCGCGCGAGTGGTCAAACCGGCATCATGATCGCAGGCTCCGGCATTCCGATTGATGCAGTTGTATCAGACTTCCTGGTTGGTGCAGCAGAGCTGCTTTCCCCGCAGAATGATGCCGACCATTGGGATGTGATCGAGGGTCAGGGAGCCATATTCCATCCCGCCTACGCACCTGTCAGCCATGGCCTGCTGCTCGGCTCGCAACCGGACGCCATTGTTGTTTGCCATGAAGCCAACAGAACGCATGTATCGGGCTGGTCCGACTTTGAACTTCCCAGCATTGAGAATGTCATCGCCAGGAATCTGGAATTGGCCAGGCGCGTGAACCCAAAAGCGATTTGCGTAGGCATCAGCATCAATACATCGAAACTGCCAGCCGAGCAGCGGGAGGATTATCTAAAATCCTTGTCCGATCAGTACGATCTGCCCTGTGTCGACCCAATCATTGATGGAACAGATCCTCTGATAGATAGACTGCAAATGATGTAAGCGGTTCCGTTCGCGTATCTTTCTTTGTTAGGATTCTTGTGGTTTCATCGCCAGTCTTGATTGGGAGATCTCCAGAGCTTGGCCACTAATTCAAAATCCGAACAAAGTGAGATGAACGCGGACTTTGACGCGCATGAGGATCTGCAACGTCAGGTCAAAGAGGCGATCATCTGCCAGAGACTTGCGCCTGGGCAGAAGGTGACAGAGCTTGTCCTGACTGAAATGTTTCATACGACGCGTACAGTTGCGCGCAGTCTTATGGAGCAGCTGACGGTGCAGGGCTTTTTGATCTCTATATCACCGCGGATCACCCGAGTGTCTCCGCTCACAGTGCTCAGCATCAAGGAGAATTTCGCGCTCCGCAAAATGCTGATCCCGGACCTCGCTTCGGAGTCTCTGACCTTTGTCGATTTCTCCGAACTGGAACGCATCAACCGGGAAATTTCCAAAGCAACTTTCTCACCAGACAATGAGCAGGACATCCTGAACCTGCTGCATCTGAACAGTGCCTATAATCTAGTTCTGGTTTCCGGCGTACAATATCCGCTGGCTTTGAAATGGGCGCATCTCCTGGAAGATGTCGCCAAACGGATTTACTGGCTTTACGTTAAGAGGACAGGTGATCTGCCGTTTAATGTGCGAGGCCATGAGCAGATAGAACAGCTGCGCCACGGAGATCCGGCCCGCGTGAAGAACATGCTGAGTGAGTCACTCTATCAGACCGAGCAGAGAATCCTGACCTCCATATTCTTTCAGGAACCTCTCTACGCGAAAAACCTGGACATTTAGCTTTTCACGCAGCGGCAGCCTTTCAGGGGCAGCATGCCCACACGCGAAGAAATATCCCCTTACACAGAATTGGTTGCTCAGGCCTGATGGTCTGAACAACCCTTCTGTGCTGAAAATGCGTGAACCGCAGAGCTACCAGAAATTATATCCGATCATGTCCCAGTTACTGGCCTGCAGGAAGAAATAGACCAGAACAAGAAGATAAATGGCATAGTGTGTCTTCCTCCAGATCGAGACCTCCCCCGACCGCATGACAGGATACGCTCCAATGAAAAGAGCCACAGTCAGAAGCAAAAGCAGCAATATGCCGGTCATGAAAATGATCACACCGACGCTTGGATATACGAACATGGCCTCATTGCCGAGGGACACCAGATTGACGATAGAGATAGCGCCTACCACCAAAGTCCCCATAGCAAGACCTGCTGCCGCAACAAGGGACAAGGAAATCCGCTTGACAGAAGTGTTCGTGATCGGAGGATCGGAGCGACGCTTCCAGGCCGCCACAAGCTGGAACAGCGAAAACAGGAACAGTAGACCCAAGGCCAGATACAGCTGGTTGACGTCTGTAGCCCCCGTTACGCGCTGGTAAAGGCTTCCATAATCCGAGTAGAAAGCGTCGACGTCTCCTTTTTCATTCGTCTCGAACATGAGAAGCATGCCTGTTTCCCTGTTCTCGAACTTGTTGTTGCCCAGAGGCACATACTCACTTCCGTGGATAAGCAGCGTGTCATTGTCGGTCACAGACACTTTAAGGCTGCTTGCCGTCAAAGCCTTCACGAAGTCCTTGAAGAAACGGCGTGTGGTTTGATAGCTGCCAGCATATGCCTGCAGCTCTTCTTGAGACAACTCAATCGGGGAGCGCTGATTGCGCGCACGGTCCCCGATCATGTGGATTATTATCCGTTCACTAATCTCATAAGGACCAACATTGTTTGACCCGCCATTGACGGACACAAATACGCCCATATCAAGTTCAGGAACCATCAGGATAGAAGAGAAAGAAGTAAATGTCGCTCCTGTGTGCCCCATGGTCTCGTAGCCACGGATGTCCGTAGTCCGGAAGGCATGATAGTAATCGGAGACAGGACGATCATCATACAGTTTCTGATGCATCTTTGCCGCCGTTTCCGGCGAATAAATGCGTACACCATCCAGCTCACCACCATTCAAGTGTGCGAGCATATAGCGCGCCATATCAGACGCAGTGGAGGTGACAGACCCCGCCGCCACCGGGACGATCACATCATGATCTTCCTTCTTCTCATATCCTTCCGTATGGGAATAAACAGAGGCAAGGTTTTCCTTGAGCCTACGAGACATTGCGCCGGGCGTGCCTTCCGGAAGGGGCTGGCGCGCTGTGGTATGCGTCATACCCAGCGGTTTATAGATATGCTCTTCGACATAGTCTTGATATTGCTCGCCACTGACTTCCTCGACGATATAGCCCGCCAGAGCCGCGCCATAGTTTGAGTAAGCCGTTAGCTCGCCAACCGGGAAGACGCGTTCAGGGATATTGTCCTTGAGCCAATCTCCCATTGTCTGAATGTTGGTCGGGTCCAGCACCCACATTCCCCTAGCAACCTCCTGAAATCCGGCCCGGTGCGCCATCAGGGAACGCAATGTGATTGGGCCAAATTTGGATTCAGGAAACTGGAATGTTGTGAGATAGGTATTTACGTCCGCATCAATATCGACCAGCCCCTGCTCTGCCAACTGCATGACCGATGTGAACGTCATGGTTTTGGTAATAGAGCCTATGTAAAAGCCACTCTTATATGGATCGACGGGAATTTTTTTCTCCCGATCGGCATAGCCATATCCTTTTATGAGAATTGGCTTGCCATCCTTCACGATAGAAAGCGTGACGCCCGGATAGTCAAAATCAAGCATACCCATATCAACGACGCCATCGACATAGGCTTCCAGTTCTGCAACCGACCTGTCCCCTTCAGTCTGCTGCGTAGCAGTCTCCGTAACCGCAGCATCACTGGCCGGAACGTCCATCTGAGTCTGTGCCTGGGCCAGACAGCCAAACAGCAGCGCGAAGGCAACCAGCAGGCCATTCATAAAGCTCTTTTTCATCTTCAACTCCTGCATCAATCTTGTACCATACCGGCTGTTTCATGTCTGACTGGCCGGCGGATAGGACGCCCAGGCAAAACGCTTGTGTCCAGCTCGCCTTCAGCAATCAGTGGTGTGCCAGCTACAAATACATACTCAAACCCCTCAGAGAGATGAGCCGGGTCAAGATAGGTTGCCTTATCGGAAACACTCGCCAGATCAAACACCACAATATCTGCATCGGCCCCAGCCTGAATGCGTCCTTTACGCGCCATGGCAGGAACAGAGTCCTCCATATATTTGGCTGGCAGATAGCTCATCTTTGCGATCGCATCGAGCAGAGAAATGGCCTCGCGCTCTCGCACATATTGCCGAAGAAATCTGGAGAAGGTGCCAGCACTGCGCGGATGGTTCAGGGCCTCAGCTGGCACAGGCCAAGTCTCGCCATCATAAGGCTTTCCTGTCGGTGCGAGCCAATCGCCCCCATCGGAGGCAATCAATCCACCCGGATAGAGCACGGACTTGTCAATTACAGACTGATGCGCCGGGTTTGTCTCCGGGTTCATAAAATGCACGATGACCGGTGTGCCCGGCGCATCGGCTTGCAATTCATCAAAGGATTCCTCGTCCAACTGTCCCCTCACGGAGACAAAATCTGTCTTTTTGACGCCACCAAGACGTTCCTGCCATTGAGGCCCGCGGAACAGCGCAGCCCCAATGCTGGTGGCGCCTGCACCATACGGATAGGCCTCAACCGTGATGTTCACGCCCTGCCCAATCGCGCCATCGACAAGCTCCACAATGTCATCGATATCGCGCAGGCTGAGGCTATTGAGGTGACAGATGTGCATATGCGCGCCGGTCGAAGCCGACACAGCGATCATTTCCTCAAATCCCTCAAACGAGCTTTGAGGTTCGATCGTTGAAAGGAAACGGGCATGCGTGTAAGTCGGGACACCATGCTCGGCCGCAACACGGTTCACAAAATTATATTCCTTGCGGCCCGTAGCAGGGGCATAGCCAAGCAGGAATCCGATGCCGAGCCCTCCCTGATCAAGGCCCTCCTCGACGCGGCTGATAATACCCGCCAGTTCCTGTTCGTCTGCCAGTTCTTCCTGCCACGAACGTTCCTTAAGACTGTTTTGGAAAAAGCTGAAATCGGCAACAGGCTCAGCCCCGGTCTTTTCCGAAATTCGCGCAGCCGCCCAGCTGACAGAGGCACCATAATTGATGGGCCGCCCTTCTCTCGCAAGCCGGTCATAATAGTCTGAAACGGGCATGATACCCGCTTCCAGTTCCAGCGCCGTCGTGACCCCGTCAAATGCCTGGGTACGACCGGACATGATGGATTGGCCATGTGCGTGATAGTCAATAAATCCCGGTGCGACGACTTTGCCGCTGGCATCGACCATATACGCGCCTGTTATGGCAGCATCTGTCACGATGGATATCTCATCCCCCGTTATGCCTACATTGCGTACCGCATCCAATCCGCTTTCAGGGTCAATGACCCTGCCGTTCAGGATCACAATGTCATAAGCCTGCGCGTCATTTGAGAAAAATTCCTCTACCGCGACACTTGAGGCGCAAGCCTGGATGACCGACATTAGTCCGACTGCGAAAAATGTGTTCAGCAGCTTCTTCATATTAGTCTCCTACTTCGCCTGCGCGCCACCTGGTGACAGATGCATATTACCCCAGAAGCTGCCGTTCGGGGCCTTCACTTGCGCCCCTGAATAGGACAACCCGCCAAGATAATCCGAGCTCAGAAGAAGTGGGCCATCAATGTCAACAAAGTCACAAAGCTGCGCAATCACGAAACTGGGGCACATGGAAAGTGATGTCCCGCTCATGTTCCCAACCATGACTTTTTTGCCAGCCTCTCGCGCCATGCGCGCTAGTTTTATCGCATTCGTAAGACCGCCGGTCTTGTCCAACTTGATATTGATCATGCTGTACTTTGAAAGGGCAGCCGGCAGTTCCCCCGTATGCAGGCAGCTCTCATCCGCACAGACATCAATGGGGGACACCATGGTCTCCAGGGCATCATCGTCCCCTCTTGGCAAGGGCTGCTCCAGCATGGCAACTCCAAGCTCAGCCATCCCTGGCAAAATCTCCTCCAGCTGCTCAGCAGAAAAACCCTGATTTGCGTCGACAACCAAGATCGCATCGGGGCGGGCAGACCGGATGGCCGTCAACCGCTCAATAGGCTCTTTAGCATCCAGCTTGATTTTCAGGATAGGATAGGCAGCGGCCTCACCGGCCTTGCGACCCATCTCTTCCGGCGTCTCCTCTATGCCAATAGTATAAACCGTGCGGGTCTCCGCCTTTGGGGCAATACCCGTCAGCTCCCAGATAGATTTTCCGGTTCGTTGCGCTTCCAGATCCCAGAGCGCACAGTCCAGAGCATTCCGTGCACCGCCCGGCGGCAGCAATTGCTGCGCCTCTTCAAGTGTTACCCCGCGTTCAATATCAGAACGCACTTTCTCCAACTCATTCCGGATCGTCTCTACAGTATCGTCGAGGTAATAGACCCCAACGCCTTCCCCGCGACCAATCTTTCCCTCGCACCCAATTTCCAGGACAACTGTTTCAGATTGCCGAAATTCTTTCCCGGAAATTCGGAAGGGTGTTATGAAGGGCCATACGGCCCTGTGAATGCTGACGTCGTACTTCAACCCAATACCCAATTCATCAAGAGTTTATGTTCTCAGGCATGACGATGCGAGAACCGTATGAATCAAAAAAGTGGCGATCCTCAGGGTCGCCACTTTGAAGATGATCAGAACGAGTATCCGACGTTCACACCAATCGTACGTGGGCGAACATAGATACCTGTCGAGCTGTCCAGACCGGTTGTGTAGACATTGTCAAAGTTTACATCTGTGTCTGTGCGGGTGGACAAGGCACGCTCATCAAAGAGGTTCTTGACGTAGAGACCTACGCGCACGGAGCCGTTTGTCGCGTTCCAGCTCACATCCGTGATTGTCCGGGCATCCAGCTTGCCCGCAAAGGTCGCTCTTGGCACAGCGAAACGTGATGTCTGCTCGCCCGTGTACACGACACTGCCGCTGAAGCTACCAGTCCAGTCCGGCGTCAGATCATGAGTGTACTGCCATTGAAGCCCTGCCTTGTACTCGGGAACCATTGGCAATTGCTCACCTTTAACTCCGCCAAAACCGGGCTCATCTTCCTTAAGTTCGCTCTGGGCGTAGGAGAAAGTCGCACCGATCTCAAAAGCAGAAGTTGGCTTGAATTGCATAGCGGCATCAATGCCATATGCCTCAAGACCACTCTCGGCATTTTGCAGCGTGTTGATACCGTTGGCGATGAGCGGAGATTGAACTTTGTCCAGCTCCACCGTCCAGATCGCAGCATCATAATTCACGCGGCCATTCAGAAGCTTGCCCTTTGCCCCTACTTCATAGCTCCAGCCCGAATCCGACTCAACGACCGGGAATGTAATGACTTCACCAGTCGATTGATCGGCAAGCGGGATGTTCGGGGACGCAGGACGATAACCATTGGCAATACGGGCATAGAGAGACAGGTCATCCGTTGGTCTGTAGCGCCCCGTAAACAGATACGTATCCACCGTATCCTTCACGCTGTCATTTATCGAAATGGGGGGATTTGGGCCAACAACCAGCAAACCTTCCCCCTTAAAAACGAGACCGACTTCATTTTCGCTGAGGCGGGCGCCCACTGTCACATCCAACTGATCCGTCAGATAATAGGTGACATCACCGAAGATCGCATATTCTTCATAATCGTTCGGAAAATAGCTGTTGAAAAGCTTGATGGGCGTTTCCGGTACAACAATCAATTCCTGACTATTGGTACCTTCTTCCTTGACGTAGAACGCTCCGAGAATCCATTCCAGCTTCTTGTTGGAGTCTGATGTCAGCTTGAATTCCTGAGTGAACCGCTCCGAAGAAATGCCGATAATGTTCGTCAATGACTTGGTGGTGCCAGGTGTGAGGCCGAAAATATAGTCAACCTGAATTGCCGATGCAGATTCATCAGACCGCGTATCGACTGAGTATTCAGACTTGCTGGTCGTGGATGTAAACGTCGCGAAGTCGAAATCGTAATCGAATGTACCCGATACAATGTCGTATTCGTAATTCATCGGTTCCCGCTGAGCCGTCGTTCCAAACGTACCGAGCGGTGAGTTGTCAGAGGTGAGTGATTCCAGCCTTACACGTGACCCTGCATCTGCCGTGGTCTTCTGGTGAATGTACTTGAGACGGAAATCCATCCTCTCATTCGCACGGAACAACATGTCCGCCGCGTATGCCTCGACCTCGGAGGAATCAATATCCTCCGCGAGCAGATTACCCGTGTTATCATACTGGTCGACATATCCGCCAAATTCCTGGCGGTAACCTGATAGCGTAATCCCAAGCTTGTCCTTCACCAGAGGGGCGCTGACACGCGCACTCAGAACATTGCTCATCTCGCCTTCATTGGTCCAGCTCACATCTGCTGAAACAGACCCACGCATCTCCTGAAGCGCCGGCTCCCGGGTGATGTAACGGGCAATCCCCGAAAGTGCAGATGCCCCGAAAAGCGTACCCTGCGGGCCTTTGACAACTTCAACGCGCTCCAGATCCAGCAGCAAGCCGTCCAGTATGAATGTCGCACCAGACGTGAAGGAGCTGCTGCTCGTTAGCGGCGTATCATCCAAATAAATTCCAAAAACGGCGGTATTACCGATTTGTGGAATGCCGCGCGCAGACATACGTGTCGCTCCCGGACGTCCAATGTCTTCAGCATAAACACCAGGTGTCAGCTCCACGATGTCCTTGATGCTGGTTTTACCTGCCTCAATAAGCACTTGCGGATCAGTGCTACTCACCGATGCCGGAACATCCTGTAGATTTTCTTCACGCCGAGATGCCGTCACCACGATGGTTTCGGCAACATACTCTTCATCCGCCGCTTCGGATGCATCCTGCGCGAAAGCCGGTACAGCCATCAATGGCATGATCATGGCTATCGCTGTGGTCAGCTTCATCTGTTTCATTTGCTTTTTCGTCCTCCAAACTCGAGCCGCTGTTCCCTCGTGCACACTGTATAGATGTGCATTGGCGCCCTCTTGCTTAGATTAATGCAGCATTATTTTCATTTTAAAAGCAATTATTGCGGCATTATATAAAAATATGACGTTTTTTGTGCAGTTTAAAGCTATTCCGCCAGATATGGCAGCATTCTCCTCCCCCCTCCATAGGATTTGAGCCAGGATTCTATTGAGTAGGATGAAGAAGCCTCCGGCCAAAGATACCCTCGCTGACAGAAATGTTGTGTCACCAGGTTCTGTCTCTAGAGAATGGCTCATTACCTAGGGCGGGCGCATGCAGGAGGGATTGGGACTTACTTCATAAGACGCAGTGTCGTCTCTGCCTCACCGATACAGGCGGATCAGGTTCTTATCGGCAATACGAACGGTCGGCGGCCAGACCGGTCGCAACCGGCACGGAAATACTTATACCCCAGCTCTTTCAAGATGCGTAGGATCTCCGTCGAAGACAGCGACAGAGGGCTCGATCCTGCGCGGATCGCAAATGAAATAGCGACAGGCGCGAAGCTGATTGTGGATCCGAACCAGAACTGGTCGCCCGTACAGCTTGAAAAACACACATCGACTGGGGGCAACTCAATATAGTTCTCTTCGAACACTCCCTCCCTGTCGGCGAGGATGGTTTCCAGGCCTCACTGGAAAGACGAATTGCGATCGCCGCAGATGAGTCCTTTACCGATGCAGCCTCAATAGCGTCGCTTCGCGATCGCTACGATGTCCTGAATATCAAACTCGACAAAACCGGTAGCCTGACAGCGACCCTTGAGGTCATCAGAGATCCCGCAAATGCTGAGTTAGACTTCATGATTGGCTGCATGGTCGGCAACTCTCTAGCGATCGCCCCTGCCATCATTATCGCCCAGCATTGTACCTGTATTGACCTTGACGGCCCGCTTCTACACAGCGCCGATGTAGATACACCGCTCCAATATAGTATTAGCCACCTATGCCAAGCACTGTACGTCACGACATCCTTACACGAGATGCCCCAATCAATCGGCGGTGCTCAATTGTGCCAGATATTCGATTATCGCCGTCCGTTTCTCAGGTCGACGTTCACCGGGATAAGACATATTGGTTCCAGGCACATGCTTGCGCGGAGACTCTATAAAGGAGTCGAGCTCTTTGGCGTTCCAGACAAAGCCTACGTCTTTCATTGCGCGCGAATAACGAAAGCCTTCCAGAATCCCAGCAGGACGTCCCACCACTCCTGCGAGACTCGGGCCCATCAGGGTTTGGCCGGGCACAACCGAGTGGCAAACGGCACATTGTCTTTTAAAGAGAGCCTCTCCTTCCGATGGTTCATCGGCCAAGGCAACGCCGGAGACCAAAGCCCACAGAACCATGGTTGGAATGAATCTCGTGCGAGTGATTGGCATTTTCATATCGTCTGCTTCCATGCTGATTCAAGTATTCTGCGGACAGAGATTATTTAAAATACCTGTCGTTCAATGAACCTGATATGAAAAATGAAGAGGCATGTGCACAGTCTCTTTGCACACACACCTCTTCGCACACAACGCTTTCGCTCTCTGCTGCACGATCTACAGGCAAGGTTGTTCGCTGTTGAGGCATGGAAGGAAACCCAGGCGTATTTTTTCGTCCACCTTTGCGAGTTTTTACATCAAGAGAACCACGACGGGCACGAAAGTAATCATTACCAATACGATTTTGCGCGATGCATGTGCGGACACGGGACCGATCCGCTTTATCGTCAAAATAAGTCTGGATCACGACCAATCCATCAAAATAACAATTGTGTCAGATAGGGTGTCTTAGGGAAGAATTCAGTTTGGCACTCAAAAATTTTAAAGGGCGGTGACGACTTCCGGGGCAAGAGCAAATTTTTTGATCGCTTTAACGAGGAAGTTCAAATGACTAAACACTGGTTCGGCGCATCGTTACTCGCGTTGTCTCTTTCTGTCTCATGGGCCAATGCTCAAGAGACAAGCATACCTGATCCGATCGAACCCGAGGAACTTACCGTAGAGGCGGAAATATCGCCTGGTGCCAACCTCTTTGTCGTATCACCATCTTGGGGAGGCGCTGGCGCGATTACTATTCTCTCTACTGATGATCTTTCCTACAAGGCAAACTTCGCGACAGGAATGACCGCACAGTTCGCACTCGGACCGGATGCAAAGTTCGGCTATTCATCATCTGCGTTTCCCGAGCGCATCACATATGGGCCGATAAAAGCCTACCTCCAGAAATTTGACATTAAGACACTTAAGACAACGCAGGAAATCGAGCTCCCTCCACAGATGGCTCAAACGGCTGCACAGCAACCGGCCTTGGTCATTAGTGCAGACAGCAAATGGGCTTTTGTACAAAATGCGACGCCTGCAACTTCAGTGTCTGTCGTAGACCTGACGGCTGGAGAAGTAGTTGCAGAAATTCCTAACCCTGGCTGCTGGGGCATCTATCTTGCGGAAAAGGGGTCAAAGTTTTCCAGCCTTTGCGGCGATGGAACCATGCTGACTGTTCAGCTTACGTCCAAAGGGAAACTGAAGAGCCAAGCGTACAGCGATCAGGTATTCGATGTCGAAAGCGAACCCCTCTTTGTCCACTCCGTTCGGATAGACGGAAACCTCACCTTCTCGACCTATGATGGCAAGTTCGTCACAATTTCTGATAAAGACAAAAAAGCCAAGCTTCTGGACAGCTGGTCTTATACGGATGGTATTGAGGGCAATTGGGCACCGGGCGGATACGAGATCCTCGCCTACAACGAACCTAACGGCATCATGTTCGTGCCGATGCACCCAGACGCTGAAGACGGCAGCCACAAGTTTGGCGCAGAAGAAATTTGGGCCATCGACATGAAAGAGAAAAAGGTTCTCTATCGTTCGCATGTCGAGCACATGACCCACATCGTTGTGACAGACGATGCGGAGGCGCCGGTCCTGTTCGGTGTAAACAGCCATGGTGGCTCGGTTTATCGCTATGAAATCGACCCCACAGCGAAATTTGCCGCGAAGTACACAGGCTCTCTGGAAATCCAGGACGCTGGCTATTTGGTGGTGGAATAAGCATGGGTCAAAGCATGCTTATTCTTTTACAAACGACTGCTGCGTTTTTCCTGGCCTTGCTGTTTTTGCGCGCAGCACTTCACAAGCTGGGAGACAGGTACCGCTTTCAGGGAATATTGGCTGACTACGGACTTGTTCCGGAAAAGGCGCTTAGCTTCATAGCCTTTGCGGCACCTACCCTTGAATTGGCTACGACAGTGATGCTGATTATTCCATCAGTCCGGCTTGTCGGGGCAGTGCTTGCGGCGAGTTTATTGGCAGGCTACGCCATAGCGATAGCAGTAAATCTCGCACGTGGTCACCACCTTGTGGATTGCGGCTGCGGTGGAGCACCGGAGCCAATCAGCTGGAAACTTGTCGTCCGGAATGCCGTCCTCGTCGGACTGATCGCACCTACAGCAACGGGTTTGGTGTTCCCCATAGACTCCAGCCTCGCGCTGGATGTGACCTCCCTTGGTATCGCTACGCTCGCCCTGCTCGTCTGGATGACGGGAGAGACTATGCTCGCCAATAACCGGCGGATGAATGAGGACCTTCCGGGTCCAGCAACAACATGGAGCACTGCACAATGATCAGCATCCTTAGCTTTACTGTAATCGCACTCTGGCTGGTCGTGGTGGCAATGGCCGTGATGATGTGGGTGATGCTCCGCCAGATCGGGGTACTGTATGAACGTGTCGCCCCCGTAGGCGCCCTGATGGACCAGGCGGGACCGCAAGTGGGCGAGGCAAGCCCGGTTTTCCCGCTGCAAAGCCTTACAGGCGGCAACGTTCGTGTCGGGGCATCTGGCACGAAGGCAATGCTCGTCTTCTTCCTGTCGCCAACGTGCCCGGTCTGCAAACAACTTTTGCCCGCTCTTGCAGGAATTCAGTCTGCTGAAAAAGAGTGGCTGGATGTAGTACTCGCCAGTGATGGTAACCAGGACAAGCATCTGGAATTCATCACTCGCCAGAAGCTTTCAAATTTCCCCTATGTCCTCTCGACAGACCTTGGCATGGCGTACCGGGTCCAGCGCCTGCCCTTTGCGGTTCTGGTCGACCAGTCCGGAACTGTGAAGGCCAAAGGCCTGATCAATAACCGGGAGCAACTGGACAGCTTGTTCAATGCTCTGGACGCTGGCGTAGCCTCCTTTCAGCAAATGAAATCCATCCGGGAGGCAGGATAATGCCCCAGACGGAGTAACAGATGAACGAAGACCGCTTTGAAAAGAAGACCTTTAAATTCAGGAGAGACAAGAGTGTTGAAAATCTTTGAACGTATCCAGAGCGCCCTTAGCGGCCTTGTTGAGACCTCAGCGCGCCAGAGTGCCCGGCAATATGGACGCCGCAGTGCCCTGGCCAGAATGGGCAGCATAATGGTGGGTGGCGCAGTATTCACAGCCTTGCCATTTGACCGGGCCTGGGGGGCGACCCCATCGGGCGATGGTACCTATAACGACAAGAGCTGTGATTACTGGCGGTATTGTGCACTCGACGGTTTCCTGTGCACTACGGCAGGCGGCAGCAAATCAAGCTGTCCGGTCGGCGCCGAAGCATCGCTCGTGTCATGGGTGGGCACCTGTCACAACCCGGCCGACGACAGAGACTATCTGGTCTCTTACTATGATTGCTGCGGGAAGACGGCTTTCTCGGGCGCTCAATTCTGCCTGCGCAGTGAAGGAGAACGCCCTGCCTACTCGATGGGTCTCCACAATGACATCAACTGGTGCATGTCCAATGCCAACAAAGGTTATCACTGCACTGTGGCACTTGTAGTTGGAGTGGCCGAATAATGAAGCTGCGAACGCTTGCCTTTAGTATATGTCTTGTCACTCTGCTGGGCCTGACATTGCCCATGATTACATCCGCTGAGCAACAGGCGCCTACGGGCATTGACGGTCACGACAAGGTCATCCGTGAGATGACATCTGCGAAGTCCCTTTACATGCTAAAGTGTTCGGGATGTCACAGGGTGGATGGCACAGGCGCACCAGAGGCAGGCATTCCTCCTTTCCCGGGGTTCATCGCTCCACTGGCAAGGAATCCAGATGGACGTGTCTATATCTCTCATGTTCCAGGTATTATGGGGTCGAGACTATCAAACGAGCAACTCGCCGATGTCTTGAATTATGTGATTGATGAATGGGCCGGAGAAGATGCATCCGGCACACCAAGATTTACAGTTGAGGAGCTTGCCGCCCTGCGGGAAATTCCGGTTACAAACATTGTAGAATACCGACGAGATATCGTAAACCAGTTAATTGAATCCGGCGATCCGGTTGCTGATTACCCATGGCCATAACCTGACGATAAATCTCGTAAACACAATTCTCCAGTCACCAAAGACTGGAAAATAAATGGTGCGCAGCCGGGGCCAGCTGCACGTCAAAAATAAAAAAGGGAGCCAAAATGTAAGCAAGCGCCTCCGCTACGCGGAGGGGCACAGGGAAGTTGTGTTCAAAATTGGGATAACAAAAATGCGCGATCATAAATTGTTTTGTGGACTGAAGGAATATTCCACTTCGACGGCAAAGAAAAAATTGCTGGGAGTTTCCGGACTTGTGTTAGCATTTTCGCTGATGGTGGCACCCGCTGCCCACGCCGAAGATGACCCGGACAGCGAGAACCTGATGTTCGAGAAAGTCACTGTGACCGCGCAGAAGCGGGAACAGGATTCCCAGGACGTCGGTATCGCGATTACAGCACTGAGCGGTGAGCAACTGGAAGCACTAGGGTATACAAATGCTCAAGACGTAGCGGCATTCTCTCCAGGCGTTGTATCAGTTCAGCCGAATGGAGAAGGCAGCTACTCCTTTGCCATTCGCGGCGTTGCCAATAACGACCTCAGCACAAACGTTGAAAGTCCTGTCGCCGTCTATATTGACGATGTTTACATCAGCCAAATGTCAGCAACCGGATTTCTGCTCTTCGATATTGATCGGGCAGAAGTTCTCCGTGGTCCACAGGGCACACTGTTTGGACGGAATGCCACCGGGGGGCTCGTTTCCTTCACCACGGTAAAGCCGGGCAAGGAATTTGAAGGTTACGGCAGTGTCTCATACGGTCAGTATGATGACATGATGCTGGAAGGCGCCGTCAACATCCCGCTCAATAACTGGATCTCTGCACGCGTTTCAGCCGCGCAACATACTTCTACCGGATATGTTACCAACCGGGAGCATCCAGAAGAAAAACTGAACAACAATAATGATTACGGTTTACGCTTTCAGATTCTCATGGAGCCGACGGATGACCTGAGCATCCTGCTGAATGCACGCGTTGGCGGGCAGGAAATCCGGACAGGTTTCTTTGAGTATAAATCTGCCGTGAACGGTGGCGGACAATATACGCCAGGAGAACTGAATGAGTTTCTGGGCAACTATGAAGATACCGATGATGATGTCTGGGCGGGTGACTACGACACTCGAGGTCATAATATCTCCGATACCGAAGGTTATACGGCCACTGTCAACTGGGATGTTGGCAACTGGACACTGACCTCCATCACGGATTATCAGAAGAACTTCCGAGACTATATTGAAGATACCGATGCGACCCCTGTTCGCGCATACGAGTATTTTCAGACCAATGACGCAGAGCAGTTCTCTCAGGAACTTCGCGCCTCCACCGAAATCGGCCCCATCGATTTCGTTACGGGCCTGTATTACATGGATCTCAGCAGCTCGGATTCCACCGGCGGCATTGCACCACTTATGTATACCGACCCAGACAATGGTATCTTTGAAGAAGATGTCATGACCGATCCGACACTGGCGAATGGTGACCGGACACCATCGGAATCCTCGACCAAATCCGCATCGATTTTCGCCCAGGGAGAATACAAGTGGCAGGATTTCACATTCATTGGCGGTCTTCGCTACATTAACGAAAAGCGCGACTTCGTTTCCACTCGCCAGGATGTGCACTTCGACGAGAATGCCACAAGCGGTCTCGATCCTCGCACGATTGTCACCTACACCTATTCCACGTTCGATCCTGCGGAGCGAGAGTTCGACATGTGGTCATGGCGGGCCCAAGCGAACTACCAGCCTACTGAGGATGTCCTGTATTATCTGAGCTGGAACCGGGGCGTTAAATCAGGTGGCTTCAGCCAACCCCCTTACGACCCAACATCTGCACTTCTGACCTCTCCCGAAAACCTGACCTACGAACCGGAAGAGCTGGATGCCTATGAGGTCGGCATGAAGTGGGATGCCATACCTGGATATCTTCGGATCAACGGTTCAGCGTACTACTATGATTACGGAAACTATCAGGCGTATACGAGCTTCCCAGGAAGCCTGGGAAGCGCAACGATCAATGCTCAAGCTAAAAACAAGGGGGCAGAAATTGAAATCCAGGCTGCTCCTATTGACGGCCTCAGCACCCAACTGGGCATCGGGTATGCAGACATCAAGGTTACCGACGTCATCGGCTTTGAAGGTATGACATTGACGTCTGTCAATTCACCGGAATGGAATGTGAATGGTCTGGTTCGCTATGAATTCCCAGTTGGAAAATGGGGCAACCTGGCCCTTCAGGCAGATGCCCAGTATCAGTCTGAGCATTATTTCGGTCTTGATGTGACGCCCGCCACAACAGAAGACGGCTACACTGTGGGGAATGTTTCGGCGACTTGGCTGCCAGCAGACGCTGACTGGAAATTCAGTCTGTCCGTCGAAAACGTGACTAACGAGAAATATCTGGTCCAGACCTTCGACCTGTCCGACTGGATTGGCATGATTGAAGAGTACTACGGCAAGCCGCGCTGGGTCAGAGCAAAGCTAAGCTGGGAGTTTTAGGACTCCTTGCGGATGGGGCGGGGAAGGATTTGTCCCCCGTCAAAGCCTAACCCGCCCCACCTTCCTGAAAGCCTGCAGACGGCCTACGCATCATACTGACAGTCAGGGCGCCCTGAAGAGAGCGTAGCTCAGGCCTGCTTTCCCGACGTATCCGTACGCATAAAATGGGCAAACCCGAACAAAATGATTGAGACCGCGACCAGAGTGTTTGCCGTTATCGAAACCTGGTGAAACAGGCTTCCTGTCTCAGACCCCAAACTGACGAGGGCTGGCCCTACTCCCATGCCGGCAAACGCCAATACAGGCAGCAAGGACGTCACACGATCACTCGTGTCAACGTCTGCCACAGCGGCCATCATCAGGGGTAAGCCGGCACCCCAAGCGAACAGATACAAGCCAGTTGCCACAAAGAATGTGCTCACGCTCATCCCAGGCGCGAGTAGCAACACACTCAGCACAATGAACAGTCCAGTGACTACGACAGGGCCGACGCGGCCGAACCGAGACGTGATCACTGCCGCCAATAACGAGCCCGCGATGGCAGCCACATTCCCGACGGCAAGCGCTTTGCCAATCACGGAATCAGGCAATCCCGCCGAGAGTCCCAATGCACCGGCAAATACCCACAGCACACCCACTGCGGCTGAAAACAGAAAATACGCGGCCGCCTTGAGCAGCACGGCTGGTCGAAAAGCGCTGGCGTCTTTTGAAATATGGCCTTGGGATTCCACGGTCTTCAGCTTGCCACCCAATGCCAATCCGATTGGAATCAAAAATGCCTGAAAGCATGCCATGAATGCCATGACAGGCAGAAGACCAGCCTCATTCGTCAGCCCCGGGATGACCAATAAAAGAACCACCGCCACAATCGCCTGCAAAGTCAGTATAAACGCGAAACCACGATCTGGATCACTCGAGCCACCCACAATCGCTGCCGACAAGGCCAATAATATTCCCGCCCCAAAGCCGGCAATTACTTCCATGAACAAGGCACTCTGGAAACCCGGCATCAGGGCGACAGCAAACTGAGCTGAACAAGCCAGGAAAGCCGCAGAAACGGCGCTTACCCGGAAGGGCAGACGTCGTAAACAGATCGTTACGACCAGCGACCCGGTCGCGGTGCCGAGCAGGTTTGCCAAGCCTATAAAGCCTGCCGCAGACTCCCCCATTCCATACGCATTGGCGACCAATGTCGCCAGCAATGGCATCGCAACAATTTGTGATACGGCCACCCCGCCCATGAGAATAGCAGCAGTTACCTCTCTCCTCCCAGGTCCGACTTGGGGCGTTGTATTTGTAGACGCTAATTCCATCATCTGGGCGCATCCGCAGGGAGTATGTCATTGCCCAAAATATGGTCAGAGGCCTTCTCTGCCAGCATCAAGGTAGGTGCATTTATGTTCCCATTCGTGATGTTCGGAAACACGGACGAGTCCACCACCCTAAGACCCTCAACGCCGATAACCCGGCATTCCGAATCGACGACAGCCCCCGGATCATCCTCAGCGCCCATGCGGCATGTACCGCACGGATGATACGCGCTCTCGACCTCTTGCCTTACAAATGCATCAATATCTTCATCGCTGGAAAAATCAGGCCCAGGGGCGATTTCTCCCAGACTGTAGGCTTTGAGAGAGGGCTGTGAGAATATCTCTCGCGTTAGCCTCACACAGGACCGGAAGGCTTTCCAGTCTGCATCGCTTGACATGTAATTAAACTGGATTGACGGTGGCGCTGACGGATCTGAGGACGCTAGCCGCACCTGTCCGCGCGCTGTGGTTCGTCCGGGTCCAATATGCGCCTGGAACCCGTGAGCCTGAACCGGTTGACTGCCATCATAGCGGATAGCTGCCGGCAGAAAATGATACTGGGCATCAGGATAGTCAGCAGAGTGATCAAGCCGCACAAATCCTGCGGTTTCAAAATGATTGGTCGCGCCGATGCCCGTTCGAGTCAGCAGCCATTGCAAACCCGCTACCCCTTTACTGACAGGGTTCATGTACCGGCGGAGCGTTATGGGTTGGTTGCAACGCATCTGGAGATAAATCTCCAAATGGTCCTGCAAATTCTTCCCAACGCCGGGTCGGTCACTGACAACATCAATTCCATAAGACACAAGTTCGTCAGCTGCCCCAACGCCTGACAACATCAGCAGTTTGGCGGAATTAAAAACCGAGGCGCTCAGGATAACTTCCTTGCGCGCCTTAATAACACGCTTCTTTCCCTTACGGATTAGTTCAACTCCTACAGCCTTCTTGCCTTGCCACAGTATTTTGCAGGCCAACCCCCGGTAAAGCGTGAGATTCTCTCTGTACAAGGCAGGCTTGAGGTAGGCATTTGCCGCAGACCACCGGCGCCCCTTCCAGATGGTCTGGTCCATCGGACCAAACCCTTCCTGATGGAGACCGTTGCAATCCTGTGTTTTCTGGAAGCCCGCTTCCTGCGCCGCGACCATGAACGCCTGGTCCAATGGGTGGGATTGCTTCGGAATTGTCACATGCATCGGGCCGTCCGTACCCCGGATATCAGGATCACCGCCTTCTACATTTTCCAGTTTCCGGAAATATGGCGCAACATGTCGTCCACTCCACCCCGAAGCGCCCTTGGATTCCCAAGCGTCAAAGTCTTTCGCGTTTCCACGAATATAAACAAGGCCATTGATTGAAGAAGATCCGCCTAGAACCTTTCCGCGCGGTGCAGCGAGTTTACGCCCACCAAGATGCGGTTCAGGTTCGCTACGATACCCCCAGTCGTAGCGCTTCATGTTCATAGGATATGAAAGCGCAGCCGGCATCTGAATGAAGGGGCCCATATCCGTACCCCCATATTCAAGCAGGGCCACATCATGCGCCCCTGAAGCAGAAAGACGGTTTGCCAGAACACAGCCAGCAGATCCCGCACCGACGACAACATAGTCCGCCGTACCGATTTCAAGTTTGCTGGCCATATTCAGTCTTCCAGGAGCGCTCGCGGGCTTCCGACTTCATACATGTTGATCTGGCCACTGCCCCGGCTGGTGCCGTCATAAACATCATAGCCAAGCATGCTTTGAGCGCGTTCAGGAAGCCTGCGAACCTTATCCAGGGGAACACCCAGCCAGCTGTTCTCAACCGGCAGCAACCAGCCATGACAGTAGGACACGGACAATCCACGCCGCGGAACACCGCTGACATTCTGCCCACCACCATGAAGGGTTTGCCCCGTGAATATGGCCACGGAACCAGGCGACATCACAGCCTGCGTAATCTCTTCAGGTTCTGGCTCGCGCTCCAAATCCCATTTTTGGCTACCCGGGACAACAACCGTTGCTCCGTTTTCAGCCGTGTAATCACTCAGCGCGATCATGACGTTCACGACAAGCGGAGACGCTGACTGCGCCGCGCGAGGCCAGGAATCATCATCGCGGTGAATTGGTTGCGCCGTCTCGCCCCCACGAATCTCGATCAGTTCTGCCGCACTAAGCCGGTAATCCGTACAGTTCGGTTTGAGTAATTGGTCCATCACAAACATGATGCGCGGATCAATCATCACATTCGGAAAGCTTGAGGCTTTTGCTGTCACGCCGTGGAGGCGAACGGTGTAAGAGCCAAGAAAGTCATCATACATGTTCTTTCGAACGCGCGGCTTGCACGCATCAATATGCGGCTGAAGCTCAGCATTCAGGGAATCTATCATGCTCGTCGGCAGAAAGTCTTCGACAATGACAACCCCATCATTCTCAATCGCCTTGCAAATATCCTCGCCGGAAGACGAGCCTGGCAAACGCTGCACGGTCGCACCCATCCTGTTCCCTCCAGATGTCATCATTATACATATGCTGGGTGCAAAATGCGCAAAAATAAGTAAATGGTCAAGCAATTACATTTATAAATTGCCACGTATATGACGCTACATATTGCACATAGACTTCCCTTTTGGGTTTGAACGACTTATGCGAGAGACTAGCCGCTTCCCAGAAGCACGAACAGAGGCCCCGAAGAAACTGCCACGCCAACGACGCAACAGTGACGCGAGCCAGAGGCATCTAATCGATGCAACTATTTCAGCGATCTACAAGCACGGTTTCCATGAAGCCACGGCGCAGCGCATTGCCGAGGAAGCCGGTCTCTCAGCGGGAAATATCCACTATCATTTTGGCTCCAAGGAAGAATTGTTTACGGCCGCAATGCGGCAACTCATGTCCGACATCAGCGATACACTCGTATACGAACTCGGTAAGGCAGATACGCCCCTCGCACGTACGCACGCCATCATCCACGCAAACCTTTCGGAGCGCCTGTATTCTCACCGCAACTGCTTCGTGTGGCTGCAATTCTGGTCGGAAACCGCCAGATCGGAAGAACTGGCGCGACTGGAGCGCATCAATGCGCAACGCTTTCACCGCAATCTGCTCGATGCCTTAGGCAAACTTCTGCCTCGGGACGAAGCAGAGAAAGTCGCCAGAGAGCTTGTTGCGATGGTGGATGGTCTGTGGATCCGCAAGGCCCAGGACAATGACTCAATTACGCCCGCCGCAGCTCGGAATTTGGTCTTCGCTTATCTGGATCGCCGTCTCGGGTCGATCCCGCAGGCAGGATGACCGGCATGGGACGCGCTGAAAAGAAACTCTTGCGGAAGCAAAGCCTGATTGAGGCGACGGTGACGTGCGTGAACAAGTACGGTTACGCCGAATCGACCGTGCAACGTATCGCAGCAGAGGCCGGCCTGACCGGTGGCACCATTTATCGCCACTTCAACAACAAACGCGACCTGTTCGAAGCAACAATGCGCTACTTGTTGAGACTGGTCCTGGCCGAAGAGCGACTGGCGGTCGCCGAAGCAGTAAATGACAAGGATCGGCTGAAAGCGGTTATCTCTTCGAAGTTCGCGCCCTCTCTTTTCACTTCGGAATTCTGCACTGTCTGGTTACACTTCTGGGCACACGCCCAATCAGACCCCGCCTTCACGCGGATCGAAAAATTGAGTGACCGCCTGCTGCGGCGCAGTCTTCAACGCTATGCATCGCGACTGATGCCAGAGCATGATACTGCTGATTTTGTTACAGAAATCACGCTGATCATAGACGGGCTGTGGATTGCGCACGCCCAGCGCGGATCGGAACTTAGCCCACAATCTGCCAATGAGGTTGCCCAAGGCTGCTTGGAGGCAAAGCTCGGACGCTGAGCCCTCTTCAGGCTTCCCAATGTAGCGGCCAGTCGCCTTCCAGCCGCAAATCTTCACCAACAGCATCCTCAATCAGCTTTGCAACATGTAGCTCTCCAGACCCGCCACCATAGGTCTCGGCGGCAGCAGCGAACCGCTCATGCACTCGTGATCCGATAGGGATTGGCACACCCCCCCGTTCCGCCAGCGCGGCACACAAGCGAAGGTCCTTCAGACAAAGGTCGAGTGTGAAGGAAGGGTCATAGTGGCCGGCAAAAATAGACGGAGCGTCATGCCTCGCGACAAAACTGTCGCCAACACTGTCTTTGATGGCATCCCAGAGCACATCCAGCGGCACACCGGCCCGGCGGCCCAACATCAACCCTTCGCCTATCACCGCCGCGTGTGTGAACCAGAGGAAGTTGGTCACCAATTTCACGGCGTTACCGGTTCCCAGGCCACCACAGCGAATAACCCGCCCCATGCGCGACAGGATTGGCTCAGCCGCGTCCAGCGCATCGGCGTCGCCCCCAGCGAACAAGGTAAGCTGGCCACGCCGCGCCCCATCAACCGCGCCGGTCACAGGCGAATCAACCGTCTTCACTCCCATTCCGGCTGCGATATCCGCAAGTTCGGCAACCAGACCGGCGTCATTGGTGGTTGTGTCCACCCAAACTGTGCCCCTGTCGATCCCCTCAAACACGCCCTTGTCGCCACGCATAACCTTCTCGACGACAACAGGAGTGGGAAGAGACGTGATCACAATATCAACATCACGAGCACATTCGGCTGGGGCCTCCGCCCATAGCGCCCCAGCCTCAACATGGCTGTCGCCGCGCGCCCTTTCGATGTCGTGAACCTTCAAGTCCAGGCCAGAGCGCAACAGCACCATTGCCATGTTGGATCCCATATTCCCTAGGCCGATAAATCCGATCCGCATAATTCCTGTTTCCTCCCATTTTAGCCCAGCAAGGCGCCTTTATCCTGTAGCCAGCCACACACCGGATGTTGCTCAAAAGCACAATTGACAAAATGTAATTGATTGTGCAGTTATTTTTAGAGCTAATCTACCAGCCTCAAATCTGCAAGGGAAAAGGAAGCGCCTAGTGAGCTACGCCATAGACTTGTTCATCAACGGCAAACGAGTGGCCGGAGAAGGCGAAGCAGAGTTTATCTGCAGGAATCCGGCGACCGGCGGCGAGATCGGCAGATTTCGCGAAGCTAGCCCCGCTCAGATCGAAGCGGCCGTTCAGTCCGCTATCACGGCCCAGAAAGTTTGGGCTGCCATGGCCGCGGAAGAGCGTGGACGCATCCTGCGCAAAGCAGCAGAGTTGCTGCGTCAACGGAACGATGAACTCGCCCGCATTGAGGTTGAGGATACGGGCAAGCCAATTTCGGAGGCGCTGGCGGTCGATATACAGACAGGCGCGGATGCCATCGAACACTATGCCAACCTCGCCGGTAGTATAGCTGGAGAATATCAGGATTTCGGCTACGGCTTCTATTATACGCGCCGCGAGCCCCTTGGCGTTTGCGCCGGCATCGGCGCCTGGAACTATCCCCTGCAGATCGCATGCTGGAAATCCGCTCCGGCGCTTGCCGCCGGAAATGCGATGATATTCAAGCCTTCTGAACTGACACCCATCAATGCCGTGCACCTTGCAGAGATATATTGCGAAGCCGGTATGCCACCGGGCGTTTTCAATGTTCTACAGGGGGAGCGAACTCCCGGAGCGGCCTTGGCCGCCCACCCCGCTATTGAAAAAGTCTCACTGACTGGCAGCGCACCGACAGGCCGGAAAGTCATGGAAGCGGCATCTCCGCGCCTGAAGGAAGTCTCCCTGGAACTTGGCGGAAAATCGCCCTTCATCATCTTTGAGGATGCAGACCCGGAATACGCCGCTCGTCTCGCGATGTATGCGAACTTCCTGACGCAGGGAGAGATCTGTGCAAACGGAACGCGCGTGTTCATTCACTCCAGTATCTATGAGGATGTGCTGAGTGAAATCGTGAAACGTACGGAAAGACTGAAAGTCGGCCCACCTTCTGATGCCAGCACGCAGATCGGATCCCTGATTTCAAAAGCCCACCTTGATGTCGTAAGCGGATTTGTTGATCGTGCGCGGGAAGCGGGAGCAAGAGTCGTATGTGGCGGAGGCGCCGTTGCCGTTGCCGTTGAAGGATATGAGGGAGGTGCCTTCTACGCCCCAACAGTCATCGCAGACAGCACCGACGACATGGAACATGTTCGTGAAGAAATCTTTGGCCCTGTCATGACCGTCCTGAAGTTTGAGACTGAAGATGAAGTTTTGGAGCGGGCCAATCAATCCGAATATGGCCTGGCCGGCGGTGTCATAACACAAGACCTGGTAAGGGCGCACCGCGTAGCGGCCAATGTCCAGACTGGCATGTTCTGGATCAACACCTATCAGGCACAACCCATGCAAATCCCCTTTGGTGGATACAAGCAATCCGGTATCGGCCGTGAGAATGGCTGGGATGTGCTCGACGAGTACACGCAAAAGAAAAGTGTCTTTGTGCAGATGAGCCCCGAAGACCTTCCGTTCTGACATTACCACTTATCAATAAGAAGACCCGCAAAGCGGCCTTGGGAGGACATAATGAATGATAACATCCGTATACAACTAATTATGGGAGCTGTATCTACACTCGTATTAAGTGTAGCAGCCCCAGCAATAGCGCAGGAAACCGAAGCCACCCCAGATCGCAGCCGCGTTCTCCAGACGATTGAGGTGACCGCAGAACGGCGGACAGCATCCCAGCAGGACGTTCCGATTACTGTGACATCGATTGGCGAGGACATGCTGAGCGAAGGTGACTATCGCAGCACTGAAGACCTGTCTCAGCAGATTCCGGGTCTTCAGATCAAATCATCCTTCTCTGCCTCCAACCCAACCATTTTTATCAGAGGTGTGGGCATCAATGACTTCAATCCCGCCAATAGCGGCGCGATCGGTGTCATGGTGGATGACATGTTCTACAATTCGACGACCGGTCAGCTTTTCCAATTGTTTGACCTCGACCGAATTGAAGTTCTGAAGGGTCCACAGGGAACGCTTTACGGGCGCAATACAACAGGCGGTGTTTTAAGCATTCACACCAAGAGACCTGAATTTGAACAAGGTGGATATATCAGCGCCACCTATGGCCGGTTCAACCAGTTTGATCTGGAAGGCGCAGCGAACATCCCAGTTAGCGACAAGCTGACATTCCGCATCTCCGGCGTGTCCAATACGCGTGACGGCACACGGGAGATCTCATTTCCGGACGGCAGCCGCGCTGATAAGAACACGGTTGATTTTCAGGCTGCTCGCCTGCAGATGATTTACGAGCCGAACAGTGATCTGAGTATACTAGGCAAGGTGGAGTACGGCAAAAGCAGCGCGACGTCTCGGTCTTATGAAAGCCAGGGACTGATCAATTATGGCACGCTTGAATATGGCCTTGCTGACTATGATGGCGTTTGCGGCGGTCGCGGTGCTGGTGTCTGCGCAGATGCCTTCGGATATGCAGATGACCAAGACCCCTATTCCGGCGCCGAAAATCTGAAGGATACACCTGAAGACGTTGAGGCATTCACGGCGAACCTCCAGATTGAATGGACTCTCGGTAAATGGGACCTAACTTCTGTAACGGGTTATCTTGATACAAAACGCGAAGCCATCCTCGAAGTCGACGCCTCCCCTAACCGCCTGATAGAAGAATATATTGACGACGGCTCGCAGCAGTTCAGCCAGGAAATACGTCTGGCATCAAACTGGGAAGGCCCGATGAGTCTCATCATGGGCGCATTTTATCTCACCGATGAACTGACTGGGCAGGACTCGTTCGAACTTCTGGCAGATGCAAGCCCGACACCCGGGATGCCATATTTTGACCCGGTAAACTTCATTCTCCGGACAGATCGCTTCTACACACAGAAAACCGACACATTTGCAGTGTTTGCACAGTCTGACTACGAACTTACCGATAGGCTGATAGCAACACTAGGCGCGCGCTTCACATGGGAGGAACGCAATCTGGATCACGTGGCTTATG
This sequence comes from Alphaproteobacteria bacterium, assembly GCA_018222605.1. Taxonomy (GTDB): domain Bacteria; phylum Pseudomonadota; class Alphaproteobacteria; order Caulobacterales; family Hyphomonadaceae; genus Hyphomonas. Next base: position 120,757 of record JAAEZZ010000010.1, read on the forward strand.
CTGGCCCGGTGAACGCCGCAAGCCTCGATGCCGAAATGCCTGTGTACGCAACCCTACTTGATACTTCCAACTTCGAAACCGACAGCCTGACATTCGAAGAACCGACATTCAGAGGGGCGTTGTCCTATCATGTTACGGACGACGTCATGATATTCGGGTCCGTCTCACGCGGCTTCAAGAGTGGTGGCTTCAATACAGGCGCGACCTCTGATCCGATCGAAGCGTCTATCGTAAAACCCGAAAAACTCATGGCTTACGAGGCAGGCATCAAATCCGAATGGTTCGACCGAAGCTTGAGGGCCAATGCCGCCGCGTTTTACTATGACTACACAGATCTGCAGGTCTTTGGCCTAGCGCCAGGCGCTGTTCCCACTCAAACCCTGTTCAATGCGAAAGAGGCAGAAATCAGGGGCTTTGAATTCGATGTAACCTCCATACCCGTCACCGGTCTGCAGTTGAGCTTTGCCGGAACCTATCTCGATGCCGAATATACAGATTTTGTGACACCGATCGGGCAAAACTTCTCCGGCAATACAATGGTAGCCTCCCCGGAATGGAGCCTGGTGGCACGTGGGCGGTATGAAACCGGCCCCATCTGGAATGATTTGAAACTGGTTGCCAGTGCAGATGCCTCCTACACAGGCGACCAGTATTTCGACACAGAAAATACGGAGCGTCTGGGCCAGAAAGCCTACTGGATCAGTAATGCACGGTTGGCCTTGGCACCAGAAAGTGACCGTTGGGAACTCGCCGCATTCGTCAAGAATCTGCCCGATGAAGAATACGTTGTGGACGCATTCGACGTTTCTGATTTCGGTTTCGACGAGTTGGTATACGGAGATCCCAGAACCTACGGAGTCAGCCTCATTTACCGCTTCGGAAATACAAAATAGGTATTGCCTTACCCAGGTGCGACCAGACACGCTTGAAGGCGATCCTTTCCAATTCCGGCATACCTGTTACGTCGCCGGAACTTAAACAAAGAAGGCCCCCGATCCTCTATGGAGCGGGGGCCAATTCTACTTATACCGTAGCCGGTACGGTTCGCCCCACAGCGGACTTTGGCTCTTTCTGACCTGCCAGTCTGAGCACCGCATACCCCAGAAGCCCGGATGCAATGGACCCCATCAGAACACCCAACCGAACCTGATCGAGTTCTGCCGCGCCGCTGAACGCAAGCCCGCCAATAAAGAGGCTCATCGTAAACCCAACACCTGTCAGACAGGCCACACCATAAATCTGGAGCCAGTTTACGCCAGAAGGCAGGCGCGCAATGCCGGACTTTACCGCGGCGAAGGTCAGGCCAAAAACGCCCAGCTGCTTACCAAGGAAGAGACCCAGTGCGATTCCCAGCGGTACCGGTCCCGTCAGCGCATCAAGACTGATCCCGCGAAGGTCAACGCCCGCATTTGCAAAGGCAAAGACAGGCAGGATCATATATGCGACCCAGGGATGCAGCCCATGCTCAAGCTTATGCAGCGGCGATTGACCGGTCTCTTTGCGCGGCGCGAGTGGAATAGCGAGTGCCGTGAGGACGCCGGCTAGCGTGGCATGCACACCGGACTTCAGAACACAAACCCAGATAAACAGACCGACAAGAATGTAGGGCGCGATGCGTTTAACTCCCATCCGGTTCATGATCATTAAACCCGCAAACCCCAAACCTGCCAGTCCAAGAGCCTGTACTGAGAGTTGCTCCGTGTAGAACATCGCAATGATTAGAATGGCACCAAGATCATCAATGATAGCAATGGCAAGCAGGAATATCTTGAGAGCCACAGGCGCGCGCGTCCCAAGCAAGGCCAAGATACCAAGCGCAAAAGCGATATCCGTCGCAGCAGGAATGGCCCAACCGCGGAGACTTACGGGGTCTGCCGAATTCAGCGCCACATAGATGAGTGCTGGCCCCACCATGCCCCCGATGGCCGCGAGCATAGGCAGAACCGCTTTGTCAAAGGAGGACAGCTCACCTTCGAGCACCTCTCGCTTGATCTCTAGGCCGACGAGAAGGAAGAATACAGCCATCAGCCCGTCATTGATCCATAGGAGCAACGGCTTTGCAATTTCAAGTGTACTGACCTGTATGGCCATAGGCGTCGATAGTAGCCCGCTATACCAATGGCTGAAAAATGTATTATTGGCAGCGATTGCAAACGCAGCGGCGAGCATCAGTATGAGACCAGCCGCACTCTCGAGTTTGACAAAATCCTGTATTTTCGAGACAACTTTCGTCATTTTTGTAATCCATTTCTTTGAATCCGAGGGCCAAGCCGCATAGGCGCGCGCGGTCTCGCCATCTGTGCATTGGTGAGACGGCACACCTTGTCCTTGAGGTGCAACTTCTGGCGCTTGAGCTGTGACAAACGCAGAAAGTCTGGCGCAGGACGTTTCATCTCTTCCCTGATTTCCTTACGGATGTCACCAATACGAGATTGGATAGCGCGAACATGCACCGACTGATGAAAGAGGATAGAAGTGGAGGGCTTCAGAAGTGACATGATAAATCCTTACACGCACGTAAATTTTCTCAGCCGGAAATATTAAAACCGGAAATTCATATGATCCTTTGAGGGGAAAATCCCGCCGACAATCCGGTTCGCCCGAGGGTTTCCAGGGTCGGATTGCGACAATTAGGCAAGCCTTCTTGCCAGCGGGATAGAAACAATTTCGTCAGGCTTGAGCTGAGAGTTATCAGGGCTGAGACAAAGCCGTTTCAAATGCTTTGACGATGTCAAACGTCAAAAGGGAGTAGCGCCTGATCAACACGGTACCGTCAATGTGCGCGGCGCCGTTGACGCCTGCGGCGGCGATATAGAAAGGGCGTTTCTACTGCGCATTTCGTAGAGCCTTCCGGCCTCATACTATTCACCTCAACGTCCATGTTCCGGCCAGTACGGCCCACGCTAATTGAACCTGAAGGGCTCCCTGTCCAGACGTCGTCGGTCAGGCGATACATTTGTTTGGTCTCCTTTTTACTCTTGTGATGAGCAAGATATGAGGCCATATGCAAATTCGCTCAAATCGAAAGTAACGACAATACTGATAGGTTTTTCCGAATTATGCGTCCCACACTAAGACAGCTCCAATACATTGTTGCCGTGGCTGATATGGGCAGGTTCAGAGACGCTGCAGAACTTCTCGGCGTCAGTCAGCCAAGTCTTTCCGAACAGGTTTCCGATGCCGAAGCTCAGCTAGGCGTCACCCTGATTGAACGTGCCCGGACGGGCGCTGTCCTCACGCCTATCGGAGAAGAGATCGTACACCGTGCCCGTATCATCCTGACCCAGGTTGAGGACCTCAAAACCGTTGCACGCCAGTCTGAAGAGGGTATTTCAGGTCGTTATCGCCTGGGGACACTGCCAACCATCGGCCCCTATCTTTTGCCGAGCGCCGTTCGTGAGCTGCACAAATTGTATCCCGATCTTCGCATGAGTGTGCGGGAAGAACGCACGGTCAACTTGGACGAGAAGCTAAATGATGGACGCCTAGACATGGTCATCTCCACCGCAGAAGATCATGTACATTCTCAGTCGATGCAGCTTTTTGATGAGCAACTTTATGCTTGCGCAGCAGCAGACGCGTCTTTGTCGGAGGGAACCGGCCCAGTGGAAATATCAGAACTGAAGGGTAAGGAGTTCCTCAGCCTTGGATACGGTCATAGGCTGAGCATGATTGTACAAAAACTTGCAGAGACTGCTGGTGCCCACATATCCACCGAGTATGAAGGTACTTCGCTTGATGCCATTCGGCAAATGGCAGGCATGGGAGCAGGTGTTGCAATACTGCCGAGCCTCTACGCGCTTGTCGAAGCGCAGAAAGACCCCTCCCAGGTCGTACGCCCGATAAATCATCCTCTTGCGCGCAGACAGATCAGTCTAGTCTGGCGCGCGGGGTCTCCCCTTGAAGCCAACATCCAGAAACTCGGACTTGTATTCAGGGATGTTGCAGCAGACCTCCTGAGCCCGCCTCCCGAAGATAGATCACGAAAGGAAATATCTAAGCGAAAGTAAGCCACAATCGATTTTACGGAACCATCTACTTTGTGCATGCTCCCAACACAAATTATATGTAAAGGAGCATCAGCGATGGAAGCTGCGCTTATTCGCATCCAGCCCCGGCTGAAACCGAAGACGATAGACGCGTCAAACCCGACATTCGGAAATCGCGTGAGATCAATAGACTCAAAGGCGTTCCAATTATTCTGTCATTGAGCTGGCGATATACTATTATTGCAAGATCTTATCTCTTTCTGCGTGGAACGGGACGCAGAAGAAGTTCAGTCATAGCGTTACTAATCCGCTCAGACACATTTTCGACCGGCTGGCCCGGTGACAGGATTGCCAGCGCAGACGCCATACGATCTGGCTGACTAAGAGCTGAATTCAAAATGACGAAAACCATCGCAGCGTCAGCGACAGGGATCAGCCCGGCATCGATGCCCTGCTGAATGAGTGGAGAAGCGACCTCGAACAGAGGCCGGAGCAAGCGCTCTGCAATAATGTCACCTCTTGGCGGTGGCTCAAGACTGCTACGGGCAATAAAGCCGCGCAGGTCCGGATTTTGCGCATAGTAAGTTGCGGTCATACTGATCGCCTGCTCCAACCGCCCCCGCAGGTTCACCTCCCGATCACGCGATAGAGCGGTGAGCGCAGCCAGCTTTGGCGCCAGCATCTGCTCTAAATACTCGACGCAGGCGAGCCAAAGCCCCTCCTTGTTCCCGAAATGCACGGCGACCAAATTCGGAGCGACCTTCGCAGCCTCCGCGATCGCGCGGACGCCAGCAGCCTCGAAACCATGGTCGGCGAAAAACCTCGGTGCCGCGAGTATCAGTGCGTTACGACCACCAGGGACATCGGCCCTGCGCCGTCCGCGCGGTTGGCGTTTACCATCTTGACTCATACTAAGCTCCGCAAATATATGTACACTCGTACATAATTTTACAATTCCCAATCGACCATTAGTTCACCTCATGGAGCAGGATCATGCGTCATCTCATCACCCGCCGCGCCATGCTTTACAACCTTTCGACACTGGGAGTCCTGGGGCTCGGCGCCTGCCGTCCTAAAATTGACCCCAATTCGCGTGAGGAACAACTCACGGCGGTGCTCCATGACACGGTTCTAGACGCATTCTTCTATGCCTTTGGGCCCTATGAATTTGCCCGGTCGATGCAGGCATTATCTGGCCAAATTAATGTCGGCGATACCCTGGTTTCGGAAGAGGCCCTGGCAGATGCCGCGCGGAGGGCGGGCGACGCCGACATCCTGATCAACCGCCATATTCATGTGCGCGACCTGGCCGACGAGCGCATCCGTTCCGTCACTGCTCCTAATAATGATACGCTGTACACATCCGCCGTACTCGAGCTCTCGCAAACGCCGGTTCGCGTAACTCTGCCCAATAGCGGAGACCGGTATCTGTCGGTCGCGCTAATGGACATGTTCACCGACCAGCGAATGATTGGGCATGTAGAAAATGGCGGCACAGCAGGTACCTATCTGATCGTCGGGCCAGATAGCCCGGTCAAAGATGGTTCCTCAGTGATCCGTATGCCATCGAACGATGCATGGCTCCTGGCACGTACCTTTGTGGCCGGAGTCGACGATTTGACAGCGGCAAGAGAAGTCCAGAGCGGTATCACGGTAGAACCAGTCGATCCTGATGCGCAGCCGCGCCGCTTCAAGACGCTGGCGCCGCCCGAAATGGAGTCACGCACATTTCTGGAATTGACCGACGAGCTACTGGGTCGCTCACCCAACCACCCTCAAGTGGAGCGCGCCGCTCATTTTGCTGAAAAGGGTATCGTCCCTGGACGCATGGATGCCTGGAGTAAGTTGTCGTTCCGCGCCAAAGAGACCTGGAACGCCTGGTTGCCCCGCGCGCTGCCTGTCTTGCGGAAAGGTTTGTCTAAAACGCAAGACAAGCCGGGATGGAACGCGCCACCGAAAATTCTCGGAGATTATGGCGATAACGACATCGTTCGCGCAGCGATCGCTCTGATCGGCTTTGGCGCACTCAAAACCGAAGACGCCCTTTATTTCCGGACCGAAACAGATTCAACCGGGAAAGAACTGACAGGCTCTATAGATTATCAAATGGTGATCCCGGCAGATGGCGTGCCAGTGAACGCCTTCTGGTCTCTAAGTGTCTATAAACCCGATGCCGATGGACGCCTGTTTTTCTTCAAGGTACCGATCAACCGGCACTCGATCAATTCTGGATCATCCGACCTGCGCCGTCGCCTCGACGGATCGATCACTCTGCACCTCTCACAAAAGCACCCTGAAGAGAAGGACGTTGTGTGGGTTCCGACACCGGAGGGGAAATTTGAAGCGATCTTCCGCACCTACGAACCCAAGCAACCGTTAATTGATGACAAGTGGTCAGTTCCACCTCTCCGACAGATTGATTGATGTGATTGTACACAAACGAATGGATACTGTCTTATCACAGATATTGCTCCCATGCTCGTATAGAAGGTGTTCCGTGTTACATCATGACACCGAAAATCAGACATACGTCCATCACATCAAACCAGATGATTTCGGAATATGTCCTGAAATAGCGGAAAGGCTTCCGGCTCATTTCTGGAGCCTCATATCCAGAGATGAGCCATCTCAAGTCCAGTTCCTTTGACAATGCCCTGCTCACAGTGGGTTTGAGGGTCAGGCCTCTATCACAACAGTTGGCTGAATCTGGTACTTGTCCACCGCGTCAAAATCGACCTCTACTCCCCAGCCAGGACCAGTCGGCAACTCGGCATAGCCATCTTCATAAACAATGCGCTCCTTCAAAAGGTCGTGCTCCATCATGACATGTCCCTGCAATTCAGACGCGTGTCTGATCTTGCTGGCCCGGGCTGCATGCATGTGGAGCTGGATAGCGCTACCCAGTCCTGACGGCTGGTTGTGAAGAACGACGTCCAGGCCGCGTGCAGAGGCATAATCGATAGCTTTCAACGCGTTCGTCATTCCGCCAGGACGCTCCGGATTAATCCCGAAAGCACGAACTGCTCCCATGTCGGCCAGTGTGACGATGTCTCGGAGCCCAAAACCACTCTCATGGGCCATCAAGGGAACGTTCGTACGCGACTGGACCCAGGCCATTCCGACAAAATCGTCGCCTTTGACAGGCTGTTCAGCAAAGTCGATCCCATAGGGAGCGATCGCTTCAATACATGCCAGTGCCTCATTCGGGTTATATGCCTGATTGTAATCAACCCGCAGCGCAGCATCGGGACCAATAAGCTCGCGCACAGCCTTGATGATCTCTACATCGCGGCGAAGACCGTCGCCTAGTTTGCAGCGGAATGATCGTAAGCCCACATCGAGCCCTCGTTGTATCACATCGAGGATTAAGTCGACGCTGGTAAGCGGCAAGACCATGCTCATGGGAATACGGTCAAGCTGCTTGCCCCCACAAAGATCATATACGGGACGATCAATAGTACGCGCCGCAACATCATATAGGGCCAGGTCCAGAACACCTTTTGCCATCTCGTTACGAGCGACATTGTTGTCGAATTTGTCGTTGATCAAGCCAATCTCGAAAGCAGAACGACCCAAAACATACCGCGCCAGATGGTCCTTGATCAGGCTCGCCATGAGGACTGGCGTCACCGCCCCCTCCACCAGCCAGACATAGATGTCACCTACACCCACGACACCATTCTCAGTTGTCATCCGGCAGAGGAGAAAATCGGCTCCGAGCCAATGGTCTTCCACTTTAAGGCCCATGGCTACTTTTCCACTACCGCCCTGCAGCATGTCCCGGATATGCTCCTTAAACGGCACAAATATCGGAAAGAGTTCGATCTTCCGGATAGGGTCTAGCACGTTACTCATGTTCTCTCCTTGCTTGCGACACTAAGCTCAGCCAGTCCGGCGAGAGCCTGCGCAAATACTTGTTCCGCTCGATGTAAAACCTGTGACTCCCAGATTTTGCTGTCCGGATAGAAAACTCTCAGGAGGCGTTCCTTGATCGCTCGCCCGCGCTCGCTATCCAATTCACCGTGGTGACAAAGCCAGTTATCTTCGATCATCGCACGCAAGACGACTTCAGGCGCCTCGGTGCCATATTCCAATGTCATGGGAATGACCCATGTGTCCGTCAGGCACCGCTCCATGCCTAAATTCATATAGCCACCAAACGTGTCGTCCTGCTCACGCGTCGGTCGCGGAGACACCATCATGTCGCCAAACCATTTCGCCGTGATCGCCTTGTGGGGTTCGTCAGGATTGGCCGCCATCATCAGGGCACCAACACCTGATGGGCCAAGTCCCGTGTGGACATCAATGTGGGCGACGATCTCGGCCGTGCTAAGATAGGTCGCCCAGATTTTCTCAACTGTTTTGCGTGACCATTGCGGCTCGCGCCCGCCGAACTGAACTCCATCGGGAAACTCGTGCTGCCCACTCGAGACCGCCTTGAAGAAGGTCAAGAAGTCCATGGTAGATTGGAGACGCATGATCTCCACCATCAACGCATCCAGCTTTTCAGGTGGCATCTCGACTGGATTGAGTAAATGATTCAAGTCGCGATAGGCCTCGTTGACAGGCAGCTCAGCTTCAAAGTCAATAAAGTTCCGATTTACGTCAACATTCCCTTCGTTCACACGGCGCAGATGGGAAAACCCAAATGGATTGACCCCATGCACCAACATGATCGCGAGGTCATCCGGGAGCGCCATATCTTTTGCAACGAGCTGAGACTGCACAGCCGAGCCGCAGAATCCTTCAACACCATGCGTCCCACTGCTGATCACAAGTATACGAGACGCGTCTTCCGGGCCTCTCCAGAACACATCCGTAAACATGCCATCCCCATCAGCACCGCATAGGGGGTGCTTGATGGGTTCGTGAACCCAGTCTCCGGTTTTCTGAGTGAGGGAGAGTAGGCGGTTTCTGGCCGCCCGATAATCTTGAGAGAAGAAAGAAGGCACGCGCGTGTTCCTTTTATCTTGTTTTCACTTAGCCAGAGTGGCTATGCTCCGGCGCTTCCGACGAAAGCTCCACCGATCATCGTCCGGACGATTTTAATCTTGCCAATGTCATGCGGAGCGACGTCCAACGGGTTTTGGCTGAGGACGACAATGTCTGCCCTCTTTCCAACTTCCAGCGAGCCCTTTTCAGTCTCTTCAAACTGGAGATAAGCGGCATTTCGCGTAAACATGGAGATGGCCTCCATCGGCGTAACGCCCTGTTCGGGGTGGTAGCCGCCCCGGTTCACCGCATAGTCCAGCGCAGCGATAACATTCGTATCTTCAATAGGCGCGTCCGATGACCCACCCAGAGTTATGCCGGCATCGAGATAGTCACGGAAAGGATATGCCATACCCGATCGTTCGTCCCCGAGCCGTTTGCCAAGCCAGTCCTTCTCGGATCGGATGAAGAGAGGCTGGGTACATATGCCAAGGCCCAGCCTGGCTATACGGCTTATAAGTGGTTTGGATGCGATTGACGCATGCTCTATTCGATGCCGATGATCATCCCGGGGGTATTCCTTCAGCAGACGCTCAAACAGGTCGACGCAATTTGCAATTCCCTGGTCACCGACGGCATGTATGCAGATCTGGTATCCGGCAAGATGAGCCGCCGTCATACGACCGTAAATCTCGTCGTCCGAAAGTGTCATATATCCATGCGTGCAAGTCTTGTCGGCATAAGGTTCACTCATGCACGCCGTACACGAACCGAATGTCCCGTCCGCAAATATCTTGAACGCACGCGGTTTTGACTGTCTCTCATCCATGTCGGTGGATGACTCAACCAGGGAATTTATCCCGTCCAGCGTCTTGCCGATGATAATGGAATATACTGACTGAGGAATGAGGTGGCGGATGTTCGGGAAGTAAACGCTTTCCCTGCTCGATGCGGCTCCCCCAGGGCCCTCCTCATCACTCTGCAGCATGGCCCCGATCGATGTAATGCCATTTTGCGCGAGAGTCTCAAACGCACCAGCACTGGCTTTCAACATGCGTTTCCGCGAGGGACGCGGCATGTGCTGAAGCGGCAGGCCTGCGGCTTTCTCGTGGAAAAGACCATTAAGCGTGCCATCGGCATATCGACCAATGCTCCCGCCCTCCGGATCCAGGGTCTCCTCATGAATGCTAGTTTGTTGCAGGACAACTGAATTGACGATCACGCAATGACCATCACGTGCATAGATCAAAACCGGGCGGTCGGGACATATTTCGTCGAGCTCCCGGCGCGTAAGGGCCTGCCCCGCAGGCATCTTCTTGCCTTCATATTGTACGCCGATAATCCACTCGTCGGGTTCAACATCTCCTGCGTGCGAAAGTAGCTTGGCACGAATGTCAGCCATATCTTTTGCGCCCTCGAAGTTGGCGTTCATGGCAAAAAAAATCATGGGCAAGGGATGAAGATGCCCGTCTATGAACCCTGGCAGAACTGCAGCACCGTCGAGATCGTATTCTTTAACTGACACACCTCGCTGATCTGCCCACTCATGAGCATCAACCACAGAACCGGTAAAGACGATCCGGTCATCCAATGTGATCATGCTCTCCGGACTTGATCCGTGTTCGTCCATTGTGAGGATAGGTCCATTCCGAAAAAGATAAGCTGTCATATCCAGACCGCGCCTTTCGAATTTAGTGCTGGACACTGGATGCCACCGATGACAAAAAATGTCTATAGTAAATACTATACAGCAGGTATCAGACGAGCAAATATGACGAAGTCACACCACTCGGACACACGCGTTCTGCCCATGACCGGCCTTTGGTGGGCCAGTTTTGATTGGGCACGCAGCCCCTTTTATTATGTCGTGGTGCTCTATGTTTTCTCCGCCTACTTCTCTGAGGCAGTCATCGGAGACAGTGCTCGAGGACAAGCAATATTCAGCTCAACGGTAACGATAGCTGGACTGGCGATGGCGCTGATTGCGCCATTTCTTGGGGGCTTCATGGATCGTGGCGGAGCCAAGAAACCCGTGCTGCTCGGCCTCATTCTACTGTTAGCCCTTGCGAGCGCTGGATTGAGTTTTGTTGTGCCCGGTGCCAGCTATTCAATACCGCTGGGGATGTTTCTTCTGGGCTTGACGGGATGCGCCTACTCAACGACCGAACTTTTCCACAACGCCCTGTTGCCTGCAGCCGGCAACGTGCGCCAAATTTCGGTTATATCAGGCTTGGGTTTCTCGCTCGGAAGCCTAGGCGCAGTTGTGCTTCTTCTTGCGATCATCGCGCTGATGCGGTCGCCACCTTTCGGTCTTGTCGAAGCCGACATTGCGCGCTTATCGGGCCTGTTCAGCGCCATCTGGATGCTTGTCTTCATTATTCCCTTCTATTTAGGCATGCCAGACTTTCATCGCGCGGGCGCCAGCTGGCGAACGGCGCGATTGCTTCCAGCGACCTGGGAACCTATCAAAGCTACGAGAGCCCTATTCAACGAATATCCCAACATCATGCGCTTCCTGATGGCCCGAATGGTTTTCATGGATGCCCTGAATGCCCTCTTTGCCATTAGCGCGGTCTATGTAGCAGGAACGCTGGGCTGGCGGCAGAGCGAGACGGCCATGATGGGGATTATCGCCACCTGTTCTGTTGTCATCGGAGGCCTGTCTGCTGGCGTCATAGATAGGCTCTTCGGGGCCAAGAATGCCATCTTGATTGAGCTCTTTTCGATTACTGCCATCTTCTTTTTCCAGATCGGAATTAAGCAGGATTCGCTGCTGTTCGGCCTTATCCCTCTATCAACTGAAGAAGCCCCACGGGAAGCGTTTACGCATTCGGCTGACCTGATCTACCTGGTAACTATTGTTCCCATGAGCGCGCTTATAATCGCCGCTTACAGCTCCTGCCGATCTCTTCTTGTTCAGCTAAGCCCCCCTGACAAAATCGGTCACTTCTTCGGTATATATGCCATGACGAGCACGGTCACTGTTTGGCTTGGGCCGGGCTTGGTCGCTGTTGCGACATTCATGACAGACAATCAGCGCATCGGCTTTGGAAGCCTTGCCATCCTGTTTGTACTTGGAAGTGTGCTCATGATTGGCGTGAAGGGCGCAGTAACTTCAGATGACGCTGACACAAGAGCGCCAACATAGTCTTTGCCGATCAGAGTCAGAAGAAATCATAGACACGGGTCAAAGCCTTGGCCGTATACTCAAGTACGGTTTGTTCATTCCTGAAATTGGTCTCGAACAGCATCTCAATGGCCGCATACCGGATCTCAACACCAAGTCTGGCACGCACCACGACGGCATCGAAATCGTCACAAAGCTTCTGCTCGATCATATACTTGGTTAGAAGCTCGGCCATCTCCGCATGGGAGTTCAGCCTCACCTCCTTGAGCTCAGGGACTGCACGCAGGGAAACCAGCAGGGCATAGCCACCTCGGAAATCCCGGGTCATCTGATATGATTTCTGAACTGAATTGAAACAGGCAGCCTCAAGTTCAGCCTCAGTTGAGATCATAAGGCCCGTATCTGCTCTTAAGACAGCGTTTTGAGCGTCCATCATCCGCACGCCAAGCTCACGCAGGACAGCATGCTTGTTGGAAAAATAGTGATAAAATGTTGGGGGTGTGACGCCGGCTTTTTCTACGATTGCATTCGAGTTCAGTGCCTCAAGACCGCTTTCCGTGAGGATATCCTGCGCTGCCTGAAGCAGTGCCTCCCTGGTTGTCTTTCCCTTTTGACCTGCCATGGGCGCTATCCTTCAAACCTCGATATAGACTGGCCCGCAACCGACCAAATTCACACCCAAAAAAGTTGCGCAAAATTACCGCGTTGCACATGTACTTAAGGCCTCAAGCGTTCTCTGAAGCCACAGCAAGGGTGAGATGAAGGCAAATACGCATCGCGGTGTACATTGGCAACGCCAAACTCCATGCAGACATCTAGAAGAGGGTGGTTTGCTGGCGCGCTCCCGCTGGTCCGTCCGCCACGCGATACAAGAAGATGCATCAGAGCGATGCATTAAGGCCTCATTGGCCTGTGAGAGGATGATGCACTCAATTACGAACACGCTGCGCTTACACTACAGCGTAGAGTTTTTCACTGAGAGTGACAGCTTCCAGAAAGGGCACGATATCGACATGAAAAACCTGTTCGCGCCAAGGCAACCCAACAGGCATTAAAGTTATATGGATGAGGGTATGACTTCCTCAATGGGGCGCTCAAGTGCATCCGCTTCGGGACAACGCCTTACCGCTATGTTCATGGAAATATAGAAAACTGCAACCATTGGGCTGACGATATTAAAGACACAGAATGGCATATAAGAAAACGTTGCGACACCAAGCGTGGCGGACATGAATGCACCGCAAGTATTCCATGGTACCAGAGCAGAAGTAACGGTTCCGAAGTCTTCGGCCGTCCGCGATAACATCTCCGGCCTGAACCCGCGGGTCCTGACCTCATCGACATACATGCGAGTTGACAGGACAATGGACAAATACTGATCAGCAGCAATGGTATTTCCTACCAGCGCCGTCGCGCCAGCTCCGAGAAAGATATGTCGGTCTTTTCGCATCAGGCCGATGACTGACTTAACTATTTTCGCAAGGCAGCCCGATCGATCCATCATGGCACTAAAGAACATCGCTGTGACAATCAGCCAGATTGTTGACAGCATACTTTCCATGCCCCCACGTGACAGGAGCGCCTGCACTGCGGGGGATCCGGAGTCGGCGTGATATCCATTCGCCACCATGCTCCAGTAGCCGAAAACACGTTGGGCTAGGCCCTCCCCTGCCTCAGGCGACTGGAAAACCAACCCAACGATTATTCCTACCGCAATAGAGACAGCTATCGCTGGAAGCGGCGGTATCCTGAAGATGGCCAGTCCAATCACCCCTAGCATAGGCAAGATCAGATAGGCGCTAATACGAAATTTTTCATTCAGCTCTGATGTCAGAAGCTCCAGTTGTGCAGCATCTACTTCCTGGGTGGACATCAGGCTCAACGTCAGAAAAAATACGAAGGCGATCATGAATGCAGGAAGCGTGGTCGTCAGGAGGTATCTTATGTGCACAAAGAGACCCGCACCTGCCATACTCGATGAAAGATTCGTTGTATCCGAAAGCGGCGATAGCTTGTCGCCGAAATACACACCGGAAATGATGGCACCGGCGGTAACTGGGAGCGAAATTCCTGACGCTTGCGCTATCCCGATCAACGCAACACCTAGTGTAGCTGCGGTAGTCCACGCGCTCCCACTCGCCAGAGCGACGATGGCACAAATAACGAGAGCAGCGGCGTAAAATATGGCAGGGTGTAGAAGATCCGCCCCATATACGATGAGGGACGGGATGACACCCGCAGCGATCCAGACCGCAATCAGGCCGCCAATCGAGAGCAATAGCAGTACAGGGACCATGACCATACTACACAAGCTCGAGACTGCAGTCTCGAGTTCACTCCAGGATACATTGTTGCGCAATCCAATCAGACCGCCGCAAAAGCCTGCGCACATGAGTGCAACCTGCACTGGACCGCTCGTCGCCATATCTCCGAAAACCTGAACAGCAAGCGCCAAAAGGACGAACAGACACACCAGAGGGAGTACCGCCTCTAACAGCCCGGGATTGCAACCAGAAATGTCTGCGTCTTCAGCCATGGAGTTAGTCTTTTCGCAGGATGTTCAAATCAGCTTATTCGACATATATCGGCGTAAACTGAGTACCGAGGCTTGGACGACACGGCCCAAACGCTGTCCAAGTTTGGATGGCTATAAGAGGCGGAGCAAATTCGCACATTTGGCTCCGCCTCAAAGAGACAACTAGAAGCTCTTCTTCAAACTTACGCCAAACGTCTGAGGCATGACGAAAGATTCTGCTGGCGCCCCAGCATAGGAGAAGGCATTGGACAGTGTTGCAGTATCATCGCCAAATAGATTTTTGGCGAACACCGAAAGGTCCCAAGCGTCTGACTGAATACCCACCCTGGCATTGACCACCGTATAGCCGCCTACTTCCTTGTCTTCCGTGACACCGAAGCGTGTATCAAGCTGATTAGCGATCACGTTGTCTCTGAACTCTTCATAGAGATGTGACTTGTACGACCCCACATAATTGGCATTGCCATTTGCATACATCTGCCAACCATTCTCGAGCGGCCTTTCATATGACAATGCGAGATTGAACATAACTTCAGGAGACGCCGGCAGCCGTTGAGGTTTATACTCGGTCGTGCCTTTAAGCTCTGTTTTCACATAGGAACCATTAAGGCTGATAGTGAGGCCTTCTTGCAGCAAATAGCTGAACTCAGCCTCAGCACCTTTACTTGTCGCGCTCCCGAAGTTGACAAGCGGCGTATAGGCCCCGCCGGCGAGAGTCAGATAGATAGGGATATCTGTCCAGTCGGCCCAGAAGAGGGCACCACTGAAATTGCCCCGCCCATCCGCAATAACTTGTTTCGTCCCGACTTCATAGTTCCAGAGCGAATCCGAAGTGTAAGAGTAATATTGTTCCTCGTTAGGTACATTGACGCCTGGAAGATTTGGGGGAGCACCATTGAACCCTCCAAGACGATATCCCTTGGATATCTGGAAGTAATAGAGTTGATCTTCGCTCGGTTCGAAGCGAAGATTGAACCGGGGCGTCCACACCTTTTCTGCCTGCGTACCGGAATCCGCATCAACGGTAACATCCTGTTCGTAGTCGGCATAACGGATACCAAGATCCAGCCCCCACGCTCCCGGAAGATCAATGTTCGCCTCTGCAAACCCGGACCACTGCGTTGTGTCAACATTTCTATCAATCTCAAGAACTTGGCCAAGGAGCGCATCCTCAGTAAAGAGACGCACACGGTCCGAAGTCTCTTTACGATAGTAGGCACCGACAAGCCACTGAATCCTCGCATCTGTCTGAGAGGTCAGTCTGAGTTCTTGAGAAAACACATCTCCCTTCACAGTGTCATCAGCAAAGAGATCATATGAACTGAGACCATACAGACCAGGAGGCCCTGCAAGTGCTTCGACATTCCCATCGAACAAAGACGCATCACGACGCCCTTTATAGTCGGTCTCATAATAAGCCGTGACTGAGTCCAGACGAACTGCATCAAAGTCATAACCAAAGTTCAAATTATACAAATCGAAATCTGTATCGCCAAACTCATCATCCCGGCGTCTCTGTGCGTTACCACTATTTTCAAATGGCTCCCGGATCCTTTGCCCATCCGCCTCAGTACTCTGGCTGATGAGCTGAAACAGGATATCCATTTGTTCAGTCGGCTCCATCAAGAGCGCGAAGCGACCGCCGGTGACTGTCCCGCCCCCAACCTTGTCGCCGGATTGTAAATTGTCGACATAGTCTGGCTCATCGCGCTGGTAGACAGACCCCCGGACTGCAGCTTTGCCTTGAACGATGGGAAGGTTGACCGTCGCTGTAAGGTTTGATCCGAGGTCATCAGCCCCATCAACCGAGCTAATCGTCGCCGCTAGATCGGCCGAGTAATCATCAAGCTGGGGACGCTTCGGAATAATCCGTAATGTTCCACCGATCGAACCGGCACCATAATAGGTGCCCTGAGGTCCGCGCAGGATTTCAACACGATCAATGTCGACAGGCTCAACCTCAATCGCTCCGGTACCATCATTCAGCGCAACTTCATCGAAGTAGGTGACGACGGTGCCCGCGAGTGTACTCCCCCCCGCTGCTGTGGCCAGGCCACGGATAATTACATTGTTCGACCCAATACCCGTCTCAACGAGAGCAACTCCAGGTACCGTTGTAAGATAGTCTCTGTACTCGGTTGCTCCAACCTTCTCCAGATCATCGCCGGTCACAGCTGAAATCGAAAATGGTGCATCCAGAATATCTTCTTCACGTTTACTGGCTGTGACCGTTACGCGATCGAGAGTATATGTTTGATCCGTGTCGGATGTTTCCAATGAAGCTGACGTTTCTTCTGCCGTGACGACAGAAAATGATGTCGCTATAAAAACGACCGGAATAATTGCTGCTGTTGCGAGCAACTTCTTTGTTAAGTTAGTCATTCTTCTACTCCCCGATCTTGTTTTGAGTTTAGTTCATTTATGGTTTGGTGGCCTCACGGCCGCAGGCGGTTTCGTCTATCCATTTTCCGTGGACGTTTGGCTCAGGTAAGCTGCCAGAGATCCTGCCCCGGATTACCGAAAATATTTTATAGCTGGCGCCGCCACTTTGAGAGTGAGTACTCAGCTATCCCGCAATCAAGGGATCCTAGGCTGGCCTTTCATTGCATGATGCCGCGCTAACCAGGAGGTTTCGACTTGAAGTGCTCCCCCCAGAATTTCTTTGCCCTTGCATAAGCTGCGTCGGATTCAGGCGTGCCATCCAGCAGCGACGGAAAGACATGCGGCATGCCTTCATACAGATCCAGAACTGCTTCTCCGCCCTCCTGCTCTATGGCTTGATACAGACGAACAGAGTCGCTGAGAAGCATCTCTCTCGTGCCGGTCTGAATCAGA
Source organism: Alphaproteobacteria bacterium (assembly GCA_018222605.1). GTDB lineage: Bacteria > Pseudomonadota > Alphaproteobacteria > Caulobacterales > Hyphomonadaceae > Hyphomonas. Next base: position 138,176 of record JAAEZZ010000010.1, read on the forward strand.
GTCGGAGGGAAGCCAATGCTAAAATCACCATAGACTGGAGACGCATACGGATTTTTCAGATCATCCGGTTCCGCATACTGGCTCAGGCGATAGAGGGCATCTTCTTTTTCAAGACCAGGATCGTAGAACGCGAGCGTAGTAAAAGTATCACCAGCACCCGAAAGATCTGTAGAGGGAGAGTGAAGCAGAAGCGCAGCTGGCATGGGTAAACCCATATCCCTCAGTCGCAGAGTGCTACCTGCGACAATAGAACCACCCGCTGAATCACCAAAGAAACCAATTTGGCCTGCGGAATGCCCATCATTTAAGAGGGCCTGATAAGCAGTGATCACCTGCATTGTGATCTCATCCCACTTAGCTTCAGGAGCAAGCGTGTAGTCTATCGAGTAGATTGTGTAACCCGTTGCTTCCGCCATGAGCACAGCTGACTTGAGAGATGACCTGGCAGAAAGATAAGTAAAACCTCCACCGTGCACGTACAGGATTATATCCTCACTGAAACGTGGAGTATTTGGCGTTACTTTCAACGCAGGAATTCCCGCAAGTATGACGTCCTCAATTGACGGTTTCAGCCGCTCAAGTAGGGGAGCATTAAACACCTCCATCATCTGCTCTCGCACTTGCCGTCGAGCTTGCCAGTCTTCGGGTGTAACTGCTGGAGCTTCATTTGTCTGATAAGCGCGAGCATAGCTCACCAGCGCTTCCATTTTCGCTTTGGCCGCCGGTGAAATAGTGTCCGGAATCCAGAACTTGTCAGGCGCCTCTTCCGACATTGCGCTATCACTCCCATTCTCAAACAATTTTGTATCGTCTACAGAAGTCACACAGGAAGCATTCATGGCTAACGCCACATAAAGTGCGACGGCTCGAAACCCAAGCTTGCGTGGAGTCATGCGACTCGCACGGACCTCTTGATGCCTATTCATTCGCTTGATCCGCATGTACTGGCGACAGCCTCACCAACCATCAGCCTCCGGACGAAGGGAATAGAATCCTCCAGAGACCTGTTCAGCGCAGTGCTATGGTCTTCGTCTTCATAAATGTGATGTTCGACGCTGACCCCTGCGCGGCATATCGTTTCGGCGAGATCACTCTGAAACTCCGGCGCCGCATCGATATCATCTGCACCAGTTCCCATAAAAAAGGGTGCCGTGTAACCCGTTGCAGGCGGATTCAGGAGGGATATGTTTTGCTTAATGATCTCAAAAGCATATGGCGTAAGCGTCGTGGACCAATTGAGTTCTGCAATACTTATGTCGTACTCCAGGTCCGCCACGCATCGTGTATCCGCAAGTGACAAAACAGTCATCGCCTTCGGCGTGAGCATGTCTTCGGGTCTGAGTTTCGGATTCAACAAAGAGAGTACCCGTACCACATAAAGAGCGTAGACAGACGTTGTGTCGACCCTTGCTCCAGAGTCACCCAGCAAGTCAGCTCGTTCCAGATCGACCGTCCCCGCGCCTGTTGCGACAACGCCTATAATATTGAGCTCAGGGGAGTATTCTGACGCATGAGCTGCAGCGGTAGTAACAGCCCCGCCTCCCTGTGATTGCCCAACCAGGAGAATCTTATTCGACAGCTCCGGCATATGGCGCGTGACTGCGCGTGCGGAATCCAGGATAGAGTAGCCAGCAGCTCTTCCCGAAATGTAGAAATGTGGCCCAGGCGTTCCGAGCCCCTGATAGTCCGAAGCTACAATCGCGAACCCCTCGGAGAGCCATTTTGAAAGATATGTCCGGTCACGATATGTCATGCCAGCCCAAGAGGGCGCACAAATATCGGCGATTCCCTTCGTGCCATGACCCCATGCGATAACCGGCCACCCACCCTCCGGCATATTAGCCTGAGGGTAAAACACCACTCCAGATACGACGATAGGCGTTCGTCCGTCAATTCCGTCAGTTGACGAATATAGTATTCGTTCGGCACGTGCCGCACCTGGGAGTGAAAGCTCTTCAGGAAGAGGCTCCTTACGAAGTATCTCTCCCTGCACTTCAGGCACAGCCTCTGTCCATGTATAGAATTCTGAGACGCGTCCATCGTAAGGAGCCGTCGGCTCCAGCTGTGCTGTTGCACACGCACCGCTAAGAAATGAGCCCGCGATCAGGATAGCGACTCTCATATCAATCAACATATTATACTCCCTTTGTCCGCCAGGAAGGCCTGCTCAAACTTTTCATATGATATATTCCGTCCACAAAGTATCACAGCAACTGTCTTACCCGCGAGACTCTGCCCACGTGACATGAGTCCTGCCACAGCAAGCGCTGCGGAGCCCTCGACAATCAGACGCTCTTCACGCGCCAGAAGCACCATGGCAGCGGCAATCCCTTGCTCAGAAACCAAAGACGTATTCGGGGCAATCTTGCTCGCAAGTGAAATCGTCACGGAACCAGGCTCAACGCCTCCGGCCGTGGCATCAGCTATTGTCGGGAATTCTTCGACCTCCACAGCTCGCCCCGCCTTCATGGAGTGGAACAAGCTTGGAGCATTTTCGGGCCAGACCGCCATCAATTCTGCATTCGGGCATTCTGTCCGCAACGCGGCTCCAACCCCGCAAAGCAGACCACCGCCTCCGACTGACAGGACGACAGCATCAATTGGCGCCTCATCTATGATTTCGAGTCCGCAAGTTCCCTGCCCCGCAATCACGTCAAGGTCATTGTAGGGCGATACGAAAACCTGACCCGTGCATTCTGAAATTCGTCTCGCTTCGAGTTCGATCGTCAGCGGATCTGCAGCGTGCAGGACAATTTCTGCACCAAGGGCCCGAATAGCATCCAGCTTGGCGCGCGACGCTTGTTCAGACGCATGAATGGTGGCGCTGATGCCTAGCTCTGCCGCTACTGTCGCGACAGCCAAACCGTGGTTCCCGGTCGAGGCAGTCATCACACCCATTTTGCGCTGGGCTTCTTGGAGTGACGTAAGCTTATTGAAGGCACCCCTAAACTTGAATGCTCCCGTCGGAAGCATTTGATCGCATTTCAGCAAGACTTCAGCGCCAGTTAGACGAGATAGGGCTTGGCTTTTTACCAGGGGGCTTGCTCTAGTTCTGCGCCGGAGATCGACCAAAGCTTCACGTGACTTCTTCGCCAGAAAAGCAAGACTGACCTGATCTTCCAGGTGCGGAAGAGACGGAAGATCACCGCGAATGTCCTCAGGCCGTTCCATATGAGAAATTCCACTTGCTAGAAGATACAAATAACGGTAATTCCAATTTAGAATTTTTGTCAACCTTATTTGGAGAGAACTTTGAAACAGCTGTCGGATTCAGAAGCTTATTCACCTGCGCTTCGCCCACACTTTGCTGTGGCAGATGGTATTGCCGCCGTTTTCGCTCCCTATGCAGAGGTTGCCGTGCATGACCTTGCGACTGAAAGCATTGCGCATATTTCAAACCCAATTTCCCGGAGAACTCCCGGTGATCCATCGCAACTTGAGGACATAGAGTTTGACGTATCTCAGGAGTTGGTCGGTCCCTATGAGAAAACGAATTGGGATGGACGCCGCTTGAAATGCATCTCGATCGTCCTGACCGATCAACAAAAGGCGGTAGGTCTATTCTGCATAAATGTTGATATCAGTCAGTTTGATAAGATACGTATCGCGCTGGATGGCTTCCTTGGCGCAAAGCCCAGAACAGACGATGTGCAAGCTCTATTCATCAATGACTGGCATGAACGCATAAACGAATTTATTGCTCACTGGTGTTCAGAGAATGATGTTCGGATCGCAGATATTGATCGCCCCGCGCGTCGGAAACTCATCCTCGCACTGAAAGAAAGCGGTGCCCTGGAACAACGGCGCGCACCCGCATATATTGCGCGCATACTGAGCGTAAGCCGCGCAACAATATACAATGAGCTTGCTGCTATCAAACAAGAGCAAAACTAAACCATGCAAGTCCATGATAAGAACCGCATCCTGAAAGCCGTAGATGCATCTCTAGCCATTAAAGTGATTGAGTCGTCATTTTGTGAGTACTCCTTGGGGAATGTTCAATCCGGCGCGGTTGCTCACTTGCGGTTCGAGGCACCGCCAGGCGATTTCCACGTAAAATCAGCGCACATTGGCAAAGCGCCCTATTTCGTGGTCAAAATGGCTGGCAATTTTTACAAGAATCCGGAGAGAGGATTAGCGTCAAGCAACGGCGTGATGATGGCCTTCGACGCGAATACCGGACATACGGTCTGTCTTCTCGCAGATGATGGCGCCCTGACGGATTTGCGAACGGCTGTTGCAGGCACCATCGCATCCCGCCTGATTGCCCCTACCCCCATTCATACTTTGGGAATTGTCGGCGCAGGTACGCAAGCAAAGTTACACGCAATCTGGGTCTCCCAGCACCTCGGAATTAAACATGTGCAGATCTGGGCACGTCACCCTGAACGCGCCCAGAAATTGGCGCAAGATCTGGAAGACTACCCAATTTCGGCAACAGTTCAGACAGACCTTTCAGTCCTATCGAGAGAGTGCGATCTCATCGTCACAACAACACCCTCTAAAAATCCTCTGATTACGCGCGATATGATCCGCCCCGGCCTGCGCATTGTCGCAATCGGCGCGGACTCTCCCGGCAAGACCGAAATTGCAAAAGATGTGATGATCGCAGCCGATTTGATTTTGACAGATTCGACACAACAATGTCTAGCATACGGAGAATGCGTAGCGATCGCCCCGTCAGCCCAGGCCGGCACATCATCGATCATCGAGATTGGCGAGGTACTGCTCGGCCAACAAGAAGTACATCTCCCAGAAGATTCAATTGCAATTGCGGACCTCACGGGTCTCGGCGCACAAGATGCCGCAATCGCTGAACTTGCAATCAAAGAGATATTAGCGGCTGGCTGACTACCAGCGGTGCTGTCAAAGGAATATGAACCAGTCTCCGTTTTGAGACCGAGCAGGTGCTAGGCGACGAGAAGGTCGCGCCATCCGCAAAGGGCAATGTCTCGTTTCTCTTTAAATCGAACTCGGGAGTTTATATGCCTATCGAAGTTCAAGTGATTGTACACTGAGGAATGGATTGAGACGACTTTCTGTAGACTTCGCATGCGCCGGAAACGCGACATCGCCTACTCTCGCCTTTGGAAAGATAAGTGTGAATTTTCTACCCGGTTATTAACATGCCGCCCTGTTTCCTGGCGCGTCTCATTCCCGATAGCCTTCATGCAGCATGACACGAGGGGCATTTATCCGTCACCACGACTGGGGGGGGTGCCGTATCTCTTGATTGCTTTCTTGAGGAATTTCAAAGCGGCGGCCGCCAGAGATGATGTCTCTCGCCTGTGATTTTGAAGAAGATTTCGTCCAGGTGCCACTGCCATTGCGGCGATTTCCTTATTCTTCCAGACCGACATCTGCGAATCTTTTGCGCAATATGAGTGCCGAAACGGTCGACCTAATGTCGGACCGTTAAATGACATACTTCGATGCCGCGTTCGTGAAGCAGGTCTTCGGCACTGTGCAACGACAGCGGAGATCGGATCTACATTATCACCGTTAGCTGAATGATCTCGGGAGATGTCTTGAAATAGCGGAATGGCTTCTGGCTCATTTATGAAGCTTAAGCATCCAGGATGCACCTTATCAAGGCAGGTTAATTTGACATTTCCACCGAAGTTCAAAGTCAGTTCGTTCCTAGTATAGCAGCCACGCTGGTGGTGAGGGATTGTGAGCAAAACATTCTGCGTGGAGGACGCATTGAAACTGACACGGACCCAAAAACTCTGGATGTTCGAAAAGATGGTTGAGAGCCGTCACTTCGAAAACCTCATCAAGCCAGCCTATTTCGAAGGCAAGCAACCTGTCTTCAACATGGCGAAAGGCCCTTTGCCGGGAGAAATGCATCTTTCGGATGGACAAGAGCCCTGCGCAGTAGGCGTCTGCGCGCACCTGCGCCCTTGCGATGCTGTCACTGCAACACATCGCCCGCATCACATCGCGATCGCCAAAGGCGTAAACCTTGAGGCTATGGCTTCAGAGATTTTCGGTCGCGCCAATGGCCTCTCTGGAGGGCGCGGCGGCCACATGCACCTGTTCGATAAGGACGTAAATTTCTGCTGCTCTGGAATTATCGCCCAAGGTATGGGGCCGGCCGTTGGAGCAGCCATGGCAGCCAAGCTTCGCGGAAAGGATGATGTTGCCGTTGCCTTCATTGGCGAAGGGGCCGCCAATCAGGGCGCATTTCATGAAACCCTAAATTTGGCGAGCGTGTGGAATGCACCCGTTGTGTTTGTCGTAGAAGACAATGCGTATGGCATTTCCGTTTCCAAACGTTCCGCAACGGCGATTGAGCGCAATGCCGATCGTGCCTGTGCCTATGGGATGCCCGGCATATTTGTTCCAGGAAATGACCCAGACAGGGTATTCGAGGCCGCCAGAGACGCGATCGCCAGAGCACGCTCCGGACAAGGGCCAAGTCTTATCGAGATTGAGACAATCCGTTTGGAAGGACATTTCATGGGTGACGCTGAAAGCTATCGACCGGAGGGGGAGAAAGATGCACTGCTCACACGTGACCCAATCACCCTCTACAGAACGCGATTGGAGAATGAAGGCGTAACTCCGAGTACACTCGATGTCATCGAGGCGACGGCAAAGGACCGTATTACCGCAGCTTTTGCTCATGCGCGTCAGTCTCCCGCCCCTTCCCCAGAAGATGCCTTCACCACCGTCTTTGCGTAAGGATCAGAACATATGGAAAAGAAACGCAAGCTGACAATCGCAAAGGCCATGTCCGAAGCAATTGCACTCGAGATGCGAACAAGTCCCGACGTCCTGGTCATGGGCGAGGATATCGCGAAGATGGGCGGTGTATTTGGAAATACACAAGGCCTGCTGGACGAGTTCGGCCCTGACCGGGTACGCGACACGCCAATATCCGAAACAGCCTTTATCGGAACCGCAGTAGGAATGGCGGCCGCCGGCATGAAACCTGTTGTAGAGTTGATGTTTGTAGACTTCTTCGGGGTCTGCATGGATGCGATATACAATTTGGCCGCAAAACAGAGCTACTTCTCAGGTGGCAATGTAACCTGCCCCATGGTGCTGATGACATCAGTGGGCGGCGGCTATGGTGATGCCGGACAGCACTCACAAACTCTATATGCCACTTTCGGACACCTGCCTGGTATGAAGGTTGTGATGCCGTCCAACGCCTATGACGCAAAAGGCATGCTGGCAGCAGCCATAAATGATCCAAACCCGGTAATCTTTATGTATCACAAGGCCCTCCAGGGTATGGGCTGGCTCGGCACGGTTCAGCGCTCAATCGTACATGTCCCCGAAGAACATTACACCGTGCCATTGGACAAGGCGCATATCGTACGCGAAGGTCAGGACATAACGCTCGTCGGCCTCGGCCATACAGTTCATTTGGCGCTGGATGCGGCGGCCACACTCGAAAGCCAAGGTATAGACGCCGAAGTCATCGACTTGCGCAGCATCGCCCCCCTTGATCGAGACACTATCCTTGCCTCAGTTAAAAAGACTGGGACCCTGATAAGCGTGGATGATGACTATCATTCCTATGGCGTCGGCGCCGAGATTTTGGCCAGTATCGCCGAACAGGAAAACCTCCAGCTGAAGGCCGCCCCTAAACGAATTTCTTACCCTGATATTCCCGTTCCCTTTGCGCCCGAAATGGAGCATCATGTGTTACCCAACGCCAATAAAATCGTATCAGCAGCTCAGCGTATACTGAAGGTTGGTGAGCATGTCTGAGATCCGTATTCCGCAAGATTGCTGGGACGATGATAGCGAAGGCGCCATCTCCACTTGGTTCTATGATGATGGAGATAAGGTCTCCGCTGGAGATGTCATCTGTGAAGTAATGAACGAGAAAGTTTCTACGGAAATCACAGCTCCGGTTGACGGAGTCCTGGAAATCAAAGTCGCAGCAGAATCCCCAGTGAAGAAGGGCGCATTGATCGCCACGATTGTCAGCTGAAATGGCGGAGCATCAAATTGATACACCCCAGCGCCTGAGCGGCGTACGCAAGGTCATTGCCCAGCGCATGCTGGCCTCCTTGCAGGGAGCCGCGCAGCTAACTTATCATGGCGATGCTGATATCAGTGCGCTTATGACGAAGCGTAAGGCGTGGAAGGCGGCAGGTCACAAAATCAGTCTTGAAGACTGCCTTATTTATGCACTTGCAAATACCCTGAAAGCCTTTCCAGACTTCAATGGCATCGCAGATGAAGAAAGCTTCACCCAGCATTCCAGCATCGATCTTTCGCTGGCGATATCAACATCGTCGGGCCTTATGACACCCGTCCTGAGAGACATCTGTTCGATGTCTGTCCTGGACTTGGCCAATGCAAGGCGGGATCTGGTTTCGCGGGCCCTTTCAGGGAAGCTGGCGGTCTCAGAGATGAAGGGTGGCAGCTTCACGCTGTCTAATCTAGGCCACACACGTGTACGGTATTTCACTCCCATCCTGAATGCAGGCCAGCTTGCCCTGCTTGGCGTCGGGCGGTTGGACGAAGTTGCAGAATTTGATAAGGCAGGTCATCTCAGACCTGTTCGTAAACTCCCCCTGTCCCTGACTGCGGACCATCGTATTATTGACGGTGAACCTGCCGGGAAATTTCTAAATGAGCTATGCGAACAGCTTGAAAACTTCCGTGTCGAGCCCTGATAATTCTTTTGTCCTTCACTTTGATGAGGCAGGTGGACTCGATTATGAAGCGGCAAGATTTGAAGCTGTGTCATCCATGGCTGCGGCCACCCAGCAATTGCATTTTTGGCAACAAGCGAGATGTCTGGTGGTGCCGCGTGCCTACTCCCAGCGTAGGGGGATTGAGGCCGCCGTTGAAGATGCCGCTGACTTGGGCTGGCCTGTCTTTTTCCGCGCCTCTGGGGGCTCGTGTGTCTTTCATGGTGAGAATGTGCTGTGCATAACTCAACTGGTATGTGAACCATGCGGATCAACCGACCTCAATGATACCTACCGCCGTTTCACCACAGACTTGCTTGCGGCAGTATCAGCCCTCGGAATATCAGCTGGACATATCGGTGTGGCACCGAATGCTCCCTGTGACGGCCGGTTCAATATTCTGGTAAATGGACGAAAACTTGCTGGAACTGCTATGCGCAGGCGGACCGTTTCAGGTATGGACACAAGCTTGGTTCATGCCTGTCTATGGCTTCGTGGCCCTTTTACCTCTGCGCTAAATGCTATTGAAGCATTTGAAACACGACTCGGAATAGGAAATTCCTATCCACCAGCCGCCTGCATATCTCTGGCAGAGGCTACAGGTCGAAACAATGATGCATCAGACCTGCTAGCCAAAGACTGGGCATGTGCAATGCAAAGTTTGGTTCACACTACATACTGAGCAGACTTGTAAACCCTCCGTCCACCACGAGAGACTGACCCGTCACATAACTAGCCTCGTCACTTGCCAGAAACAGCATGGCACGTGCAATGTCTTCCGGTTCGCCAACGCGTTTCATCGCGACGGTTTGTGAAAGTGTGGAGCGTAGCTCAGCCTGATGACCAGGCGCCAGCCCCTCTTCGGCCCGCTGCAGCATCGGCGTATCAATCAGGCCGGGATGAACTGTATTTACACGAATATCGTATTTTGCAAGATCATTGGCCGCTGCGCGCGCCAGACCAATAACGGCCATCTTGCTGGTCGTGTAAGGGCTGGTATTTTCGAAAGCACGTAATCCATTTACGGATGACGTAATCACCACACTGCCGCCGCGATCTTTCATCGCTGCCCCGAAGACCTGGATCCCTTCGAATACAGCACGGACATTTACGCCAAGCACTTGATCGAAATCAACTGGGGCAATCTCAAGGATAGGTGCCATCGGCCCATCAATGCCAGCGTTAAGGAGGACCATATCTAGCCCCCCCAATTCGTTTTTGGCGCGTTCAGCCAGACGTTCCAACAAGGCCCGGTCAGTTACATCACCAGCTTCATAGACAAATCTTTCGCCCAGTTTACCGGAAAGCTCTGCAAGGCCCTCATGATTCATGTCGACACCGATAACTGTCGCACCTGAATCGGCAAAGAGTCTCGCAGCAGCAGCCCCGATCCCACTTGCCGCGCCTGTTATGATTGCTGTTTTGCCAGTTAGATCTGTCATCACACTTACTCTGAATTAAAAATGGAATGCTGACCCAGTTGAGACATCAGCATTCCTTGAAGTTAGGGAGGAAACGTTTTTTGCTCAGGCCTCAACGGTGAAGGACACTGGTTCCATTTTGCCTTCAGCAACATCACTGAGCAGTTTCGCGTCGAGGATTTGCGCAATGCCGCCCTTATCATCCGTGAATGCGATCGGGCCGTATCCAATGAATAACAGTTCTGTTTCCATTTCGACATTTGTATCAGCGTGTACCGCGCCGAGCGGCTCATAGCCCCAGTCCCCGGTTTTCGCGACACCATCTTTGTATTTGAGCTCTCCCTTGAGCATCAGAAACTCACCCGCACCAAGATGATAGTGGCCAGCGAACTGACCTCCGGCATCCAGTTTCAGAATAATCGAAAACTGTCCGGTCTCGGGACTAACTCGCAACAGGCGATAATATGCCCCATTGCCCAGGCTGTGCCATGGCAGATCTTTAGGGCAATAAAGCAGTTCTTCTTCTTCGCGCATGACTATATCTCCATGGGTTAAGCGCTAAAATTCAATGCGAGCTTCAAGACCCCAGCTTTCACGTGGGCCATAATATGTAGGGATGAAACCAAAGGTGGCTGTCAGGTCGGCGGCATCGACGACATATTGCTTGTCACCAATATTCTTGGCCCACAGAGCGATCTCCCAAGCCCCAGCTTCGGGAGCAAACGACAGACGGGCGTTCACCAGTTCGTGTGATCCGCCAGAACTGATCGCTTCCGACTGGTTCGAGTCGAAATAGCGTTGATCAACGAAGACATATTCCAGTCGCGGTGTCAGTATCCACTTGTTGGCAATTCTGAAGTCCTGTTGACCACTGAAATTAATATTCCACTCGGGCGCACCAGGCAGACTATTACCGCTTAAGTCTCCAGAAATATCCGAAATATAATTCTCATATGTAGCATCCAGATACCCAATCCCGAGCGAGAGATTCATGCCGTCAATCGGGACAGCCGTAAACTCTCCCTCAAAACCGGAAACCTCAGCATCCGCAGCATTTTCTAAAGCAATGACAATTGGGTTGGCCGTACTGGAGCCTTGAGTAAACGTGAACACCTGAAGGTCTGTATAGTCATACATGAACACGGACATGTTCGCACGCAGACGATCATCCAGAATAGTAGTTTTCAGGCCAATTTCATAAGAGGTCAGGAACTCAGGGTCGACGGTTGTAAACTCGTTTGGATCGAAAAAGGCACCCAGGTTATAGCCACCCGATCGGAACCCGCGTGATATGCTGGCATAAACCATGGAGTTTGCGTCAAACTCATATTTGGCGAGAACACGACCGGACCAAGCATCCCAATCATTGGATTTTCTTGTCTCTGGAATGATCGGGACCGTAAGACCATCTGGCTGGGTGCCAAACGCACCGTAAGTCAACAGACTGTCCAGAACGGCATCCTTTTCTTCCATCGTGTAGCGTAGACCTGCAGTTACCGAGAACGCCTCGGTTAACCGGTAGGTCGCTTCGCCGAACAGGGCATACGTTTCGGTGTCACGCTGGGATTGAGCATCAAGCGGTAGAGCTGCACCAGGCACATCCCCAAACAAGGGGCCGGAAGTGCGATAGTGAAAATCTTCCTTCAAATAGAATAGGCCGCCTATCCAGCTCAGATTTCCGCTACCATTATAGGAGAGGTTTAATTCCTGGCTGATCTGGTCGCCATCCTGCTGAAAGCGCAACTCGTCCAGACTATTTGGACTCTGATCGATATCACCGAGATAGTCTGTCTCGACATCCTCATAGGCTGTGACTGATTTAAGCGTATAGTCACCAAAGTCCCAGTTGACCGCTATGTTCGTGCCCCATGTATCAGCATAGTGACGATTATCTGTACGGTTTACATTTATGTATTTGGCATCATTCGGCGCCGGATCGACATAGCCCAATACGTTACCGCCATTTATAACGCCAACTGGTTTGCCCTGCTGATAGTCAGACCGGTCGCGGCCATAGTGCAGGTTCCACAAAATCTCAACATCGTCATTCGGTAGATATCGGGTAATTGCGCGAAGAGCGGCCAGATCGGTGGCATTGGCGCGTTCACCATTAAAGAGATTCCGCCTGTCTCCATCATCAGACATTATCTTGCCTGCAACCCGCGTGGCCAGCTTGTTTTCGATCGCAACGATAGTGCCGGCGGCCTCCAACTCTGTTCGATTGTAGCTGCCTATACCCATTCGGACATAGCCTTCCTGAACGTCACCAGGCTTACGAGAATAAAAAATGATTGCACCGCCTGTGGTGTTGCGCCCAAAGAGGGTACCTTGAGGGCCACGCAGTACTTCCACACGCTCAAGATCAAACATTTGCATAAGCTGACCGCCGGTCAGCCCCTGGACAACGTCATCGGAGTAAATACTTACAGGCGAAACGGTTGTGCCATTGAAGTCATTATTTCCTACCCCGCGAATGAAGATGTTTGGATTGCCCCCGTAAGTCTTGATTTCCAAATTGGGCACCTGATCATCAATTGCGAGTGAATCCGTAAATCCGTAATCGGCAATCGCTTCAGCATCAAAAGCAGAGACTGAGATCGGGACATCCTGAATATTCTCAGATGTTTTTCTTGCCGTTACACTCACCGAAGGCAGACGGCGCGCCGTATTGTCATCTTCCGTCTTTCCAGGCGAGTCTTGAGCTATAGCCACCGAGTACGGAGCAGTCATAGCGCATGCTATTATTGCGGCAGATGCAGTTAAAGTGTGTCTCACGGAATCCTCCCAGATTCTTTGATTTGTTTTTGATTATTTTTTGTAGAAATCAGCATAGGCAGCGCGCAGCTGCTTTTTATCGACCTTGCCAGTAGCCGTAAGCGGAATATCTTCAACGAGAATTGCGGATTCCGGGACCCACCAACTCGGCAAACGTTGCTTGAGGAAGCCTAGAACTTCCTCTGCAGAAATCTCTGCATGTGATTTCATCGTATAGACCAGCAACGGACGTTCATCCCATTTCGGATGTGTCAGGCCTATAGCAGCCGCCATATCGACATCAGGGTGTTCGACAGCTGTATTTTCAAGCGTGATGGAGCTGATCCACTCACCGCCTGACTTTATGATGTCCTTTGTACGATCCGTAATTTGCATATAACCAAGGGAATCGATCGTCGCGACATCACCTGTATCGAACCACCCATCCTCAGTTGTGATTGGCGTATCATGGCCAAAATACTGATTCACGACCCAAGGACCGCGGATCATCAGCCTGCCGCTTTTCTTTCCATCCTGTGCAAGCTCGTTACCTACATCATCAAGGAGCTTCAACTCTACACCAAACGGGATGCGCCCCTGCTTATTAGTAAGTAAGTCAGCTCGCTCATCTTCAGATAGACTGTCTGATGCGCCGGTTACTGTGGCAATAACCCCAAGCGGACTCGTCTCTGTCATCCCCCATACCTGGACAAGTTCCACGTCCAGCTTGTCCGCAAAAGCCCGCTTCAGATCCGGTGGGACGGCTGAGCCGCCCATATAAACACGCTTAAGTTTTGGCAGCTTTCTGCCTTGCTCTATCGCGGCATCCAGAACGGTTTTCCAGATCGTTGGGACACCCCAGGCAAGCGTAACCTCCTCCGTCTCACACAAATCCAAAAGTGTGGCTCCATCCAGCTTTCCGCCAGGCAGAACAAGTCGGGCACCATTCATGGGAGCTGTCAGAGGCAGGGCCCAAGCCGTGGCATGATACATGGACGCACAGGGCAGAATGACATCAGTGGGGGCAATATTGAAGTTGCCAGGAGCGCTGGCCGCGAGCGCATGGATAAGACAGGAACGATGGGAATATAGCACACCTTTCGGGTCTCCCGTCGTTCCTGATGTATAGCAGAGGAACGCCCCATCCCGTTCCGACAGATTAGCCGGGCCATCACTGGACACCGCTTCATAAATGAAGCCCTCATAATCAATTACGTTAGGAATACCCTGGTCGCGAGTCTCTACGCCATCACCAAGAACGATATATGCCCGTATATCCGGACAAGCCTCAGCAATAATCGCTGCCTGTGCGGTAAACGCGGGATCAAAGAACAAGGCGCTTAACCCGGCCTGTCGAGCCGAAAAGGCGATCTGCTCAGCATCGAAACGAGGATTGATTGTGTGCAGGATATGGCCCGCAGCCGTGACCCCATAATAGAGTTCCAAGTGTCGACGCGTGTTCAAGGCGAGTGAGGCCACCCGGCTCTGTGCCGGCAGGTGCAAGGCCTCAAGCCGACCGGTAAGTTGGCGTACACGCGCCTGAGTTTCCAGATAACTCTGGTGACGTGTGACTCCATCCTCATCCAGGGAAGATATTTTAAGATCACCATGCTGGCGCGCGGCATACCGCAGGATATCCGGCACGCGCAGTTCCACATCCTGCATCATATAACCTAGCAATGCCGCTTTCCTCCAAAGTCGTTTTTATATTTGTGGCCATTAGTGACAGAGATAGACAAAGACGCTTGCCTAAGCGGGATGTGTGTCTTTCCCCCGGGCGCATAGAGACAACGGATGTTTTGCAACATGGCGTTTTGGCTCTACTGTACAAAAAAATACAATTCGGGAGGAACTTATGCATCAGCGATGGGATGAACCCCCAAATCACGTCCGTGGCATTCGGCTTCAGAATGCCAGTTTCAGTGATTTTTGTGAGCGTTTGTGTGCGGTTCACTCAAATTGGGCATTGGACAAGCCAAGCGTACCAGCCTGCAATGCAGAGTTTCGCCATACGAAACTGGGATCGACGGATTTCACTGATGTACGTGTCGGATTTGGGCTTTCCGGACAGCGCACTGTTAGTCAAATTCAACGCACCAGTGACACCTTTTTTGGCGTCATCCTCATGCTGGAAGGCGGTCAGCGCCTGGTACAGGATAACCATGAGGTTGATTTGGGGCCGGGTGACATTTCCGTGTGGGATGCTTCCCGCCCCGCTCAATTTAGCTCGACAGGAACAGTTCGACAGATTTCGCTTCTCGTTCCTCATACTAAACTGAAGCTCTACGCATCCAGCATTGAGGATGTTTGCGCGCAACGAATCAATGGTCGTTCGGGTCTGGGTTTGCTGCTTGCCTCTCATCTGCAAGCGCTAAGTGCTGTACTGGGAACACAAGAGGAAGGAGAAGTGCAGGCAAGCACTGAAGCAGCAACTTTGGACCTGGTGAGCGCAGCTATCCGTCCAGACAAGGCCGGAGACTACAAATCATCAATTCACAAGACCATGATTCGCCGTATACAGAATTATATCGTGAACAACCTGCGGGACCCTGATTTATCACCCGGCATGATCGCCAGATCCTTCCGGATCAGCCCTCGATACCTGCACAAAATATTTGAAGCATCGGAATATACAGTATCCGAATGGATACTTCAGCGCCGCTTGCTGGCCTGTCAGTCTTCATTGAAAGACCCCGCATTGAACCACATGACGATCACTGAAATTGCCTTTAATTGGGGCTTTAGCAGCGCGCCCTATTTTTCGAGGGTTTATCGCCAAAACTTCGGGATGACACCAAGCGACGCAAGAACGTATCAGCATGATACTTAGGTCAAACTAATCAACTCTGTTTCGCTTCATGTACTGTCAGGTAAAGTGAGCTCGTCACCATTTCTTACGGACGAGCAGGTCTGAGGAAGCAACCCGCTCCCGCCATTCGCGAATCGCGGCGTCTCGTCTCTTCTTGAAGCTTGGACGGAGTAAAAACATCCTCCAATATTTTACAAGAACAGCGGAAATCGGACATATATTATCATAACAAACCGAATGATTTTGGGTTATGTCCTGAAGTAGCCGAAAGGTGAATTCGTTATTTGCCGAGATCACATGCTAGGATTGGCCACTTCAAACCCGGCTCCTTTGACAATAGATCAGGGCACCTTAGGGTCGGCCTTTAGTGATAGCACCTTTTAAGGTATACTGACTTCAGCAATTCCAATCCCCTGCTCGCCCTTCACTGCATACAGCAGATAAGTTCTGCCGTTCTCTTCGAATACCGCAGGATCCCGAAACTGATTTACAGGCAAGTTGATTGCACTTCGGTAAGACGGCTCAACTGGCAAACCTGCTCCCTCCCACTCTCTTTCAGGACGAAGCAACTCCCGTGTTTCTGAGACCAGCCAATCAGACCATTCAGTGGAAATATCAATTTTCGAAACATAAATTCGCTCTGGCGCATCTCCAACCCGGGTCCAAAAAACATACAATGTGTCGCCTCGCTTGAGGACCGCTGTGTGCCTTTGGGTAAGACTGAATAACATGGGCCCACGTTCGAAGTCTGACATTCCGTCTTTAGATCTGTACATGATACCAGGCATCGTCAACGCATAGGTCATTCCATCGTGTTCAAACGTTCGGAAATAAGGAGGGCCGACAGTTTCGCCCATGTCGGTAAAGTCAATCCCGTTGGATGATACCGCCACTCGCGTCTTCTGCACCCCTAAATCAACAAGACCATGATAGTACATGATGACCTGCTTATTCTTCGCATCTATGTGCACATCAGGTGATGCGATGTGCGGTGTTGTTACCTCAGCCACAGCATCCGGAATCCCCGGCGTGCCGGATGGCGCAAAATTGGTAAGTACCCGTGACGGAGTCCAGTTCTCCGGAATCGTCAACGGCTCTGTCGGAAGACCAGTCTGTTCTAAGTGCAACGCGCCAGGCTGGTACACTGTCCATGGCCCCTCAAGATGATCCGCATAAGCAAGTCGAATTGATTTCCCTTTATGATCAGCAAAGTATAAATAATATTTGCCAAGCGGCTTGCCGACCCAATTCGGTGCAAGGATTAGCGATGGCCCTTGAATATTAGTTCCAATTGAAGGGTCTGTACCGGCATCGATGATTGGACGGTCTAACAATCTGTGTACCGTGATGTTCGCCACTGAGTCCGAGCCCTCGGAGGCTGTGGAACACCCTCCGAGTGCGCAGATCAGAAATATCAAAGCCACATACCATTGAGTATTCATATCTACTCTCTCCCCTAGTACCGAACTTTGAGCTCCAGGGCATATGTTCGAGGCGTGCCAAGAACACAACGCAAAACCGTACCCCCTGTGTTCGGATTATTCAGTCCCAATGCGGCCCCGCCTGGTTGGTTGTAAATGGCTGTACAATAGGTGTCGTCAGCAAGATTTTGACCCGCAAGCGCTAGCTCCCAACGGTCATCAGGCGAAGCGAGGGCCAAACGCGCGCCAAGTATCTGATATCCATCTACAACTGAGTCAGGATTATTGTCACCCGATGTAGATAGGTTTTGGTTGGTAACAAAGGATGCATCCCCCCGAATTGACCAGCTCCATCCGGAACTGAGTGTATCTTCGTACACAAATGATGCCGCCCCGGACCAACGAGGCGAATTCGGAAGTCGCTCACCGGTAAGATCTTGCGTGCCACCGAAACCGGGCAAACCTGGAGCCCCTTCAAAGCTCTGGTATTCAGAGTCAAGATAAGCGCCTGATAGTTGCAATGTCAGCGGAGGGATTGGGCGGCCGGTCAAATCAAATTCGACGCCTTGCTGACGCACTTCGCCGTTATTTTGTACG
The DNA here is from genome assembly GCA_018222605.1 of Alphaproteobacteria bacterium. Lineage (GTDB taxonomy): Bacteria > Pseudomonadota > Alphaproteobacteria > Caulobacterales > Hyphomonadaceae > Hyphomonas. The sequence goes on from JAAEZZ010000010.1 coordinate 155,838, forward strand.
CGGAACTGGTCCCCATCAAAAGATCGGAATTGGTAATCTGAGATATCAGTCCGAAAAATGGTTGCGTTTGCAATGAGGCGGTTGTCGAACGAGCTTGTTTTGACGCCACCCTCAATGTTTTCGACTTCTTCCGGGTTGTAGGTCCTGTTGGCTGCAGTCCTGGCGACACCCGCCCCTGCCGCCGAATCAAACCCGCCGGATTTGAACCCAGTGCTGTAATTCGCATAGAACATCACATCGGGTGTTGGTCGATAGGACAAGTTCAGACGATATGTGACCTTGTTCTGGTCAAGATCCATCTCTGTGGTCTCGTTGACCATACTTTCAACCAAATTGTTGCTGACACCATTGTATACTGCATCTTTAATGTCATTCGTATACCGTAGGCCTGCCGTCAGGCTCAAAGTGTCTGTCAGGTCATACGTACCCTGAAAATATGCCGCGTAGGATTCTGAATCCTGCCTGAAATCCAGTTCGGACGATCGTCGCTTCGCCCCGGCATTACAGGCTGCAACTACCGGCGCAGCGGCAATATTCCGCAAGAAGGAGTTACAATAAGCCGGATAGAGATTATTTGCCTGCCCTAGCGAGAAGTCCTCATTGTAGTAGTACAGGCCTGCTACATACTCAAATTTGCCATCAAGCAAATCTTCAGGTGATATCAGCTGAAGTTCATGCGACTGGCTGACACTGCTGAAACTTGAATCCCGAGACAATAGCAGAATAGGCACCGAAAACGGTGTATCGACCTGGCTATTGTTCCAATCGCGATATCCGCTGATCAGTTTAATTTCGTACCCATCACCCAGGCTCCAGGACAGATTGCTCGAAAGACCATACTGAAAATCCTTCAGATTCCCATCGGAAACCTGATAGACATGATAATCATACGTCCTGTCCAAATATGGCGTGGATCCGAGTAATGGGCCTGCCCCATCAGGGTCCAGCCGGGCGGCCCAATTGGCTGCCGCCTGCTCTGTCACTGTGTCCGCCTTGACGGTAACCGTGGGGCTGCCATCACCACTAAGATTCTGGTAGTCCGCCTTGAGAACCCATGAGAGAGACGGCGTAATATCCCACTTCATCGCAGTACGGACAGAAAACACATCATTCCGCCCGATGGTCTGGCCCGTGAGATCATTTTTGCCGAAACCTTCCCCCTGTGAACCAAGAACAGAAGCTCTGACCGATATGTTTTCAGACACCGGGGTATTCAACATGAAAGTGCCGCGATACCGCTCAGCATTCCCAATCGAAGCGAAGCCCTCTGCTTCATAGGTATCATGAGGATTGGCAGTCTCGAGTTGAACAGCGCCCATAGAGGCATTACGGCCAAACAGCGTGCCCTGCGGCCCCCGCAGGACCTCTGCAGAGGCGATATCATTCAGCCCTGCCAGCATTGATCCAATACGAGGAACATATACGCCGTCGACAAAAACGGCGACACTTGGCTCCATGGCTGTATTGCCTGCCGCCCCTACGCCACGGATCTGTACGCGTGTATTTGTGGTCTGAGCAGACGTTGCAAGATTCAACCCAGGCGCAATTTTCCCAAGGTCCCTAATGTCGGCCACACCTGCATCTTCAAGCATGTCCCCATTGAAAGCGAGTACCGAAATAGGCACATCCTGCACGCTTTCCGTCCGCTTCTGAGCTGTAACGGTTACCACGCTGAGGCCCAGCACCGGAGTATCTTCGTCGGCCTCGGAAGTCACGGACGCGCCTTCCTGAGCCCATGCAGAGCCAGCGCCAACAAGCAAAGCGACAGCCATAGCCCGCGCGCCAACGCCAGCATAATAGTGCGATCTATTACGAGAAATCATACTTTCCTCCCTATGGTTCTTTAACGACCGTTAAATCGCCTACTGCCACTCTTTTTTACAACACGCAAGATGCCTCTCGGGGAACGGGGCGGGCATTTTCGTCGCAGTCTGAAACCCATTGAATGGACCATTCCGAACGGAGATGATGTAAGTGCGCAACGTGACCGGGGCTCAGGCACCTGCGATGATACAAATGATTATCTATCAAACGAGCACGGCGCTGCCTGAGTTTGAAGCGTCAAGCAGTCAGTATACGAATGCTTTACAGCATGTCGCACGAACGGCGGAAAAAACCATACTGGAAACTGGATTTCCCTATTGCTCGGGAAGGCCAGACGAAGAACGGTAATGTTGATCACAAACGCTGACAGAGGTCACCACCCACTATGACATACCAACAGCGTTGTCTTCCAAGCGCCAATACCGTTAACACAAAAGCCGTACTCACAATAATATGCCTTAGAAGTTGGGTTTCCCACCACTCCTGTTCAACTCAGAACACGGGCATTTTAGCCAATTCTGCCCGCTGTTAAACTCTTTTGCTAAGTATAGATATTACGACCTGATCCAGTGAAACCCGCATGACATGTCACGTCGAAATACCGCGGAGGATCGTGTCGGTTGCGAAGGCTGCGTAATCTAATGAAATTTCCTTTGTTATCCTAGGTACGCCAAAAACTTCATATGCACCAACGCGTGTTGAAAATATGTAGTGACATGTTCCGACAATCAAAAAATACATATATTTTACATTAACTTCCCGGAACTGTCCCGCCGCAACGCCATCCGACAGGATCGTTCTTTGCGCCCTGGCAATTGGCTGGATAACGCGGGCTCGCAAAACCTTCGAGCCCTCTGATTCCCGGTCCCACAGCAATTGATCGATAAGCCTGTTCAGATAGGGAAATTGTGCGTACGCGCTAATTATTCCGTGGATATGAATTCTCAACTTAGTAGCCGGATCCAGTTCCTGATCCATCAAGTCCGCTAGCTGGCTTAAGGGGCCTTCAACATCCCTTTCCGCCAAGGCAAGGAGCAAGCCCTCCCTGGATCCAAACCAGTATTTCACCAAGGGCGCCGTGAGGCCGGCTCTGCGTGCAATTTGGTGCAGCGATACGTCAATTGATCCGGTTTCGATCATCAGATTGCTTGCAGCATCAAGCAAGACCTCCCGACCGTTTGTTCCAGCGGGCTGTCGTCCCTCTTTCACATCGCTATTTGGCCGCTTCTTAGTAGACATTTTCAAACCCCTTCAATTGTCTTCAGAGTGAATGAAAATATCCTCACGCGCAACAAAGCGTCATGTTTAATCCGCAACAACACTAAATAACATCGCTGTCTAAATGACTAAAATAGCTGCTCAGCAGTCTGCTCTGACTACCAAGCTCACCCCACCGATACAGACAAAGTAAACACAGCCCGTCATCCCAAGTCCTCCCTGTTTTCCGGTCCACCCAGCCATTTGAAAACTTTATGATCGTTAAATAAAATTTCCCGACCTCCCTGCGACATGCTAAAAGCGCCCCCAAACAAAAAAACCGCCCTCCCCTAAAACAGTAGGGGCTGTAGAACGAGACACTAGGATAGCCTGGGAGGCATTATGCGATCACATCCAACCCTTAATCAAAGAACCATTGCTCATATCGTAAACATGAATGCTTCAAGGGTTTTCTCAGTCACAATTGGGCTCGCGAGTCTTGTATCCTGCGCTCCCCCTCCAGAATACACAAAGAACAAACCACTCGCCCCTCTGACCGTTGCCGAAACCCCCACCAACGCAATAGCGCCCGACGGCAAGTATATATCGTGGGAGGAACACTTGATTGATGCAGAGGATGTGAATGGAGGTATTCCCATACGTGGTGGCGATGGAATAGCGCTCACCGACCTTGATCAGGATGGATATCAGGATTTCATCACCGCACAGGAAGACTCCAATCACCTACGTGTAGCGTATGGAAGCCATGATCCAGATCAGTGGGCCTTGCGCACAATTGCCGAAGGCAGCATTGTCGCAGCGATTGAAGATGTTGCTGTGGGGGATCTGAATGGGGATGGCTGGCCAGACATCGTCGCCGCCTGTGAGGAAGCACACCTTGTATACTTTGAGAACCCAGGCCCCCACGCAAGGGATGAGGAGTGGAAGTCATTAATCCTTCCCTTTTCCGAAAACCGGGGATCATGGCTGCGTGTTTTCATTGCCGACATGAATGGCGACGGAACTCTGGACCTGACCGCAGCAAATAAAGGCACGTCGGATCTTGTTCGTTCAGAAGCGGGTCAGCCTAATAGCCACCCTACGTCTCTCATTCTTTTGGATGGTCCTGCGCTTGATCCTGCCTCCTGGCATGAGCAGGTGCTTTATAGCCGCGACGTGCCAAATACGGCCCTTCCATTCGACTTCAATGGTGACGGACGCCTGGATGTTCTGGCTGCTGAACGGCTCAACACTCGAATGGTAATCATTCAGAACGAGGGCACGGACGAAAACGGGAAACTGATCACAAGCACCTGGCCGATCGAAATAGTGGCTGCCTTCGATACGCCTGAAGGATGGCATGGAGCATCAAACGCTTTCCAGGCAGACATTGCAGACCTGAATCATGACGGACGCCCGGATATCGTGGTGAGTGTCACAGAAATCGTTAAAGGCGAGCCCCTTACTCTCCCTTCCGTTCTAGGATGGCTTGAGCAGCCAGAATCCCTCTCACAACCGTGGACTTATCACAGGATCGGCGACACGCTTCCTGACCCGGTAATTGGGATTCATTTAACTGATATCGACGGGGACGGAGATATGGACGTCCTGACGGGGGGATATTCCGGGTTGAATGTCCTGGCAGGTACATATTCCGGAGCAGCACGTGACCATGATGATGAATCTGTCACGGCCGCCTCGTCAGTTGGTCGCATTGCATGGTTTGAAAATCCCGGAGACGCAGAAAATACATGGACACGTCACGATATTTCACGACGGGTGCGCGGAATGTACGACATGTTCATAACGAGAGACATGGATGGCGACGGCGACCTGGATATTATTGCGCCGCGTGGAAACAGCGGCCAATATGATGGCCTCTTCTGGCTTGAACAAATCCGCTCATCTCAGCCCCAACCTGCATTTACACTCGCGAGAAAGCAGGAGAGCAAATCGCTACCCCTCCCTCCCGAAGATTGGATTAGCGTTTACAATCGGAGTGAGACCTACATCGCTCCGAACAAAGACAAGCATTGAAAACTCCTCTTAGCGCGCTGTCAGACGAATTCGAATGAGCAAAGAAATCTCCGAACTGGTCGCCCCAGTGGCGGACCATTTCGTGGCAAATATCAATGCATGTTCGTAGAGCGGATCTTCGACATTGCGCAACGGCAGCGGGATGATTTCGGACGACGTTTTGAAATAGCGGAAAGGCGTCTGGCTCACCTCTAAGGCCTAATCTCCAGAGAGCGCCGTCTCAAGGTCGGTTCTTTTGACAATGCACCGCCACAGCCCTGCGCCTAGACAGGGAATGCTTCTCCGCAGCACTCGCCCAGATCCTGCTTCTATCTGCAGCCGGGAGCCAGAGCGAGGCAGAAGAAATACTCGACCGAGCCCTGAAGACGCCAATCGGAAAAAACGGGCAAACCATTGCTGACATGATCGCCAGACAAGCCCTTTAGTCTTAAGGTTTGGCCTTTGGCAGAAGATCTGGAGATACTAAGATCAAGACAGGTTTTATGCCCCCAACAAGCTTCTTTGGAAGAACTGCCTTCGCGGGAATGAAGCTGTCCTGTGCCACCAAGCTAGCCCACAGATTTTGCAATCGTCTCAGGCGTTGAGCTTGACCCCATTCCTGGACCATCTGACCCGAGAAAATCCCGCTGATTTGCTCAGG